>PMUP01000048.1 GCA_003166865.1 Bryobacterales bacterium
TGCGCTCCGCTACGAGTCTGCATCATCGAGCTGCAGGCCGGCGAGAAGATCGTTGGCGAGCCGCACATCGGCGATTCGGTCCGGTGGAACATCTCGCCCGCGATGTATGGGACCGGTGATCAAGCGACTGCGGTCATTATCCTCAAACCGCAGACACCCGGCCTCGACACGAATCTACTGATTACTACGGATCGCCGCGCCTATTATCTCCGACTCATCTCAAAGCCCGAAGACTACATCGCGCGTGTCGCGTTCGCATATCCAGACGACGATGCCCGCAAGTGGCAACAGCATCTGGTGGAACAACAGGCTCTAGCGAAACAGGAGAAACACGCAGCGGAAATGCCGGCGGCCATGATTACCGTCGAAAAGATGAACTTCGATTACACGATCCGCGGTGGCGATGAGCACATTCGCCCGGTGCGTGTGTTCGATGACGGTGCAAAGACCTATATCCAGATGCCGCCGGAGCTTCAGCATCGGGAAGCGCCGGTATTGCTTGTCGTGGGGAACGACGGCAAAGGCGAGATGACGAACTACCGGGTGAAAGACCAAACCTATATCGTGGACCGCCTCTTCGATCGCGCCAACCTCGTGCTTGGAGCGGGCAAGAAGGCCCAGAAAGTGGAGATCAGCCGTGGACACAAACAATAACCCCGATCACCAGCCGCTCGAAGCACCAAGCGAGGAGCTACTAAAGGGAGCAGCTCCCAGCGGAATCGATCTCCATCCCCAGCCTGCGAAAGCAGTTCGCATCAGCCGGCGGACAACCGTGATGATCTTGTCCGTGATCGTCCTTCTGCTGCTGGGATTTGCCTACGGTGGGTACCGCCGAACTCTTAGCAATCAAAACGCTGCGCGCGAGGCGGGTCTGCCAAAGAGCGTCACTCCCGCAACACAGGCGGCCTCGGAGTTTATGCAGACGACTCCGGCGGGCACCGTGCCGATGGCCCTGCGGCCGCCTGATGTGCCGGCGCTTCCGCAAACGATGACATCCCCGTGCGTCGCCGATCCGAAAACCGGGCAGCCCTACCGGTTCAATCCACAAACCGGCCAGCCCTGCGACGGCCTTCCCCAGGAACGAGTCGTCGTGCGGCAACCGAACGCAATACGAACACCTCCGGTCGCTCCAATGCCAGTCCACGAGGAGACACCCGAACAGCGCCTGATTGCAGCAGCCTACCAGCGAGAGCAGGAAGCCATCCAGGCTCCGACGAGCGTTCGCAATTCCGCCGCATCGTCGTTGTCACCAACCATCGCGCAGCCCGCCTCGAACGATCTTTCTCAGGTCGAAGCGCTGAGCCATGCTCTGAGCGCACGGCAGGGGGGTGATTCTGCTGCTCCGGCAAACGGACAGGCTCTCGAAAACGACTACGACAGCCAGAACATGCAATCCCGCAAGGAAGCTTTCCTCGCCGCTAATCGGACGCGCCGGGCTGATGACTATCTTCGCTCCAACCGCGAAGCTCCGCTCTCGCGATACGAAATCAAAGCGGGCTGGGAGATTCCAGCCGTTCTCGAACAATCCCTCAACTCAGATCTTCCAGGAGAGCTAAAGGCGCTGGTGACTTCCAACGTCTACGACACTGCTACGGGCCTCTACCTCTTAATTCCGCAAGGTTCCCGCCTGATCGGAAGATATGACTCGCGCATTTCCTACGGACAGGATGGCGTTCAAGTCGCCTGGAGTCGCGTCATCTACCCAGACGCTTCCTCGGTGGATCTCGACGGCATGATGGGCCTTGATTCCCATGGTAACGCTGGCCTACGAGACAAGGTGGATCACCACTACCTCCGAATCGTTGGATTCTCGGTCCTCACTAGCATGTTCACCGCTGCCTTCGATATCTCGCAGAGGACCAGCCAAAGCGCTCTTACGTACCCGACACCAGCTCAAACAGCCGGAAGCGCGGTGGGCGAGGAACTCAGCCAAACCGGTGCTCAGATCACCCGTCGCAACCTCAATGTGCAACCGACGATCAAGGTGCCCGCAGGCTACAAGTTCGTGGTCCGCGTAAATCGTGACATCTTGTTCGAATCTCCGTACCAGCCGATTCAAGCTGGCAGCGCGAACGAGAGTTCTAAGAGCACGCTGACCAGGACACCTGGTTTGCGGTGAGCCTATGCAGCCGAATCAGGATTTGCACGAACCCGAGTCACCCGGCGTGGCTTTCGAGCGGGTTCTAAACACTGAGGAAGCAGCCGCCCTACTCCAAATTCATCCAAAGACTCTCCAGCGGATGGCGCGACAAGGCTTAGTTCCAGGATTCCGTGTCGGAGACCTCTGGCGGTTTCGGGCTTCGGCCCTAGACGAGTGGCTGCGTTCTGGCGTATGCTCAAAACGCCACTCGTGTCGTTGATACGAAAGGAAGGTTTTTCGTGTTTACGCGCACGCGATATCAGTATGGAAGTTTGGAAACCAAAGAACGGAAAAAAGGAAAGGAGGTATGGGAGTTTCGATACTACGAACCTGATGCTCGGGGCGAACGCCAGCGCCGGGCTGTCATGGTTGGGACCCAGGAAGAGTATCCGACCGAATCCGCCGCGAGAAAATCTCCTGTTGTGCAGGCGATCCTATTGCGGCTGAATGCAGAGCAACCGAGTGCGGCCGGTGCTGCCAATTTTGGAGCAGTGATCGCGCGATACGAGCAGGAAGAAATGCCGGAACGGTATTCAACAAGCGCAGCTTACCAGTCGTACATCAAGAACCAGATCAGGCCGCGCTGGGCCGATACGCCCGTGAGTGCCGTCAAGCCGATGGCAGTTGAGGACTGGCTGAGGAATCTGGCTCTGGCCCCGAAGACCAGAAGCCACGTCCGAAGTCTTATGCACACGATTTTTCAGTGTGCGGAGCGGTGGGAACTGATCGATAAGAACCCGATCAAGCTGGTTCGGGTTAAGGGTGGGACCAAGCGCCTCAAAACGCCTCGCGTCCTGGCTCCCGAGCAGTTCCATTCGTTGCTGCCGTTGATTCGGGAGCCGTACCGGACAATGGTGCTGATCGCGGGGTGCCTGGGCCTGCGGGTTAGCGAGATCGTTGGACTTCAGTGGGGGGATTTCGATTTCCCTGGATTCACGCTGTTGATCCAAAGGAGCGTGGTTCACGGCAGGGTCGGGGACGTGAAGACCGAATACTCGCGGGATAGCGTTCCGCTCGACACGGCGGTTGTCGAGGCTCTAGTGTTGCATAAGGCACGGTCGTTCTCCACGCCGGAGGGATGGCTGTTCGCCAATCCGGCTACGGGGAGGCCATACCATCAGGAGGAGATTCAGAAGAGGCACATCCGCAAAGCTGGCGTCGCAACCGGAATCGGTGGCGATATCGGATGGCACACATTCCGTCACAGCTATCGATCGTGGTTGGATGAAACTGGAGCGCCTCTCACCGTCCAAAAGGAGTTGATGCGTCACGCGAGCATCCAGACGACGATGAACATTTATGGGAAGGCCATGACGGACAGTAAGCGTCAGGCTCACAGCAAAGTTGTTGAGATGGTCTTAAATAGCAGCAAATCGAAGGAAACCGTTGGCCGGAACAACCCGGCTACTGCTATTGGGAGTTAATGGGAGTTTTTTGGGTCGCTCAGAATCTGTGCAACCGATTGAAAGGATTGGTTGCGGGGGATGGATTTGAACCACCGACCTTTGGGTTATGAGCCCAACGAGCTACCAGACTGCTCCACCCCGCAGTTAGATTCTAACGCAGGATGTTGAATCGGTCAAACTTGCCGGCGATTCTTCAGCGTCACGATCCGCTACAGGGCCCTCCGATCCACGATGCAGTAAGCTCAGCTGCCGTATGCTAATGACATGGCGATGGCCGGTAATAGGCAAGCCAGACGGGTTCAGTACCGCGTAGGACTTGGGGTCACCGTAAGTCTGCTGCTGGCGTCCACCGTCGCGCTGGTTGCGTGGGCCAGCCTCGCCAATACACGCGCGGCGATTATCGAGCTGACCGACGAACAAGTCCGCGAGCTTCTCACCAGCCTGGACATACGAGTCCGCGAACACTTGCAGAGCGCCGTTACCGCGGCGGAGCTTTCCGAGAAAATGCTCAACAATGCGGTCCTGCGCGAGGACCGGGACGTGCTCGCGCGGCACTTTACCGAGGTGCTGCGCGCCAATCCCACGTTTGCCTGGGCCAGCTACAGTAACGAGCTGGGAAATTTCACGGGCGCCTATCGCGCTCCCGACGCTTCGTTACACGTGAGTCAAACGACGATCAAGGACAGCGGGTCCCTGCTGGATGCCACAGTGCGGGATGACGCGACTTGGCTGCGGCACTATGAGCAGACCGCGAACGACTACGATCCGCGCGACGAAGAGTTCTATCAGGCCGCCAAGAAGGCCGCCCAGGAGGGCGGGAAGATAGTATGGATCGGCCCGGTAATTTTTTACGACGAGGGAGTCCCTGGCATTACGTGCGCCAACCCTCGCATCGCGAAGAATGGAAGCTTGCTCGGGGTCCTAACTGTCGACTTCAACGTCAACTTCCTTTCGGATTTCATCAGCAAGTTGCATTTTGGAACGCACGGGAAAGTGTTCATTTTTGATGAAAACCGTCACGTGATCGCTTACCCCGGGCTTCAATTGAAAGAGAATGCCGGGCAAGGGGCGCAGGGCAAGCTGATAACGGAAGCGGACGTGGCCGATCCGGCATTCCAGGCATTCATCGCGAAGGTGACGGCGACCGATGCTCTCGCGGGTTCGCGCAAGCAGGCCTTGTCCGAGGAGCAGTTTCCCGTGCTCGCAGCGGGGCATAGTTACGTGGCTGGATACCGGCGTTTGAAGGTGGCGGGTGGTCCCACATGGTTTCTTGGAGCCTACGCCCCTGAGTCGGATTTCACGGGTGTGCTGGCGCGAAACAGGCGGGATGCATTCGTCATCGCGGTGGTTGCCTTGTGCGTCGGCCTGCTCTTAACCATGATCCTGGCGCGGCGCATCTCCGTTCCTCTGACGCGACTCGCAGCGGAAATGGAGGAAGTGGGCGATTTTCAACTGAACGTTCGTCCAGCGGTGAAAACCATCTTTAAAGAAGTCGCCACCATGGATCAGTCGCTGCTCCACATGAAGGGCAGCTTGCGGTCGTTTTCTTACTACGTGCCCAGAGATCTGGTGCGCGCGATGCTGGAGTCCGGCCAGGAAGCCACGCTGCAAGGGCAGAGCCGGGAAATGACCGTCTATTTCTCAGATATCGCCGGGATGACTTCGATGGCCGAGATGATGACGCCGGATCAACTGGTGCATTTGCTGAGCCGCTATTTCGACGAAATGACCCAGATGATCGCGTCGCAGGGCGGAACGGTGGACAAGTTTATCGGCGACGCCATCATGGCGTTTTGGGGAGCGCCCGCTCCGACTGCCGATCACGCGGCCCGGGCCTGCGAGGCGGCCCTGCGCTCGCAACGCAAGCTGGCCGAGCTGAGAGCCGCGCCCAATGTTCCCGAACTTGCGAAAATTTATGCGCGCATCGGCATCGCCACCGGAGACGCGCTGGTGGGCAACGTGGGCTCACACGATCGGTTCAACTATACGGTGATGGGCGACACGGTGAACCTAGCTTCGCGGTTGGAAGGCTTGAACAAGCTGTACGGCACCGAGATTTTGATCAGTGACCCAACCGGCCAAGCCCTTCGCGAGGGAATCATTGCGCGGCCAGTGGGCGTCGCTCAGGTAAAGGGCAAGCGCCAGTGTGTGGAAGTCTGGGAGCCGCTCTGTCTTGCCTCTGAAGATAATCCTGTTGCTCGCGAGCTAACCAGGCTGTTCGTCGAGGGCCTGGCGGCCTATCTCGAGCGAGACTTTCAAGCAGCCGCCGCGCAGTACGAGGCGGCCTTGCGCCTTCGCCCGGAAGACAAACCGGCGGCAGTGCTTTTGGAACGTTGCCTGGAGTTACTGATCGCTCCGCCTCCGGAAGCCTGGAACGGAGTCTACATCGCGACTGAGAAGTGAAGCCCGGCGCTATACTAGATCTCGCTACCGAGCCCGCCATGAGTACACCCCCGCCGCTGAATGTTTCCGAAGCGATCGACAACAGTAGGTTCGGGAGCTTTCAACTTGGTCTGTGCATCTTGTGCGGGCTGTGCCTGATCATGGACGGATTCGATGTTCAGGCCATGGGCTATGTTGCGCCGGCCATCCTGCAAGAGTGGCACATCCCCAACTCGCAGTTCGGCCCGGTATTTGGCGCGGGATTGTTTGGCATCTTAGTCGGCTCGCTGCTGTTCAGCATGCTGGCGGACAAGATCGGACGGCGGCCCGTGTTGATCGGCGCAACGCTGTGCTTCTCCGTCCTGACGTTTCTGACAGCCCATGCCGCGAACGTCAACCAGATGCTTGTGATCCGCTTCTTCGCGGGCTCGGTGCTGGGCGCCATCATGCCGAACGCGGTCGCGCTCGTTGGCGAATACAGCCCGCGCCGCCTGCGGGTGACGGTCATGATGGCGGTGGGTAACGGATTCACCGCCGGGGCCGCGTTCGGAGGCTTCATCGCAGCCTGGCTGATTCCGCACTTCGGCTGGCGCTCGGTCTTCTATTTCGGCGCGGCCGCCCCTTTGGTGATTGCGGCGATCATGATCATGGCCCTTCCCGAATCCCTGCAGTTCATGGTGCTGCATCGCAAACACTTGGGAAAGGCCGTGCGATGGTTACGGCGGATTGACCCGGACGCGCCGGCCGATCCTGACCGATACTTCATTGCCGAGCGGGAGAGAAAAGGCGTTCCGTGGATTCGGCTGTTTCACGAAGGCCGCGGCGTGGGAACAATCCTGCTTTGGATCGTCAATTTCATGAATCTGCTGAACGTGTACTTTCTGGCGAGCTGGCTGCCGACGGTCGCCAAGCAGGCTGGACATGCCATGGGGACATCCGTTCTGGTAGGGACGATGGAGCAGTTGGCGGGAATGATTGGAGGGTTCAGCCTAGGTTGGTTCGTCCATCGGCTCGGTTTTGTTTCGGTATTGACCGCCTGCTTTACGCTCGGGTGTGTCAACATCGCGCTGATCGGCCGGCCGGGCCTTTCGCTGCCTCTGTTAATTACGGTAGTGTTCCTGGCCGGGTTTGGCGTCGTCGGAGGACAAACCGCCATCAATGCGTTATCCGCCACCTATTATCCGACCGAGATACGAGCAACGGGAATCGGCGCTGGACTGGGCGTAGGCCGGATCGGCGCCATCGTCGGTCCAGTGGTTGGCGGCGTTCTGATGGGCCTGCATTGGTCGTCGCAACGTCTGTTCCAAGCGGCCGCCGTACCGGCCTTGGTCTCGGCTATCGTGATGGTGGGTATGCACTGGGTGCTCAAGTCGCAAGCACCGTCCGCGGCGAGGATTCAAGTCCCGGAGTCCGTCACTTAATGTGATGCTCTTCCACGCCTCTCCACCAGCGCGCTGAGTAGACGATCGCCCCAGCAGCCAGCCAGCCTGCGGCATAATCCGGCTGCGCTGCCCATCGCATGATGGCGGAGTGCATCAAGCCGAACCAGGAGAACACGGCGGCGACGAGGCACCATATGGCCGCGCGGCCGAAGCGCCGGTCGATCAATTCGGAGATCACTGAGGCCACGACTAAAACCAGGAACAGGAATCCGTTGCCCAGTCCCAAGACCGATGACCAATAGATGGAGCGGTTCAGTTCGGTCTGAACTACCGGGTTGGCGGCCGACAATTTCAGCGCGGGCAGCGCCGAGTTGACCGCAGTCGCTACCACCGCGCCGGCGGGAAGAACGAAGCCGAGCAGAACCGCGCCCAGATACTTCGGGTCGACGCGCCGCAGCGTCGCCATGCCAACGCCGATGGAGACGTAAGCGATGATGGCTGCGAGAATCGGCCAGGGAAACAGTTGCGCGACAAAGAGCGTGAGCCCGCTCATGACGATCGCAAGAACGACGACTGGCGTCCAGAGCGCGAAGCTGATGCGCGCGCCAACGGCTTTGTAGGGCGGATGCATCGCATAGATCACCGGAGTAATCACGCTTCCCGCGAGACCACACACCAGCGTTCCGAGGCCGTCACAGGCCAGCACAGCACGCACATCGTAGTCGTCGCCGGCGGCTGCGGCTCCGGCGACCGAGGCGATATCTTGGAGCACTTGGTAAATCGCGATGGGCGCGATCACGGAAAGATAAGGGAGCGCGAGGGCCATGGCGCGCAGGGGTTCCCTCGTAGCGGCGAAAGGAAGCTGGAGTGACAATCCGGACCATGTCGGATGAACATATCCGATTACTAGCGCGACGGACAGAGGGACGATCCAGGCTGCGATGAACGGAGGAATGCGCCAACGAGTGATCGGTATGTTAGCCAGGATGCCGGTGGCGATGATTGCCAACGCGATCAGCCCGACCAGCGGCTGATCGAATACCCGCTGCAACAGGACCAGCGCCAGGTAGCTGTACATGGCAGCGCCGAAGACCGTCATCGAGGCTGGCTGCGGGATGAACCTGCGAAACAGCGCCGCAAAGGGCGCCGCGGCGAGCTTGATGACTCCGGTCCAAACCACCGCCGCCGCGCCGATCTCCCAAGCGCGAGCGATATCGTGGTTCTCGAGATAGACCGGGAGCATGATGGACAGCGTGTACGCGATGATGGCGGGCACGTTGTTGCCATAAACGTGGGCCGTGACGTCGGCGCGCTTTTCCCGGTTGGCCAGCCTGGCGGCAAGGAAAACCAAGCCGAGCGATCCGACCAGAAAACCGAGGGCGTAGCCGGGCAGCAGGTGAGTGACGGTAAAGCCAGCCGAGATCCCGACAGGGAGCAAGAGGAAAACCGGGATCACCATCTGAGCGAGATTGAAGCCGACCTGCGCGATGGTGGTGTCGAGATCGCCGCGGCTGAGCGCCCACCATCGCTGTGTCATTTGCTCTCAGATTTTAAATGACTCCAGCGATTCCGGCGCGAAGAGTTCGGCCGGTGTGAGTAGCCGCTTCGCCAGACCTTGCTCATGGGAATAGCGCAGGAAGGTCTGCAGCACCTTAACGTTGGGCTCTAGACCATACGGCCAGAAGTCGCGGCCCATCAGCTTCTCGGTGTCTTCGACGTGTTGCACCAGCCAGGGCAGCATGGACTTCAGCGCTCCCATTTCGTGCAGATCTTCGTAGGTGTCGCGCTGCGCGAGCGCGAATGCCTTGCACAGGGACTGCGCCAGCCAGCGATGCTTTTCGTACACATCTCGGCGAATCACGACCACGTGCATAGTCGGGAAGATTTTGGTCTTGAGATAATACGCGCGTTCGACCGGCTGGTAATCCGGGAACAGCCGGCGAACATTTCCCGAGCCTGAAGCGAATGTCGAGGGAGCGCGCGCCGTATAGAGCGCGTCGATTTCGCCGGAGTGGATCATTTGCGAAAGAGTCTTGGTGGCGGGTATCGGTTCCACGCGAAACTCCGGCGGCAAGGACAGCGCGATTTTCTCGCGGCGACCAGGCTGCTCCTCGCCTCCGGTGAAGTACGACGGGCTGGTGACAGGCACGCCGTATTCGTCGCTCAAGATGCCGCGAATCCAGACCGGCGCGGTCATCTGATACTCGGGGCTGCCCACGCGTTTGCCGATCAAGTCCTTCGGCTCGCGAATTCCGCTGTTGGCGTTGATATAAATGCAGGAGTGCCGGAACATTCGCGATGGAAAAACCGGAATCGCGATGAACGGAGGGTTTTCGCGGAACAGCGACAGCGTATACGAGGACAGCGACATCTCGGCCACGTCGAACTCGGCGTGCCGCAGCATGCGAAAGAATGTTTCTTCGACGGGCAGGTTGAGATAGTTGAGATCGACGCCGTCGATGGTGACGCGGCCTTCGAGCAGGGCGCGCGTTCGATCGTAATTCCAGCAGGCCAGCGTGAGCTGGAGTTTGGGCATGGACGAATCCGGATTACTCGTAGTAGGCCGGCGACTTTTTCAGCTTGGCGTTAGCCGCATAATCATGCTCGATCCAGAGTTGAGCGCCGCTAGTTTTGAGGAATTGCTCAACCTTGGCCCGGCTCGCGAGCGACTGCTCCTTGTTGAACTCGAACGTTGGCACGTGATCCGTATTGCGCTCCTCGTTGTAATGATACAGGTCGCCCGCGATGAGCACGGGGCCGGTTTTGGGGAGTTTCAGAAACAATACCTGGTGGCCGGGCGTGTGTCCGGGAGCGGGCTTGATGATCACTGTTCCGTCGCCGAAGACATCGTAGTCGGACGTTGCCGGAAGGATTGTGGTTTTGCTGTCCTTGAGGGCGCTGAAATTCTTTTCAGTTCTGACAGGCGCGGGCTTATCGGAAAACATGATGTCGCGCTCGGCCTGCTCGACCAGCCAGGTGGAACCGGCGAACATGTTGGCGTTCGCGCTGTGGTCGATGTGGTAATGCGACATTGCCAGGTACTTGATGTCTTCGGGCTCATAGCCCAGCGCCTCCAGCTGCGGCTTCAGAGGCTTGGAGACTTCCATGAAGCCTTGGCTGACCGGGCTTCCATCGCCTTTGAAATCGCTGTCGGGAACCACGCCGACATCCCACATCATGGCGCCTTTCGGATGCGCCACCAGGAAACATGGCACCGACATCTTCAACTCGGCGACTTTGTCGAAACCGTACGACTTCGCGTCGGCGGGTTTTAGGACGCCGCAATCGAAAATGTAAAGGCGCAGTGACTTGGGCGGCTTGGGAGCGTGATGCGCAGGCCCGTTTTGAGCGGCCAGCGGAGACGCGGCGAGCGCGATGATGGCGAAAATCTTATTTCCTGACATGGGACCGCCTCCTTGATCGATCAACCATCTTATGCGATATCAGGCTCCGGTATGGGCGCGGGCGGCTTCGCGCTGGCTGGGCGGCTGCATCTGGAAGAGGACGTATTCGAACTGGCGAGATTGGTTGAGGCGCATCAGGCGTTGGGAGCAGGCTTCGATCTGGTCCTTTGAAAAAACGAACCCATCTTGAGCTGGGTCGTATGGGATGCCTTTGTGTTTATGGAGTTCCAGGAGGGCCGCGGCGCGCTTGAGCTCGCGCTCTTGCTCGTGGCGGCGCTCGGATTGGATTTCGCGGAGGTGGTCCACGGTTTTTTGGAACTGGCGGGAGAGTCGCTGGTAGTGCAGGCCGAGGGTGGCGAGCAGGGGGGTTAGGGATTGGGGGTTGGGGTTTTGGGAAAATAGCTCGGCTTCGAGGAATGGAATGCGGTTGAGACGCCAGGCGGTGTCGGCGAGTTCCTGGGTGAGCTGGGTCTCGGTAGGAGTGGCGGGTTGGTATTCGTCGAAGAACTGGCGGCAGTGGGCGTCGTACGCTGCGCGGTCTTCGGAGGGGAGGACGGCGCTGGCGGCCGTTAAGCCATGGCGCAGCGCATTCAGCGAGGAACGCTGCTTGCCGGAATCGGTGCGAGGTCCGGTGGAGAGAAGCGCGTTCGCGCGGTTGGCGAGGTAGCGGGACACAGGGTCAGGAGTCGGGTTTGTCATAAGAAGGCCTCCGATGCGGTTCTAGCACGGGCGGATGGCGTTTTCGCGCGCAGAGTGGCGGAAGTTGTTGGGTGGGAGCGAGAGATTGGAGAGGGAGTGGCGTGAATGGGACCAAGTGGCCCAACGTCGCTGCTATCTGGTCGTCCGGCTTCCGTCAGCCGTTCGTAGAAGGGTCTCCCTCGACGTGATCTCGTACTTGAAGCTGTCCGGATCGAGGCTGTCGAGCCGACCGTCGGTCGTTTCAGCCTGCGGGTACATGAGGAAGCCGACTGGCGCACCGGCCGATGTCGGCAGCGCAACATCGTGCGCGAAGTTAAACGCCATCCAATTCATCTCCCAGGAGCCAAATAGCCGGGCGCGAGCCTTCTTTACCATCTCGTCGTCAAGCGGTCGGTTTCCCGGTGGTTCTTCCAGCACAACCTTCCGTACGTCCGCGGGATCTACAGGCACCCAGCCATAGCCACCGATGTACACTTCGGCGCGGCAGTGCTGTGCTTTCGTGATGTTTTCCGACGAGGTACCAAGGCTCTTGTATCCCAGTTCCGATTTGGCGATGCGGATGCCATACACATCGCGCGCTGGGAGGCCCGCAGCACGGGCCAAGCCGACATAGAGCGCGTTGAGGTCGGCGCATTTCCCGCCCAGATCCTTAGACTCCAGCATGAAGCGGATGTCGCCGCGGCCGCAGCCACGTGTTTTCGGATCCCGAAACGTGTTATCGACGATCCACTCGTAAACTGCGCGCGCCTTCTCGATGTCGGTCTTCGCACCGCGCGTGATTTCGGTTGCCGTGGCTTTCACGATACCGTCGGTCGGCAAAAGCTTGGTAGGCCGAAGAAAATGCTCCAACTCCGCGCGGTTTCCGCTTTCGGCGCGTCGCCGGGCGAAGAGATCGACCGCATAGTTCCTTGTCGCGACCCGACTTGTGAGCGTGAGGACCGGCTTCACGCCGGCCGGGAATTCTGCTGCGATGATTCCGAGCCCGTCGGCCCTACCTTCCACGATCCGTGCGGTGCCGCCCTCAGCTCTGAACTCGTTAGAGAGCGTCTTCTGGTAAGGCGTCTTACTGCTGAGCGCCGCTGGCAGCCACACACGCGTTGCCCCTGAAGATTGCAGGATTTCGACGCGCGTTTTCACTTCAAACGTGCGCCAGCCGTCAGACGTTGCGCTCTCAGCGAGCAGGCACTCCGGTTTCGAGAACGCGAGGCTGGCGGACGCAGCGCCCGCGGATCGCACAAAATCGCGACGGTTCATAGACGGGCCCTTTCGACCAAGGTGTTTGTCATTGTACACTCTGCCGGCCCGAAGGCTTCTTCAATCGGCCCCCTGAACTCGGAATAGAGCGTGAGCAGGGTTATCTAACGCGTCGTGATACGAACACCGTGACGCACGCCGGGAAATCAGGCTTCCATGCGATAGCGCGTTTCGGCGCGGCGGTAGAGCGGACGCCAGACCAGGCGGTTCACCGAAACCACCAGCGTCGCCATGACGATGGTGGACAACAGAAGAAGCGCGAAGTTTCCAGAATCCGTCGCAGAGCTGATCTCGGCGCCGAGCCCGAAGGTGGATAGCACTTGTCCTTTGAAGTGGAAGTATTCGGCTACGATGCTCGCGTTCCAAGCACCGCCGGACGCGGTGACCAGGCCGGTGACGAGATACGGAAAGATCGCGGGAAGAATCACGGTGCGCCAGCGATCGATGCGGCCGAAGCGGAAAATGTCCGCGACCTCGCGGAACTCGGAAGGGATCGCGATAGCACCCGCGATTACGTTAAACAAGATGTACCATTGTGTGCCGAGCAGCATCAGCAGGATGGATCCGGTATTGAGTCCGCCGCCGAGACTAATGAGGCCGAGCAGCAAAACCGGGAAGAGCGCCGTAGCGGGAACCGATGCCGCGATCTGCGCCAAAGGCTGCGCGATTCGCGCCAGACGTGGGCTGAAGCCGATGGCGACGCCAGCCGGAATGGTCCAGGCCGATGCGATCGCAAGCGCCGCGATGACGCGCAACCACGTGGCGCCGGCGCTTTCCAATGTCGTCACAAATTCGGCCGTCGTGATGCCTTTGAGCAGCTGCAGACCTTGATACACGCCGTAAAGAATCGCCAGCAAAGCAATGATACCGGCGAGAGCGACGAATGCTCTTTGCCAGGGGGATGCCTGCGACTTCTCTTCCGCCGGCCGGTGCGCGGCGGATGAGTATATGCGCTCCATGAGTGGCGAGGTAACGCCCGCTCGCAAACGAGTCAACAAAGGCGACTTGCGGAGCAGGTTAAGGACGGCCGAGGAGTGCGCCGCTGAACTCTCCACTTGCTCCTGTTTGAATTTATCGGACCACGCGATGGCGGGACGCCAGACCAACTGGTCTATCAGCACGACGACGCCGATCATGGCGGCAACTCCCCAAATGATTGCGGCGGTATCGCCGGCGCTTGCGGCCGACTGCAGATACGACCCTAGTCCAGGCAGGCGAAAGTCGCGCTTGCCGAGCACGAACATTTCGCAAGCCATCAGGAAGAACCAGCCGCCGGCGACCGAGACCATGGAGTTCCACACCAATCCGATGGTCCCTTGCGGCAATTCCAGCTGCAGAAATCGCTGCATCGCGCCGAACCGGTACACGCGCGATGCTTCCACTAATTCGCGCGGCAGCGCCTTGAGTGACGCATAGAAGCTGAACGCCATGTTCCACACCTGGCCGGTGAAGATGAGCAGGATGGATCCGAACTCGACGCCCAACTGCCGCGATGGAAATAGCGAGACCATCGCCAGCATCACGCCTGGCAGAAAACTCAAGACCGGAATGGATTGCAGGATGTCGAGCACGGCGAGCATGCCGGCTTCCACGCGCGCGTTGTAGGCAGCTATGTATCCATAGGCGATCGCAAAGACCAGGCTCAGCAGGTAGGCGACGATCATGCGCACCAGCGAGTAGAAGGCGTAGCGCGGAATTGCCGTTGGCGAAAGCGAGATTTCGACGGCCGCCACTGGCGCACTGAACCAGTAGCGCGCCACTGCGACGATGGCGTAGACCAAAGCGAAGAGGCCGGCGAATATGATCGCGTCCATGAAAAAGTTCCAGGTCCGGTCGGGAATCAGCGAGCGCGAGAGGCCTGGAACAGTCATGTTTCTGTTCCGACTTCGACGTTGGGCGGATCGCCAGGCGTTTCCTCGGGAAGGAAGAACCGCTTGCGTTCCGAATCGTGGTCGAACAGTTCCGCGTAGCGGCCCCAATTGATCGCGGTTTCCAATTGACGGACTGTTTCTTCTTCGCTGAAGTGCTCATCCAGAATGTCGTGAAAGAATTCGTCGGAAAGCGTGTGGTCGGACTTGGATTCCAGCGCACTTTTGATCTGCTTCAAGAGCGCGACGTGTTCGAGCGCAGCGTTGCGGAACAGCTCCTTCTGGCGCAGAATGTCGGCGTGCGTAAACTCCAGGCCCGCGGGAGTGATCTCGGCGTCGCCTTCGGTCAGCTTCACAAATCCCAGGAGGGCGGCCCCTTCGACGATCGGCAAAAGATCGTCGATTTCGAACGACAGCAGGTCCGCCAGCCGGTAGACGTCTTCGCGGCCATTGTGATCGGCGAGGATTTCCAGGAATCCAGCGATGCCGCCGGTGCGGGCGTGCGGGAGCATGGGGTACTTGGGGCGCCTGTCACTTTGTGGCGAGCCGGATGCGGGCTGTGGCGAGCCGGATGCGGGCCCGGTGGCGGGCAGGACGTGGTCGGTGTCCGGTTGCGTGAGGACTTGATAGATGTAATCGACGATTCGAGTGAAGCGGGGATGCTTGCGATCGCGCGGCCGTGGGAGATCGACACGGAAGTCCGTGCGGATTCTGCCCGGATTCTTGCCGAGAACCACAATGCGGTCCCCCAGCAGGACGGCTTCCTCGATGTTGTGCGTCACAATGAACACCGCGCGCGTGGGCATTTTCTTGTCTTCCCACAACTCCAGTAATTCGCTGCGGAGGTTCTCGGCAGTTAAAACATCCAGCGACGAGAATGGTTCATCCATGAATAGCACCTCGGGTTCCACAACCAAGGCCCGAGCAAAACCCACGCGTTGTTTCATGCCGCCCGACAATTCCTTGGGGTAAGCGTTCTCAAAGCCGTCCAGGCCGACTGCGTCGAGCACTCTGAGGCTCCTGGCGAATCGGCCTCCCGGCGAGATGCCGCGGGCTTTCAAGGGCGCCTCGACGTTTTCGATAACGGTGAGCCATGGGAACAGCGCGAAACTCTGGAAGACGATGGAGACGTTCTCACATGGACCGTTGACTGGGGAGCCGTGCCAGAGCACCTGGCCGGACGAGGCCGGAGAAAGGCCGGTGAGGATTCTGAGCAGTGTGGATTTGCCCGAGCCCGACGGTCCGAGCAGCGTGAGAATCTCGCCCGAATAGATGGCGAGGTCCAACGGAGCGATGACTTGGATTCGATTATCGCTCGGCTGGTCGTAGAACTTTTCTACCTGGCGTGCTTCAATCAGCGGGTCCGGCACGCTGATTATTATCGCAGCCAAGCCGGTTTACACCAAGTTCATGGAATCGTCATCGAAGGGCCCAAGTGCGATATCTTAAAGGGTTCGCCAAATCCCTACTTCAGGAGCTTGCATGACCCCTCAAGAAGTCCTCGAGTACGCTAAGAAGAATGGACTCAAGCAACTCGATTTACGGTTCTGTGACATTCCTGGCTTACAACATCACGTGTCCTACCCGATCACCGAGCTTTCGGAGGATTCATTCCAGGAAGGCTTTGGGATGGACGGATCGAGCATCCGGGGCTGGGCCGCAATCAACGAAAGCGACATGCTGCTGATCCCGGATCCGAATACCAGGTTCACAGATCCCTTCTATGAGGTTCCTACGCTGGTGATGACCTGCGACGTGATCGATCCGATCACGCGGCAAAGCTACCAGCGCGATCCGCGGTGGATCGCACGCAAGGCTGAGATGTATCTGAAGAACACCGGTATCGGCGACACTGCTTATTTCGGCGCCGAAGCCGAGTTCTTCATTTTTGACAACGTTCGTTTCGATCAGAATCAGCACTCGGGATTCTACTTCATCGATGCCGAGGAGGGCCGCTGGAACAGTGGACGGGAGCAGAACAATCTGGGCTACCGGCCGCGCTATAAAGAAGGCTATTTTCCAGTGCCGCCGACGGACCATTATCAAATGCTGCGCAGCCAGATGGTGGAGACGATGATCCAGTGCGGTTTGAACATCGAATGCCATCACCACGAAGTGGCCACGGGCGGGCAGTGCGAGATCGACCAGCGCTTCGACACGCTGGTGAAGTCGGCCGACAACATGCTGGTGTACAAGTATGTGATCCGCAACACGGCTAATCTTCACGGCAAGACGGTGACGTTCATGCCCAAGCCATTGTTCGCCGACAACGGCAGCGGAATGCACGTGCATCAGAGTATTTGGAACGGAGGCAAGCCGCTCTTCGCCGGCGATGGGTATGCGGGCTTGAGCCCGATGGGCTTGAACTATATCGGAGGCTTGTTGAAACACGCGCGCGCCCTGTCGGCGATTATCGCGCCGACTACCAACAGCTATAAGAGGCTTGTGCCGGGCTATGAAGCGCCGGTGAATCTTGCGTATTCGCGGCGCAACCGGTCGGCGGCCTGCCGCATACCGATGTACTCGGCCAGTCCGAAGGCCAAGCGCGTGGAGTTCCGGCCGCCGGATCCAGCGGCGAATCCCTATCTTGCGTTCGCGGCCATGTTGATGGCGGGACTGGACGGCGTGCTGAACAAACTGGATCCGGGCGAACCGCTCGACAAGGACATTTACGATCTTTCGCCGGAAGAGATGGAGAGCGTGCCTTCGATGCCGGCCTCGCTGGAAGAAGCGCTGGATTGCTTATCGGAGGACCACGACTTCCTGCTCAAGGGCGATGTCTTCAGCGAGGACCTGATCGAGACATTCATCGAATACAAGCGCAAGAACGAAGCGGACGCGATCCGTTTGCGGCCGCATCCCTACGAGTTCGCGCTGTACTACGACATTTAGCGAAATCGATAGTTATGCCGAAGCGTTCGATCCGAGACTTGGATCTCAAAGGTAAGACTGTTTTCATCCGGGTGGACTTTAATGTCCCTTTAGCGCCGGGAGGGCAGGAGATTACCAGCGACAAGCGGATTCGGGCGTCGCTCCCGACCATCCAATACGCCCTCGATCAGGGCGCGGGTTTGATTTTGGCGAGCCACCTGGGACGTCCCAAGGGGAAAGCGAATCCGGAGATGAGCCTGAAACCAGTGGCTGCGCGGCTGACGCAGTTGCTGGGGCGTCCCGTTGCGATGGCGCCCGATTGCGTGGGGCCGGAAGTGGAAAAGATGCGGCCGGGTGCGGGGCAGATTCTGCTGCTCGAGAACCTGCGTTTTCACGCGGAGGAAGAGAAGAACGATCCAGGATTCTCGAAACAGTTGGCTGCGCTGTGCGACGTGTATGTGAACGATGCGTTTGGATCGGCGCATCGCGAGCACGCCTCCACGGTGGGGATGATTCCGTTCGTTCGCGAGGCAGCTTCGGGTCTGCTGATGGACAAGGAGTTGGAGTATCTCACCAAAGCGACCAAGAACCCGGATCGTCCGTGCGTGGCCATTCTGGGCGGCGCAAAGGTCTCCGACAAGATTGAAGTGATCGAGAATCTGATGAAGGTCGTCGATGAATTGCTCATCGGCGGCGCGATGGCTTACACGTTCTTGAAGGCGCAAGGTAAGCCGGTGGGCAAGTCGCTCGTGGAGGATGACAAGCTGGATCTGGCAAAGGAACTGCTCGCGCGTTCCGGTAAAACAATCCTGCTCCCGTTGGATCATGTGGTGGTGGATGAGCTGAAGGAGGGCGCGCCGTTCGAGGTGGTTGCGAATGTTCCGGAAGGAAAGATGGGAGTGGACATCGGGCCGGCGACGGTGCAGGCTTACTGCGCGGTGATTGCGAAAGCGAAAACCATCATCTGGAACGGGCCGATGGGGGTTTTCGAAAAGCCGCCCTTCGATCGCGGGACAGTTGCGCTGGCGAAGGCCGTCGCGGCTTCTGGCGCCGTATCGGTGGTCGGCGGCGGTGACTCGGAGAAAGCGATCAAATCCGCAGGTGTTGCGGATAAGATCTCGCATATTTCCACCGGCGGCGGGGCATCGATGGAGTTTCTGGCGGGGATCGAGTTACCGGGCGTCGCGGCGCTGCCGGAGAAGTAACTCGGGAGAGTAACTCGTAGTTAGAAAAATAGGGCAATTCCGCACACGACGCCGGCGGTTACAGCCCAAGTCGATAACAGCGAATGATCGATTAAGAAACCGGCCAGGGCCGGCGCCGCGATGGCCGAGATGGAGTTGAGCGATTGCGTCAATCCCAGGATTACTCCTTGCTCGGACCGGCCGGCCTTTTGCGTGATCATGCTGGTGACAGTGGGGCGAATGGTGCCCGTGCCGGAGGATGCCACTGCCGCCGTGATCAGCAGCAGCGGAATCGAGTAAGTGAAGCCGAGCGCGACTAATCCGACCAAGCCAAAGAAGAATCCAGCCCGCGCCAAGTTCGCTTCTCCTACCCACTTGACCAGGCGGCCGATCAAGCCGCCCTGCAAGATCACACCCAACACGCCGAGAAACGCATAGACGTAGCCGACCTGCTGCGGTCCAAACGCTTGGCCATGCCAGGTGTAGCGCCGTTCGGCAAACAGCGGAAACCCGGACATGAACATGGAGAACGCGAAGGTAAAAGCGAAGAATTGCCACAACAATGGCGCCAGGCCGGGCTCACGGAAGTAGCGTACGTAATTGCCCCAATCGAGCACGGTGAACTTACGCGGGGTCAAGTTATCGCCGGCCGATGGAGTCACAGCCGGCAACAAGAAGTAAGTGGCCAGAATGCTTGTGGCGGAGAGTCCCGCGGCTACGAAGATCGGGTATTGATAGCCGTATTTCGAAAGAAAGCCCGACAGGCCGGGTCCAATCAAGAAGCCCATACCGAACGCAATTCCGATCAGCGCGAACGATTTTGCGCGATCCTCGGGTTTGGTGACATCCGAGATATAAGCCTGCGCCAATGACAGGTTGCCAGCGGTGATTCCGTCGATTGCACGCGAGAGAAAGATGACCCAAAGCGCATGGGCATACGCCAAAATCAGGAATCCGATGAAGGTGCCCACTTGGCTGACCAGCAGAAGCGGCCGCCGTCCCATGTGATCCGACAGCCGGCCGAGCATCGGGCCCGCAATTAACTGACAAAGAGCGTAGAGCGATACTAGCAGTCCGACCACCGCGGGCGATGCGCCGTAGTGTTCCGCATAGAACGGAAGCAACGGAAGAATGATGGTGAGCCCCAGAACATCAACGGAGACGATCAGGAATATCGGAAGAAGCGGAGATTTGCGCAAGAGAAGAAAGTACGATGGTAACAGATGCCTGCGCGCCTAAGGCAGTGCGGCATCCCGCCTATGGCCGATCAACTGTATCTTTCTTACTGGCTGCGAAACTTCACGGAGCCGACCATGCTGCGGCACTATGAAAAGCTTCTGCGGCTCTTCCCGTTTTCGCGGCTCGCAACGCAGCCATCCACTTTCAAGGTGATCGCCGTGGATTACAGCGAGCCGGTGGTGCTGGAGGTTCCTTATCCAGCGCCCGTGCCAGTGGATGACATTTTGGCCGCGGCCAAGGACTTTCAGAACGCGGACTCCTGCTATCGGCTGGAAACGTGGTGGGACTTGTGGCAGTTCGCCGATGAATGGAAGCTTGAGCCCGCGCGCGTGGCGCTGTGCTGTTTTGGCCCGGAATTCGATCGGGGGACGGCCGGCTTCCACCCTGTGCAGCAGGCTGCCGTCACGGAATTTCCAGGTTTGGCTGAAGACGCCGCGGCAAACTGCGCGCTCGAGATTGAGTTTGGCATCGATGCTAACTTTCTTCCGCAGCCGGACCTGCCGGATAGCCCGCGCGTGATCCAATCGAACATCAAGAGCTTACTCAAACTGGTGCACGATTTGGATGATGCGCTGCTGGTGGAAACGCGCATGCTGTGGTCGGAGTCTGGCGAGAATTTCGCGGAGAAGCTGCATCAAGCGCTCACGGCGACGGCGGAATAGGGCCTTGCTTTAGCAGACTCTGCACCGCTTCCGCCAGCATTTTCGGCACAAACGGCTTTTGCAGGAAGGCCACCTGGCGTTGCAGCGAATTCGGCAGATTCTCGATGAAGAAGGGAGACCCGCTGCAAACCAGCACCCGAAGTTCCGGCCGGATTTCCAGCATCCGCGTCAACAGCGTGTCGCCGGGCATATCGGGCATGCCAAGATCGGCGATCACCAGGCCGTAGCGATCGGGAGCGGCCTCAAAGCTACGCAGCGCGTCAAGCGATTTCAGGTGGGTTTCCACTTCAAACCCGAGCCGCTGGAGATATTTCTCGATGAGCTGCAGCAGCGGCGGCTCATCTTCCACCAGAAGAATCCGTATCGCCGCCACGATCAGCGCACCGACTCAAAAAGATCGCCCAAGCTAAACGCCAGGCCCACGCTCACGCGGTTGGAGTCCTTCTGCAAAATCGCATTCTCCGTTGTGTAGTGGCGATAATCATAGCGTACATCGAGGTGAGCGGCGCGCGTCAAGTTGTAGAACACTTCAGCGCCTGCCTGCGCGTTGGTGTACTTGCCGAGAGCCTGTCCGAGCGCGGAGAGCTCATTGAAGGCCGCGTTGCCGCGCGCCTCCCAGTTCCTTCCGGCAATGTATGAATAACCAATGGCCGCCGAAGTCTGACGCGAAGTGAGATAGTAGCCGTTGCCGGGCGTTACGCCCATCGCATAGTCGAACGTCAGCGAAGACGTTTTGAATCTTCGGACCAGGCGGGCCTGGGCAACCGGGAGGTACGACACGCGGGAGAATGTTACCGTCGCGAAGCTTTGGCCGATCAGAGCCGCGATCGCCGGATCGAGCGCAACTTGCGTCAGGCCGAGCGTTTCCACGCGAGCCATTCCCGCCTGCGTGCTCAAGTCCCAGTGGCGCGCGAAGCCCGCCGAGTACCCGAGCGCTGGAATCTGCAGCCGTGAATTCCCGAAGGCGCGTTGATAATCGAAGTAAGTGTTGTTGTAGCTGGCCGAGATGGTCTGCCGGGACGTCAACCGGTAAGCCACGCTCGCTCGCGCGCTATATCCGTTGAGGCCGGCGAGCAAGAGCGATTGCCTGCGGACTATGAATCCGTCTCCACCGAAACCAAACGACAGCCGCTCGGTTTCTTGCCAGGTCAAATCCACTCGCGATTGCAGATAGTTTGTGCGGTTGTCGAATAGCTCGTTGATAGGCAGACCGGGGAGGTTCAGGGTTGAGAGTGGCAGGTAGGTAAACGCCCCATTGGCCACCGTGGTTGTCCCGAGCGTGGTCTTCAGATCCAAAAGCAGGTGTTGCTGAAGCACGCGGCTGTAGGCGAGCTGGAAGAATTGATCCAGCCCATTCAGTAAGCTGGCGGTGGCGTACTGTCGATACGCGCCTCGGTACTCGATAGTGAGTTTGGCGCGGCGCCATCGACGCGAAACGGCGGCCCCGAAGCTGGTCTCAACCCCAAAACCCCCTTGGGGTGCAAGAGGCGTTTCATAGCTGGGCGCAATGACGGGCGTAAGACCTGAATCATAGACGCCGCTGAATTTGACAAACATGCCGAACTCGAGCGGCTTTCCGGTGGAATCCATCAAGCCGGAGTCCCGGCCGAGAATGGAAGGTCCTTCGAAGGTGGGTTCCTGCTGATCCCGCGCGCTGGTATCAGGCTGGTTTTGCGCCGGAGCGAAGCCGACCGTCAGCAAAGCCAGGAAGAAAATTCGCGGTCCCAGCTAATTCCTTGGTGCAGATTCAAGTCTGACTCCCCGGCGCAGGAGTGTCAAGCTCGTGGTCCAATCTCGTTATTATCGACAGGTATGCGATTTCACACGGAATATCTGAAGTTTCAAACCAAGCAACACCGCGAGTACGTCAATATTACTGGCGAGGTGAACGCCGCGCTGAAGAAAAGCGGCATTCGCGAAGGGATGATTTTGGTATCGGCAATGCATATCACTGCCGGTGTCTGGGTGAACGACGCCGAAGACGGGCTGCTGGCCGACATCGACGAGTGGCTGGAGAAGCTGGCGCCCTACCGCGACAATTATCGCCATCATCGCACGGGGGAAACCAACGGCGATTCGCACCTGAAGAGTCTGCTGGTTCATCATCAGGTGATCGTGCCGGTGACGGACGGGAAGCTCGACTTCGGACCCTGGCAGCAGGTGTATTACGCCGAGTTCGACGGACAGCGCTCCAAACGCGTCATCATTAAAGTGATGGGGGAATGAACCGGCGTGAAAGGATCGCCGCCCCGCGGGCATTCCCATTGTAGGAGCTTTATGCGACGATATCTTTGCTTGATGACCGGCCTCGGGCCCCTGATAGCCGCGTTGGCCGCGACGGCTTTGGCGGCCGACATTCCCATCCACGAAGTGGTTCTGTACAAGAGCGGCGTGGGCTATTTCGAACGCGGCGGCTTGCTGCGCGCGGGAGAATCCGGCCGCCTGGATTTCAAGGCTTCCGACATGAACGATGTCTTGAAGTCGCTCACCATTTCCGAACAGAATGGCGGCAAAGTCACTGGGCTGCGCTACGACTCGAGCGAGCCGTTGGACAAGAAGCTCGCCGATTTTCCGTTCAAGATCGATGGTCAGGCGTCGTTGGCGCTGTTCCTGGATCAAATGCGGGGCGCCAAGGTGGAGCTGAAATACGGCGCCGAAACCATCAGCGGAACGGTGGTCAGCGGGCGCATCGTTAGGTCCGACGATAAACAGCCCGAACGTGAGCAGTTGGTAGCGATGCTCGATTCCGGCGAACTGCGGACGTTGGACTTGGCGGCAGCCAGCTCGATTCGCTTCGCCGATTCGAAACTGCAACTTCAGCTGCGCGACTATCTCACCGTTGTAAACCAGTCGCGCTCCACTGATAAGCGCAGCATTTACATCGATTCCTCGGATGCCAAGGAGCGCCAGATCGCCGCCGGCTATATGCTTCCCACGCCGGTCTGGAAATCGAGTTACCGTTTGATCTTCAATGAGAAGCCCGAGCCTACGCTCGAGGGCTGGGCCATTGTCGATAATACGACCGGCGAGGATTGGACCAACGTGCGTCTCGCGGTGGTCTCGGGCCGGCCGGTGTCGTTCATCAGTAATTTATATGAGCCGAAGTACGTGGCTCGGCAGACCGTGGAATTGCCTGAGGATCGCGCGGCCGCGGCGGTGGTGTACGGAGGCGCCGTCGACGAGTTGAAACAGGCTGCGGTCGCGGGATTGCCCGCGCCTCCGCAGAGAGCGCTGGGCAGGGCGCAGGCCCGACTGGGAGGCACCATCGACGGGTTAGCATCTGGCGCAAACAGCTTCGTCACCAACGAGAGCTTGGTCGCCGTGAATGTCGCCGCGGAGGACCTGGGCGATCTTTTCGAATATCGCTTTGCCTCGCCCGTCACGGTGAAGAAAGACGAATCCGCCATGTTCCCTTTCCTGCAGCAAGCAATCGGCGCGCGCAAGCTGCTGATCTATTCCGAAAGCTATGGCGAGCATCCGATGAACGCGGCCGAGCTCACCAATTCCACGGGCAAAACGCTGGACGGCGGCCCTATCACCGTTTTCGACGCCGCCAGCTACGCTGGTGAGGCGCTGGTGAACACTCTGAAGGCCGGCGACAAACGATTGATCAGCTTCGCCGTCGACCTCGGCACGCGCGTGACTACGCGGTTTGATTCCGGCCGCGAGGTAGTGCGCGAGATCCACGTGAATCGGGGCATGCTGACCACGCGGGCGGCGATCGACGAGACAAAGACCTACACCATCCGCAATGTCGATCAGAAGCCTAAAACATTGATTATTGAACAGGCGCAGCGGCCCGAGTATAAGCTGCTCGGGCAAAAACCTTCTGAGACCACCACTAACGCCTATCGCTTTGAAGTGAAGCTCAGCGCGGACGGCACCGAGAAATTTCCGGTGGCTGAAGAGCGCGTGTACGACACCACGACGGCGGTTTCCAGTCTCACACCGGATGTGCTGCTCGCTTACGTGCAGAATAAGGCGCTATCGGAAGCGGGTCGCCGCCAGTTGCAGCAGATCGCGAGCGCGAAGCGGCAGATCGCCGACTTCGACAACCAGATCCGCCAGCTCGACAGCAATGCAAATACGATTGTGAGCGATCAGAACCGGGTCCGGGAGAACATCGAAAGCCTGAACCGGGTGAGCGGCCAGCAGGATCAAGTGCAGAAATACGCG
The DNA here is from genome assembly GCA_003166865.1 of Bryobacterales bacterium. GTDB lineage: Bacteria > Acidobacteriota > Terriglobia > Bryobacterales > Bryobacteraceae > Palsa-89. The sequence continues at coordinate 24,668 of PMUP01000048.1, forward strand.
CGCCAGTTGGCCACCCAGGAAAGTGAACTGGCAGGGGTGCGGGATCAGTTAAGCGATCTCAAAAAGAAGAAGGCGGCGCAGGAATCCAGTCTGAACGCTTTGATCGAGACCCTGGACTTCTGAGTCCGAGTCAGGAGAGATGATAATAGCCGTCGCGGCGCGTCAGCTCCACCGGCAGGCCAAATAGTTCCGTGAGACGCCCGGTGGTAAGAAGCTCGCTCTTGCAGCCATCCGCGAACACGCGGCCCTGGCGCAACAAGATCACGCGCTCCATTTCGGGGATGATGTCGGGAAGATGATGCGTCACCATCAGGATTCCCGTGCCGGCCTGTGCAAGCTTGCGCAGCATATCGCGCAGCTCAATGGCCGCGCGAAAGTCCAGACTATTGCTCGGCTCATCGAGCAGAAGCGCCAGCGGATCGTGCACCAAGGCCCGGCCGATGAGTAAGCGGTGCGCCTCGCCGGAAGACAACTCGGTGATTTCGCGTTGCGCCAGGTGCGGGATTTCCAAGAGCTGCAGGACCTGCTCGGTCTTTTCGAGCATGGCCGGCGTGACGTGATGATAGGGCTGCACGCCGATGCTGCTGAAGAAACCCGAGAGCACCAGTTCCTGGCCCGTAATGTCTCTGGTGCAGCGGCGCATGAGTTCATTCGATACGATGCCCAACAGCGGACGGAGCTCGAAGACGTTCCAGGTATCGCGCCCCAGAATGGTGAGCGAAGAATCGGGAAGCGCCAACGGATAGCATTCTCGCGTGATGGTTTTGATCAGCGTGGATTTGCCGCAACCGTTCGGCCCTAGGATGGCTACGTGCTCGCCAGCGCCGATACTCAGCGTGATGTCCTGGAGGACGGTCTTTTCGCCGAGCATGACTGAAACGTGACGGAAGGCCAGCAAGGCGGGAGCATCGGCCGCGCTCGTTAACCCACTATTTGTCATGCGAGATCATACAGCCGCGAGTATACTGCAACCATGCGGCTCAGGCTTCCGGCAGCGGGCAAAACGCGCCTTCCGAGAATCCGTCCGCGAGAATAGCAAAGGTGCGATTGAAACGGGCGCGATAGTTCTCCCAAGCGATGGCTGTTGCCAGTTCCACAAGTTGCGGTTCGGTGAATTCGGCGCGCAGGGCGGCGAAGAGCTGGTCGTCCACAGTCGCCGGTGTCTTGGTCAACGATACCGTGAGTCGCAACGCCAGCTTTTCGGCGGCGCCAAAGTCGTCGCTTTCTTCAAAGCGCGCCAGGTCATGTAACTGTCCTTCCGTAATTCCGGCTTCCCTGCCCACGGCAGAGTGAATGTCGATTCAAAACGGGCATCCGACCAGCATTGCGACTTTCAGCTGCACCAGCTCCTTGAGCGCCGGCGGAATCGTCCGCGCCGATGAGCATACGGCGTCCATCCACGTGGTTGCGAGCAGCGTCGGAGTGTGGTGGGCGGCGAGCGTCTTTGACTTGGGCACCCGCCCGAGGCGCTTGTGCAGCGCTCGGTAGAGAATCTTCGTGATCCAGCCCGCCTCGGAGGCGGTGACACCAGTGGCTCGTTCCATGTCCTCAGGATAAACCCTGGCTCCGGCAGACGGTTACAATGTCAGGGCATGGCGGACGAAACATTCATGGAAGCGTTGGCGATTCGGACCGTGGTCGACAACTGGGTGCTCTGGCGCGACGCAGGCGATTGGAAACGTTTTCGCGCGGTATGGCATGACGATGGCTACATGATGGCCACCTGGTTCCAGGGCACTGCGGACGAGTTCATTCGCGTGAGCAAGGAAGGCTTCAACCGCGGCGTCAACATTCTGCATTTTCAAGGCGCATTTACGGCGGATGTCGAAGGCGCGCGGGCCATCTCGCAGACCAAGATGACCATCAATCAGCGAGCTCTGGTACACGATGTCTTGTGCGACGTGGTTTGCACCGGGCGCTTTTACGACTTCTTCGAGAAGCGGAACAATCGCTGGGGCATTGTGCTGCGGCAGCCGATTTATGAGAAGGATCGCATGGACCCGGTGGATCCCGGCACGCTGCTGCCGCTCGATCAGGAGTTGTTGAGGCGGTTCCCGGAGGGCTATCGCCACTTGGCCTACTTGCAGAGCAGCATCGGTTACAACGTGAAGACCGACATGCCGGGCCTGAAGGGCCCTGAAGTAGAAGCGCTGTACGCGCGCGGGAAACGATGGCTCGCGGGCGGCGAGATCGAGCGTGGCTAATTGAGCAAAGCTCCTAATTGAGCAAAGCTAAGGAAGCGCGAAAACGACGAGCGCCTGATTGTTGCCCTTGCCTGGTCCGGCCGCGACGATCGCGACGTACTGCTTGCCGCTTTTGCCTTGATAGGTGATGGGGTTTGCAGTCGCCGAGTATTCGAGCTGCGTGGTCCAAAGCTCTTTGCCGGTCTTTGAATCGAAGGCGCGGAAACGGGCGTCGCTGGTTGCGCCGATGAAAACCAAACCGCCGGCGGTTGCGATCGGACCGGCGAATGCTCCGGCGCGTCCCGTGTTGCGCTTCTCAGGCGGCAGAAAATCGGTGACGCCGAGAGGCACTTGCCAGGCGATATCGCCGGTGTTCGCATTCACCGCGAACAATCGCTCCCAGGGTGGTTTGATACAGGGCAGGTTCCCCATGGTTTTGCCTTCAGCATCTTTATAGGGCGCGCTGAAGCTGAAGAAGCCCGGCCGCATGACATAGGGAAGCATGCCTTCTTCTTTCGCCTTGGGATTGTTCCGAAGCCAACCGGTGCCCGGACTGTCTTGCGAATTCACGAAGACATAGCCCGACTCGGGATCCGCCGTCGCGCCGCCCCAATTCGTTCCGCCGGTCGGCCCCGGTAAACTGATGGTCTCGTGCTGCGGCGTGCCTTCGCCCTGATAGGTCCACGGCGTAAACGGGCCCGAATCCTGAAAGCCGTGTTTGTCCCAAACCTCCTGGCACGTTTTGGCGTGCTCGGCGGAGGTGTCGTCCGCGGTCACGATGTCCTCACGCTTGATGCTGACGCGTGCGAGCGGAGGCGGCTTCAGCGGAAACGGTTGCGTGGCCGCATACCATTCGCCCGGCGCGCTGCCTTGCGCCACGGGCCGTTCTTCCACGCCAAATACCGGCTTGCCCGTTACGCGATCCAGGATGAACATGTAGCCGGACTTGCCGGTCTGCACCAAGGCGGGAATCTTCTTGCCGTTTTTGACGATATCGATCAGCACCGGGTCGGGCGGAAGATCATAGTCCCAAAGCTCGTGATGCACCGTTTGGAAATACCATTTGAGCTTGCCGGTAGCGTAGTCCACCGCAACCACGGAATTGGCGAACAGGTTGTTGCCTTTGCGGTCGCCGCCCCAGTAGTTGGCCGCCGGGCCGCCCATCGGCATATACACGATGCCGCGCTTCTCGTCCACGGTAATGGCGTACGACCACATATTGTTGCCGGAGCGCGCCTTCCAATTGCCTTCCTTCCAATCGTCGTGGCCCACTTCGCCGGGCTGCGGGATGGCGTGAAAATCCCACAGCTTCTTGCCCGTGCGGGCGTCGTAGGCGCGCGAGTCGCCCGGCATGCCGCCCGGTTCTTCGTCCTGCTGATGAAGGTGCTCTTCGCCAGGACCGAACATGTTCATGCCGACCAGAATCACGTTCATGTAAATCGTCGGGACGCCGGCGAACGGAACGTCCATGGTCAGCTCGCCTTCATTCCCAAAACCGGGATCGAGCTTGCCCGTTTTTGCGTTCAGCGCCACCATCTTGTGCCCAGCGGTAAACAGAATGCGCGCGGGATTGTCTTTGTCGCCCGGCCAATAAGCGACGCCGCGCTGCGACGCCGCGCCGGTCTTCAGCTCGTAGCGCCAGATTTCGGCGCCGGTTTCTGGATCGAGAGCCAGGACTCGATTGCCCGCAGGGAGATACATCACGCCATTGACGACGATGGGCGTGACCTCGCTCATCGTGCCTGCGACCGGGCTTGTGGCGTCGGGGCGCAGCCGGTAGGTCCAAGCTTGCGCGAGCTTCGATACATTACCCGCGTTGATCTGCTTCAACGCTGAATAGCGCGTAGCGGCGAGGTCGCGATTGTAGGTAGGCCAGTCCGCCACGGTCTGCGCGCCGGCGGCCTGAATAAGAAAGGCCACAATTGCTATCCACTGAGGTTTCATTTCCGTCCGGTGAGTATATCAACCTTTCACTCGTGGTTCGATCGTCTCTGTCAAACCAACAGTGTACTCGCTACACTACTAAAATGAGCAATCGCAAGAGCATTGAAGTACCCGGCTTGGAACACGTGAATCCGATCCCGAACGCAAGCCGGGTGGGCCCTTTCCTGGTGAGCGGAGGTATCTTCGGAAAAGATCCAAGCACGGGCAAGGTCCCGGAAGGAGTGGAGGCGCAATGCGAGCAAATGTTCGCCAACGTGCGCAAAGTCCTGGAAGCTGGGGGCGCGGCGCCGGAAGACGTCATCAAGTTGAGTGTGTGGTTGAAAGATATGGCGAACCGGCCGGTGGTCAATAAATACTGGGTGCAAATGTTTCCCGACCCGCATTCGCGGCCCGCGCGGCATACTTTTCCGACTCCGGATCTGCGTGCTCCATTGCTCGTGGAGTGTGAGATCATGGCCGTCATTCCGGACAAGAAGTGAAACTGGCGAGCTTCCGGGCGGGCGGCAAGGACCGCATTGGGATTTCATTTGACGGCGCAATTTTGGTCGAGATCTCGGGTCCCGGCAGCATTCTCGAACTCATCGAAACAGGCTCGGAGGTTGTGGCGAGCGCGAACAAATATCCCTTGAATGATGTTGTCTGGTATCCCCCCGTGCGCCGCCCATCGAAAATCTGCTGCCTGGCGTTGAACAACAGCGCGAACAGCGATCGCATATTGCAAGGGCCGAAGCATCCCGCCATGTTTATCAAGCCTGCGAGCTCGCTAATAGGCCACGGCGGCGCCATCGAGTGCAAGCCGCATTATGGACGCGTACATCCGGAACCCGAACTGGCCGTGGTGATTGGCAAGACCGCCAAAAACATCGCTGCGCGCGACGCTTACGAATATGTGTTCGGCTACACGATTCACAACGACATCACGTCGCCGACCATGCGCGCCGAGGACACGTTTCACTATCGCGCGATCCATCCCAAGGCCGGGGATCCAAAGGCCATCGAGTATGTGGACACCTGGGTCAGCTATCCGGGCCGCTATAAGTGCTGCGATACGTTCGCATGCATGGGACCGTGGCTGGTTACCAAAGATGAAATCGCCGACCCGCACAACTTGGCTGTGTCGTGCCGCCACCAAGATCAACTGGTGACCGAGGACAACACCGAAAATCTGTTCTACAAGATCCCGGAAGTGCTGGCGTTCTTATCCAGCCACTTGACGCTCCTGCCGGGCGATATCGTCTCGATGGGAACAGCGCTGAAGAAATCCGCGCAGGGCGGCGCAGTGCAGAATATCGATTTGAACAAGCTGGGAGGGCCGGTGTCGGTGACGATCGAAAAGATCGGCACGCTGACCAATGATGTGGTTCACGTGTGAACGGTTGCGTTGAACATCGCAAGCGATTCGTGTTCTCCTAGAAGAGGAGTCACCCACGCAATGACACGGTCACTTTTGCTTTGCGCCCTGTTGGCGCTGCCAGCCTTCAGCCAGACTTTTACATCCACCCCTCTCGCGAATCCGTCTGGGCCGGGAAGCCTGCAACCGAATTGGTCAGTCGGTCCCGATGGCTCGGCGGTCTTCAGTTGGATCGAGCCGTCGCAAGGCGGTGCATTCGCGCTGCGATACGCGGTTCGACACGCTGGCGCCTGGTCGCCTGCAATCACCATCGCGGCGCATCGCCACTTCTTTCACCATCCGGCGGAGATGCCGGAAGTGATCGCGATGCCGGGCGGACATTGGTTCGCGCATTGGGTGGAATCGCCGGGCGGCGATAGCGATGCCGAATATGTATACGTTTCCTCCTCCACCGACGGCACACATTGGACCATGCCGCTCGAGGCCCATCACGATCACAGCGCGGTCCAGCACGGCTTGGCATCGATGATCGCAAACCCGGACGGCGGCGCGTCGATATTCTGGCTGGAAGCGCTCAAAGGCGAGGATAACCCGGTATCGTTGAAACGCACCATCGTGGACGCATCAGGCAAGGAAATCAGAGAAGAGACCATCGATGGCGACGTGTGCGGCTGCTGCCCAACGGCCGTCACGAAGACTTCTAAGGGACTGCTGGTGGCTTATCGCGCCCATACCAAGGACAACATTCGCGACATCGCGGTCACTCGCCTGGAGAACGGCAAGTGGTCCCCGGGCAAGATTGTGCATGCCGACAACTGGGAAATCGAGGCCTGCCCGACCAATGCGGCGGCAGTAGCGGCCAAGGGCGATCACGTAGCGGTCGCTTGGTATACGGACGCTCAAGAATCCCATCGCGACCAGATGGCGTTTTCAAACGACAGCGGTTCCAGCTTCACCAAGCCGGTGACCTTGAGCACCGGCCACGCGTTCGGCTACACGTCGCTGGCTTTGGACGAGGATGGCGGCGCGATCGTTTCCTGGCTGGAGCAGGATCCGGCGGGCGCGCGAGTGCTGGTCCGCCGCGTTACCGCTGCGGGCGTTGCCGGTCCTATCGTCGAAGTTGCCAAGGGCGGGAAGATGGCACTGGGGTACCCGAAACTATTTCACAACGGCAGCGACACGTTTGTTGCTTGGGGCAATGCCAAGCACGTCGAGACCGCGAGTCTCGCGAAGTAAGGACTCGGATCCTAATTCGCCCGAGTGACCGGCGATCCTTGCGCGTTATATCGGATTTGGATCGCCAAAGCCACGCTTGCACCAAATGTGAGAGTGCCTGTGAAGACGTGCAGGACGCTAGTGATCACCACTGCCGGGCTGGTCTCTGGGAACAGGATCAGCATCAGGAAGGTCGTGAATCCGAGCATTACCTGAATGGATGTGATGACGGCCAGGACGACCGCGGCTGGCCGCAGGGTTGGATGCTGGGGGAATTGCCGGATCAGGAAAACGGCCACAATCAGGATCAGAAGCAGGACAATCATGGCGTTGAAGATGTGCCAAATGACGCCCAGGGCCCGATAGCGGTATGCCGCGCCGAGAGTGATCTGTAACAACACAATCGCTGGGACTGCTACAGCCAGGGACCTCAGCGACGGACGCCAAGTGTCCTCAATGCGCTCCGGCCCGCTTTTCCAGCTTTCGGACGTCATGACAGCGATGGCGACCACCGCACCGAAGAATATCTGCGCAAGCAGCGCGTGCAGGATGCCGGAGAGCTCTGGCAGCGCGTTGGCTATCGCCCTGGCGCCCAAGACCCCGTCGACTATCCCGGCGCCAAGGCCGATCCAACCGAGTTGGCTTGAGAGCCCGATCGCCAGGCCGAGCATGAGAACCACAGCCGTGCCTCCGGCGACGTGGTGCCAGAACTCGAAAGAAACCGCAGCCGCGGGTCTGGCTGCAATTGGCCCCGCAATTGGCCGTAGCAGGCTTGTGACCACGGCGCCGAGAACGACCGCGATCACGGCGCAGAGCGCAACGAAGATGGCGTAGCGATGAAGCCAGGGACTCTCAGTTTTCATGCCGAGCTTCCTTTATCCAGCGGGCTGCGCCAATTCCAATCGCGATCAGCCCGGCGGCGGAAACGATCCAGGTGGAGGCCGCGCCCCACAGCGTTAGCATCGCGCCGGCAGCCACGACGATCGGAGCATAACTTGCCGGCCTGGTCATGCGGTGATCTCCTCGCTATACCATCGCCTCACGACCGAAAGGATGCCCGCGAGATAGACAAAGCAGCCGGGCACCCACATCAACATTCCGCCCAATTGCTGATCGCTCTTGGGATCGAGTCCCCATAGGTGCTCCGGCGGATTCAGGTACGCCGGGTAGAGGCCGACTGCGGCGAACGTCAGAAACGCTCCGAGCAGACTGCAGCACACGCAGGCGCTGAACAAATATGCGACGGCTCCGAGCCCGGGAAGGCGCCTATTTTCGACGGGCGCGAGAATCGGCCACCAAAAAATTGTGCCGGTGACCAGGAAACTCAGGTGCTGGACGATGTGCAGGCCACCGCTTGCAAGCGCGGCGTTGAAGAGCGCGGGAATGTGCCACACGAGCATGGTGCCGACGCCGAGCAGCCACGAAACGGGCGGCTGGCCGATAGCGCGTTCCNNAAATGTTGGACGATGTGCGCGCTGAACAGGTATCGATCGGCGAGCGTGTCGATGGGTGAGACGAGGTCGAGCAGCAGCAATAGGACGCCCGCGAGGAAATAAGGGGCGCGGCTTAGCCGCCTGCGCACAAGCGCCAAGTAGCCGATGGCCAGCGCAGCGCAGCCGATGACAACCGAAGGTTCCCAGTCCCAGGACATCATACCTGACCAGCGACTCCAAAGATTACCAACCAGACGGCAGTAAAGAAATACCAATACAGGCTCAGGGCTCGCCGGCCGGACGCCGGTATGACGGCCAGCGCGATCACGCCAGCTAGAACAAATAACCCGAGAACGGCGGTCAGCATAGCGAACGGCGTTCCCGCGAGGCCCACAAGAAAGACAGCGTCGAGCGCAACCGCCCCCCAGCGCCATCCCCGCCAAATGCTCACGCTGCCGGCAAGGAGCAGAGCCGTGAGAATCCACCCCCAAGGTGCGTACAAGCGTGGCAACGCATGAAAGTAGGCACACGCCAGAATCAGCAGGAAGAAGAAGACCGCTTCAGCGATCAGAAACATGGTCATGCCCAACTGATCGCGCTTGGTCATGCTCGCGTCCAATCGGGTGCCTCGGGATGTTTGAGATCCCACAACGGCCGCCGGCTGCGCACACGCGGAATCTCGGCGAAGTTCTCGAGCGGCGGTGGCGACGCCGCGGCCCATTCGAGCGTCCACGCATTCCACGGATCATCGCCGGCCGGAGCTCCAAAATAGAGACTCATCAGCACGTTCGCGCAGAACAGCAGAATCCCGAACGCAAGAATGGCGGCTCCAATTGTAGAAATGACGTTCAGCGCGCCAAACCACGGCAAATCCGGATAGGTGTAAACGCGCCGCCGCATTCCCAGCAGCCCGAGAAAGTGCTGCACGAAGAATGCGGCATTGAATCCGATCACCACCAGCCAGAAATTCCAGCGTCCCAGGCTTTCGTCGAGCATTCGCCCGCTTATCTTAGGAAACCAGTAATAGGCGCCGGCGAACAGCGCGAAAACGGTCCCCCCGAATAGAACGTAATGAATGTGCGCGACAACGAAGTAGGTGTCGGTCATCTGCCAATCCACTGGCACGGTGGCAAAAGCGACGCCGCTCAGCCCGCCGATGGTGAATTCCAATAGGAAGGCCACCGCGAAGAGCATCGCCGTAGTGAACCGGATCGCTCCGCCCCACATGGTCGCAATCCAACTGAAGATCTTCATGCCGGTCGGCACGGCGATGAGCATACTCGAGGCTGCAAACACCGCCAGGAAGTTGCGGCCCAGGGCGACTGCGAACATGTGATGCGCCCAAACGCCGTAGCTCAAGAACGCGATCGCTACGCTGGATGTTGCCATCAGAGGATAACCGAAGATTGTCTTCCGCGAAAAGACCGGAATGATTTCGGAGATCATACCGAAGGCCGGAAGCACAACGATATAGACCTCGGGGTGACCGAAAATCCAAAAATAGTGCTGCCACAGGAGCGGCGATCCGCCTTGCGCGGGATCGAAGAAGCGCGCGTGCAGCAGGCGATCGCTCAGCAGCATGACGAGAGATGCCGCCAGCGCAGGCAGCGCAAAAATGATCATCACTGAGGTGATGAAGGTCGACCAGACAAACAGCGGAACCAGGCGCATGGTCATGCCTGGCGCACGCGATGTAGCGATGGTCACGATGAGGTTGACGGCCGATCCGATGGAACCGCCTGTAATCAACAACAAGGCCAGCGCCCAGTAGTCCAGCCCGGCGCCGCCCGAAAAAGGTTTTTCGCTGAGCGGAGCGTAGCTGAACCAACCGGCATCCGGCGCGCTTCCCGAAGCAAAGCTGATGTACAGCAGCACACCGCCAAAAAGCTGGAGCCAGAAACTGAGGGCCCCTAAACGCGGCAGGGCCATCTCATTCGCGCCAATCATGAGGGGGACCAGGTAGACTCCGAAACCGGTGAGCACCGGCATCGCGACCAGGAAGATCATGGTGGTGCCGTGCATCGTGAACATCTGGTTGTAGACTTCGGGCGCAACCAGCTTCAGGTTCGGCGCGGCTAGTTGCGCGCGCATCACCATCGCTTCCATGCCGCCGGCCAGGAAGAACAGCAAAGCCGACAACATATAGAGGATGCCGACGCGCTTGTGATCAATCGCGCAGAGCCAGGCGCTCATTGGAGGCTCTCCAGGTACGCGAGCAGCGCGGCGCGCTCATTTGCGGTCAGCGGTGTGTCCGGCATTCGATTGCCCGGTTTCGCCGCTTGTGGATTGGTCAGCCATAACGCCAGGTTCTCAGGCGTGTTCCGGGAAATGCCGGCGCCGAGAAACTCACGTGTCGCAACGTGGGTCAGATCCGGGCCCTTTTTGCCGAGAGCGTGACAGTCCTCGCACTTTTTCGTTCGGAAGAGGCGCGCACCTTCCGCCGCGGCGCCGGTGGGCTCGGCCAGTGGTTGTATTTGACGCAGCAACCAAGCATTGAAGCTTGCCTCCGGCTCGGCGATCATGCGAAATCGCATCCAGGCGTGCTGCGCTCCGCAGAATTCCGAGCAAGCTCCACTGTACGTTCCCGGAGCGTCAGCCTCCAGCCAGATATAACTCGGCCGGCCCGGCACGGCATCCATTTTTCGCGCCAGCTCGGGCACCCAGAAGTCATGGATCACGTCCGTGGATTCGATGCGAACCAGCAGTCGCCGCGCGGCCGGAATGTGGATGTCGCCGGTGGCCAGCGCGCCGTTGGGATACCGCGCGTCCCACCACCACTGATGGCCGGTGATGACCAGATCAGGCGTCTGGCCGCTCTCTTGCGGCGCATCGATCAATACCATGGCGCGTACGGTGATGACGAACAGCCCGGTCACAATCGCGAGGGGTACTACTGTCCACAGGATTTCTAGCTTGCGCGATCCGAAGACCTGCCTGGGTTCCGCCGCCGTGACCCCCCGCGACCGGTATCGAACGCTGCTATAGATCACGCCCGCCGCGACCACTAGAAAAATTACTCCGGCGATCACCAACACGACAGAAAACACCGCCGCGATCAAGTGCGTCTGCGCGGAATGAGGACTGAACGGAGACCCCACGGGATGGCTGGCATCAGTCTACTATCGCGTGTGGCGACGGTCAAGAGATGGAGCGCGGTGAACAGGTCTTCCAGTGTCACAGACCGGTCACTGACACGCCAGCCGTCGTCCGGCCAAAGGGCTAGTACCTAAAGGCTCAACATGGTACTCTTACGGTACAGAGGTTAGGGCCTTACTGTTATGTTAGGGCGATTTTGGAACCGGCCCTGTCATAAACATTACCCTTTTGCTCGCCGATAAGAAGTGTATGTTCGACAGGCGCATTGAGCCCCGGATGTTGTGTGCGGATATGGTGGATGTCCAGTGGAAGGACAAATCCGGGCGCATTCGCAAAGGCGTGGCCAACCTGGAAGACATTTCGCTCTCCGGCGCATGTCTCCAGTTCGACCAACCCATTCCCTTGCAGACAGATCTAAGCATCAGTTATCCCAAAGGCGAGTTAGCCGGCAAAGTTCGCTACTGTGTGTATCGGGAAATCGGCTATTTTCTTGGAATCGAGTTCGACGCGGGCTGCAGATGGTCCGCCCGCCACTTCAAACCGCAGCATCTCCTCGATCCGCGCCGCCTGGTGATTCGCAGCATCAATCGCGCTACCAAGGCGGCCAACTAAGTCGCAAGCAGCTGCCGCGTTGTCTGGGCCGTTTTGGTACTCTGGTCATTCGAGATCTTCCGTGGCAACTTCTGGCATCCGAGATTCTCTCAAGCAACGTGGCGTGCGGCTGACGCGGCAGCGGCAAATTCTGCTCGATTTGATCGATCAATCCGGCCAGCACCTGGATGCGGATTGTCTCTTCAAGCTGGCGCGCGAGAAAGACCCCAAGCTAAATCGGGTGACGGTTTACCGGACGCTCAAGCTGCTGAAGGCGGGCGGCCTGGTCGACGAGCTGGACCTGATGCATCACGATGGCGACCAGCACTACTACGAAACCCGCTTGAAGCAGGAACATGCCCACGTGATTTGCCTCCGCTGCGGAAAGATCGAGGAGTTTTTTGGCGACCTCCTCCAGCAGATGCGGGAACAGATCGAGAGCCATTTCGGATTTGAGATCGTCCTGGCCCGCACTGAGGTGGGTGGCTACTGCTCGCATTGTCAGGTGCTGCGCGCGAAAGAACTCACCGCGGTGGCGCAACCCCAGCGGAGCCGCTGATGACTGCGCCCGGTGTGCCGCCGCCCGCCTCCTCGCCAGCCTCAGTTCGGGCGCCGGCGCTGGCGGTAACCAATCCTTCGGGGAATCGCAGCCGCGTCGTGGTCGACACTTTTCCGTTCTTGATCGGACGGCAGGGCGACAATCATCTGGTGCTCCGCGACAATCGCATCTCGCGAACCCACGCGCGCATCGCGGTCGAGCACGGCGAGTATTTTGTCGAAGATATGGACAGCCGTCACGGAGTGTACGTCAACGGCCAGCGCAGCAAGCGCAGCAAGCTGCATGAGGGCGATCGCATCGACTTTGGGTTCCAGGATTCCTACCGGCTGGTGTTTACCCTCGAAGAAGATGAGCTGAACCGGTTCCTGGGTCAGATTTCGGCCGCGGCCGCAACCGGCGCGAGCAATCTCTCGAAGCTGCGATCGCTGGTCGAAGTGGCCCGCGCTCTGCAAAGCTCCCTGTCGACGAATGACGTCCTGGCGGCCGTGGTGGATGCGGCGCTGTCGGTCACCGGCGCCGAGCGCGGCTTTTTGCTCCTGGGCAAGGACGACCAACTGGAGGTGAGCGTGGCCCGCGACCGGCGCGGCGCTCCACTCGACATTTCGGATTTGACCGTTCCGCGCTCGCTCATCAATCGGGCGTTGCGCTCGCGCCGCGACCTGCTCTCGATGACGTTCGATCCGTCGGGCGCTGGCGGCGTAAGCCCGGATATGTCCGTGGCCAGCTTGGAGCTGCGAAGCGTGGTGTGCGTTCCGCTAATTCAGGTCCGCACCGGTTCGCTGCAGGAGACGGTCGCCGGTACCCTGAACGAAACCGTCGGCGTGCTGTACATGGATTCGCGCCTGTCCGCGGCCGACTTGTCATCTGGAAACCGCGAGATTTTGCAGACCCTGGCCCTGGAAGCTTCCACCATCCTCGAGAACGCCAGGCTTCTGGATGAAGAACGTGCCAAGCAGCACATGGAGGAAGAGCTGAACGTCGCGCGAATCATCCAGACCGGCTTGCTTCCGCGCGAGCTGCCTGCCGAGGGCTGGTTTCGAGCTTTCGGATCGAGCATTGCTTCCCGCCAGGTGGGCGGCGACTACTTCGATGTCCGTCAGATCAGCCCCGATCTCTTTGCCTGCGTGATTACCGACGTCTCGGGCAAAGGCGTGAGCGCGGCGCTGCTGGCGGCTCTGCTGCAAGGCGCCTTTGTGTTCGCTGCCGAAGCCGCCGTGCGGATCGACGACGTGATGTCTCGCGTCAACCGCTTCTTGTACGAACGCGCACGCGGCGAAAAATACGCGACCGTGGTCTTCTGCACAGTGAACCGGAGCGGAGAACTGCGCTGGTCCAACGCCGGCCATCCCAAGCCCCTGCTGGTGCGCCCCAACATGGAACCACAGTCGCTCGAGAGCACGGGCATTCCAATCGGAATGATGGATATCGCCGCGTACGAAGTGAAGACCATCCAACTGGAGCCCGGCGATAAGATCGTGTTATTCAGCGATGGGGTCTCGGAAGCGTCCAACACGCAAGGCGAGTGCTTCGACAAGCGCCGCCTGAAGGAAATACTTCGCGCCCACGCTTCGGCCGGATGCGCGGAGCTGCACGCCAAGCTTGTGGAAGGTGTCGAAGATTTCAGCGATGGCTGCGAGCAGGAGGATGACGACATCACCATGCTGGTGCTGGAGTACCAGCCTTAACGTGCCGAGGTTCTTTACTCTAACCCAGGCCGAAAAGCTGCTTCCGCAAGTGGAATCCGCCATTCGTGAGGCCATCACCCTGAAGGCAGAGTATGATCAGGCCGAAGCCGAATGCCAGAGTTTTTCGCAGCGCCTCGCCGTGACCGGCGGCATGCATGTGGATCGGCCGCGATTGCTCGAGCAAAACAGCCGCCGCGAGTCGGCAGCGTTGCGTGTGAAGGATTCCATTGAGCGGGTTCACGAATTCGGCTGCGTGGTCAAGGATCTCGACATCGGTCTCATCGATTTCCCGGCGCTGTTCAACGGCCAGGAAGTCTGCCTCTGCTGGAAACTGGGCGAGAGCGGCATCCAATTCTGGCATGGCGTTCACGAAGGGTTCCGGGGCCGCAAGGCGATCGATCAGGAGTTTCTAGAACATCATCAAGGCGAGTTGCCCAATTGATGTGCGAGAATTGGGGGAACTGCCACCGGGGAGCTAAGTTGCTCGCTGCCTCGTAAATACGCATGCTGCTGAGTAGAGAATTCATTAGTTATCTGTCACGGCAACTGGTGAAGCGGATGACGCCACAGATCATCGAGACGAGTAGCGCCGAATCGGCTGCCGAGATGATCAGCCAGTTGATTGAGGAAGAACTGCAGGTGGAGGATCGCCTGAACGACGAGGTGCGGGAGCTGCTGAGCCAATACAGCGAGTATATGCGGCGCGAGGGCGTCAGCTACCAGGAGATGTTCCGGCGCATCAAGAACACGCTGATTTCGCAACGCAAGGTCATTCGCGCCGCCGGCCGCGACACCGGCGACAACATGAAGCTGTCGCGCGATAAAATCAACGACATTTCCCATAAGATGGTGGCGGCGTTCCGCAAGTCGCGGGAGTTCCGGCTGAAGAAGGATCCCAATGACGTGCGGCTGGCGGTGGTTCAGGCGATGACGGAGCTTTTGGGTGTCGAGGAAAAAGTGGACCGCGCCGCTCGCACCAAGATCCGCTCGCAAAAGAAGGAAATTCCGGAAGGCAGCGAGGAATGGGATCTGCTGCACCGCCGCTACTACGCGGAAGAGCTGAAGAAGTTCGGGATCGATCTGGCCCGCTGAGGATTAATCTTTGCGCCGCCCGCACTTGTGGCGCACGCACTCCTGCGTGCCGCATCGACACTCGTGTCGATGCTTGGCGGAATCTGAGCGCTCATCGACGCCCGGAATCGATTTCCGAGAGCATGCGGTCGACGTCGCCGGTCGGCGCGCTTAGAGACTCCAATCGGATCAGAGGATCGGAAGTCGTCCGGCCCTTTGGCGGCTGGCGTAAAGATTCCTGAAGAATGCGGCGCACCCACTCACTCTTGCATATCCGGCCGCGTTTAGCTGCCTCGAGAATTCGGGAATTCAGCTCCAGCGATATTAGGGCCTGCAACCGACAACTCACGTACTCATGCTAACGCGCTCAGTTGCCTTGCGGAGCCGGACCGGAGGGAGCCGAGGGAGCGTCTTTCGACGGGGACGGCGGCGCGCTGGCATCACGCAGATTCCTGATGCGATCATGGGCCTCCTGCACTTCCTCGCACTGTTTCTGCACGATCGAAGTGATCTCAGGCGGCAGCGTCTTGCCAAGGGCCGTGCGATAAGTCTTGAGCGACCAATCTTCGCCGCGCTCGGCTTCCACCAGAATCGCGTGAACGTCGTGCCCGGTGGCAAGGCCTTTCAGATTGATCCAGGCCGCGTACAGCACCCCGCCCAAGCCCTGAGGATCGATGGTTTCAAAGCCGAGCGCCTTCACTGCGGCCTGCAATTCGGCGGCGAACTTGCCGCGCTGAACCGAGTATTGCTCGAACATCTCCTTCATTGCGGGTGCCGTCACCGCTTGCGCTGCCCCGCGAAAGCCTTGTTCCCCATCACGGCAGACGGTAATCACGTCATGAACGGCCTGAGCATAGTCCTGTAAGGTGCCGGGCATCGCTTTTTCTCCCGCTGGTTAGACTATCTCGGGCCGCAATGGTTTCCGCGTTGGCGCTGGCGGATGTTCTAGGAACCCGGCGTTTTCTCGAGCTGCTGCTTGGCCCAGACCCGGTTCGGATTGAGCTCCAAAGACCGCTCAAACGCTTTTTGCGCTTCAGCGGCCTGGTTCGAACGGCGCAGCGCAACTCCCAGCCAGAGCCACGCGTCGGCATTCTTCGGATTCAGCTCGATGGCTTTGCGGAAATCCTTGATCGCGAGATCGATGCCTCCGCCGAACGCTTGCGGCAGATAGTAATTCCCGACGCCATGACTCAAGTAAGCCATCGACGATTTGGGGTCGAGCTCGATCGCCTTGTTGACGGACTCCAGCGCGCACTTGGCATACTTCAGCCCAGCCAGGGAACTGCTCGAGACCATTTGGCCGCACAGCGTTCCCAGGATGCGCTGATATTCAGCCGAGTCCGGTTTCAGGCTGACTGACTTGTCGGCGGCGTCCATGCCGGCCTGCGCGGCGTTCTTTGCGGCCGTCTTATCGTGCTGTTCAATCGCGACTTCCGCGACATAGGATTGCGCCAACGCGAGCCGGTATTGCGTGGCTGCGTCGTTCGGTTGCTTGTCGGCTGCCGCGCGAGCGTCGGACGCGAGCTTTTCCAGCGCCGCGCGGTCCTGGTGATCTCGCGCCTTGATCAGATCGGAGTCATCCATCGGAGTGCCAGGCGGAGTGCCAGGCGGAGCGCCAGCCGCCGCGCCGGCCGCCATCACGGTTAGCAATAAGACGAAAAGCTTCATCTCTTTGATCGGACGCTTCCGGAGCTACAACGTTGCAACTTTTCGCTGGACAAAGAGGAAATAGAGTCCCAGTATCGTCAGCAAGACGCCGTTCCAGGCGAGCACTACCGGCGCGGTGAATTGCTTGATGAGCGCTCCAACCACCAGGCTACCCACCGGCATGCCTCCGCGAAAGGCCACATTGTAAACGCTTATCACGCGGCCACGCATGTTATCGGGCGCGATCATTTGAACCAGGGAGCTGATGCTGGTGAAAACGGCAAGAAGCATCGCACCCGCGAAGAAAATGAGAACGCAGCTCAGCACGAACGTGCGGGAGAGAGCGAAGGCGGTAATCAACACGCCCAGTCCCAGCAGCATCAGCAGCACCAGGAGGCCCATATGCTTGTGTTTACCCAGCCAAGCCACCGTGAAAGCGCCGCAGATAGACCCGAGGCCCGAACACACCAGAAAGATGGTAAACAGATTGGGGCCGCCGTGAAAAACGTCCTTCGCAAAAACAGGCAGAAAGACGATCAGTGGAAACGCGAGCAAAGTCATCGAAAAAGCCAGTACGATCAGCGCTTCCATGGTGCCTTGCTGGCGGATGAAGTGAATGCCTTCCTTCATACTGGCCAGAACGGATTCGCGGCTCTTGGTGGGCACGAAATGGGGATGGATAAGCAGCAGCGAAATGATCACGGCAATGAAGGAAACGCCGTTGAGCCCGAAGCACCACGACGCCCCCAGCGCCACCAGCGCCACCCCGCCCACACTCGGTCCCAACACGCGCGCGACATTGAACTGAATCGAATTAAGTGCGATCGCGTTCGGCAGATCTTCCGCTTTCACGAGCGTTGGAATGAGTGCTGAGTAAGCCGGCCCGCCGAAGGATTGCGCGGTACCGACGATGAACGAAAGGGTCAAGATGTGCCATATCTTTACGACGCCGGTTGCGAAAAGGCTCGCCAGCAAAAACGCACAGGCCATCTGCACGAATTGCGATCCGAGCAGGAGCTTCTGCCGCTCCGTGCGGTCGGCGAACACGCCGCCTACCAGCGAAAACAGAACAATCGGAATGCTGCCCAAGAATGAGTCCAGACCGAGCAAAAACGACGACCCGGAAAGCTGCAAAACCAGCCAGGCCTGCGCGAAGGTTTGCATCAAGGTACCGATGCTGGAAGTACACGCGCCAAACCACATGATGCGGAAGTCGCGGTACGCAAAACCTTTAAAGAGCCGGCTGAGCAATGGGGTACTCGGGCTACGGCAGAGGCTGGGGACGTTGTATCAGGTGCAGATAGTTCCCGTCGGCATCGCTGAAAAAGATCAGCCGGTTGCCTTGGACCGCAGTGGGCTGGGTGAGAAACTCAATGCCGCGTTTACGCAACTCCTCCACGGCGGTGTCGAAGTTGTCCACCGTGATCGCCAGGTGACGGATGCCTGGGTCTTTCATCTGCTGCGGCGCGCGATCGCCCTCAGAGGGAATGATCTCCAGCAGCGTGCCGTTGCTGGCACGCACGAAGTAATTGCCGCCGTAAAAATAATTGATGCGAAAATCGAGATTCTGCACGTACCATTCCGCCAGCCGTTTGGGATCGGGCGACGCAATGGCGGTGTGCTCCAGTCCTTGAAACATAAACCTGGATTGTATCAGAGTCCCCTATCGGAACAGCTGTGGAGCGAACTCATTCAGATACTCGCGCCAGTTGGTCCAAGTGTGAGCCCCGGCGCTTTCCTGAAACACCGGCTGGTAGCCGTGCTTTTTGAACAGCTCCACGGTGGCCTTGGTGGTGTTTAACAGGAAATCGTCTTTGCCGGTCGAGAACCAGAATAGCTTCCAATCTTTCTTCGCCGCGGAGTTGTCCAGTTCGGCCAGATGCTGCTGCTCCCAGGTCGGGCTGGCCACAGGCGCCGCAACCGGACCGCCGAGCGGAACGATCCCGATAATGCCGGAGCTGTAAACCCCGACGTAGGCAAATTCATCGGGGTGCGGGATTGCGATGTTGAGCGCGTGGGCTCCGCCCATCGAAAGCCCCGCGATGGCTCGGTGCCGCCGGTCTCGTAGCACGCGATAGTGGGTCTCGGCGTAGGGCATGATGTCGTCGACGAAATCCTTCACGAAGTCGTCATTGAAATCCAGCGGCCGGGTAGCTCCAGAAGGAGGACGCGACAAATCAAACGGACCTGTATGCCCGGCAGGCATCACGATCACCATCGGTTTGGCTTTCTGGTCCGCGATCAGGTTGTCGATAATCAAGCCCGCGCGGCCCACCGAGGTCCACGAATCGTCCGAGTCGCCGGCTCCGTGCAGCAGGTAAAAGATCGGATATTTCTGGGAACTGGTTTCATAGCCGGGCGGCGTGTACACGTGCATGCGCCGGAACTTGTTCAAG
Source organism: Bryobacterales bacterium (assembly GCA_003166865.1). Lineage (GTDB taxonomy): Bacteria > Acidobacteriota > Terriglobia > Bryobacterales > Bryobacteraceae > Palsa-89. Next base: position 43,839 of record PMUP01000048.1, read on the forward strand.
CTCTTCGAATAGTACGTCACGCTGGCGACGGCGCCGTGCGGTACGTCCTTCGTTTCCATGAAATCGGCTCCGGGCAGGTAGACCATACTCCAGGCGTTGCCATTCGATTCACTGACGGAGGGGTTGCGAGGGTCCATCACGGCCACGCCGTCGACGTTGAAATTGTACCGGTATGCGCCCGGATCGATGGATGCGGGCGTGATTTCCCAAACGCCGTTCTCGGCTTTGGTCATAGCGCCGCTCAGCGCGGTTCCAAAGATGTCGCTGCTGAATAGCCGGACGTCATGCGCCTTGGGAGCGAAAATCCGAAATGCGATGTGGCGGTCCGCGGTGACTTCGGGCGACGCAAAAGCAGGTGGTGGCTGCGCCAGAGAACGCGACGCCAAGGAAACTAGCCCAAGGGCAAGCGTAGTGAGTGCCTGGTGTTGCATGCAGCATCGAGTATACAATGGCTCAACAATGAGAGAAATCACGTCGCTTTGCGCTCTGCTCACCATCGTGGCGCCGTATGCGCCGGCTCAAACTCGCTGCCCCGAGATGCTGAAGTATCAGGCACCCGGTGTAGCGCTCATGATCACGAAAGCGGCCCCCACGCCGGCTGCGGCCCCGGGCACCTTGCGCGTCTCGCCGAATTTCCCGGGAACCGTCCCGGTCCCGGTCCCCGCGTTCTGCCGCGTCGATGGCGTGATCAATCAGCGAAAGGGTGCCGACGGGAAACCGTACGGGATTGGTTTCGCCCTGGCGCTGCCCGATCAGTGGAATGGGCGCTTCCTGTTTCAAGGCGGCGGTGGGCTGAACGGCAGCGTTGCTCTGCCTTTGGGTTCCCAGGCTGCCGGTGAGACGCCGGCGCTGGCGCGTGGATATGCAGTGGTGACCACGGATAGCGGCCACCAGGGCTCCGTCTTCGATGGTAGTTTTTTCCGCGACCAGCAGGCCAGCCTCGATTTCTACTACGCCGCCATCGGGCGCGTCGCTCAACTAGCAAAGGAGATGATTGCGTCTTATTATGGGCGCGCGGCCGAGCATTCGTATTTCGCCGGCTGCTCCACCGGCGGCCGGGAAGCGATGATCATGTCACAGCGCTATCCGGAGTATTTCGACGGAATCGTTTCGGGCGATCCGGCCATCCGTACCGAGTACTCGAATCTCGCGCTGGGGTTCATGACGGCCGTCTTTGATGAGGCCGCGCCCAAGGACGACAGCGGCAAACCCGATCCAAGAAAAACTTTCTCCGATTCCGATCGCAAGCTAATCGTCAATTCCGTGCTGCAGGCCTGCGACGCCAAAGACGGCCTGAAAGACGGAATGATATTCAACTCACGCGCGTGCGACTTCGACCCTGCGACACTGGTGTGTTCAGGTTCCAAGACCGATAGCTGCCTGAACCGGGCACAGGCGGACGCGCTGAAGAAAGCTTTTTCTGGTCCCAAGTCGGCGCGCGGAGATGCGATTTACCCAGGCGTTCCTTACGACGCTGGCATTGCGGATGCCGCGGGTATCCCAGGACTCCTGCGTGGACCTGTCCTCCCCGTGCCCACCGGCGCGGATTTCATGCATTTTGACCCCGATCGGGAAGTCGCGCGCACTGAAGCCGATAAAACGGCGCAGCTCGGCGACAGCACCTGGACGAATCTATCCAGTTTCGCCGGCCACGGCGGAAAGCTGCTGTTCTTTCACGGCTTGAGCGATCCCTGGTTTTCGCCGCTCGACACACTCGGCTATTACGAGAAGATGGCCAAAGACACGGGCGACGGTTCAGTGGCGTCATCGGTTGCTTCTTGGAGCCGCATCTACTTTGTTCCCGGCATGGGCCATTGTCAAGGTGGAAGCGCCACGCTGGACCGCTTCGACATGCTGAGTGCAGTCGTGGATTGGGTGGAGAAGGGTGTAGCTCCGGACCGCGTAGTGGCCACGGGTCCCGCTTTCCCCGGCCGCAGCCGTCCGCTATGCCCATATCCGCAACATGCCGAGTACATCGGGCACGGTGACACCAACGACGCGAGCAGCTTTGCGTGCCAGCAGTAACAGTGGGCCGGGCACGCTACTCTAAAACTAATGCTGTTCTTGAGAGATAGTCTGATCGAGCTGATCACCCAAACTTCAACGAATCTGCCTCCCGATGTGCGCGCCGCAATGGGAGTGGCTTTGGAAGAAGAGGTGGCTGGCACGCAGGCCGCGCAGGCGCTGGGGATCATCGCCAGCAACATCGACATGGCGCAGCAGGATGCAGGCCCCATTTGCCAGGACACCGGCATGCCGACGTTTCTCGTCCACACGCCGGTTGGCGTGAATCAAATCCAGTTGAAGCGCGCGATTCACGAGGCCGTCGCGGAAGCCACGCGGCGCGGCAAGCTGCGGCCCAATTCAGTGGATTCGCTGACCGGAAAGAACAGCGGCAACAACTTGGGCGAAGAAACGCCGGTGATTCACTTCGAGCAGTGGGAGCAGGACGAGATCGAAGTAAAGCTGATCTTGAAAGGCGGAGGTTGCGAGAACAAGAACATCCAATACTCGCTGCCGTGCGAGCTGGAACATCTGGGTCGCGCTGACCGGAATCTGGAGGGCGTGCGCAAGTCCATTTTGCATGCCGTGTGGCAGGCGCAAGGACAGGGCTGCGCGCCCGGCGCGGTCGGAGTTTGCATCGGCAGCGATCGCGCCCACGGCTACGATCTGGCAAAGAACCAGCTCTTCCGTACCCTGGACGATGTCAATCCGGTCCCCGAGCTGGCGAAACTCGAGGCTGAAATCATGGAGGAAGCCAATCGCATCGGCGTGGGCGCGATGGGCTTTGGCGGCAAAGCGTCGCTGATTGGATGCAAGGTGTGCGCGGCCAATCGACTGCCCGCGAGCTTCTTCGTTTCGGTGGCTTACGACTGCTGGGCGTTCCGGCGTCTGGGCGTTCGCTTGGACGCTTCCAGCGGCGCCATCACGCACTGGTTGTATCGCGATCCGGATCGCGCGGTCGAGCGCATGGCGCGTTCGGAGGGATTCCCGCTGACCGGCCGCGAGGTGGTGCTCACAGCGCCGGTTTCCGAGGAACAAGTCCGGTCACTGCGCGTCGGCGATGTCGTGCTCATCTCCGGTGAAGTGTTCACCGGGCGCGACGCGGTGCATGCGCATTTGATGAAGAACGCGCCTCCGGTAGACATGCGCGGATCGATTCTCTACCATTGCGGCCCCGTGATGCTCAAGCAAGGCGACGGCTGGGCGGTGAAAGCCGCAGGCCCGACCACTAGCAGCCGCGAGGAGCCGTATCAGGCTACCATCATCGAGAAGTACGGTGTGCGTGCCGTGATCGGCAAGGGAGGCATGGGTCCGAAGACGCTCGCGGCCCTGCAAAAATCCGGCGCCGTGTACCTGAACGCGATCGGCGGCGCGGCGCAGTTCTACGCACGCGCGGTGGAAAAGGTGCTGGGAGTGAACCTGATCGAGTTCGGGATTCCCGAGGCAATGTGGCATCTGCGCGTGAACAAATTCGTCGCCATCGTCACCATGGATTCGCACGGCGCGAGCCTGCACGCGGACGTGGAACGCGCGACGGGCGCGAAACTCGCGGAATTGCAGCAGGCGTGATAGAGCGCGTCTTGAGTTCGCCGCTGCAATCAGCGTGAGCTGTTTGTTAGAATTATGTTTGTCTCGGGCCAGGTAGCTCAGCTGGTAGAGCGCAGCCCTGAAAAGGCTGGCGTCGGCGGTTCGATTCCGTCCCTGGCCACCACATTCTAAAGCACTTAGTAGCAGCCAAAAACAGAGAGTTTCAGTCAACCGAACAATAACCGAACATCCTCAACAGGCATTCGTTTTGTCGGCAATAGTCACTTCCATCAGTTTCCAGATTTCCCGCGCGGTGCTGCCGGTCTTGGCGATGTGCTGCCGGGCCAGCTTGGCATAGCGTTCGGTCATCTTGATGTTCGAGTGGCCGAGGATTTTAGCGAGCTCGTAGAGATCGCCGCCGTTCATCATGTACCAGGACGCGAACGTATGGCGCAGGTCGTGAAACCGGAAGTCTTGGATGTTGGCCCGTTCAAGCAGGTCCTCAAAACTCCCTTCCACGCGTTGCCGCGCGCTCGTTGCGCCTGGTTTCGGCGGAAAAATACGATCCTCTCCAGTCACGGCTGGAAACCGCCGCAGCTCGCCGGCAAGCTCGGGAAGCATCGGAACATAGCGCATCTTGCCGCCCTTCAGCTTCGCCCTCACCGCCAACAGCCCCTCGTTATACATCACGTCCGTCCACCCCAGACCGAAAATCTCTGATACGCGCATTCCCGTGGTAACGGCAATGAGCACGATCAGCCTGAGACGATAGAACGTCTTGTTGATTGTGTTTGTGCCCTTGCGGTACTTCTTTTCGTCGAGTGCTTGCTTGAGGCGCCCAAGTTCCTCTACGGAGAGGTAACGGTCACGCTGGTCGTCCGGGCGCCTCACCTCGACCAGATCGGCCGGGTTACGGTCGATCCCGGTTTCTTGCGACCAGATCGTCGCGGCCTTCTTCATCATGTGGTGCATGACGTTGAAGTGCCGCACAGCCGTTCCAGCTGAGAGCTCGCGAAGAGCGGTTAGTTTTTCGTACCAGCGTGAGACGGCCACGCCATCAACCTCCCGCACAAATTGCTTGCCAAGTTCGTCGCGGATACCTTCAAGGACGCTCTTCTCCCGGCTTGCCGACCGCTTCTTGGCACCGTAATGGGCCCAGTAACGATCAATCAATTTCGACATCCGAAAGTTCACCTCCCGTTTGATATCGAGATGCCGGTTCTCGTCGCGAATCGACATCTTTTTGCGCTCAATTTTCCGCGCCAGTTCATGTGACCCGTGCACCCACAGGCTCTTTTGCCTACCTCCTTCCCTCCAACGAACTTCAAACACTCCATCCGACATTTTGTGAATAGACACTTCAATGCTTCTCCTTTCAGTCAATGGTTTCGATCGTGTGCTGTTCAACGAAGCGCTCCAGCGCTTTCAAATCGAACCGCAGTGCACGACCAACCTTGACGCAGGGAAGCTCCCGCAACCTGGCTTTCTTGTAGACCGTGTCCACTTCGAGGCCGAGATATTGGGCCGTCTCCCTGACGTTCAGGAGCCGCCTACCGATGAGTCCATTTAACACCAATGCAGCCAATTCTGGGGGAGGCATTTTTGTATCGCAGCCGCCGAATCAGGCGACAGACGGCTCCTCGTGACGGCGGGGCAGGGGGGTCGCCTTGGGACGCGCCCGACGCTGATCGTTCCAGTCCTTGAAACCCGCGGGCTCTTCGAGACGAAAGGTCAGATCGGGACGAAGGGCAGCATCGAGCGCCTTTCGAATGACTTCTGCTAACTGTCGGCCGGCCGCGTCAGTATCCATCGCCGCAATGACCTCTGAACCCTGGGGCAAGAGTTTCATTTGCGAGCTCATCAGATCCGGCTGCACCGGATTCGGCTTGCCACCTATGGAGGCGTAGCGCGCGCGGCCGTCCGAGAAAAGCACCGCGAACGAAATCGCATCTATGGCCGACTCGCAGATGACGAGCCGCCGGTCCGCCGGGCTGGTCTTCGACAACCACAAACCCTTTGTCCCGCCGCTTGCGAATCCCTTGAACGCGGAATTTCTCAGCTCGTAGCCGCACAGACCGTCGCTATCGAAATGCGGAAACACTGCGTTCGCGTAGCCATCCGTTTTAATCCTGCCGTTGAACCGCCAGTATTGCAGCGCCAGCACCGGGATCGCGCGCTCATGCTCCAGATAGGGATGACGGTGAGCAACCGTCATGGACGCATACCGCGCCTGCACAGCCTGCCGGTCCTTCGCCGTTGCATGAAGCTCGGCGAACTGCGGCACCGATGGCGCAGGCATTCCCGACCAGGCTCGCAGCTCCTTTCGGATTGCTCCAAGGCCCAGGCTTCTGCGGTTCTGGATGAAGTCGATGATGGTCCCGGAGTCCTGGTCCGTTCGGACTGAGTAAAACGTGTAGTGCCCATCCGGTTTCCGGGAAATAATGATCTTGTCGCCGTTCGCGTGGCGCATCACAGCGGACCCCCTCCAGCTCTTTTTCCGGTCGAGGGTGTAGCCGTGACTGGCGGCATACGCGCGCAAATCAATCGACGTTTTGAAGGATTCGAATTCCGGATCGAACATTTTTTCTTCCTCCTGCCCGGCGCAGCCTAGATCATCTTCTGCCTTACGAAAAGCCCCGCGTGGTCCAATATCGGCGACAATCCCGCGCCGGGCGCGAGTTCTAGTACACCTAGAGCCATCCCTTCACCCTGAGAAATGCCCGCGCTGCCTCAGAAACCGTGTTCCGAGCCAGGATCTCGCTGACATAAGCTCTTTTCTTCGCCCCTTCCGCCGTGTCTGCGCCGTCCACATCCGCGACCACGGCGGCGCCGATCAGCGCTTGGAGATGCCGGGCATCCGCCTTTTCCTGCTGCCGCTGCTTCGCCTGCACTGCCTCAAGCGCCACCTTCATTTCGTTCGCCCGCTTGCGCAACGCATCCACCTTATCCCCGCAATTGCTGCCCCTCAAGAAAGCCTCCTCTATGACGCCTGCCGCGCGGATCGAAACGCGCTTGGAGGGCGTCGCAATTCCATCCTAAGGAGAGGTCAAAAATACATCGCCAAATAGAGGTAATTTTGCAACCACGCGCAACCGCCCCCGGCCAAATCGCGCCTACAATCATGCTGAGGGGAGACTTCGGAGATGAAACGCGGACGGCGCAGAGACGACTATCCTCAGACCGAGTTTCGAGGGGCGGTCCTCGGAACGCTTACGCGGCGGAACTTTAGCCTTCGAGCTCTTGAGACCCTCTCCGGCGTCAACCGGGGAACCCTCTCAGCGGTTCTGCACGGCAAACGTCCCTGTGAGAGGGAAGATCGGGCAGCCATCATGCATGCGCTCGGTTTTGGGTCGGAAATACAAATCCAGTTTCTTCCGGATGTTCTGGCGTCGGCGGAACACGACCGCATCCTGCTTGATGGCAGAATTTCTGCGGACCCGCAGCTTCAGCGTGGCCAGCTCTTGATGAGCCGCGCTCAATTTGCCGAAGCCTATCACCAGTTAAGGGGCGTATTCGACATGGCCGCAACAGCCGGGGACGCCCTCGGCCAGGCGGAGGCTGCTGGATGGCTAGGCTGGTTTCACGGCGAGCTTGAGCATTTCCGCGAATCCCTCCGCTGGACTGGCGCAAGCATTAGCGCAATCGAGAGCCATCTCAGCATGAGCACGGACGAAATTACCGATTCCGTGGCCGTTTCCCGGTCGCTCAGCTCGACATCGGAGAAAGCGATCCAGGTGCTCAGCAGAGCGTTACGCGTTCGCAGCAAGGTTCTCGCCGTCAGGATCGTTCATCATCTAGAATTCGACTGGCTCGCGGAAGCGAAGCAGCGCTTTCGGCAAAGCGTCGGGCTCGATGAGCGCATGGAGGTGCCCGAGCTCGCCCACGACCTTCGATGGAAGGCCGTCGCCATGAGCGCCGAAGACCGATCACACATTAGGGATATCGAGCGGCTTCTCTACGAAAGCCGTGAACGCTTGCCTTCCGGCGGTCCGGCCGAGGCATGTCTGATACGGGAGCAGGGCATCATTCGCTGGCAGAAGAACCGGCTCGCGAAGGCCGCTGATTTTTTGTGGGAAGCGAAAGAGAAGCTTGCATTCTTTGCGGATGCGCGGGCGCTCGGACCGACATTCTGCGTTCTCAGCAAACTCATCATTCAGGACAGCGGCGATTTCAGACGAGCTAGGCACTACGCCGTCGTCGCGGCAGGGCTTCATCCCTACGGCTACGTTCTCGACCATTGCGTGGATCAGCTTCGTAACACAGCTGCCGTGGAGCGCCAGCGCGATCTAGACGATTTGCGAGCGGGTCAGAAACCGTTCGATATCGTTCATCGAGTGATGGCGTCCGTGGCCAGTGGGTCCCCCAATACATCTGGCCAGCTCGTCGAGCACAATGTTGGTCGTATCCGAGCAAATCTTCTGCCAAGTGCTGTCTCTGAACTCCCGGCCCCGCCAGTCACCCGTCCCCGCTAACGGGGGTCGTTTTATGCGTCTTTTTGTGACCCATCCCGTTCGGTGCTTCTGCCCGATCGTTTGCCACCCGGTGTCCTTGCTTTTCAGTTTTCCGGTCCGCATAATCGCAGCTCAAACCGATGTGAACCCTAACGCGTCCGGCGTTCCTGTCAAAAGGTGGTTGCTCGGAGGTTTGTTGCGTTTCGGGTCCCTACCCAAAACGCAGACAAACCGCCTGCGCTACCGCGACGCGTTTCTGACAGTTCCGCCTTCGATGACGCGTTCCGGGGATCACATCGGCCGCGATCATGCAGCCGATCAACCAAGGAGAGAACATCATGAGCAGCAAACCATCCCATCGTGCCTACGTCGTCACGAATCCGAAGGAGGGCTCGAAGAAGGGCTTCTGGCACGAAGTCGGCGTCGTCTGGCCGCACAAGAGCGGCTCGGGCTTCGACGTTGTGATCCACGAAGGCATCTCGGTGAGCGGACGCATCGTTTGCACCGAGCCAAAGAAGGACAGTGCCGACGAATAACCAATGGCCGCTCGTCGGAGCTTTGTTTTCGGCGAGCGGTTCTTCCGTTTCGAGAAGAGGGCTCAATCAGTTGCCGTGTTCTTTATCTTCCTGCTGCCACGTTATGGCGCCGCGTGGTATTTTTTGCGTCCTATGATTGGCGCATCGTTTCGAAGCTGAATCGTTTAGTGCGTGGCACGGAAATCGTGCTTGCGGCGGGTGTCGTTTTTCGATTCAGTTCAAGGATGATTCGCGATCATAAAAGAGAGAGCAAGTTGTGCGCGTCAATGACGCGCCACACCACCGCCGGCAACCTTGGGCTGCCTGCCGGTGGCTCAACTTGCAAGGGTGGCTTCGCCCCCCGTTGCATCCCCCTGTACCGCGCACACAAGGCGCACAGCCATGCGTGAAGCCGCCGTGGTTCAGCCTTTGCCGCTTCGCAGCGGCAGTCAGAAGCGCCAGCGGGTCAAGTCGCTTCAAATCGCCATGACCCCTGAAGAGTTCATCGTCGTGCGCGAGCGTGCGGCGGCGTCGGGTCTCTCCCCCTCCAGCTACGGCCGCGCCGTTCTGCTGGGAGCGGCTGGTCCACGGGCACGCCGAAGCCCTCCGCTGAACGCGGAGCTGCTGGCCCACGCCGTGGCGCAGCTCAATAAAGCGGGCAGCAATCTAAACCAGATCGCGCGCGTCCTTAACGCGGGCCAGGCGGTCGGGAGCAGGGAGGCCGTCGAGGCACTCAGCGCTACGCGCGCAGCCGTTGTCCAAATTCTCGATCTTGTGGGGCGCAAGGACCGCCGATGATCGCCAAGGGTACGCCCCACAACAACGGCGTAAAACTCGCGGCGTACTTAACAATTGGCAAAGAAAACGAGCGCGCCACGCTCTGGGAGTTGCGAGGCTTTGCGTCAGACGACATCCGCGAGGCTTTCCGGTCGGTTCACGTTATGGCCGAAGGGACTCGCGCCGAGCAGCCCTTCTTTCACGTCCAGGTTAGGATGCCCGATGACGAGGAACTCGCGCGGGAGCAGTGGGAGCACATCGCTGACCGTATCGAGTCGAAGCTCAGGCTGACCGATCAACCGCGCGCGATCGCTTTCCACCGCGACGAAGACAGTGGCCATGAACACATGCACATCGCCTGGAGCCGTATCGACGCTAGAACTATGACGGCCCGGCCCCTTCCGTTTTACAAGTTGCGCCTGAAGGAAGTGAGCCGCGAACTTGAAATCGAGCTCGGCCTGACTCGCGTTACCAGTGAACGGCGAGGCCCGGCAATGGCGCCGCACCGTCATGAGCAAGAGCAAGCGCGCCGGCTCGGGACTGACATTCGTCAAATCCGCGCCACGCTCCGGGATTGCTGGGAGCGTTCGGATAGCGGGAAAAGTTTTGCGGCGGCGCTGGCCGACAACGGGTTTACGCTCGCCAAGGGCGAAAAGCGCGATTACATCGTGATCGATAGCGCGGGCGGGATGCACGCCCTAGGCAAGCGCATCCTCGGCCACACTGCGGCCGAGGTACGCAGCCGTCTCGCTGATCTTGATGGGCGGACCCTCCCGACAGTTGAGCAAGCGCGGGCCTCCATGGGCTTCCGAAACCGGGCGGGTACGCTCGACGAGATCGCGCGTGTTACTGCAATCGAGGAGCGCGAACCCGCAGCCGTCCTTCGATCGATTACCCGGAACCGTGCGACGTTCACCGCGCGGGATCTGGAGTGGGCGCTAGGAAAGCAAATTGAGAATCAGGCCGAGCGAAAGCAGTTCACTGACCTTATCCTCAAGCACTCGCAGGTCGTGCGGCTCTCATCCGAGACAATGCCCGCGCCCGCTGTGCGCTATACAACGAAGACCGTCCTCGAAAGCGAGGAAAAGGTATTGCGCGCGGCCAGAGATCTGAAGACGAATGGCGACCGCCACGCAGCAGGAGAGCGCATACGCGCGAGCATTCTCGGGAAAGACAAATATGATGGAATCACGCGCGAGCAGGTGAGGGCAATACGTCACGCTGTAGGCGGCGAGGGACTGGCCTTGATCGATGGTCAGGCCGGCACGGGCAAGAGCCACGCCGCAAACGCCATCCGGGAAATTTACGAAGCCGACGGATGTAGAGTCGTCGGCCTCGCGCCCACAAACGCTGTGGCGCAGGACATGAAGGATAGCGGCTTTGGCCGCGCGCGAACGCTTCATAGCGAGCTGTTCTCGATCGAAAAGGGTCGAACCCGGTGGGACCGCCAGACGGTTGTCATTGTCGATGAAGCCGCGATGATCGATACGCGCAATCTCGCGCGACTGACGGAGCACGCCGCGAAAGCCGGTGCGAAGCTCATCATGATCGGTGACGACCGTCAATTGTCGAGCATCGAGCATGGTGGCATGTTCGCTGTTCTCAAGGCGCGCCACGGCGCCGCCGAGCTTAGCGAAGTGCGCCGTCAGCATACCGAAGAGGACCGCCGCGCAGCGAGCCTCATGGCTAAGGGGAATTTCAGGGATGCGCTCGCCAGCTACGCCGAGAAGGGCGGCATTCATTGGACCGGCAGCCCGAGCGAGGCCGCAGATGCCCTGGTGAGCCAGTGGGCCAGGGACACGGCCGCCGATGCTTCGAAAACGCGCTTCGTCTTCGCCTACACCAATCACGAAGTCGGCGAATTCAACCGCGCGCTGAGGGAGGTGCGCAGGCAACGCGGCGAACTGGGCGCAAGTGTCCCTTTCGACACCAAACACGGGCCGGCCGACTTCGCCCGGCATGACCGGATTCAATTTACCGGCACCGACAGGAGCAGGGGACTCTATAACGGCCAGGCCGGAACGGTGCAGAGTATCGACGGTGCGAAGCTTACCGTGGCGCTCGACGGCCGGCGCAAGCGTGTCGTGGAATTCGACGCGCGCGACTTCCGGGATTTTCGCCACGGCTACGCCGGAACGATCTACAAAGGGCAGGGGCGCACGATTGATCAAACCTACCTGTTTCACGGAGAATACTGGCGAGCATCTGCGAGCTATGTCGCGCTGACGCGGCACAGGGAGAAGGCTGAACTTTTCGTGTCGCGCGATACGGCAGCGGATCTCGCAGAATTGACGCTTCAGATGGCTCGCCTCGATGATCGGCGTGCAGCTTCCCACTTCCGTGTGGTGGATCGGCCGTTCATGCGCGACCCAGACCAGCATCGGCCAATAGAGAGGATAGATTGGGATCGTTATACCGGCGACCGCGACTATCGCCGCATAATCGACGCACAGCAGGAAATGCAGCAAAGGCAGGCGGCGCGAGAGCGAGATCGAGGCAGCGGCCTGGAACGATAGCGAGCTGGGGGACTGGCCGAACCCCCTGGCTAGAACCTAAAGGCGTCACGACGGAACTCGAAGCCCCCCCTGTAGCGCTCCTGAGGCAATTCCGGCAGTTTGCGCATGGTCTGGCACGGCGGTTCTGTGTTCCGCACCTTTCGGCCCGCAAGCGCCGAGGCGGGGAGACCGTCCGAGCTTTTATGGCAGCGGTCGCGCCATTCACCCACCGGGTGGGCATGCGGGTAGCTGACCAGTCACTCCATTCTGTTTGGGGCGCTCTAAACTGGCTCCATCTCTGGGAGGGGAACATTTCGCACGAACCGCACAATGAATTCGAGGCAAAGGATCAGCAACATATTGCCCCGCACCTGTAGTCATGCTAACGCCTCAAACATGACCGAGAAACCGCCGACACACACCGCCTATGCTCTCAGACGGGAAAGCCGCGTCAGGAGCCGGTGGATTGAGATCGGCAATGCACATATTGAGAACGGCGGCAGCGTTCACCAGGTTTTTCTCGACCGATTGCCGACCGGCGGGTTCACCGGCCATGTTTACCTGTCGCCAGTTGGCGTCAAGCCACCGGAGCCTGAACCGCAGCCGAGGCAGCCGTCCGGGGAAGACTAACCCAGTTCCCACCGCGCCTATTCCGTCAATGGTGGAGACCGATGCCCTCTGGATCGACCTCGGCGCGGTTTGGCAGCGGCATATCGACGGCAAGGGGTTTGACATTGTTCTAGAAACCGTCCCCGTGGGCGGTTTCAACGGGCGGCTTACGCTTCGCGCCATAGGGCCGAAATCATAGAGAAATTATGGTTTGAACGACTGCGCCGGTGCGACCTTCGGGGCTGCCGGTTTCCCCTGTCCATTCAGTTCTCTTCTAAGCCATGCCTCATTTCTGGATTGCACCCACATGTCGTCTTCCCCCCTGCCCTTGGGCATCTGCATTCGCTGTATCCATACTCCAAGCGGGCTATCCAGCCGGTCCCTCTTGACCGTGCCTTCAGGCGTGAATTGTGCAAAACGGCCGGTGTTTCCAGCTACCTCTGTAGTCGCGCCTACGACCTCTGCACCGAGTTCCTTAGCCAAGTGCTTGTAGCGACGGACGTCCTGTGGACTCAAATCAGCGAACACATCGCAGGCATAAAATACAATCCGCTTGGCAGGTTTGATCCCTAGTTTCTTTTGCAAGTAAACCATCTCTTGGAGAAACCCCCAGGCTTCCATTTGGGCGGTTGTACCGATTCTATTTTTCTCTCCGTGACCGTCGATCATCAATTCTTCGATAGGGCCATATTTTTTCAGGTGCTCCTCAATCGTCCGGTAGATGACACGGGTATCGTGCACGCCTTCCTTTGCAGAATTCAGATGGTAAATAGTAGGTTGCTTTCGATACCCCGTTTCAGCCAGGAGGCCAGAGATTGCTGCGACACCAACCTTTTCAAAGAAAGGAACAAGGGCAGGATCAGGGTAATCTCCCTTATCATTCTTATCAAAATCCATAAACAAAACTTTCTTAGGATCGCGACCATGCAGTGCACTCATGTCTGCCTGTGTGGGGTGCGGCATCCGTTCGGCGCCCCACTGCTTAAGGTCGCTCAGACCGCGGCGAGGGCTACGCTTTCCTTGAAGTGCTTGGTCCTGGTCAGCGGGCATCTCGGCCTCAGAGATATTTGTGCACATGCACCGATCCATTATGCAACCCCGGCTTAAATTAACGGTTAACGTTAGAGGTTAAGAGGCGCGAGCCGGACGGTATGATTCACACGTGTTAACCCTGATTCTTATGGATTGTTGGGGAGTATTAGGGTAGAGTGTGCCGATGGCTCAACACGCTGAAAATTCTAGGGTCGAGGAGCTCTTGGCGCGGCTTGCTAAGCTTGAGGTTCAGGTCGCGCAGTTGACCGAGCGCTCCGAAAGCGACAACCGGCGGCTCGTGAAAAGGTTCGAAACCCTCGAACTCAAGGTCAGGCGCTTCGGTGATAATCTGTTTAATCTTTGGACTGACTTCATGGACCGGAGATCAGTTGTATCCGATTGGTTCGGTGACGCGTTTGAGCGCATCATGCATCTTGAATTCTTCGTTTTCCCAAACCTGCTGAGCGACATGGCAAGCGTCCATAAGATCATCGGCTTTAACGCAGAATTAAGTCCCCTTGATAGCCGCAAGACTTCCCCCTGCAGCAAAAAAGAAAAGCGGGATTCGGCTTAGCACGCCGCCTTAAGAATATGATCCACTGTTGTTATGGATCTCGATCCAGGCGCTTACGAGGCTGTACGGCAGGTCTATCTTGAGTATCTAGAGGAGCGGTTCCACAGTGAGCCAGTCGAACAGCACCGCCGGAGAGCGCAGTTTGAGTCAGGCGATCCGGTCCCACGCGACGAGGCCAAGATCAAAGCCGGGCAGGACGCGTATCTTCAGTCCATCCGCGATGGCAGTACGGAACTGAACGCTACCACTGAGGCGCGGCAAGCGCTCTTCGGACAACATTATCGGGAACAGATTAGAGAAAAAGAGGTTGATGCCAGGCTTCACACAACGAACCCTGATTACCGCGCGCGTGCGGACGCAGAAACCGAAGAAAAGGTAGTTCAAAAGTTGCAGGAGCGTCAGGATCGATTGGAGCCGGCCAATACGCAGGGACGTGAACCCCGGCCGGGGCAGGAATCCGAGAAACCCCAACAGCAAGAAGAGATCGATTGGCAACGGTACACGCAAGATAAAGGTTATCAGCGCCAGGTGAATGAACTTGTGACGAAGCCGCAGGCGGAACAACGAGCAAACCCCCGCAAGCGATGAGTCGCTTGCCGCTCAGGTGCCTACTAATTCATTTCGCCGGCGACGCTGTCTTCCGCAGATGGTAGGGGTCCTCGCTGGCCAACCGGCGCAAGTCCGGGCACCGCTCCTTGTCATAGTATGGCGCACGAGCACCGAGGATGACGTCATCAACGCCTTGCGCGAACATCAGGAATTCGTCACCACCGATGCGCCCGACTTCATAGGGTTGCAGGACGGCTTGCGCCGTTTCGCCAAAGCTTATGCCGGAGTTGGAGGAGCTATTGCCCCCGCCGCTTGACTGGCCGAAATTTGTGTTCGGAACCTTGACTGTGGTGATGCCGGTCAATTTAGAAACGTACTCTTGGGTAAAGACATCGTTCGGCTTGAAGAACTGTCGAAACTCTGTGTTGGCGAGAAAAGTTTCCCACCCGTCCTTGTAATGCATCTTGAGCTGATTCAGATCCTGCAATATCGGAAAGACTTGCAGGCCCATGCCGGCCGACTGTCCCATTGCATCGCGCATAGCCTTGAGGTAGCCGAGCTGGGCGAACTCGTCCAGCAACGCGAGAACAGGCTGGCCGCGCTCCTCGCGCATCAGCTCGCTAAGGGCCGAGGCGACAATCAGTCGGAACCATTTTCCTGCGACCCCGAACATTCGCGTGGGCAGAACGACGTAGACGGTTATCGGTTCTTTCTTTAGATCACGGAACTGGAAATCCGACCTCGTCAGGTTCGCGGCGATGGCTTTTGTGATGAACCCCGTTTGTGTTTTGGCGTTGTTGACGATCGAGCGTAATTCGCCCTTGTTTTCGGCGGCCACCTCCGCGAAATCTGCGAGCTTTTGCTTCGTCACGTCGTCGCCGATCGCAATTGCAGAATTGCAAAACTGGATTAGCCGCGATGTGCTGATGATGTCCCGTAGATTTCCAAGTGTCTGATCTTCGGGGGGGAACTTGGAGACCAGATGCATCATCACGCCTCCCACGAGCAGGCGTGCGCTGTCGGGCCAGTGGCTATCTCCGGCGCCTTCGTTAACGACAATCGCATCCGCCAGGGCATCGCACTCGGCATCAAATTCGTTTGACTTCGGGTCGAGTACGGAAAGTGGGTTGTAGCATGCCGAGGGGCCGAGATATTCTGGCCAGACGTTGAAAGGATTCAGCACGAAAACTCGGCCAACCTCTTCCCGCTGCTTTTTCGTGACCGCCGCTATCTGGCCCTTGGGGTCCACGATGACCATCGAGTGTTCCCACTCCAGGGCGATGCCGGCGAGCGTGTCCCTAAACTTTCCGGAGCGAGCAGGCGCGACGAGGATGCCGTGGGCCTCGCCTCTATACCGGATCACTTCGCTGGTCTTTTTGTCGAAGCCGAGCCGGATGCCTTTACCGAATTCTTTCGGGTCGAGACCAATAAGACGGGCACGGCGCAGATCCTCACTGGACGCGAACCCGGCCTTACCGAGCGCGCCGCTCGTTGCCGATGCGTTTTTGATTTGCCCCTTCAGATGTTGTTGATGAAAACGGTTGCTTTCCTGAATGACGCAGAAAACGAGGCAGGGGAAAATTAACATCCAGCCGTAGTGAATGAACCGTCCCAACGGGATGTCGATCGGCAGCAACGCTCCGTATCCAAAAAACATACCCGTCGTATCGCGGCGCATCGAATCATCGTATCGGAGGAACGCGATCAACCAGGCCAGCGCAAGAACTACCGAAATCGTAAACAAAACTAGGAAGGCCGTTCGCTTCACCAACCACCGCCGGACACCATTGAATTTCCAGTCATCAGAAATGTATCGGACAGCCAGTGCGGCCAGGGCTAATGTAACTGGCCTGCGGTCTTCAAGTAATCGCTTTTCAAAATCATTCCATGTATTTCCCGACCATCCTGATCTCGGGTCGTCACGAAGATGTAGAGCATATTATTCGGACCCTTGATCGTCAGTAAGCTGCTAGAATCGCCTGTGGTTTTCAGATAGGGAACAAACGAAGTCCCCTCGGGCAACCTTTCAACCTCAGATGAGGTAACCGCCTTTTCCAGCTTTCCCGGAATCTCGGGATCATCCTGCATGTGCTGGTAGAGGTCCTCCGCGATCTGAAGGAAGGGTATTCCGGGTGGTTCGGGTGGCGGCGTGGTTTTCTGGGTTTGAACGATTGGCGTGGCGGGTGGGGATAAAACGGGAGCAGGCTCCCTGAACAGTCCTTCCTCCTCGTCGCTTTCTACCGCTGGAGATCCATCTAACGGCGTATGCATCGGAAGGCCCGCAGACTTGTAATCCGAGAGAGGGATCAGTACAACCGGTGCGGTGCGCGCCCGGCCGAGCGCGGCGAGCACAAATTCCGCATTGGTTTGCTCATCCGTCAAAATCGCCAGATCGCGGTGCGCTGGTTTGGACGTGAAGGGAATTTCCGTGTTGAGATAGAACAAGTGAGCCGCCGAGGCATCGTAGTGATGGAAGAACGGGAATACCTTCGCGCCGGCGGGCAGCATTTTCACATCGCGTTGAAAGAGCTCGGGGTCCCCGGGCGGCCAAATCTGGTTAGGATCGCCTTCGACGATGCGCTTAAGCTCGCCCCCAGAGTGTTTAATGCTGTCGGCATCAAGACCCTGAATCAAGTAATACGGGATGGCTTTCGTGAGAGTCCGAACTTCATCGCGATATACGGTTTCCCTTTCGAGTTCGGCTTTGACTGACCAATTGTAAGCATTACCTCTTTGTGTTGCTTGTGCCGGAAGGACGACACGCTGATCAACGCCGCTGCTGACGACCTTGTGGATAAGTTGGATTCCCTCCACAGCGACAATCAGCAACACGCATAGCAGAATGCCGAGCGGGAGCCCTCTTGCCAGCCCGGCTTTTTCGATGAGACCCAACGTCAGGGTGACGGGATATCCTATTACCGGAATTCTCTCGAAGAACGTGTGGAGGGTGCCGTGAGGACTAAAAGCTTCGCCTGCGGCTTCTTCGGCCCAGAGCAGCTTCTTCTCGGCTAAGGACGCCTTTTTGCTGTCGTCGCCGGCGGCTTCCATTTCCTTGAGGTAGGCCTCTCTGGCGGTGGCGAGCCGATCCATAAACTCCTGTCGTGAGATTCGTTTCATTCAGGTGAATCCTGTTCCAGAGGATGTTTATCATACCAAAGCGCCCCAACATTGTGCCGAACGGTGTAGAATTATCGATTCACCCGCGGATAATGTGGTCGGGCGAAGGGGGCTAAATGGATACGAGGCGAGTAGCTTTGCCAGCTTCATTTGCGAGTCTTATCCTCGCTATCGCCCCAATTGGGCACGCTCAACAACATACAACTGCGAGCGGCTCCAAAGCAGCACCTAAGAAGGCACCTTTAGCCATGCCCGGCCAGCAGCGGAGGTTCTGCGACGTCTTTGAACAGGATATAGCGCGGCAAAGTGCCTTAGAGGAGCAAAAGGCCGAGGCCACAAATCCCATCGGCGCGGCTCAGGCTGAACATGACAAGCCGGATTTCGAAAGACTATTCCGGGCCCAGCAATTCGCCGTCATGGGAAAAGGCGCGTTTGAGAACTGGGTTGGCTACGCGATCCCGGCCCTGGATAATTTCCGCCGAGCCTATCTACAGGTTGAGTTTCCCTGCAAATGGACCGCTTCCTCGGATAACCGCGAACAGAGCAACAATCTCTACTTGACGAGCAAAACATCGTTCGCGATCGACTCGCCGGAGGCCAAAGAGCTCGGTAAGCTGAAGCCCGGCGACAAGGTCTTTGTCTCGGGATCTCTTCTCTGCAGTCAGGTCACAGCATTTGTCGGAAGCGGAGGATGTGAAGGAGATGCTGACAGAAATGCGAAGCAGATAGTCCGTGCAGATTTCGCGACCATTCGGTCTGAGAAGAACGGGGTGGTTGCGCGGGTTGGGAAAGATCCGGAATACAAGCCCGAGTTCGATCACTTCAAGAACGTCGATCTCTTGAAAAACGTCCCGATCACCTTCTACAAGACTGACAGTTTAGAAGCTCTCCAAAACAAAGCCATTGCTCTTGTTGCGCAAAAGCCAACCCCGGACAGCATCCAAGTGCTGGAATTCCTGCTGAGTGCACGACATTGTGCTGGCTGCGAAGATAGCTGGAAGCCTATTCATTTTACGGTAGTCGAAGTGAGCGCAGAAGGGCAACCGGTCATGAGGAAAATCCCCTGTACCATCGGCTCGATACAGCAGATGTGCGGAGAAGGCTTCTCTATTTATGTAGAAGGCGATTTGCCGTCGCTGAAAGGTGTGGTGCTTCCGCCTGGTAGAGGCCTGTATGTTCCAAC
Source organism: Bryobacterales bacterium (assembly GCA_003166865.1). Lineage (GTDB taxonomy): Bacteria > Acidobacteriota > Terriglobia > Bryobacterales > Bryobacteraceae > Palsa-89. Next base: position 62,672 of record PMUP01000048.1, read on the forward strand.
TAAAGATGGTGCATGCACGGCTGTCTCTCCGCAAGACCTACAACAGCTTCAGCAGAACACGCAACAGCTCACTCAACTATTGCGTCCCCTTGGCATGCAGCTCGTTGAAACGATCGATCGACCTCCTACGGTGCGCCCGAACCCCTGCGAATCTCTTAATACGGCGGAAGCGAAAAGAGCAGAGGAACGCGCAACCAATGAGACACAACGTCTTGAAGCGACGAAAGCGGCCTCGGTCAGCGTAACGGCCGACGAATTTGGTGTGCGTCTCGTGGAGGCGGTGAAGAACCGGACTTCCAAGCTCGGAGTGGACCCGTCACAGTACACAGCGTCTATCAAGTTGGTGAGCGATATCGTTCGTCTGTGCTCCTCGATGTCGCCAGCTGATTTTGCAGCTTCTAGTGACCAATACGGCAGGTCTCTTCTGAGGCAGTACAAAGCGGGCGCCTATAAAGACTGTGCCGCAAGGTTGTACGGCGGGGTGCCAATGGGCGATGAACCCGGGTTCCTAGTTAGCTATGATCTGAGCGAGCATTGGGATCAGTTGCAAAAGTTGTGGTATGCGCCGAAGTTTCACATCGACGTGTTATTGAAGCGGATCAAGACCGACACGTCTCCTCCCGCTGAGTATCAGGCTCGCTACATAGCGATTTCCGCTGACGTAACAAGTGGTGGTCCTATGGCTGCGCCGAGGTATCTCTGTCCCGGTACTGAGGTAGTGCGGCTCGGCGTCGGTAAAGTTACTCTCAGCGCTCCAGTCAAAATAACCAGATTGAGTGTGATTGCTCGCGTGCCTTGGGTTGCGGGGGAAGGCTTCGGGTTGCAGAACATTCCAGCAGCGCAGATCGAGCTTTCTTGTGCGCAAGGCGGCAATTGACAACCTTAAAAGTCGGGCTGTCTTCCGGACGAGTTTTGCGGCAGTCTTATCCGAATAGGTGATGTACCCGCACACCCGCGCTTTCCTCTTGATAACAGATTTTATCGATAGCAACTTCGGCGGAAAACGCCGTGACAGCGGTTTCGTCCGAGCCGTGGCCGAGGGCGAGTTGCGGGGGCATCAAGGGTAGAAGGACTGCGAAGTATGGCGTTCATGCGTGCGTTGTTGTGTCTAAGCACGACTTAAACGCTGATACTTTCCAGTTTTGAGACCGGATTCTGCGACAATCGAGAGCCTGATTTTAAGTTTTTGCACGCTGTCTCAAAGCTTACCCTGGTGAAACGATACATCTCCTCCTCTTCTTGAGGGGCTGCCCGGACTGAGAACGCGAATTGGGCCGTGCGACCGTATCGCTTTCGGATCTCGGGTTGTTGTCGACGTCGAGGGGCTGACCGTTCACGGTCGCTATCCATTCGACGCGAACGACCTGGGTCGGATTAAGCGGGAGGCCCAGCTCGGCCAAAACTTTGACGCGCCCTCCATCCTCGTCCTCAATCGCGCGAAATGTCACCGTCTCGTCACCGGGATCACTCCATTCAGGCTTGAACGTTACTAGATCGCCTTGTTTGATCGGCATGAATTAATCCTATCGTGGTTTGGCGTTGCAGGGATGTTGCACTAAGCATCCCACTTCTGAAACACCGTCGCGTGGGTTGCACGCCTCTCTTTTACTAGAAGATAAAGTATGTTGAACTAAGCCGCGAGCGGCAGTTTGAGCAGTTTTTCGTCTTCGGATTTGTTTCTCCGAGCATATCGGGGTGGTGCTGCGAGCGACCCTCGGGCGCTTCCAGACTGAGGCCTGCTTTTGATGTTCTCATCGGTGACGGAGGTTTCACCGATGACTGCACTCAGAAAGCGGATGCTGGATGATCTCCAGATTCGCAACTACGCGCCGACGACCGTGGAATGCTACATCCGGTCGGTCTCCGAGTTCGCCAAACACTTCAACAAGCCGCCCGATCAGCTCGGCCCGGAAGAGATCCGGTCGTGGCAGTTATTCCTGCTCAACGAAAAGCGGGTCAAGCTCTCCACTTACATTCAGGCCGTCTGTGGTCTCCGGTTCTTTTATCGAAACACATTGAACCGGAAGATCGAGATAGACCGGATTCCATTGCCCCGCTATGAGAAAAAGCTACCGGTCATTCTGAGCAAGGCCGAGGTCAAAGTGACCTGACCTGGCTTTTTT
>PMUP01000061.1 GCA_003166865.1 Bryobacterales bacterium
TCAGCCAATGCAAGAATGCTGACTCGCGCGAATGTTCGATTTGTCTGCCTGGAGTGTCACGCCAATCTTCCCTCGGTTCCGGTGAAAGTCATGGGAGTGGTGCCGCCTTCGTTTCATGATCTGAACCTGCCGCTGTTTCAGAACTGCACGGTGTGCCACCAGAAGATTCACGGCAGCCACGTGGATCGGAACCTGCTCAAATGAAGGCGTTCCTGGCTATCCTCGTAGTTTTGCCGGTCCTGGCACAGGCGCCGCCTGCGTCTACCGGCGCGAGCGATGCGGCTTCGCCCGTTCCATCCACCGAACCCGTGTTCACCGGTTGGATCGACCTCGGCTACCGCTGGGGCACCGGCGTCGGCGGAAGTTTCGACACCTATCGCAGCATCATCGATCTCGGCTCCGGGCCCAAGTTTCTCGGAGCCGACTTCACGCTGACGGATCCCAAGCACAAATGGTTCGATACGATTCAAGTACGCGCCGACAGTTGGGGCGACGAGCCATCGTCGTCGGTGCACGTGGAAGCCAAGAAGTCGGGCGTGTACGATTTCAACGCCGACTATCGCGACTTCGCCTACTTCAATTTCCTGCCTTCCTACGCCGACCCGCTGATCGGCACCGGCGTGGTTTTGGACGAACAGTCCTTCGATACGCGGCGCAAGATAGCCGCGCTTTCGCTCGACATCCGGCCCGGCCATTGGTGGGTTCCTTATTTCGGATGGGATCATGACTCGAGCGGCGGCACCGGCGCGACGGTCTTTGTCAGCGACGGCAACGATTATCCGGTTCCGAACACCCTCAGCGATTCCACGGAGCTGTATCGCGCCGGCGTCAGATTCGAAAAGTCCCGCTTCCACGTCACGCTCGAAGAGGGTGGCACAACTTTCAAGAGCGCTCAGAGTCTGTATCAAAGCCCGCAAAGCCCGGTGAACTACGGTAATGTCTCAGCGCCTATCTTGGGACAAACTCTGGATTTGACCAGCTTGCTGGCCGCTTATGGCATTGGTGGATCCAGCACCTACAGCAAAGCTTTGTTGACCATGAACCCCACCACTTGGCTGGATGTTTACGGACAGTTTCTCTTTAGCCAGCCCGATAGCCATGTGAACTACCAGCAGACTGATGCCGGCAGTCTTTATCTGCAGAGCCAGGTCCTGTTCTATACGAGCGAACAGGATTTGATCACCGCCGCATCCCAGCAGCCGCACACTTCGGGCAGCTTTGGCGCCGAGATCCGTCCGCTCAAGCGCATGCGCATCGTCGAATCCTGGCTCACCGACCGGCTGCATGACGCGGGCTCCTCGGCTTCCACGCAGACGCTGTTGAATCCTTACGCCGCGCTCCCGCTCAGTTCGCTACTCGCCACTACGCTCGCGTCCGACTACAGCCAGGAGGCGATCGACATCTTCTATGACGCCACGTCCAAGCTCACGCTGCGCGGCGGCTACCGCTACGTGTGGGGCGATTCGAGCTATGCTTTCCTGCCTCCCGAGGGTCTTGCGAGCTCGGCTCAGGAGCAGCTACGGCAGAATATAGGATTGGGCGCGGCGACCTTCCGGCCCAGCCAGAAGATCTCGCTCACGGGCCAGTTCGAAGGCGGATCGAGCAGCGGTGTTTACTTCCGCACCAGCCTTTACAACTACGAGAAGGTGCGAGCGCAGGTGCACTATCAGCCACTGCAGTCGCTGAGCATCTCGGCCGATTTCACGCTGCTGAACAATCAAAATCCGCTGCCGGGACTCAATTACGCATACTCGGCGCATCAGGAGTCGCTCTCGTTTTACTGGTCGCCCCACGGCAAGATTTTCGACATCCAGGGCGCCTACTCGCGCTCTGATCTGCGATCCAACATCAGTTATCTCGAGCCCGAGACGCTGTCGCCGCAACTTTCCATCTATCGCGACAACGCCCATACAGGCACGGCGCTGTTCGATCTCACGTGGCCGCATGGCAAACGTTTTGCTCCCAAGCTAGCCGCCGGTGGCTCGTTCTTTATCTCTTCCGGCAGCCAGCCGACGAGCTATTTTCAGCCAACCGCCAAGCTCTGGGTGCCGCTTGGCAAGCACGTGAACTGGTTCAGCGAATGGCATTACTACGGATATGGCGAGGCATTCCTTCTTTATCAAGGATTCCGGACGCACCTGGTGACCACCGGCGTGAGGTTTACCCGATGACCGGGGCAGTGCATCCATGAAGGACCGTCCCGTCCTCGTCCTACTCACCAGCCACTGGCTCAGCATGCTGGGCGCGGCGCTGGTCACGCTAGCGGGATTTTCATGGCTGTTCGTGTTGCCGCTGAACATCCGCGGCGGGCCCGTGAGCAATCCTTACATCGGGCTGCTGGTCTTCATCGCGATTCCGATCGTTTTCTTCGTGGGGCTGATCCTGATCCCGATCGGAATCGCGCTGGCCAAGCGCAAGGTCACCGAGAATCTGTCGCAAGTCGAGGACCGCCGGACCGCCTGGCGCCGCGCCGGCATCTTCTTCGGTGTCATGACTGTTGCAAACGTCGTGATCGCGAGCCAACTGAGCTATCGCGCCGTGGAGCACATGGACACTGTCCAATTTTGCGGCCAGACCTGCCACGTCATGAAGCCCGAATTTACCGCGCATGCCGCCACGCCGCCGCATCAAGCCGTGGCCTGCGCTGAGTGCCACATCGCTCCAGGGGCCACCGGCTGGCTAAAGGCCAAAATGAACGGTACCAGCCAACTCATGGAGGTGATGTTCAACAACTATGCGCGGCCTATCGAGTCCGCCATGGAGGACAATAAGCTGGTCTCCTCGGCCGAAACTTGCGAACAGTGTCACGAGCGAGACACGCCAATCGGGCCGCGCCTCCGCGTGATCACCTCTTACAAGGATGACCAAACGAACACTCGCACCCAGACCGTGCTGTTGATGCACATCGGCGGCATTCACGGCGCGCATCTTGGCCCCGGCGTTCGCATCCGTTACGCGGCGGCCGACAAGAAACGCCAAACGATCCCTTGGGTCGAATACACCAATACGAAAACGGGTGTATCGCAAACCTACCTGGCCAGCGGTTCGACCGCTGATTCCGTTCGCTCGCTGCCCGTCTTTGAAATGCAGTGCGTGGATTGCCACAACCGGGCCGCGCACGCGTTCGAATTTCCGGAACGTGCGGTCAACCAGGCCATGGCGGCCAGCCAGATCGCCGCCAGTCTGCCCTTCGTCAAGAAAGAATCCGTCGAGCTGCTCAAGGCTAACTACGCGGAACCAATCCCCAAGGCGTTCAGCGCCTTCTATCTGCAGAATTACCCGGAAGTCGCCGCTAAGCAGGGCGCTGAAATCCACGCGGCCGGCGCGGCCCTGGCCGCTATCTACGAGCGCAATGTATTTTCCGATCTCAAGGTCACCTGGGGAACCTATCCCAATAATCTCGGCCACACCGATGCTCCGGGCTGCTTCCGCTGCCACGACGAAGCGCACTTAACGGCTGACAAGATGACCATCTCCCAGGACTGTGGCTTGTGTCATCAGCTGGTAGCTGTTGATGAGGCATCACCCGACGTTTTGAAAACGCTGGAGCTGACCCCAGCCAATAGGAACTGAATCATGCGGATTATTTGGCCGGGGCGTAACCTTTGAGCGAATGATCATGTGCGGCGTAGTAGTCGCCGGCTTGATTCAGGTCTGGCTTTCCTGCCGTCACATGGCAGAAGGTGCAGGTTTTGCCCTCTGTCTTCGCATACTCCGGCTTGGCGTAGGACGGGGTTACACTCGCACACCACAAACCGGCGGTCAGGACCGCTGCGGCAATCGCGCTCTTTAGGATTTTCGGCATCGCTGGTTGTATCCTCAATCAACCTCAATGCAATTGTTTCGCCAGTGCTGTTTCTATACGCAGGCTGCGAGACCGATGGTGCTTCCTGCTCTTAGATCCTGCCCTGCGATGACCATGCTTGGTCACGTGACCATATTTCGTCTCCCCTAGTACATGCGGTAGGCGGCCGCAGACTTTCCTTTGCCACCAGACACTATTTGCTGTTTCGATTCGCCTAGTGATCTGCTCGTCCTGTGCGCTGGAGCCGCTGGATGGCGTGCTCGCAAGCCGCAGGCTCCCACTGTCGCTCCAGAATTAGCAGCAACTTGAACGCCCTCTCGCTGATCTCATCCAGCAAGAGTAAGTACTCATCATAATGGTCGATCGGAGTAGCGCAACCAGACTCAACGAATTCATCAAACAGCCGAGTAAACAAACGAATCTTCGCCTCACGCGACTCCGTCAGCACGTGTTGTGCTGTGGATGTGTACGCGTCGAAGAACTCCTGACGTTTTTCGTCCTGTTCTGTAACGTTGAGTCAGAGGGTCGTGAACTCATCAGCAAATACTTGCAGGCGCCAGTGCTGATACCATGCATACGTCCCTAAAATACCTGCCTCCACCACTGCCAGCGGCGGAGTAATCTTTACTAACATACGCAGCACCGGGGACCGCTCATATGCTTCGATGGTGCTCCGCACAAAATCACCCAGACCCTCAATCAGGCCGTCTTCGGGAACGTCGTTTCTCATTCAATTACGATTTTAGCGAACCACTGCGATTAGACCTGGAAGCGATTCGTGGCCAAGTTGAAGTACGGCGCCTATGGCGATGGTTCACGATTCGGAACCCTGCGTAGCGCAGTAGAGGGCCGAGAGATGTTTCGAGATACGAGACGGCCAGCACTGGTTACGCGCCGAGTTCCATTTTCGGCACGTGCTATTCACCCGGCGGATTCCTCACGCGCTCAGTGAACCACCAGAGATGGCCTTCCAGGTCAAGCGTCCCATAGACGCGGTCCGCCCAGTGGTCGGCGCCATAATCGTGCACCGGGGGTTCTTCGAGCACATTCGCGCCAGTCGCCCGAGCGCAGTAAGTCCGCAGGTGGACTCTATATGTCTTAGGGGGATTCGTCGCGTTCCTGCCGCCGTCTTCCTTCGGTTCGCGATTCGGAAAGGAGAAAACAGCAAAACTCCTTCCTCGGCCCATCATCGCGGCTTGCATTTCAACGACCACTTCCTAGGAACTGAACCTCGTTGCCGGTATCGCCGCGTTCCTGCGATGGCGCGCGTTGAATTGGCAATCGGTTTGCTAATCAAGAGGCATGTCCAAGATCACCGAAGCTAGCCGCGATCATATCGCCAATGAAAACTTCGCGTTCCCCAAGGAACGTAAGGAACCCATTCATGACGCTGCTCATGTGCGCAACGCAATCGCCCGCTTCAAGCAGGTGCAAGGAGTGACCGAGGCTGAACGCGACGAAGCCTGGAAACGCATAAAATCCGCCGCGAACAAATACAAGGTAGAGTTGAACGAACAAGACTGGCGCGAGCTGAGTTAGCCGCTCCAATGCGGGTCACTCCGGCTGCACGGAGGACCGCCGCGCTTCACGCTGAGTAGTTCACCTTAATAGCCCGCAAACTCTTCCGCGCGAATGTCGTCATCGTCGACTCCCGCCTCACTGATCATGGTCTTGAGGCCCTTCACCATCTCCGGTGGCCCAGCCACATAATAGACCGGGGAGACGGCATCCTTCAAATGCCTCGCGAGCGTTTCCTTATCAATTAGTCCAGCCTCGCCTTGCCAAAGCCGCTGCGATTTCGACATTTCAGTCATGCTGGCGATCAGCTTGTAGTTCGGATTCTCTCGTTCCAGAGCCTGGAGCTCATCCAGAAACGGAGCATCCTCTGGACGGCGGTTGGAGTAGAAAAGGAAGATGCGGTGAGGCAACTTCTCCTTCGCTGCACGGAACACAAGGCTTCGGAACGGCGTGATTCCGATACCGCCCGCTAGAAACACCGCCGTTCGCTTCACATTGTTATGGAGAGTCAGGCTGCCAGACGGTCCTTCGATCTTAACTGCGGAGCTTAGCGGCATGGTATCTAACACTCGCTTGAATGCCGTATCGCGCATGCGGGTGGCCACCATCAGGGTGTCTTCGTGAGGAGTGCTCGCGATGGAAAACGACCGCACATTTCCTTCAGCATCCGTCTCCAAAGGATCAAGCAAAGTCATGTCGAGATACTGGCCCGACTTGAATGTCCAGTTCGATGGCTTTTCAAACCGGAATGCGGTCGTGCCTTCCGCGACTTCATGCCTGCTCAAGAGTTTGGCCATAGTGACTGGCGAAGCTGTGATAGTCGACATAAGTTCTCCTTCTTGCGTATATCTTCCAGAGTGGGCGTTTCCCGAACGGTCTCCTTCGATCCAGCTACAAGCTTTCCGGTTCGGGAAGCCGCTCAATCGGGCGTCCCGGCTCGGCCCGCTTTCTACCGTGCGCTCTCAGCCAGCGCGGCGCATCACTCGAACGGGCTCCGCAATTTGGCTGGAGCGGGCGGCCAAATCTACGTTGAAAACATTGTATACCCGGCTCTCATACATGACCTCGGAACCTTCCTGCAAACAGGACGATGGTCCGATGACGCGGAGCGTTGCTCCTTCTGAAAGAAAAACGATCCGTCCCTTTCCCGGTTGGTGGAAGTGAACGGCTACGAAAGAGGTTCTTGTACGGTACGTTCGCGTGACGGGAGCGTTGCTCTCATCGCGACTCGCGAGGAAAAGCGTTGGCGTCGAAGACGCAAGAGGAGTGGTCATCTCTGGCCTCCATTTCAAATGGTGTCACCTATTTACGCATTCTTGACGCGTTCTGTCTGTTCAAGAGTGCTCACGGATCGCATCTCCTAATCGCTCTTACGCTAAACCTGTTCCCCTGAATCCGGCTTGGTTCCTGCCTAAGGATGCGAAGTGCGATACCTTCCAGCGGGAGCACGGCAGCTTCCGGCGTTAGCGCCCAGCTTCGCAATTGGAGGGCGTCGTGAGGAGGTACAAGGCCGCCGGGGGAAGGTACCGTCTTGGTTCAGTAACAAGCTGGAACTGCGTGCCGCCATCTAGCTGTGCCGCACGCCACAACCACCACAAAACAGGCCCCCGGTTGCCAATGACCCTCCACAATGGATGCAGAAGGCGCTCCCAGGGGAAGCTGTCCGCGCGGCCGTCGGAACCCTGGCTGATCTGTTTGCCCCGAATCTGCGAACGGTTCTAAAGATAAGAATGGCGGCAATCGCCACTAGGATCAGTCCCCGCAAGCCCAATGAAGGCATTTCTCATTCTCCGATCGGAACCCTCGTCACCAGTTCCATCGGCATAAGTGGTTGAAACGATGAGCTACTCGTTTTTGCATTTGACCATGCAGGGACCTGCCGCTATTGCACGTTGATTTGGGCTTTTGGATGAGATGACGGGCGAAAGCAGGTTATCAAATCAATGCCGTAGCGGCTGCTTAAGACAACGAAGCGCCACCCGGCCTGTGACCGGCGTGGACTTTTCTTTATTCGTTCTCGGACGTGTGGACGTAGCTTATCACCGAATCGATGTGGTCGAGTTCCTTCTCTGCCCGCTCGACGAGGTATTTCCGTTCGTGCTCGCCGAGGATGTCGTAACGCTCAACAAACTCCTTCAGTATCTTCTTGATCTCTTCAAGGTGGGCTTCCGACGATTCACGGTTCATGTAGTAATCAGTATAAAGAGAAAATCTCTCCGGAAATATTGAGGGGCTCCTTCACGCGCTAGAAGACCAAATGCCGACGAGCAAGGCGCTGTGAGAAAGAGACCCGTTAATTTACATTGAACTAAGCCGCGAGCGGCAGTTTGAGTGGCGTTCCGGCTTCGGATTTGCTTTTCGTTAAACGGTGGTTTGCTCTGCGGGCGGCCGCGAGCCGTCGTGATCGCGGCAGTTGATGTTTTCATCGGTGACTGAGGTTTCACCGATGACTGCACTCAGACAGCGGATGCTGGAAGATCTCCGCATTCGCAACTACGCCCCGACGACCGTAGCATGCTACATCCGCTCGGTCGCCGAGTTCGCCCAACACTTCAACAAACCGCCCGACCAGGGCGGAGCCAATTTGCCCCTGGGCGATACACACTCGCAATTCATCCGTGCCCATGTCGAGTGATCGCGCCACAGCCCGGCGGGCCCAAGCTTGTCCAGCAGTCTTCATCGCACTATGCGCTCGGTCGAGATTCGCCATCCAATACTCCAGCCACTGCGCGGTATGGGACACGAGGCCGCTGTTGCGGCCTCGTAGCCGTGTTTCGAGTTTTCGGAGGCCCTTTCCAAACGTGCCACGATTCCTCATTCCATGCGAGGCGCGCTATTTCCTCTTTGACGTCTCGTCTGCCGCCCGTTCCCGTTCGGACACCCGTGCTTCGATGTCTTCAAGTTCGATCGCTTTGGCGGCGTGGGTTAGCACGCATTCGGCGGCACGTACCTTTGTCGAAGCGGGCGTGGCAGTGTCCAGCATGACCTTCAGGAGGGTGGTGGCAGCGACGCTGGCCCCGTGTTGGAGCCTCGCGGTAGCTTGACCGAACGCCCTACGCCGCGCCTCTTGGAAAGCTTTGTCGAAGGCGGGCTCCTTCTGCCATCGATAGAGCGTTCGTGGAGGCGTGTTGCAGGCCCGGGCCGCCTCTTCGACGGTCCGCGTCGAGAGCACAGCGATAATGGCTTCTTCCTGCTTTCGTCCCAATTTGCCGTGAAAGTCTGCCATGGACTGCCAATTTCCGCCACTATGGTTCGCCGCGATCGATTATGGGAGCTTCATCGGTCGAATCAATCTCGGAGGGCAGCCATTGCTGTCGGCCCTCATCAAACCTGAGCGTACCCGTCACCGCCCCTGATGGTCCGATGAGCTTAATTATGATTTCGGGCGGTTT
>PMUP01000033.1 GCA_003166865.1 Bryobacterales bacterium
GCACCAGCTTACAAGCTGCTTGTTGACCACGGAATACGCTTCGAGCGAAGCTTGATCGCCGATGTAATTTTTTGACGAAATTCTACGCGACATGTCTTTGAAGATTGATTCCATGGCTGGCATCATCCCCTTGATCGTCTCCAGAAATCCTCCATCGGGCAGGTTTTCACTCTCCCAAACAACCTGCCCCTGGAGAAAGCCCAACATCGCACTTACGCCGAAGGTGAGCACAGCGACATCGAATGCCGAGGCATGACCGATTTCATGCCCTACGAACACCGTCCTCTCGCCAAAGGCCGTCAGAACCGGCTGCGCGCGGTTGAAGACTTCCGCCGGCCCGGAATAGAAGATCGTGGCGGCTGGTGTTCCGATCCATGCCGGACTGCCCAGAATTGCGCCGTCAAGATACGGTATTCCGCATCGGCGGGCCCAGCAGTCCATTTCCCTGGCTTCTTTGGGCGTGCCGCTGCTCAGTTGCACGACGATCTTGCCGCGGAGGGCGGTTTCAATGTCAGGTTGTCGCAACAACTGTCGCGTTGAACTGTAATCGCTGAGGCTAACAACAACGATATCCGCTTCTCGAACCGATTCCTCGACGCTCGGGGCTACGCTGAGACCGAGCCTAGACAAGACCTCCGTTTTCGCGCCAGTCCGGTTCCACACCGTCGTGGCAAATCCCTTATGGAACAGCACCGTCGCAAGAGCGGATCCCATGCGTCCGGCGCCGATAACCGTCACCTTGTAGTTCATGCCGCGGGCCGACCTTTCATCCACATTGAGTGAGGGGGCTTGCTCACGGTTGCGGTGTGGTCTTCTGCCTTTCGGGCTGAATGCCCAGGCGGTTTTCGAGAATCCGGATCAGGTTCTGCAATTCGCCGGTGCGGGCCCGTTCCCTGCGCAGATCTTCCGTCAGTTGGCGGATCTTCCCTTGGGCCGCGTCGTCCTCGCCGCCGGGTAGAAGCTGGGGCGGTTGCGTTGGCGCGCTGGATGCGGGAGCGATCAAGCGCGTGGTCTCGTGAACCGGAGCTCCGCGTGCCGGATAGACGGTGAGCTGGAACCAGACGTCACTCGATCGCGGGACATAGGTCATCTTGCCGGCGTGCAGTTGATCGCTCGAAAACGACACTTGGGAGGTCTTGCCGTCATCCGTGATATCGATCTCGCCGCGCTCGGAATCACGAACGGCGCGGGAGTTCGGGTCCCACTCCAGTTGCACGGTTCCAGGGGCATTGGAGGAAACGCGAAACGCCACCGGCGAACTTTCCGCCGGTTTTTGCCGGTGATACAGCATCCAAGTAGCCAGCCCCAGGGCCAGAGCAATCGGTATCGCCCAAAGCCAGCGCTCGCGGACGGGAAGCGGCTCGTCTATTTTGAAGGTCGGGATAGTGAGAGTGTGAGATCTGATGTTCGCAGCAGCAGGGCTCGGAGCGCCCAGCCTTGGACTGGGAAAGCGCGGGACCGGAACGTTAGGAGGTATGCCGTGCGATTCAGAAGGCGTAATTTCTTGGGACGCAGGCTCCATATCGCTAGCAGCGGCGGCTGGAGCCGGTGGAGCTTGTGGAGCCTGTGGAGCCTGGGGTGGTGGAGCATGCATTGGCTCCAGGACAAAGTCTCGATAACTTGCGTCCGATCGCACACTGCCGTCAGCTTCCCGAACGAAGAAGCCAGCCTCGGCGCGGCCGCCTTCCGTGGGGCGGATGACGAGTGTCACCTGCGCTGATTCCGGGAAAAAGCCGGCGTGGACTTCAAGATCCGACGAAGTCATGGCGACTCCGCCGTCCGGATGTGAAACAAACCAACCCACCGGCCGGAGGTCTTTCAATTCCGGATTCCCCCGCGCCACTTCCAGCTGCACGGCCAGGTTCATGCGATCGCGATGGGAAAGCCGCAGCGTCTCGCCTTCCGCGTATTCGGAAGCTATCGGACGCCAGGTGAGAATGCGAATGACGCCGGAGCGCTGCGAGCCGAACATCACCCCGGCCACTTCCGCGCCCCCGTGAGAGAGCTGCAACAGCTCGTTGCAGGCATAGGCGCGGATCTCGTCCAATACCTCGAGCGGATATTCAATGGTCCAGGCAACCTCCGGGGCGCACCACAAAACGAATCCGAATTCAGCGCTGGTTGCCATTATGGGCGTTCTGCTCTTTGCCTTTGCGGGCGTCATAAAGAAATACTCCCGGTGTAACTATCCGTATGGAAGCAGCCGTGGTGTCCTGGTCGTCATCCTCCGGCTCCTCGTGCAAGTGATAATAATACGTGATTCCACCCATGGCAATCCCGAACAACAGGATGCCCGCGAACCATGCGATGGTACGCCGCGTCCAAACCTTGCTCTGTTCCACCATGCCCGCGGTGAACCTCACACAGCACCACGCCAAGCCGACTATACATGCTAACTTGATGTGCCAGGGCATCAAATCCAGATGACCCTGCCCTCCGACTTCGCTCCACACATTCAGGATTGCAATCAATGCGACTAGGAATTCGATGGCATAGGCCAGACGCAGCCAAGACGCCGCAACCACAGGTGGCTCCGGCCCTTCCCCCGTCCCTTCCGGAGCAGGGGTTTCCACCAACAGCAGCTCCGCGGTCAACTCTGGCAAGGGGTCCTCTGTCTTCGGAAGATCGAGTGGTTCGTTCACTGCACTTCTCAACGTATCACGTTCTTTTTCCCCTCACTATTTTCCTGAGCGCTTTCCTTCTTTTTCAAGTGCAGCCCATGATGGGACGTTATATCCTGCCCTGGTTTGGCGGCGGCCCGGCGGTTTGGACCGGATGCCTGCTGTTCTTCCAGACCTGTTTGCTGGCGGGCTATGCATACGCGCATTGGTTAGGATCCAGTTCCAACGTCCGTTGGCAGGTGCGCGTGCACGTTGCGTTACTTGCGGCGTCGCTGCTGTTTCTTCCGATCGCGCCGCGAGCAGACCTTTGGAAGATGGGCTCAGCCTCCGATCCGCTAATCCGCATCCTGATCCTTCTCACTCTGACCGTGGGCGGTCCATATGCGTTGTTGTCCTCGACGGCGCCGCTACTGCAGCGCTGGTTCACGCTGGGTGAGAGCAAGAAATCGCCCTGGCGTTTGTATGCGCTGTCGAATTTCGGATCGTTTCTGGCTCTGCTTAGCTATCCGTTCGCCATCGAGCCATTTTTACGATTACGCACGCAAGGGTGGATCTGGTCCGCGGCCTACGTGTTGTTCGCGGCGGCGTGCGTATTTGCGGCCTGGCGGGTGCGCGCGACCCCCTCCCCGGAAGCGCTCGCCGGTGGCGAAGTTAATCCGGCCGCGCGGCCTGGCGTCGTGACCGTACTCTTCTGGCTGGGGCTTTCCGCTTGTGGATCCATCGTGCTGGTGGCTACCACCAATCAGATCTCGGAAGACATCGCGGTCAGCCCGTTTCTTTGGGTGGCGGCGCTCGCGATTTACCTCCTTACGTTCGTGCTGGCATTCGAGAGCGACCGGATTTATCGGCGCACGCTGTTCGCCATCGCCGCCGGAATTGCGGCCCCGGTGGCTTGCATGCTTCAGGCCGCGTCGATTGGCCTTTCGTTGCGGCTGCAACTCGCGCTCTATCTGCTGGCTGAATTCGTCATTTGCATGCTGTGCAATGGGGAACTGGCACGCTCGCGGCCGTCACCTCGGTATCTCACGGCGTTCTATTTGACCATCGCGGCCGGCGGCGCGCTGGGCGGCGCGTTTGTGGCATTGTTGGCGCCGCGAGTGTTCACCGAGTTCAGCGAATACCCGATCGGTCTTGCGGGCGCGTGTCTCGCGGGCTTCCTGGGGTGGCTGCGTACCGGAGCACTTTCTCAATGGACCAGCCGCAATCTGGCCGTTCGGCTGCCGCTCATGGCTTTATTGATCGGCGGGCTTACGGCGATCGTCGCTACGGCTACGGGCGGCAAGCAAGGCGCGGTTGCGAGCGTACGCAATTTCTATGGAATCCTGCGGGTGAAGGAGCGCACAGACCACAATGGTCCCTTTCGCGAGCTGCTACACGGACGCATACGCCACGGAATGGAATACCTCGAGACCCCGAAACGCGACTGGCCGACGTCCTACTATGGGCCGCATAGCGGCGTTGCGATTGCGCTCAACGCCCTCGACCAACCGAGAAGGCGCATCGCCGTGGTTGGCCTCGGCACGGGCACACTGGCGGCTTGGGGCCGTGCTGGCGATACGTTCCGCTTTTACGATATCAATCCGGATGTGGAGCCGATCGCGCGCTCCTGGTTTTGGTTCTTGCGGGATTCCCAAGCTCGGATCGAGGTGGTTCTCGGCGACGCGCGCGTGCAGCTCGGGCGCGAACTCGCCTCGGGACAATCGCAAGATTTCGACTTGATCGCGGTGGATGCGTTTTCGGGCGACTCGATTCCCATGCATCTGTTGACTGCCGAATGCGCGGACATCTACCGGCGGCGCCTGGCGCCAGGAGGCGTGCTCGCGCTGCACATTTCCAACCGCGTCCTGAATCTCGATCCAGTAGCGCGCGGCATGGCGCTGTACCTTGGCTGGACGGCGGTCCAGATCATTTCAGCGGACGATACGGAGACCGGCGAGAGCAGCTCGCGCTGGGTTTTGATCACACCGAACGCCGGATTCCTGGAACGGGCCGGGCTGTCGCAGCAGTCTTCCGCGTGGAGCAATCGCCCGCCGATTACATGGACCGACGATTTCGCGAGTTTGTGGCAAGTGTTGAAGTTTTAGACCGTCTTGTCCTTCGCGTAGCAGATTGGATCCAGCCGGCACTCGGCGCACCTGGGCTTACGCGCGATGCACAGCGCGCGGCCGTGGTAGATGAGCTGCAGCGGAAAGTCGATCCATTTCTCGCGCGGGATGATCTTCATCAAATCTTGTTCTATCTTCACCGGCGGCGTGTTCTTGGTCAGGTCCAATCGTTGCGCGTTGCGCTGGACGTGCGTGTCCACCACTACACCGGCCGGAATGTGGAAGCAAGCCCCGAGCACGACGTTGGCGGTCTTTCTCGCCACGCCGGGAATGGTCAGCATCTCATCCATGGTCTGGGGCACCTCGCCGCGGAAGTCGGCGAGGATGGTGCGGGCGGCTCCGATCAGCGACTTGGACTTGTTGTTGAAGAAGCCCGTCGAGCGGATATCGTTGCCCAGCTCCGCTGGATTCGCGGCCGCGAAATCGGCCATCAGCGGATATTTCCGGAACAGGCCGGGCGTCACTTCATTGACTCGTTTGTCGGTGCATTGCGCCGATAGAATGGTCGCCACCAGCAGTTCCCAACAGTTGCGATGGAGCAGCGGTACAGCCGGCTTGGGATACATTTTATCAAGCAGCCGAAGAATGCCGCGCACTCGATCGGCCCGTCCGGCTGCGGTCTTGGGGCGGGGAACCAGCTTGGGCGGCGTTGCTTTTGGCGTCACGCCGCTATCATCGCAAATTTTTATTGGCGGGCGATCAGGATCTCGGTTCGTAAAGACTGCCAGTCTGGAATAGACGCGGCGCTGAGACCTGCATCCAGGTCCGTCCGAATTTCCTTGGACTGGTTGGCTCCGAGCGATGGAACAATACTGGAGGCGCGAATGAGCGGCGCGCCGGACGGCGAAGCGGCCGAGTGCAGGGCAATATGAATATTCAAGCCGGTGAGCTCGCCCGCCGAGTGATTGATGACGATGTATTGAAGCTGCGGCTTCCGGTTGGGCGCCGTCACCACGCGCACGCCGGCCACTTCGACGAACCTCGCGCCCGGATGTTCTTCCGCGGCCGGAAACGCCGGCGCGGGCGCCGGTTGACGGGTCTCGGTGGGTGCCGCGCTAGCGGAAGCCGCCTTCGCCTCCCGATTGGCGGTGAGGTATTGGACCAGGCTGCTCCCGCCCAGAAACAAGGCGATGATCAGGACCGTGATCATCCAAGCTGGGGCTGCAGGGCGCTTTTTCGCCGGCCGCCGGTTCGAGTTTTGGCTTTGAGTGAAACGCTGAAGCTGCGGTGGAAGGCAAGGACCGGCGAGCGTGGGGGGCCGCGGTGCGGCGGTGAGGATGGCGGGCGCCGAGTTTCCAGACGCTTTGGCGGTAAAGACAAGCCTCGGCGAGCGCATCCATTGCTCGGCGGGCGGCGCGGGCGCGGTGACGATTTCACTTGCCCCGCACAACAGCAATTCCGCGGGGTGATCTTGAAAGGACGCTTGGATCGCGCGAATGGCAGCGCGCTCCAGCTCCGCGGCGGAGCTCTCCAAGGCGTGAAGCATTTCGGTGAGCGATTCGCCCGCGAGCTCGATCTTGGAAGAAATGAAGGCCAGGCTCCCCGCTTTGGGATGGAGGGGCGCTGCGCTGATTTCGTTAGCGGTTTCGTTGGCGGTTTCGTTGCCGGCTTGCAGCGGCGCGGGCCGTACTTGGTCAGGATGGGCGAGATCCGCCCAAGCGAGTCCGCTGGTATTGACGCCCGGTAATGCCTCGCGAACGAAGGCGACCGATCGCCTGCGCGATGGCGCCGGTTCCACTGGTTGCTCGTGCGCCTTTGGCAGACGCAAGAGAGCGGCCTGAAAACCGATGTCGCCGATGGGCGCGAGGTCCGCGCGCTTCAAACCAAACTCCGCTTGCGGACTCTTTGCGGCAATCAGCGCGGGCGCGGCTATGGGAGGCGGCACCGGCGAAACCTCTTGAGTAACCCAGGGCTTGGCCGGCTCCGTGGGGCGCGCTGGGCTGACTGGCTTCGACTGGAGGCTCTGAGCGAGCAACAGGACGTCCGCACTGGTTTGTTGGGGGCTTTGTTCCGCTGTGGGAGCCGCGTTCTCCGCCGCTGTGCAGGTGGGACATTCCCGGATAGCCGGTGAGCACTCATGCCCGCACTCGGGACAAATCCAGTACAGCATATAAATCCACTTTAGGACCAAAGTGCTTTTCAATCTGTCGGTGAGTTACCCTACCTTCCCCTAAGAGGGGCCTTATCTTGCCAAACTCTTATACTGGAAGGGCTTGGACTTCGTCCGCCACGCCCAGGGGAAGCCGCGCAGCGTTGGGATATTGCCCGGAAGCTTCAACCCTCCGACCATCGCCCATCTCGAACTCGCGCAAGCTGCTGGCCGGAGCGTGGATGCGCTGATCTGGGTGGTGCCGCGGGCGTTTCCGCACAAGGATTATTCCGGGGCAACGCTTGAGCAGCGTATTGAAATGCTGGAATCGGCGGGCCTCGAAATTCCACATGCGATCGCCGTGACTGATCAAGGACTGTTCATCGATATTGGGCGCGAGTGCCGCGAGCATTATGGTCCTGAGGCGCGCCTGGCATTCGTGTGCGGGCGCGATGCCGCCGAGCGGATTCTCACTTGGGATTATGGACGGCCGGGCGTGGTGGAGGAGATGCTGGGCGAGTTTGAGCTCCTGGTAGCTCCGCGCGGGGGACACTTTGCGCCGCCGGCGGAGTATCGGGATCGCATCCATGCGCTCGAGGTGGGGAGCGGTCATGAAGAGGTGTCGTCGACCGAAGTGCGAGAGCGAATCGCGCGCGGCGAGCCGTGGGAACATTTGGTACCGGAGAGAATTCGCGAGCGGGTGCGGGAAATCTATTCGTGAAGAGACGTGTCTTTACTCATGTAAAGACGTGTCGAGGAAGGCGCGCAAGCGATGGCTGCGGCTGGGATGCCGCAATTTACGCAACGCCTTGGCTTCGATCTGGCGGATGCGCTCGCGCGTAACGGCAAAGTGTTGGCCCACTTCCTCGAGCGTATGCTCGCTGCCATCCTGGAGGCCGAAGCGCATCTTGATGATCTTTTCTTCGCGCGGGCTCAGGGTTTTCAGCACCTCAGCGGTCTGCTCGCGCAAGTTGAGATTGATGACGGCCTCCGACGGCGAAACCACGCGGCGGTCCACGATGAAATCGCCCAAGTGCGACTCTTCTTCTTCACCGACCGGCGTCTCTAGCGAGATGGGTTCCTGAGCGATGCGCAGGACTTTGCGTACTTTGCCGACCGGAAGCTCCATCTTTATGGAAAGCTCCTCGGTGGTTGGCTCGCGGCCGAGCTCCTGCTGGAGCTGGCGCTGCGTACGCACCAGCTTGTTGATGGTCTCGATCATGTGCACCGGNNATGGTGCGGGCCTGGTCGGCGATAGCGCGCGTGATGGCTTGCCGTACCCACCAGGTGGCGTAGGTGGAAAATTTGTAGCCGCGGCGGTAGTCGAACTTGTCGACCGCCTTCATCAGGCCGATGTTGCCTTCCTGGATGAGATCGAGGAACTGCAAGCCGCGATTGGTATAGCGCTTGGCGATGGACACCACCAAGCGCAAGTTGGCTTCGATGAGCTGTTTCTTGGCGGTTTCCGCTTCCAGTTCGCCGCGCTCGACGATGTGCAGCGTACGCCTGAGTTCGCTCGCGCTGGCGCCGCACTCTTCTTCCACTTGCTGGATGCGCTGCCCGCACTGGCGCAACTCCTTGCGCAGATCGCGCGATGGCTGGCCGCCCTGGGCCGGCCCTTCCAGTTTCCGCTGGAGCTTGGCGATATCGCGCTCGAGCGGTTTCAATTCCTCCACTGCGCAGCGCAGCCGTCCAGCCAGGCTGCGGCGGACCGAGGTGGTGAATTGGACGTTGCGAATGATCCGGGAAATTTGGACGTGGTTGCGCGCCAGGCCGTAGCGCAGCCCGCGGTGCTGTTTGGGCTTCATCTGCCGGGAGACGGCTTGCAGCTTCTGCCGGAATTGCTGGCTCTTTTTGTAATACTTCTCGATCTCCGAGATCTGCGCCAGCAGCTCGTTGAGCTGGGTGCTGAAGTCTTCGTCGGTAATGACAAACTCGGGCAGCACCAGGACGTCGCGCACGGAAGTGACGCCGCGCTGCAGATCATCGCCCAGTTGGATGATCTCGCGGATGACCAGCGGCGAACGGGAGAGCGCTTTGCGAACCGCCCATTGGCCGCGTTCATTGCGCTTGGCCAGCTCGATTTCGCCCTCGCGGGTGAGCAGGGGAACGGTGCCCATCTCGCGCAGATACATGCGGACCGGATCGTTGGTTTTATCGCCAACATCCTGGGCGAGCTCGAGGTCGCCGAAATCTTCCGGTTCATCCTTGGACGATTTTTCGAAGTCGAGTTTGGGCTCTTCCAGGATTTCGACGCCGGCGCTATCGAGGTCACTGAGCAGATCCTCGAACTCGCGCCCCGACGTGAAGTCTTCGGTGAGCAACTCGTTCACTTCGTCGTACAGAACGAACCCCTTTTCCTTGCCCGAGTCCATGAGATGTTTTAGCCGGCCGTACTTGTCATCCGTAGCCACTGGTGCCCCGCTTTACCAGCGATATCCTTCAGGTACCCGCGCAAAACCGAATGCGGCGCCGATGAGTTCCTGGTTCGCCTGGCGGTGCGCGCCGCATCCTTTGCGCTTACCTTTGATTCCATTTAGTGTACAACATCGTGCCGTGACTCTCGCGCTGTTTTCGGTCATCTGTTTGTGGTAATGGCGCTTCATCTTGCAGTGCCGCTGGCGGTCATCTTGCAGTCCCGCTGACGCTCCGGGATTTTTGATCCAGGGCGACCACTTCCTCGGCCAGCCGCATGGCTTCCTGAAGATTTCCGTCGCGTTCAGCGGCTTTGATCCGGGCGCGCAAGGCGGCCGCCTCGGATCGAGGGTCTTGTGATTTGAGGCTGCGCAGACAAGCCAGCGCCTGTTCAGCGGCCTTCTCCTCCTCCAGTATTTCATCGGCAAAAACGACGGACGACAATAGGTCGCGGTCGGCGTCGGAAAGCCGGCCTTCCAGGTCGGCGAAGCGGAAGGGAGCTCCATCGGAATGCATTGCAAACAGGGCCTTAAACACGTTACGGGCCACGAAGCGGTCGACCGCCGGCAGGTCGCGTAGTTCCGGGATGGCAAGTGACCGGGCGGCCTGGCTAGCCAGCAGCGAGTGCAGCAGCAGCCGCTCGGTGGGCGGGGCGTCTGGACGGCGGTGAACCGGACCCGGCTCCTTGACGCCCTTGCTGAAATGTTCGCGCACCAGCTTTTCGTCCACGCCGAGATAGTTGGCTACGTCGTTGGCGACGGCGAATCGCTCCAGGCGGTCGGCGATGCGCTGGATGGCCGGCGCGATGAACTTGAATCCTTCCATTCGCCCCTCGACGGTTCGCATGTCGAATTTGCCGCGCGCGCGATCGGCCAGCCAGTGGAAGTAGGAAGGGGCCTTCTCCACGCGTTGCCGGTAGACTTCCGCGCCCGAGGCCTTCACGAATTCGTCGGGATCCAGATCGCCGCCCAGATCGAGCACTCGCACGCGCAGGTTCTCGTCGAGCAGCATTGTGATCGACTTCTGAGCGGCGTTGGCGCCGGCGGTGTCGGGATCGAAATTGACGACGATGCTCTCGGAGTGACGCTTCAACGCGCGCACCTGCGTGTTCGTCAGCGATGTGCCGCAGCTCGCCACCACATTGTGAACGCCGGCGGAATAGACGCCGATGACGTCCATGTAGCCTTCCACCAGCACCGAATAATCCGACTTGCGTATCGCTTCCTTGGCGCGATGCAGGTTGTAAAGCACGTAGCTCTTGCGATACAGCGGCGTTTCGGGCGAGTTCAGATACTTGCGCTCCTCGTCCGGGCGAAGCGCGCGGCCGCCGAAGCCGATCACTTTGCCCGACTCATTGTGAATCGGAAACATCAGCCGGCCGCGGAAATAATCGTAGAAGCCTGGGCCCTCTCGTCTCTTCAAGACCAATCCCGATTGCTCCAGTTGCTCGGGCGCGAAGCGCGATTCAAATTGACGCGTCAACTGATTCCAGGACGCATCCGAGAGCCCGAGCCCAAACTCGGCGATTTGTTCCGGAGTGACATTGCGTCCGGCGAGATACTGGCGCGCCTCCGCACCCGCGGGGGCATTCAAGTTGCTTTGGAACACGCGCGCCGCGATTTCATGCATCTCCATCAGCGCGCCGCGGAGCTTCGAATCCGGGTCCGAATAATCGCGCTTGGGCATGTCGATGCCGTTGCGCTCGGCGACCAGCTTGAGCGACTCAAAGAAGCTGACGCGCTCGATCTCCATGACGAACTTGAAGACGTCGCCGCTAGCGCCGCAGCCGAAGCATTTGTAAAACTGATGGCTTGAATGCACGGAGAACGACGGCGTCTTCTCGGTGTGGAACGGACACAGTCCCGTGTAGCGCGGCGAGCCGCCGGCCTTTTTCAGCTGCACATACTCGCTGATGGTTTTGACGATATCGACGGAGGACTTGACTTGCTCGGCGAAATCCATGTTCGTGGTGAAGTGCGCTGGCTGAAACTGTTGCTCCTATGGTTACATACTGGGGGGTGGGTGGTGGGTCGTGGGTTCGCGGCGGAGAAACAACGCTAACGCTTTTGCTCCTTCGAGTAATCGATGAAGTTCAACTCCTTGCACTTACCCGGATTATACGGAGCATCGGCGACCAGGATGGTATCGGACCCCGCGTATTTGCCTTTCAAGAACACAGCATCTTCGGCGACATAGCTGCGCGTGAGCGCCATCTTGTTCGGATCTAATATGAATCGTTCGACCACGTGCAGCTTATCGCTGTTACGAACTGGGGTGTTCAGGAACCCTGGCAAGAATCCCACGGTATCGACGACCAGCGTGTCGCCTTCCCAATGTCCGATCGAGTGCCCGGCGCGGCTCGGCTTGATGCTGTTCGGGTGTTCTTGCATGTTCATGTAGATGGTGCGTTTCAACCCGAGCTGCCCGTACTCGAGCACGATCGTATCTTTGTTCTGAGTAATCCGGTTGACCGGCCCGTCGAAGGCCCAGTCAAAGATGATGCTGGTGGTCTCGCAGCGGAAACGCGGATTATCTTCGCGCTTGAAATCGGCGGCCGCTTTTTCTCCGGCCTCTGTCAGTTCGGTCCCGCCATAACGCCTCGGCCCGGCGCGGGACACGTCCGCGAAGGAGATCGCCGGCCGATCGCCCGGCTTGTATTCCGCCAATTTATCGAGCGGCACTAATCCGCCCCCGATGCCGCGCGCATTGGCCATCACCAGTTGCACTGGCGCCCAGTCGCCCGATATGTTCGGCTCTCCCGATGGCCGTCGCGTCGGCCGATCCGTCTTTGGCGCGGCGATTGGGCCTCTCACCTCCTGGATGCCACCTTGTGTCGCCTTGACGTATTGCCCATAGCGGTCCATTCTAGTTCCGTCGGCCGCCATGATGGTCTGCAAGTAACACGAGGCGGGATCGGTCCGGTTGGGCGAAGCTTCGACTGTGATCTGCTGGCCCACCGGAAAGTTTTCCTTGGTCCAGCCCGAGCGCCGCAGCACGTGAACAGACCT
Organism: Bryobacterales bacterium; assembly: GCA_003166865.1. Taxonomy (GTDB): domain Bacteria; phylum Acidobacteriota; class Terriglobia; order Bryobacterales; family Bryobacteraceae; genus Palsa-89. The sequence goes on from PMUP01000033.1 coordinate 12,239, forward strand.
CATTTCGCATCGATGGTGACTAACCCCTCCGTCTTTTTCGGTGACGTCAAAGTAGATCCACGAGTGCGGATTGATCATTTCGACGCGTGTGAGCTTGCCGTTGAACTCCACGGTCTTGCTCATGTCATACTCCGAGCCGCCGTGATGCGCGAGGGCAAGCGGGGGCAGCGCGAGAAATGCGAGGAAAAGCAGGATGGCCAAAGGCACGATTGTTCCGCTCCAGGTGCGAACCAGTATATACGCGGTGGCCAAGATGAGGGTGAGGGCGCGACACTGGGAACGGATGCAGGTTCCCGATCCAACGATTATCGAACGCGAACATTTGGATGCAAGCGTCGCCGAAGTTCCCAACGCGGACGCGGTGTTTGTTGTTTGGGCGGGTGATCGTTCGGCGTACCTCGCGAAAACCAGCATGCTCCGGCGGCGACTGCTACGGATCTTCAAAGCGGACGCTTCGCTGCGGCGGTCGCTGAACCTGCGCGAAGTGGCCACGCGGGTGGAGTATTGGCCCACGGCGTCGCGGTTCGAATCGATGCTGCTGCACTACGCGCTGGCGCGCCGTTATTTTCCGGAAGACTATTTGCGGCTGATCAAGCTGCGGATGCCGGCCTACGTCAAACTGATTCTGGCGAACGAATTCCCGCGCACGCAGGTGAGCGCGCGCCTGAGCGCCAGCCGCGCTCTACATTACGGGCCGTTCCAATCGCGGGCCGCAGCCGAGCTTTTCGAAAACCAGTTCCTGGATCTGTTTCAGATGCGCCGCTGTCAGGAGAATCTGGAGCCGAGCCCGCAGCATCCGGGCTGCATCTACGGCGAGATGAATCGATGCCTGCGGCCTTGCCAACAGGTGGTGACGCGCGATGAATATCTGAGCGAGACCAAGCGCGTCGAAGAATTCCTGACCGGTAACGGCGGTGCGTTGCTGAGTGTCGCGATGGCCGCGCGCGATCGGCTCAGCGCCGAGATGAACTTCGAGGAAGCTGCGCGCCAGCACAAACAACTGGAGCGCATCCAAGCGGTGCTCGCTCTGCGTGGCGATTTGGTTTGCGACGTTGAGCGGTTGTATGGAGTCGCAGTGGCTCCATGCCTTGCGCCTGACAGCGTTCTGCTGTGGTTCGTGTGCCAAGGGGCGTGGCAAGCGCCGGTGCGATTTACGCTGACGTCGCTCGTATCGTTGGATCAGCGGCTGCGTGAGTTGGTGGCGTCCATCCAACCTGAGACGGCGCCGCCGCTTGCCGAGAAGCAGGAACATTTGGCGTTGCTTGCGCGCTGGCACTATTCGAGCTGGAGCGATGGAGAATGGATCGGGTTCCCAGGGCTCGATCAAGTGCCCTATAGGAAGCTGGTGCGCGCCGTTTCGCGGGTGAGGCAGAAGGCGGCGTTAGTGGAGCCCGGCCCGGTCTAGAAATCCTTTTGCAACATCGCGCGCGGGGCGGTGCTGGGCGTCCACGGCGTAGTTCATGTTGCGCATTTCCGTGTCGGAGATTTTTCCGGAGAGCTCGGACAGAATCGCGCGGAGAGTTGGATACACCATCAGAGCGTCTTCGCGAATAACGATGCAGGCCTGATAGGGCGGAAACACGTGCTTGTCGTCGGTGAGCACGGTAACGTCCAACTTATTCAAGAGCCCGTCGGTGGTGTTGGCGGCTGCCATGCTCACCTGTTTCTGTTCGAGGGCTTGGTAGAGCAGGCCCAGATCCATGCTCTTGGGAGCCGCAATCCATTTGATGGCATAAGCCCGATTCAGCGCGCCATACGCGTCGGGACGCGTCAGGAATTCGTAGCCTGCGCCGAGCGCGAATCCGGTTGGATCCGCCGCCGCGTCGCTCAAAGTTTGGAGGTGCCGCGCACGGGCGTCTCCGCCGCGAATGGTCATCGCGAAAGAATTCTCGAATCCCAACGGGTCCAGCCAATCGAGATGAAAGCCGCTCGCATATGCGGCGCGAACCTGCTCCAGAACCACGGCCGGATCGGTGACGCCGCTGCTCTTGAGCACATTGGTGAACGCGGTGCCGGTGTATTCCGGGTACAGGTCGATGCCGTTGGACAGCAGCGCTTGATGGGCGAGGAGCGTTCCGCCCAGATCCAGCTTGCGTTCCACCGGTTGATGCAGCCGCGCTTCGATGTGCTGTGCGATGATCTCGCCCAGGATCAATTGCTCGGTGAAATTCTTGGAGCCGACCACGATACGGTTGTGAGCGCCGCAACCGACCAGCAGCAGGAGGGGAGCTAGGACACAGAGACGCGTCGTTCGATCCAACTGAATCCTCCGTCCGAGAGCAGCGCGAGCAGCGCGGCGGGGATTGCGCCCGCCAGGATTTGCGTGGTGTCCACGGACGCAATGCCGCGGAAGATGAACACGCCGAGTCCTCCGCCTCCGATGGCGGCCGCGATGGTAGCAGTTCCAATGGTGGTTACGGTGGCGATGCGCACGCCGGCGAGTATAGTTGGTGCGGCCAGCGGCAGCTCGACTTGCCAGAGCAGTTGACGGCCGGTCATGCCCATGGCGATGGCGGATTCTCGCACGGCGGAGTCCACGCCGAGAATGCCCGCGAGGGTGTTGCGAAGAATGGGAAGCAGCGCGTAGAGGACCAGGGCGACGATCGCGGTCCGTTTGCCGATGCCGCCGATGAACGGGATGGGGATTAAGAACCCGAACAGCGCGAGGCTTGGAATGGTTTGCATCACGTTGGCGAAGCCGAGCAATGGAGTGCGCAATGCCGCGCGGCGCGTGAGCAGGACGCCGAGGGGAAACCCGGCCGCCACGGCGATTGCCATCGAGACCAGGACCAGGACGACATGCTCGCCGGTTAACTGCGCCATCTCCTGCAGCAAGTAAGGAGGAATCATGGCTTCTCGATCATAAAGTCGACAAGAAGGCGCGCGCTTCCGGGCCGCTCGATTTTACGAACTCGGCTGGTGTTGCCAGAACTTCCAGTCTGCCACGGTGGAGCAGAGCGATTTCGGTGCCCAGGCGCAGAGCTTCCCGCACGTCATGGGTGACGAAGATGGATGTCTTCCGCAACCGGTCGCGCAGCGCCAGGAATTGATCCTGCAGCTCCACGCGCGTTACCGGATCCAGCGCGCCGAAGGGTTCGTCGAAAAGCAGGAGCTTTGGTTCGGCCGCGAGAGCGCGCGCGACGCCCACACGCTGGCGCTGTCCTCCCGAGAGCTGGCGCGGATAGCGATCGAGAAACTGCGCCGGTTCGAGGCCAACTTGATCGAGCAGCTCGGACACGCGCGCGGCAATGCGGTCTGGCGGCCAGCCTTTCAGGCGCGGCACCAGCGCGACGTTTTCGCCGATGGTGAAGTGTGGAAACAGGCCGACTTCTTGAATGACATAACCGATACTACGCCGGAGCTGGATGAGATCCCAATCGGTAGTGGCGCGGTCGTCCACCAGAACCTGGCCGCCGGAAGGAAACAGGAGGCCGTTCAGCATCTTCAGCGCCGTGGTTTTCCCGGAGCCGCTGCGGCCGAGCAGCACCAGCGTGCAGCCCTCCACGATGCGTAGGTTCAGATTGTCGAGGACGAGATTGCCGCCGATGCAGTAACAAACGTCGCGAAATTCCAGGGTGACACTCAACTAATGGTCCAAAGATTTTCCGCGAAGGGCCAATCCCGGTCGACCCACTGGCCTTCGACGCGGAACCCGGTCTGCTCCGCCATCGCGTCCAGTTCTTGAAGCTGGAATTTGTGCGAGGACTCGGTCCAAATCGTCTCGTCCGCGCGGAAAGTTACCGAGAGATCAGCTTCCGCGATGAACGCGGTCTGATTCAAACGCGAGCGGAGGTGCATTTCGATCCGGCGGTGTTCCTCGTTCCAGCGCGCCTGATGCTCGAAGTCGCGCAGTTGGAAATCGCCGCCAAGCTCTCGATTGATGCGCCCGAGCAGGTTGAGATTGAAAGCGCCAGTGACGCCGGTGGGATCGTCGTAGGCCACCAGCATGCGCTCGGGTTCCTTCACCAGGTCGGCGCCGATCAGCAGCGCGTCGCCGGGAAGCAGAGCGCGGCGCAGATCGCGCAGAAATTCCACGGCGCAAGGGCGCTCGAAGTTGCCAATGGTGCTGCCGAGGAACAGCACTAGAAGCGCTTCACCGGCCTCGCGTTCGGCGGTGGCGCGCGCCATCCCGTCCAGATAAGACTGAACCAGCGGATGCACGTCGGCGATGTCGGACAAATCGCGCTCGCAACGCGCCAGTGCGTCGGCCGATACATCGATGGGATAGTAGCGCAGGGGACCTTGATGCGGAGCCGCGCCAATGGCTTGCAGAAGATGGCGAGTCTTTTTGCCCACTCCACTGCCCAACTCGATTACGGCGGCGCGAGCCGGAATCAACCTGGCAATATCGCTGGCATGACGGCGCAGCAAGCGCTCGTCGGCGCGAGTCAGGCCATATTCGGGTAAGTGCGTGATGGCCTCGAAGAGCGAACTGCCCAATTCGTCGTAGAGATACTTCGAATGCAGCTCTTTTCGAGGCTTGGCGAGGCCGAGGCGCACGTCGCACACGAATTCGCGCGTCATGCTTGGGACCGCAGCGCTGTCCCCGGTTTTAGTCTTCGGCCACTCGAAAACTTGCGTAGACATAGGGATAATCGGGCCGGAACCAATTGCGGAACGAACGGCGCAACATGCAGGCGGCCGTCACGGGCGACCCACCTTTCAGTACGTAGTGTTTTTCATCGAAGAAGTCTTTGGAGTACCCCGGATAAAATGGCAGCGGCTGAAATCCGGCAAACGGGCCGAACTTCGTGGCTGTCCACTCCCAGCCGTTTCCGACAAGCTGGGAGACGCCGCAGGCGCTGTCACCCGCCGGATGGGCATCCACGTCGAGCGGATCCCATTGACGGAAATCAAAATTGCCTCGTTTCGAGCTCGGCTCGGCATGGCCCCACGGATAAGGACGCTCCGCGAGTCCGCTTGTTTCATGGGCAGGCGTTTCGCCAGTGGAGGAGGTCCCATAGGCCGCGCGATGAAACTGAGGTTCGGTGGGCAACTGCTTTCCAGCCCATTGGGCGTAGGCGCTGGCTTCGGCGTGCGTGACATACACGGGCGCGTTGACCGGGAGCGGGACTTCGGAAAACATCCCGCGATAGAGCCAGCGCGCACGTTGTTGAGATCTGCCCTGTGTCCAGAAATGCGGCGGGGCACCGCCATCGCCCACGAAATCCAGATACTGTCCGTTGGTGACCTTGTACTTGCCGATGCGAAAGCCGGGGACTTCCACCTGGTGCTCGGCGAACTCGTTGTCCCAACCGAACTTGCCGTGTTTTTGTCCCAGGGTCGCAAAGCCGGGAGCGATCTGGATCATAGCCGCCGCAAGCGGCCCATGCGAGGAATAGGCCAGTGGCATCGCGCCCGAGGCCTTCTGCTCATACGGCAGGTTGTGCAGCATGTAAGCCAAGGTCTCGCCGTGCATCAGCCGGTGTTCGAGGGCGACTTGAATGACTTGTGCCGGGACGATCTGTTCGGACGATTGCTCGATCAACTCGTCCAGGATGCCGCGGATGCGCCGGCTATAGCTTCGAACCTCGTCCACCCGTGGCCAGTCGGCCGGCTCGTCCGAAGCCGCTTGCCCAACCGGAGGGTCAATGCCGAATTCGAAGAGCTTGTCGAATGTGGGGTGAAACGACGGAACGTCCAGGGTTTTTCGCGCGATCAGGTTCCAGTCGAACGTTTCCAGGTGTCCCAGGTAGAAAATGAGGCGGTGCCGCTCGGGAATCGGCCGCGCGTAAATGGCCTCGGCCTTTAGCAGGCTGAAAACATAGTCGGTTAGTTTGCGAGCGGAATCTAACCGTTCCTGGAGCGCCCTGCTCGCCACCGTTGCAGTCGACATGCTAGCCTCCGGCTACAGCACTGGTCCGGGTACAACACGGACCGGGTACAGCACTATCAGACTAGCATCCGGCGGACGAAAACGGGAGTTACGCCGATACGGGTTTGCGGCACGGGCGGTGGGCGCGTGCCGGTGTTTGCCAGGCGATCCGCTATTACTTGGTGCCGGGCGTGAGTTGTCCAGGCTGGGCAGCGGCGGTATTTTGCGCGTTCTGCGCGGCCTGCGCGTTTAACACGGCTTGTGCATCCCAGGCCGCTTTATTGCGAGGCGTCTTCCAGATCTTATCGCCCCACCATGCGGCCTCAACTACGCCCGCGGGTGGAGGCGTCTTCTTGGCTGCGATGGTTTCCTGTGCGTCCGCGGCTCGATACGCCGCCAGCTCAAAGTTCAGTGTTCCCGTGGCGCCGCTCGAATCCGTGTAATTGATCACCAGGGTTCGTTTGCGATGGGTGAACATCAGCGACTGAGCCGGGATCACGCGCATGACATGCTTCACGTCCGCCTTTTCGATATCGGTGCTGGTGATCTGATCGTAAGGCAAGCGGTAAACCACTCCGTTGTAGTGGAAGCGGAGCTCCTTGGCGTCGTCGAAATTGAACGAGCCAGCCGAGTTCACCGGAATCGATTTCACCGTGCCTCCGACGTACTGCACAGTGTCGGACGCGGCGTGGAGCACAGCCGGTGGCACGGCCGCGAAAACGAGGGTCGAGACGAGAATTTGGCGGATTGAGAACATGTGGTACATCTCCTGCTGAGTACTATCGGCCAAAGCACGCCGGACTTTAGCCTTTTCGCATCGGCCTGATGCCCGTACACCTCTACAATGAAAGCAGTATGTCTGTCTACGACGAACGCCGCGAAGAGCTGGAACAGCAAGAGTTTATGATGGGCGTCGAGCGCGGGCGCCTGTCGGTCACGCTTGATTTATTGACCGATGCGTTGGTGCTGGTGGGCCAGCACGGCGTCTATTGCCAGAGCGCGCGGCAGCCCGGCAAGCCCGCCATGGATATACAGATGATCTCGAAATGCCTGACCGATGCCAAGGAGCTGGTGGCGGACGTGATGGGCGAGCTGAAGCGGAAATCGGCGCCGCGGTAGCGGCTAGTGCGGGCGCGTCGCGAAGTAGTAGTAGGTCCAGACGAAGATCAGTCCCGCGATGCAGAGGCCCAGCATGAAGAGCTTGCGGCCGAGCGAAGGCTGGTAGCCGGGCGGTTTGTCGGGACTAGTTGTTGGTTGTTGGTTATTGGTTATTGGTTCGGAGGGCATGGACTTCGATTCAAGTATAGCGTCGGCGGAGCGCTCTTACGGCAGCGGGTAGAGGGCGAGTTGGGTCATTGGAAAATCCTTGCGATTGTCCGTCATCAACACCAGATGATGAGCCAGCGCGGTGGCCGCGATGATGAGATCGACGACGCCTAACGTTCGCCCCTTCTTGGCCCATTCATTCTTGAGCAAACCCGCATAACGCGCCAATTGCGCGTCCAGTTCATAATGCTCCAGCCTGTCCAGAAAGCGCTCCGTGAAGGCGAACTCCCTCGGACGGATGCCAGCGTAGATCTCTGTCAGAGTTACCACGGAACAGGCGAGCGTGTCGCCGGCTTCGACCAACGACCCGAGCAACTGCCAGCGTCCGCGTTTTTGATTTATCGCGTCGATGATGACCGACGTGTCCAGAAGATAAATCGCCATTACGTGCGGTCGCGCTGCTCTTGAATCCTTTGGAAGCGAGCTTCGCTTTCAGCGCGCATCTTGCGGATCCAAGCCGCGGCTCCGTCCTTTAGCTCCGGATGATCTTGGTCCTTCCAAATCGGCTCTTTACGTTTGAAGAGCTGCAGGAGTTTTTGGCGTTTTATCTCGCGCTTGGCCAGATCCGCGAGAAAGGCGCTCCTGCCCCGCGAGCCGGCGATCTTGTCAATCTCGCGCACAAGATCTTCAGGCAGGACGACGTGGGCTCTCTTGGTTGATGGCATGGGCTTCTTTTGTTAACTATGATGTCCCACTTCATTGTGACATAGACGCCGCGGCTTCGCACTCACATCCCCTGCAAAAACGGGTTCCTCCGCCGCTCGCGTCCTATTGTAGTGTTGGCGCCGTGGCCTGGGATCACCACTACCGTATCATCCAAACGCAGCAGCTTATCGTGAATGGACCGCAGAATCTGCCGCGAATTCCCGCCCGGCAAATCGGTGCGTCCGATGCTATCAAGAAACAGCGTATCGCCCGCTACCAGCTTATTCTCCGCAGGAATCCACAAGCTGATGCTGCCTTGCGTGTGCCCGGGCGTCTCCAGCACCCGGAAGTCGGCCGGGCCCAGCTTCACGACTTCGCCTTCCCGCGCGTTTACATCGACGCCGGTCTTTTCGGGCGCGGCCACTCCCAGCCAATTGGCTTGCGTATCGATGTGATCGTACAGCTCCTGATCGTTCGCGTTCATATATACCGGCGCACCGGTGGCGGCCTTGAGCTTCTGCGCTCCCCCGATGTGATCGATATGCGCGTGCGTGATGATGATGGCCTTCACGCGCAGGTGATTCTGTTCCAAGATGGCGGTGATGCGCCCGATCTCGTCGCCCGGATCGATGACCACTGCCTCGCCGCTGGCTTCGTCGCCGAAGATGGAACAATTGCACTGCAACATGCCGACCGGCAGGATTTCGTGGATCATAATCGTATACTCGGATTATGGACCCAGCGGTACGCGCAGTGCTCGGGGTGTGCATGCGATGGATACACATCGCGTCCGTGGTCACGCTGATCGGCGGATTCATTTACGCGCGATTCGTTCTCGCTCCGGCGCTGGCTTCGCTTCCTCCGTCCGAGCGCGAACTCGCCGGCGGCGTCGCGGTGACCAGCTTTCGTCCGCTGATGTTCTTCGTTCTGATCGCGGCGATCGGTTCGGGAATGTACAACTATTCGAACAAGGCCAGCTTTCCGCCGGGCTACCAGATGTGGTTCGGGATCAAGATGCTGCTGGTGCTTCACATTGCCGCTTCCGCGATCCTATATTCGGTGCGCGCGTCCAGCCAAGCGAAACGCAACCGCACGGCGCTGAGCATCGCGATCTCTGGTTTGGCTGTGGTCGCAATCTCCGCTTACTTGAGATATCTGTCGTTACGATGACCGGCTACGACGCACTTCGGAACCGTGCTGCCTGGCTGGATCTCTCCGCCCGCGGCAAAATCAAACTCACCGGGGAGGATCGCGCGCGGCTGCTGCACGCCATGACTACCAACCACATCCAGCAGCTCACGCCCGGCTCGGGCTGCTACGCGTTTTTCCTGAATGACAAGGGCCGCGTTCTTGCCGACGCCAACGTCTTGTGCCGGCCGGACTACTTCTTGCTCGATGTGGAGCCCGAAACGCGCGATTCCCTCTACCAGCACCTGGACCGCTTCATCATCGCCGACGATGTCACGCTCGAAGATGTGACCGACGCCACCGCGACCATCGCCGTCGAAGGCCCGGAGGCGGCCAGTGTGCTGGAACGCGTGGGCGCTCCGGTTCCCGAGGCCGAATACTCGAGCGTCGATTGGGACAACGCGCTGGTCGCGCGGGTCAATTCTACGGGCAGCGCCGGATTCTTCATCTTCGCTCCAGCTTCGGAAAAGCTGGCACTGATCTCGCGGCTCGAAGCCGCCGGCGCCGAGTTCGCCCGCGCCGAAGCTGCTCGCGTGGTCCGCCTGGAGCATGGCAAGCCACGCTATGGCGAAGACATCAGCGATCGATTTCTTGCCCAGGAAGCGAATCAACCGCAGGCGCTCAACTTCAGCAAGGGTTGCTACCTGGGGCAGGAGATTGTGGAGCGCGTTCGGTCGCGAGGCCAGATCCATCGGGTGCTGATGCCGCTGATTCTGGATACCAAAGAGCCGCCCGTGCCGGGGACCAAGTTGCAAGTGGATGCGGCGCCCGCAGCCGAAATTACATCCGCGGCGTATTCGCCGGCGATGGACAAAGTAGTTGCGTTGGCTTACGTGCGGAAGTAGACCGCTTGCTGACGCGCGCGGCTCAGTTCTGTTCAGTTGCGGGTGTTCAGCACTTTCGGAATCGATACATAGCCAACGATCGTGTCTTTCTTAATGTCGTTAACCACGATCTCGTAAGGCTGCTTCGCTTTCGACGTCATGAACTGCAACGGCTCGTTCACCACGCGATCCCGCTTCTCCACCGTTTTGTCGTCGGCGGTCAGCTCGATGGTGTAGCGGTTCTTCTTGGGATCGGCGCGCATGAGCTTGATGGCAACATCCCCCACCTTTTGCGGCACCTTGGCCTTTGAGATGGTGAATTGAACGTAGTTTCGCTCGCCCAGCGCTTGCAGCGCCTGTAGCTCTTTCCCGTTGGTGGCGATCAACACGCTGTGGCCGTCCAGTTCACCAGTGGCGCGCTTCAGATCGGCCACTGTCTTTTCGAGTTCCGATTTGGTGGAAGCCACGTCGCCCTTGACGGCGGTCACTTGGGTGCCAACTTCCGAGATCTTGCTGTCAGCCGCATCCCGCACCTTCGAAATATCCGAGGAGAGCTCCTGCTTGGCCTGCGCCTGCGCCGCTTCCAGCGCGCTGCGCGTCTCGTCCACTTTCTTGAGCGCCTCGTCCTTAGCCTGACCCAAGGCCAGGCTGGCTTGTCTACGTGCGCGTTCCAACTGATCCCGCAACTGGTCCACGGTTCGGCGGTTGCTGCGCGTGCTCACCGACGTCGATTCCTCCAGCTTGTCCAGCCGCGCTTGGGCTGAGTCGCTGGCGGTGCTTAGTTGCTTCTTCACTTTGTCCAACTGCATGTACCCATAAACGTCAACGGCGATCAGCGCGGCCACGATGCCAAACAAAACGCCGAACTTCCACCCCAACCCCGACCCTTCAGTTTGGTGTGGAGGAGGAGGCGGCGCATAATATTGCGGCGGCGCGGCGTAATACGGCGGAGGCGGTCCGTATGGCGGCGGTGCGGATGGCGGCGGCGCCGGCGGCGTCGAGGGGGGTGGCTCCGAACCTGAACCAGGACTGGGATTAGGGAAGATGGACATGGGACCTCCGCTCCGTAGATTAGCAGTTATATAACCCTTTGGATGGGCCGAGGTTGCAGCCGGTTTCAGCCAGCTTAGGACTTTGCCTTCGGGACCGTGAATTCCAGAAAGGCTTGCTTCGGCACGCCCGGCTCGAAACAGCGCCGGCAGCGAGCCTCGTACATCCCGCCCGCTCCCACCACGATCAAGTCGTTCGACTCCACCAGCCGCTGGGTGTGCTTGGCCGGATTGCCGCAACGCATGCAGATGGCCAGTGTTTTCGTGATCGATTCGGCCAGGCTGAGCAGCTCGGCCATGGGCGGAAATGGCCGGCCCATGTAATCGGTATCCAGGCCCGCAATCATCACCTGCTTGCCGCCGTCGGCCAATTGCGTGGCTACCTCCACCAGGTCGGGACCAAAGAAGTTGGCCTCGTCAATTCCCACGACTTCGGTGCGTGGATCGAGCAGCGGCAGGATTTCGGAGGCGCGTTGAATCACTTGCGACTTCATCCGCAGATCGTTGTGGGAAACGATTTCGTCGCTTGAATAGCGCTGGTCGATCAGGGGCTTGAAAACCTGCACTCGTTTCCGGGCGATAATTGCCCGCCGGAGCCGCCGCATCAGCTCTTCGCTCTTGCCCGAAAACATCGGGCCGCAGATTGCTTCGATCCAGCCCAGATTGCCAGTGACGATGTCCATTGATTGACGAAGCCGCATCTTATCATGGGAGGATGCCTGTCGCCGGCCGTGCTCTGAGTGCGCGTTCGATTGTGCCCGAGATGCTGGATCACGCGCCTCCCGACGTGGCACGCGCCAGCCTGCGCGACTTGGCACGGATCAATCGCTATTTCGGTGGGTATCTGGTGGTGCGGAAAATGTTCGCGCGCCTGGTGCAGCGCGGCGAGAGCTTTTCGGTTCTGGATGTCGGAGCGGCTTCCGGCGACATGGGCGCGGCGATACTGCGTAGTTTTCCGAACGCCCGAGTTACGTCGCTCGACTACAAGGCAGATCATTTGGCTCAGGCGGCCGACCCCAAACTGGTGGCCGACGCGTTCCACCTGCCGTTCCGGCCCGCGAGCTTCGATTTTGTGTTTAGCTCGCTGTTTCTGCATCACTTCACCAATGAACAGGTGGTGGAGCTGTTTACCAACTTCCGTTCCATCGCGCGGCGCGCCGTGCTGGCCATCGATCTGGATCGGGGGCCGCTGGCTTATTATTTCCTCCCGAACACGCGCTGGCTGTTCGGCTGGCACGCGATCACCGTCATCGACGGCCAGATTTCGGTGGCGGCGGCGTTCAAGAGGGAAGAATTGTTAGCGCTGGCCGCGAGGGCGGGGTTGGGCCGCGCCGATGTTCGGGTGCATCGGCCATGGTCGCGGTTGTCGATGGTGGCGCCGGTCTCAGCGGAACGCGCCGGGCGATAGAGGAGACCTGCGACCGTGCTGTAGCAGACCTCCCCGACTCAGCTATCTTTTCTCAGATACGTGGCCGCGTCCATCGCGCATTTCGTTCCCTTGGAAGTGCGCACTATCGACGCGTTTTGACGGCTCGGCTTTCTCGCCACGCTGTGGCATTGGGCCCGTGTAGCCGTGATCTGGATGCAAGCGGTTATTCACGTTGCCCTGGTAGTCGCTCGCACCATGGAACCATGGGCCAGCGCCGTTGAAGGCCTCTCCATTGAACCATTCGGGGCCGTAATAGCCGGCGGGAGAACAGCCATAAGGGTTGGTGTCATAGTAACCATAGGGACAGTCGGGCGCTGTTCCGATTTCAACGGCGACCTGGGCCTGTGCTTTGGGGGTGGAAGCTGTGAAGCCGATTCCAGCGACAGCAGCCAACATTAGAAATGTAAATCCGCGCATAAGTTCACCTCGCAATCGCTGGAGCACTTCCCTGGCCCACTCTGGAGAAAGCGGCATGCATGGCAAACTATCGAATCTGGCAGGCCGGGCGCACCCTACTAGGCCATCAGACTGGTAACGATATATGGTCATATGACCACGTCCGGTCACGGCCGCGACGGATGCGAGGCCTCGTCCTTACGATCGTCGCCGTAACGTCCGTCGCCGTAACGTCCGCCCAGGCCCAGTGGACCATGCAGCAGTCTCATACTACTGCCGGGCTGCGAGGCATCCACAACGTCGGTGGCGGCGTGGTGTGGGCCAGCGGCGTCCAGGGCACGGTTCTCCATACCACCGACGACGGCCAGACATGGCAAACCTGCGCCGTGCCCCAGGGAGGCGAAAAACTGGACTTTCGGGGCATTCAAGCCTTCGATGCAAACACCGCCATCGTCATGTCCGCGGGCGCCGGCGATCTCTCCCGCCTCTACAAGACCATTGACGCCTGCCGGACCTGGAAACTTGCTTTCACCAACCCGGATACGGACGGTTTTTGGGACGCCATCCAGTTCTCCAGTCCGGCCTTCGGCGCGCTGATCGGGGATCAGGTCCGCAGCCACCTCCCCGTGTTCTTCAGTAGCGACGCCGGAGATAGTTGGCAGCAGTTCGATCCGAAGGCAATCCCGGCGGTCGACAAGAATCAGTCTTTTTTCGCCGCGAGTAACACGGCGCTACTGTTGGATGCAAGGAACTCGAAGCTCTACATGATTACAGGCGGAGGGACCACTTCGCTTATCACATTAGATCCGCATTTAGCCGGCGGAGCAGTCTCCTACACGCATCTGGACATGGCGACAGGTGCGGCGGCTGGGGGATTCTCCTTGGCCTCCAGAGTTGATGGATCCAATCTGGTGATAGTGGCCGTCGGTGGAGACTACAAGGCGCCTGAGCGACGGACGGGAACAGCAGCATTCTTCGCCGATGGGAAATGGCAAGCTCCCGATACGTTGCCCAATGGTTACCGCAGCGCAGTGGCGTATTACGCGGCTGGCAAGGCATGGATCACGGTAGGTCCGAATGGAACGGATATTTCCACCGACGACGGCCGCAACTGGCATGCACATAAACCCGCCGCGGAGGAGAGTCCGGACGCCGATAAGAACTGGAACGCCCTTTCGCTCCCCTTCGTGGCAGGCCCAAACGGACGCATCGGCAAGCTCAATCCCGATGCATTGAAGCCGTAAATCGTCGGCGCAGACGCAATGCGGCGAGCGGGATTGCGCCGGCTAGCATCAGGCCAAGCGAACCCGGTTCCGGAACGGCTGAGGTTGGTGAGCCGAGAACGGCCGAGAACGTCGCCTCGCCGCTGAACGACGTGATGTCAAGGGCGCCGCCGCCGCTGAGAGCCAGATCCGTGGACCCGACGGTATAGAGCGTGTACGGCGCCGATGCAAGGGCGGTTGTCAGACCGTAGGTGGCGAAGGGCGACGAGGATTCTGCAGAGAGATAGGCTTGATATGGTTCGTATGCGATCCCGGCTACGTTGATGCTGTTGTCGAAGAAATACGTATCGGTGCTTATCGTGTACCCCACCCCCCCTACCGTGACCGAGTTATCAGCCTGGTCCGGGGCGCACGGGTAACTGTAGGTGAAGCAGGTGGTGGTGATGTCTGAAGTATTCGTGACCTCGGTAAAGGTAATGGTTTCATTGGAAAATGGGGTACCGTTGAGAGTGCCGCTGCCAGTAGCGCTGATGCTAAATGTGATGGGCGAGGCCATCGCGGGAAGCGCCGCAAGGGTACCAAGAGTACCTAGTATGAAAAGCGTTTTTGTCATCATTTGAATATCCTCCTGCCGCTCGAATCTGCCGATAGCCTGATAGAATTAACCACGGACTTTTGGGCGCCTCGGCGGCTTATCCAGAATGAACGTTGGGGCGTGGAAAGTCCTGCGAAGGCGATTAATCCTCAATGAAAGATGGATCAAACGAGGATCAAAGCGGACAGCCAAGTCTTAGAGAAGACGAGATTTACGAGTTCGAAGGCTTCCGGCTGGACGCTGTCGAGAAAATCCTGTTCCAGCGCGGACACCCCGTCGCCCTGACGCCCAAAGCGCTCGACACCCTGATCGCTTTAGTGCGGCGGCACGGCCGCGTGGTATCCAAACACGAATTGCTCCAGACCGTCTGGCCCGGCACCTTTGTCGAGGAAGGGGTCCTGGCCCAGAACATCCTTACGCTACGCCGGGCGCTGAATGCGGATTGGATTGAAACGGTTCCCAGGCGAGGGTACCGTCTGTCGGCGACGGTCACCCGGACTGCCGGAACGGCCGTTCCAAGGTCGAGAATGTGGATCTGGTGGGCGGCGGCCTGCATAGTGCTGGTTGCGTCGGCGGCTCTGATTCCGGCCATGGTTTCGCTGCGCGCCGGACGGTCCAAGGCCCGAGCCGGGAACGCTCCCATACGGTCCCTCGCGGTTCTGCCGTTCCACTCGATTTCGGTGGACTCTCCCTATCTCGGCCTCGGGCTGGCGGACGTGCTGATTAACCGGCTAGGCACTTTGCCGCAGATCACCGTGCGGCCGACCAGCGCGATCCGCAAATTCGGCGACGCGGCTTCGGACCCCTTGACCGCGGGCCGCGAGCTCGGCGTGGACGCGGTGCTGGAAGGCAACCTCCAGCGGGACGGAGATCGGGTCCGCGCCACCGTGCGGCTGCTGCGCATGCCGGATGGAGCTTCGCTGTGGACCGGCCAATTCGATCAACGAGTTCAGGACCTGTTCACGCTGGAGGATTCCATTGCTGGACAAGTGGCCAACGGTCTGGTCTTAGATCTTACGGCCAGTGAGCGCGAGCGGGTGATGCGGCGCTACACCGGCAACGCGGAAGCCTGGCAGGCCTATATTCGCGGGCGTTATCTGTGGGACCGCCGAACACCGGAGACGCACCAGAGGGCCATCGCGGAATTTGAGAAGGCCACGCACATCGATGACAGATATGCGCTGGCCTATGCTGGCCTGGCGGATGCCTACGCGCTGCTGGGATCGAATCCGAATCATGTGATGCCGCGTTCGGAGGCGATGGCGAAATCGCGCGCCGCCGCTTTGAAAGCCATAGACCTGGATGGCGATCTCGCCGAAGCGCATACTGCCCTCGCGTTCATCCTCATGCACTATGACTGGAAATGGGCCGACGCGGAGCGGGAGTTCCAGCGCGCGCTGAATCTGAACCCGAGCTACGCGACGGCTCATCAATGGCATGCGATGAATCTGCTGGTGACCGGGCATCCCAACGACGCCATTCAGGAATTGAAAAACGCCCAAGCGCTGGACCCGGCGTCGCCCATCATCATCTCGGATCTCGCCGAGATGTACGTTTACACCGGCCGGCTGGATGAGGCGGTAGCGGAAAGCCGGCGCGTGCTGGAACTCGATCCGTCGTTTACGCTAGCCCGCTGCTGGCTGGCATGGGCCCTCAGCGGACAGCGTCGTTTTGAGGAGGCCGCCGCGGTCGTCGGCCAGCGCCAGCCGGAAAGCGATCCGTCCCAGTTGTCGGCGTTGGCTTATCTCTACGCGGCTTCGGGCCGGAAAGCAGAAGCTCGGCGGACGGCGGACCGGATCCGGCGTCAGGCGCAACAGGATTTCGGGCTATCTTACACAGTGGCATCCGCGTACGCCTCCGCGGGCGATGTGGACGCGATGCTGCCGTGGCTTGAGAAGGCCTATGCCGAGCGGTCCGGCGCGCTTCTACTCTTAAACGTGCACCCGCTGTTTGACGCCGTAAGGCAAGATCCAAGATTCCAGGCGTTCGTGGCGCGCGCAGGACTGCCGCCGCTAAGGAATTAACCGGCCACTCTCGCTCAGGTCGCGCAGCCACCGCGCGGCGGTGCCGGGTGTATTCTAAGCGGTGATGGAACCGCGCACTATCCTCTGGTACGTCATCGAAGATCATTGGCACGATGCCGGGAATGAAATTTTCCGTTACCGCGCACATGACACGAGATTGGAACAACGCGTCGTGATTGAGATGCTACCGGCGGACGAACGTCCCGAGGTCGCGAAGGGGCTTCGAAGTGAACTGATGGCCTTCGCTCGGATCAATCATCCAAACATCATTGACATCCTGGACTTCGGCAGTTTTGAGGAACAGGGACAACGCGGATCGTATTGCGTGATGCCCTTTTTCGAGGGTTCCACTCTTTTCGAATTGCTGCGGCACTCGCAAGCCGGACTTCGAGTGGAACGGGCGGTGAACATCATCGTCCAGGCATGCCGGGGTCTGGAGGCGATGCATGAGAAGGGCCTCATCCACGGAAATCCGGCGGCGATGAACATCTTCGTCACGACAGATAATTTTGTCAAACTTCTCCCTGATTGGCACGTGCCGGGGAAGGCCCCTGCCAAGCCTCGGCCGGAGTCGGACATCTTTATCCTGGGCGTGGCCTGCTACGAAGCGCTAACAGGAAGACCCATTGAGGGGACAAACGCCGATCTTCCGCCCGTGGCCTCGGATGTGAACCCGGACGTGAACATTCGCCTGGCCCTCACGCTGCAACGAGCGATGGATAGAGACCCGGGAAGCCGGTTCGCAACCGCAACGGCATTCGGCGACGCTCTTCGGGATGCTTTTTCCGGCCGTCAAGAAGTCTTTCCTGGGAGCTCGGCGCCCGCTCCTACCACTGGGGCCGGTGCCGCCGCACCAGAAGCACAAGCGCCACGGGGTCCTTCTTTCTTCGCGAGCAAACTGCGCTCGCTGAGGGATTGGCTTACGCGTGATCGCTCTGCCGACGGCCCCGGGCCTGACGCCGGCGAAACTGCTACGCCGCAGGTGCCAGACGGGGCGCACGTCGACAACGTGAATTTCAGCATCACCGCCCCTGGCAGCGTCACGCCGGGCAAGCAGTTCGAATTCCAGTTCTGGGCGTATCTTGAAGGGCAGCGCGATGTGGTGCGCGCGCGTGCAGTGGAAGCGCTGGGCGAATCCGCGCGCAAGAAAATGCTATTCGCATCGCAGGGTCCTTACCCGATTGCGCGGGGCGCCGTCCTGGGCATCCGGCTCACGCTGGACCAAATGGAAATCGCGGAAGACAGCAAAATTTTCCTTTGGACGGGCGAGATCGGAGTGGCTGCGTTCGTTGTCAAAGTAAGTGCCGGCGCAACGTTTGGCCCCCACGCCGGAAAGGCCGCCATTTGCGTCGACGGGGTTCCCGTCGGACGATTGGACTTCCTCCTTCAGGTGAAGGAGGTGAGGGGCAGTTCTACGACCATCCGCTCCGAACTGAAGACCCACCGGCGTGCATTCGCTTCCTATGCGAGCGAGGACCGAAGCCAGGTACTGGCGCGGGTGCAGGGCATCCATAAGGTGGCCCCGAACCTTGCGGTATTCATCGACGTGCTTGAGCTTCGCTCGGGCGAATACTGGGCGCAGCGCCTGGTGGATGAGATTCCGACGCACGATACGTTTTTTCTATTCTGGTCGCGGCACGCGATGCAATCGACGTGGGTGGAGAAGGAGTGGCGGTGTGCCTACGAAAAGAGAGGCCTCGATTTCATCGATCCGATACCACTGGAGCCGCCTAGTAAAGCGCCTCCGCCCGCCGAACTCGCTGGAAAGCACTTCAATGACCCACTGCTCGCTTTCATCACGTAGCGGCGCAGAAGGGCCGGCGCACGGGTGTGACTGGCCAGTACCTTCAGACCAGGCTCCTTGGCATAATAGATACCTGCCATGAAAAAGCTCGCCGTCCTGATTTTTTCCGCTGTGACTCTGTTAGGTTGCTTTGCCATTCGATCCGACGCCGCGCGCCCGCTCGCTCTGGAAGATTATTACCGCATCGAGACCGCTTCCACTCCGGCGATCTCCCCGGACGGCCGCTGGGTGGTCTTCGTCCGCACCAACATCATCGAAGCTGAGAACCGGCGTCACACCGAGCTGTGGATCAGCCCATTCGATGGATCGACGCCCGCGTTGAGACTCACCAGCGGCGCCTCCAACGCATCCGCTCCCCGCTGGAGTTCCGACGGAAAACTGCTGGCGTTTCGTTCGGATCGCAAAGCCCAAGGCGCGGACGGCGACATATGGTTCCTTCACATGGACGTTGCTCCCAATGACGCGGACGCGTTCCAGATCCCTGGCGTCGGCGGCCTGCCGATCTTCAGCCCCGACAACCGCTTCATCGCTTTCACCAAGAAGACTCCGCCGCCCTCCGATCCGCCCGCCGAATCGCCTTTCGAAAAGCAGCTCGACCAGCGTTTCAAAGGGAAAATATACGACTGGATGAACATCCGTTACGACCAGCGCGGCTACCTGGGGGATCCTCGCGATCCGCACGCGACGCCGCCAGCTGAGTTGTACGTGATGGCTCGCGAAGGCGGCGCAGCGAAGCAGCTAACCCACCTCAATGTTGACGTCACCGCAGCCGTGTGGCGTCCCGATAGCGGCGCGCTGGCCCTGATCGCCGATTCCCATCAACGCGACGAATACTCCTACGAGCGCGCCGACCTCTGGATCGTCGATCTGGAAACACAGATCCGCCGCCTGACCGACGATGGATTCGAATATGCTTCCCCAACTTGGTCGCCCGATGGGAAGGATCTCGCGTTTCTTCGCAGCCAGGGACTGAATCTGATCCTTCAAGCCCACCAGAAGTATGGCGCCGCTGTCGACATCTAT
The DNA here is from genome assembly GCA_003166865.1 of Bryobacterales bacterium. Classification (GTDB taxonomy): domain Bacteria; phylum Acidobacteriota; class Terriglobia; order Bryobacterales; family Bryobacteraceae; genus Palsa-89. The sequence goes on from PMUP01000033.1 coordinate 31,580, forward strand.
CGCATGCCGGTAGATGGCGGGTCCATGAAGAATCTGACTCCGGATTTCGACTTGATTCCTAACGGTGCCAAATGGGCCGGCGACAGCATCTTTTTCAGCTCCGAGGTTGGCGGGGACGGTCATCTGTTCCGCATGGCCGCGATTGGCGGCGCTCCGGTGCAGGTGACTAAGGGCGAGCGATCGTTCGCTGGCTTCAGCATCTCACAACATTTCGATCGCATCGCGTATACTGCCCAAGACCCCACGCGCCCATTGGAGGCGTTCTCATCAAACATCGATGGCAGCGGAGAAATCAGGCTCAGCCGGTTCAATGACAAGCTCTTGAGCGAGGTCGACCTCAATCCCGCCGAGCGCATTCATTTTCCGAGCAAAGACGGAACAAGCGTCGAGGGCTGGATCGTGAAGCCGCATTCCGGAACGGCTCCGTATCCGCTGATCCTCAACATCCACGGCGGACCGCACATGGCTTACGGCAGCGAGTTCGAGTTCGAAGTCCAGTGGCTTTCGAACGCTTACGCGGTGCTCTACACGAACCCGCGCGGGTCCACCGGGTATGGCGAAAAATTCCTGTGGGCCACCTGGGACGGCTGGGGCAAGCTGGACTATCAGGACGTGATGGCGGGCGTGGACTACGCTGTCGCGCACTATCCCGTGGACCCGAACCGCCTGGGTGTGACTGGCTACTCCTACGGCGGTTTCCTGACCAATTGGGTGATCACGCAAACCACGCGCTTCAAAGCCGCGGTGGTGGGCGCGGGCATTTCCAATTGGTTGAGCGATTACGGCACCGCCGATATTCCTCGCACCAAAGAAAGCGAATTTTCGGGCGCGCCGTGGAATCAGGAAGCGGGCGAGCGTCTGCGCGCGCTGTCTCCCATCACGTACGCCGGTAACGTCAAGACGCCGACCCTATTCGTCCACGGCGAAGGCGATATGCGAGTGCCGATCGAAGAAGGCGAGCAAATGTACACCGCGCTGAAGAAACAGCACGTCGAGGCGAAGTTCATCCGCTATCCCGGCAACTATCATGGCGGCTGGCCCCCTTGGGACGTGGTCCATCGTTACTATCAGGAAACGGGCTGGTGGCAGGAGCACCTGAAGTGAATGGGGGCGGTGATTTGATCGGATTTTCTCAAGCATGATCCATGTGGTCCCGGTTCTGTTCGGGGCGCTATTCACGGTAGCCACTGCCTGGGCGCTCGGCATGCTGCTGTTGCGCAACCTGGCACTGTCGTTCGATCCCTGGGAGCGGCGCCTGCTCGCGTTTTTCGCCGGATCGGCATGCTTAAGCGCAATCCTATTTGCCCTCAGCGCCGCCCATCTGGCCTATCGCGGCGTCCTGCTGGCCCTGGGACTCGGCAGCATTGGCTACGCCGCATATTCCGGGGCGTTGCGATCCCCCGGAAAGGCATTCGCGCCACTGGCGCCCCTGTGGCGATGGGTCTTCATTCCTGCTTTTGCCGCATTCACCTGGTACGGCTTCTTCAACGCCCTCGTTCCCGAACACAGTTCCGATGGCATGGCCTATCACCTGAGCGAGGTGGTGATTTACCAGCACGCCCACGGTTTCCCGCGCATCACCAATGACATTTTTGCCAGCCTCTCGCAGGGTATCGAGCTGCTGTACCTGTTCGCCTTCGATTTCGGCCGGCATTCGGCGGCTACTCTGGTTCACTACGCCTTCCTGATCGCACTGGCGTTCCTGGTCCTGTCGTATGGACGGCGCATTGGACGGCCAGCGGTGGGTGTCGCGGGAGCTATCTTCACCTACACCAGCCCGGTGGTGCTGCGCGACGCGACGGTAGCTTACGTTGACGTGGCGCTGGCCGCCGTTCTGTTCGCGCTGTTCTACCTGTTGCAGGTGTGGGACGAGAGCCGCGATTCCAACTTGCTGGTGCCCATCGGCCTGCTGGCCGGGTTCTGTTACGCGGTGAAATACACGGGCTTTCTGGCGGTGCCGTATGCGGTGGGGTTCGTGGCCTGGAAGCTTTTGAGGAACGCGCGCAAGCCGCTGCTTCGTCCCGTGCTGGTGATCGCGCTCTCGGCCGCGGTCATGGTCCTCCCCTGGATGGTGAAGAACTGGATCGAAGTCGTGAATCCCGTCTCGCCGCTCGCCAACCGCACCTTTCCGAATCCCTATGTGCATATCTCGCAGGAAGACTTCATGCGGAAGTATTTCAGCAGTTACGATCTCGCCAGCCGCTGGCAAATACCTCTGGACGTGACCGTGAAGGGCGACCACCTGGGAGCCTTCCTCGGACCGATTTTCGTGCTCACACCGCTGGCGCTGCTGGCGCTGCGCTTCCGCGAGGGCCGTCAATTGCTGTTGGCCGGGCTGCTGCTGGGGTCCACTTATTTCGGCAACATTGGCACACGCTTCCTCATTCCGATCGTCCCTTTCGTTTCGCTGGCGCTGGCGCTGGCGGTGGCGAATCTTCCCTGGTTGCTGTTTGCGCTGCTGGTGGCGAACATCATCGCCTGTTGGCCTGCCATGTATCGCATTTACTGCAGCCCTAACGCGTGGCGGTTGGAGGAGATACCCGTGGCGGCCGCGCTGCGCCTTCAATCCGAGGACGACTATCTCAGCCAGGACCCTGAATACAGAATCGTGCGCATGATTGGCCGCGTGGTTCCTCCCGGCGACCGCATCTTCGCCATTGGGCAAAATGGGACATCGTACCTTCCGCGAGAGCTGCTGATCGGTCATCACAGTGCGGCCAATGAAGTTATCGAGGACATCCTCTGGACGCCGGTGGCAGCGGGCTACCAGCCGGTGCTGTCTGTCAAGTTCGATTTCCCACCGCGCGAGTTTCGCAAGCTGCGAGTGGTCCTGAAGGGCAGCGAAACTGACGGCCAATGGTCCATAACCGAACTGCGCATCTTCGACGGCCCGAAGGAGTTGCCGCGCGATCCCGGCTGGCGGCTTACCGCTCATCCCAATCCCTGGGACGTGCAACTGGCGTTTGACAACACTCCCGTGACGCGCTGGCGCAGTTGGCAACCAGCCGCCCCCGGCATGTATGTGGAAGTGGATTTCCCCCGGCCGCAACCAGCCAGTTCGGTGGTCGTCGAATCCAGCTATGAAACCGTGAACACCAAGATCGCGCTGGAAGGCATGGGAACGGATGGGCAATGGACCACGGTCTCCGATCATCCCGCGATAACCACCCACCCGATCCGCACCAGTCTCCGGATGGCTGCCATCGCCGAGCTAAAAGCCCGCGGAATTCAGTATGTCGTGATCCACCCGGGAGATCCTGGCGCCGATGACTTCTTCCGTTATCCGGCAGCCTGGGGGCTCAGCCTGGTCGGCCAGGAAAGCGGTGCCCACCTGTACCGCATCCCGTAATGAACCAATATTTTCTCTGCGTCGCCCTGCCATAATATGTTCTTGATTCGAGCGGCCTGCCTCCTTCTATGCGTGCTGTGTCTGGCCGCGTGCGATCGTCTTCCTCAAAGCTATCCTCCGCCCGAGCAGCGCCAGCCCGTGGCGGGCTTCAACCCCGGGCCCGACGCCATGATGGTGTCCATGGAGGACTCCGACGCCGACCCCGTCATCGTCAAGGATATTTACCCCGGTACCGGCATTCCCTGGCGCTGGACCAAGCAGGAACCGACCGTCAAGGTACTGGTGTTTTCCACCGAAAGTGTCAAGTTCAGCGCCGACTTTGCCATTTGGGATGACAGCTTCAAGACCACGGGCCCCCTGGAAATTTCGTTTCTCGTGAACGGCAAGCTGCTCGACAAAATCCGCTACACCACGCCTGGCAAGAAGCATTTCGAGAAGCCTGTACCGGCCGATTGGCTCGCTGGCAATACCGAGGCCACCGTGGCCTTGTCGGTGGATAAACTGTACATCGCGCCGCGGAGCGGGGATGAGTATGGCGTGATCCTTTCGCGCCTGGGGCTCAAGCCATGATCGGGCTGCCGGAATGATGCATGTCCTGCCGATCTTGTTCGGGGCGCTGTTCACGTTAGCCACCGCGTGGTCACTCGGCATGCTGCTGTTGCGCAACCTCGCGCCGTCGTTTGACGCCTGGGAGCGGCGCCTGCTCGCGTTTATTGCCGGATCGGCGTGTCTCAGCGAAATCATGTTCGCGCTGAGCGCGGCGAAACTGGTCCATCGCGGCGTGCTCCTCGCCGTGGGACTCGCCAGCATTGGCTACGCCGCATATTCCGGGGCGTTACGATCCCCCGGAAAGGCATTCGAGCCTCTCGGGCTCTTGTGGCGATGGGTCTTCATCGCTGTTTTTGCCGGCTTGACCTGGTACGCCTTCTTCAACGCGCTTGCCCCTGAACACAGCTCCGACGGTATGGCGTATCACCTCAGCGAGGTGTCGATTTACCAGCACGCCCACGGATTCCCGCGCATCACCAACGACGTCTATGCCAATCTGTCGCAGGGCATCGAGCTGCTGTACCTGTTCGCCTTCGATTTCGGCAGACACTCCGCGGCCGCTCTGGTTCATTACGCCTTCCTGATCGCGCTCGTGTTCCTGGTCCTGTCGTATGGACGGCGAATTGGCCGCCCAGCGGTGGGGGTCGCGGGAGCTATCTTCACCTACACCTGTCCAGTGGTGCTGCGCGACGCCACCACAGCTTACATCGACGTCGCGCTGGCCGCCGTTCTGTTCGCGCTGTTCTACCTGCTGCAGGTTTGGGACGAGAGCCGCGATCCTAAACTGATCGTGCCCATCGGCATTCTGGCCGGATTCGGTTACGCGGTGAAGTACACGGCGTTTCTCGCGCTGCCGTATGCCGTTGGCTTCGTTGTATGGAAGTTGTGGCGCGCGCGCAAGCCGCTGCTCGGTCCGGTGCTGGTGATCGGGCTCTCGGCCGCCGTCATGATCCTGCCCTGGATGTTGAAGGACTGGATCGAAGTCGCGAATCCCTTCGCGCCGCTCGCCAACCGTGTCTTTCCGAATCCCTATGCGCACATCTCCTGGGAAGATGAGTGGCGGAGCTATCTGAGCACCTACGGTCTACACAGCCGCTGGCAAATCCCGCTCGAGGCGACTGTCAAGGGCGGTCAATTGGAAGGCTTCCTGGGGCCCTCCTTCCTGCTCACCCCGCTGGCACTGCTGGCGCTGCGCTTCCGCGAGGGACGTCAATTGCTGCTCGCGGGCCTGGTGCTCGGGTCCACCTATTTCAGCAATGTTGGAACGCGCTTTCTGATTCCGGTGGTCCCGTTCATTTCTGTCGCGCTGGCTCTAGCTGTGGCGAATCTTCCCTGGCTGCTGCTGGCGCTGGTGGCGGCGAACGTCATCACCTGTTGGCCCGCCGTGTATGGGCGTTATTGCACCCCTGGCGCGTGGCAGATCTACGAGCTGCCGGTGAAGGCCGCGCTGCGGCTCCAATCCGAGGACGCCTATCTCAGCCGGGACCCCGACTACAACATCGTGCGCATGATGGGCCGCGTAGTTCCCCCGGGCGGCCGCATCTTCGCGATCGGGCAGAACGGGACATCGTACCTTCCGCGCGAGCTGCTGATCGGTTATCGCAGCGCCGCCAACGAAGTTATGCAGGACATCCTCTTGACGCCCCTGGTTCGGGACTACCAGCCGGCGCTTTCCCTTAAGTTCGATTTTCCCGCGCGTGAGTTCCGCAAGCTGCGCGTGGTCCAAAAGGGCAGCGAACCCGAGGACCAATGGTCCATGGCCGAACTGCGCATCTTCGAAGGTCCGAACGAGTTGCCGCGCGATCCCGGCTGGAGGCTTACCGCGCATCCCAATCCCTGGGAAGTGCAGATGGCGTTCGACAACAGTCCCGTGACGCGCTGGCGGAGCTGGCAACCAGCCTCCCCAGGCATGTATGTGGAAGTGGATTTTCCCCGGCCGCAACCAGCCAGTTCGGTGACCGTCGAGGCCTCCGACGAGATGGTGAACACCAAGATCCGTCTGGAAGGCATGGGAATGGATGGCCAATGGAGCACTGTTTCCGATCATCCCGTGATATCGGCCCACCCGATTCTCAGCAGCCTCCGCATGGCTGCCATCGCCGAGCTGAAAACTCGCGGAATTCAATATGTCTTGATCCATCCGGGAGATTTCGGCGCCGATGATTTTTTGCGTTATCCGGCAGCCTGGGGGCTGAGGCTCGCCGGCGAGGAAAACGGCACGCGCCTGTACCGCATCCGGTGATGCGGCATTACTTCCTCTCATGCCCCAATACTTCCTCGGCGTCGACGGCGGCCAATCCAGCACCACCGCGATCATTGGCGATGAAAGCGGACGCGTGCTCGGCATCGGCCGCGGCGGGCCCTGCAATCACGTAGGCGCGTCCGAAGGTCGGGCTAAGTTCGTCAATGCTATCCATGCATCTGTTCGCGCAGCCTGTTCCGAAGCCGGACTGGAAGCTGGAACGGTCCGCTTTGTCAGCGCCTGCCTGGGATTCAGTGGCGGTCCGGCGGACAAACAAGCGATTCTCGGCGAGATCCTTGCGAGCGATCGCATTCTCGTCACCGGCGACGCCACGATCGCTCTATCGGGCGCGCTGGCGGGCGAGCCGGGAATCGTGATTATCGCCGGGACCGGCTCCATCGCATTTGGCCGTAATGCCCAGGGCCGAACCGCGCGCGCCGGCGGTTGGGGCTATCTGTTTGGAGACGAGGGCGGGGGATTCTGGATCGTGCGCGAAGCCTTGCGCGCGGCTCTGCGCTGGGAAGAGGGTTGGGGATCGCCCACGGCGTTGCGCGCCATGTTGCTGGATAGCACCGGTGCGCGCAACATCAACGATCTGATGCATCGCTGTTATACGCCTGAGTTTCCACGGCCGCGCGTCGCGAGCCTTTCGTTACTGGTGAATACCGCTGCGGAGAATGGCGATCCAATGGCTCGGAAGATTTTCAGCGAAGCGGCCAGCGAACTTGCCCTGTTGGCTCGTGCTGTCGGTAGCCAGTTGTTCGATCCTCAGGACTCAGCGCGCTGCGCCTACAGTGGTGGAGTCTTCCACAGCCGGATCTTACGGGCTCGGTTTCGGGATGCGCTTGAGCGCGAGCCAGGCTTGGTGGCAACTCCTCCCGTTCACGATCCAGCCACCGGAGCCCTACTGGAAGCTTATCGGGCGGCGGGCAAAATTGCCTACGGAATACTCAGCCGTTTCTAATGCGGTGACTAGGGTGAGTTTCCCCCAAAAGCACCTTACGGCCTGGCCGATGAGATTTTTGTGGAAGATCGCGCTGATATCGCCGTGCGCGCGCATTGCTTGCGGGTGGCCACTTGGTCCAGCGAGTTGGCCGGCGCTATCGGGCTTTCCGAATCCGAAAGAAAGCTGGTTAAGGAAGCCGCCATCTCCCACCATATTCCTGAGATTTTGGTGGACGATCGGGCGCACGCTCGCCTGCTGGCCGAAATGCGGCTGGAAGCGGCCTGGGAGCAACCGCTGGTCCCCAATGATGTGCGGGTGGTGCTGGAGACACTGTGGGGCCGCCGGCCAATTTCCGATCCAGCCATGGGCAAGATTGTAGCGGTGCTGGAGATCAGCGACGATTTCGACCAGTACTTCGAATCCGAGCCCCTGTTCGATGACACCGATACTCCCGATCAATGCGCGAATTCGTCGGTCGCAGCCATGCTGTCCTATTTGCAGGTCCCGAGCCATGGGGACGTCAGCCGGGTGATCGACCGGCTGCCAGTGTTTCCCCGCGCGGCCCGCGAGGTGGTGCGTCAGGCGATGAATCCCAACGCCGGTCCCCTCGAATTGGAGGAGCTTGCAGCCACTCTCCGCGGGAGCTTCGCGTCGCCGCGCTCGCACCATATTTGGAACCACAGTTTGGATGTGGCGGAAGCCGCACAGATGCTTGCCCTGAACTGCTCCATCACGGTGGATCCTGCCCAGGCGTTCCTGGCGGGTTTGATTCACGACATCGGCCGGTTGGCCTTCTCCAACATGCCCGCCGCGTTCCTCGAGCGTTTCCATCGTCTCACCGATGGCGGCTGTCCTGCCATCGAAGTGGAGATGTGCCTGGCTGGGCGCTGCCACGGCGAAGTTGGGTCCGAGACACTGGAGCAGTGGGAATTCCCCCCTGACGTCGTCGAAGCCGTGCGTTGGCATCATCACCCGGAGCGCTCCCCGCTGGCGTTGACTGCGCTGTGCTATCTGGCCGAATTCATGACAGACACCCAGGAGGATCTCCCGTCCTATATCCGCTTGAACACGGCTTGCCGACGGGTGGGAATCAGCATGGCCGCGCTCACCGAGCTGGGGCACCAGAAGATGGGCGGACTGGAGAGCTTGCGTTTCGCGGGGTAGCGCAGGCTACAATAAATCCAAGCAGCTTCACGGTCGCAAAATATGGCCTGTCGTGTTTGGGCAGTGTTTTTACTGCTGATGCCCTCAATTGCGCGTAGTCAAAGCGCGGGGGATAGCGGAAGCGTGTCGTTGAGTGTGAATACCAGCAGACCCTTGGCTGAAATGCTGGATAAGGTACAGCATCTCTACCTCAACCCTATTAGCTTTGAAGAGGCTCCGTATGAGAGCTCCGTCGACCTGAAGAGCATTCCTGTCAAACAAGATGACGGCTCGACAATTATTTTCCGGGGACCGCCGATCGTTGATTTCAGCGTGACGCTCGGACCAACGGATTCGTCCGGTCATACGGCGGCCCAGTCCGTTCTCAGCTCGTATAACAATGCGGGCCTGCCCGGCATTTATAGTGTCGTCCAGGCCGGCGATCAAGTGAGCGTGGTGCCACAAAAGGTTCGTGCTTTAAGCGGCAACATGCGCGAGGTGACGCCACTGATGAGTTCGCCGGGTGAATTCCCCCTGGCGACGCGCGGCGCGATTCAGACGCTCCAACTCGTTGCCCAGAGTATCGCATCTCACAGTGGCGCAAAGGTGATTCTTTTGAACGTGCCGTTCAACCTCGACGATACCGTCACCATGAGTGCAACCGGAGAAGCGGCTCGCGACGTAATCGTGCGTTTGGGCGCAATCTTTGGGAGGCCGACAATGTCATCGCAGTGCCTATACGATGCGACATTCAAGACCTATTACCTGAGTGTTCAGATCATTTCCGCGCCGAACCCTCCGGGCGTTCCGGCTCGCCACGGGTTGCGCATTCCGCTGCCCAGGGCGGGCCCCGAGGACAGCCCGTTCTTCACGAAACAGTGATTGGGTGATTGGCCGCCGATAAACACCGATGGCTGCGGATTCTGAGCAAGAACTTTACCGGCGTCGATCTCCGTTCATCTGCGGCTGAATGTCATTTTTCCGCACCCGAAAGCTTGTCACGCCCCAGGTCTGTAATAATTGTTAGGTGGCTGACGAGCGCAGCGCGTTGCTCGAACTGATCCGGCGGGGCCGGCGTCGCCAAGCCTCGCATCTCGCGATCCACGCCGCTTCTTTCGGCGCCGTGATTGCGCTAGCGGGCGCGATCGTGCTGCTTGTCGTCGGCGCTCAAATCCTCAATTGGTATTGGTTGGTGGTGCTCTTCGCCGCGGGCCTCGCTGCCGGCGCCTACCGTTTGCGCACCAGTCTGCTGAAGCCCTATGAGATCGCCCAATCCATCGATCGGCGCCTCGCGTTGAAGGACGCGCTTTCCACCGCGTATTACTTTCGTGGGCGCGCGAACCGAAGTGCCGCGCCGCGCGACTTTATCGACGGTCAGCGAAAGCACGCGGAGAACCTGGCGCGGTCGGCCGACATCGATCGCGGGATGCCGTTCAGCTTGCCGCGAACCGCGTACATCAATCTGGCTCTGGTGGCCGTCGCGTTCGGGATGTTCGGGCTGCGTTATGGAATCAAGCGTAGTCTCGACCTCGGTTCGCCGCTGGTTCACATCAACCTGGACGGCTTCTTCGGAAACTCCCCCAAGATTGCCGATGCGCGCGCTCGCGGAAAACATCCCGGCGAGAGTGACGGGCGCCGCGATCCGGCTGCCGAGAATCCCTGGGACTCGAAAACCAGCGATTTTGATCCCGCCACTGATGCAGCACTCCAATCGGTGGAGGATCCCGACCCGAATAACGGAAACGCATCTCCCGATGGCTCCGCCAAAGCGAATGCCAAAAGTACCGAGCAGTTACCGCCGGGAACCAATCCGCTGGATTCCGGCGAAAAAGGCGACTCGTCGCCCTCCGACAATGCCAGCGCCAACGCCACGCCCGGAGCCGATTCCAAATCCGGGCAGCAGAACGGCTCCAAGGACGCCAAGGATTCCAGCCAATCTGGCAATTCCGCCGACAATTCCAGCTTGGCGGGCAAGCTGCGCGACGCGCTCTCCAATCTGCTCGCGAAGATGAAGCCGCAATCCAAGCAAGGGGGAGGCAAGCCCAACGACTCTTCGCAATCGGCCAGTTCGCAGACCTCGCAGCAAGGCGAAAAGCAAGAAGGCGACCCCAAGTCCGGCCAGGAGCAGGCCGACGCCAGCGCCAATTCGCAATCCGAGGGCGAACAGCAGCAAGGCGGAACCCAACAGGCTTCGCAGGGCAAGAGCGAGGGCCGCAGCAACAATCAGCCGAATTCGCCCGACGGTAAGAGCGGCATCGGCAAACAGGACGGCGACAAAGCCGCTCGCGAAGCCGCCGAACTGGCCGCCATGGGAAAACTCAGCGAGATTATCGGCAAGCGGGCCGCCAACATCAGCGGCGAAGTGATGGTGGAGGTCTCATCCGGCAAGCAGCAGTTGAAAACGCAGTATTCCGATCGCAACGGCGCGCACTCCGAGGCCGGCGGCGAAATCAACCGCGACGAAGTGCCACTGGCCTATCAGCAATACGTGCAGCAGTATTTCGCGCAAATGCGCAAGCTGCCCGCGGCGAAGAGTAAGGCCGCGCCGGACGCGAAGCTCAAGACCACCAGCCTGCCGTGACAAAACCCGCTTGCTCACGCGCCACCCGTCCAGTGTTTTTCGAGTCGATGTTCTCCAGTGCACGACTTCCGGTCGTCTCCGGGTGTGCTGCTGGCGCGCGGCTCGGAATAACGACTGAGCCGCGACCGTAAGGGAGTCGGTGCCCAGGTCTACTTTTTGTCCTTGGTTTGCGCGACGGTCTGCGCCAGATAATTCACCACCTGGGCTTCGTCGCGCGCCACTTCATAATACGCCGCGCGCAGTAGCTGATCCTTGCGATTGATCAAGGTCTCGCGGATGTTCTGTTGCACCCTCGGATCGGTCAATTCCCGCTGCCCGGCCGGCTCCCGCGAAAAAATCTTGAATACGCGATAGCCTTCGGGCGTCTTCACCACCGGCGTTACCTGGCCCGGCGGCGCGATTTGAATCGCGGCGCGGAGCTCCGGATTGGCCTTCTCCAGCGCCGAGGCGGGCACGAATCCCAGATCGCCCCCATTGGGCGCCGAGGTTGGATCCTCGGAAAAATTTTGGGCCAGCATCGAGAAATCCTCGCCTTGTTTGAGCCGCGCCTCCAGCATGTCCATCTTCTTGCGCGCCTGCTCTTCGTTCTGCGCCTTGTCGTTTTTCAGATTCCGGACGTTCGGATCCGGATTCGGCGTCACCAGAATCTGCGCCAGATGCACCTGCGGCTCGGGAAAATTGAAGCTGCTCTTGTTGGCATTGTAGAAATCGGTGACATCCTTGTCGGAGATCGAAATGTGCGACGTGATCTCCTTGTTCAACAGCTTGGTCATGCTGAGGTCGCGCTTGAGCTGCGCTTTCATATCGTCCGCGCTCATTTTGCGCGCCGCCAATTGTTTTTGAAACTCTTCCTGCGTGTAGGGCGCCTTGAGCTCGGCGAATCTCGATTCCACGTCCGCATCGGTCGCCATCAAGCCCAGCTTCTCGGCCCGCTGCAGCATGATCTCGTTGTCCACCAGGGTGCGCAGCACTTCCAACTTCTGAATCATCATCTGGTCGTCGCTCGGCCGCTCGGTGGACGACATGAACTGCGCTTGATACTGCTTGTCCAGGTCGGCATAGGTGACCACACGCCCGTTCACGGTGGCCGCGACATTGTCTGGAACGGCGTGCCTGCATCCGCACAAGCACAAGGCGAGCACAACGCTCCAGAAAGCGGGGAAAAGACGAGACATTCGGTAGATGATTCCATTCTACAGTCTCTTGTTACAATCGGGCGCATGGGGTGGATGAGCATTCAGCGACGTTGCCTCCTCGCCGCGGCGCTGGCGGTGGCCGCTCTTACAGCTGCGGGTTCCCCCCAGAACAATTTCCGCTTCTCCATTTTGGGCGACCGCACCGGCGATGCCGAGCCGGGAGTTTACGAGCAAATTTGGAAAGATATCGACGGGCTGCATCCTAATTTCGTCATCAATGTCGGGGACACCATTCAGGGCGGCAACGACGCCACGGCCGCATCCGAGTGGAACGCTCTCCGCCCGCTCTGGGATGGCCATCGTTTTCCAATTTACTTTACGCCCGGCAATCACGACATCTGGTCGGCCGCGTCGCGGGTCATTTACGAACAACAAACCAAGCACCCGGCGTTTTATGGCTTCGATTACCAAAACGCGCACTTCACCGTGCTCGATAACAGCGAAACCGAAGACCTGAGCGACGAGCAGATGCAATTTCTCGCGCGCGATCTGGTCCAAAACCGCGATCGCGATCCCAAGTTCGTCTTCTTTCACAAACCCTTCTGGCTGGTCCCGGTGAAGTTTCAAAGCAGCCAGTTCCCCTTTCATCAATTGATCAGCAGGTACGGCGTGCGTTACGTGGTGAGCGGCCACGGCCACCAATTCGTACGAGCAGTGCAGGATGGCATTGTCTATCTTGAAGCGCCCAGCTCCGGCGGCCAGCTCAAGGGCCAAGGCTTCGAGCAGGGCTGGTTCTTCGGGCACGTATTGGTCACGGTTAAGGGATCACACGTCGACATGAAGGTGAAGCCACTCGACCCGCCTTCCGGCCAATGACGCGTTTTAATCTGCGGCTGGGAACTCGTGCGATCATGACACTCAGGAGGCCGTATGGAAGCGATGATTGCAAGTCTGGTGGGCCGTTATGAAAGAGGCGTGCTCACGCGCCGGGGGTTGATTCAGGGTCTCGCGATGCTGGCCGCGGGCGGCGCGGCATCCACCGCTCAAGCCCAGGACGCCGCCCTTAAAGGGACGAAGATCGATCACATAAGCATTCAAGTCAGCGATCTGCCGCGTGCGGTTGCGTTTTATGAAAAGACCTTCGGACTGACCGTGTTGAGTGAGGACAAGCCCAACGAAATCGCGCGCCTCGGCGCGGGGAAGATTATCGTCTCACTTCATCACAAGACTCCGACTGGTCTGGTGGATCACTTCGCGATCGGAGTCGAGAACTTCAACAAGGAATCCGTGACAGAGAAACTCAAGGAGCGCGGAATAACTCCGGAAGAAAACCTGGATGCGGGGTTTCATATCAAAGATCCGGAAGGAATGAACGTTCAGATTGTCCCAGCGTGAAGGAAACCGCCTAACACGGCGGGGCCTTGGTGCGCGAAACTAGGGGAGAGGTAGCCTATGGAGGTCCATTTTTCACCGGATAAGGAAGCCCGCCTTCGGGACTTGGCCACTCGGATCGGCAAGGACGCCGCCCAGCTCGTCGAAGAAGCCGTTGACCGGATGCTCGAATATGACGCCCGTTTCATTGAAGCCGTCAAAGAAGGCCGCGCTGCGGCTCGCCGTGGCGATTTGTTGGAACACGACGAAGTCGTTGAACGCGTCGAAAAGCTTTTGCGCTCTTAATGCGGGTTCGGTGGACGACCACTGCTGCCGACGATCTGGCCAATATCGTCGAGTACATTCGCAAAGACAATCCTGCCGCCGCCCGCCGCGTCATATTTTTGCCGGTATTGCTGCGCTGCGCGCATTTCCCAATCGAGGCCGGGTCGGTCTTGTTGAGAACACCCGAGAAATTGTCTTCTTTCCTTGGCCCTACATTGCTGTATATCAAATCATCGACGATCAAGCGGAAGTGATTCGCATTCGACACGCCGCGCAGAACTGGCCGTGAGCATCCAGCGGACGCTGGCTAGTCCCTCCGGCATGCTGCAAAGCGGCTCGCGCCTTACGGCCGGCCTTCGCTCGACGGCGGCACCAGCCCCTTGATCCGCAGAAATGCCCCGATAATCCCATACATTTCGTTGTCGTGCGCGATGTTCCAATTCAGCAGCCCGAGCCGGCTCATGTCCCATCGGAACCACTTCACTGGAGCGATGCCGGCGGTGTCGGTCATGGATGCGTACACCGGATCGCAATAATCGAAGGATGCCTTGAGCGAGGCCACTAGATCGGCCTTGGCGGTCTTGGGCGGCGCGAACTTTGCGCCGGCAGTGGTCTTCTCGCCTTTCACCACTTGGCACATCAGCAACTGCGCGTCGGCGGTGTGCGCGATCATCTCGCCAAACGTTCGCACTTGCGGAACGGTGCGGAAGGAGTAATCTTCCGCCGGCATTCGGTCCGCCGCTTTTAGCAGGCTGTCCTTTACCAGCGCATAGCTCTGCCGGGCATCGGCGCCAATCGGGTTGTCTTGTGCGTGCGACATTGCCGCGCCAACAAGCCCAAAAATGAGCATTAGACGATAATTTAAGTTCATTTCCCCACCAGGTGTTGAAGATCTTTGTTGTTCTCGTTGCAGACGTACTCGAGCAAGTCCGTGTCGGGAAGAAGCTTGAGCGGAAACGTCACCGTCCACGGTTTGGTGTAGGCCTTCGGATCGTCGATGGTAATCAGAATGTCCATGTTTCCGAAATCCTTCCGCCGGAAGCGCTCGGTGACATGCAGTGCATCGGTGGCAGGGCGGCCATCGTTATCCAGCCAGCCCTGGTTGTTGAAGCCGGCGGTCTGGGCCACGAAATCGTCCCCTTCCCAATGCCCCACCGAGTAACCCATCCATGTCGGATTGGGATCTTTTGGAAGCTCGCGCCCATCGGTGAAAATCTGGCGATACATATGGACAGCCTCGTACAGAATTACGACCATCTTGTCGCTGTTCACAATCTTGTAAGGGTAGGGCACTGCGTCGGCTCGCGGTACGCCGCCGGGAATGCAGTTTCCCGTAGGATCTTCTCTGCTCTCGGTGTCGCGCCGCTGCCTGAACAACGCGGCTGCCCAGGGCTGGAATGGAAGATCGCTGGACTTCAGCTCTGAAGTGATGTTGATGAACTGTCGCGTGGTAGGCTCCCACAGTCCCGCGATATCCGTCTTGCCGTCCGGTCTCTTGGGCGCCGGCGCCGATAGATTCGGCTTGCCGTCCGGCAGCCGCGGAATGTCCGGAGTTCGAATATTCAGCCACTGCGCTGAAGCGAGCCCGCAAGCGAGTATGGACGCACTGCATAGGATGGCCGAACGCATCTGGGACCCGTATCAGTATACAGCGCTCTAATTGGACGTACGTCTTGGCCGATCTGGAGCTTAGTGAAGAAGCAGATTATGCACTGGTGTCCCGTCGCCTTGGGCGTCGTGTTCCTGTTCTCGCTGGCTTATCTGCAGCGCGAATCTAGCGCTGATTAAATCGATTAGGGCTTCACCATGCAGACGGTGGTGTACACACGGCCGCCATTTTACGCCGCGCTCCTTCGGCCGCTTGCCGCCTTGGCCTACCACGTGGCGTATGCCGCCTTTTCGATCGCGACGCTCGGAAGCATCTTGTGGTTCGTCATTGGGTTTTCAAAAGAGTGTCCCTCGCTGCCATTCTTTGCCGCGATTAGCATTCCGCTGCTGACCGCCCTATGCAATGGACAAGATACACCGCTGTTGCTTGCGATCCTGGGCGGTTCAATATTGTTAACCCGGCGGAAAATGGAATTTCTGGCGGGACTCGTGCTCTCCCTATGCGCCATCAAGTTTCACTTGTTCCTGTTTCCCCCAATTCTTCTATTGGTCAAGAAGCGTTGGCGTATGGCGGAGCAGCCAGCGGCATCGCACTTCTTGCGGGATTGGGCGTGCTGGTAAACGGTGCCCATTCGACTTGGCAATACATTACGGTCTTGCGGGATTCTTGGATCAACCCCAGCGCGATCGGAATGCCGAATCTCCACGGCCTAGTGGCCGTTTTGCATGGCGATGCGCGAATGGAAATGCTGCTCGCGGGCCTTGTGTTACTGGCATTCCTGTGGATTACACAGCGCAGCGAAAACTACGAGTTTCTTCTGGCCGCAAGCCTGGTATGCGGTCTGCTCGTGAGTTTTCATTCCGGCGTGGCCGATGACGTGGTCCTGTTTCCAGCGTTCGTAATGGGGGAGTATTTTGTTTAATGGCGCGCGAGGGGCGACGCCGGGACTACTTGCTAGCAGGGGTGCGGGGCGTGGGCGCTAATGCGGGCGCGGACGTCGCGCGTCCTTGATTCGTGGTCGCGACGTGCATTTTGGCGGCTTTGTAGTCGGTAACCAGCCGTTTCGCGATCTTGTCGGCGACGTCGGCGCTGGCGCCTAGAAACTTCCCCCCCAGGCTTTCGGCGGTCGCGGACCAAATCACATCCCCGTCCTTGGCCACCAGCCGAACGGTGGCAATGGACTCGTGCTTGCGCTCTTCGGTGCGGCTGCTCTCGTTTTGGCCAAGCGACAGGCTCCCCGAGTGATTGCTGCTGCTGTTCGCGTAATTGCGCAGGCCCTCGCTGCTGCCGCTGCCGATCTGCGAGCGCGCGTTGAGACCATCCGACGATTGGAAAGTATCGGTGAAGACATCGTCGTCGCCCGCGCCCTTCAACACCGCGTCGGCCTTGTCTTCCTCCTCGGTAATGATGAACTGTTTGGAGTTGTGGAGACTGGTCATCAGCAGGTCGCGAATCTGGAGCGCCGCGTCGCCGCCTGTCAGCACCGCGATATAGATGCGGCGGACCTTGCTCAGTTGCTGGGCGGACTCGTCTTCCGGCGTCTGATCCGCGTACGGCGCGAAGAACAGGATGGCGCACAAAAACCAAGGCATCGCTCAGCTCTTGCCGCTCCTGCGAGCGTCTTCGTCCTGGTATTCAACCTTGCGGCCGGTGCGCGCTTCCAGGCTGACCAACATCACTCGGATATCATCCTTGCCCACCTTGAAGATCATGGCTTGCTGGTGATCGTCGTCATCGGAGTAGCCCACGGTGAGAAAGTGCTGGCGCTTGGTGGCGAACAGGAACAGCGGCGAAATGAGTAGCGCGGCAATGTAGCGCCGATTCACCTTTTGCCCGTATTCCACCAGGTTGATTTTGTCGTATGGAACGCGCCAGCTGGCTTTTCCGGAATAGAAGACGAAGAACTGGGCGTCCACGGCTTGCACGTTTCCATGACAGCCGGGTGGAATTTGCGTGATGGTGCCGCCGACGTATTCAGCGTGGCTCCCCAATTGCGCCGCGTGCAGCAGGGATGAGTCGCGAGCCGGGAGAACGGTGAATAGCGCGGCCAGTGCGCCGAGCGCGGCGAGATTCCTGGGTGTCATACTAGGGTTAGTAGTCCGATTCCGCAGAAACTCTCACCGCCGTCGGCGCATATGTTCGGCATGGATCAAAACAAAACTCAACAAGAACGTATTCCTACCCCGGAGGATGCGGTAGGGGGTGTGATTGTGAGTCCTGACACTCGTCGCGTCAATCGTGTTCCGCCCGGCCAAAGCCGCACCAAAAAATGGCCGATTTTGGATGCCAGCGGTCCGCCGCCGATTTCCCTCGAGCGCTGGAAGTTTTCCATCGGCGGCATGCTGGCTTGTCCCATGGAGTGGGACTGGCGCGAGTTTCAGGAACTCGAGCGCGTGAAGGTCTTCTCCGATTTTCACTGCGTAACGCACTGGTCGCGCTTGGGCAATAGTTGGGAAGGCGTTTCAACCCGCAGTCTGATTGAGCTCGCCGGAGGCGCGTTGCCGGGCGCGCAGTACGTGGTGGCTCGCGGCTATGATGACGGATTCACCACCAATCTTCCGCTGGCCGATTTTCTGGCGGAGGACGCGCTGGTGGCGTTTCTGCACGATGGCCAACCGCTCACGGCAGAGCATGGCGGTCCGGCGCGTTTGATCGTTCCGCAACTGTATGCCTGGAAGAGCGCGAAGTGGATCGCTGGCCTCGAGCTCGTGGATTGCGACAAGGCTGGTTTCTGGGAGCGCAATGGGTACCACATGCATGGCGACCCTTGGAAGGAAGAGCGTTTTGGCTGGTGATGTTTTAGCTGCAGCGCGATACGCGCGCAAGGCCGCGCCCGAATATTTCCGCCGGTATCGCGAGGAGCGGCGTTGTGCGGTTCCGCCCGCGCCCTTTACTCCGCATCCGAAGCGCTGGGCCGATACCGGTTTGCACGCCGCATGGCTGGGCCACAGCACGGTGCTTCTGAAGATCGACGGATTCACAATCCTGACGGATCCGATCCTCGGCGCGCGCTGCGGAGTGCGGATGGGTCCTGTGACACTTGGCCTGCGAAGACTGGTCGCGCCTGCGATCAGCCGCCCGCAATTGCCGCATATCGATCTGATCCTGCTCTCGCACGCGCATTTCGATCACTTCGATCTGGCCACGCTGCGAGGTCTGGAGCGCGCGGGCACGGCTGTGGTGACGGCGAAATACACCAGCGATCTGTTGCGCCCACGGCGCTATCAAAGCGTCCAGGAAGTGGGCTGGGGCGAACGCGTCCGCGTTGGTCCGCTCTCCATCCTGGGCATACCCGTAAAACATTGGGGCGCGCGCATGCGTTCGGATGTCCATCGCGGGTATAACGGCTATTTGATCGAGACCGCGCGCCATCGCGTGGTGTTCGGCGGCGACACCGCGTTCACGGATGCATTCAAATCCGTGCGCGCGAAGAAGCCCGTGGACCTGGCGATCATGCCGGTAGGCGCTTACGATCCGTGGATTCATGTGCATTGCAATCCCGAGCAGGCCTGGCGGATGGGCGCCGATTGCGGAGCCGAACACCTGCTCCCGGTACATCATCAGACCTTCCGGCTGAGCCGCGAGCCGTATCTTGAGCCGGTGGAGCGCTTCCTGGCGGCGGCCGGCGCTCATTCGGATCGCGTAATCGCCACGCGCGTGGGGCACGAATGGTCGCTCACCTAACTGCCGCGCGCCTCGCGGTATTGCTGGCTGCAGCGAGCGCGCTGCTTGCTCAGGACGCGCGCGACATCGTGCGCAAATCCGTCGAGCTCGATCAAGCCGATTGGGCGCGCATGAAGGACTACACCTGGATCGCCCGCCAGACCGATCGCAGCCTGGATTCGCGCGGCCACGTCAAATCCGAAAAGACCGACGAGTGGGAAACCGTCGTCCTCTACGGCGAGCCGCATCGTCGCATGCTGGAACGCGATGGAAAGCCGCTTTCGGCCGAGGACCAGCGCAAGGAGCAGCAGAAGTTGGACAAAGCCGTGGCGAAGCTGGAGCATGAAAGCCCCGAGCAGCGACAACGCCGCGAGGCCGACTATGAGAAGGAGCGCGAGAAAGACCGCGAATTCTTGCGCGAAGTACCCGACCTGTTCGACCTCCGCCTGCTGGGTGACGAAAAGATCGACGGCCATGACGTCTGGGTGATCTCGGCCACGCCCAAACCCGGGTATCAGCCCAAGCACAGCGACGCGAAGCCGCTGCTCAAGGTCCAGGCTAAGATGTGGATCGACAAGGCCGAGTATCAATGGGTGCGCCTGGAAGCCGAGACCACGGCCACTATTTCCTTCGGGCTGTTCATCGCGCGATTGAATCCCGGCGCGAAGCTGGTCTTCGAGCAAACGCGGGTGAACGACGAGGTGTGGCTGCCGAAGCGCGAAGTGGTCAGCGGAGCGGGCCGGCTGGGATTGGTGAAGAAGCTGGCCGGGGAACAGGAAGTGACCTGGAACAATTACCGGAAGTTTCAGGTGGATTCGAAAGTGGTTGCGACGCAATAATAGGAAATGCGTATCAACAGACGTAATTTTCTGGCCGCTGCGGGGGCGTCCCCGCTGGCGCTAGCCCAAGCACCCGACCCGATTCGAAAACTCCGGCCGATGACCTCCGGAATCCATCCGATCACGGATGACGAGCGGCGCGCCCGCATGGAAAACGCCCGGCGGCTGATGCGGGAGAACAAAATCGGCGCCATCTTGCTGGAAGGCGACTCGAGCATGTTCTACTTCACCGGCACTCGGTGGGGCCGCAGTGAGCGGACTTTCGGAATGGTGTTTCCCGCTGACGGCGAACCCGCGTGGGTGGTACCGGGGTTCGAGGAGGCGCGCGCCCGCGAAGTAATCCGCTTCGGCGCCGACATCCGGACCTGGCAGGAAGACGAGAGCCCGTACCGGCGGATCGCGCAGATCCTCAAAGATCGCGGTGTGTCGGGAGGACGGATCGGGATGGAAGAACGCGTTCGCTTCTTCGTCTACGACGGGATCCGCAAGGAAATGCCGGCCGCCGAATTCGTCAGCGCCGATCCGGTGACCGCCGGATGCCGCATGATCAAGTCTCCCGCCGAGATCGCGCTCATGCAGCGGGCCAACGACATTACGATCGAGGCGTATGGCGCCGGCCTGGCGACGCTGCGCGAAGGGATGACGAACACCGATCTTGGAAATAACATCCTGGCCGCGTATACGGCGCTGGGCGTCGAGGGCGATATTTCGGTGAGTTTCGGAAAATACACGGCGTTCCCGCACGGCAGCATCCAGCCCCAGAAACTGCAACCGGGAGACGTGGTGCAGATCGACGACGGGTGCCGCGTCGACGGCTATCAATCCGACATCACGCGGACCGTGGTGTTCGGCAAGCCCACGGACCGGCAGCGCCAGGTCTGGAATTTTGAACGCAAGGCGCAGGACGCCGCGTTTGCGGCGGCGAAACCAGGGGCTGCTTGCGAATCCATTGACGCGGCCGCTCGAAAAGTGATCACCGATTTCGGCTTCGGTCCCGATTATCGAGTGCCGGGCCTGCCACACCGCACCGGTCACGGAATCGGCCTGGATGAGCACGAATGGACTTACCTGGTCCGCGGAAACAAGACGCGTCTTCAGCCGGGGATGTGCTTCAGTGATGAACCGATGATCGCGATCTACGGCGAGTTCGGAATTCGCCTGGAGGATTGTATGCACATCACCGAAGACGGCGCGCGGATGTTTTCCAAGCAAAGCCCGGCCATCGATCAACCTTTTGGTTAACGGCCCCGGTGTCGGTTGACGCCCCCGGTGTTGGTTAACGGTCCCGGTGTTGGTTAACGGTCCCGGTGTTGGTTAACGCCCCCCGTGGCTGCTACTGAGCCAGCGCTTCGGCCAACTGTTTCAGCTTGGCTTGAAACTTGACCGGGTCCGAGCCTGGGCGGAATTCGATTACTCCGGCGCGGGGCGCGAAAACGATGGAGTGCTGGGCGCCTTGCTCGTTCTCGATGAAGGGGCCGGACAGTTTTCGCACTACTTCGCTGGACATTTCCATGGCGTCGGCCGGCGGCGTTCCCAGGACGGCGGCGAATTAATCCTGGCTCCAGCGGCCCACCATGGCCGGCGGCGGTAGAATATTCTCGAAGCGGGCCTGGAATGCGCGGACCGCGTTGGCGACAACATTCGCCGAATAACAATTCCCCAGACCCTCGAAGTTGCGAACCACCGCTAGCAGCACGGAGAAGGGTTTGTTTTGGTGCATCAGCTCGCCAATACGGCCATCCACGATACGGTTGTCGGCCTGCCCTTTTTCGGGCGCGGGATTAGCCTTGGGCGGCGCGCCGCTTGCACTTCCTGATGCAGCAGACGAATCTCATCCTTGAGCTGGGCGATCGCCAGTTGATTCGAGGTGCGCATCTGGTCGACGCTGGCGGTGATCTTGGCGGTGGAGGCATGGATAGCGCCGCGGATCTCCTGAATGTCGTCGCTGGCGGCGGTCTTGTTGAGGTGCTGCAGTTCGCGCTTGAGACCATGTTCCAGCAGAATTTCGCTTTCACTGACGGAGCCGGCAAAGGCTTCCGTCGCGGCCGCGGCCGCCTGGACGTCCCTGCGCAACCGCTGGACCTGCGCGCGAGTCTTTTCCCAATAGTTCTTCAGCTCAGCGTCGAAACCAGCCTGGACGAACTCCAGTTGCCGGGTGTTCGCGTCGGCCTGCAATTGATCCCGCAGCGCCTGTAATTGTGCGCGGAAGTGACCGGCCTCCGAAGCTTCCAGTTCCACCACGTGCCGTTCGGAAGAGCGCAGCGCTTCCGAATAACAATTGAGCGCCGCGCGATGCAGCTCTTCCAGGCGATCGAGTTCCGTAACCGTTTTGCGTAGTGAGATCAAGGGAGCCTTTGGTTTCTTGTCGCACGCGAACCTCAAACATTTAAACATTTTGATCGCGACCGCTCCCTCCGCGCCGGCGGCCGCTGTGCTCAAACATGCGCCGTGCTAAAGTTTCCCCAACGCGCCGTCGAATGCACGGATAGCCAACCTCCATGCGCCGAATCCCGCTGCAAACTTGGGCCGCCGTCGTCGGATTCTGCCTGTTCTGGATCGCCCTGGGGTCCTTGATCGCGCCTACCGCTCGCAAACACGACTTCTTGAATCTCTACACCCGAGCGTCGCTGCCCTGGACGGGAACTTCGCGCATATGCACTCCCCGCAAGTCCAGTTGGAGCGCGAGCGCCGGTTCGTCCCCGGGCTGGACGCTTTAGTCCCCTTCGTCCGGCCGCCCTTCTACGCGCTGATCCTCGCGCCCCTGGCGCTGTTGCCTTTTGGCGCTGCCTTCTGGGTGTGGATTGGCTTGCAGTCCGTGCTCCTGATTGGCTGCTGGGCTTGGGCCTTCCGGCGTTGGGGCCCCGATGCGCTGGTCTTCGGCGCGCTCTATCTTCCAACCGCGCTCGGCATCGCACCCGGGCAGGATTGTGTTGTGATGCTGGTCATCGCCATCGCAGCCGTGGCTGCCGAAGTGCTGGTATCCCTGTGGCTCGCTGGAACCGGCGGCCTCATGGAGTACTACTAGCTTCTCCGAAAGAAAGACCTCGAGCATCTCAACCCCTCGCCCGAGCTCATGATCAACGTGCACGGACTGGCGCTGAACTTCGGCACCGACAGCCTAGTGATCCGCGGGTTGCTGGTCGCGATCGTGATCGGGCTGGAACCGGCCGCCTCGTGGCGCGCTCCCTTGTGGCGCTGGATCGCCGCGCCCTCGGCTGGCTCCTTACTGGTCCCGCCCCACGTCTACGGCTACGATGCCGGACTGCTCCTGCTTTCCGTGTGGCTCGCGATTTTCATTTCCACCGATAAATTCACCGCCTGGCAGCCACCTTGCTATGCACGCCCATCCCGTTCTTGATGACTTTAGCGGAACGCCCCTGGGCCGCCGCCACGCCTCTGGCACTGCTGCTGTTTCTCGTCACCCTCAACCGCAAAGGCAGCGATTCTCAGAACCCTTCCCACACGTAGGCCGAAAAATTCCGCGTCTTGTGGAAGCCCATCCGCTCGTATAGCGCGATCGCTTCCGTATTCGCCGCCGTCACCGTCAACGTCACCTTCCGGCAGCCGTGCCGCGCCAGCGATTCGAGCGACCGCCGGATCAGCTCGTATCCTACGCCCGTCCCGCGCGCCGTCCCTGACACGCAGACCTGCGTCACATGACCTACGTCCGCATGCACCAGGCTCGCCAGGCATATCCCGCTCAGCCGTCCCGTTCCCGGATCCACCGCCACATACGAAGCCGGCTGAAAGAACGCTCCGCATCCCGGAAACTGCACGATATTCATCAGGAACCGCCGTGCTCCGGCGGGCGACCGGTACTGATCGTTGATCTGGCTATCGACGTGCCCCCGGTACGCCGCCGCTATCAGCGTCGCCGCCTCGTCTTGCTTGCGCTCGGACCAGCTATCGAACCACACCGGCTGCGTCGGATGCCCCTCGCGCAAACGCCCCGCCACCTCGCTCTCAATCTCCATGAAGTTGCGAGCGTGCGCGCGCAAGAAGCGCCGCTCCGGCAGGTCCATCGCCGCACCGGTGCGCAGCATCATCAATTGCGATTCGATCCGCCGGATGTACTGGATCTTCATCAGTCCCTCGACCACGGTCGTGAGCAAGCGCTCTTCGTTCTCCACGCTCAAGTAGTCCTTCATCACGTAGAGGTCGCCGATCAGCCCCTTGCGCTCCTCGGCCACGTAATAGCAATAGCCCACCGGATATCCGTTGATCAGCAGCGCATACCCGTTCAGCGCCTGCATTTCGAGGAAACGCCGCACCAATCCAGCCGAGCCGCGAAAATCCCAGTCCAGCGTCTCGCGCCAGATCTGAGTCTCTTCCTCGAGCAGCATGTCCAGATCCCCGCCCTTCAGATGACGCAGTTCCACGATGCGCGCCACGGGGGTGTCGGAAAGAGCCGCCATACGGTTCAAGCCTACACCGAAACAGAATGCCAATCCAGCGTGCGTTCCAGGGGGGGACTTAGTGAGGAAGATCGCCGGTGGGTTTCCCCGTGGTCAGTTCGTTATAAGCGTCCTTCACCTGGCCGGGTAAAGAATCGGCGCTGACCCAATTCTTCACCGCATCGGGTAAGTGTAGCGTGGCCATCTGTTTACCGTTGACCGTCTTCACCAGGTCGTCCAGTTTCTTGCCGCGCGCCACCTCGGCCTGCACCGCTTTGCGCAGCTCAATCATGAACGCCCGCTGGCCCGTCAGGATCTCCTTGCCGCCCGCGCCACCGTGGCCCGGAAGCACGTGATCCACCTTCAGCTTCAGCGCGCCGTCCAACACCTTGGGCCAGTTGCCGATGTTCCCATCCCCGGTGAAGTTGTACGGACCATTCACCGCCGCGTCGCCCGTGCACAGCACTCGCTCTTTCGGCAGATAGACAAATCCGTCGCCGCGCGTGTGCGCCCATCCGAAATTGTAGAACTCCACGCGCCGNNCCATCCGTGATCACGTGCGGGCTGTCGGTGAAGGTTTGCTGCGGCGGTTCCACCGTGTCGCGATGCATATCCGCCACGTCCTTGCGTTCTTTCATGGCCGCCTGCCAGCGCGCCGGCTCGTAGCGCTTCATCTCTTCGGCCACGCCTTGATAGGCGATGGTGACCGCGCCCATGCCGGTCCATACCGCGTTGCCATAGGTATGATCGCCATGGTGATGCGTATCGAAAACGAACTTCACCGGCTTGGACGAGACTTTCTTGGCGTCCGCCATCGCCAGCCGCGCCCCGCTCGGGAAATTGGCGTCCACGATGATCAGGTAGCCCTTCATCTCGATGATGACGTTGTTGCAGTGCTCCTGGTTCACGAGATCGCCCTCGCGGAACCACACGCCCGGCGCGATCTGTTTCACCGTGTTCGGCTGCGCATCCCCGCGCGTGATCACAAATCCCGCCGCGAGCAAAGCCGCAAAGCCAGCCAGCATCCAAATTCGCTTGCTCCGCATATGTTAGTGATCCTACCGCATTATAATGATCGATTCTCTGTCTCAAGCATCTTCAACTCATCGATCTCCCGCTGAAGCCTCCGCTGCTGGCGCTTCCTTAGGGGGGAGAAAACCGCAAGCCATATGGCGAGAAGGACAAAGAGCGGCACGGCATTTACCAGTAGCCGAGGCGCTCCAAGCACCGAGATTAGCGCCGGTAGGACCACCAATGCCAGGCCACCAAAACAGAACGTCAAACCCGACCGGCGCCAGATGTGCCGTGCATAGTCGTGCCTTCTCTCCAGCTCCCTGCGATAAAAGTCCAGGGAAGTGCTCAAGGTTGCATCCGCCGCTAAGGTCCCTGTCCAGATCCATTTGTATGCCTGATAGGCGCCATACAGTCCCCAGAGGCTCAGCATGCCCCACCCGATGCGCTCAACCGCCGCGTGGGCTTTTGCGGAGCTACGCGCAAACAAAACGCAGATGGCCAGTCCCATCACGATCCACGCCAGCGCCGCTAAGCGGGCCTTGGTCTGAAGCCGGTGCGCCTTTCGGCGGATTTCCTCGAGTGACATTTTTATTGCCTCCGTTGGCTGATCTTGCCAGATCTTCTGCGGATCGTTCATGGGAAATTCACCCGGCATGCGGCGCTCCTTCGTGGAACCAACGCGTCAAAACGTTCTTGATCCGATGCACCTTCATCGCGACGTTGGCCGGCGAGAGCCCTGTGATTTCGGCGGTCGAATTCGCATCCATCCCCTCGAGATACGAAACGATGATTTGCCGATCGAGCGGCTTGAGTTGCTGGATCAGCCCGGAAAGGCGCTCGAGGGCTTTGTTCTGACCGGCGGCAAGTTCATTCTGATCGTTGGACGGCATGCTCTCGATTTCCTCGATGCTGGCGAGCGTCTTCCTGATCCGGCGCTGCCGAACCACATGCCCGGTCGCTACGTTGTGGGCAACACGGTACACCCAGGTTCTGAGCGAACATCGCCGATCGAAATGCGCGAAGCTGCGCCACAACTGCAGATGAATGTCTTGGAGCAGATCACGGCGCGCCTCCGGGTCCGCCTCGTACGCGCGCGCGAGCCGGTCGAGCGAGGAACCGTAACTATCGGCCACCTCGCGGTACAGCTCATCTTGGCTCACCACACTTAAGGTAGTCGTTATACGGACAATTTTCTAACAGATGTGGCGCACACACTCGTGTGAGCGCGTGTCGGGGTTTTCACAGCCTAGCCGATCAAGCGCTTCAGCTTCTCGGTAATTTCCGCCAGGTTCTTCTCGATCCGGAGTCGAAATTTGTCAGACTGGATGCGAAACTGGACGAGGTCCTTGGTGTGCTCGGTATGGGCCTTCTCGATGTGGTCCAAGATCACCATCGAGTCCTGAAGCTTTTTGGTCGCCGCCTGCATCTGCTCGTTGCCCATGGGTGTGTCATCACCATCCTAGCCGACGCGCGCTATCCTGAAAGCAATGCTGCGCTACCACGTAGCCTACCACCTGCCTCGCGGGGATGACCGCACGGTGGTGGCCGAAGTCTTGGACTTTCCCGGACTCCTCAGCCAACGCCTTGACCTCGCCGACGCTCGCCTTATGATCGCCAGCGGGCGCCCGTCACGGCAACTGCCAACGCGCACACAAATCTCCGAAGCATCGTCTCCTCAGCATATCCCACACGCTACAATGTAACTTCACGGAGGCCCAATGGCTGCACTTCCTCGGCGCACTTCTGTGCCCGTCAAAATCGGCGATGTCTGGGTGGGCGGCGACCATCCCATCGTGGTCCAGTCCATGACCAACACCGACACCGCCGACACCACCTCCACCGTCAACCAGGTCATGGCGCTCGCCCAGGCCGGCTCCGAGCTTGTCCGCGTCACCGTCAACACCGAAGCCGCCGCCCAGGCCGTCCCCAAAATCGTCGACACCCTCGACAAATTCGGCGTCCGCGTCCCCATCATCGGCGACTTCCATTACAACGGCCACATCCTCCTCAAGAAGTATCCCGACTGCGCCCGCGCCCTCGCCAAGTACCGCATCAATCCCGGCAACGTCAACATCGGCAAGAAGCACGACGACAACTTCCGCACCATGATCGAAGCCGCCATTGAATACGATCGCCCGGTGCGGATCGGCGTCAACTGGGGCTCGCTCGATCAGGCGCTGCTCACGCGCATGATGGACGAAAACTCGCGCCTCGCCGATCCGCTCGACGCCATGGAAGTCACCATGAACGCCATCGTCGCCAGCGGCCTCCTCGCCGCCCAGGCCGCCGAAAGCTACGGACTCGGCCGCGACAAAATCATCCTCAGCGCCAAGGTCTCGGGCGTCCAGGATCTCATCATGGTGTACCGCAAGCTCGCCGCTCAGTGCGATTACACGCTGCACTTGGGACTTACGGAAGCCGGCCTAGGATCGAAAGGCATCGTCGCCACCACCGCCGCGCTCTCGGTGCTGTTGCAGGAAGGCATCGGCGATACCATTCGCGCCTCGCTCACCCCGCTCCCCAATGGCGATCGCACCGACGAAGTCATCGTCTCCCAGCAGATTTTGCAAGTCCTCGGCCTGCGCCACTTCACTCCCCAAGTCACCGCCTGCCCCGGCTGCGGACGCACCACCAGCACCTTCTTCCAGGACATGGCCGATCAGATCCAGACCTACCTGCGCGAGCAGATGCCCGCCTGGAAGGAGCGCTACGCCGGCGTCGAAGAGATGAAGGTAGCCGTGATGGGCTGCGTCGTCAACGGCCCCGGCGAATCCAAGCATTCGCACATCGGCATCTCACTGCCCGGCACCTTCGAGGAACCGGTCGCGCCGGTCTACGTCGATGGTAAGCTCTCCACAACGCTCCGCGGCGACCGCATCGTCGCTGAGTTCATCGAGATCCTCAACAACTACGTCGATCGCCGCTACGCCGCGCGCGTCGCCGAAACCACCGCAGTCTAATTGGTCCCAGAAGGCTGGTAATTCAGCGTCACCACCGGACTCTTCGAGGCGTTGCCGCTCGCGTCCGTCACAGTGAGCTGGACCAAATACAGTCCTGGTCCACTCGCAAATTCGACGGTCGCCTTGGGATCGCTCGGCGTCTGTAGTAAGAATGCTTCTCGGCCGCCCGGCACCGTCGTGAACAGATACCGCAGATTCCCCGAAGTGCTCGTCGAACCGCCGCCATCCAGCACCAGGGACGCCTGATTTGTGGTCAGGCTGAGCGGCGTCACAACGGCATTAGTTGCATTCGATGACAGGCCGTCGCTCGGCGTCGCTATATATCCGTGAATGTTGCCTTTGCTGTCGACCGCAAAGCCCACGATCTCGCCGCGGGAAGTGATCGAACATGCAGTCAAAAGAGACAAGGGGGAACCGGCCGGAATCAGCGTGTTCAGATCGGTCATGGCGCCGTTCGTCCAAAGGTACGCGCGCGGATTGAACATTGCGTCTAGCGACACACCCACCACGTCGCCCGCTTCGTTAATACCGATGGCTAAGCTGTTTACGTCACCGGTGAGCGTGCCCAGATCTTGCATGCCTTTCCCGTGACTCCACAGAAAGCTGTGAAAGTTCGCGTTGCCGCGCAGGTCCGAATAGCCAACCACCTGACCTTGGCTATTAATGTTATATGCAAGATTTCCGAACCCGTGTCCCGTTCCGCCCAGGCTGCCCAGGTCAGTCACCGTGCCGGTTTCCCAGAGCAGCGCGTGAAGAGGCTGAAGACTAAATCCGGTAATCGGGTTCACCGCTGCGCAAATACCCGACCCGCCGACAACCTGCCCGTTGTCGTTGACCGCTTTGGCCACTCCCTCGAAGTCTACCGGTGCGATGGGGAGCTCCTGGATTTCGCCATTTTCCCAAATAACAGGCCTAAACTGGAGCTTTTGCGGAGCTGGGCAGGTCGAATCCTTGGTGGTATTTTCCGCGAATCCAGCCACCGTGCCCTGCCGGTTGACCTGGAAGGCCGTGCCGTTGCTGCCGCCCAGTGTCGGGAGCGGAATCGTCACCGCGTATTGCCACAGAAAGGGTAGACATGTCGTACCTTTGGAGGGAAGCCCCTGCGCTTTAAAGCCGCAAAAGTCCTCTCCATTGGGATCTGCAGTGGAGGTTTGAGCCGCACCCACGGCCTGTCCCATTTCGTTGACGCCATACGCCACGCTGTTCTGTCCTCCCAGTCCGGGCGCCCCGATGTCTCCTCGCAGTCCTTTGTACCAAAGGACCGCATGCAACACGCCGTTACCCAACGTCGCCGAGCCGGCGATCAAGCCATTATTGGTGATGACGATTGGCTGGCCATTGGGGCCCAAAGCGCCCAGGTCGGTAAGGGTATAGCTTGGTGTCTGTGCTACTGCAAGCGAGGCAAGCAAGCCGCCGGCCGCAATTAAAGTCAGGATCGATTTCATATATCCTCCAACCAGGTAGGCGCAGAATGCGCCAGGAAGTGATCACCCAAGGGGCTGTAATTTCGGGAAACCGGGCGCGGCGGTATAATCCAAAGCGATGCAGAGGGTGGCACAACCTGGTGAACCGGCGGCCGGCGACATCAGCACGCTCCTGCGCGCCTGGAGCGACGGAGACCAGAACGCACTCGAAACGCTGACCCCCATCGTTTATGAAGAGCTCCGCCGCCTGGCACGCCGCTACATGCGACGGGAGCGCCCCGGCCACAGCCTGCAAACGACGGCTTTGGTCCATGAAGCCTACATGCGCCTGGTGGATTATAAACGCATGCAGTGGCAGGATCGAGCCCATTTCTTCGCGGTTTCGGCCCAGTTGATGCGGCGCATTCTCGTGGAGCGTGCGCGCAGGCGCAATTTGAAACGCGGGGGCGGCGCGCCGCATGTCACCTTGGATGAGGCGGCTCTGGCAGGCGGCAACCGGGCAGTGGACCCGGGCGGGAATCTTGTCGCGCTGGATGACGCCCTGAACGCGCTGGCACGGCTCGATCCACGCAAAGTGCAGGTGGTCGAAATGCGCTTCTTTGGCGGGCTCACCCTGGAAGAAACGGCCGAGGTGCTCAAGGTCTCGGCCATCACCGTGAGGCGAGATTTGCGCACCGCCAAGGCCTGGCTCTTTCGCGAATTGACTGGCGGGACAGACGATGGATTCCGATCGCTGGAAACAAGTCGATAACCTGCTGCACGCCGCCTTGGAGCGCCCGCCTGCCGAGCGCGCTGAGTTTTTGCGGCAGGCGTGCGCTGGCGACCAAGAGCTGCAGCGCGAAGTCCAGTCGCTGCTGGCCTCCGATGAGCAGGCGGGAAGTTTCCTAGATAATCCGGCCATGGAAGTGGCCGCGCGGGACCTCAGCGACCAGCACAGCCCTCGGCAGCAGAGCAATGACGAAAGCGGCGATTTGCCGATTGGCGCCACCTTCTCCCATTACCGCGTGGTCGGAAAGCTCGGTGGCGGCGGAATGGGCGTGGTCTACAAAGCCGAAGACCCCCGCCTGCATCGCTTCGTCGCTCTCAAGTTCTTATCAAACGAACTCGCCCGCGACCCCGACGCCTTGCGACGATTCCAGCGCGAGGCCCGGGCCGTCTCCGCTTTGAATCATCCCAACATCTGCACCATTTATGACATCGGCGAGCAGGACGGCCGCGCCTTCATCGTCATGGAGTTCCTGGATGGAACCACACTGAAGCATCGCATCGTTTCCGCGAACGCCGCGCGCCCGCTGGAGCTCGAAACCCTCCTTTCGGTGGCCGGCGAAATCGCTGACGGGCTGGAAGCGGCCCACACGGCGGGCATCATCCATCGCGATATTAAGCCTGCGAACATCTTCGTCAGCGCCCGGGATCACGCGAAAATACTCGATTTTGGACTCGCGAAAACCAGTTCCGTTCCCGGTGGTGGCCGAGGCATGACGGCACACGCCACCCTCACCATCGAACCCGAGCTGACCAGTGAGGGAAGCGCCCCGGGGACGGTCTCCTACATGTCGCCCGAGCAAGTCCGGGCCAAGCCTTTGGACTCGCGCACCGACATATTCTCGTTCGGGGTGGTGCTCTATGAAATAGCTACCGGCAAGCTCCCATTTCGCGGCGAAAGTACCGGGGCCATTTTCGATTCCATTCTCAACACCGCCCCTGTGCCTCCCGTGCGCCTGAATCCCGACGTGCCGGCGGACTTGGAACGCATCATCGACAAGTGCCTCGAAAAAGATCGCAACCTGCGCTACCAGCATGCGTCCGACATTCGCACCGACCTCCAGCGCCTGAGGCGCGATTCGGATTCAGGTCGGGTAGCAGCCGCAACTAGCGTCCCAAAACGCTGGAAGGTGATTATTCCTGTTGCCGCGGCTGTGCTGATGATCCTTCCCGTAAGTTATTTCTATTTCCATCGCAAACCAAAACTCACAGACCAGGACACCATCGTCCTCGCCGATTTCACCAACGCTACCGGCGACCCCGTGTTTGACGGAACCCTCCGCCAGGGGCTCGCCATCCAACTCGAGCAATCGCCCTTTCTGAAAATCATGGACGACGAGCAGGTACAACGAGACCTGCGGTTGATGAGCGTTGCTCGCGGGAGCCATATCACAAACCAGATTGCCCATGACATCTGCGTGCGGGACGGAGCCGCCGCCACCATCGACGGCTCCATCGCGAGCTTGGGTAAAAGCTATGTCGTCACGCTGGACGCTATCACCTGCAAAGAGGGTGCGACGCTGGCTCGGGAACAGATTCAAGCGGACGACAAAGAGCACGTGTTGAACGCATTGGGAACGGCCGCGACGACAATGCGCGCCAAGCTGGGAGAATCCCTCGGCTCGATCGAGAAATTGAATCGCCCGCTCGAACAAGCCACCACTCCATCGCTGGAAGCACTCCAGAGCTACTCGGCGGGCATGGCCGAGATGGATCAGGGCCAATTTCTTGCTGCTGTCCCGTTGTTTGAGCGCGCCATTGCCCTCGATCCAAATTTCGCGATGGCTTACCAATACCTGGGCGTCGCCTTCAACAATGCCGGGGACGTAGAGCGCAGCCGGGAATACACACAAAAAGCTTTCGGCTTGATCGACCGGGTTTCCAAGTATGAGCGGGACCTCATTACGACTGGCCACTACTCGTCTGATGGCCAGTCTGACAAAGACATTGACGCGAATCGGTTGGGTATTCAGGATTATCCCCGCGCCTGGGGATTCCATAACGGCTTGAGCGACGCTTACATGAGCCGGGGGCAATTCGAAGAGGGGCTCAAGGAGGGCCTGGGTGCAACTGCGCTAGAGGCCAACGTTGAACCTCCATACCGGCGTCAACTGGATGCCTATATATGCCTGGATCGGCTCGCCGAGGCGAAGCAATTAGCGGAGAAACTACGGGCGCAGGGACTCGGCGGAGCGAGGATCCACCAGCGCTTCCTCGAAATCGCTTACGTCGAGGGCGATGATGCGGCGGCTGCGCGGGAGATTCAATGGTTCGCAGGCACGCCGGCGGAGTACCTCGGCTTTGGCTTGCAGGCGGCCAATCGGAATGTCCATGGCCAGCGTCGCGAGTCGAGCAAACTGTACCAACGAGCCGCGGAGACAGCGCTGCGCCAGGGGTTGCGGAACGCCGCCGCCGAATTTGAAGAAGCCGATGTGCGTGCTGACGCTTTCTCTGGTAATTGCCAGACCGCGCGGCAACTGGGGCGTCCTGCGCTGGCATTGGCCATGTGCGGCGATGCGGCCCAAGCGGAGAAGCTGGCCGGGGAGACTTCGAAACTGTTTCCAAATGGAACTATCTGGAATGCCGTGCAGTTACCTGAGATTCGCGCCGCCATCGCGCTCAAAGAGGATCAGCCCGCCCAAGCCGTGGAACTGCTGGCATCCGCTTCGCCGTACGAGCGTGCTTACCCCGATGCGGTGTACCTGCGGGGCTTGGCTTACCTGGGCCTGCGTAAAGGCGCGGAGGCAGCGGCTGAGTTCAAAAAGATCCTGGATCACAAGGGTGCCAATTGGGGCAGTACTTGGCAACACCCCTATTGGGGACAGTTCTACTCGCTTTCCTACTTGGGGCTGGCGCGCACCTCCGCGCTCGCAGGCGACCCGGCGACAGCCAGGAAAGCTTATCAGGACTTCCTCACCCTCTGGAAAGACGCCGACCGCGACATCCCGATACTTCAGCAAGCGAAAGCGGAATACGCCAAGCTGCAGTGAGCAACGAATGAATTCCGATCGATGGAAACAAGTCGATAATCTGCTGCACGCCGTCTTGGAGCGTCCCCCTGACGTGCGTGCTGAGTTTCTGCGGCAGGCGTGCGCGGGCGACCAGGAGCTGGAGCGCGAAGTCCGGTCGCTGCTGGCCTCCGATGAGCAGGTAGGAAGTTTCCTGGATAGCCCGGCGATGGAAGTG
The DNA here is from genome assembly GCA_003166865.1 of Bryobacterales bacterium. Lineage (GTDB taxonomy): Bacteria > Acidobacteriota > Terriglobia > Bryobacterales > Bryobacteraceae > Palsa-89. The sequence goes on from PMUP01000033.1 coordinate 65,036, forward strand.
GCCGCGCGGGACCTCACCGACCAGCAGAGCCCTCAGCCGCGCAGCAATGACGAAAGCAGCGATTTCCCGATCGGCGCCACCGTCTCCCATTACCGCATTGTCGGAAAGCTGGGCGGCGGCGGAATGGGCGTGGTCTACAAAGCTGAAGACCCCCGCCTTCATCGCTTCGTCGCTCTCAAATTCTTATCGGACGAACTCGCCCGCGACCCGGACGCCCTGCAACGCTTCCAGCGCGAGGCCCGGGCGGTCTCCGCCTTGAATCACCCCAACATCTGCACCATTCATGACATCGGCGAGCAGGACGGCCGCTCGTTCATCGTCATGGAGTCCCTGGATGGAACTACCCTGAAGCACCGTATCGGGGCCCGCCCAATGGAAATCGAAGTCCTTCTTCCCTTAGCCATCGAAATCGCCGACGGATTGGATGCCGCTCACTCCGCGGGAATCGTCCATCGCGACATCAAGCCCGCCAACATCTTCGTCACCACTCGCGACCACGCGAAGATCCTCGATTTTGGATTGGCGAAAACCGGCAGCGACCCCACCCCTGGTGCTGGCGAAACGGCGGGGCCGACCCTCACGGTCGAAGATCAACTGACCGGTCCAGGGAGCGCGATCGGGACCGTGTCGTATATGTCGCCCGAGCAAGTTCGCGCCAAGCCTTTGGACTCACGCACCGACATATTCTCGTTCGGGGTGGTGCTCTATGAAAT
>PMUP01000101.1 GCA_003166865.1 Bryobacterales bacterium
ATCGCATGATTCTGCCACCGGGCGTCCACCTCAGGCCGGATTACCGGGTCGCAGTTCTGGCTTTCAGGGCTGAGGTTTCGCGACGCCCCAGGATTGCGCAAGTCGAGAAACAGGATGGCCCGGGGAGGGCGTTGCAGGATATGAGCGTACATCCGCAGCGCTCCAAATGCTTTTGGAGTGGACGCTACGAATCGGCGAATTGATCGGCGTCAGCATGGACTCGCCTGGACCGTAGTTGAAGACTTTGTCGCCGAGCATGACCTACTTAGCGCCCTGCGTCGTGACGGCCACGCCAAAGTCGTAGATACAATGCACCGGTTCAGTCGGCGCATCAAGGCGGTGAAGCGAAGGTGCAGGAAGATCTGTCAAATGATCACCAGCTTCGTGAACATGCCGCTGGATGGCACGCGCCAAAGCTCGACTGTTGGCATTTGGTAAATATCTCCACGATCGCGGTGATTCATGACGTCTATTTTCAACAGGCCTTTCTCCCGGGTCTAATGACCTCAGAGCTTCTTCCATGAGTTCTAGCATTCCGGAGTTCTAGCATTATGGAGGTCGGTTTCGCTAAGGGCCGCGCCGATATCCGCTTGACCCCACGGGCAACCTGAGCTTACACGAATGTCATTTGATCAAAGGACCGCATTAGCGGATCGCTGGGTTCTGTCCGCATGGTCGGCATACGGAAGCAATCCAGTTTGACGAATAGTCGGTATCTCGTGGATTGACATCGCATTCGTCGGGATGGGCCGAACTTTGAAACATTGTCCCAAGCGTGTTTACGCCGGTCCTAGCCAAGCAGTCGGGGTCGTTCGACGATACATCTGCTTGGCGGCGCTTAGGTCTACGCTAACGACTTACCGTTCCCTATCCGGCCATGGAATGTCCTCTTTGTCCGAGCGGCCGACGATCCGACCGGACGGGCCCCCCAGACTCTTGAGAACGTCGTTCGCGCTCGACGGGTCCTCGCACATTCGAAACTCCGACAGCTTCCGCACAATTTAATGGCGTTAACCTGTTCGATAGGGCCTCATTCCAATGAGTACTACGACACGCGGTTCCGATTTCGAGAAGCAGGTATTCTGCTACCTGGAAGAGGAATTGAACGTCGGCCGACTCTTTTATCTACCTGAGTGCAGCGCCATTTTTCATCAAAAGCGCTATTTCTCTCCTGACCGTAAGTCGAGCATCATCTTCGACATCGCGATCGAGGTCACATTTGCCAAATTGAATACCCCTTCTGTGTTCTGCCTAGTTGAATGCAAGGACCACGGTAGAAAGATTCAGGCGGATGAGGTGGAAGCTTTCCACGCAAAGATACAACAGGTCGCATCTGCGGCGACGAAAGGGATTATTGTCACTACAAGCTCCTTTCAGCCCGCAGCGCTCGAATACGCGAGGGCTAAGCACATTGGCATTCTTCGGTTCCCTGAACGTAAGTGGGACCTCCTGCGGTCCGTAACGGCCCGGTACGCGGCATCGTTCGCAGCGAGAGAAACAGAGATTACAACGGGCCTCATAGAAGAAGGGCATCAAACACCTGGGCCTGAACTGCGTTTGCAATTTTACGGATACCTTCACGTATTCTCCTTATGTGTCAACTCCGGTCGAAAATTCCCCATAGTACCGTTTGAAAAGTCCCCCACCCAAAAATGAGCCCAAGTCCGACCAACGGGAGGCACCAGGGCGGTGATGTTCAAAGGCTTCCTTTCTTTCATAACTGGTTAGTCTGTGGAACGGCCCGGAGCGGTCAAGGGCGCGCTGGTTTTGCGCGGCGCAGCGGACCCTGGACGGCGAGGACCGTTCTGCAAGCTGTCGGGCGAAAGAAAGGGAGCCGCTCGCCCGCTGTCTTGATCGGCTCGGGGAAACAGGCCAGCTTTTCGCCGGTCCTTCAATCTGTAACTTTCCCCTCGGATGTTGATGGTCGTTGAATGGTGCAGCAGCCGATCCAGGATCGCGGTTGCGATGATCGGATCGCCAAAGATTGATCCCCAATCTCCGTAGCTCTTGTTGGAGGTCAGGATAATGCTTCCGCGTTCGTAACGAGCGCTGACCAGTTGAAAGAAGATGGTTGCGCCCATATCGTCCAACGGCAAGTAGCCCATCTCATCGATGATCAGAACTTTCGGCGCCAGGTAGACTCGCATGCGTCGATCCAGCCGACCTTCGCGATAAGCGCGTCCCAGATCGGTGACCAGGTCATGGGCTGTCATGAAGTAGGCTCCGAAGCCAGATTGGATCGCAGCTTCGGCCAGGGCTACGCTGAGATGCGTTTTCCCAACACCGGGCGGTCCAAGAAGAACAACATTGCTGGCCTCGTGAATGAATCGCAGCGAACGCAGTTCCTGAATCTGCCGTTCGTCGATGGAAGGTTGAAAGCCGAAGTCGAACTGGTCGAAGTTCTTTAAGAACGGCAAGTGCGCCAACTGCAGACGAGCCCGAAGATAGCGGCTTCGTCGCGCGTCCACTTCGCAGCTCAGCAGTTCATCCAGAAAATCGGCATAGCTCGGCTCCTTCTTGGAAGCCTCCTCCAGCAAGCTCTCCAGACGCGCTTCCACCGCCTTGAGTCCCAGGCCGTTGAGAGCCGTTTGCAGTCGCTCGATCGGAGTCATCGCCCACCTCCCATCGCTGCACTCTCATAGGCCGCCAACGGACGGATCTCCACCACCGGCGCGGTGTCCTGAATGTGGATCAGAATCTTGTGTTCCTGCCGTGCGCCCAGCGGAATCCCACGATGATGTTCGGGCTGCGTCACCACTAAGTGCTTGTGCCGGGCCTGGCCGTGAGCTGCGATCCGATCGCGGCCATAGTGGACTTCCACATTACTGCCACGCTCGCGTACCCACACCGATCGCCCCGCATATGCCCAAGGCACCGAGTAGCGGCTCCCTTGCCAGGACACGTAGGCGTCGCGCGCCACTTTGCGCAGCTCGTCATCGACATAGGGATACGGCGGTTGTCCGTCCAGCGGTTGCAAACTCAACTGGTCCACCTTCCAGCGCACGGCCACCGATTCGTGCGTGGTCCCATGCACTCGCCGGTTGGCGACTTCCCACACCCAAGCGCGCAGCTGAGCGTTGAGGTCGCTCAAACCACTGGGCTCGCGCCCTTGTAATCCGCACAGGAAGTTCCGGCGAATGTACTTCACCCCGGATTCCACCTTGCCTTTGGTCTGCGCCCGATACGGCCGGCACAGCCGCGGCGTGAAACCCCAATAGCGCGCGAAGTCCAGAAACACCGGGTTCCAGACAATCTCGCCTCGCTCGTCGGTCTCCAGCCACACGGTTTTCATGCGGTCGTAAAGAATCTCCTCCGGCACTCCGCCCAACTGCCGGAAGGCTTCCTCGTGCATCCGCAGCAACGTCCCCAGCTTCTGATCCAGCGCTGCTTCGGCCATCATCGTCCGGCTGTAGCCCAGCGTAAAGGCGAAGCCCCATAGTTTTCGTTGTTCGCCATTGATCTCCACAGTCCCGAGATGGCCCCAATCTACCTGGGCTTGCTTACCTGGCGGTGTTTCGAACCGCCGCACGGCCACGGTGCGCGCCGCTTCCCGCTGCGGCCGCAGCCAGTCGGTCAGCAGCGTATATCCGCCTAAGTAGCCTCGCTCGCGCAACTCCCGCAGCAACACTTGCGCGTTCCACACGCCAGCCTGCATTCGTCCCCGTAAGTACGGATGGAACGGGTCCAGTTTCCCCGGTTGTTTTGCTCGCGGCCCATACACCGGCATACCTTCGGGATGGATCAGATACCTGCTGATCGTTTTGCGATCGTAGCCTGTCAACCGGCTGATCGCTCGAATGCTCAGCCCTTGTCGCTTCAGCTCCTCAATCTCCTGCACGTCTTTCCCCCTTAACACAGGCCGGCACCTCCTCTTTCCAGAGTCGGTTGCCGGGTTCAACCCTTGTCAGGGGTGGGGGATTTTTCGTTCGGCACTATGAGGATTTTTGCACCGGCGCTGACACTATTGTCGCGGCTGCGATTGTCGAGACCTGGTTGTTTGGCCATTTTTACCTTGTCCTTTCGGTCAACTAAATTTGCGGCCCCCTTCCCAAAAACCGGAGAAGTGGACTACACTTGTATTGTAGCATATAAACTAGTCCATGCCAATACAAAGTAAAATCATCATCTTATGAAGGATGCGGAAGAGTTGGAGAAAATCAGGACTGAACTAGTCCAGCTGTCGCGCCTGTCTCTTTTGGGAAAGGAGCGCGATGTCCAGGTGTTTATTCGTCGTCTGGCAAATCGTTACAAACAGCTATCGCCTGAGTTTGCCGACAACCTGACCAGGCTCCTAAGAGAGGCCAATTCTCAAAGCTCGGTACTACGTGGAGCCGCAGTCGAAGCGATTCCTGTCGATCTGGATTCTCGATTGCAGCTCGCACGGCCCGAGTATCCCGTTCACCTGGACTTCGAGCCACACTGGGAGCCAGTGCTTCAGGAAGCACTTGAGCAGCTCGTCTCAGAGAGGATGAGGGAGGAAGAACTTTACAAAGAGAACCTTCATCCAACACGCACGGCGCTCTTTACAGGGCCTCCTGGAGTCGGAAAGACACTCGCCGCCCGTTGGATCGCACATCGGTTAGAACGACCGCTTGTGCTTCTGGATCTTGCGGCAGTCATGAGCAGCTTCCTTGGACGTACAGGCAACAACGTTCGAAACATCCTCGACTACGCCAAGGGCCTTCCGTGTGTTCTCCTCCTCGACGAGTTCGACTCTATCGCAAAGCGGCGGGACGACGATACGGAAGTCGGCGAACTGAAACGGCTCGTAACTGTGCTCCTCCAAGAGATTGACAACTGGCCAGGGAAAAGCCTCCTGATCGCAGCTACCAATCACAAGGAACTTCTCGACCCCGCAGTCTGGAGAAGATTTGAAGCGATCATCGAATTCGGACTGCCCTCCCTCGGCGATGTGCGCCGCACTGTGGATCTCTACCTAGGGGACTTGGGAAAGCAGTGGGGGGCTATTCTTGCGACTACACTTCAGGGCCTTTCGTACGCCGATATCGAGCGCCTTATTAGACGCGCAAGGCGGGAAGCTGTAATCCAACGCACCCCATTCGATGTGAAGCTCCGAAAAATCATCCATGATCGGGTTGGGAATCTCAGAAAGACAGAACGAACGGACCTTGCTCTGAACCTTATCGAGGCTGGCCTCTCCCAGCGGGAAGCGCACGAATGGACCGGCGTAAGCCGGGACACGATTCGAAAACATCAGGACGTGAGGAGCTAAGAACATGGCAAACTATCTGCTGGGCTTTGGCGAAAGGCTGACAGAGAAGATCGACCCGCCGAAGAAGCCAGCTTCTAAAAAGCACGCTTATTCGTTCGGTGAAGCTCGCGACCGCCTTGCTCCGCGAATCCAACGGGCCGTGGCCGATATCGACCAACTTCCGGCAGCCGCCTGCCCCCACAACGAATCGGTTGCCGCGATTACCCTCCATCCTTCTTATCTCGCGAAGACGTTCTTTCCCGCGGGGCTTCTTAGGACGGTGGGCCTGGAGGCGGTCGGAAGCAGACCACGCCAAGTCATCCCGGAAAAGGGCGCGAAGCTCGAAAAGAAGAAAGACGATAAACCTCAGAATCCGGTCGCGTCTCCGACGGCTGACCTGTTTGTTTCGGGATCGCGGAGAGCATTTCAGAGATGGGCCGCATCGTTCGGACGCTGGACCGAGGAACTCGACGGCGCCGAAGAGATCATTCGCATCGAAGACGTACGCTCTCTCGCTCCTGCGGAGAAGATTCGCCCGATGCGTTCAAAGACCGATAACCCCCTTCTCGAAGTGGTCCTTCATAGCGGTGAGGACTACATCCTCGACGGGTTTCGCGAGTACCTCGCCGGGCTCGATATTGCCGTAGACCTGGATCGAAGAATTCAAGTGCAAGCACTCTGCTTTCTGCCTGTAAAGGTCCCTCGCAAACTCCATGAGGAGATGGCCAAGTTCTCGTTTCTTCGCGTTGCTCGCGAGATGCCCTCGCTGCGCCAGCTCCGGCCAGTGGCGTGGACCGGTGGGATGCTTCGCTCAGCGCCGGCGGGATTCAAAGTTGATACTCCCTTGCTGGAGCCACTGAACAAAGATGTTCGCGTAGCTGTCTTCGATGGCGGTGTGCCGCAGGACTTTCTTCCCAAAGACCTTGTTCGGAGGAAGAAGACCTTGAACATCGGGGATGCCATTGCCGACTCTCAAGCCCATGGACTCGGGGTCTCATCAGCGATCCTGTTCGGCTCACTTGAAAAGGGGGAGCCAGCGCCGCAACCTTTCGCTTCGATTGATCACTACAGGGTTCTCGACAAAGATACGCTCCACGACCCGCAAGGCCACTACTTCGACGTCCTTAACCGAATTATCGATGTCCTCCGTCAGAATCCTTTCGACTTCGTAAACCTTAGCCTAGGACCTGATCTCCCCATCGAAGACGACGAGGTTCACGTTTGGACAGCCAGCCTTGATGAACAGTTCTCCCACGGCAAGACGCTCGTAACAGTGGCTGCTGGAAACAGTGGCGAGGACGATTGGGACTCGGGCAACGCTCGAATCCAAGCGCCCGCAGACGGCGTTAATGTGCTCTGTGTCGGGGCGAGTGACAGCCACCGCAAGAAATGGAAGCGGGCTACCTACAGCTCGATTGGACCAGGCCGGAGTCCCGGCAGGGTCAAGCCGGAAATCCTTGCATTTGGCGGTTCTCCGTCGCAGCCGTTCTGGGTTCTCAGCTCGGACAAAAAGGGGTATTCCGTTCCAATACAGGGTACTAGCTTCGCGTCCCCTCTAGCGCTTCGAACCGCAATCGGCGTGAAAACATTCCTTGGCCCCGTTCTTCAGCCTCTCGCTCTAAAGGCCCTCCTGATTCATCACTCCGAGGATGGTGGACACGACCAGCGCGAAGTGGGCTGGGGCAGAATTCCCTCGGAGATAGAAGACCTCATTCTTTGCCCCGACGGTGTTGCTCACATTCTTTACCAAGGAGAACTCGAACCTGGGCGCTACCTCCGGGCGAGAATTCCGCTTCCTTCGACCGGTCTCTCCGGTACGGTGGGCATCCGAGCAACGTTCTGCTACGCCACGGAGACCGACCCTCAAGACCCCCTTAACTACACGAGAGCCGGGCTCGAAGTGGCATTCAGGCCGAACAAAAACAAGTTCACAGAGACGGAATTCGGCACATCAAAGAATGCGGCCACGAAATCCTTTTTCTCATCCAAGGCATACGCAACGGAAGACGAGCTGCGGCGAGACGCCCACAAGTGGGAACCTTGTCTCACCGCCTCGAAGAAATTCCGAGCAAGCTCCCTTAACGATCCCGTGTTTGACGTTCACTATAACGCTAGGCGTGGCGGAGCTAGTGACAGAGCCGCCAAGTCGATTCCGTACGCGTTGTTGGTAACCGTCGAGGCGAAGCAGATGGCGGACCTGTACAACAAAATTGCCCTTCGTTATCGGACCCAACTCGAAGAACTGAGACCGGTAATCCAAATCCCGATCCGAACTTCTGGCCGGTAGTCGTTGGGAGGACCTTGCCTTGAGTATCACAACGTCGGCAGGAGAACGTATGGACGGACAAATCGCATCTTTTCGCGACGTCGAATCTCTGATGTTCGAATTTGAGGCCGTTTTGAAGCGTTGCGGCATCGATGTCAGGCCAGATTCACAGTTAGGCCGAGCCTGCTTAGCCGTGATGGATTCTCTATCTAAACACGAGCAGCCGGAGGTCCGCGACCCACGGGCCGACATTCGTCCGGCTCTCACTTACGCACTTGGACTTTGGGAGTTCATGAAAAAGATCGTGCGGCTTCAGAATCACAGCGATTTTAAGGAGCTGATCCTCATCTCCATCAGATGAATGCGTATTCCGAGCAATGCCGATCAGCGTTCCGAGGTGATGGCGATCGCGATTCCGAAATGATGCCGATCACGATTCCGAGGTGATGGCGATCACCGTTCCGACGGGAAGCCGATCAGTTTTCGGCGATTCTCGGAAGGGTGATCGGCATCGTCGGAATCTTTTTATTAAGCCGTCTTTATGAAGCGCTGGGCAAACCAGCGGCAGGCTGGTCTCCACTGAAAGTGGAGGATACCGGTTGCCGCAAGAAAGGTTGCCTGTGCGCAAGATCAAAGAAGTTCTGAGACTGCACGCTCTGGGGCTATCACAGCGCCAGATCGCGCTGAGTTGTGCCGGTCAGGCGACGGTTTCCGATTACCTGAAGGCCGCCGCAACGGCGGGTTTGAAATGGGCGGACGTCGCCGATTTCGACGACGACCGATTGTGGAAGGCGGTGGCTCCATCTCGGGAGACACTCCAAAGCCGGACACATCCGCCAGAACCGGACTACACCGCGATTCGCCACGAGTTGCAAACCAATAAGCACGTGACCTTGCAACTGTTCTGGGAAGAGTACCGCGAACAGAGCCCGGACGGCTATCGTTACAGCCGGTACTGCGATCTCTACCGAGGCTGGCTGCGGCGCCAGCAAGTTGTGCTGCGGCACGAACACCGGGCAGGCGAGAAATTGTTTGTCGATTATGCCGGGGCCACCATTCCCATTCATAACGCTGGAACCGGCGAGGTGTTGCCAGCGGCTCTGTTTGTCGCCGTGTTGGGCGCCAGCAGTTATATCTATGCCGAAGCAAGCCTGTCGCAGGGACTGGCAGATTGGATTGGCGCCTATACGCGCCACTGGCAAACTA
>PMUP01000018.1 GCA_003166865.1 Bryobacterales bacterium
TACAAAAAAGCCAGGTCAGGTCAGCTGCTTCCGTTGTACGCAACGGCGGCTGCGGAGGCGTAAGCTCCTGCCGATATTGGTCCATTTACATCCTTAGGTAAAAGTTCCAGCACCGACCGAGCCCTGCACCGTGGCTCCTGCTGCCCCATAGCCGGCCTCCGCGGTGGCACTTTACGTCAATCCCATGGACCAACCGATCCTCCCCGCAGTTGCGTTCGCTATACTGTGCTTCACATGGGGGTTCAGGACTGTGATCATGGCATCCAAGCGGACCTTGCGCTTATTGAAACAAGATTGCGCCAGATGCTTGACCGGCCAACCAATTTAAAGCTCAGCCAACGCGAGCCGTTGCAGGTGCACGCATCGGAGAGCATCGGAGCGGCGATGCGCGAGGCTGTGTTCAGCGGCGGTAAGCGGATCAGACCTCTTTTCGCCTTACGCGTTGCGCGTATCTTAAACTCCGACGCGGAACTTGCGCTTCGAGCCGCCGCTGCCGTGGAACTGGCCCACTGCGCCTCGCTCGTGATTGACGATTTACCGTGCATGGATAATGCATCGCATCGCCGCGGCAGGCCAGCACTTCACGCGCATTTTGGTGAGCCACAATCCATCCTGGCAGCGTTTGCTTTGGTTGCGCTGGCAGCAGACTCGGTAGTAGCCGATGTCCGGAATGGCGAGGCGCTGGCGCAGTTGGTGGCGTTCCAGCGTCGCTTGCTGCAGACGTTGGATTGCAATGCGCTGATTGGCGGTCAAGCTTGGGATCTCAAGATGACGCATCGCGAGCGCCAGGAAAAAGCGCGGCCGCTCGCAACCAGCAAAACAGCTCCTTTGTTCGAACTTGCGGTGTGGGCAGGCGCTGTTTCGGGTGTGGGCTTGTCCAACCGGCTGGCGCAACTTCATCAATTGGCCCGATCTCTTGGGTTATTGTTCCAGGCAGTAGATGATTTCATGGACGCACACGCCGGAGAGCGGCATCTTCTTCAGCAGCAGCTTCAGGATTTGCGCGCGCAACTGCAAGGCCTGGGACCAAAGGGCGAAGAACTGCAGGTTTTGGTGAATCACCTGGTTCGCTCGTGGTCCGCAACCCTGGCGGACAAAAATGTCCTCCGCTAGCAAGTCCAGCGACCTCCGGCAGTTTCTGGCGTTTTCAAGACACGGGGAATGGCTGCTCGGCAGTCTCCTGCCTCTGTTTGGAACCTTTTTCCTGGCTGCTCAAGGAAACGCAGAGGATCTAAAGCTGCAGACGATTCTTGCCTGGTGCGCGGTGTTTTTGTTGGGAACCGCGTGCGGGTACATGTTGAATAATCTTAGCGATATTGAAGTGGACCGGCGCGCCGGGAAACCCACTCCGCTGGAGCACTGGAGTTATGGAGCCAGACTTGGTGTAGCATTAGCATTCGAATCCGCGAGCCTTGCGCTCACGCTGCTGCTATCCGATGGGTGGACGCTGGCCGCCATCGCAGCCTGTCATTTGATCGTCTGGTCGTATTCGTTCCCGCCGCGATTCAAGGAACATGTTTGGATGGGACCCGTGGTGGCATCGGCACAGTACTGGGCCCCTTCCGCCGTGATGCTGCTGGCATGGCGCGCCGCCTTTCCAGCGGCTCTTTGCTGGATTGCAATTCTCGCCGTCTACGGTCTTCGGATCACCATCGTGCATCAGAGTCTTGACCGCCAAGGCGATCTTGCTACCGGTGTGCGGACCACGGCGGTCGCGATCGGCGAGCGGGCTGCGCAGGTGCTGCTCCGTATTCTTTTTGCCGTCGAGGTCTGCCTTTCTTTGTTGCTGATGGTGCTGCTTGCGGACGGGCCCCTGGCGCCAATTACTGTGCCGCTCTTCCTGCTGCCTGCATTGAATATCGCGTGGAGGCGTTTTCTGGGCCAGCAAATCAATTTGAACACATACGCGTATGTCCCCCTTTCGGAGTTGTATGAAACAGTCGTCCCGCTGGCCTTGGCGCTTACGGCGCTCATCCGGGCGCAGGCGTCGTTGTGGACGCTGGCTTTACTGGGCCTGCTTTTATTGGCGCGTCATCGTGAGAGGCTAGGCGCGGTGCATACGAAATCGCTCCAATAAGAATCCGGATACATTCGCGATCTGCGATAACGCCACCAGAATGCTGATTCCGGCCGCGCGTGATAAAGAAACTCTCCCAAAAGGAAAGGCGAGCATTCGCTGATAGAATGCCACCGGCTCGACTTTCACCGCGCCACCTGCACGCTGGTGGCGAATGCTGTGAAAGCGATAGGCTCCGCGCCCGTAGTTCTGATGTTGCCGCCAGAAGCCGAGAAACGTGAGCGGGTGAAAGTGCCTGACTATCGCCTGGGGCCGGTAGAGCAATCGAAAGCCAGCGTGCCGCCAGCGATCGCACAGTTCCCGATCCTCTCCGCCCGCGATTGGGAATTCGCTGGAAAATCCCCCTAACTGGCGGAATGTTTCTGCTGGAAAACTCAAGTTGCTGCTGGTCAGGAAAATCGCGTCGTTGGAATCACGATTGAAGTACTCGAACAGAAACAAAATCAGCATCTGGCTGGCGGCCGCATAAATGTTCTGCTCCAGGCCATTCACGGTTAGCCCGCCAATCGCCGCGACGGGCCGTTCGGAAAAGGCGGCGGCTAATGAGGAAAGCCAATTTGGGTCAGGACGACAGTCATCGTCGGTGAATACCAGGTACTTGCCGCGCGCGAGGGAAGCGCCAGCGTTACGGGCGGACGCTGGTCCTAAGTGCGGTTGGACAAATCGTGAGACCTGAAGACGCGCCGCGAATGCCGCCAATAGCTCGTCTGGTGGAGTGGTGCTGCCATCATCGACGACGATTACTTCGAATCGCTCAGCCGCGTACTGGACCTCCGTAATGGCGTGCAGAAGGAAGGAGAGAGACTCCGGGCGATTGCGTGTAGCGACGATGATCGAGAATTCAATTGCACGTCCGACCGTTGCCGCCAAAAAATGAATGTAGCACGATGCTACATTCGGGATAAGCAAATTGATGGGTATCGTGGAGCGGGCAGACTCTTGCGTGGAGAGGTGTATCCAGTGGCTGAGCATCCATCAAGACGATCAAGGGCGGTGGATGGGAGCGCTGCGTTCTAACTGCTGCATCTGGTACGCGGCCGGCCTGGCGCTGTTGGGCGAAAAGCCTGAATCGGCGGTGGTCGCCGACATTTGTGATTTTCTGGAGGCCTGTGCCGGCGCAGATGGCGGCATAGGTCCATATCCCGGAGAGCCGGCCACTGGCCTCGAAACATGCATGGCATTACCGCTTCTGTCATGGGCGCGTGGTGAGTCGCTGGTGGTGACGCGGGCGCGCGAATATCTTCAGAAGAACGGGCCGCCTTATCGCGACCCTGGCACGCAGTTTATGGGGTGGCTGTTTCAGCCAGATTGCCGCGCGGAAATTCTGGCAGACCGCAGGCCCAGCATGATGTTCCAGCGCCTGCTGTTATTCGCGTCACGAAAACATCCTACGGAACGCTGGACGCTAACCCAAAAATACCCGCACTCGTATCGAGCACCTAGCGCGATGGAGAGGACGCTCGGGGCGGTACTCATGCGTGCGTTAACGTACCCGCCCGCGAGTCAACTTGAGACCGCCGCAGTGCGGGCGCCGCAGCCGATCGGCTTCGACACCATGCTTCTCATCACAGCCGGCTTACGCCACCTGGCAGGAGATACATCGCGGACTGCCCAGCGTCTTGCCGAGTACGCCCTGGTTCGGCGCGACAAGATTTTCGAACTGGGGGGGGCTTATCCATACATCTATCCACTGATCGCAGATCTATTCTTCACCACAGTTTTCGGACTAGAGGAAGAGAAGAGCCGCCCGACTGCTGCCTTCCGAGATATTGAATACGTGGGTAGCGGTTCACTTCGAGGCAGGCCGATATCCATCAACATTTTCGATACCGCTCTCACGGTGTTAGCGCTAAAATCTGCCGGTGTTCCCGAGGATCACCCGATGGTGCGAAGAGCCTGCGATTTTCTCATTGCAGCGCAACGTCCGGCGGACGGGTTGTGGTCGTGGGCCTACAGCCGCGATGAGGCGTGCCATCCAGGTCATGCGGATTCTGACGATAGCGGCGTTGTTGGCATGGCACTGATTTCCTGCGGGGAGTCGGGGCCCGTGCGGAACTCGCTGGCGGCCCTTCGTTCGCTGCAAGAACCGGACGGCTCATTCAGTACCTTCGGAGGCCAGGTTCTGCGGCCGAATTGGCGCTGGCTATCGAACACCAGCCGCGCTTTGCAGGCGATGATGTTGGCGGGAGTGGATCTTCAAGATCCGCAACTGGTGCGCGGTCTCGAGTGGCTTCGATCGCAGCAACTTCCCGACGGCAGTTGGATTGACGGATGGTGCCATTGCTACATTTATGGAACAGCCGTGGCACTGGAGGCTCTGGTAAGATCCGGCGCCGGTCCGGAAGATTCCGCCGTTAAGCGAGGGAAAGACTGGTTGCTCAAACAACAGAATGCCGACGGTGGCTGGGGCGAAGATTGGTACGGCGCATCTTCGCGTTCTTTGCCCGAACACACCGGACTAGCAGCGTACGCGCTTTGCTTGGGCGCCGAACCGGGCGAGAATTCGCTTCACGCGATTGAGGCGGGCGTGAGCTGGCTGGTTGGCGCACAACGGAAAGACGGGGCCTGGGAAGCCTCCTATTTCATCGACTTTGGATTTGGGGTTGGCTTTGCCGACAGCCAGATTCCGGTTGTGTGGGCCCTGCACGGTTTGGGGAAGGCGTTGCAGCTACTTCGAAAGTGGAGCGACAGTTAGAATGAGGCATGGCCAAGCCGGAAGCCGCCGGTAATAGCTCCGACAAGTCCGATCAGAACCGCTAGGGCGACAAGAACGCCGCCAATCCACCTGTTGCTGTCCCACCACTCCAGCCCAAAGAATCCAGTAACAGCGCACAGGACGTAGCAGCCGAGAATAAAGAGCAGTCCATAAAACTCACGAGCTGCTCCTGGTGGTCGCCGACGTTCATGTTCGATTTTGTCACAGGCGGTTAGCGGCCACTATCTAATGGGTGTGGGGGACAGCTTTTCTACTACGAAATTGGGATCTTGATAAACAAGGGTCAGACGACGATGTTCGCTGGCTGTGGATTCGAGCTGCGCGAGATTTGGGCTGTTCGGCAAAATGAGATAACGGTCGTCTGGATGCAAGACTCGGCGAACTTCAGATGGTTCATACTCGCGCTTCGTAAGGTAGAACAGGTGGAACTTTGCCGGATTTGGCGTATATGCGGCGGCCCAGTCTCCCACGCTGGCTATTGAATCAGAAGCCTTGGCGTGGTGGCTCAAGAATTCAACCGCCCCGTATGGGGGCAGGGTGCGGCGGAGGAAGGTCGCGGCATCGATCTGCTTCAAAAACAATGGAATTTCAGCGGGCGCCATCTCGATGAGAATGATAATTGGGATCGAAAATAATAGGGCTGCGCCCATGGCAATAATTGCGAGGGGTCTTGGGACGAGCGCCATTCTCGCGGCCCCGAGAACTGCAAGCAGGAGGGCCGGCGCAATTGCGTATCGCAGAATGGCCGCGCTATATACCCACTGCGGATAATAAAGGATCACAAACAGCCACAGCACTCCTTCGGTCCATCGTGGCGCCTTGCTGCCGAGGGGAAGCAGAAAGAGGGGAGCTATCAATAGAAGGACGATTCCCATTGGATTTTGCGTTGGTGATTCGAAATGCGGTTTACCGTGAAAATGAACGTCATAAGCAGCTGAGATCATTACCGGCCATTTCGGGTGTTGGGAAGGAAGGCGCGCCGCCGCATCGCTGGAACTCATCAGGCGAAGAGGAAAAAGAGGGTTTCCTGTAGCCAAGTAGGCGCGAGTCTGCCAGAGCAAACCCAACACCAGGACAGCAGCTGCCACTGAAACTGCGCGACTGAAGCTCCGCGGTTGGCGCCATAGGGAGTACGCAGCTACGAGCGCCCATGGAACAGCGCCGAACACCGCAACATTTTTGACGCCCAGGCTCGTCGCGATAAAGAAACCGCTCAAGAGAATCCAGCGGAAGACGCTTGTTTCGCGCCAGCGAAAGTAGCACAACAGCGCGGCGAATTGATAAGCGGCAAGTGGAAAGTCATTCTTGACCACGCTGCCCGCCCAATGCACAAAGGGAATGGATATACCCAAAACTACGCCGACGACCGCCCAGGAGCGGGAAATGGCGCAGTAACGCGCTATGCGATATAGCGCCAAAATTGCGAGGCAGAAAAACGCCGGATTGACGAGCTGAGCCGCTGTTTGTCCCCCGAGCGCAAACCCAGCCGAGGCTAAGACTTCGAAGCCCTGCGGATAGTAGCCGTAAGGAATCGCGGACGGGACGGTTAAATCGTGATTCGAAAGAAAGACTCGCATGAGAGGAAGATGGAACTGAATGCTGTCTCCGTTCCAGGCGGGTGTCAGTAGCGTTGTGGTAGCTATGAGCGCAAGAATGATCGACGCAAATACCGCGATGCTTACGTGCGGTGAAGTTATCTCACGGTCTTGGATCCATCGGGAGCGCAGGGCTCGGCACTCCTTTGCCAAATCGCCAAAGCACTTCCAAAACAGCACGATAGGAAGAGAGAACAGTACCGCAAATACCCACGGATAGAAGGCGTGGCTCATGCCGAGTATAAATAGCAGCACGGAAAAGATTCCGAATCCCGCTAGCGTACTGAGAGCAAGGTCGGCCGGGGTGCCAAATATCTGGGTGACGGCCTTCCCGGTAGCGAAGGCGGCGGCAAGCATCCAGAGAGTTACGGCGGCGCCCCCGGGCGAATAGATGGCGCACAGCACAACAAAAGCAATGGGAAGGACCTGCGGTTCCCAGCGCCAAAACGACCGGCGCCTCAAGAAGTGATAACCCACCGCGGCGGGAACGGCAGCGCCAAGAGCGACCAGCATCAGCACATAGAGATTGCGATCAACCTGGCGGAAGATGTCCAGGTTACCCAGAAACGGCGGGAAGGTGAGCGCAACAATAGCACAGAGCCACGTGGCCCACAAGACCGCAACCCATCTCATATTTGACCGGTGGGTACTTCGAAGAGGATGAGCCATTCGGGAACCTCCGCCGCGAACCCGGGGACAATAGAGCGAGGGTATTCTTCGTAGAGCAGCCGCCTCACGTCGCCGTTTACAAATCGGCACCCGCACTCGCGCCCGTGATCCCCAGCCCGTGTGGCCATCGTCTGCCTGTCCAATTCTATCTTGAGACTGCCGTCATTTTGTCTGGACCATTTCAGATGTATCTGGCACTTTCTTCCATCGAGCAGCGGAGGCTCACCAGCCCTCCGCCCTTCCGCGATAGCGGAAATATAGAGACCGTCAACCAAAGGAGTCAGTGTGTCACAGAAACCATTTCGTTAATGTCCTCTCCAGGCGTATCGAGCAATTTACTTGACTCTGGAGTTAACTCCAGACTGTATGCTTGGGGTGAAGGGAACTCCCTCTCTGCAAATCGGCCAGGTCGCCCAGAAAACCGGCTTGAGTGTTGATGCCATCCGTTTCTATGAAAAGTCGGGCCTTCTGCCACGACCGGCTCGGACGCAGGGCGGCTATCGGCTTTATAAGGAGCAGGAAGTCGCCGATCTCGAATTTATCCAGAAGGCGCAACAGCTCGGGTTTTCCCTCAAGGAAATCCGGGAACTGTTTTCAATCCAGCGTCATCCGCATGAGGTTTGCGAACACGTCCGGGATTTGATCGCGCAAAAACTCGGTGTCGTACGGGCGAAGATTGCGGAACTACAGGCGATGGAAATGGACCTGTCCGGTGCGTTGCGGCAGTGTCGCACGGCTCTCCGGCAACCGTCGAAACATCGGAACTCTTGTCCGGTTCTTGAAGCGATAGCGAAACCCCGGCCGCCAAGGAAGAAGCCATGAAAGTCGAGATTCTTTATTTTTCGGGTTGCCCCCACCATATCGCGGTCGTCGACCGCGTGCGTGAAGTGTTGGAGCAAGAGGGGACGCCCGCGGACATGCTTGAAGTCGAAGTGAAGGACGCGGCCACGGCGCAAC
Source organism: Bryobacterales bacterium (assembly GCA_003166865.1). GTDB lineage: Bacteria > Acidobacteriota > Terriglobia > Bryobacterales > Bryobacteraceae > Palsa-89. The sequence goes on from PMUP01000018.1 coordinate 8,015, forward strand.
AGGTCGGCTTTCTCGGCTCACCTAGCATTCGGATTGACGGGCTGGACGTCGAGCCTGCGGCACGCGCGGCTGGCGCATTCGGAATGATGTGCCGCACCTATGTCGACGGCGGACGGCGTGCAGGTTTACCGCCTTCGGATTGGATTCGAGCGGCGGTGCGGGAGGCGAGAATGGGATATCAGATCAATGAAACCAAGGTGGTCCGAACATGGGCGTCACTGAAAAGCCTAACACCTGTCGCCGCCGTCATGAGCGCATTGGCAACGCTGGCGTGCTGTTTGCCTCTGGGCATCGCCGGGGCCGCGGGTGTTCTAGGATTGAGTGTTACGTTGGACAGGTTGCGGCCGTGGCTGATTGTCCTCGCCGTGATTTTGCTTGGCGTGAGTGCCTTTCAAATGTACCGGGGCAGAAGAAGCTGCCAGCGGCGCAGCCGTCTGAGTCTGGTTTGTTTCGGCCTGTGTGCGACGGTCGTGCTCGGCGTGATGATCTTTCCCCAGACACTCGCGGAGCTGATGGCAGCTTTATAGGTTCCCCAGTGAAGCGCACTTGGTCAATTGTTCTTGCAGCGTCCGTGGTTGTGGTTCTCGGCGGCGTTTACTTCACAAGAACGGGCCATGCGCCAGCGGGGCAGTTGCCGCTCGTTGAAATGAACACCTCGGCGCTTTCCGCGCTGCAATCGGAATTCAACCGAACATCCGCCGATCTGCGCGTGATTCTGCTGCTCTCTCCGACTTGACCGGTTTGCCTGCGGGGGTCCTCCGCAGTCGAGAAGATTCTGAATAATCACCGCGCCAGCTCGGTGGTAGTGTTCGCGGTGTGGGAGCCGATTCTCCCGACGGACTGGAGCGCACCGGATACGAGCGTGCTCGATCGTCTTAATGACCGCCGGGTGCGGCAATTCTGGGACCCCGGCCATGTTCTTGCCGCTGTCATCAAGAAAGCGGAGACCTCAGGCCAACTTCATCCGGACTGTTGCGAGCGCAACGGGTTCTTCTGGGATTTGACGGCCGCTTATGCGCCCGGAGCACGCTGGAGCGACATTCTGCCGGAGCCGGTTCTTTTGAATGGGCCAATAGTACAAAACGCCGATGCGCTTGAATCCATCGTGGCCAAAGCAAAGTAAGCCCTGTTACTTCATTCAAGCATCCACGGCTGGGAAGTCATACAGATGATCGCGAATTTCGTCACGTATACGACGGAACGCGGCGAGTCGCTCCTCCGAACCCTGAAGCAGCCCGTTAATTTACATTATCCGTAGGTATTGAGACCACCAAATCTTTCCAGCAGGGCGGAGCCAATTTGCCCCTGGGCGATACACACTCGCAATTCATCCGTGCCTATGTCGAGTGATCGCGCCACTGTTTCCGCGAAGCTCTCGTTACCGGCCTGGACGAAGCCATGATCGGCCAGAAGGCTGCGGACTGTTTCGCGCCACAGCCCGGCGGGCCCAAGCTTGTCCAGCACATTTCGGATTTCAGAACCGCACGACTCGCCCGACTGTTCTGCGCGATTTAGGATTTCGTCGCGCACGCCGGCCATACTGCCCCAATCGTCCTCTTTGTCCACCCGAGGAGCGAACATCCTCTCAAGCTTCTGAAGTCGCTTGCTGGTCGTCTTCATCGCTCTATGCCAGACGTCTGGTTATCTCGCCTTGATGGCATCGTAAGCCTGAAGCGGAATCTTCTCGTCGATTTTCTCTCCCTTCATCACCCACGGCAACACAAACAACGCCCGCCGCCGCATTCCTCTTTTCCAGCGCGCGCAATCGATCCTAGAGGTACGGCGCGACGCACAGCTAGGGCCATGGATTTTCCCGGCGGCGACGAAGAGCGGCCACATTGAGCCGTCGAGTCTGCAGGGCCAGCACTCTAGGGCATGTACGCTCGCGGGTGTGGGACACTTCCCGCTCTACACCTTCCCGCTCTACACCTTCCCGCTCTACACCTTCCCGCTCTACACCTTCCGGCACACGTGCCTGACGCGTTGGGCGACGTTCATGGACCCATGGACGCTCGCTTATCTCGCAGGGCACCGTGATATGTCGATCACCAGAAGGTACGTGCACCCGCAGGAATACAACACGCGCGTGGCGATCGAAAAGGCCAGACTGGCATTGAGTGGGCATAATTCTGGGCACAGTCCAATTTGTTATGCGCAATCGCAAATCCTAAATCGGGCCGTAAACAGCTAACAGGTTTGGAGTTATTGGTGCGCCCGGCATGACTCGAACATGCGACCTTCTGGTTCGTAGTTCGAGGGAGCGTTGTCCACCCTTTCTTGCCTCGTTATGTGCTCTAGACTTAGAAGCCACCGACGTTCCCACTTGTCCACAGAGTTCGTCTATGTCCGGCGGCTTGGCTACGTCATTGGCTATGGTTTGTCGAGCTTTGCAACCAATCACGATGGCGACTCGCAAATGGCACGGCCATTGTGAGAACACCAGCCACCTCGGAGCGTCTTCAAGAACGGATCACTGAGAGTTGCGAGCTTGTGCTCCAAACGCTCGGTGCAATCACAGTTCTCGCAAGCCCAAGGCTCTGATCCGTTCAGATCCCGGCAACGCTCGCGGTCATGGGCATTTTGCACCTTGACCAGCTCGAAGTATTGCTCCCAATAGGGCCGCTCCTCCTGCAAGGGTGTCGGACAGTAGCGGCCCTCAACCCAGCGGGCCGTGCCGTCCAAACAAAGCCGGGCGTCTTGCATGATGCCCAGATACCGCTGCCGGCATAATGCGGATGTTCTAACTTCGCGATAGGCTTAGAGGCGTAATCCTTCCGCCTGGAGGTTCACCATGCGACGCTTGCTTGCGGCGCTCACGCTCTGCATATCGCTCCTCTTTACTGTTGCGCTCCCGATTCCCGCTCAGCAAGACAAAGCGGCCCAACAGGACCCAAAGACTCAGACCGTCTACGTCACGCGCACTGGCAAGAAGTATCATCGCGACGGATGCCGGTATCTGTCGTTGAGCAAGATCCCCATTAGTCTGAAGGATGCGAAGGCGAAGGGGTACACGGCGTGCAAGGTCTGCCATCCGCCGGATTAGAGGAGCTGGGGCGATCCGCGCGGTGTTCCGCCCGCTCAATTATCGTTCGGCTTGTTCTTGCTCCCTGGTGGCCTGCCGCGCCGTTTCACCACTGCCATCCAGGCCGGCGGCCGTCCCAGTCGCTTGCCGCGTCCTGCCGCGAGGCGCTCCAAGGTGACGATAGCTTGTTCGATATTCTCACGCTCGGCCCGCAACTCGGCGAGCATCTTGTTGATGTCCATTCTTGAAGAATAGCCGTCTTGAAATGGGTTAATGCTGGACACACTCCGTAGAATTGGAGATTCGAAGACGAATGCTGTACTGGAAGTCTGACGCGGAGACATTCGAAGCAGCAACCAGGTATCCGTTTCCCATAAGGCACACCATGCCAGTCGGGCCGTTTAGAGGGCGTCCATTTGATGTCGCAAAGTGGAGCCATCGGGTCCTTCAACCCGCTGATTGGCGGGGCGCATCTCGCTCAGATCCCGACGAGATAATTCGACAGTTTCGGAATCAAAGGTATACGCAGGCTCTCGCGCTAGTCGTTTCATGGGGCACCATGTGGCGACGCCCCGACGCTGTCTGGGGAAATCGTAAGCTCGAAACGATCGAGTCTCTTCTTCGCGATTGTTCCCAATCAATACGTCGGTCAGAATCAATTGAAGAATCCTGGACAAGTCTGCGGGGGAACCTCTCATGGAGTTCTGTGTTGATTTCCAAGACTCTTCACTTCTTGTGCCTATCTCTCGGATTTGAGCATGACGCCCCAGTTCCCATAGACGGAGAAGTAATTCGCGGAAAGGTTTGGCCGGTGTTTATACACCCGGTTCCCTTGAAGAAGCGACCTAGAGATTGGACGGGTGACACTTTCGACGCTTATAGCCGTTATATGACTGCGATACTCGCTTGGGCAAGCCAAAAGCAATGGACCACATCCGAGGTCGAGAGGACTGTTTCTGTCGAGGTCGAGCCGAGCTGGGAATAGCCCCTTTCCTTTCGATTTTGAAGCTCACGCGGTTACACGTCGGTGGCTAGACAGTCTCGTTGGCGGACAATGGGGAGCGGCACAGTTATAAGATTCCAGCTTGCTCCGGCAACAAATCGCCTTTCTCTTAAACCAGCGCTAACATAGACTTAAGCTTGACCGTTCGCGAAATTGATTACGCTGCCGATTCAATTCGGTTGCGGGAAAGGCACCCGGCCATGACAAAGACCGCAATTGCTGTCTTTGCGTCTCTGCTTTTCGCCGTTTCCACACGAGCTCAAACGCCCAACCTTCCCAACCTCCCGGCTTTGGCGAAAATCAAAACATCGGCACTGGTAGTCCGGGCTACCACATCAATCTCTTGTGGCGACGGCTCTGAAGGGACCTGCGTCAGGCAGGACCCGGACATCCTTGCCAAGGTGACAAACATTGTGAGCGGTACCGATCTCTGGACGCACTTCGACAAGATGGACGCGACCCAGGCGGATGCGATTCTTGACTTCGAAGTGAAGGATGCAACGACGACATACGGCAGAATTTCTTTTTCTGTGAGAGACGCGGACAACAACAATTTCCTCTATTTCGAGACTCGCGACGTTGTTGTCATTGAGAACGATGTAACCAGAATTGTGAGCCATTTTCTACAGGTGGTTGAGGACGCCAAGAAAGCCGCCCACCGCAAAGAAGCGCCCGAAAAATCTTAGAGGACCGGTCAAGGCGAATGGCTCCCTCGGTTATCTTCAGCGAGAAGCCATTCGCGATCACTGAGCAGCCGCTACAGCCCCAACTTCCCCGCGCTGTTCTCCCGGAACAAACTGCCATCCCGAATATAACGCCTGACCATCTGCACGCTCCGATGGCCCGTTTGTTTCATGATCGACCGTTCCGAGGCCCCTGCAATCGCGGCGCTGGTAGCATGGCCAGCCCGCAGCGAGTGGCCCGCGTACGCCGTAGCGTCGAGTCCGGCCCGCAGTGCGAGTTTCTTCACCACGCGCGCCACGTCGATACCGCTCAACCGGCCCGGCTGAACCTGCGCGTGTCGGTTGATCGCGCGGAATAGTGCGCCGCCCAATAGTGCGGCCTGCTCAATCCACGCCTGAATAGTGCGGACCGGACACGTCTCGGGATTCGAGCCATAGGGGATTCCGATCTTGCGGCCGGCGCCGTCCTGATCGGTCTTGCTACGCCGTAACGTGATCGTCAGGCCGTCCTTGCCGAACGCGCAATCCTCCACGTCCAAGCCCACCAGCTCCGAACGCCGGAATGCTCCCGCGAAACCTAGCAGGATTAGTGCGCGATCCCGCGCGCCGATAGTGCCGTCGTCCGCAGCGTCTACCATAGTGCGGATTTGGTCCGTCAATGCCGCCGCCTTTGGCTTGGCAGCGGTCCCAATAGTGCGGCGGATGCCCTTCAGGGTGTTGCGAACGATGCCGGCCGTAGTGGGCGAGTCCAGACCTGTGGCCTTGTGCGCTTCAGCGATTGCGTTTAACCTTCGCTGGATACTGCCGACCTTCAGGCGCCCCGCACACTCTGCGATGTAGGCCGCGACGCTCTCAGGCGACGCCGGCAAAGGACTCAGCCCGTGCGACTCAGACCACCCGCAGAAATCCCGCCAGTCCGCTTTGTATCCCCGGAGCGTGTTCTCTGCCTTACTGTGCCGGGCGAACTCACGCGCTTGATCGAGGGAGGGCGGAACTATGTCCGCCCCCTCGATGCCCTTGCCGCCCTGGATCGGGCCAATAACTTCCAGTGGACCACTCATGACACTTCCCCTGACAGCACGGCCCCTAGCTCTTCTAAGTAGCCTTCGTGTGCATAACGGTCCAGTTCGCCGAAATCGAGCTGGTAAATGTCCGTTAGGTGTCGCATGTCTGTGAGAGCGTCCCGCAGTGCTGAGCCTCGCTCTAGGTCTTGCTCCTCGCAGTGGCTCTCAAGTACCTTGTGCAGCGCCGCGAGAAGACTTGGACCTTCGGCGATACGTTTGGTTTGATACTCCGCATTGGTCATGCCGCACGCTCCAATTCCGCGAGACTGCGTTTCGCGGAGTCCTTCTCGAATCCGCTGGAGAATGCCGCCTGCACGGTGTATCCGGCCCGGCGGAATTCTGGATTAGCCTTGAGTGTGTCCGCGTGCTGGGTCCAATCAACGGCGAACGTCGCAGCGAGCAATAGTGCGTCCGTTGCGCGCTTGAAATTGAGCGTTAGGCCGAAACCCTTACCGGATGCCGTGTGCGTCACGAGCCAGCGTTGCCGGATATCCTCATCGGCCCCATGCTCGGTTACTCCCAGTTCGCCCGACTCGGACGGATGCACGAGCGACAATCCGCACGAGTGCGCGATCACGAATCCCGGCCGCATCCTGTTCAAAGTGCCATCGTGATACGCGTCCAGACGATAGACCGCGTCCCAGATGGCAGGCTTCCAATCGGAGACGATCTTAAGCTTGGGCGGTTTGGGAAGTGGCTTAGGCATCGGGATATTGCCCGTAGCCGTAACCGTGGCGCGCATCGCGGACTCGTGCCGATCCCAGGTGAGATCATACGGCACCTTCGCCTGATGGCACGCGTAAGCCATGCGAACGATGAAACGGAATTGACTGGTGATCGGGTCGGGTTTCCAAGCGCGGCCGCGATCACCGATAGATTTGACGTAAGCGCTGGAACGATGGGAGGTCATGCCGCCACCCCCGTAGTGCGGACCGATTCCCCGGCCCGTGCGATCATCCAATCCGTAGCGTGTTGCGCCTTGCTCGCGGCCGTGAAGATCGCTTTGGAGTCCGCCTTAAGCACTCTCAGCCATGAAGCGAGGTATTGCGCGTGATCTTCCCTCGGTTCCGTACTGAGTCCTAGGTGGGCGCACGTGAACGCGGCCCCAAGTTCCGCGATTAGCTCTTCCGCAGCATAGGCGTTGTCGCCGAACCGTTTCCCAAGCTGGCGATCACAGCGGGCCGCTGTCGCGGTCCGATGCGTATGCTCGTGCGCAAGCGTGGAGTAGTAGGACACGTTATCGGCGAACGCGCCAAACGGCGGCATTTGGATATGGTCCGTCGCGGGAGCATAGAAGGCTTGATTCCCGCCGTGTTGCAAGTCCGCGCCAATCGCTTGAAAGAACGCCTCAGCATGGGCGATTCGTTCCGGCATCGTGGCGTCCGCATCAGCCTTAGGCGTGTATCCGTCCACCTGAGCGGCATTGAAAACGCTGTAGCCGCGAGTGAACAGCAAGCGCGATGAATGGCTGGTTTCGCCCTCTTGCGATTCGCTGGAATCATTTGCGAACTTCCAAAAGACTACCAGCGTGGCCTTCTCGCCCTTGCGGACTTGTGCGCCTTTGTCCTGCCACTGCTGATACGTGGCCCATTCGCCCCGCTCATAGCCCTGAGCTTGCGCAGCGGCCCACAGACACACGGTATTGATGCCGCGATATGGTTTCTTGCTCGCTACGTTGATCGGCGAGAACGCGTAACGTCCGCTGGTGTGCCAGGGCATGCGCCATGTCCCTACGCCTTGCTCGATTGCGTTGATAATTTGGGCCGTCACGCGTGCGTAAACGTCCCGTTTGTCGGTTGCGGTATTGTCTGAAGTAGACATCGAAGCTCCCATCAGCTTTGCTGTTTAGGGGCCGTGCTGAGCGCTAACTCATCGCGGTCCCGTTTCGCTCTAGTGTTCGATTCCCTCTAAGAATCGAACACCAGAACCACGCACAGAATACACCTTACACCCCTACGCTGCAAGCGAATTCTGCATGTGTCGCTCAGAATTCTTACGGGTGTTAGGTGTACGCTGTTGGACATGGCGAAGATGCCCGATGAAGTGCTCGAATATTTGCGAAGTGTCGGCAAGAAGTACGGCAAGTTGGGCGGTAAGACATCGGCGAAGAACCTCACGGCCGTCGAGCGCTCGGCCCGCGCTAAGAAGGCTTCACAGGCAGCGGCTAAGAAGCGGACGGCGCAACGTTTGGAGCGTGAACGCAAGCAGACAGCGAAGAAGAAGTGAGCAGGCCGGAGGTTGTCCGGGGGTGGGTCATGGCGGGTGGCGCGCTAACTTGAAACGGATACAAAGTTTTGACGAGCGTTTTTGGGGCGCGTGTTTTCCGCCTGGGAGTAAAGTGTTTTCATCTGGTGGGCTTGTCGTCTCGCGCGCTAGTCAAGGGGAAAGTCAGCCGTGCGAAGATGGAATATTGATGAGGTTCGCAATGAGTGAAACACAGAGCGTTTTTCCAGTCTACGAATTAGACACAATCAGCTTTGAGTGCCCGGAATGCCACACCGAAGTTATATTCAGGGCAGATGAAGGTCCAGATGGAGGGCGACCGAAACACTGCCCGTCGTGCAATAGGGAAATCCCTCATGCCGGTCACCTTCTTTCTCAATATCGCGGGTTCTATACACAGTCCAAAGCGTTCAATTCCCTGATAAGGCTTCGTGGTCCCAAGAAGGTTGCTTGAGTTGGAATTTACAGGCCAGGATATCGATTGGGCGACTGCGCTAGAGCTTCTAAGAAAGCCACTGCTCGTATTGCAGCGCCTGTCAAAGCAGGTTCGCAGCATCCGTCAAAGTCACATTCCACGAAACCAAACGGCGCGCCACCGTACACCAGCGTGCAACCGTGGAATGAACATCGGCGGTACTGATGGTTGTCGATTACAAGTCGTTCATTCTCGAAAACTCGGTTCTCCACCAGAATGTAGTCGGGAGTATACGTTCGCTCAGTGCCCTCCCGAAAATATTCAAACGGAGCATCGGCGCAGTTTAACGTTAGACTCATTGGAAACCACCTCAGTACGATTCAAAGTTAGTGATTTGAGAAAGGGTGTTTGGCGTCCATACTGGAACGGCCCTTCCCCCTTCGGGCAACCAACAACTGATTCTAGTCCCAAACATGATCTGCAACATCGGCCTGCTTTTCCGGCGTCGTCCGCAAGCTCCGATGAGCCCCGCCAAAAGGAGTAGTGTTACCCAATTCTTGCTGAGAGCGTTTCGCCGGGTGTATCCAAAATCTGATACCTGTGGCTATGAGCAAGTATCCTCCCGCGCACCGCTGCGCCTAGCTTGGATGATCGATCAGGCGGCGGAACTAATCCCTGCGGGGAAACGAGCTTGCCAGCCGACAACTTAGTTTCAGCGCGCCTCGATTCGCGATCTCATCGACGACATCGCTTCTCCGATTCTGAACTAAGGAGTCGGTATCCCGCAGGTTCGATGCGGGTAGGTGACCTTAGTTTCCTCGCGGGCACCAGTAAGAAACGATATCCGTTGCAGTCGTGCTGGCTCGCTGTCGCTTACGGTTTCTACGGTCACTTTTATTTGGCTCCGGCTTGGCGATCCGGTGTGATTTGAAGCTGTTGCGATCACGGGCGATTCCTGTGAGCAATGAGCAGTGTGCGGAGAACGGTCATCCAACGAATAGTATTCGATATGGAACGTCACGTCCTGGTCTATGCTTGAGGCAAATAGCTTACAGGTTTGCAGTCCTAGTTCTGCGCCTCCCGTTGGTTGTGGCCCCACTTCAGTTGGTCCCTCAAACGATGTTGGCGGAAGCAACCTGAAGAATCTCCGGTAATCAGAGCCTTCTTTAGGCGGAATACCGCCTATGACGCCTGGCGTTAGATCCAATTCCACATCGCGAAGTTGATGCCCGTTGCGCTTCACGGAAATCGTAAACTCTCGCGCCTCCTCAAAGCAGGATTCATCGGCGTTCGCGTGACAGAACGGTGTGGCGGTTATGGTGATCTGCGGCAGACATCGTTCGCCCGCAATTCCAAAGGCAAAGCGCTGATAATCTTCGTGAGTGAACTTCGCTATCTCAGGAAGCGTCTCGACAACGCGACCTACCGACTCGCAGGAGCCAAATAAGGCGACGCCGACAAATATTGCAAAGAAGAGAGTTGCTACTCCACCCGCTGCGAATACTGTCTTCGCGAGCACGGCAATAGGGTTCCCACGATTCCCTGATGCTTCGGGTTCCTTGGGATTCATCTTGGTATCAACTTTTGGGGCGTCATCGCCGACGGTCAACAATATATCATACGGCATCTCTGATAATGCGAGAGGTTTGCGCACGTCGAATGTGGGCTGGCACAATGTTAGCTAGCCCTGCTGCCTTCAACGCGTTCCTGATCCGAATAGACGCAGCCTAAACTGAAAGGACTGTGCCGCCGGGAACGAACAATGCCGCCTTCATTCAACCGATGCTGCTCGTGAGCTCCGCCACCCTGCCGGAAGGCCCGAACTGGGCCTACGAGCTGAAGCTCGACGGATACCGGGCGCTCGCGATCAAATCGTACGGCGTAGCGCACTTGCGGTCGCGGAACAACAAGAGCTTCGACAGCAAGTATCCAGCGATCGTGCAGGCCCTCGCCCAGTTGCCAGACGAAACGGTTCTCGATGGCGAAGTCGTCGCGCTTGACGAGTCCGGGCGGCCGTCGTTCAGCGCGCTCCAGAACGGCCCCTCGACGGCGCATCTCTACTATTACGTCTTCGACGTGCTCGTTCTCGCGGGCCGCAACGTCATGGCAGAACCGCTGTCCGCCCGGCGAGAGCTACTGCGGCGCCAGGTCCTCCCGTGCCTCGCCGATCCGATCCGCGGGGCTCCGCAATTCGACGCCAGCCTGCCGGATCTGATCCGCGCCGTCCGCGAGCAAGGCTTAGAGGGAATCGTCGCCAAACGCCTGGACAGCGCCTATGAGCCTGGCCAGCGTTCCGGCGCCTGGCGAAAGATGCGCGTCAATCGGAGCGAGGACTTTGTGATCGGCGGCTACACTGTGGGCGGCCGGCACTTCGATGCGCTGATCTTCGGGTATTGGGAAGGCGACCGGCTGATGTACGCCGCGCGGACGCGGAGCGGGTTCACTCCCGCCGTGCGCGAGCAATTGCACCAGCGGTTCCGGGGCCTCGAGACGCGGGAGTGTCCGTTCGCGAATCTGCCGGAGGCGAGGGCCGGACGGTGGGGCGACGGACTGACCGCGGCGAAGATGAAAAACTGCCGGTGGCTGCGGCCGGTCCTGGTGGGGCGGTTTGAATTCGTGGAGTGGACGCCGGACAAGCACTTGAGGCATTCACGGTTTGTCGGGATGAGGGAGGAGAAAAACATCGGCTGATTGTCGCGGGAGTGCTGATCGCGTGGCATTGTCTGCAAAAGCGGGCGCTACGGGAAGGGTCAGATTCACGCGCGAAGCTTGGCGCGAGCTGAACAATGTGGGACGTGCCGACTATTCGACCAACTCCGCCTGCTCGCGGCCAGAAACGCGCGCATCGTAGAGCAGTCGGATCTCAATTAAGGTATTTGCCCCCGTAGCCCCCGGAAACAATACCATCAAGGAACGGAACTGTTTTGTCCGGCGATACGTTTGAGGGCTTTACGCTTTGCTCCTCCAACTTCTGACAAGCATTGCACGCGGGCGAGGCATGCTCCGATTTCACTCGTAACCAGAGACCGATGGCATCACGAGCATCCTTGTGTAGATAGATTTCACAGTGTTTAAGCCAACTTGCGCCTTCCATCGTGAAGCGCTTTGCACAGTGGCGTACATCGAATTTCTCAGGTAGATCCTCGTGTCCCACTGGAACCTGCTTTGCTTCAATATTCGACAAAAGCATTTGAGGAAAGTTCTCCCAGCCATAGATCAGAACCCGCAGCCTTGTGGCAACTCGGTGACATAGTGTTCGAAGGGTCAGAAGCGCCGGGGCGACAACGGCGATTGAGAGTGTAAACGCTGCTAGCGCGGCACCCACAGTTACGAGCGCTCCGAGCACGATATTGTCCCCGAAGGCTTTTGTCCGAATCGAAGCAAGGGCATGGAAGGCTAGCCAGTTGCCCAGGACGACCAAAATGACACCGGCAATTATGAAGACGCCGTTGGCCCAGCGGCTATGGATAAGGTCCATTGCTCTTTCGCAGTACCGAAAAATCCGCCCAAACTCGTCACCTTCAGCAAGCAAACAAAAGACCGGAGTACTAGGCGGCAGGCGGCCCTGCAGCCTTCTCTCGGCTCTGCGTTGTCCTCCTCTCGCGAGTTCTTCCACTGTGTCCTCAAGTGCTGGAAACGAGACCAGGAGAAACAGCAACGCTGCGACCGCGATCAAGAGCGCTGATGGTATGACCGCAAAGTTCAGGACGATTCGGATGTAGTGATTTATCAGTGGCGAGACCTTCACGTAAACCAACGTGATGGCAGCCAGTATCCCAACCGGAACAAGGAAGGCGCCGCCAAACATAAAGACAAACTTGATCAACGTCAACCAGCTGTTTGCCGCCAACAGAGCGCCGTCATCATCTTGCGTAACGAGGAACGGCGTCGCCATGCAAATAATGCCATCGAGCTTAGCAGCAACCTCTTCATCGTGCGCCGCGTACAGCAGAACGTTGCCGCCGTGACTGTGCGCTATTGCAAAGATTTTGGCGTTCGGATTCGCGTCACGTAGTTCAAGCAGATGTGTGCGAAGGCGCTGACCAGCGCGTACTCGATAGCCGTGACCATTGTTGAGGCGAGTGGACAGGAACCCTCTCCAAGCGAATGTTGAATCGAACGATGCATTCGGAAAGGCCGTCCCAAGAGTAGTCCTGAGGAGAGACTTCTCGTTTTGGACCCAGTCGGCTTTCGGTGCGAAGCTGCCGTGGATGAGGACAAAGATATACTGTGGGGGCGGTTTGGCGGTATTGTCTGGCTCAGACATGCTTCCGTGTAATAGGGCTCAACGCACTGCCGACGAAATTCCTCGTTGCGCGTAAGTGTGAAGAGGATCTCGGTGAGATACACACCCAACCATTCTTGCGTAGTTCTTGCTGGTCGGCGCTGTTGAGCGGAGAGATCACGGTCTCGGCCAAGACGTGCCTTCCCTCGTCAGCCTAGCTCCTCCTCCGCAACGCCTTCCACCCCTGCACGAGTTCCTGAATCAGCTGCGACGGCAATCGCAGCGTGTACCGGCACGCGTTGTGCGTCGCCATGTAGAACGTCTCCAGCTCATGCCGTGGCATCTTGTGTAGACGAATAACTTGGCAAGTCCAGCCGGAGTGTTAGACTCGGGCGATGGCAAGCGTTCCCATCGCCGGCGAACTTGCACCGGAATTCGAACTGCCAGATTCGACACGAGTGGCACGCCGGCTGGCGGACTTGATCTCGCACACTCGCTTGGTGGTCCTTTTTTATCGCGGCAGTTGGTGACCTTTCTGCCTCCGCCAGTTGGCGGACTACAGAGAGCACTACCTGGAAATCCACGCGGCGGGCGCGAGCGTGGTGGCTGTCTCGGTCGATGCACCCGACGAATCGGAGGCATTGCGGGTTCGCCTCTCTTTGCCTTTTCCGATTTTGTGCGATACGGAACGTCGCGTCGTTAAGGACTGGGGCATCTACAATTCAGCAGAGAAAGGCGGCATCGCCAAGCCAGCCGTCTTCATTATTGACTCCAGCCACGTGGTTCGTTACGTGGCGGTGGACACAGTTGTCAGACGTGTGCCCGCTGCCGAGATAGTTTCCGTGCTACAAAATGCCGCCGAAGAGCAACCGGTTCGACGCAAGGTTCACGTCCCGCGATTTTCCGATTGGAAGAGCGCGATTCGGAACATCATTCGGCGGTAGACGGAGCGACCTTCCCCTGTGCGGGTCCTAGCGATTAAGATCACGAGGGGCTTCTGGCGGCTCGTCTTCTGTTCGCCTCTTCTTCGCCTATACTAGAATCCGTGCCCTCGCGCTCCTGCCTCGTCTCGTTTACCGATTCCGAATGCCTGGAGCACGCGGTCGAAGTTGCCGCCGCATCGGTCTACGAAGCCGCCGTCCTCGCGCTGGCGGAATTCCGACGGTGCGGATTCGCGGGCGACATTCGGCCCAGCTACTCGCCTGACCATCCGCGTCAAGCAGCCCGAGACCGAACACGCGGTAAGCGTCGGCAAACTCCAGACCTGGATCGATGGCGGCGGCAAGAGCCCGAATGAGCAGGTGGAGAAATCGAGATGAAGGAGATTTTGGGGAAGTGAAAGACCAAGGCTTTGTCCCAGCCGGTGATCGGAATTTCGGAGAGAGCCGGAAGGCTTGGACGCGATTCTCGAATTTGGGAACGCGGGTGGTGACGCCCCGTTCCTTCAAGCCTCAGTGGGCACGGAATCCGGGTGCATCCGAAAAGTCCAACTTTGCGGCGGTTCGGAGCCCTTCATGTGCTGGCCAATCTGGAATCAACCCAGCCCTGTGCCGATAATACTTGTAACGCCAAGAGAATCTGGCGGCGAGAAAATTGACGTTTACGCTCATTCCAGCCATAGGTCTGCGCGATGACCTCTTCACTGGAACTGGCATCCTTCCGTGTCGCGACCCAGTGGACCGTAGAGAGAAGTTCCAGCCCGAATGGGGTCTCGAACCCCTCTACGAGACTCGCTACCCTGTCGAAACGAGCGCGCGCTTCGTCGTTGTTAGCTAAGAAGGCAGTTGCGTCAGGCACGGCGCCGGGTACGAGTTCGAGTCGCTTGTCCGGCGCGTCACCTCCATCGGCGTAGCCTGAAATTAAGTGTCCCTCGATCTTCTTGAGAACGTGCCGAAGGTTATTGGCATACGGGCCATATAGGGCCTGCACGTATTTCAGGTTGAGGGGCTCTCCCGCTTCCTGCATAAAGTACATCAGCTTATGGACTTCCAACAGCGTTACAAACGGATCAAGGAGTGCCCGCAAATACCGGTCAATGAGGACAACGAGCGCTGCTCTTCCGGGCGTCATCTTGGGCACGTCTCGCGACGAGACCATGTCGCGCGCATCCGGCGCGCCCTTAGGCTCGAAGACAATGATCTTTACATTGGGGAGTGCATCGAGTGCCCGTTCGATGCGTGCGCGCACGTCAGACCAATTCAGTCCACCCAATCCGCTTCCGAGCGGCGGGAGAGCGATGGAGCGTATGTTTCGATCCCTAATCTCGCGTGTCAGTGCCGCCAACCCAGCCTCAATGTCCTCGATCCGGCTTTTGCCCTTCCAATGACGCTTCGTAGGGAAGTTGATAATGAATCGCGGATTCGTAAGGGTCTGGTTCTCGAAGACGAACATGCGGCCTGGCTGTACCTCGTGACGGTCGCAGGCCAATTTGTAGGCTTGGAAATTCGCTGGAAACGCATTCTTGAACTGGAGCGCGACGCCTCGTCCCATTATCCCAACACAATTGACAGTATTAACAAGGGCCTCGGCGTCCTCGGAGAGGATGTCGCCCGTCTTGTACTCAATCATTTGGTTTCCATCAATAGTACCAATCAGACCGGATTTCCACACTTGGTCGATGTCCCCACTCCGCCGCACTCAACGCCGTGGCCACCCTTTGCGCGACTTCCATCGAGTTAACTCCGATGCGGCTGATGAGACTCAAGGGGAAAGAGCCGTGCACCAGGAACTCGGCCTGCTTGCCTTCTTTGATGTCAGCTGGGCGGAAATCGGTGGAAGCAACTGCGGGCCAGTTGATGTCGCCAAGATCATCGAGGTTGTTCCGGAATTGCGTGTAGAAAGCTCCAGCATTGGAGAGGGAGAAAGTCCACCGCCGGTCCGCCTCGCGCGCCCATTCGACCACAGCGTGTAAATCCGCTTCCAAGTGAACGATCGGTCCTTGGCCATCTCGGTAGGTGAGTTCGGGATGATTAGCTTTAAATATCAAGTACAGCATGATAGAACGGGGACAAAAGTAGAACGGAACATAGTCGCCAACGTGGTCTCCCGCGTGGCACTCGACAGGAAGCAGGAGCCGACGCTGCTTGATGGCGGACATCCCAATGGCTGCAATGGGTCCACCCCGTGCGATCATCGTGGCATCGGAAACAAGGAAACTCTCCCCAATCATCGAGGGGAGGTTGTCAACATGCGTGATGTGGTAGATCTTCGGATGAGCGGGCGGCGTCGGCATGACGTTGGAACATCGCTGACTCTAGTGTAGAGAAAACAGCCCCGTGGGCGTCCGGGTTGTCACAGATTCGCGAAATGCGGTTTCTTTGGCGCGCGCAGTGTAAGCTTTCTTGGAACCTGTTCCTAGGGCCTTCGTTCACTCGGTGAACAGCTCCGCGTGCTATGCACTGGCATCGGAGATTTCAGAGGCTCCGCCACACCCTCGGGCTTCGGCACGGTCTGAAGATGGAACTCGGAACACCTCGACAAAAAATATCCGTTGTGCGGTATGCTTCGAAGTAAGCTATTTGCCTACGAGGTCGCCTCGATATTTTGGATGGGAAGATGTTCTGTGGTTTCACATAGAGCACAGCGTCTCCCATCGGAGAAGGTGATGCCTACACAGCAGACGTATTTGAACTCTGTATCCCCACGTAACCACTCGGGCGCTTCTCGCGGATCTTCATACTCGAAGCGTGTTGCGGACCCGAAGGACAACATCAACCCGGTTATCGGACCTCCTAGCTGTACCGCCTCAGCAGAACACTCAGAAACGGCACCCATTACATTAGCCACCCAATCAGCCCCGGTCAGAACCGCCACGATGAGCGATTGTTCGTCCTTCCATTTCTTCAGCAGAATTTCAAAAACCTCTTCAGCAGACGATATCATGCTTATGTCCTTGTCGCGTATCATGGGACTACCAGCCGCAGCCCACGCTGCGGATGTTATGGGCCTACGGTGCCACAAAACTCTATTGCTGCTGCAAGAGCAGATCCGTAATATCCCAAATCCGAGTGGTAACGCCCGTAGCCATCGCGGTCATCCTAAGCGACCTGTGAACCCGACAAAAGTTGTAGTGAGCAAAGTAAAGACAAAGGGCCGCCCATAGATTCTCCCACTTCTTAGAGAGCGCATTCGTTGACCGAAGCGTCAGCCTGCGAGTCTGCATGCGCACTAGCGAGGTTCACCGGGAGCGTTGGCCGAATTGAGCGGGAGTTTATTGCTCGCTTGCAATCGGCAACTCGGACAGACTGATTTGCAAATCGCGCGATCTGTCGCTGTTAGGGTAAAGCGGCCAAGAAAATCGCCACCAGCGAATGCACGTCGCTCAATAGCGATTCTGATTCTCGTTGAAGGCATTCCAGTTGAAAGACGGATCGGGCCAGTTTGGGCCGTACTCCCAACGGAAATCCACCAGAACTGAGGTCGATCTTCACGACTCTCCATCCATCGTCATAGCTTGCGAATTCGGCGCGGCCGATCCAGAACGGCGCAATTGATTTTTCTGCCGCTGACAAGTGACCGTCGCTCATTTGCTGTTCGCTTTGGTTGGCTACGCGAGGAAGGGATCGGCCTACGTCGTTCAGCGAATTAAAATGCCATCGGAACTCGGCGAACGCTCGATTATTTTCTTTGCGTATGCCGGTTACTTCAACGACAGATATCCCGAGAGTCAGCTCGTAAGCTCCGGTCGTCTCGCTCACAGGCCGCGCGATGCACGTGTCTATGTGATCGACAAGAAAGCCAGCGGTCCTAAGATCGATTGAGCCGGTACTGGTTTCCCTAAAGGGAGGACCTTGGTTGCCCCACGGGGCGAACTTCATTGCCCCAGTCTCTAAATAGGGTAACAATATCGCTGGCTGACCATTTAGTGATAGACTCTACCCAGGACAGGTAGAGGCGACTTTTCTTTAGGACGGCGAAAAAACGCTGAGAAGCTTGGCGGCGGAATCAGCGTGACCGCGCTTTGCCAGTGGGTCAGGTTTAGTGTATCATGCCTGCCCTCGCCGAGAAACAGAGAGCCGTTGGATGCGACGCCAGATCTGTCATCGACCGTCTCGCGGGGCTTGTGCATCCCCGAGATGGGCACAGAAAGATACTGGCCGTGATCGAGGGTTATATCGACGAAAACGGAATCCATGACGGGGCTGCGATATGCGTCATTTGTGGTTTCTTCGGCGGTAGGGGGCAATGGAAGAACTTTGAGCATGATTGGCGAAAAGCACTTTCGGACAGCGACGTTCCACTTCAAGAGTTCCATGCCTTGGATCTCGTGGGGCGTAATGGCAAGCGCCGCAAATTCTTTTACGACTGGACGGACGAACAGTACGACAATCTGATGCTACGTTTGTGGAGTGACCTGACCTGGCTTTTTTG
>PMUP01000092.1 GCA_003166865.1 Bryobacterales bacterium
TGAAAGAATCGAGGCAGGTCACCGTCTCGCGAGCCAGCCCGAACTGCTTAGCCGCCTCGCGTTCGCTCATCTTGTCGACGACGACCGCTCGCCGCACCCGCGCATACAGCTCCACTGTGTACACCCCTCAGGTGTTCCACAAAACATAAGCCCGTGGGAATGTTCGATGGAACCAGTCTCCTGGCGGCCTGGTTTTGCTCCGCCAGCTACGCCGGTCACGCGGCGTTTACTGGTCTAGTTTGCCAGTGGCGCGTATACGCATACCCGTTCTCACCACAAACGACAGGCCCGCTTTACCTTTGAATCGCGTTAGGCCGAACGCAACCCGCACAAGTTCATCAGTCGGTCTTCCGGGGACTTGAGATTTTCCACCGATCGGATATTCTTTATCGCAGCTGATGTTGATGAGCGTTTTTAGGAACCATCTTTCTAGAAGATTGCCATTGATTCTGTGTTTCACTACTTTGCCACCTACGAGGCTTCATCATTTCTCGGCCATTCGCTATACGACGCATTTCTCTGAACACGTTGAATGCTTTGGCTCCCGCGTCATCCACCGGAGAAAGATCACTATTATGGCGCGTACACAGAATCTTGGCAGTTAAGCCAGACATGCCGATCTCCTTGGGTTTGTCTTTGCACCACGAGAACCCCTGAACTTGAATTACACCTTGGGGGAACAAGGATTCCGACACGAGATGTTCCCTCGACATTTTGTTACTGCATCCGCCTAATGAAGATGCCCAACAAGCCATGCTTCCAGTGTACGGAACTGCTTGGGACGGTTATCAATTCCGTCCAAGTTGGCGATTTCAGAAAGCGTTGCCTCAGGTGCCCCGGAAGGTGCGTCATCGTCCGCCCACTGTTAGCTTTCAGTCGAAAGTGCCTTGGTGGGCGGCCTCGGATCGGCTTGCCTTGGTGTCTAGGACAGTTTTGCGGCGGATGTCGAACCTATCTCTAGCCCTTCTTCCCAGCTTCCTTCCTCTTCTTCGCCCAATACGCCTTCATCCTCTTCGACTGCGCCTTCCGCGCTGCGGCGGTCATTCCACCGTGGCGTCCGTTCGGGGTGGGTACCGGTGCCGAAGTCGAGGCCATCACCGCCAACGGATTCCTCGGCGGCCTCCCCCTCCGTTTGGCCCCTTGAAGTACCTCGATAGCTCGGGTGAGTTTGTCACGCTCGGCGATGAGCAGTGAAACGATTTGGTCTGTTGGCATCATCGAATAGTATCACGTATGACAGATGCTACAATGAAGGCGATGCAACACCGTCATCACACCGATATTACTGATTCTTTTCACTGTAAGCGTTCCAAGTCTGGAGAAATCGTTAATGTTTATAATTCGGCCAATTACCTGATGGCTGAATACACGGTTCGAACCGGACGCACTTCATGGCAGCGAGTAGCTGCACTTACGCAAAGAGAGTCGGTGGAGAGATGGTTACGGAATAGCTATCCGGTTCTCAACACGCCCATAGCCGTCGAGAAAGTCAAGGCAAGAGCGAGACACTAGCCCCGGCTCGGCGAAGGGCATCTGTCACTTAGCCCGTTGTCCACATCGAACCGTAACTATTCCCTACCAACCGCATCAAACAAATGTGGGTTATTACGTTTCGGCGTGGTGACCCTTCGTCCGGGAGCCGAGAACTGTACGATTCTGGTGGAAGCATCTGCCTGACTAACACCCCGGCTTCCTCCTCACCCTCTAACAATTAAACACTCGCATCTTCCACGCGATATCGCAGGATAACTTGCTCCTGCCTTCAAGTTGTTTGAAGAAGAGCGAAACAGAGTGGCATTGCTTTTCACTCAGCGCCCTGCCACAGTAGGGTTACCTCGATCCTAGAGCCCCGCCGCATCCGTAAGCGCAGGACGCCGCTCTTCCGTCAAGGCAGGAATCATGAACATTCCACTGCGTGTAGCCGTGACTAGGAACACCATCTTGGTGACCGAAGATCAGGCGACAAAGCTAAGTTACGATGCTGAATCTCACCCTATGGGAACCGCACTAGACATACAATGCGTGTGCGGTGCCCGCATTCGTCCGATTGTTGGAGCGTGGTGCCCAAGATGCGGTGCGAAGGTCGTTCAGATCCGGGAATTTCGTTAAGCGATCAATCAGGGTGGTAAACAAATCCAATACCCGCGTCAAATAGAAGCCGCTTTGTAGTACGATGCCAGCTAGGTAGCCGATGCAGATCGAGATCGAGCACGGCGACGAGGTTTGCGTTCTCCGCCTCACCGGGCACTTCCGTTCCGGCGAAGACCTGGATTACGTGCGCGATAAGGCGGATGAGATCAGGAGCCATGACTGCCACAACATGCTCGCAGATCTCCGCGAGTTGCAATCCATCGGCTCGATGGGAATGGGGTTTGTCGTCGGCGTTTACGTTTCCGTCACCAAGCGAGCCGGTGGGGGACGTTTCATGCTGGTTGGAGCCAACCGGCGCGTCCGCGAAGTTCTCGATATCACGCGCCTAAGTACGATCATCCCCTTGGTTGCGGACCTCCCGTCCGGCCTGGCCGCACTGCACGGCGAAGGTCCGGCAGCGGAGAGCGCAGGGCAGGGGTAACACTGTTCGAGGCGGTGCGTTGCTTCCAGAAGGGTGAGACGGCTTCGATCTAACCTCAACCTCGGTTCTAGCCTCACACAGTTGTTGAAGCCTGCGCTAGAAATGCAGCGCCAGACTACGAAACCAAAGAAGTCCGGCGCTGTTCAGATATTTCTACAACGATCCTAGTGGAACACGGGGAGCTGAGGGTGTCAAAGGGTCGAGGAGTATACTGAGGGAAAGTCTGATCTAAACTCTAGCTGCGGCTGGCGGCAACTTCTCTTTCTTCAGACAGAACGGAGAAGCCATGCTAACCGGCAAACGCTTTCGTCTGATGACGGCTACTCTCGCCATTGATTCCAGCGGCGAAAAGAGAATCGCCGTGACTGTACCAGCCGGATCGGTCATTGAGGTCATACGTGGCCCACGCCCGAACGACACCCGGATGGTACACGTTAGATGGAACACCAGAGTGCTGGTGATGTTCACTGCGGATGTTGAGGGGCGTGGGCAGGAGGTAACGGGTCGAACGGCTGGCGCTTGAATAATTGCCAACGCCACCCATCACACCGGCTTCGGGTTGTTTTTACTCCTCTTGGGCCTTCGCCGCCGTTTCACCTCTGTAATCCATTTCGGTGGACGGCCCCGGCCCCGCTTTCCCCGTCCCAGAGCTAGTCGTCCCAACACCCCGATAGCTTCGGATACCTGATCCCGTTCCAGCCGAAGTTCGACCAGCATTTTATTGATGTCCATCAATGTTCCTAGGAAGACAGCTTTCGATTTGTTCGGGAAACCGACCAAAGGCTATTCGCTATCCTGGGTACTTGCCCGCTATGTAACCCTCCAGATGCCCAATAGTCTCGTCCTGCGTAGCGATAATCCAGTTCACCAAGTCCCCGATGGATACGATCCCTACCACGACATTCCGATCTAGAACCGGTAAATGACGGATGCGATGTTCTGTCATCAACCGCATGCATTCCTCTACACTGTCCTCTGGTGTCACGATCACGACCGGGCTGGTCATGATCTCGCGAACCTGAGTCATCTTCGATGATCGATCCTGCAAGATTACCTTCCGAGCGTAGTCCCGCTCGGAGACGATGCCGTCGAGCCTGCCGTGGGACATCACCAGCAACGCTCCCACACCTTTGTTCGACATCGCTCGGATCGCTTCGAGGACCGTGGCCGTAGGAGCCACCGACCAAACTTGGCGGCCCTTCGAACTCAATACCGAGTTAACTGTATCGCTCGATTTCATTGGGATGCCTCCCGGCACAATTCTAGACCAAGATCGCAGCGGATAGTAGCGTCGGGCGGGGACTCGGTTCAGGACATCGTACCCACGTTATCTGCTGTCGCCACTTCCGAGGGCAACTGCCGTCCATTTCGACGCGCGATGGCGCGAACAGATCTGCGATCCCACGCTGGCCGATGGCATTCTCGACCGGCTTAAGACATCGACATACCGCCGGACGGGCGTTTGCGATAATGTGGGCACGATGCGCGAGCTGCACGGGGTGATCCGTCTCAACTGGAAGTCCCTTCCATCGCTAAAGCAGAAGGCACTTCTCTTCGATAAATTTCATGTATATGAATACCAAGATGAATTGTCGCCAGACACACTGAAAGACCACTCATCAGGTTTATTAGCTGATTATGAGTTTCTTCAAGAGCATGATGTTATTCGAAAGGCAACATTCGCAGACTTAACACGTCAGACCACCTTAGACGCGGAGTCATTAATAGCGTCGCGCATTAGACCTTTAATGGGTCGAAGGATGGAAGTGGAATCGGAAGAGTATGAGTTTTGTTGTAATCTGGGCGAAGATTTTAATGTTCGTCTCTTGTCCGCCGGCCTTAACATGGACTATTCACTTAACACGGCACCCATTTGTAAACTTCCTTTGCCGTCACCGCCAGCCACCGAGCCTGTAAGTAACCAACAGAATCTACAGATCCTGACTGTAGTTCTAGACGCTCTGATCACGCCTGATGAAGGCACGTCGTGGGCTGACATATTAGAGTTCAAGGCCGAAGTTGCTGATAAACTATGGGACTTTCGTCGGTTTCTACACACGTTGGCTGCGAAGCAGCAGACCGAAGCCGAGATCCGCGATGACTTCGAGTGGTCGCTGCATGAGTACACGAAGGCAATGGACCGCTTCAAACTAAAACGGTCTGTGAGCTTCATGGAAACATACATCATCCCAACCGTCGAAGCCCTCGAAAACTTCAAGCCAAGCTCATTTCTGAAGGGCCTCGTAGCGATCAGGAAGCGCAAGATCGAATTGCTTGAGTCGGAGGCAACCGCCCCCGGCCGGGAATGTGCATACGTCTTCGATGCCCGGAAGAGGTTTGGTAACAAGCAATGAGAATCACGACCTACAGCGAGCCCATTTGGCCATGCATAGAAGCAGCTCTGGATCATTTAACGGAGCACAGGAAACAGCCCATGTCGGATCTCGTCCGCGCAGGGCTTAACTTCTCAATTGTCCTGGGTGCAGCTTGCTACGTGGAAGGAATACTGGAGACTATTCTTCGCGAACTTCTTCGATGCCGCCATGCAGAGTATGCCGAACTCCCCACCTCTGGTCTCGTGTCGATAAACAATTACCTCAACCGCATCGAAAAAGAGTTAGATCGCGATATTGGGCGTACCAATGGGGCAGCAGGATATGACGCGATGTTCACTCTCCTTACCGGACATCATCTCAGCGAATTGGTCATCGTAAAACCTATATGGGAAGGCATCACGGTTCTTTTCAATTTCAGAAATGTTTTAGGCCACGGCAGGCAGGTGTTGGCCCGTCAATACAGTGGATATGTCGTTAATGGCGGCCTCCAAGAGGAGTTCAAGAGTGCATATCGCGTCGTCGAAGATTACCTCCGAAAAACGCTATTGCTGAACACGAGATTCGTCGATGCCAATTCTGAACTCCTATATCTCACTTCAGAGATGGCCGATCATTTTTGGCAACTTGCGCGTGCACTACCGGAGGCTGTAACGGCGTCTTTACCGAATCCCG
Source organism: Bryobacterales bacterium (assembly GCA_003166865.1). Classification (GTDB taxonomy): domain Bacteria; phylum Acidobacteriota; class Terriglobia; order Bryobacterales; family Bryobacteraceae; genus Palsa-89. The sequence goes on from PMUP01000092.1 coordinate 5,581, forward strand.
AACGCCGTCTCTCTCAGGAGGCGATTGACAGAACGCGGGCGGAAGCGGCGAAAGTGTCTCTTGGCCAATCTTCTACTACCACCTAAATGAAAAAGGGACTCCGGGTGCCACGCTCGCGGCCACGCTTGTCCCGACTGCCCACAACGTTTCCATCAACCCGGCGACGAAAAACGAACGATCAGTCATGTCAGCCTCCATTCCCCGATTCATCGAACTTCTCACGAAACCGAGCAGCCAAACGAACACGAGCCATAGACAGCCGAACCAAGCGCTAAAGGAGTCTAACCTTCCGTTCCCGGAAGTTTCAGGATAGCGCTAAAATGACGGCCAATGTCCTGCGGGTGCGTTCCGACTGTTCCGTGGCTGTCTAACGTCCTGAGCGTTATCGCCGGAGCGCTAATCTCTATCGCCATTGTTATATTGGTCGAGACTTTACGCCAACCGAAACTGTCGATCAGAATCGAGAGCGGCCCAGAGGATATTAGTCTTCGCGATGGGCGCAAGGCACGATGGGTGCACGTTATCGTGACCAATGAATCGTTGCCAAGGTGGGCGATGTGGCTGAAGAGGGACTCGGCCACGTTATGTAGGGCGACCGTCCAATTCATGTACTTCGATGGAAGACAGGACGTATTCGGTAGAAGCATGGTCGGCAGGTGGTCGAATACACCTCAGCCGATTCAGGCAACGATTGTTATGGAAGGTAAAACTTTCAAGATCAACGATCCGCAGCGCACCGCACAGCTCTCAATCGACATTCCGCCTGGAGAGTCGGAGCGCTTGGATGTCGCGGTTCGGTACAGCGATAACGATGATGCCTACGGCTGGAACAATGAGCCTTACTTCAATCACTGGGAGAGCCCCTGGCCACTCCCGAAAGGACGCTACTTCGTTCTAGTCACCGTCAGGTCGTCTGGACAGAAAGCGATGGCCGAATTCTATCTCGACAACAACCAAGGGCTGAAAGAGTTTAGACTGGAGAACTCTCCCGCCGCAAAAAAGTGACCACGGTCGTAAATGTTTAAATTTCAACTGGATCGGCTTTAGGCGCTATACCGTGTGCCTCTAAATGATCTTTGACCGACGAATATATCATCATCAGATCGGTTCCAGCCTGACATTCGAATAGCGGCATCAAAGCATCTAGGCTTCCCGCTGTGGTGCTCGACGCGATGGAAAGCGCGGTCGCATGAACAAGCTTCGAATACATCTTCGAGCGTGGATCGTAGATTTCAAGCAACCCCACTGCTTTTGCCATTTCTTTGAACGGCCTTGGCGCTCGATCCCGGTCCATACCTGACTCATTCATCACCTGTTTGATAGCCGCAGCCTCGGCCCTTGGTTCTCTAATTGGCGCACCGCGTTCTTGCTCTTCCCGTGCCGCGCTTAGAAAGGCTTCCTCCATGAACCCAGCGTCCGCTGCCAGTTCCCGCATCGAGTTCACCAGTTGAGGATGCGTGGCAACTGAGCTTTTGATGACCGCCGTCCAAAACTCGGCCTGGTCGGATACGAAGTCAGCCTTGATTTGAAGAGCGTTCTGCTCCGACTTAACAACGAAGGCCGCTATGACCCGCAGCTCCAGCAAACTTCGAGCTCCCCATGCCGCCAGGTAGGGCGACTGTTTGACGCCGATCTCGACCGACCGATAGTCGCGCCGAGCGGAGTTCAGGATGCCCACGAGAAGATTGCGAAACCATACCTTCTCATCAGAAAGATTCGTGTCGATTAGCTTTTGCGTCAACTCGATTATGTCTTGGACAACCATGAGCATCGCCTGACGACCCCTGGTTTCCCAGTCAGTGTCAGCGGTCGGTTGTGTCGCATCATCCATCGTCGCACCTCACGAGCATATATCCGAAGCCGCGCTGTCAGAGGAAAACTTCCGCGCTATCTGCTATTCCACAAGTTTCCATTGCGGACGATTGATGAACTCGTAAAGCACCCAGCCAGACCCTTCAAATGTTGTGTCGATACCCTTCATATCTTTCTTTAGGGCTTCCCCAAAGATCTCTTCGAGGCGCTTGTCGAATTGCTTTCTCTGAGCCGCCGTCATGGTCAGCGTGCTCACCACTTCTTTTTCCTTCGGAAAGACAACTACCGCAAAGGTTGCTGCCGCAGTTCCGTTGAGAAGCTGCTCCCATGCCTTGTCGGCCTGAATAGCGAAGTCCGACATTTTGTCGGCGAATACACCAGGGCTCGTTTTGGAGCCATTGAGGATGTCCTTAAGTGTCTTAATGAACTGAGAATTCAGGGATATCAGCGCTCGATATGAAGACGCAGTACCTGTTGCACTGATTTGGACGGGACGGTTCTTGCTTGTGGTGTAGGGTTCCACCAGAGTTGCCGCACATTCGTAGTTTTCAGACGCTCGCTTCAGCCCTACCATGTAGGCTGTCACATAACCGATTACCTGATCCACATTCTGTGGCTCTTTCGCAAAATCAGGAAGAGCAGCCAGGCCCTCCTTGGCCCAACTAAAGCTATCAATCAAGTTCGTTACGTATTGCAGACCTTCATCCTTCTCGGCTCTTGTGGGCGAGCAAATACGCGCCTCGGAGTTGAACGAGAACGCTACCGCGAGCATCGCCACTGCGTGGACTCGGCGCAACGCGGCTCTCCTTTCGCTCTCCTATTTTCACAGACGAAGATCAAACACGAGGGGGCGTACCTGGGAAGTCTCAGGATAGCACCGCCATCAGTTCGCCGAATGCGAATGCTTCTCATTCTCAATGGTCGAACACATGGCCGCTGCTGTAGCCATTCCCGAACACCGGGATACGTCCGTCCGATCAGAACGGCTCCTGACCTCCAACACCAGCCCCACATGGGCAGCCCGAATCTTGACGAGGCGTCCGAGCTCTGCATATACGTGTAGCGTTGCCACAGCAAGTTGATAGGGCGAAACAAGGCGAACGACACCCTCTGCTACCGCCCCCGCCTGCGTACCAGGAATCCTGTTCTGATTCGACCCGCCCCCCCGGCTCAAACTTAAAGGTACCTGTACAACGAAAAAGTTTCCCTAACGACGCTTCTTCTCTCGTGCCAGACGTTCTGCCGTCCGCTTCTTCGCGGCTGCTTGTGATGCCTTCTTCGCCCTCGCCGATCGCTCCTCAGGTGTCATCGTCTCAAGGCTTCGCTTACCGCCGATCTTGCCGCCCTTGCGGCCTAGTTCACGCATCACTTCAGAAATGATCTTTTTGCTAAACACGTAACCATCTTAACCGGTTTAGATGGGCTCTGGGTACTAGGTGAGAATAGTTTCAAAATGATCCTTGCACCTAAAGCGGCATAGATATAATCTGTATCTGTCGCTGGTGTTCGATTAGTAAGAGAAATCGAACACTAGGACGAAACGGGACCGCATCGGACGGCGAATCCGGTACGGCCCCTAAACACCGAGTTGATGGAGGTCAACACGATGTCTACTTCTGACATTACCGCAACCGATCAACGGGACGTTTACTCACGAGTGACGGCCCAAATTATCAACGCAATCGAGAATGGCACGGGGACATGGCGTATGCCGTGGCACACCAGCGGACGCTATGCCTTTTCGCCGATCAATGTAGCGAGTAAGAAACCCTACCGGGGGATCAACACCGTATGCCTTTGGGCGGCTGCACAAGCCAAAGGATACGAACGTGGCGAGTGGGCCACGTATCAGCAATGGCAGGACAAGGGCGGACAGGTCCGCAAGGGCGAAAAAGCTACGCTGGTTGTGTTTTGGAAGTTTGCCAACGATTCCAGCGAGACACAAGAGGGTGAAACCGGACATTCATCACGGCTGCTTTTCACCCGTGGATACTCCGTGTTTAATGCCGCCCAGGTGGACGGCTACACACCCACGGCTGACCCTGAAGTTTCCATCCCGGAGCGAATCGCCCATGCTGAGTCGTTCTTTAGCCCGATTGGTGCAGACTTGCGGCATGGCGGGAACCGTGCTTACTACGCGCTGGACACTGACCATATCCAAATGCCGGAGTTCGGGGCGTTTGGTGAGAACCTCGCGTATTACTCCACACTGGCCCACGAACACACTCACTGGACCGCTAAAGCTGGTCGCTGCGATCGACAGCTTGGGAAAAGGTTTGGTGATTCTGCTTACTCGGCGGAAGAGCTAATCGCGGAACTCGGGGCGGCATTCACATGCGCTCACCTGGGTCTTAGCACAGAACCACGGGCCGACCATGCACAATATCTCGCCTCATGGCTGAAAGTGCTGAAGGCTGACTCGCGGGCCATCTTCACCGCTGCATCAAAGGCGCAACAGGCAACAGACTGGTTGATCGCACGGGCCGCAGAATCGGCCCGCACTGCGGAGGTGGCTGCATGAGTACCGGGCATGCAGTCATTCTCAATCCCACACGGCCCGATAGCATCAAACGTCGGGAGTTTGTAATCGATTCGCTCCGCAAGTCAGGGTTGGAATGGTCCGAGGAAATCGAGGACACCCGAGTCACAATCACATGGCAGGGTGAACCAAAACGGGAGCGTCAGCGGCCCATCACCCGCAAGGTTGCTTTACCGCCGCCTGTAACGCTTGAGAAAGCTCTGAAGTCTCGATTCAACTGCGGGGCGGACGAAGTGGACTACTGGGACGAAATGATTCGCCTGACGGCGGAGCGTGAATCCCTGCCGGTATTCAGAATCCAGGTTCGCACCAAATGGGAAACCGATCAATGGGCGGAAACATGGGCAGTGTGGGTGTCGGAACACCTCGCCGTCAATCGAGCTGATGGCTACTGGATCATCACCCACGTTCAGACTGGCCTCGCTGCCGGTTCAGCATCCACCCTGAAGGACGCCCTCCGACTCGCCCAGAAAGTTGCTCCGTGGCCGGAGTGGGCCACCCTCCGAGGGAAGGACGATATTACACCGGAGTTTCGGCACAAGGCTAACGAGGTGTTGAAGGGAGTGGCGGCATGATCGGACCCAGCGTCTTATTCTCCGTCGCTGAGCAATCAACGGCGTCGCCAATCTGTATCGCTTGTACAGCGGGCCATCACGATCAACCGATGCTTGTTCACGAATGCTGCGATTGCCCGTGTCACGGCACTCGAACGGAGCGGACCAGGGTGGCCGCATGACCGAAATCATCGGTCCAATTTCAGAACCGGGGGCGGACGTTGTTCCGTCCCCCTCGCTCCAACAGGTTCGGGAGTTTATTCGAGCGTCGAAGGCAGAATCCACGATCCGGGGCTATCGGGCTGATTGGCAGGACTTTTGCGGATGGTGTGAGTCTCATGGCTTGAATCCTCTCCCCGCATCGCCTGAGACCGTGGCGTCCTATATCGCCGAATGTGCTGGACGGTTGAAGGTTGGGAGTGTGCAGCGACGGATAAACGCAATCGCTGAAGCTCATAAAGCCGTGGGGCTGGAGTCTCCGACCCATCACGCGATGGTCACCAACACCATGAAGGGCATTCGGCGAACGAAAGGTACGGCATCCCTTCAGAAGGCTCCCGCCGTGACAGACGACATCCGGGCCATGGTGGACGCTACGGACGCGGGATTGATCGGCGCTCGTGATCGTGCATTGGTTCTTCTCGGATTCGCCGGAGCATTCCGTCGGTCCGAATTGGTGGGGTTGGATGTGGCGGATTGCACCTTCGGCAAGGATGGCCTGACGGTCACCCTACGACGTAGCAAGACGGATCAGGAAGGGCAGGGGAGGAAGATCGGAATCCCCTACGGCTCGAATCCTGAGACGTGCCCAGTTCGCAATATTCAGGCGTGGCTGGAAGTGGCCGGTATCAACAGTGGTTCCCTGTTCCGCTCGATCACTCGGCATGGGCGAGTGCGTCCGGGCCGGTTGTCGGGCATAGACGTGGCCCGTGTGGTGAAGAAGTTGGCTGAACGCGCGGGACTCGATCCGGCGAAGTACGCCGGACATTCTCTCCGGGCCGGTCATGCTACCAGTGCAGCGATTGCTGGCGCATCGGAACGATCCATTATGATTCAGACCGGGCACAGATCCGTGCAGATGGTTAGGCGCTATATCCGGGATGGAAGTCTGTTTAGGGAGAATAGTGCAGGAAAGTTGGGGCTGTAGCTGAAGTTCCGTTCGAAACCTCAGCCAAACCTTGGCCGTGGATTCCAAAGAGTTGTGCAATCATGCCAAAGCGAAGATGATCGGATAGTGGCCTCAAAAGTTGAAAGCACGCTTCCGACAAGCTTTGCCTTGGGGCAGGACCTAAATTGGGGTGCTGCATGGATAGATGTGAATCTTTGGGTCGAATTACCCTTTTGGTTGATGGTCAATGACACCAAGTTGACGGTTGAACAAGAGGGTCACTCCTTTCCTGTCACTCTGCACGAAGCTTATTTCGAGTGTTATGGTGGCGCTCTAACCGACTCACGTAACACAGCGTTCTATCGAGGGCCGCTGAAGCCTTTTGACAAGATGAGTATCGATATTCAGAAGATCCGTCAGGACAATCCCAATGCGCCTTTCATGTGGCGGAAGTGTAAAACGGTGGTAAAGATTGCAACGCGCTCCAACATCGAAGCTTGGGAGGCGGCGATTTCTGAGGAACCACGGCGGTCTAGTATTACACAGTATTTGATTGAACTCTGCAGAGCGCACATTCCTGTCATCAATAAACTCGTGCAGGGCTATCGACTAGCAACGTATGATTATTTCGCTTTTGAAGTTTCGCCATGGGACGTGCCACGTTGGTTGGTCGAGCGCGATAACAAAGGTGCGAGCGCCCTGCTTGTGCCGTATCGTGGCTGGGACGTTAAGCCATCCATCTTCGAGGCGCCTGATCGCGCACCTGTACCCTACCAACTAATAAAAGCAGATGATCTTAATTTGAAATCTGCGGAAAGTGCGAGTCGAGGAGAGCTTGAGTTGCTCGACGCGCTGAACTTTATGGAGCGAGGTGATTATTCCGGCGCGGTCCGCCGCATCACAACTGCCATTGAAGTCATGGTGGAGGCCGCTTTGAGCCATGAGATAAACGCGGCCGAGGGAGAACAAGCTGCGACCAAATTTCTCAAAGACACCCAGACCAGGTTCGACCGGAGGGTAACCAAGTACGAGGAACTTACAAAACGCAAACTGTCTGAGGGATCTCGAAAGAGCTTGGGCGAGACCCGTAAACTTCGACATCGAATCGTTCATGGCGGCTATCGCATTACTTCAGGTGAGCGGGGGCGAGCACAGCGATCTATCGATACTGGGCGCTGGATATACAACTGGTTTGAAAACGACCCAGTACGCAGAAAGATCAGAGAACAGCGCCCAGCTTTTCGCTCTTTAGGGCGGGATCTGATTTACGGTGTGTTTCGGAGCCGAATAACACCTGACGGCGTAGTCGTATCCCCGGCTGCGGACGCTGAATAGCAACCTCTTCCACAATGGGCGGCGATTGCGTCCCTCAATCATCAGATTTTGGGCCACTGCAACATGGTGACGATCATCCCAGAAAAGCGAAATCTTGGGTAGTGGGCTACTTTGAATGGGAGTAAGATGGGAGAACGTGCGAGCAATATTTGGATCGGAGGCGCTGCGCCGCTTGGTGTTTTGCTGTCTTTTCGCCGCCGTGGTGGTGCTCACTTGTCCAATAGTCTCGTCCGCAGAATGCCTCACCACACTTCCTCCCTATCCAGCGTTTGTTCCACCGGCTCCGTTTTTCACCACTTCGACCGATGTCTGGTATGGAACCGACTCGTTATGGACTCAGTTGTGGGTTAACTCAACGTGGCACCTTGAAAATAATGTTGGGAAAGGCAAGTTCTATCGAGCCAAACTTGGGTTTGGTCGCAAAGAGTATGATCGACTAACTGTGCCACTGCCCAAACTAATCGTGGCGGCAAAGAAGCTCGACAGTGAAGCACCTCTAGTTTTCGGTAAGCATGCAAGCGTTTGGTCTGTTGGGAACAACACTCTTGCGATGACGGCTCTTATCGACATACCAACCATCGGGTGCTGGGAGATTACTGGTCAGTACAGAGGACAAGCCGTGAGTTTCGTAGTATCCGTAGAACCTTAGCCCCTACGCCGCTCTTTCTAACCCACGCTCCGAGACTTCGAGCCACCCATCCTAACCCTTCAACGTCCGTCTCCTCGCCGCAAACAACAGCCCGATTCCCACCACCACTGCGATTCCGCCGTATGCGGCCCATCGAGTTTGGCCCGTCATGAAGCTGCCCGGTAGGACGTTGATGCCCTGAAGGAACCAGATGGAGCCGACGACGATCAGGAGCACGGCGATGATTCGGATGACGACCCTCATGACGATGGGGATTTCGGGTGGGTCACTTTTGAACTGTCTTCAAGAATAGAGCGACACACTTTAATGCATTCGTCGCAAATGTAAGCGCGAGGTCGCATGCCGGGCGTGTTTGTTACGAGCTGAGCGACTTCGGATTGGCTTTTCCGACAGAAAGAGCATCTCAGTATCTCTTCGGTCTGAGGATGTTCGTCTTGGGCCACGGCAGGATTGATTCTATCAACTGTGGAAGAGGATCAATCGGAGGTGTTGTTCCCTCCCCAGCTTCTCGGTAATCTACCAAATCGGACACTTCCGAGCAGCCGATCCGTCACACCCGAGGAGCTTTTTGGCCCGTCAAAAATTGTGCCCAGTTTTGTGCCCCCTCCCTGCACATATGGGGTGTTAAGGGTTGTTGCGCCACATTCCTAAGCTACTGTTATCGTTATTGATAGCACCCTGTCGAAAATTGTCGTAAACGGCTCGGCTTGATTTTAAGTCCTTTGCGTCTGCCGATTTCGCCACCCGGGCACGATCACTTTATTATAGTGAGGCCCTCGCGCGGGCTCTTCAATAGTTGACTTGCTGCACGGCGTGGCGCGCCAGATACCAGCAGGGCGTCAGCCCAAGCTGCGGAAATAACGAACGAACACACTGCTGCGCTTGCGGCGGATCCGCGATGTATTCGGTTTTGTGATCCTTCTGCGGCACCGCCAGCAATTTCTGCACCTCAACCGAACCGAATTGCTCACGCCCATTCGGAATCCGGTATGCGATCGAAATGTAATCGCCCAGGTAAAGAAGCAACAGCAATGCTCCGGCGATGAGAAGCAAACGCGGCCAAAGCAGCTTCATCTATTCCCATTATCGTGGAGCACATTGTCCTACGCCCCCCGGAGCCGCCCCCCGGGTGACGCCCGTGATTATTTGTGATAGCGTTCCGTCGGAGGTGCTAACAATGTGGAATTGGCTGGCCGGCTTATTGCACAAGCTTGATCGGTGGCTGCACCGGGAGAGACTCCCACCTACTCACCACCGTTCGAACCTACACGGCCGTCACCGCTAGAGCTACCCCTCGGCCCTCGCGAACTGCGGACTGGAAGCCCAGCTTCGCCGGTATACCAGCAGCGCCACTCCGGCGTAAGCGGCCAGCGTCAGCAGATTGAGGTTGTTGATGCCCCAGGCCATCGAGCAGTACTCCAGCACCCCGCCGACCATGGCGCCGAACAGGTTATAGCCCAGTGCGACGCTGGCTTCTTCCACGCGGCCGTAGGAATCGGCGAAGATGATGCTGGCAAAGAAGAGCGGCAGAGCCAGCAGGCCCAGTGTAAGTGCGAGATTGAGCGCCGGCTGGGCCACCAGGGACACGCTGTTCAGTTTCACCACCCAATCCAGCAGCACCGCAACGAACAGCCCGCCGAACGCCCAGCGCGGCTTGGTGAACCAGCCCCGCATAACCGCCGTATTCGCCAGCAGGATCATAATCAGCACGGCGCTGATGACGAAGGTGTTGACGATCCAGGTGGCGCCGGCCAGCAACGCCGTTTTAGCCAGCACCTTGGTTTCCAGCAGCATGAAACCCGCCCCCAGCAGGAACATCACGCCATCGAATTTCGACGAAGCGATCTGGGTGCCGCGCGCGACTGCGATGTAGCTGAAACCGAGAATCAGCATCAGCATGTATCCGTAGTTGAGCGGAAAGCCGCGCTCGCGCAGATAGAGGAACGGCCAATCGTCCGTGGTGGGCTCTACCGTGCCTTGGCCGGTAAGCTTTTCAGCGTTCTGCGCCTGGACATAAGGATTGGCCAGCAAGGTATCGCGGTCCGCGCCGGGCCCGGCGAACATCACCAGGTTATTGCTTTGCTCACCCAGCGAATGCACCACCACGGGCTTGGCGACGTTGGCCTTCCATAGCGCGTTATAGACGCGTTCCAGTTGCCATGGCTTGTAGCAATAGAACGTCACCGCCAGAATCCCATGACCGTTTAATCGCTTCAGGGCTTCCGAGAAGCTCTCCACCGTATAAACATAGTTGTCGATGCGCACGCTGGACATCGACGAAAAGACGGCGTGGCTATCCAGGGCTCCGAACACGATCATGTCGTAGCCCGGCCCTCCCTGTTCCCGCAGGAACGTACGCGCATCGCCGTTGATGATATTCACGCGGCTAGATTGGTAGGGACGCTCCGCGTGATACTGTTTTCCGATTTCAATAATGCCGGGGTCGATCTCCACTGCATCCACCGCCTGCACTTTATGGCGCAGCGCCGCTGCTATGTCGTTGCCTCCGCCCGAGCCCAGCACCGCGATTCGCTGGAAGCGATCGCCAAATATACGATAAGGAACGTTGTAGTAGTCCAGTAACTGGTTCTGCACATCCGCGGGGAGCGTTCGCACAAAATCCGGGCTGAAGTTGTAGGCTCCCAGAATTCCATCATGATTCACTTCCACCGTTTGGCCGAGAGCATATGTCTTGCCTTGCCGGTCGGAGAGCGCGAGCGGTTTCACGTCAATCCGGTAATAGGGCGACCACACCGCCGAGGAAGGTGTCGTCAGGGCGGGAAGCAGGATGGTCACCAGCGCCGGAACCACGAACCATCCAGCGATGGCCGACCCGTTGCGCCGGGGCCACAGCATGAAGAAAGGAGCCATCGAGCAAGCCGCCACCGCCAGCCAAACCGCCGGTCCCAAGCCCATCCAGGACATCCAGGCGTAAAGCAGAATGCCCGCCAGGCTGAACGCGACGTTGACCGTGTATGCGGTCAGTGGGGGAAACTCCTCCAGGCACTCCCCGAGTTTTTCACACACCGTGGTGAACAGCAACGTGGTCAGGATGAAGATGCCCAAAACGCAGCCCGCGCCTTTGAACATTTGGAGCAGATCGAACGAGAACGTGCCAATAAGGTAGGTTTCGTAGGGATCGACAAAGGTTATGTGCGTGTAGCCGAAGCGGTAGGCGAAGCAGATCACCGCCGAAAGAATGAACAATAGCCAGGGCGCGTACTTGAAGTAGCCCTTGCGCCGCTTGGCGATCAGGCATCCGATGCCGAAGCCCAGGAAGGCGGCCAGCAGCGGGAAGTTCTTGAAGTAGGCAAAAATCCGCACCTCGGACGCTAGCCACCGTATGACGACGAGCTCCAGATAGACCGAGAGGAAGCTAATGAGGGCCAGCGGCAGGTAGGAGCGTACGCGTTGGGAAGTCACTCTGGATTGATCGGCGTGCCTGCGGACAGGCATTAGCCTTTAGGGGGTAAGTGGAGCTACGCCCGGCGACGTGAGTCGGTTTGATACTGATTAAGAAGGAGGGCGACGCGAGGTTTGGACGGGACTAGCTCTGGGTAGAAGCCGCCGTCATCACACTCGATACCTTGCTGAAGATTTTGCTGATGCTGGTTGCCACGCCCGGCATAATTGCGCCCGCCGCGACCGCCACAAATCCGGCCATAAGTGCATACTCGATTAGGTCCTGGCCGTGTGTGTCGGTCCAGATCCGCAGTTTCCACAGCAGATTGACGATTGTCTTCATATTCCGTCTCCCAGTTTCTCCCGCCCAAACTTATGATGTCCCATTGATCCGGTACGGCCAATCGAGCTAACCGCTTAGTTCCTTAGCGCAAAATACCTATAGCTGGACTGGCTCATCAGAGTGAGACAGCTCGACCGGCCAGATGGCTGCCAGGTTTGGGGTTCCAAATTGGCCAATCGATTGGTCATTCCGAGCTGGCCGTTCGAGCCGAAAGCTATATTCTAGTTCGTCTTCCCTGCCATTCCCACGCCAGGGATACAGCTTCCTAAGGGATTCAGCTTACTATGAAGTTCGGATGGAACAGCTCGACTTAGCCTGGGGACCAGTCCGCAAGACTTTCACCGTGGCTGAGCTCAACGCTCGCATTCGCGGCCTGCTCGGCGGCGAGTTCGACGACATCTGGGTGGCGGGCGAAATCTCGGGCTCCAAGACCCCCGCCAGCGGCCATTGTTACTTCACCCTCAAGGACCAGGACGCGCAACTACGCTGCGTCTGCTTCCGCCAGTCGCTGCGTTACCTGAAATTCAAGCCCCAGGACGGCATGGCGGTGCTGGCGCGCGGCCACATCGACGTCTACGAAGCCCGCGGCGAGTATCAGCTCCTGGTGGAAGCCATCGAGCCGCAAGGCCATGGCGCGTTGCAATTCGCCTTTGAACAGCTCAAGAAGAAGCTCGCAGCCGAGGGCCTGTTCGACCCGGCTCGCAAACGCCCTATCCCCCGTCTCCCTCAGCGCATCGGCATCGTTACATCGCCTTCCGGCGCGGTAGTCCGCGATATCACCGAAATCCTGTCCCGCCGCTTTCCGGGGCTCCACCTGCGCATTTACCCCGCGCTGGTCCAGGGCGATGGATCGGTGGAAACTGTTTCCAGGGCCATAGAGTACTTCAGCAATTCCGGCTGGGCGGAAGTGGTGATTGTGGCGCGCGGCGGTGGATCGCTCGAGGATCTTTGGACATTCAACGAAGAGGCTGTCGCTCGCGCCATCGCCGGGAGCAACGTCCCGGTGATCTCCGCGGTGGGCCACGAGACCGATTTCACCATCGCGGACTTTGTCGCCGATCTTCGCGCCGCCACGCCTTCGGCCGCCGCCGAGCTGGTGATCTGCCCGCGCGATCAACTGCTCGATCAACTCGCCGTTTACGATCACAAGCTGCTGCAAACCGTTCGCTATCGGCTGGCCATGGCGGCCCGCGCTTTGCATGAGCGTGGAGTGGAACGCGCGTCGGCCGTGCTGCACCGTAATGTCGGCCGATGGCAGCAGCGCGTGGACGAAATGGATTATCGCTTGCGCGGCCGAGTTCTCGCCGCCGCCTCGGCCCGCCGCAGGAGTCTCGACGAACTCACCGCCCGTCTCAGCCGGCTGGATCTGCGCCTGCGCTTCGCCCAAACCCGCCGGCGCTTGGAGACCGCCCGAGTCGCGGCCACCCAGCTCATTCGTCTGCGCCTGACCCGGGCACACGGAAGCCTGTATCCGCTGATTGCGCACCTGACCCAGCTCAGCCCGCTCAAGATCCTGGACCGCGGCTACGCCATCGTCACCAACCAGGCCGGCTCCATCGTCAAACAACCCGCGGACGCCCCAGTCGACTCGGGCGTCAGCATCCGCCTGGCCCAAGGCCAAATCGCCGCGCGCGTGCTGAAACGCGATTAGCGCCGCCGCGCTATCATGGATACAAGCGTCTGGTCCTGTATCCGAAGGGGCATTTTCAGGGGAGTTCGTTGCGCTTTTGAATCCGGGGACTGGCGTCTTCACCCGAGGGAGGTGAGTTTTTATTGGCTGAAGTCCATATCCAAGATGGCGAAACGCTCGAAAGCGCGTTGCGCCGCTTCAAGCGCAAAGTCCAGCAAGAGGACATCATCAAAGAGATCAAACGGCACTCGTTCTATCTGAAACCGGGCGAGAAGAAGCGCACGAAGGAGGCGCTGGCTCGCAAGCGCAACCGGAAGAAGCGAAGCAAGGACGTCGAGTAGTTTTCACCTTCCTCGGATGAAAATCATGGAGCCCCGCGGGAATCCCTCGGGGCTTCGGCATTTTGTTTGCGAATTCCCGCTCCTGCCGCGCACTGAATCGGCATGAATAGAAGCCTGCTTATTGTTTGCCTGCTGGCCTGCTCGTGGTCCTTGTGTGCCAGCTCCCTCACCAAGTCGCACAACGAAGGCAAGTTCAGTGACGCCGAGATCGAGGCCACCATCAAAGCGAAACTGGCGAAATCCAAGATCGGCCAGGAAGGTTTCGAGGTCCACGTCAAGGACCGGGTGGCCACCTGGACCGGAACCACAGGCGTGATGCAGCATAAGGGCGCCGCCACCCGCATGGCCAAGGCGGCCGGCGCGATTCAGGTGACGAATCACATCAAAGTTTCAAGCGATGCCGCTGCCAAGGCCAAAGGAAACCTCAGCGGACAGCCGCGGCACGTCCAGGTGAAGGCCGCCGCTGCTGCGAGCGAGAGCGGCCAGCCGGCAACCACCGGCCCCTGAATCAGACGAAGGCCGGCGGGAGCGGCGGTCCAGGGGAGACCGCGCATGATAAAATGAGTGCTTCGGATCGTCTGAAACACTCAAATGAAAATCCTATCAATTGCTCTTCTGGTCACTGCGTTGCTGCGGGGTCAAGCTCAGGAACCCGTGAAGTTAACGCCGGGCATTCCCGCTGTGAAAGCTCCGGCCGAGGCGCCGCAAGCAGCTACTCCACCTCCGCCGGTCTCACCCGACACGGTAGTGGTTGAAGTCAACGGAAAGAAAATCACCGCCGCCGAGATGGATAAGATCATCGCCAGCTTCCCGGCTGCCAATCAGCAGACCTTCCGTGCGCAGCCCAAGGCTCTGAGCCAAGCGTTCATGATGCAGAAGCTGGTTGAGGACGCCGAGAAGGGCGGGCTCGACAAACAATCGCCCTATAAGGAACAGCTCTATGTGTACCAGCTGCAGTTGCTGTCCAACGCCCAGCTCTCCAGCATCAACAACGGCCTGCCGGTTTCCCCGGAGGACGAGCAGAAGTACTACAAAGAGAATCCCAACAAATACAAGGAAGTGAAAGTCCGGGTCATTTCCGTGGCGTTTAATCCCACGCCTGGGAAGGCTGCCGCGGATGGCAAGAAGCTGCCTACCGAAGCTGAGGCGCAGGCAAAGATTGAGGATCTGGCGAAGCAGATCCAGGGCGGCGCTGATTTTGGCAAGCTGGCGCGCGAAAACTCCGACGATCAGGTCTCCGCCGCCAAGGACGGCGACTTTGGAATCGTCAAGCAGGACAGTGCCTATCCCAAGGTAGTCATCGACGCCGTGTTCGCCTTGAAGCAAGGGGAGATCAGCTCTTCGATCAAGCAGCCCACCGGTTTTTACCTCATTCGCGCCGAGGAAGTGAATGAACAGCCATTCAACGACGTCCTTCCGCAAATCATCCAAGCGATCCGGCAGGACAAGTTTAAGGAGTGGCTCAAGGACCTGCAGGCCCAATACAATGTGAAGATTGAGAGCCCAGCCTATTTTGCTCCGCGGGCGCCCGCCAAGCTCCAGCAAGTGCATTAAAGCTGCCGTAAGACGGCTGGCGTCGCTCCAAGGGCGCATGGTGCGCGTTCGCTTCTTGCCCGCGCTCACAGCCGGCCGCCGTCGCCTGTACTCGAATCGCCCTCACGGCCAGCCGGTCTTCGCCGCATCCTTCATCCGCAAACGGGAGATCATCCTGGACCGGGAACTCGAGCGTCAGCCCCGCGAGTTGGCTCGCATCCTGGTCCACGAGCTGTTTCATTTCGCTTGGGTCCGGCTCGGGAACCCGGCGCGCCGCTCCTATGAGTTGATCGTGCGCCGGGAATGGAAGCAACGCGCGCGGGGCGAGCTGGGCTGGTCCGCCGAGCTTCGCAAGAACGCGCTCTCGCGGTCGTCGCGTCCCCACAACCCGCTCTGGCGCGATTACCTTTGCGAAAGTTTTTGCGACACCGCAGCCTGGCTCTATTCGGGCGTCCGCCGGCATCCTGAGTACACACTGGCCGCGCGACATCGCGATCGGCGCGCGGAATGGTTTCGCGCCGCGTTCCCGGGCCGCGCGATACCGATATAATGGTTCTGAGATGCGCGTGCCGAAGATCGCCTCGACGTTCACCGTTTCCGTTCTGCTAGCCTGCGCCGTCCTCACAATCGGTTGCACCAAACGAACCGCCAAGAACCGCAAAGCCGCTCCCGAGTTCAGTCTGAAAGACGCCAACGGCCAGACCGTGCACCTTTCCGACTACAAAGGCAAAGTGGTGCTGCTGGACTTCTGGGCCACTTGGTGCGGCCCTTGCAAGATCGAAATTCCCTGGTTCATGGAGTTCGAAACCCAGTTCAAGGATCAAGGCTTCGCCGTGCTCGGCGTCTCCATGGACGAAGACGGTTGGGCCGCCATCAAGCCCTACGTCCGGGATCGCAAGATGAACTACCGCGTCCTTCTGGGCGACGATAAAGTCGGCACTTCCTACGGCGGGCTGGATGCGCTTCCAACCACGCTGCTCATCGACCGGGAAGGCAACATCGCCTCGGTACACGAGGGCGTGGCCATGGGGAAAGAGGAATTCAAGAATGCCATCGTTCAACTGCTCGGCTCGCCCAGCGTTAGCGCTCCTGTCGCTTCTCGCGGCGCCCTGGCTCTGCTTACAAGCCCAGGCTCCCGGTAATAACGTTCTCAGCATCGCGCCTTCGACGCGTCTCACCATCCAGCGCGGCGGCACGGCCGACTTTTCGCTGAAGGCCGAGCTTCAGGCGGGCTTCCACGTCAACAGCAATATGCCGGGCGATGATTATCTGATCCCCATCAAGCTCACCTGGAACAAAGATCCGCTGGAAGCCGAGCAGGTCACCTATCCCAAAGCGCAGCAGGAGAAGCTCTCGTTCTCGCCCAACCCGATCTCGGTGTACACCGGGAGTTTTGAAATTGGAACACGCTTCAAAGCCCCGCCCACCGCGATGCCGGGCATGGCGTTCATGAACGGCAAGCTACGCTACCAGGCCTGTAACAACAAAGAATGTCTGCCGCCGCGCACCGTGGACGTCCGGGTCACTCTGGATATTCAATAACCAGTCTCCGGTCAATCACTCCATCCGCAGAGCGCGTATCGGATCTATGGACGCAGCGCGTCGAGCCGGAAAGAATGTCGCCACCGCCACAACAACGGCGATCCCGATCAACGCCAGGAAGCAAGCAGTCAGATTCGCGGGGTTCAAGCCAAATAGCATCGAACGCAGCGCGCGGCCCACGCCCAATGCCATGGGCGCCCCAAGCGCGAGACCCAGAGCCGCAAGGAACAGGCTTTCACGCAATACCATTCCGAGCACTTCTTTTCGCTGAGCCCCCAGCGCCATCCGTAAACCGATTTCCATGGTCCGCCGGCTGACGCTGTAGGAAATGGTTCCATACAGTCCGACCGCTACCAGAAACGCGGCCAATGCGCCGAAGAACGCAGACAAAATAGCAATGAGACGTTCTTGTGAAATGGTTTCGTCGAACTGCTCCCGCTGAGTGATGGGCTTCTCTAGAGGCAAGTTGGGATCGATCCCGCGCACCACTCTTGCAGCTTCAGCCAGTATCGCTCTGGCGTCCCCTGGCGTATGCAGTTCATACTGCATTCCGAGAATCCCTGGCACTTGAGTAAAAGGAAGATAGGCTATCGCACGATCGGACTCCTTCACGCTGGTATAGCGGCTATTTTGGGCGACGCCCACAATCGTGTAACCGTCCTTTGGATTTTGAAAAGACGAAACCTGATGGCCGAGCGGGTTCGTTTGCGGCAGATATCGGTCCGCGAACGTTTGATTGATAATCGCGATCTTGCGCGAGCTTGCAAGGTCGGCGGCCTCAACATCGCGGCCCATACGCAGCGGAATCCCCAGGGTATGCAGAAAAGCGGAACCCACCAGGTTGAAGCGCACCGGAGCGAACGGCTTGGCTGGGAGCGGGTTCCGGCCATCCACCAATACACCATCGTTGTCGCTGAGTTCTGAACCTAAGCGAACCTGCGATATGGTGGCCGAGTCAACTCCAGGTAAGGTCCGAAGCCGCTCTAAGAGCGCGAGATGGAAACGAATGGCGTCGGCATCCGTTCGAATCGTGGATTGCGGCGTAACGCCAAACACCACCAGGCCCGCCGTACGCATCCCGAGGTCGCGGGACTCCAGATTACGCAGAGTCTCATACAACAGCGTTCCCGAGAACAACAGAACCACGCAGAACGAGATCTGCATTGTCACTACCAGCCTGCGGCCCCAGGAACGATGGCGGTCCGTATTCGAGGTTCCAGCCGAGGATTTCAGGCTTCGAACCAGCGGGACGTTGCTGGCGGCGCGCATGGGCACCAGTCCAAACACCAGCGCCACCACTGTCGAGATCGCGAGCGTAAATAACAAGACCTGACGATCGGGCGCGACCATAACGTCCAACCCCGCCCAGCCGGCCAGTGCCTCCGTGGCCCAAGCCGCGAAGATCCAACCGAGGGCCGAGCCAGCGGCTACCAGCATCAAGCTTTCCGAAATCAATTGTGCGAACAAGACCCTGGCATTCGCTCCCAGCGCCCTCCTCAGCGCGAACTCACGCTGCCGCGCCGCATTCCGAACTACCAGGAGCAGCGCCACATTGCCCACTGCGATCAGCAGAACCAGACCGACCATGGCCATCAGGAAATGAAGCGGTTGCTCGTAGTCTTCTCGCAAGTTTCCAACTCCCCGAACATCCGAAAACACCAGCTCCGGCTTCAGCTCCTTAGGATCAACGGGAGAAGCTTGTGCCAGGGTACGGCGGAATAAGGGAGTGAGCTGTGCTGTCGCCTCTTGCGGAGTGAGTCCCGGCCGCAGACGTCCGACCATCAAAAGACAAAGCCAGTCAGGCGAGCCATACAACGTATGGTCACTGGCTGGCGATCCCCAGGCATTCAGTTCGGGACTGCTCTGCAGTGGAATCCAAAAGTCCATATTGGGGTGTCCGGGGTCCGTTCCACCAAAGCCTGCCGGAGCTACGCCCACCACCGTAAACGCAACGCCCTTCACGTAAACGGTCCGACCCAAAACATTGCGAGAACCGCCAAATCGAAGGTTCCACCACGCATAACTCAAAACCGCGATTGGCGCATGCTGCAGTTCATCCTGCATCGTGAAACCGCGGCCTAGAACCGGCTCAACTCCGAGCCCGGAAAAGAAATTGCCGCTTACCATTTCGCCATAGACTTGTTCCGGCTCAGTCCCCACGCGCACCGATACTTTCTGAAATGCGAGAGGCGCAAAAGCCATTACGTCCGAAAAGACTTCCCGACGCGATCGCATCGCTTCAAAAACGGGCAGCGACAGCGACGTGTCGTCATAACCGGTCTGAGAAGTGCTGAGCGGCTGGTTCTTTAGATGAAAGTAAACCAGCTCCTGTGGATTGCGGACCGGCAGAAATCGGAGCAGGACAGCGTTCATCACGCTAAAGATGGCCGTGTTCGCCCCAATACCTAACGCGATCGTCAGCACGGAAACGATCGTGAAAACCGGCGACTTGACCAACTGACGAATCGTGTAGCGAAAATTCTGTCCGAAGTTCCACATAGTATGGCTGGAGGGGCAATCTCACCTCCAAAAGCTCGATCCAGAAAAGATCCATCTTTCTAATAAGTTATGCGTTGGTTGAGCGAGCCGGCGGTTTGGAGCCGTTCCGCAATCGGTTATCGGCGTTCGGAACCGGTCACTGCACACCGGTCACCCCACCCCAGGGGGACGCGGCATGTCCTTGTCTTTGGATCGCTGCTCGCGCTGTTCTTCTTACTCATCACCCGCAACGTTTCGCCGGAGCCATATGGCTACGACGAGGCCGACTACATGTACGCCGCCACGCTCGGCTTCACCGCCAACTGGACCGACACGCCGTCCATCTCGATGGCCGATTTCCTCGGAGCAGGACTCAGCCGCCACCGCGACAGTCCGAAGGCGCTCTCCGAACGGATTCACGGCAGCCATGACGTTCTGTTCTACCGCCATTTCCACGGTCCGCTCTATCATTACTTCTTGATTCCCGTGTCACGGCTCGGCTTGAGCGAGCACGGCGTACGTATGATCATGCTCGCCATTCCCGCCGCCAGCCTGGCTGTCATCTATTTCGGCTGCCTCTGGCTGGCGCCCAGACGCAGCGCGCGTCTCGCGGCATTGCTCGCCGGGATGCTTTTCCTGACGAGCCACTCCGTGGTCTGGTCCACGGAACTCGCGCCCCACCAGCTCTTCGCGCTCTGCTCGCTCGCGTGTCTTGTTCTTCTGGCGAAAGCCATCGCTACGGGACGGCGTGTCTATTGGTACGCCTGCATCATTGTGTCGGCACTCGCGTTTTGCACGCTCGAAGTCGCTTTCGTTCTGATTCTCACGGTCACGATCTGCGGCTTCGTCGAACGGGCCGCCTTTGGCGCCGATCTCCGGTTCGTCGTGAAGTCGCTCGCGCTCTTTGTGGCTACCGTCCTCGCCGTCTGGCCTGCCGCGATTCTTCGCCTGTCCTTCGTGAAGGCTTATGCGGTGATGGCGTATCTCGCGCTGATGCGCGAGTTTCCGTGGGGGCATGCGGGATTCATCGAGACGTGGCGCGCGCGCATCTTCGAGTCACCACTTGAGTGGGCGCTGATTGCGATCGCGCTGCTGTTGGCGTTCCGAAATCGCGGGCCGCGCTTCTACCCGCTTGGGCTCTTCGTTGTACTTATGCTATTGGCGACGCTGCGGGTTTTTACCAGCACGCCGCGATACGCGCTTACGTTTATGCCGGCGCTCGATCTGCTCGCTGGACTCACGCTGCTCCCTTCCCTCGGGCCTTTGCGGAGACCAGCCCGCTTCGCCGTCGTAGCGCTGGCTATTGTGGGACTCTACGGGATCGCCTGGATTCAGGTCGCCAACCGGCCGCGCTATGCCGGCAGCAAGACCTTGACGCCATCCCGTCCCGCGATGATTGCCTGCGACGTCATCTTCAGAAACAGCCCGTGCTCCACCACCCCAACCACGCTGTTCAACTGCTGGTCTAATTCCGCGGGTGCTGGAATCTGGCTGAAACTGCAATCGACAATGAAGTTGCCGCTATCGGTGACGAACGGTTTGTCGTTCGCTCCCGGCCGCAGTGTGGTTTGCGCCCCCAGCTTCCTCAGTTTCCGCTCGGTCGCTTGCCATTCAAACTGCACCACCTCCACCGGGACGGAAGAGTGCGCTCCCAGCCAATCCACCAGCTTGCTGTCGTCGGCGATGATGATCAGTCGGCGGCTGGAGCTGGCAATCACTTTCTCGCGCAGCAAAGCGCCTCCAGCGCCTTTGATCAAATCCAGCGTCCCGCGTTGGATTTCGTCCGCCCCGTCAATGGTCAAATCGATTTCAGCGTGCTCGGCCAGCGAAGAGATGCGAATACCCTCCCCGCGGGCCTGCTTCGCCGTATACTCGGACGTCGGAATGCCAACCATCCGCAGTCCGTCCTTGACACGCTTACCCAGCGCCTCCACCGCCAGCTTTGCAGTAGAGCCGGTGCCTAGTCCGACAATCATCCCGCTTTCCACCAGCCCGACCGCCGCCTCCGCCGCGGCCTGCTTGAATTGCTGAAGCGCGTCCATTTGCTAATAGCCAATGGTGAAGCGCTGCTTGGTGTGACGCCCCTGCTCCACTTCGTCCACCAGCGCGATAGCGTAGTCTTCGGCTGAAATCGAGCTGTTGCCTTTGGCGTCCGATACCAGCGAGTCCTTGCCCAGCCGGAACTTGCCCGTGCGCTCGCCCGGCTGAATCATCATCGCGGGGCTGAAGTAGGTCCAATTCAGATCGCTAGCTTGCAGCACGTGCATGGCATCCCGATGCGCCAGCGCAACTGGTTTGTATGCGTCCGGGAACGTCGGAGCGTCCACAATCTGCAACCCGGGCGAAACCTCCAGACTGCCGGCGCCGCCCACCATGATGATGCGAGGCGCACCGGCGCGCCGAACGCCGGCGATCAGCGCTCGCGTGGCGTCGGACAACTGGCTCACCTTGGTTGGATCCGGTCCTTGGGCGCCGACCGGCGGGGCATAGGAACTCACCACTACATCCGCTCCCTTGGCCACCTTGGCGATGTTATCGGCGTCCAGCAGGTCGCCCTTCTCGATGGTCAAATTTTTCTGTGCCCCCAGCTTGGATGGGTCGCGCGCCACCGCCGTCACCACGTGTCCGCGCGACAGCAGCTCCTTCAAAATGCGGCTCCCGATCATGCCCGTCGCGCCATACAACACAACTCTCATTTATGTAACCTCAGGATCGATCATACAACTTGCTCCCAGCCGGGCGGGTAGTGGCCAACGCACAACGCGTCAGGATCCACCATGCACCTGCCACATGTCAGCGGCCGTTACCCGGTCAGTTGACGTGACGGCGACGTACCAGGAACGATGTCCAAGAAAGCCAGCTCGCGGGAGCATTCTCCGAGTGGCCGACGATACACCCGAAGGGCTCGCGCTACCTTGAACGATGCGCGCCAGCGAAACACCACCGCTCTATCGGGTAAGCACGGGAATGTATTGACCTGCCTCGATCCTTTCAGCCAGCGATAACTGAGGATTTCAGGACCTCGGCGATCAGTTCGCGAATAAGGTGCTTATCGCCTTACCGTAATGCTGGTTTGAGTATCCAACGGGCCAAACTGATCGATGCCAATGCCCTTGGGGGCGGTCGGGATTACCAGTTTCACCCAGACGGCATCCGGACCGTTGAAATACGAAGTCTCGGTCGCCTTGCGCAGGGCGTCGATGCTGTCCTGCTGCTTCCCGGAGGTCGCGTTGGCGAAACCCGGCAGCTCGAATACGACCCATGAGTCTTTGGCCATTTCGCTCAAGCTGATAGCAACTTCCGGTCTTTCGGTCTTCACACGGATCTCGGTACCGGCGCGCACAGTGCTCTGATTGGCCGTGATCTTGAAGTCCTTGCCATTGCGGCTCAGGGTAATTGGTTTTTCAGGAGCAGCCGCCCGCGCAGGACCAGCCGCCCGCGCAGGACCAGCTGACTGCAAAGGAACATCTTTCAGCGCAAGACCAGCACCCCTTGTGGCTCCGGCCCTCCTGATGCTGAACTGAATGCGTCCGATATCACCCTTGCACACTGAGGCGTTCCAAGTGGGATGAATCTCGCAGGTGTCGTCCGTGGCGACGCTGTCGTTCTCGCCGTCGTGGATCAGAACATAGGAATCAGGGATGCCGGTCGTCGAGCCGTCCAGATCGTGGATCGCCGCGGTCCGGTAGGCCGAACCACCCCGGTTGTCACTGTCGAACCTGGAGTCGATCTTCGGAAAATACACGGGCTTGGCATTGATGTATTTCGCACTCTTGACTGTGTTTTCGGTGGTAACCCCGGCGCCCGTAAACAACAGCCAGGAAAGCGCGCCTGATCCGCGCTGGTTGTTGTCCTGGAAATTCACGAATGTCGTGTTGACCACGTCATGGCGATAGTCGTAGTACTCGTAGGCGCGGATCGGGAAGTCAGGAATCAGGCGTTTCGGCAGGCTGCGGCCGTAGGCCTTTTCTTCCGGCGTTACGGGGTTGCCGATGTTGTCGGTTTCGCCCACGAACAGCGAATCAACCACCAGTGAGGTAAATGTGTCAGCGCCGAAGGAACCCGTTGAATTCGTGAACCCGATGGCATTGTCCGCCGCCTTCAGATTCCGGAAGACGTGCAGCTCGCCGCGGCCCCAGACGCCGCCATTGCGGTTCTTGTAAGCGGTGAGATCCGCGAGGAGCGATTCCACGCTCTTGCTGTTTTCGTCAGCGGGATTTTCCCTGGCAATGTGCGAGGGGCCGGCCAACCCGAAGACGTTTTCCCGATTGATGTTCCGGTCCAGCATGAACCCGTCGAAGTTGGAGTGGGCAACGTTGCCCCTGAATTCCGCCATCCTGGTTCGACGCGGCCAGGTGGCCTTGCTGATNNACCGTGTTGTCCGAAGGCAGCAGGGTGTCCTTGCCGGACATGCTGGCCGCCCTGTAGGTCGCGCGATTCTCGTTCGTAAAGCTGTTCTCAGGATTGGCCGGGGCGAGTGGATTCGAACCACCGGCCTCTCCGTTCGGGGCGAGATTGGTGGGCATGCAGGCCTTTGAAGTGTGGCACTTGATCTGGATGGCCAGGTTGTGAACGAACTGGTTACCGTGCTCCGCGCCGTCTTCGAGGAAGAAGCAATGGCCCACGGTGTTGTAGGTCACGTTGTTTTCGACGCGCAGGAAGTTCGTGCCATGCACGGTCACGCAGCGGTTGTAGCTGTCGTGGATCGCGGAGTTCTTGATGTACTGCCCTTGGGCATCGCCGATCAGATGCCAGTGGATCGGATATCGGGCGAGAGTCATGTTCTGCCCCATTCGATTGAATTCGACGCCCTCGACAAACATCTTGCTTCCAACCATCGCCATGACGTGCCCGCCGTAGAAGGACTG
>PMUP01000044.1 GCA_003166865.1 Bryobacterales bacterium
TATCGCAGTGGACGCACGGTGCGTGAGGTGGCGCGCGAAACAAGCGGCATCCCCGAGGAGCGTCTCAACGCGTTGCTCGATCCGCGCAGCCAGACCGGCGCCGACTAGAACCGCTCTGCCAGCTTCGATAGGACCCAGGTCCAGCCTTGCTCGTGCCGGCGTCCCATTTCATCGTCCGGCACACCAGAGTGGCGCAAAGTGACGTCGGTCTGGTCGCCACGCGGCTCGAACGTCACGGCCACGACGGATTCGACACCTTGGGTTCCTTCAGACACCCACGTGTACTCCACTCGGTGCGGGCGTTCGATCCGCACGAAGCGCCCATAATGCGGCCACGTTCGCCCTTCGTGTTTCACTGCCAGATAGAAGAGCCCGTCCACGATCGGGTTCAGGATGACGCGCTCCGCGCCGAACCACGGCCCCCCGGGACTCTTCGGGTCCATCCATACTTCAAATACTTTCTCGGCGGACGCGGGAATCGCGCGGGTGACGGTTATTTCGGTGAGCTTCATTGTGATTTTTCCTGTTTTGCGGCGAAGAACCCCGCGAGTCGATCGAGGCGTGCATTCCAGAAGCGCTCATATCTCGAGATCCACCGAGCTACATCGCGCAGGGGCTCGGCGGATAATTCGAGCGTGTTCTCGCGCCCCTGACGGGTACGTTGCACCAGCCCGGCGCGCTCCAGGACCCTGACGTGCTTGCAGAAACCGGTGAGCGACATCGAGAACGGTCGCGCGACGTCGGAGATGCGGGCCGGTCCACGCGCGAGCCGGCCGATGATCGCCCGCCGCGTCGGATCAGAAATCGCCAGCATGACATGATCCAGGTTGCTCGCCATGAGTGAACCTAAAGAGATACTGAACCTATCGGTTCACTGTCGCACTTGGCAAGCCGCCTGTCAACTATCGAGCTATCAGAGCGTTCGCACCATGCCTCCGTCTACAAGCAAATTTTGTCCCGTCAAGTAAGAGGCTTCTGGAGACAAAAGGAAGGCCACGACCTTTCCGATTTCCTCCACGTCCCCGTATCGCGCCATCGGGATATCGCTTGCAAGGATCGCCGACGCCGACGGCGGCCCCGTTTGGATAAATCCCGGCAAGACCGAGTTCACCCGGATGCCATGGGGCGCACAGTACTCGGCGAAAACGCGCGTCCAGGCCGAAAGGCCAGCCCGGAAGACAGCCGACACGGGACGCTCCAACTCCGGGCGGACGGCGGCATAGCTGGACAGATTCACTATGCAGCCGCTTCCCTGCTCGCGCATGATCGGTGTGACAAGCCGCGCCATCTGAATCACGCTCCGAATAATGAGTTCAAATCCCTCCTGCCATTGCTCGTCAGTCAGAGCCAGCAGTTCTCCCTTTGCAGGATGTCCTGTGTTGTTCACGACACCATCGATTCGACCGTAGGCCGCCATGGTCTGTTCGACCAGTCTCTTCAGGTCATCGCCTTCCTGCACCGAACCGACCGTCGCGATTCCACCCAGCTCGCGCGCCAACTCGGTGACCGCGCTAGATCGCGCCAGAAGCGAAACGCGATATCCGCGAGTAGCCAGCAAGCGGGCGACGCCTGCGCCGATACCCTTGCTGGCGGCGGTTACAAGAGCAACCGGGCCATTTATTTCCTTCGCGTCCACTGTTATAGAATACAGGTCTATCGTCATCCGGGATTCCATTGAGCTCTGATACTTCGAGAAACGACTCGCAAGGCTGGCCGGCACTGGGCGGCGGCTGTCTTATGAACATTGCGCTCGGCACTTACTATGCGTGGAGCGTATTCGTCCCCGCGCTCGAGCGCGAATTCGGATGGAGCCGCACACAAACGTCGCTGGTGCCTACCATCGACATGGTGATGGTCGCCTCGATGTTTTTGGTGGCAGGGTTTCTGCAGCGCCGAATTGGGCCGCGACCTATCGCTGCGATCGGGGGCGCCCTGTACGCTGGCGGGCTGCTGCTTGCAAGCTGGACACAGTCCCTGCCGATGCTTTATCTCACGTGGGGCGTGATGGTGGGCGCCGGTATCGGCTTTGGCTACCTGGTGCCGATCACCGTTATCTCGAAATGGTTTCCCCACCATCGGGGCCTCGCCAACGGCTTGGCGATAGGAATTTTCGCCGCGGGCTCCGGCCTCTTCGGCCCTCTTGCGGGCCTGCTGGTGGAGCGTATCGGCTGGCGCGCGACCTTTCAGATTCTAGCCGGAATCTTCTTCGTGTTTACAATGGCCGGCGCTTACCTGCTGAAGGATCCGCCTCCGGGATACACGGGCCCGGCCAGAAAATCTACCGGTGCGGGACACCCTGGCGCGCATCACGTTGACGTACCAACCGCGCAGGTGCTTCGAAGCCCGATTTTTCTGGCGCTGTGGGTCGCATACGCGCTGGGCACCACTGCTGGCACCATGGTTATCAGCCAGCTGGTTCCTTTCGCGCGATCGGCGGGTTTGACCGCGAAGACCGCCGCATTCGCCATCACAATCGGCGCCATCGGGAGCGCATCGGGAAGGTTCTTTTCGGGCTGGTTCTCCGACCACCTCGGCCGCCTGCATACCTTGCGTGCCGTCATCATGACCTCCATGGTTGTCACGCCGATGCTGTATGTCTGGCGCGAGGACATACTCGCGTTTTATGTGCTGCTGTTTTTCGTGTACTACTGCTACGGCACGCAGTTATCCGTCTATACTGCCTTGGCGGGGGACTTCTGGGGCACCAAGTATCTGGCGACGAACTATGGATTGCTCTTGCTGGCGTGGGGCTTTGCCGGGGTGATGGGGCCGGTGCTCGGCGCGCGCGTCTTCGTAAGCACGGGCGCGTATCAATACGCGTTCTTCGTTTCAGCCGGACTGGCGTGTGCAGCGCTCATCATCCTCAGCATTGTCCGCACACCGCAACCCGCGGCAATTGCGCAGACTCCTGCCATGGCCACTGGGAATGTGAGCTAGAAACGCGGCAAGCGCCGCAAGAAACCGTAGCTGGGGCCATAGCCCGCGAGATCCACCGCATGCGCGGGACGCCAGTTCCAATCCATCGCTCCAATGTATCGCACATCCGCGCGATGGCGTCCCATCAAAATCACGTACAACTTGCGTTGCGGATAAGCGAGCAATTCGTATTGCTCGGCTGATTGCGCACCCGAGCCGGAGCGCCAGCGCTCGGCCTGCGGCGGTCCCAATACGCGCACTACCGCCGAGTAGTCGTCATCCGGCGTAAACGGCAAATCCGCCTGACTCAGTGGCTCATAGAATGCCCGCGTTGCGATCACACCACCGTGAAACAAGCTGATCGCCAAGACGCACCCCGCTACCCCGATTGCGACGCCGCCCAGCACCAGCTTTCCGACGCGCGAGCTGCTGTCGCTCTCCAATCGGATTCCAACCACGACCGCGCCATCCGCGGGTGGCCGCGCTAGACGCGGGCGCGGAACATCGTTCACCGCGCGCGGCATTTCGATCACGCGGCGTTCAGCCGGCCAGACTGCCCCCGATCGATACTCCAGCTCCGCCAGCAGACCCACGATCATCACCGGCGCGTCCACGCGCGAGATCTCGCCCACATAGCGGCGCGGCACCGAAACTTCCTCGTTCGTTTTCGTGTTGCGGACCAGCACCTCCGACCAAGTGGCGCTGCGATAGATCCATTCGTTGTGGCCCGCATTCAGGATGGCCGGGTAAAACGAGAACGGCCGGCCGCCCAGCTGCGCGAGAGGCGACGGGATCGGCGGAACAGCCATTGGTTCTATCTTAATCCCAGTGTTCCTTACGGCGAGGGAGGCGGGGTGCGGGGCTTATGGTGGAAAAACTTCTCGTGAATGTCGGGCCAGAATTCCGGCAAAAGATTGGTAAGCGCGGTGGCCGCCGCGCTGGTCGCAAATCGATAGCCCACCTCACCGGCGCTCACGCTGCTGTCCGGATAATAGGCGTTTGACAGCGCGATGCCCATGCCCATTCCGAGGACCCCCGAAAAATTAAATCTGCCCTTTCCCGCGTCCGTGCGCGTGACCACCACGCGGCTCAATGCGTAGCCCACGCGGTACCAGACACCGAACTCGGGCCCCCTCCGGAAATAGCGCGGGTCTTCGTGGAACAGAGATGCGAACACAGCGTCCTGAAAGAAATTCTGCGTGGTGACATCGGCCACCGCCGCTCCGAACCGCTCCCCATACGGGCCAGCACCCTCGCCATACTTCGGATTTTGATTGTCCACCTGCGAGAGCGCGGCTCCGGCGGCCGCGGAACCAACCGTGAACGGATCGAACGTCTCCTTGGCGAACAGCCGGAACTTCTGTTTCACGGTGAGAGGCGACACCTTCTCCGTCGGGTCCTCCACCGTCAAGTAATTCGGAATCAGGCCAAGAATCCGGTCGTGGTTGATGGAGTCATCGGTGGCGAGCGGGATATCGACGGCGGCCGTGGCATCGCCGGACGCCGAAGTATCACTGGACGCCGAGGGGGCCGGCTGTGCCGGAGTTTGCGCGACTGCGCCAGAAGCAAGGATTAAAAAGAAGGGAAGGAACGCTGCGGCAGTTGCGCGTCTTGAATGTTCAGGGCAAAGTTTCAAACATCCTCCACCGCCAGAATCCCGTGCACCATTGTACATGGAACGATGGCGGCTCTTCGCGCGGTTACACGGAAAGTAATAGAATAAGCAGTCATGATCGCAACGCCCGCTTCGCCGTCTTTGGAACGGCAGTTACGAAATCGGCGCAACTTTCTCAAGTTTCTCGCGGCCAGCCCACTGTTCGCTGCGATGCCGGCCGGCGCTTGGCAGACCCATACTCTCGATGAAGTGCTGGCCAATCCAAAAGACGCGTTGGACGTGATGGATTTCGAAGCCGCCGCTCACAAAGCGCTGCCGCCCGCGCACTGGGGTTACATGGCCTCGGGCGTGGACGACAACGTGACGCGCGACGCCAACCACGAAGCTTACAAACATATAC
This sequence comes from Bryobacterales bacterium, assembly GCA_003166865.1. Taxonomy (GTDB): domain Bacteria; phylum Acidobacteriota; class Terriglobia; order Bryobacterales; family Bryobacteraceae; genus Palsa-89. Next base: position 4,932 of record PMUP01000044.1, read on the forward strand.
AACTCCGCCCGCGCAAGCTGGTGGATGTCTCCAAGATCGACACGCGCGTGGAACTCTTCGGAACCACCTGGGACAGTCCCATCTTCTTTTGTCCGGTGGGTGGGCAAGGGATGTTTAACGTGGACGGCGAGCTTAGCACGGCTCGCGCCGCTCAAGCCAAGAGAACTTTGCAGATTCTCTCGACGGCTAGTTCGCACAGTGTCGAAGATGTGATCAAGGCACGCGGCGGACCGGTTTGGTATCAGCTCTACGCGGTTTCAAACTGGGGACTGACGGAGAAAGTGGCCAAGCGAGCCGAAGATGCCGGCTGTCCCGTGATGGCGTGGACCATCGATCTGCTGGCCGGCCGAAACACCGAGACAGCCTCCCGTTTGCGGCGCATCGACACCAGGGAGTGCGCCTCTTGTCACGGCGAACCGTTCAACTCTCACCGGCCGATGTACGATGCCATCGATATGAAAGGCGTCACCATGAATTCCCCGGCGTTCACCTGGGAGCACGTGGATCGCTTGAAGAAAGCCACGCGCATGAAGTTGGTGCTGAAAGGCATCGAGACCCGCGAAGACGCCCGGCTGTGCGTCGAACATGGCGTCGACGGCATCCTGGTATCGAATCACGGCGGACGCGCCACCGAAACCTATCGCGCCACCATCGAGTGCCTGCCCGAAGTGGTGGACGGCGTAGCCGGCCGCATTCCGGTGATGGTGGATGGAGGCATCCGCCGCGGAACCGATGTTTACAAAGCTCTGGCGTTCGGCGCGCGCGCCGTGGGCATCGGGCGTCCCTATATCTGGGGGCTATCGGCGTTCGGGCAGCCGGGCGTGGAACGTGTGATCGATATTCTGCGCGGCGAGTTCGAGCTCACCATGAAGCAGTGCGGTGCGCGGTCGCTGGTAGAGATTACGCGATCGAGCGTGATGTACCGCGAAAACGCCTCTTGATAAAGACGATCCCGAGGAGGAAAAGACCGCCGGTCGCAATAGAGATAGATCCGGGCTCCGGCACGGGATTCACCTCAATCGAGACCGAATCCACCGACGCTGAATCAACGGGATCGGCCGCGAGGGTAATCAGATATGGGTCGGTCGAGTTGGGGTTGAAGCCCAGAGACGACGAAAGAAAACTGAACGACAGATTCTCGGAATTTTGAAATCCGTCATCTGTCGATAAGTTCCTCGTGGATGTCTCGGCGCCGGAAGCAGCACCTGACCAGTATGAGTTGTCGGGTAGGAGCGTTGCTGGGTCGAAGGTAACCGTCGCGGCCGTCACCTGATTAGTAATGGTGAGGGAATACGTGTACGCTGATAACGAATCGGTTCCAGTATATACCGAGAAGCTGAAATCCCACAGCGCGTCGCCTCCGCTAGTACCCAGTGGAACGGTGTAGTCGTTGCTGCTCGGGGTTATCGGGCCCACGAAACGCTGGATTGCGCTCAGCCCAAGCTCCAAAGAGCTCCCATCGCTGTTGGTTGCATTGAGAACTGTAAAGCCTGCATTGACTCCACCTGTCCCGTTGTAGAAGCCCCCCGGAGAGCTAAGCGGAGCATCAAAGGACAAAGTAGATGCCGACACGGGAGCGAGGGCACCGACGCAAACACCGGCGGAAAGTACTGCCAAGCACGCGAACTGCTTCATGGTAGCTACAACCTTTTCTGCCCCAAATGGAGGAACCACGTGACGCTCCTCGATGGTAGCATCATGCGACACCCGTCAGACATATTCATCAGACTCGGTAGAATGAGGGAATGCCCGAAGAGAAGCCCGCGGCCAGCTTCGAGACTGGACTCCAGCAGCTCGAACTGATCGTCAAAGAAATGGAGAGCGGGGAGCTGCCGCTCGAGCGCGCCCTCGAGCTGTTCGAAAAAGGAATGCAACTGAGCGAAACCTGCCGCAAGCAATTGGAAGAGGCCGAGACGCGCATCGAGCTGCTGATCCGCAAGGGCGACAAGGTCCAAGCGGAACCGTTCCGGCCCGACAAAGCATGAAGGTCAATGCATGAGGCCGGCCGGACAAGCTACGACGTTGGCCGAGTACGTCGCGCGGCAACAAGCGCGAGTAGATGACGCACTCGAGCGCTGGGTTCCGCCCGAGTCGACGCTGCCCGAATCCATCCACAAAGCGATGCGCTATAGCTTGTTCGCGGGTGGCAAGCGCATCCGTCCCATTCTGTGCCTGGCCGCCGCGGAAGCGGTGTCGGACGCACCGGCGGGCATCGAGTCTGCCGCATGCACATTGGAGCTGGTTCACACCTACTCTCTGATTCACGACGATCTGCCCGCGCTCGACAATGACGATTTGCGGCGCGGCGTTCCAACCTGCCACAAGGTTTTTGGCGATGCCATCGCGATTCTCGCGGGCGATGCATTGCTCACGCTCGCCTTTCAAGTTTTGGCGCAGCTGGAGTGCGGGGCCGATCGCAAAGTCGCACTTATTGCCGAGCTCTCCACAGCCGCCGGCACCGTGGGCGGCATGATTGGCGGCCAGGTATGCGATCTGGAAGGCGAGGGCCGGCATCCCAACGCCGCGCTGCTCGAAACCATCCATCGCGCCAAGACTGGCGCTCTGCTTCGGGCCAGCCTGCGGATGGGCGGCATCTACGCCGGCGCCGATCACAAGCAGCTGGATGCGCTGTCCTGCTATGGCAAGCACGTGGGCCTGGCGTTTCAAATCATCGACGACGTTCTGGACGTGGAGCAGCCTTCCGAAGCCCTTGGCAAAACCGCGGGCAAAGACGCACAGCAGCACAAGATCACATTTCCCGCCGTGTATGGGCTGGAGCGATCGCGCGCCATGGCCGAAGAGGAACGCCTGGCTGCGCACTTGGCGCTGCGGCCCTTCGACAAGCGCGCTGAGCGCTTGCGCGAGCTGGCCGACTTCATCGTGCACCGGCGTGCCTGAGGCCTTTTCAATGAAAGTCCGACAGCGCCTCGATCTGCTGGTCGTCGAGCGCGGCCTCGCCGAATCGCGCGAGAAAGCGCGGGCGCTGATTCTGGCCGGGCATGTGCTCGTCAACGGGCAAAAGGCAGACAAGGCCGGCGCCAACGTCGACACCGGCGCCAAAATCGAAATGCTCGCGCAACCGCGCTATGTCGGCCGAGGCGGATTGAAACTGGAAGCCGCGCTCGATCACTTCGGAATTGCGGTGGCCGGCAAAGTCTGCCTGGACGTTGGCTCTTCCACCGGCGGATTCACCGATTGCCTGCTGCAACGCGGCGCCGCGCGCGTCTATGCGATCGACGCCGGCACCGGACAACTCGACTGGAAATTGCGCAACGACCCGCGCGTGATTGTTCACGAACAGGTGAACGCCCGGTATCTCAACCGATCCCAAGTGCCGGAGCCCATCGATCTAGCGGTTTGCGATGTGAGTTTCATCTCCATCACAATGATCTTACCGGCCCTGGCCGGCCTTCTCGCCAGCCACGCGGAAATGGTTATTCTGGTGAAGCCTCAATTCGAGCTGGAACGGCATCAAGTAGGCAAGGGAGGAATTATTCGCGATCCCGCTTTGCACCTTCAGGCCTGCCGGCGCGTGGAACAGGCCGTTCAGACGCTGGGCTTTCACGCACAAATCATTCCCTCGCCCGTGCTGGGAGCGGAAGGCAATAAGGAGTTCCTTTTGCATGCCAGACATTAAAGCAGTGGGCGTCATTGCCAAGCCGGGAATTCCGCGCGCGTCCGCGATCGTGTCGGGTTTAGTCGCCTGGTGGCGCGAGCGTGGAGTCGCGACGCGGCTCGATCACGAGGCCGCGCGATACATCGGCAGCCCGAACGGGCTCGCGCGAGAGGATGTCCCCGAGGGAACGCAACTGGTGATCGTCTTGGGCGGCGACGGAACGCTGCTGGCCGCGGCGCGCGCGATCGCCGGCCGCGAGATCCCGCTATTTCCTGTAAATCTCGGCGGCTTGGGCTTCCTGACCGCTATCACTCTCGAGCAACTCTATCCCGAGTTGGAATGCGCGATTTGCGGCGAGCATCGCGTGGTTCCAAGACGCATGCTGCATGGCGAAGTGGTGCGCAATGGCAAGACTGTAGGGTCGTATGAAGCGCTCAACGATATCGTAGTCGGCAAAACACAAATTGCCCGCATGATCGATCTCGAGACTTATGTGGATTCGCAGTTCGTCAGCACTTTCAAAGCGGACGGACTGATTATCTCCACGCCCACCGGCTCCACGGCCTATTCGCTCTCGGCCGGCGGACCTATCTTGTTTCCAGCCGTGGCCGCGATCTGCATTACGCCCGTGTGCCCTCACACGCTCACCAACCGGCCCGTTGTGGTCCCTGACACCAGCGTCATCGAGATTATTTCCAAGGCTCCGGGCAAGGAAGCCTATCTCACAGTGGATGGACAGGTCGGCGAACCGCTCATCGAAGACGATCGCGTGGTGTGCCGCAGCTCCGAGCACAAGATTTACCTGATCCGGCCGCCCAAAATGTTCTTCTTCGATGTCCTGCGCGAGAAGCTCAAGTGGGGAGAAAGGTGAAGCGGCCTTCGCTGACAGCTTGGATTTTCCTCGCCATGCTGCTGGGAGTGACGGTGGGCGCCCTCTTCCCGAACGTTGGCAAAGCGGATTGGATGGCCGCGCTCGCCAACGTGTTCCTGCGCCTGATCAAGTCGATCATCGCGCCGCTGATCTTCGGCACCCTGGTCTACGGCATCGCCGGCACTGGCAGCGTCAAGACCATGGGCCGCATCGGCATCAAAGCCATCGTATATTTCGAAGTGCTCACCACCATCGCCTTGGTGTTGGGATTGGGCGCCGTTAACCTGGTGCGGCCGGGCGCGGGCATGACGCTCGAACGGTCGGCGGGCGAAGTCGGAGTATCGCAGGCGGGACCCACATTTCAGGGCACGCTCGAGCATACCTTTCCGGCCAGCGTCATCGACGCCATGGCCAAAGGCGACGTCCTGCAGATCGTGGTGTTCTCATTCTTATTCGGCGCGGCCTGCGCGGCCATTGGATCGAAAGCGGCTCCCGTGGTGACGTTTTGCAAATCGCTTTCCGAGGTGATGTTCCGCTACACCAAGTACGTCATGTACCTCGCGCCCATCGGCGTCGGCGCAGCCATGGCGAGCACTATTGGAAGCAAGGGCCTGGGCGTGCTGTTGGGACTCGGCAAGTTGGTGCTCACGTTATACGGCACGCTGCTGATCTTCATCTTTGTAGTTCTGGGCGCAGTGGCGCTGATCGCGCGGATCCCGCTTGGGCCTTTCGTTCGCGCCGTCCGTGAGCCGTTCATCATCGCTTTTTCCACCGCCTCCAGCGAAGCCGCGCTGCCCCTCGCGCTCGAAAACATGGAACTGATGGGCGTTCCCGCGCACATCGTCGCGTTCGTTTTGCCGACCGGTTACAGCTTCAATCTGGATGGCAGCACATTGTATCTTTCGATGGCATCGCTGTTCGTAGCGCAGGCTGCGGGCGTTCACATGGCGCTCAGCCAGCAACTGATGATGATGCTGACGTTGATGCTCACGAGCAAAGGAGTGGCCGCCGTGCCGCGCGCGTCGCTGGTGATTTTGGCCGGAACCCTCGCGACGTTCGGTCTGCCGCTCTCGGGCGTCGCGCTGTTGCTGGGCGCGGACGCGGTGATGGATATGGCGCGCACTTCGGTGAACCTGCTTGGCAACTGCATGGCCACCGCAGTGGTCGCGCGATGGGAAGGCGTAGAGCTTTCGACGACGGCGCATTCGGAACAACCGGCTGCCCAGGTTTCAAGTTAACTGCGCATTCGCTGGTGTTCCAAGCGGAAACCTGGAATCATGGTTGCAAGGTCGGTATGACTACGAAAGAAAAGATCGACTGGTCGGAATGCCCGTTAGTCGAAATCAAGCCGGAGGTGCAGAGCGGCGCCCCCGTGCTGCGCGGTACACGGTTACCGGTCAGTGCGATCGTGGATAATTTCGACTATGGCGTGAGCACTGCCGAAATCGCGGAGCAGTTTGAATTTGCGCAGGACTCCGTCGAGACGATCTTGGCCTACGCCAAAAGTCACCGCGTTGCGCATCCTGTTTGACAAGAATGTTCCGGTCGGTGTGCGCCGCTTCTTGTCGAAGCACGAGGTGCACACCGTCGTGGATCTGAAGTGGCATCCATAGCTCGAAAACGTGCTTGGCTCGAACATCTGGCCCATCGTGCAAAAGCATCGCGACACAATCGCAGCCAAGGTAGACCCGGCAACGCCCGGAAGCTACGATTTCATCGAAATGCCGCTTCCGCCTAAACCTTAGTAGCCTCAAGCCGCCTTCGCGCTCCACGGCTTCGCTGTCTTGATCGCCCCATTCACGGCTTCGATATTCTTCACGCCCTCGGTGGAGAGCCAATCCTCCAGCGCCTTCACGCCTTGCTTGCCGTAAATCGGAATGCCATCCTTCCACGTCGCGCGCCCGCACAGAACGCCTGAGTAATCTGTGCCAGCCTCAGCAGCCATGTGCAACTCCTCGACGAACTGTGCATTGCCCACGCCGGCGCTCAAGTAGATGAACGGCTTCTTGGCCACGCCCGAGGCCTTCCGAAACAAATCCAGCGCCTCGCTCCGCGAATAGGCTTTCTGCCCCTTATAAACACTACTGCCTTCCACGTAGTTCGCGTTGATGGGGACTTCTACCTTCAGAATGTCCACCTTGTATTGCGGCTTCGAGAATTCTTCCATGCTCCCGATCACCACCTTGGGTTTCAGCTTGGCGAACTCCAGGCCTTTTTCGTCGCCGCCCTTGGGATCGTAACCGACGAACTCACAAAAGAACGGAATGTCAATGCTCTCGCACTCTGCGCCGACGCGTTCGATGAACGCGTGCTTGATGTCGTTCACCTGCGGGTCGTCGAAGGGCGAATAATAAAGCAGAATCTTCACCGCGTTGGCGCCCCAATCCGCGATGCGCTTGGCGGATACGTGCGGCAGAAGGTCGGGCAAACGGCCGGGCTTGGTGTTGTCGTAGCCGCTTTCTTCATAGGCCAGCAGCAGGCCGGCATTGGAGGAGCGCGCCTTGGCCGCGGGAAGACCGTATTCGGGATCCAGCAGGATCGCGCTCGCGTGCGGCGTCAAAATCTTCGACACCGCGATCTTGAATTCACTCATCATCTCGACCGTCACCTGATCCTGCGCGATGCCTTTCGCCCCTGCGATGGCCTTTTGCAAACTGCCCCGCTGATCCATCGCGGCTGCCGCGATGATCCCTTCTTTGTTCGACAGCGCCTTCAGATGGCGCAGTTTTCCTTCCGATAAACTCATGGGCCTGGCTTCTCCTTCTCTCGATTCTCGCGCATTCGGCTTCAACGCGCCGGAGCCGCGGCTTCGGGTAGTCTGCGAAAGTACGTTTGCGCGCGACCGACATCCCGCAGGATCTGCGCCTTCAGCGCTTCCGGATTCTCGAACTTTCGCTCGTCGCGCACCCGCCTCAGGAACTCCACTGAAATCTCCTCGGGCGGCGCGCCGTCCAGCGCGGAAAGCAAGTACGTTTCAATGGTGCGGTGTTGCCCGTCGAACGTTGGCCGATAACCGACGTTAGTGATCGACGGCCACTCGCGCTGGCCTCCACATTCGCGCGTCCGCGTGACGTACACGCCGTTCCCAGGCACAACTTCCGCCTTGGTATCGAGGTTCAACGTGGGAACCGTCTGCTTCGACCCGATTCCTTCTCCGCGCACCACGGTGCCTTCGAGTGAGTGCGGCCGGCTCAGCATCCGGCAAGCCGTGGACACGTTACCGGCTCCGATCAACCGCCGGATTTCGCTGCTCGATATTACGCGCTTACGCCAGACCACCGGCGCGAGGATATCGGTCTCAAAGCTGTACCGCTCGCCCAGTTGCTCCAGCGTCCCGGCATCGCCGGCGGCGCGTTTGCCGAAATGAAAGTTCGCGCCCACCAACACGGCCCGCGCACCCAGCTTGTCTACCAAAAGCTCGCGAACAAATTCCTCCGGCGTGAGCGCGGCCACCTCCAGCGTGAAGGGCAGGATCAGGATCTGGTCGATTCCCTGCTCCAGCATCATCCGCGTCCGCTGATCCAGGGTGGTGAGCAACCGGGGCGCAGTGGCCGGCGCAAGCAATTTGGATGGATGCGGATCGAACGTGAGCGCAGCCGCCTTCCAGCCCTCCTCGCGCGCCAGAGCCGCCACGCGGCGCAGAATCTTGCGGTGTCCCGCGTGTACTCCGTCAAAATTGCCGATCGTGATGGCGCACGGACCAAAATCCCGTGGCGTCTCCGCCAGGCTCTTGTAGATAGCGCCGCGGTGGATCATGCCGCGCCCTCCACTTCAATCTCCAGCCCGTCGTAAGCCAAACGGACGTGCGGAGGCAAACTCTCTTCGGTACGCGCGTGCCCGAGATCGTGGCAGATGTGCGTGAAGAAGGCCCGGCGCGGCCCGAGCTTCTGAACCGATTCGAGTGAGCGCTCAACGGTGGAATGGGTGGGATGCGGGCGATGCCGCAGGGCATCCAAAAACAACACATCCAGCCCGCACAGCAACTCCATGGATTCCTCGGGAATGTCGCTGTGATCGGTCAGATAGGCCGCGCGTCCGAACCGGAAACCATATACGGTGCCCTTGCCGTGACGCAGCCGGATGGGCCTGAATTCCACGCCGAACAGATCGATGGGCGCGCTGTCGAAGACGTGTGTCACCAGGCGCGGCCGTGAAGACTCGGTGAACTGCTCGTCGAAAATATAGGGGAACGATCTGCGGATCGCGCTGATGGTTTCTTCCGACCCGTGCACCGGGATCACGCCGCCCTGCTGGTAGTTGAATGGGCGGACATCGTCCAGCCCCATCACGTGATCGGCGTGAGAGTGCGTGAACAGAATCGCGTCCACGCGTTCGATTTGCGAGCGCAATGCCTGGTAACGGAAATCGGGCGTGGTGTCAATCAGCACGCCGCGATCGCCATAGCGAATGTGTACCGACGGCCGCAGCCGCTGGTCGCGCGGGTCCTGGGAGCTGCACACCGCGCAATGGCAGCCGATCATAGGGACGCCTACGCTGGTGCCCGAGCCGAGCACCGTGATCTTGAGTGACTCTGCGGACATCTACCCGCCGGCCTGCTCGTCGGTCTTGCTTTCGACTTCCGGGACCGCCGCTTCGGGCACTGCCGGGTCGGGAACTGCCTTCGTTTCCTTGTGCTCCATCGCCTGCACGAAGCGGAATCGCAGCTCCGTCAGCGCATTGTCCACCAAGCGCTGCTCTTCCATGCTCACGTTGCCGCGCGTCTTTTCCTGCAGCATCGCCAGCAGATCGATGGTGTGGCGCGCAATGCGGAAGTCGGGATCGGGCCGGTCCTTCTCCTCGCCAAAATGATACATACCGAGATGCATCTCGGTCTGCGCCTTCAGCGAGAGGATCAAGAATTCAAAAGTTGCCGGGGGAAGCGGATATTCCTGGTCGCTCATCTATCTCATTCTAACCGGCTCATTCTAACCAGTGAAACACCCTATATTGCATGCATACAAAATATTGATTGGACCGGCGGGCGCTTTTCGCCTACTCTCGAATTGTAAGACTTGCCCCGTGAGCGCAGGCTTGCTCCGTGGGTTTCAGCAGCAGTCCTCGAAGACATCTCTTTATTCCTCGGTGAAGTTTTCCTGACGCGGCGCCGCCGTTGTGCGCGCTCAGCGCTCAGGCCACCAACATAACCAAATCACGACTTAAAAGGAGTCTACAACATGAATACTCGATTTCTGAATATAGCGTGCCTGCTGGGCGCGCTGGGTGTGTTTGCCCTCGCGGCCGACGCGCAGTCCGCGGTCGCCAAGGCCACTGTCCCGTTTGAATTCGCGGCCGGCGGCGCAATGCTGCCGCCCGGTGAGTACACGGTCGATGTCCCGGTTTCGGGCGCCATCGTGCTGCATGGATCCACGGGGAACTCGGTCGTGCTGCTCACGTTCTCCGCCGACCTGGCGCCGCTTTCCAGCACCGCCAAGCTGCTGTTCGAGCGCCGTGACGGCATGACATTTCTCTCGGGCGTGGAGTGGCCCAATCAAAGCGTGCGGCTGACGTCGCCATTCATGCGCATCGTCAGAGGAGCCGCCTCCGCTTCACTGCGCTAATTTGAAACGCCGGGCCTCGCGATCGAGGTCCGGCCCCTCTTTGTTTCCGAGCTGCGACCGCTGCTAGACTGAGGTTTCCACCTCCGCCGGAATGCCACAGGATCCAAGCACAACTGGGGAACGCTTTGAACGACTGGTCGGGATCATGGCCCGCTTGCGCGCGCCTAGCGGCTGCCCTTGGGATCGCGAACAAACATTCGACACCATCAAGCCGTATCTGCTCGAAGAAACCTACGAAGTTTTCGAGGCCATCGACCAGCGCGATTGGCCGGGGCTGGCCGAAGAGCTCGGAGACCTGATGCTGCAGGCCGTCTTCTTTGCTCAGATGGCTTCCGAAGAGGGAACATTCCGCATCGACGATTCACTCAACGCCATCGCGGAGAAACTCATCCGGCGCCATCCGCACGTCTTCGGAGATGGCACGGCGAATACGTCCGACGATGTAAAGCGCCGCTGGGACGAGATCAAGGCGGACGAGAAGAAAGCAAGAGGCAAGCCTCAGCACGGCCGCCTGGATTCGGTGCCGCGCAATCTCCCGGCCCTTGTGGAAGCGCAGCAGATCAGTTCCAAAGCGGCGGCCGTTGGCTTCGATTGGGAGCATCCAGGCCAGGTGCTCGAAAAACTGGATGAAGAGCTTCGCGAGCTCGCTGTCGCACGCGAAAACGGTGCACGAGTGGAAGTCGAGGGCGAGGTCGGCGATCTCCTGTTCGTCTTGGTGAACCTGGCGCGATTGCTCAAAGTGGATCCCGAACAGGCCCTGCGAAAGACCAACGCGAAGTTTCGCAAACGCTTCGCCCATGTCGAAAAGCATGCCGCACTGACGGGCGCGACGCTCGCTGAGATGGAGGCGCTGTGGCAGGAGGCCAAGGCGGATAATGGCCAAGCTACGCGCGGCCCAGACAAACCATGATCGACATTCGCCCGCTCACTGAGCGCGAAGATCTCAACACGGTAGTGCGGCTGCAACGCCAAATCTGGGGCTTCCAGGACGTCGATCTCATCCCGCTGCGGCTCTTCGTGGTCGCCTCAAAAATCGGCGGCCAAGTCTATGGCGCCTTCGACGGCCCGCAAATGGTCGGCTTCTGCATGGCCATTCCCGGGCTCAAAGCCGGCGGCAAAACCTACCTGCACAGCCATATGCTTGGCGTGCTGCCGGATTACCGGAATTCGGGCGTCGGCCGCACACTCAAGCTGACCCAGCGTGAGGACGCGCTCGGGCGCGGCATCAGCCTCATCGAGTGGACTTTCGATCCGCTCGAAATCAAGAACGCCTTTTTCAACATGGAACGGCTCGGAGCGATTGTGCGCCGCTACGTGCCCAACCAATATGGGACAACCAGCAGCCCGCTGCATGGCGGTCTGCCGACCGACCGCTGCATCGCCGAGTGGTGGATTGCGAGCCCGCGCGTGAACGCGATCATCGCAGGCCAACCATTTGAACGCAACCCGGTGGAAGCGCGTGTCGCGATCCCGTCGGACATCGCGGCCATTCGCGCAAAGGACTTCGGCTGCGCCAGAGACATCCAGCAAAAAGCGAGCGAGCAGTTTCGCGGCGCCTTCGATCGCGGCCTCGCGGTGATCGCCTTTGAGAAATCCGAGCAAGCCGGTACTTACTTACTAGGAAAATGGGAATCCGTTTAGAACAAATCACGCTACGCGAAATCGGAATGCCGCTGGTGCATTTCTTTGAGACCAGCTTCGGCCGCACCACCGAGCGCCGCATCGTCCTGGTGGAAGTCCAGAGCGGCGGAGTTTCGGGCTGGGGCGAAGTCACCGCCGGCGAGAATCCGTTCTACAACGAAGAGTGGACCGAATCGGCGTGGCTGATTCTGCGCGATTTCGTTGCGCCGCGCGTTCTCCGGCACGACTTCGCTAGCGCGTCGGATGTTGCGGCCCGAAGCGCCCATATCCGCGGACATCTGATGGCCCGCGGCGGACTGGAGGCGGCGGTCTGGGATCTTGAAGCGCGCATGCTTGGGAAGCCGCTCTACCAGCACATCGGCCAGGGGGCCCAAGGGGCCGCGCACCGCGAAATCCCGTGCGGAGTCTCCATCGGAATCCAGGATTCGGTCCCGCAGCTTCTCCAGAAAATCGAAGCGGAGCTCGCCGCCGGCTACCAGCGCATCAAGATGAAGATCAAGCCCGGCTGGGACGTGGACGTGATCCGCGAAGTGCGCCGCCGCTTTCCGGATATTCTACTGATGGCCGACGCTAACTCGGCCTACACGCTGGCCGATGCGCCACTGCTCCAGCGCCTGGACGAATTCAACCTGATGATGATCGAGCAGCCGCTGGCGCATGATGAAATCATCGACCACGCCAAGCTGCAAGCCCAACTGAAAACGCCCATCTGTCTGGATGAATGCATCCGCTCAGCGCATCAGGCCGAACAAGCCATCGCGATGGACGCGGGTCGAATCATCAATATCAAACTCGGCCGCGTGGGAGGTTTCGCCGAAGCCAAGCGCGTACACGATGTCGCGCAATCGGCTGGCATCCCGGTGTGGTGCGGCGGCATGCTGGAGGCGGGCATTGGCCGCGCGCACAACATCGCGCTCGCCACGCTCCCCAATTTCACGCTACCGGGCGACGTCTCGGCGAGCAAACGCTACTGGGCGCGCGACATTATTCATCCGCCTGTGGAGGTGACTTCGCAGGGAACCATCGCTGTGCGGGACGAGCCAGGATTCGGCTACGAACTCGACCGCGAGTTTCTGGATTCAATCACCGTCCGGCGGGAATCCGTTATATAAATGGCCGAGTTTCTCGATCTGCTGAAAGCGAACAGAAATTATCGCTGGACATGGAGTGGCCAAGTAGTCAGCGAGATCGGCGATCATTTCAATAACGTCGCCGTCTTCAGTCTGGCGCTGGCGAACACGCGCTCCGGACTGGTAGTCACCGGAATCATGCTCTCGCGAGCGATTCCCGCGATACTGGCCGGGCCCGTCGCGGGCGTGGTGCTCGACCGGCTGGATCGCAAACGCATCATGATCGCGAGCGACCTGATCCGCGCCGTCGTGGCCATCGGATTCATTCTCGCGATTCCGCGCTCGGACACCTGGCTGCTATATTTGCTCAGCGCGCTGCTGATGTTCGCTTCGCCGTTCTTCACCAGCGGCCGGTCGGCCATTCTCCCTACCATCGCGAATAAGGAAGAGTTGCACTCGGCTAATTCGCTCACTCAGACCACACAGTGGATGACACTGACCATCGGGGCCTTTCTTGGCGGCACAACGGTCATGCAGTTCGGCTACAAATGGGCGTTTACGTTCAATGCACTCTCGTTTCTATTTTCGGCAGCCTGCATTTCGCGGCTGCGCGTCGAACGCGGCGGTTTCCGCGCGGAGCGAACCGCCCTCGCCGAGGACAAGGTGGTGCGGCCCTGGCACGAATACACCGAAGGCCTGCGCTACATGCGCTCTTCGCCGCTGATCCTGGGGATCGCGCTGCTCGTGGTCGGATGGGCCTCCGGAGGTGGCGCGGCGCAGATCCTGTTCAGCCTATTTGGCGAATTGGTGTTCAATCGCGGACCGGCGGGCATCGGTTATCTTTGGGCCGCGGCCGGCGTCGGATTGCTCGCCGGCGGAACGTTCGCGCACTGGCTCGGCAAGCGGATTTCGTTCGGCGCTTACAAGCGCACCATCAGCATCTGCTACGTAGTTCACGGCGGCTCATACGTGATCTTCAGCCAGATGCGCAGTTTCCAAATGGCGCTGTTGTTTCTCGCGATATCGCGCTCGGCCATCGCGGTCAGCTCGATACTCAACACCTCGCAGCTGCTGCGGCACGTCTCGAACGAATTTCGTGGCCGCGTGTTTGCGACCATGGAAACGATGTCCTGGTCGACGATGATGCTTTCGATGGCGGGCGCCGGAGTCGCGTCCGAGAGTTGGAGTCCGCGCGCGATCGGCGTGGTTTCCGGATTGCTCAGCTCCAGCACCGCGTTCTTCTGGCTATGGGCCAACTGGACCGGACGATTGCCGGAGCCGGCTCGCGAGGGAGTAGAGCCCGAAGAAATCGAAGTGCATGGCGACCCGGTGGTCTAAGAGAGACGAGCCGAATGGAAGGCAAACCAATCGTATTAGTCACTGGCGCGGCCAAGCGCATCGGGCGCGCGATTGCGCTGGTGCTCCATCAATCGGGCTATCGCGTAGCGATTCACTATGGGACCTCGGAGAAGGACGCGCGCGCGACGGCCGAGGAATGCGGATCTGCGCCAATTTTCCAAGCCGATCTCGAAAAGGTCGACGAGATCAAGCGCATGTTTCGCGAAGTGGAACAGCAGCTCGGATCGTTGTACGGGCTGGTGAACAACGCCGCGCGCTTTCGGCGCCGCGATGCATTCGAGATCACCGAAGCCGATTGGGATTTCATCCACAGCATAAATCTCAAAGCGACCTTTTTCTGCTGCCAACAGGGAGCGTTGTTGATGAAGAAAACCGGCGCGGGACGCATCGTGAACCTGAGCTCGCTGGGTGGCATCCGGCCTTGGGACATGTACGCGCACTATTGCGCATCGAAGGCCGGCGTGATCATGCTGACGCGGGCGCTAGCCAAGGCGTTCGCGCCCGAGATCACGGTGAACTCGGTGGCGCCGGGCGTAATTCTTGCCTCAGACCAAGATCCTCGCGCGCAAGAGCTGATCGCGGCGACTCCGGCGAAACGCTCGGGCACCCCGGAAGAGATTGCGGACGCCGTGCTGTACTTTTTGAACGCGTCAAATTTCGTCACCGGCCAAGTACTGGCGATCGACGGCGGCTTGAGCCAGCGCTAGTCCGCCGGCGCGGCTGCGGGCGCGGGCTGAAACTTTTCACGCAGCAGCTTGGCGATGTGCTTGGCGAGATCGTTGGTGACACCGAGATTCTCGCCGAAGAAATGCACTCTGCCCGAAAGGTTCTGACTAAAAAGCACGTTGCCATCGCGTCCCTCGATGGTCGCCGTAACGTCCAAGCTGGTCCAACCGAAGAGATCGAGCAGTTCGCGCAGCAATTGGTTGCCTTCCTTGAATCGGGAAACCTTGGTGCGAAGGACCACCAGGTCAGGGAAGCCATTGGCATCGCGATCGCCGCTGCGAAAGACTTTTTGGAATTCGCCATCGTGGCGCACACGCTCGATCATGCGTTCATAGCCGGTGAAAAGAAACTCGGCGGGAATGCTGACGCTTCCAGCTTCAGGCGGCTCAATTTGAATGTGCGTGCTGGAAAGCTTCGGCGACTTGTCCTGCGCCATGGCAAGCACAGGGATCAACGCAATGCAAAATGCCGCAACACGTATCACTCCTTTGTAAATGCCACTCATGGCTTCGTTTCCTTCTGAGCTTGTTCAACCGGGTCGGTGGCGTGCGCGCCAGCAGCGATCAATTGTGTCCGTATACCGGCAGCCTGTCCTTGCGGTACTTCGAAAACCGCGCTGTGGACGCCGCCCTTCTCGTCCCGGTACAAGACGGTGAGGATGTCCACCTTGGTCCACATCAAGACGCTGAGGAATCGGCCGCTCTCGTAAGGCGCGGCCATCGCGGCGACCTTGAATACTTTTCCGGCCGTCCCGCCAGACTGGGTGGTTTCAGATCCCAGGAGGATGTCATCAATCGCGGAGATGGCAACTTTGGCCTGTGATTTGTGGGAATCGAACAATAATGCGTCGCTCTGCACGCTTAGTTTCCCGCCGCTCTGGGATTTGACGTTCTGCAATCCAATGACGCAGCGGACTGATATTGGCGCATCGGCGGAAGCTGCTGCCGCGGACAAGGTTTGCGGCGCCAGGGCTGATAATGTCGCAATCGCCAGGACAGCCCCCGACAGGCTATTCGACGGCAACTTTGGTGCCCTTCCGATCTTGTTTCGCCAGGTGTTCGATGCGCGCGTCCAGCATGCTCCGCATACCCTTGAGCATTTCGATTCGGGCGTTACGAAAATGGTCGCGCGTGTTTTCCGGCCAGACGTGATCCAGGAATGCCTCGATCTGGGGGCCGGCGATGTCGCAGAAGAAACAGCCGTGCGGGTGCTGAGAGGTGCTTTGTTGTTCGTCCATGTGACCTTCCTTCAACTAGGCCTTTGACTATCAGGCTTCCTTCATCTCTACTGTTAATATCTTATTCTGTAACGACGCTCGCGTGGGTGTGAGCGCGGCCATGGAGGTTGGGAGTCCGATGTGGCGGCGCAACGTCCCGATCTCCACCACCAGCTCGTCCCCCTTTTTGAACAGCCCCACCTCGCCCTTCATCGCAAACGGCAGCCGCAGCCGGACTTCATAGTGCGAGTTGCGTTTCTCAAAGGTGTACGGCGCTTCGGTCCGAACCACCAGCGCCGGATCTTCCTCGCCGTACAGAACGTTGGCGAGCTCGATCAGGCGTTCGCGGCCCAGCACTTCATGCGTGAACAATGGAACGCGCTTCATCGCCACCGGCTGGAAGTACTCCTCGATTTCGTCCAGAATCTTGGATTGCGAGGCCCGCCACTGATCGAACCAGGTGTCGGTGACCGCTTCGGGCAGCACGCGATTGACGATGATGCCGTCCACGGTGAGACCGTGCAACGAAAAATACACGAACGCGCGCTGGGTCTCTCGCAAGACCATCTTCTCCGGATTGGTCACCAGGCGGACACTCGTAATTGTGGGATTCTCGAGCAGCTCCGCTATGCCGTCCAGCCGGCCGAACAAATTCTGGATGTTGGCGAAGTAGCTGTCGGGGGGCAGTTCCACCGGCGAAATCCGATTCGCCACGGGCCGTACGGCTTTCATCAATCCGCGCTGGAATGGGAACACGTGCTTCATGTACCATTCGAGCGTAGTCGGCATGCTGACGAAGCGCATCGACTCGGCCGTCGGCGCGCAATCGAGCACGATCACCTGGTAGTGCCCCTCGCGCCGGTACTGATTGACGTACATCATCGCGCTCAGCTCTTCCATGCCGGGCAGAATGGCCAGCTCTTCGGCCTCGACGTCGCTGATGCCGGTGGTCCGCAACACCGAGACGACGTAGGTGGAGATCTCGCGCCAGTGCCGCTTGATTTCCTTCTGGATGTTGACCTCCTGGATGGAGAGATGATCGTCGATAGGAAGCGGATCGTTGGCTCGGTCCTGGAAGAGGCTGGTTTCTAGATCGAAGGCGTCGGCAAGGCTGTGGGCCGGATCGACGCTCATGACCAGGGTGCGGTAGCCGAGACGAGAGAGCTGGAGTCCGGTGGCTGCGGCAATGCTAGTCTTGCCCACGCCTCCCTTGCCGCTGAAGAGCAGGATGCGCATGCTTCCAGTGTAAGCGAGTCGCCAAACTGCAAGTCACAATTTAGGTGTCTTCGACCCAAAAACGTCGCGGAAGTGTGTGACCGCCGGCGGATTGGTCGCGAACACCACGTTCACGACGTCAAATCGAACCTTTTGCCATGGCACTTCGGCCTGCCGGGCATATTGGCGGGCGGTACGAATCAGGCTGGATTGTTTTTGAGCCCCGATGGCGCGGTCGGGCGAACCGTGTTCGTCAGTCTGCCGCGACTTGACTTCGACGAAAACCAGCGTATCGCCTTCCCAGCCAACCAGATCCACCTCACCGGCGCCCGACGCCAAGCGGTAATTGCAATCCACGACAATAATTCCGGCGCGTTGCAGAAACCGTTGGGCAAGGTCCTCGCCGCGCCGGCCGAGGGCGTGGTCCTCAGTCATGTGCCTCCTGCGCGCATGCTGCCGGAGGAGGTCCGCGAATTCATAGAGGCCCTTCATCGCGTGATCTGGAAGTGCCGTTTCGCGCCAAAAGCTCTCATCAGATCGTGGCGCTAAGCCAGGGCGCTAAGATAGAGGTTACAGATGGGCGATATTCAGATCCTTACCATCGCTTTGGCCGCCGTGCCGAATATGCTCGCAGTCCTGGTGGGCATCCGGATCAACAACTCTAGACTTAGCGATACAAATGCGCGCATCGGTGACACCAATGCGAACATCCGAGAGTTACGCGGCCACATGGATACGCGGTTCAATGACGTCGATCGGCGCTTCGACGAAATGCGCGATCTCTGGCGGTCCGAGCCTTATCGTGTCGAGCAAGTGATCGACGCCCGGCTGAAGCATCTCGAGGAACGCGGCTGATGAGCGATACCGAATTGCTAAAGGCTATGGCCGTGGCCTCGGCGCTAAACACGCTTTCCGTGGTGGTTGGGATTCTGATCAACGATGCAAAGCTGCGTGAATTGCGAGCCAATATTGAGGCCATGTTTGATCGATCAGATTCACGGTTTGACGAGATGCGCGATCGGTCCCGACTTACTTGATCGCCTCGAACTCGAATTCCATCACTTTCCCGCGCACCACGTAGCACAGATAATACTCCCAAAACTTCCGGAAGCGCAGGAAGTGGTTCACCAGAAACTCGAAGCCTAGCCAACGCCATAGCGCCAGCAATCTCACGTGAACCTTCACCTCCCGAAATCGCGCCGAGCTGTAGTAGCCGAAGCCGCCGTGGTTCTCGCCAAAATAGCGGAACGAGAAACTGTTCAGGTGCCAGCGGTGTGTAGGATCGCAAAACGAGCTGAAGTCGGTGTAGTGCGGCGTCACGAGGTACACCCGGCCGCCCGGCACAACCACGCGATGGAACTCCTCCATGGCGCGAATCACGTCGGAAACGTGCTCGATCACATGCACCGCGCGCAGCTCACCGAAGGAGCTGTCGCGAAATGGGTAAGGAAAACGGTCCAGGTCGCACAGCACGTCGGCGCGGGTGTTCGGGTTGCGATCCACGCCGATGGCGCCGGGATATTTGTTGATGCCGCATCCGACGTCGAGAATGCGCTTGGAGGCGGCGCTTACACCGCCAGCTTTAAGCATTCCTCCAGTGTATCTACAGCGAAATCGGCTTGATCGCGGGTGATCACCAGCGGAGGACAAAGGCGAATCGCGTTGCGTCCGGCGCCGAGCACCAGCAGACCGCGCTCGAAGGCCAGCGATTGAACGCGCTCTCGCATCTCGTGCGCGCGCTCCTTGCTCTTTTGATCGAGGACGAGCTCGAAACCGATCATCAGTCCCAAGCCCCGAACGTCGCCGACATTGCGGAAACGTTTGGGCCAATGGCGAAGGCGATCGAGAATATGGCCGCCGATTGTGGCCGCGTTCGCGATCAGTTCACTTTCGAGCAGGTCGATGGTTGCCAGCGCCGCCGCCACGGCCACTGGATTTCCGCCGAACGTGGAAGCGTGCGCACCGGGTGGCCAGTCCATAATTTCCGCGCGCGCGATCATCGCGCTCAACGGCAATCCGCTCGCGATGCCTTTGGCAGTGGTGAAGATGTCGGGCGCGACGCCGAAGTGCTCCGCGGCCCACATCTTGCCGGTCCGTCCCATGCCGCATTGGACCTCATCGAAGATCAGCAGGATGCCATGCCGGTCGGCCAAGCGCCGCAGCTCTTCGTGGAAAGCCTTGGGTGGGACCAAGTAGCCGCCTTCGCCCTGGATGGGCTCGACGACGATACCAGCGACTTCTTCGGCGGGAAGGATGGTGCGGAACAGCTCGTCCTCGATGAAGCGCACGCAGCTCACCGCGTGGTCGTCCGCGGTGACGCTATTGGGCCGGCGGTAGGGATCGGGAAATTGCGCGTGATATACGCCTGGAACCAGCGGTCCAAAGCCTCGGCGCTGGGTCACCTTACTTGCGGTGAGCGACAGCGCGCCCATCGTTCGTCCGTGAAAAGAGCCGGTGAACGCGATGAATTTGTCGCGGCCCGTATGATAGCGAGCCAGTTTCATGGCGGCCTCGGTGGCTTCGGTTCCCGAGTTCCCGAAGTACACGCGATGCGCGCCGCCGCCAGGTGCGATCGAGGCCAGCTTCTCGGCCAACTGCACCATGTTTTCGTAATAGAAATCGGTGCCCGACATGTGGATCAGCCGGTTGGCTTGCTGTTCAATCGCAGCGACCACCTTGGGATGACAGTGGCCGGTGGAGGCGACCGCGATCCCCGCGTTGAAATCGAGGAAGCGGTTTCCATCGACATCTTCGATGATTGCGCCTTCACCGCGCGCGGCAACCAGCGGATAACAGCGGGTGTAGGACGGCGACAGGACGCGGGCGTCGCGCTCGATGACAGCCGTGGCGCGGGGGCCCGGCAGGGCGGTCAAAAGATGTGGAAGATCCAAACGGATTTCTTGAGCAAGCATTGCAGTCTCCTCTGTCTACTGTTAGTAAGCGGGGCTGAACAGCAGGAAGGAAACTAGTCGGAGCCGAACAAGCTAGGGCGGGATGTTGCCGGTCGCGACATAATGGTACTAATAATTGTAGCATCTTAATCTCAGATTGAGATCGAAAAAGTTACTTAGCCGTGTCTAACAGAGGAGGAACACCAATTGTGAGAAAAACTTTGATTGCGTTGATGATAAGCGGCTTGACCGGCTTTGCAGCTTGGGGCCAGGACACCGCGAAGGACGACCTCAAGAAGTCCGGCCAAGACGTGAAGAAGGCGGGCAAGGACACCGGGAAGGCCGCGAAGGATGCGGGCAAGGGCCTCAAGAAAGGCACAAAGAAGGGTGTCAATAAGACCGCCAAGGCAACCGAGAAGGGCGCCAAGAAGGTGGACGACAAGACCAAGCAATAGGCGCGGCGCGTCCGGGCGGCGCGCGCTACAATTGAGGTTCCCGCCCATGGTGAAGGCACTCCCGGACATCCTGGCTCAAATTGTCGAGCAGAAAAAGCTTGAGCTGGCGTCCCGCGAGCCTGGGGTAGAGGGGAGAGCTGAGCGGTCGATTTCCGAGCGGCGGGATTTTCTGGCTGCGCTGTCCGGCCCGGCGCCGGCGGTTATCGCGGAAGTGAAGAAGGCGTCTCCGAGCAAAGGCGTGCTGGCCACGGAGTTCGATCCGGCGTCGATCGCGCGATCGTATGAAGAGGGCGGCGCGGCGGCGTTGTCGGTGTTGACCGACGAAAAACATTTTCTGGGTAGTTTGTCGCACTTGGAATCGGCCCGCGCGGCGGTGCGGCTTCCGGTCTTGCGAAAAGATTTCACCATCGACACATACCACGTGCATGAGGCGGCGGCCCATGGCGCGGATGCGATCCTGTTGATCGCCGCTATTCTCTCGGAGCGCCGGATGCGCGACTTCCGCGAATTGGCCGAACGTTATCGCATGGCGGCCTTGGTGGAAGTGCATGATGAAGAGGAATTGGGGCCGGCGGTTGCATCGGGCGCGCGCTTGATCGGGGTCAACAATCGGAATTTACACACGTTCGAAGTCAAGCTGGAGACCGCGCTGAGATTGGCAGAGAAGATTCCGGCGGGCGTGGTGCGAGTGGCCGAGAGCGGGATCCATTCTTCAGCCGACGTCGAACTGCTTCGCGCGGCCGGTTACCAGGCGTTCCTGGTGGGCGAGCACCTGATGAAATCCGGCGATCCGGCGGGCGCGTTGCGAGCGCTACTTGCATGATGGTGAAAATTTGTGGGATCACGAATCGTGAAGATGCGCTGGCGGCGGTCGAGGCCGGCGCTTCCGCTATTGGCTTCAACTTCTACCGCGAGAGCCCACGCTACATTTCGCACACCGGCGCGGCGATGATCGCCGAGAAGATTCCAGCGAACGTGTGGAAAGTGGGCGTGTTCGTCAATGAGTCGCCCGAGACGATCGCTAAGACCGTCATTGAAGCGGGACTGGACGTCGCGCAGCTTCACGGTACGTCGGAGGCGCGAGGGATTCGGATTTGGCGCGGTTGCCAGACCAACGAGCCGGTGCTCGAGTACGTGGACGACAATGCGGTGGAGGCGTTGCTAGTCGACACACCATCCTCGGAGCTTTACGGAGGGACCGGCCGGACATTCGCCTGGTCGCTGGTGAAGGGCCTCCCGAAAAAAATCGTGATTGCCGGGGGACTCGACGCGGACAACGTTCGCGCCGCCATCGAACAGGGGCAGCCTTGGGGCGTGGACGCTTGCTCGCGCATCGAAAAATCGCCCGGCTTGAAGGATCACGACAAAATGCGCAAATTTGTGAAAGCCGCTCTCGAATCGTGATGACGCCACTGCCTGATGCCGGCGGCCACTTCGGTCCGTATGGCGGCCGCTACGTTCCGGAAGTGCTGATGGCGCCCCTGGAGGAACTCGAGCAAGCTTATCTTGAAGCGCGGCACGATCCGGCCTTTCAAGCTGAGTTGAAAGATCTGCTGGCCAATTATGCGGGCCGCCCCACGGCTCTGTACCACGCCAAGCGGCTGAGCGAAGCGTACGGAGGCGCGCAGATTTACATCAAGCGCGAGGATCTGCTGCATACCGGCGCGCACAAGATCAACAATTGCCTGGGGCAGGGGCTGCTCGCGCGGTGCATGGGCAAGAAGCGCATCATCGCCGAAACGGGGGCCGGCCAGCATGGCGTGGCAACCGCGACTGTGTGCGCTCTGTTTGGACTCGAATGCATCGTCTACATGGGCGAAGAAGACATGCGGCGGCAGCGCCTGAATGTCTTTCGCATGCGATTGCTCGGCGCGAAAGTGGTGAGCGTTTCGAGCGGCAGCCGAACATTGAAGGACGCCATCAGCGAGGCCATGCGCGACTGGGTGACCAACGTTCATTCCACGCATTACCTGCTCGGCTCGGCGCTGGGCGCGCATCCTTACCCGATGATGGTTCGCGATTTTCATAGCGTGATCGGCGAGGAGACCCGCCGCCAAATCCTGGAGCGCGAAAAGCGGCTGCCGGATTCGATATTCGCTTGTGTCGGCGGTGGAAGCAACGCGATCGGGATGTTTCACGCGTTCCTGGCGGACGAGGGCGTGCGCTTGATTGGCGTGGAGGCGGGCGGGCGCGGTGCGGAGTTGGGTACGCATGCGGCGCGCTTCTCGGGTGGATCGCCCGGCGTGCTGCACGGCGCGCATAGTTATCTCCTGCAAGACGCCGATGGGCAAGTGGCGCTGACGCATTCGATCTCGGCAGGCCTGGATTACGCGTTGGTGGGGCCCGAGCATGCCTGGCTGCATGACAAGAAGCGCGCCGAGTATTGCTCGGTCACCGATCAGCAAGCGCTCGACGCCGCGCGCACGCTGGCCCGCACGGAGGGAATCATTCCCGCGCTTGAATCCGCGCATGCCGTGGCCGAAGCCCTGCGCCGCGCGCCCGCCGCCAAGGGCGAGATGTTCGTCATCAATTTATCGGGACGCGGCGACAAGGACACCGATATCTATCGCGAAAATCTGAGAGAGCTGGATGAGCCAGACCAGAGTCGATGATCCAGACCAGAATCGTCCGGCTCTTTGATCGGCTGCGGGCCGAGCCGCGTCCAGCGCTGATCGCCTACATCACCGCCGGCGACCCATCGCCCGCCGCGACCCCCGATCTGGTGGCTGCTCTCGAACGAGGCGGCGCGGACCTGATCGAGCTCGGCGTGCCTTTTTCCGACCCGATCGCCGATGGCCCGGTGATCCAGCGCGGCAGCGAGCGCGCGCTGAAGGCTGGAACGAAACTCAGCACCGTGCTCGACATCGCAGCCGAGATCCGCAAACAGTCTGAGATTCCACTGCTCCTATTCACGTACATGAATCCGGTGCTGCGGTACGGTTTGGAACCGCTGGCCAAGGCGGCGGTGGCCAGCGGAATCGACGGCTGCCTGCTCACGGACTTGAGCGTCGAAGAAGCCGAGCCATACATTCATGTCATGCGCCGAGCTGGCCTCGACACTGTGTTCCTGGCCGCGCCCACCAGCAGCCGGCGGCGTCTGGAACTGGTTGCGAAGTACTCCACTGGATTCGTCTATCTGGTTTCGCGAACGGGCGTGACGGGCGAGCGAGCCAGCGTCTCCGACAGCGCAGCGCCGCTGGTACTCGCCATGCGCGGCGTGACCGAGCTTCCGCTGGCGGTCGGTTTCGGCATTTCCACGGCAGACCATGTTCGGGCGATCGGCGCGATTGCCGACGGCGTGGTAGTGGGCAGCGCCTTTGAACGGGTTATAGAACAGAACGCAACCAGTCCCCAACTTCCCGCCAAGATCGAGGCTCTGGCTCGGGAGCTCGCCAGTGGTTTACTATCGAAGAACCCATGAGCCTGAAAGACAATGAGCACTGACAAGCTCGCGGATTGCCGCCTGCAAATCGACCAACTGGACGTCAAGATCGTCGAGCTGCTCAACGCGCGCACCGAAATCGTGCATGAAATCGGCCGCATCAAACGGCAGCTCTCTTTACCCATCTACGAGCCCAAGCGCGAGGATCAGGTCTTTCAAAACGTCACCGGCCACAACCCCGGGCCGCTGACCCCGGAGGCGCTCAAGCGCATCTTCGAACGCATCATCGACGAGATGCGGACCATCCAGCAAAAGAAGATGAGCTAGCGGGCTGAGAGGATTCGGCCTTGCGCAGTACAATGGAGCATAGATGAGTAACCTTCAGATCTATACTTGGATCGGGGTGCCGGCCCTGACTGTTCTCATCGGGATAAAGAACCTGCTGGACGTTTTGCATTACAAAGCCCTTAAGGCCAGATTCGACCGCTTCGACGCCTGGCGCGACAGGGTCGACTCGCAGCTTGAGCAGCCGCTCGGCAAGACGACTGAGCTCGACATCCGATAGCCCCCACCACCCGGTGGCCTGCATGGTAAAACTGTGTCTATGAAGCGCCTCGATCGCCAATTCCGGTATAAGGAAATTGGGCCCCTGGAGGGAATGTAGATGGTCAACTGTCCAAACTGCGATGCCATGATCGACGTGGACGAGGACGACTTGGATGAAGGTGACACGCTGACCTGCGAGGAGTGCAGCGCCGATCTCAGCGTCACCGGGTTGAGTCCTCTGGAACTCGAAACTCAAGAGGACGAAGACGAGGAGGACGAAGAAGAAGAGGAAGACCTGCATTACGACGAGGACGCAGACGAGGATGAGGATGAAGAAGAAGAGGAAGAAGAGGATTGGCACTAGCCTGATTGGAACTAGCGTTTTGCTGCTGCTAGCCGCCTTTGTTCCAGTTGCGGCCGCCGCCAAGAAGAAACCGGCGCTCGACACTTATGCCGTGATCAGCGGCAGCGTCTTTCAAGAGAGCGGTTATGCGCTGGCTGACGCCGCTGTAACTTTGGTAGCGGAGCCTGCGTCCGGGGGCGCAGCTGTGAAAGAGCAAAAAATGGAGGCGGTCTCGGACGCCCGAGGCGAGTTCATTTTTCGTGTCCCGCCCGGCCCCATGAACTACGCCATCGTGGTTGCGGCCAAAGGCTATCAAAGCCTGCGGAAATCCGTCGCTGTAGAAGGCCAGGAGCGTGTCGAGGTAACTTTCCAACTGGAACGCGAGTCAAAATAAGTCGTGACGACCAAGCCCCTCCGCGGCGCGTGCATCGCAATCGTGTTGCTAAGTGGTGGTCTGGCTGCGCAACGGAAGAACCAAGACACGACCACGCGCAATCTAGCGGGCGTGGTGACAGACGCCGCCGGACAGCACGCCGCCAAAGCCGTGGTGCAGTTGAAGAACACCAAGAATCTGCAGATCCGCTCCTTCATCACCCAGGAGGACGGTAGCTATCACTTCATGGGGCTTAGCGCGGACGTCGAATATCAAGTGAAAGCCGAGCGCGACGGCGCGACCAGTTCCTGGAAGAGCCTCAGCGTGTTCAATAGCAAGAAGAGCCCGGTCATCAACCTGAAGTTGAAGGTGAAGAAGTAGCATCGAAGAAATAGGATGGAGGCTTCATGAGGAAAATTCTCGTAATCGCACTTGCGCTGTCAGCGGCGATCCTGAGCGCGCAGGAATTCAAGGCTGGTTCGCCGGTCGCCGATTTTCAGGTGCGCGATCTGGATGGGAAGGCCGTGTCGTTCTCATCGCTCAAAGGCCCCGTTACAGTGGTCACCTTCATCGCCACCCAGTGCCCGGTGTCGAATTCCTACAACCAGCGCATGATCGAGCTTTACAAGGACTACACGCCGAAAAACGTGAAGTTCATCTTCGTGAACGCCAATCGGTCCGAACCGGCCAGCGAAGTCCGCGAGCACGCCAGGCGCGTTGGGTTTTCTTTCCCCGTTTACAAGGATCCGGACAACGTTGTGGCGGACCGCTTCGATGCGCAGGTGACGCCGGAAAGCTACGTCATCGACAACTCAGGCATCCTGCGCTATCACGGCTCCATTGACGACGACATGAACGTATCGCGCGTGCATACCCAGCGGCTGCGCCTCGCTCTGGATGCGCTGCTGGCGGGAAAGCTGGTGCCGGCGACGGAAACCAAGGCATTCGGGTGCACCATCAAGCGCGTTCACAAGGTGTCCTAATCATGCTGAAGCGCGTGATCGCATTTGCCTTCTGCCTGCCGCTATTCGCCACGGGCCCGCTGCCTATCACGCTCGTACCGGTGGATGAAGCGGGCTTCCAAAAACTCGTCAATTCGCACAAAGGCAAAGTCGCCGTGTACGATTTCTGGGCCACCTGGTGCGCGCCCTGCCGCGCCGAGCTTCCACAACTCGTCAAGCTGGGAGCCAAACTGCGATCCCAAGGAGTGGAAGTGATCACCATCTCCGCGGACGAACCCGAGCAGAAGGCCGCCGCCGAGAAGTTCATTCAGAAATTCGGGGTGCGCGGGCCGGCGTACCTCAAGCAGGCCGCCGACGATGACCATTTCATCAACGCCATCGATCCGAAATGGAGCGGCGCGCTTCCGGCCCTGTTTGTATACGACAAATCGGGGCACAAGGTCCGCTCATTCATCGGCGAAACCGATATGGCGGCGCTGGAAGCCGCAATTCACAAGCTGCTGTAAACCGCATTGTGTAGCCACATTTGACATCGTTGTAACAGCGTGATACCTTCGGCGCTTAGTGGTATATCAGTCGCGGATCTCTCCCGAAAGGTGTTCGCGGGATCGACGCCCGGCGGCCAGCCCACGAAACGATTTGCAAGCACTATAATCATTTGAGAGGTGCAACGATGAGAGCTAAGTTTTATGTTTTCGTGGCCGGCCTTGGATTGCTCGCCACCGCCGCGCCGATCATGGCGCACCATTCGTTCACGGCTGAGTATGACGCCACCAAGCCAATCACACTCACCGGAGCGGTAACCAAAGTGGAGTGGATGAATCCGCACGCACGGTTCTACATCGACGTGAAGGACGATTCAGGCACGGTCACCAACTGGGAGTTAGAGCTGGGAAGCCCGAATGCGCTCATGCGCCTCGGCTGGACTCGCAATTCACTGAAGCAGGGCGAAGTGGTTACGGTGGAAGGCTCGCTCGCAAAAGACGGCTCGAAGCTCGCCAACGCGCGTAAGGTTACGCTCGCGGACGGGCGCAAGGTCTTCGCCGGATCAGCGGCGGATAGCGACACCAAGCAATAGACGGATTGGAGTCCAACCATGCGCGTAACACAAGCTGTCCTCGCTGCCGGCATTGGTTTGCTCGCGGCTACACTGCCGCTGGTAGCGCACCACTCGTTCGCCGCGGAATTTGACTCCGCGAAACCCGTCTCGGTGCAAGGCGTGGTGACCAAACTTGACTGGATGAATCCGCATATTTGGATCTATCTGGACACCAAGGACGACACCGGCACCGTCGCCCACTGGCAGTGTGAAGGCGGGCCGCCGAACGCGCTGACGCGCCAAGGTTGGAGCAAAGATGCGCTTAAAATGGGCGACCTAGTTACCATCGATGGCTTTCGCGCCAAGGACGGCACCAACACCTGCAACGCGCGATCGGTGAAGCTGCCGAACGGCAAGAGCGTATTCGCAGGCTCGGCCGAGGATGGCGGACCCTCCAAGCGCGCCCCCGCGCAGCAGTAACCAGCGGCGTCACCTATGTCGACTCGCATTCTCAGCTTCATCACCAGCGTTGCGCTCACGCTGGCTGTCGCGTCTTTGATCCCAGCGCGTTGCCTGGCGCAAGTGGCCGGAGTCCCAGAAACAATTCCTAAGTCCACCAGTGGCCCGGCGCCTCGCACTCCCGACGGCAAGCCCGATTTCAGTGGACTTTGGCAACGCCCCTACGTCCCCGACATGAGCAAGACCACGAAGGACCAGCAGGGCACTGCCGACCTTCCGTTCACCGAAGCCGGATTGAAAGCCTGGAAAAGCTACGACGCCGCCAATGGCGACTACACCGGTAGCTGCCTGCCTTTCGGCTTGATGCGCTCCATGAACTCGCCCGATCCAATCCAGATCATGCAGAACCCCAAGTATGTCGCGCTGCTCTATGAGCAGAACACCTGGTTTCATCTGATCCCCATCGATAAACAGCACGGCAACGGCGTCCCTACCTGGTTTGGCGACTCGGTGGGACACTGGGAGGGCGACACGCTGGTGGTGGACACCATCAACTTCAACGGACGAACGCGCCTGGACACCATCGGCCATCCGCATAGCGACGCGCTGCATGTGGTCGAGCGCTTCACACGAACCGACGCCAACCACATGGCGTACGAAGTGACCATCGACGATCCCAAGATTTTCACCAAACCGTGGACCAACAAGCGAACCTTCACGCTGCGGACGGATTGGGAAATCATGGAATATTCGTGCGAAGAGAATAACAAGGATCTGTACGACGGGCACCTTAAGCCGCCTCCGCGCTAGGGGTGTGCTGAAGTTTATCCCGGCTGCTGAGCGGCGATGAGCAGGCCGTCGGCGGACTCAGTTGCCGCCAGCGCCTCGCGCCCAAGAATGCGGCGATGCATGCGGCCGACAATATAGATGCAGACCGCCATCACCGCCGGACACACGGCCAGCACGGCGAAGACGTCGCGTACCGGAAGAGTAGTCGACAGCACGATTCCGCCCAGGATGGGCCCCGCCACCGAACCAATTTTAGCAATCGAAGTCGCCCAGCCCGCGCCGTTCGCGCGATAGGCGCTCGGATAAAAGATGCCGCAGATGCTGTGCATCCCGAAGTGGCCTCCAATCAGGAATCCACCGGTTGCCGCGCTGAGCACCAGGAAGGCGATATGGCCCATGCCGACAAAAGTTGCGGTGAGCAATAGCAGAGCGGTCATGATGGGCATGATCGTGATGGCGATCGCGCCGCGCTTATCGGTGAAGCGCATCAGCAACAGTCCGCCCACCGCGCCCATGGCCGAATAGAGCGACGCCGCCGCGGCAGCTTCCTTGCGGCTGTACTTCAGCGCTTCGAAAACCACCGGCGTCCAGTTCACGATGAAGAACACCGCCAGCGAGCTCGCGATATAGGCGATCCAGATCAGCGGAGTGATGAGGCGCAGCTCACCGCGAAAGAGCAGCGACGGTTTGAAGTCCTTGTTCTGTTGGTTTTCATCGCTGACGACGAACCGCGCGGCCGCGGGAACCGATTGACCGGAGGCGATGCGCCGCACAATAGGTGCAATGCGATCGGCGCCCAACCCCTTGCTCGCCAGGAAGCGGATCGATTCCGGGAGGATCACGAACAACACGCCCGCGCAGATGAGCGAGAACGCGCCACCAAATATGAATACCGATTTCCAACCGAACTTCGGGATCAGCCAGATGGCGATGGGCCCGCCCAGCGCGGTGCCCAGCGAGTAACCCATCATGATCACCGTCACGATGGTCGCGCGATAGCGCTTGGGCGCATATTCAATGTTGAGGGCCCAGGCCAGTGGCAGCATTCCACCCAGCGGCAATCCGTCGATGAAGCGCAGCGAGAGCAGCGACCAGTAGCTGTTCGCCAGCGCGAAGCACATGGTCAAGATCCCGAACAGAGCGGTGGCGAAGATCACGGCTGGCCGCCGGCCGATGCGGTCACCGAAATAGCCGAGGGCGAAGCCGCCGACCATGGTCCCGAACAGCCCCATGCTGAAGATGTTGCCGAGCTGGATCTTGCTCAGGTGATATTGGGCGCCGAAATACGGCGCGGCGAAGCTGATGAGATTGCTGTCCAGGCCATCGAAGAACGTGATGATCCAGGAGACCAGCACCAATCCGATCAGAAACCGGCCCAGCTTTTGCTGCTCGATGATCGCGGAAATGTCGATCGCAGAAATGTCGATCGCGGAAACGTCGATGGTGTTCCGTTCAGCCAACCTACATACGATATCAAACGTGTGCGGCCGCTACGGAACGGTGATCACAACTTTGCCGACCTGCTGATTGGATTCGAGGTACTGATACGCCTGGACGGTTTGCGCGAGCGGAAATGTCTTGGCGATTTTGGGCACGAAACGCCCATCGGCAAGCCGATCGACAACGTACTTCGTCGCTTTGGCGAGCACTTGGGGATCTCGCGACACTTCGCCCAAATTGTAACCGCGCACGCTCAACGCGTTGCCCAGCGCGCTCCTCAGCGGGAATGGCGTGGGCTCGCCCGACAGCAGGCCATATATGAAGATGATGCCGCCATTGGCAGAAGCCGCCGCGAGCTTCTCGACAAACGAGCCGGCCACGGGATCGAAGGTCAGCCGCGCGCCCTTGCCGCCGGTGATTTCTTTTACGCGCGCCACGTAGTCTTCCTCCGCGGTGGCAATCACGTGATCCGCGCCGAGGGCCAGTAATTCGGCCCGCTTCTTGTAACTTCGCGTGACTGCAATCGCCGTTGCGCCTTCGACTTTCACAATCTGAATCGCGGCTAGGCCGACACTGCTGGATGCCGCTGGTATGGAGACAAAGTCGCTTGGCTTTAAACTGCCAGCCGTCACAAGCGCGCCGTAGGCCGTCAAATATTGCATCCAGATGGCCGACGCTTCGACGGCCGAAAGCTTCGCTGGATATTCGCCTAACGCAGTCACGGGCACGATCGCTTCTTCGCCCAGCGTGCCGTAGCGATTTTGGGAGAAGCCGGGTATGGTCGCCACCTTTTTCCCCACCCAGTTTTTGTCGACCCCTTCGCCCACCGCTTCAACCACACCGGCAACCTCATAACCGACACGCGAAGGCAGTTGTGGCTGCTCCATATACATGCCGCGGTAGTACATGGACTCCGCCCGATTCAGGCCCGCGGCGTGGACGCGCAACTTCACCTCGCCTTTGCCCGGCTGTGCCGATGGCGCATCTTCGAGCTTCAGGTTTTCAGGACCGCCAATTTGATGGAAGCGAATAATTTTAGGCATCAAGGTTCAGGCGAGTGGATTGCCCTACTGCGGCTATTATAAACTAGGCATTTCGTCATGGAACTCAGGAAGAAACTGCAACGAATATTCATTCCAGCTGTGTTCAGCGCGATCTCGCTGCCTGGTCACGCCCAGACTTTCACGGCTGCTCAGGCTACCGAAGGCCAGTCGGGCTACAGCCAAAACTGCGCTGGATGCCACGGCGGCAGCCTGGACGACGGGGAATTTGCGCCGCCCCTCAAAGGCACGGCCTTCTCACAACAATGGGGCGGCAAGAGTGTGGGCGACCTGTTCACCTACATCCGCACCAAAATGCCACCCAGCAACGCAGGCGGGCTGGGTGAACCGGCCTATCTTCAGATCACGGCTTTCATACTTCAGTCGAACAATGTGTCGCTGACTGCAACGACGCTTCCGGGGGGCGCGCCCAGCGCAACCAGAGGCAGATCGCGCGCGCCCGCTCGTCCCTCGCCCGGCGGCGGGCTCTCGCCGTACGCCAGCCTGATTCCGGCGCCGCCCAAGCCCAATCCGCTCGACAAACTTACTCCCGTCACCGACGCGGAACTGCAAAACCCGCCGGCTGGCGAGTGGCTCACTTGGCGGCGCACCTATGATGACCAGGGCTTCAGTCCGCTCAAGCAGATCAACAAATCGAATGTCGCGCAATTGCGCTCCACCTGGACTTGGTCGCTGCCACCGGGCGCCAACGAAGCGACGCCGCTGGTCCACGACGGCATCATTTTCGTACACAGCTCCGGCGACCACGTCCAAGCTCTGGATGCAGCCACGGGCGACCTGCTCTGGGAGTATTCGCGAGAACTGCCGACGCCAAAGACTGGCTTCCTCAATCTGGTAAAACGCAACATCGCCATCTACGGCAATCACATCATCTTTGACACCTCTGACCTGCACGTGGTGGCGCTCGACACGAAAACCGGTGATGTCGCCTGGGAACACGAGGTTCTGGATCTCGACAAGAATCCGCGTTTCGGGCTGACCGGCGGCCCGATCGTCGCCAAAGGCAAGGTGATCATCGGAACCGAAGGCCAAGGGCCGGGCGGCAATATGATCGTCGCTCTGGATGCCGCCACCGGCAAGGAAGCCTGGCGCTTCTACACCATCGCGCGCCCCGGCGAGCCCGGCGGAAATAGTTGGAACGGGCTCCCGCTCGATAAACGCAGCGGCGCTTCGGTGTGGACCGCCGGCAGCTACGATCCCGCGCTGAACCTGGTCTTCTTCGGAACCGCGCAAACGTACGACACCGGGCCGCTGGTGCATCCGTCGACCGAACCCGGCGTTACCAACGATGGCCTGTACACCGACACCACGCTCGCGTTCGATCCCGACACCGGCAAGCTGGTCTGGCACTTCCAGCACGTCCAAAACGATCAGTGGGATCTCGACTGGGCCTTCGAACGCCAGTTGGTGCACCTCAAAATCAATGGGGAGGATAATAAGCTGGTGGTCACGTCCGGCAAGGAAGCCTACTACGACGCCCTGGATGCGGCCACCGGCAAATATGCTTTCTCCATGGATCTCGGCATCCAAAACGTAATCGCGTCAGTCGATCCAGTTACCGGCGCAAAGACCATCAACCATCAAGTTGTAATCGGCGACGGCGAGACCAAGACCGTGTGCCCGCACGCGGGCGGCGCCAAGAGCTGGATCCCTGGCTCGTTCAATCCCGAAACCAAGATCCTTTACGTGCCGCTCGTGGAGTCCTGCATGGATCTGATTCCGGTGGCAAAGGGCGAACGCGGAGGTCTGTCCTCCGGCGTGCGGTTCACGATTCGGCCACGCCTGGATGGCGACGGTAAGTACGGCCGCTTTGAAGCGATCAATCTCGAAACGCGCAAGCCGGTTTGGATCGATCGCCAGCGTGCGCCGCAGACTACCGGCGCGCTCGCGACCGCCGGCGGCATCGTATTCGACGGTTCGCTCGACCGCTATATTCGCGCTTACGACGACGCCAACGGCAAAGTGCTGTGGGAGACGCGCCTGAACGATGTTCCGAGTTCGTGCCCGATCACCTACAGCGTGAATGGCAGGCAATATGTTGCGGTGGTGGTGGGCAATGGAGGCGCGCACGCCATCACCTGGCCGCCGCTGGTGCCGGAGATCCAGAATCCGCCCGGCGGCGGAGCGGAGCTGTGGGTGTTCGAGCTGCCGGAGAAGCCAGCTAATCAAAAAAGCCCCTGACCAAGGATTCGGCGCGTCAGACATAAGCATGAGCAAGGCGATCGTTAGGCTCGCGTGCCTTGGCTTACAAAGCCACGAGGCTCGAATGCGGGAATTCTTCAAGAACCTCAGGAAGAATCTCGCTAACGACAATCCCAAGATCGAGGATCAAATGGTGGATGAATTCCGAGGTCTGATTCTCGGTCACTGACGAATGCCGAAGCTCCAATGGGAGCGGCTTCCCCGCGAAAAGTGGACGCATCTCCGCCAGCGCGCCAAGGAACGTAAGATTTCCTGGGAAGACCTCCTCGCACTCGAGCGGGCGTATCATAGACGAAACGCCATCCGAATCAACGACAGCCCTGACCGGCTGGGAGGCACACATGCGAGTTCACAGTCTCTGGATCTTGATCGCACTCATCGGCGCGCCGCCGGGCGCTCGCGCTCAGTGGCTGAACCATCCCACACCTGGAACGCCTCGCACTGCCGATGGCAAACCGAAGCTTACCGCGCCCACGCCTCGGGCATCCAACGGAAAGCCCGACCTCTCAGGAATCTGGCAGGCGGAGAGCACCCCAGTTGCAGAACTAATGCGGGCGCTTCCCGGCGGCATTGACGTTTTAGGAGAAGGGGTGCCATCGAAGTACCTCATCAACATTCTTACCGACGTCAAACCCGAAGATTCGCCCTTGCAGCCCGCGGCCGCTGAGTCGTACCGTCAGCGGATGCAATCGGCCGGGCGAGATTTCCCGACCTCTCGCTGCTTGCCGGCAGGCATTCCAGCAGCGAACCTGTTGGCCATTCCGTTCAAATTGATCCAAACGCCAAATGAGATTGTGCTGCTGTACGAGTACGACACCACCTTCCGCCAAATCTTCACCGATGGAAGAAAACTTCCGGATGATCCTCAGCCGGCGTGGCTGGGCTATTCGGTTGGCAAGTGGGAGAATGACTGGTTGGTCATCGACACCATCGGATTCAACGATCAGGCTTGGCTCGACGCTCTCGGCCACACCCACAGTGATGCGCTGCACGTGACGGAACGCTTTCATCGCCGCGACTTCGGCCACATTGAAGAGGAGGTCAGGATCGACGATCCCAAGACTTTCACCAAGCCCTTTAGCATCCGATTCAACCTGCGCCTGATTCCCGACACCGAGCTACTGGAAACGTTCTGTTCGGAAAGCGAGAAGGACCGGGTCCACCTGACGGCAAAGTAACCTCGCGCTTCTTGATCACTTCCACCACGCCACGATCGCCATCTACCTTCACCCAATCGCCAGTCTCGATCACTTTGAGCGGATCCTGATCGAGTTCGGTCACCGCCGGCACTCGCGTCACCACCGCGCCCAATGCGATCTTGGTGGTCATTTGATTGAAAATCATCGCGAGCGGCGCCGACTTGGTCAGCCGCGTCATGTGAAACGCATTCGACCATCCCGATGATCCCTTGGCGCCCGGAAACACCAGGACTTTATCTTTGAAGCTCTGCCCGCGCAGCTCGTGCCGCGTTTCAATAATGGTTCCGGTCATCGGATCGATGCCGCCCCATCCCGAAATCGTCTCGCGCGTCACCAGCGCTTCACCCTCCGCGCAACCGCCGACGATGCCGCGCCCGCGCAGGATAATCACCGCAGTTCCCCGGTCCAGCGCCCGGTCTGCGCGGCGTTGATGCAGTCTTCCGTTGTGCCGAACCACGCCTCCACGCCGACCATCGCCGGCAGGTAGTGGACCTGCTTCGCCGAATCGAGCGCGACTACCTTGGTTCCTTTGGGTACCGCGCGCGCGATGGCCGAGCAAGTGTCGGTCATCACCAGCCCGCCCGCGTCCTCGATCTTCTTGGTGAACCCGCTCATATCCGCAACCGTCTTCACGGCGCGCGACGTGAACATCCATAGATGCGTCTTGATCTTCTTGCCTTCGAGCAGCCGCGCAACCTCACGAAACTGATCGATCGACGCATGCGGGCAACCGAGCATCACATAATCCACATACGGATCACGCCCATTCGCGTTCAGCGTCTCGTACACCCTGCGGCGTTCCTCGGCGCCATATTTGATCGTCGCCGCCGGCTTGCGCGAACCGAGCGCCATCTCCAAGGTCGCGGCCTCCGGCGTCACGCCGACGATGTGATACATCTCGACTCCGCCCGACGACGCCGCGGCAGCGCCGAAATGTTTGTGGCGCAGCGGATCGGCCCGCCGAATCGCGCCAGTCACTACCGGAATGTTCTCCTCTACGGTGCCGCCGATGAAATAGCCGAGCATGCCCCAATCCATCACGCTCTCCACCGGCGTCGTTTCCACGTGGACGAGGTGCGTCCCGCGGCGGTATTCGTCGCGATGCAGGCCCCAGTCGGGGATCTTGCCAGTGAGGATGGCGGCGCTGGTGCTCTCGCGGCCCTCCGTATTGGTGCGCGCGCCGATCACCGAATTGCAGTACACCACGGCGGAGGACTCCATCCAGGCGCAATGCTCGCCCTGCACCGGCAGGTTGCCCGCCAGATACGGCGTACACGTCTTCATGATCCGGACTCCGTGCCGCGCCAACTCAGTTTCGTCTTCTCGTTGGTGCTCGAGCGCCTCACGGCTCATCCCCAGATCGGCCCAATGCTCCAGATCCATCCCGCCCTGCAAATGGCAGCAGTTCCCTGCCGCCTTCGGCACGGACATCACTTCGGCCGCATCCAGATCGTAGAGCGAAAAGACAGCTTCGAAGCTCCCATCGCCCGCGTGTTCTTCGAAATACTTTTGGAGGAATAGCGTCGAGGATCCGGGCACACCCGCGATATTGTTGGTGTCGACCAATCGCTCGGCTCCCAAGGCTTCGGCATAGCGAACCAACAATTCCATGGCCTTTTGTTTCGCGACGCCGCCAGCGCCATCCAGCATGGCCTTTTCGTCGTCAGCCAGGATCATGGCTTCGGGTGACTAACCGCGCTCTTCGATGTGCTTCAATCGCGCATCGAGCACTTCTTCCACGCGCCGCAGCTCCGCGCGCCACAGATCGCGCATGTCGTCGAAGCGCTTGTCGATGCCGTCAAATCTGGTCTTAAAAAGGGCAATGACGAGCCCGATCAAGGCGGCGTTGAACAATATTGGGATGCCGATGGTGAGATAGAGCTGTTCGTTGGTCACCAAATGAAGTGCGCTCCGCCTGGGACTATTCTCGCACAGGGCGTTAGTCCTCGATATTCGTCTTCAGCCAGGATCATCATTCGCTTCCGGCCCTGCTCCCTGTGCCACCGGGTACATTTTGTCCCCTCCGAAATTCGGCTCTGCGGCGATTTCGACCCTCGATAAAGCGTTTGTCCCTTGCGCTGACCGTCTCTCTATAAACGCGAAGCCTAGCGCCCATAAAAGCGCGTTCCACAGCACCGGAATGCTGGCCATAAGGAAAAGCTGTTCGTTGGTCACCATCAATCCTCCACGTTCGCCGCCAGCCGCTTCCGAAGCGCCGCCAAGTCGACCTCATGCACGCTGCCCTTCCCCGCCAAATCTAGCGCATTTGCCGCCGCCGCGCCCATCGCGATGCACGGGCCCATCACGCGCACGCTCGACAATGCCGTGGCGTCGCCGTCAATGCAGCGCCCCGCGGCCACCAGATTATCCACCGCCGGCGGCGTCAAACTCCCCAGCGGCACGTAATGCACGTGGTCCGCGTCGAACGGCTCCCACACATACCCCTCCGCGTTGTGATGCTGCTCCAGCGGCCACGCCGTCCGCGCGATGCTGTCGGGAAACTTCACACCACGCCGAACCTCGTCCACCGTGAGATGATGCCGCCCCGCAATCCAGCGCGTCTGCCGGATGCCGGGCAGCCCGTACGAGCGCACGCGCGCCTCACCGAACGCCGCCGGAAACTCCGACCGCAAAAACGTCATCGTCAGATCTGCTTGTTCTTTACCTTCCAGACCTGTTTTCGAAGCACCAAAAGGATCCATCGGATTCTCGATATGCGTCATGTTCACCACCGCGGTAGCGCGTCCTGGAAAGCTCATGGCAAACCCGTCGCGGCGGATCATCCCGTACTGCGCGCCGCGCTCGCGAATGCGCTCCGACATTTCCGCGCGGCTGGGCTTGTGAGCCTCCTCGAAATTCTCGATCACGATCATCTGCGACCCGTAAATCACGCCTTCGGCCGGCTCGCGGCACTCGAGGCCCGCCCCCCACACCACCGCCGCATCGCCCGTCGCATCCACGAAGCCATCCGCCCGCACCATCACATCGCCATAGCGCGTCGCGAGTTCCAGCGCAGTGATCCTGCGCCCCTCGCGTTGCACGCTCCGCAAAATGGCGCCCAGCAGCGGCGTCACCTCCAGCTCCAGAACCTTCCGTTCCACCCACCGCCCCAGCGCGACCTCGTTATACAACGCGTTCAGCGACACACCGCCCATCACCAGGTGCAAATCGCCCGTGGCGCTCAAATCGCGAATGATATCGTCGGCGATCCCGTGCGTCAGTTGTTTGTTCTTCGGCGGATTGCCGAACAGCCCCACGATCATTCCGATGATGGAGTTCACCGCCTGGCCGCCGAGCGCCGGCAAGCCATCGATCAGGATGACCTGGCGCCCCAATCGCGCTGCTTCGATCGCCGCGGAAACGCCCGAGATACCCGCACCCACCACGCAAATATCCGCCGAGTGCTCCCGCAACGGCGGCGCGCCATTGCGCCGGACGACGCGCGTCTCAGGGCGAAAAGGTTTGTCGAGCATCCGTCACGAGCCCGTGATCTATGTGCCCATCTTGAGGGCGCTCTTCAGGAACGTGTAGCGATCCGCCCACTCGTCGATCTGCTTCGTGGTCGGCTTCCCCGCCCCATGCCCCGCGCGCGTCTCGATGCGAATCAGAATCGGCGCCGGACCCTCCTGCGCCTGCTGCAGCGTCGCCGCGTACTTCAAGCTATGTCCCGGCATCACGCGATCGTCGTGATCCGACGTCGTGATTAGCGTCGGCGGAAACTCCACGCCCTTGCGAATGTTATGCAGCGGCGAATACGCCCGCAGCACTTTGAAGTCCTCGGGATTCGCCGACGATCCATACTCGCCCACCCACTGCGTCCCGAACCCGAAGTTCTGGAAGCGCAGCATATCCATCACGCCCACCGCCGGCATCGCCGCGCCAAACAAATCCGGCCGCTGGTTCAGCACCGCGCCGATCAGCAATCCGCCATTGCTCCCGCCAAAGATCGCCAGCTTCGGTGTCGAAGTATACTTGCTTGCGATCAGCCACTCGCCCGCCGCGATGAAATCGTCGAACACATTCTGCTTCTTGGCTCGCATGCCGGCCTGGTGCCAGGCTTCGCCATACTCGGATCCTCCGCGGATGTTCGCCACCGCATATACGCCGCCCATCTGCATCCATTCCACGGTAGACGGCCGGAAGTTTGGCGTCTCCGCGATGTCGAAGCCACCGTACGCGTAAAGCAATGTTGGATTCTGCCCATCCAGTTTCAGACCTTTCTTGTAACTCAGAAACATCGGAACGCGCGTGCCATCTTTGCTCGAATAGAAAATCTGCCGAGTCTCATACAACGACAAATCCACCGCCACTTTGCTCTGCCGGAGCACCGTGCTCTTTGCCGTCTCCAAATCCAAACGGCAAATGGCCGGCGCAATGGTGAACCCTTCGAACCGGTAGAACATTCCCTTGTCCTGCAGCCGCGCGCCCGACCATGCGGCCGTCCCAATCCCCGGCATGGCGATCTCCGCGACAGTCTTGCCATCCAGCGTCAGCAGCCGCGCCACCGAATGCGCGTCCTTCATATACGACACCAGCAGCTTGCCATCCGCCATCTGCGCGCTATCCAGCGTCTCGGCGCGCTCCGCAACAATCTCCTTCCAGTTCGCTCGCTCGGGATGCTCCAGGTCCATCGCGATCACTCGGCCGCGCTGCGCGCCGTCATTGGTCTGCAAATACAAAGTCGACCCGATCACGGCGATCGGAGTGTAGCCGTAATCGGCTGACGGAATCAGCATCACTGTGTGCGGATTCGCAGCCCGCAGGTCTTGATAAGCCAGTAGATTCTTTCCCGGCACGCCGGTGTAAATATTGAGCAGCAGATACCGGCCGCCCTCCATCACCAGCGGATCGAGGCCCCAGTTGGGATGGTCCGGCCGCTCGTAAATCGGCTTGTCCGCCGATTGCGGATCGCCCAGCTTATGGAAGTAGACCTTCTCGTCCAGCGCCGCTACGGTGAGCAGCTTCTCCGGAGGTGGCTCGGCATAGCGCGAATAGTAGAAACCGCGATCATCCGCGGCCCACGAAATGACGCTCCCTTTGGTCCACTGGATCAGGTCGGACGCATCCTTGCCCGTTGCCACATCGCGGACGTGCCACTCCGCCCAATCCGAGCCGGCCTGCGCGACAGCGTACCCATACAACTTCCCGTTCCAGCTCGGCGCCGCACCCGCCAGCGCCGTTGTTCCGTCTTTTCTATACGTGTTCGGATCCAGAAGCTCTCGCGCCGGACCGTTCAACGAATCCATGACGTACAGCACGGACTGGTTCTGCAGCCCCGCATTGTGGAAATAGAAATAATGATTCCCGGCCTTGGAGAAACCTGAGAATTTCTCGTAATTCCAGAGCTCGGTGAGCTGCTTCTTAATGGCCTCGCGCCCCGGAAGTTTCGCCAGATAGGAGAACGTCAACTCGTTTTCCTGCTCCACCCACTTTTGCGTCGCCGCGGCGTCGGCATACTCCAATCCGCGATATGGATCGGCGATCTTGGCGCCATGATAATCGTCCACCTGATCGCCCTTGGGAGCAACTGGATAATTGAGCTTGGCAGTGTTGTCAGCGCCTAAAAATAGCGCCACGCTGGCGAGCAGCAGCAGAGTAGGTTTCATAGCGGGCCTTTCGGCTCCATTGTCGCAAAGTTGCCAGTTGCAGCGGCCTGCGGGCCCGGCTCGGCTCAATCAGCCGGATCCCGCAGGCGACGCCACGAACCGGTAACCTACGCCGCGGACGGTCAGCAAGTGCCGTGGACGGGTGGGATCGTCCTCGATGTAGCGCCGCAACCGCACGATAAAGTTGTCGATGGCGCGGGTGTCGGTATCCTCGTGCAGTCCCCACACCTTGGCGAGCATCGCCTTCCGCGATACACGCTGGCCCTCGTGCTCGATGAGATACCGAAGAACGTTGGCCTCCATCAGGGTCAGCGGAAACACCTGCTCGCGCACGTGCAATTCCAGCAGGTCGAAATGAACCGACTTATCGCCAAACGTGAAAACGTGTTTCGATCCGTCAGGTTCCGCGGGCGAACCCGCTGGCACTGCTGGCGCGGCACGCAGCCACTCTCGGCGGCGCAGCAGGCCTCGAATGCGGGCAATCAGGATTGAAAGGTCGAACGGCTTGGCCAGATAGTCATCGGCGCCGGCCGCGAAACCTCGCAGAACATCGTCGGGATAGCCGCGCGCTGTCAGGATCAGAGTCGGTACAAACTGACCGGACTCGCGCATCTGGGAAACCACGCCAAACCCATCGATGCCAGGCAACATAACATCCAGAATTACCACGTCGAACGCGGGCGATTCCGCCGTCAGCTTTTCGAGCGCGGCTTCGCCCGTATCGACCAGTTGCACCTGGTAGCCTTCGGCTTCGAGGTTAAATCGTAGCCCTTCGGCGAGATGCTGCTCGTCTTCCACTACTAATACGCGGCTCATCTTGTCATCTTGGCTTATTTGGTCAACTTCACGATCGGGAGCTGCAATATGAACGTGCTCCCCAGGCCGGGACCTTCGCTCTCGGCCCACGCGCGCCCTCCGTGCCGTTTGGCGACGGATCGAACGATGTAGAGCCCGAGCCCGGTGCCCTTCACGCGCGTCGCCAGCGGTCCCGGCACTCGGTAGAAGCGTTTGAAAATCTGTTTGAGCTCCATCTTGGGGATGCCCGGGCCTTGATCTCGCACCCGGAGGGACACGAACTTGTCCGCCACGGCTTCGGTCTCGACCAGGACTTTCACCGCGCTTCCAGAATACTTCACCGCGTTGTCGATGAGGTTCGATACGGCGGCGCGCACCTCGTCCGGGTCGCCCATGACGGTGACTACGGGACCTGGCACGTACTCGATCGACTCAGGCCCCAGCCGGTGCAAAGTACGCGTCCGCACCAGGCACTCCTCGATCAC
The DNA here is from genome assembly GCA_003166865.1 of Bryobacterales bacterium. Lineage (GTDB taxonomy): Bacteria > Acidobacteriota > Terriglobia > Bryobacterales > Bryobacteraceae > Palsa-89. The sequence continues at coordinate 46,231 of PMUP01000044.1, forward strand.
GCTGTTCAGGTCGATGGGGATCAGGTGCAGCTTCCGGCGGCTGCTGGATCCGATGCGTCCGGTGCGCAGCACTTGCTCGATCGTTGCAAGGAGCCGGTCGCTGTCGTCCACCATGGTGCGATAGAACTCCCGGCGTTTGATCTCGTCCACTGGGCGGGTTTGCAGCGTTTCCAGGTAGAGGCGAATGGACGCGACCGGCGTCTTCAGCTCGTGCGTGACGGCGTTAATGAAGGCGTCGTGCTGTTCGTTGCGCCGGATCTCGCGGACCAGAAACGTGGTGTTGAGGACCACGCCGACAATGATCGTTAGAAACAGCAGCGAGCCCAGGAAAAGCAGGATGCCGGTGTGCCAGCGCAGCAGCACCCAGCCGATGTACAGCAGAACGATGACCGAGATGAGCCCAACGCCGAGCGCGATGAAGAAGGCGATCGACCTGCGGCGTCCCGCTACTACCATGCTTCCAGGGTAACTGAAGCGAATTCTGAATTCTGAATTCTGGATTCTTGGCTAACTAGGCCGCTTCGCGTTCGGGAATCGCCGTATGCACCTTCGCGACGCGCACTGCCTTGGCGATGCCCAGGAACTTCAGGATCGAAATCTGAATCCAGGAGAAATCGATCTCATACCACGCCAAGCCATGCCGCGCCGAGGTGGGATGGGCATGGTGGTTGTTGTGCCAGCCTTCGCCGAAGGTGAGCAGCGCGATCAGCACGTTGTTGCGGGAATCGTCGCGTGTATTGAAGCGCCGGTGGCCCCACATGTGCGTGACGGAGTTCACCGTCCAGGTCGCATGCAAGCCAAAGACCAGACGCATGCAGGTGCCCCACAGCAGCAAAGGCAGCCCGCCGAACAGAAGCAGCAGCACGGACACCACCACGATCGGAATCCAATGGTACGTGTTCAAGATTGCGTAGAACGGATCCTTCGCCAGGTCGGGCGCGTACTTCGCCATCAGCTTGGTGTTGTTGTGTTTGGATTCGCCCACCAGCAGCCAGCCGATGTGCGACCACCAGGGGCCGTCGTGAGGCGAATGCGGATCGCCGGGCTTGTCGGAGTACTGATGATGGATGCGGTGCGTCGCCACCCAGAAGATCGGTCCGCCTTCCAGCGACAAAGTCCCGCAGAAGGCCAGGAAATACTCCAGCGCCCGGGGAAGCTTGTAGGAACGATGCGTGTGCAGCCGATGGTAGCCCATGCTGATGCCCAGCCCGACGCTGACCCAATAGAGCAGCACCGATATCAGAAAGGCGCGCCAGCTGAACATAAACAATGCCGCAAAGGCGCCCACGTGCAAGATGACCAGAACGCTGACGATGCCCCAGTTCAGGTTCCGGTTCTCATAGATACTTTGAATGTCGGTGCTCACGAAGTCTCCCGTCCCTTAAGTTCAACCGTATCAGGGAACTCTCTCATCGTTTGTAAGACTTGTGTAATATCGCTTTCAGGGAAGCGGGCGCCCTACCCAGCTCAGCTTTTTCCCTTAGGAGCGGCAAAGTGTATTAGATGGGGCATAATCAAGAGATGCCCGTCTCGGTCGACACCCTCCGATTGCAGCTCGATTACTCCGCCTGGGCCAGCCAGCGTCTGTTGGACGCCGCCGCCAAGCTCTCGCCCGAAGAACTCACGCGCGACTTCAAGACCGCCGACAAGTCCGTGCTGGACACGTTGGTCCACGTCTACGCGGCCGACCGCATTTGGCTGGCCCGCGTTCTCGCCGAGCCGCGGGCCACGTTCAGCGATCCCGAGGATCGCGATCTAACCCTGCTCCAAACGGACTGGCCTGCCCTGCATCAGCGCTGGAAGCTCTGGCTGCGGGATTTCAGCGATGACGACGTGCTACGGGTGATCTCCTACCAGGACACCAAGGGACGTCCCTATTCCCAGCCGGCCTGGCAGATTCTCCTGCACCTGGTGAACCATGGAACCCACCATCGGGGCCAGGTCTCGGGCTTCCTGCGCGCCATGGGGCATACGCCTCCGCCGCTGGACCTGATCGCGTACTACCGGTCGCTGTAAGGCCCGCTAGATCACGCGCGCGGTTCAGCTCTTGGCTTTCTTGACTTCGGCGACGAGGGCGGGGACGACTTCGAACAAATCACCCACGATTCCGTAGTCGGCCACTTCAAAGATGGGGGCGTTGGCATCCTTGTTGATGGCCACGATGGTTTTCGCGCCCTTCATACCCACCAGATGCTGGATCGCGCCCGAGATTCCCACCGCCAGATACATCTTGGGCGAGACCGTTTGACCCGAGCTGCCCACCTGGCGCTCCATCGGGAGCCAGCCGTTGTCGCAGATCGGCCGCGACGCCGCCAGCTCGGCGCCAAGCGCTTTGGCCAACTCCTCGACGATCGGGATATTGTCCTTTTCCTTAATTCCGCGGCCCACCGAGACGATGATCTCGGCCGACGTAAGATCCACCGCGCGCGCCGATTCGCGGAACGGCTCCAGCGGCTTGGCGCGAATCTTGTCGGCGGTCAATTCCGGCGTGAACTGCTCCACCTGAGACGTTCCCGCTTCCACCTGATCGGCGCGAAATGCCCCGGCCTGGATCGACACGAAGTGGGGTTCGCCTCCACCGGGCTTCACGTCCGCATTCAACTTGCCTTGGAAGAGCTGCCGAACAAAGATCGGAGCGCCCGATTCCACCCGCAGACCCACGGTATCGCTGACCAGGACCTTATCGAACCTGGTGGCGAGCTTGGGCGCGAAATCCCGCACTTGATAGGTGTGCGGGAAAAGCACGATCGAGGGACTGATCTTCCGGATGAGTTGCTCCAAGGCGGCCGTGAATCCGTCAGCGGTGTACGCCGCAAGCAACTCGTGCTCCACGACGTAGACGCGATCGAGCTTCTTGCCGGCAAGTTCCCCCGCCTGACCAACGACGGCCGCCGATACGGTTTGCCCGATCAGCGCAGCCAATTGCTGTCCCGCCGCCAGCGTCTCCCAGGACATGCGATGCCAAACGCCCGCCCGCTGCTCGGTCACCACCAAAACCCCACTCATATGACCCTCGCCTCGAACCGCAGCTTCTCCACCAGCTTCGCCGCGGCTTCCTTCGGGCTGCCTTCGATCATTTGCGTCTGTTTGCTGCGCTGCGGCAGGTAAACTCGTTCAATCAACGTCGCCGGCGTCACCGAAACGCCCAATTCCGCGGCCGTCAGCCGCTTGATTTCTTTTGTCTTGGCCTTCTTGATGCCCATCAGCGTCGCGTACCGCAGTTTATTGATGCCGGATTGGATCGTCAGCACCGCCGGGAGCGGCATCTCGACGTTTTGAAACCAGCCGTCTTCGAGCTCGCGCTTCACGCGAATGCCCGCGTCGATTTTTTCGACGGCCATGATGATAGTCGCGTGCGGCAGCCCCAGAAGTTCGGCCATGATGACACCGGTTTGCCCGTATCCCAAATCGTCGGATTGTAGCCCGGTGAGGATCAAGTCCGGTTGCTCGGTGGCAGCGGCCTTAGCCAGCAATTTGGCGACACCCAGCGTGTCGAAGGCGGCCAAGTTGTCTTCTTCGATATGAATGGCGCGGTCGGCGCCCTTGGCTAGCGCTTCGCGGATGGTTTGTGAGACCCGCGCTGGCCCGGCACAAAGCGCGACCACCTCGCCCGAGTGCTGCTCCTTCAGCCGCAGCGCCTCCTCCAGCGCGAACGCATCCGGTTCATTAGTTTCGAAGCTGAGATCGCTTTCCTGAATCCAACGGCCGCTCGAGTCGATGCGAAGCTGCGAGTCGCGAGCCGGGACCTGCTTGATGGAGACCAGGATTTTCACTGAATGTACCGCTTGAAGATCAGGCAGCCGTTGGTGCCGCCGAAGCCGAACGAATTCGACAATGCGTAGTCGATTTTCATGGGCCGGGCCTGGTGGGGCACATAGTCCAAGTCGCACCCTTCGCCGGGAACATCCAGGTTGATGGTCGGCGGAGCGATCTGATCGCGCAGGGCAAGTACCGTAATCCCGGCCTCTAGACCGCCTGCGCCGCCAAGCAAATGGCCGGTCATGGATTTGGTAGAGCTGACGGCCAGCTTATAGGCGTGATCGCAGAAAACACGCTTCAGTGCGGTGGTTTCGATCCGATCGCCCACCTCGGTGGAAGTGCCGTGAGCGTTCACGTAGTCGATCTGCTCGGGCTCAATGCCCGCGTCTTTAATGGCCAGCCGCATTACGCGGAAAGCTCCGTCGCCATCTTCCGAGGGGCTGGTGATGTGATAGGCGTCCCCGCTCATGCCGTAGCCCACGATTTCGGCCAAAATGTTCGCGCCTCGCCGCTGGGCATGCGCAAGCTCCTCCAGGATCAAAATGCCGGAGCCTTCGCCCACCACAAATCCGTCGCGCTCGGCGTCCCAAGGACGGGAGGCCTTCTCAGGCTCATCGTTGCGCTGCGAGAGCGCGCGCATGGCCGCGAAGCCACCGATGCCCATGGGAGTAATGCACGCCTCGGCTCCGCCGCAAATCATCACGTCCGCGTCGTTGCGTTGAATAATCTTGAAGGAATCGCCGATGGAATGCGCGCTGGTGGTGCAAGCTGTGGCGGTAGCGGAGTTCGGGCCCTTGGCGCCGGTGCGGATGGAAACATAGCCGGAAGCCAGATTGATGATGGTAGCCGGAATGAAGAACGGCGAGATGCGGCTGGGACCTTTTTCGAGCAAGATCCGGTGCTCGCGCTCGATCACCTCGAATCCGCCGATGCCGCTCCCTATGACAACGCCTACCCGTTCGGCATTCTGCGCATCCACCTTCAGGCCGGACTGGACCAGCGCGAATTCCGAGGCCGCGATGCCGAACTGAATGAAGCGGCCCATTTTCTTGATCTCTTTGCGCTCGATGAAACGCGCGGGATCGAAATTCTTGACCTCTCCGGCGATCCGGCAAGTAAAGGCCGCGGCGTCGAATTGTTCAATTCTGGAAATCCCGTTCCGCGCCTCGCGGATGGCCTTCCAGCTCTCGTCGGTGCCAATGCCAAGCGGGCTCAGCAAGCCGACTCCTGTAACTACTACTCTGCGCGACAACGATGGCTCCAGACGGGCTCCCGGCGGCTTACTTCTTCTTCTTGTTCTCGATGTAATCGATGGCGTCTTTTACGGTTGCGATCTTCTCGGCGTCCTCATCAGGGATATCAATGTCGAACGCTTCTTCAAACGCCATCACCAACTCGACGATATCGAGCGAGTCCGCGCCAAGATCATCCACGAACGAGGCGTTGTTGTCCACTTGGCCTTCGTCCACCCCCAGCTGCTCAACGATGATCTGCTTCACTCTCTGTTCAACCGACATGAATCCTCCCCACGAATATCAACCAAAGATGTCTGCAAACTCATTGATTCTAGCGATGGTAGCGGCTGGCCGCAACTACGCCGGCCGCAACTGTGCCGATCAGATCAAGAACGCAGGGTTTCCTGCCTCCACAATTGTAGCCCAGTCCGTTTGCCGGCACCGAGCCTTGCGTCTGGCAGTGGAGGCGGGCGAAACTGAGCCATGACCATTGCCCATGGGCTTGCGGCGCTGTTCTCGCGCGACCTGACCAGACTTATTCAGGAGCTGAAGGAGTTCCCGAACGATGAGACTTTGTGGGCGCGCGCGCCGGGAGTGAAGAATTCGGCGGGCAACCTGGTGCTCCACCTGGAGGGCAATTTGCGCGAGTACATCGGGCGGCAGTTGGGGCGCGTCGATTACAGCCGCGTTCGCGATCAGGAGTTCGCGCTGGCCGGCATTTCGCGCGATGACCTGGTTCAACGCATGGAAGACGTTAAGAGGCTGGTTACCAAGGTTGTATCCGAGCTCAACGACGGTCAACTGGCGGCGCCATATCCGGAGCGTGTTTTGGAGGCCACGCTTTCTTCGCATGATTTCTTGGTTCACCTGCACGGGCACCTCAACTTTCACCTCGGGCAGATCGACTACCTGCGGCGAATTCTGACCGAAGGCTCGGCGGTCGCCTTCGCGGGCCTGTAGCAACACACGAATGCCCCGGTTCATCTATCTGCACGGCTTTGCGAGCAGTCCCGGCTCGCGCAAGGCTCGTTTCTTCGCCGAGCGCTTCCGCGAACTAGGCATGGGCCTCGAAATCCCCGACCTGGCCGAAGGCAACTTCAGGAACCTCACGCTCACCGCGCAATTGAATGTGATTGCGCGAGTGTCCCGTAATGAGCCGGTATCGCTGATCGGTTCCAGCATGGGCGGATATCTGGCGGCGTTATACGCGGCGCGGCACCCTAGCCAGATCGAAAAGCTGGTATTGTTAGCTCCGGCGTTTTCCTTCGCCTCGCGCTGGCCCGAGACTTTGGGTGAGCCCACCATGGCGGAATGGAAGCGCACCAACACGCTGAAGGTGTTTCACTACAGTGAAGGACGCGAAGTGGAACTGGGCTACCAATTGGTGGAAGACGCCCGGCAGTACGAAGCCTATCCAGATGTCGGGCAGCCGGTGCTGATCTTTCATGGCCGGAACGACACCGTTGTTCCGCCCGAGTACTCAGTGAGCTTCGCCGAGCGCCATCCCGCTGAACGGCATCCCAATGTCCGCTTGCGCCTGCTCGATTCCGATCATGAACTGGGCAACGTGCTGGATACGATGTGGATCGAGACCGAAGAGTTCCTATTCGGCAGGAAACTCGATTCGCTCGTAGATGGCGGCCAGCGGCACTGAAACTCCGATCGACGCGATCGTCAGGACGTCTTCCGCGTGTAGAGAATCACGCAGGGTCCAAGTGTTGGCGTCTCCTCGGGTGTATTGCTCGATGCGGATTTGGTCCTGAGCCACCAGGATGTAATCCTGGAGCGACTGGACCTCCCGGTAGTGCTGAAACTTTACGCCGCGATCGTAGTATTCGGTGGAGGGGGAGAGGACTTCGAAGATGACGGCGGGATTCAGCAGAATATCCCCGCGGTCATCGGCCAGCAATGGCTGTCCACACACGGCCGTGACATCTGGGTATGTGTACACGCGAGAGGACACCCGAACACGGAAGTCAGAGGTGAACGTTCTGCACTGGGTTTTCCTTAGGCCGCGCGTACCTCACCGATTAGGTTTGCGCCCAATTCCGAGTGGCGCATACTTCCGCCCGACATAGCGATGATCTCGCCATCCAGGAACTCGCTGCGGAACTCCGCCGCTCGATCCAGCGCCAGGTACTCCTCGGCGGTCACCTTTGTGATCGGATTTGACGCCATTACCTACCTAATCGCAGTTTAACACCCATCAAACCTCCACCCATCCCTGCTTCTTCGAGCTTTCCGCCACCTTCTCGAGCAACCGCATCCCCAGCAGGCCATCCTCGAAGGTCGGATATTCCACCGGCGCCGCCGCATCCGCCACGCGCGCATAGAAACGCTTGAAAACCTGTTTGTGGGTGTCATCATAGCCCTCACTGTGGCCACCCGGAAGATCGGCATAAGCGGCCGCCCGCGGATACATCAGCGCCGGATCTTTCACCAGTATCCCATTCGGTCTGTCACGCTCGCCGATCCACATCTCGTCCGGCCGCTCCTGGTTCCACGCCACCCCCGCCTTGGTTCCGTAGATTTCCACAGTGAACATATTCTTCCTGCCCGCCGACATCTGGCTCACGGTAAATGCGCCACGCGCGCGATCGCCCAAGCGCAGCAGCACGGATCCAAAATCTTCGGTGTCGATTGGCACGCTATCGTAATCGCCCGGCTTCAACGTCTTACCCGCGAATGTCTCAACCGGCCCTTTGGGCTTCCGGCGTGTTTTGTGAAAGGTCGCGAGATCGGCGCACAACGCCGTAACGCCCAGACCCGTCAAGTGCTGGATCAGGTCCATCCAATGTGACCCGATATCGCCCATGGCTCGCAGCGCCCCGTTGTCGGTCGAATCCACGCGCCAGTTCCAGTCGGTTTCATACAGCAGCCAGTCCTGCGAATAAGTCCCTTGCACGATCAGGATTTCCCCCAGATCGCCGGCTTCGATCATGCAGCGCATCTGTTGAACCACCGGATAGTAACGAAGATTATGCTGGATGCAATTCGCATGAGAAGTTTGGGCGGCAAGTTCCACTAACTCTCGAGCTTCTTGCACCAGGATCGTGAAAGGCTTCTCACACAAGACGTGCTTGCCTGCTTCGAGAGCCGCGCGACAGATCGGGTAATGCAGCGCGTTGGGTGTCAGAACGTGTACTGCGTCGATCGTCGAATCTTCCAGCAGTTCCTGATAATTTCCGGTGGCGCGATTGACTCCAATGCTGTTACCGAATTGTCTCGCCCGTTCATCACTAGAGCCAGCGACCGCGGCCACCTCCACTTCAGGCAGACGGCGAAGATTTTCTGCATGCACCCTTCCCATGAACCCCGTCCCGATAATCGCTGTCCTCAGTTTTTTCATAAAAAAATTCGTCGAATGTGTCGATATAAGCGTAAACTGAGATTCTAGCGGACCGTTGACGTGAATGGAGTCAGTGGTCGTAAGGTCTTTTGTGAATGGTAGTAAGGATACAACTTAGTTCCGGGGCTCGGGTGCGGCAGAAACGCCGCAAGAATCAGCACGTTGCGTTAGCAATGGCCTCCTTGCTAACACCTGCCGCCGTGATGGCGTGCGTGCTCACTCTGTGGCGGTTGGCCGCGGATCTCAGCGTCACCGGGCAATTCCCCATTTCGGATGGACTGTTCTCGCACTGGCAAGTGTGGCTCACGGTCGCCGCCACGCTGCAGTTCTCTGCGATTCTGCTCAACCGCTATGGAAAAACAGAGGCGGCTCTACCGGAAACCGTAGACAGCGCGGATCGCAAACTAGCCAGCTCCAGATACTGATCAACAATCGCACAAGTTTCAAGTACCGGCTTGTGGCGGCGCGCCACACCCGGTGCACCCGCCGAACGCAGTTCGGCTTCTCGTGGAATCCAACCGCCTCTGCTAAACGATAGTCGCTGCAAAGCCGCACTGCTTCAGATCAAATCGCGAAACTTTGGCCGACCTCGTGCATCAGATGGGACAGAGGCGGTAGTGACATGGGAGCTTTCACGGTTGAGACTGCACCGCGGCCCGCGGCGGCAGAGGTTCAGTCTGTTCTTGCGAGAGCAGCTTCGGCGACAATCGGCTCGAAGGCTGCGACTAAACTGGAGATCCGTTTAGCGGGCGCTCTCGCCACTCCCGCGCTGGCGCTCATCCGACAACTCCCCAACATCGTTGTCGCATTGTTGACACCTGCCGCACTCGTGGCGCTCGCGATGGGCCTATGGCGCGTTAGCGCGGATCTCGACTGGGCCGGTGCGTTTCCAATCACCGGAGGGTTTTTCTCGCACTGGCAAGTCTGGATCGGGCTATCGGCTGCGTTGAAGATGCTATCGTCCGCGCTGCTGGCGTGGGACGATCGAACCCGCAAGATTACGGAACAAAACTGAACGATGTTCTGATATTCTGAGTCTTAGGCGGGTCTTCGGGTCATGTCCTTCCGCAGTCGAACGCGAGTCACTGGCGCTTTCTATATCCCGGGCTTCCCGAAGGGCGTGAAGTGGCTGCTGATCAGCAATGTCGTCATCTTCATCCTCAATTTCTTCGCCGATCGCGCTGGGGTCTCGGGCCCCCTCATTTTTCTCAAGCTCATCCCGGTCGCGGTGGTCAAGGACTTCTTCGTATGGCAATTGGCGACCTATGCCTTTTTGCACGGCGGTTTCGGTCACATCATTTGGAACATGCTGGCGCTCTGGATGTTCGGCGCCGACATTGAACGGGTCTGGGGAACTCGCCGGTTCGTGCAATTCTACTTCTTCTGCGCCGTGGGTGCAGGCATCTGCGTAGTCATCGCCAATTACATTTTGCCTTGGGGCAATCCGAACATCCCTACCATCGGAAGCTCCGGCGCTATTTTCGGCATCCTGCTGGTCTACGCCATGCTGTTCCCCGACCGCGAGATCCTGTGGGGATTCCTGATACCCATCAAAGTGAAGTACTTCGTGGCGATCATTGGCGCCGTGGCGTTTCTCAGCTCTTTCGGAGAGAATACAGGCGTCAGCAATTTCGCGCATCTGGGCGGATTGCTGTTCGGCTATCTGTTCCTCAAGACGCCGCGCCTGCAATTCGATCCGATAGAACCCGTCCGGCACCAGTATCGGGAATGGAAACTGCAGCGCGCAAAGAAAAAGTTTCAAGTGTATCTTCGCAAGCAAGGATCCGGGAAGCCGGGATCCGGCCGCGGACCAACGGTGAACTAGGGTTTAGAATAGATGAGTAGGCGGCGGAAAGCCGCAAAGCGGAAAGCCGCAAATACGTCGTTTTGATCTGTTTTCCGGCGGTGATGTTATGAAAAACTTCAGATTGGTTGTGGCGGGCGCGGTTGCCGCCGGTTTGATTGTGATCGCCCTCCCCTTTGCGATCGCACAGCAGGGACCAACACCCGATTCTTCGGAAACCGTCGCCAAGCCTCGGAAGAAGGACCCGCCCGCGCCACCCGCCGACGTCATCGACTCCACTACCAACGACTCCAGCAACACCACAAATTCCCCTTCCAACGCGACCATTCCGCCTTCCACTGACTCCACCGACTCTACCGATGAGCCGAAGATCCCCTCCAAGTTCAGCAAGAAGGACAAGCCCGACGTTCCCGAAGGCGCTCCCACCTTCCACAGCGACGTAACCACCATACAGTTGGACGTCGCCGTCCTCGACAACAAGGGCCATTTTCTTCCCGGCGTCCCACGCGAGAAGTTCCGTGTGCTGGAAGACAACGTTCCGCAGAAGATCACCACCTTCAACGTCAATAGCGAAGCGCCGATGACGATTGCGATGGTGATCGAATTCAGCAATCTCTTCCAGAGATACTACTCGCAAGGCTGGTATGAGACGTTGGTGGCTTCCTACGGATTCGTGCAGACGCTCAAGCCGGAGGACTACGTAGCTATCGTCGCTTACGATCTTCGGACTGAAATCTTGTGTGATTTCACCACGGACCGGGGCAAAGTTCAACAAGCAATGCAGCGTTTGCGGATCCCCGGATTTTCCGAGGCGAACCTGTTCGACGCGTTGGCCGACACCGCGCAGCGCATGAGCAACATTGAGGGCCGCAAAGCGATTCTGCTGATCGCCTCCGGGAGGGATACCTTTAGCAAGCTCACATACGACAAGGCCCGCAAGGCCGTGCAGGAAGCCGGCGTGCCCATCTACGCGGTCAGCATGCTACAGGCCATGCGCATCATGGCTGAACAGAACATGGGCGCCATCCAGCAGCTCGATTTTTTGCAAGCCGACAACGAGATGAAAACATTTGCGGCCGAGACCGGCGGCCAGGCGTACTTCCCCCGCTTCTTTGGCGAGTTCCCCAACATCTATCAAAGCGTTTCGGGCGCTTTGAGAAATCAGTACTCGCTCTCCTATCAGCCCTCCAATCAAGCCAAGGACGGCAAGTTTCGCAAAATCAAAGTGGAGCTGGTCGATCCCCAAACCGGCGACGCGCTCAGGATCAGCGAGAATGGCAAGCCGGTGAAATATTCGGTGATCACCAAAGCCGGATACACTGCGCCGCGCGACGTGGAGTGATCTGCGCGATAGCGCATCGCCCCTCTCGCATCTCCATTCAACTCTCGCGCACTTCCATTCAACTCTCGTAAGTCAAGGTCTCGATCTTTCGACTTTCCAATCCGATAGAAATTCGTTGACACTACCATTACTCCTCTGTTAACTTCGTTGGGTCCTCTCGATGGCAAATCCTTCTTCTCCGAATCCGCGCGGGCGGATTCTCCTGGTCGACGACAACTCATTGGGCCTCGCCGCTCGCCGTAGCGTGCTGGAAGAATTGGGTCACAAAGTGCAGACATCGGGCACACCCGCCGAGGCGCTCGATCTGTGCGGCAAGCAACGCTTTGATGTGGTGGTCACCGACTACAAGATGCCGAAGATGGATGGCGTCGAGTTTATCGGCCGCCTCAGGAAGCTGCATCCGGCGAGCGCGGTCATCCTCATTTCCGGCTTCACCGACACCCTGGGCCTCACCGAGGCCAACACTGGCGCCGACGTCGTCATTCAGAAGAGCAATCACGAGGTCACCCACCTGGTTCGCTCCGTGAATCGGCTGCTTCGCAGGCAACAACAACCCCGCAGGAAGCCGCCGTCTTCGCAAGGCGCTCCCAACTTGGATAAGCGCCCGGGTAAGAAGACGCGCTAGACACCCGCGTTACAGAACCGCGACCGTAAGGGAGCCGGTTTCGCGAGAGCTAAGTGATTCGGTGAGTATGCGGGAGGCATAAATGAATCGAGACGTGGCTCTGAAGATCGTGCTGGCCTTGGTAGGCTTGCTTTTTTTGCTGTTAGCTTATCCCTTGATCTTCTTCGCGCGGCAAGACCCTGCGTTGTCGATGATGTTCAGCCTTTACGTCACGCTCGGCATTTTTCTGCTTCTCGCAATCCGCAACCCATTGGCCTATCGCAGCCTGATCGCTTTTACAGCCTGGTCGAGCTTCGCGCATGCCGCCCTCATGGGCACTCAGGCATGGCGGAACATAGTTTCACGTGACGAGTTGTGGGGTGTTTTGGCCCTCGTCGTCATCGGCGTAGCCCTGATCGCGCTCGCGCCGGCCAAGCAGCGTGCCGCCGCTTATCAACCCGGTTGAACGGTGCGGTCCAGCGGGATCGGCCACCAGCCTGATGTCCGATTCGCGCGCGCGTTTGCTTGCTGCGGTATGCGGTACTCTGGCTGGAGAGTCATGGCCCAAAAAGAAACCGAAGACCTCACCCGCATCCTGATCAGTGCCGCCCTCAGCCGCACGGTCGGCATAATCGCCGAGCTATGTGTTGCCGATCTCGTCCAAGCCGGCCAGCCGCAGCCGGTGGAACATCTGGCTCGCGCCAGCAAAACCCATGAGCCATCGCTCTATAGAATTCTCCGCTTCATGGCCGGCTACGGCATTTTTCAGGAAACCGAGAATCGCCACTTCGACCACACGCCGCTTTCCGCGGCTTTGCGCACCGACGCTACCGGCTCATTACGCGCGGGCGCGCAACTGTTCCACCAAATATGTGCCGGCTGGGACGGCTTGGATCACACCATTCAAACTGGCGAACCCGCTTTCAACAAAGTTTTTGGCGCGCCCATTTTCGACTACATTCAGGCGCACCCGGAACTGGGCCCGCTCTTCGACGCGGGCATGACATCCCTGAATAGTTATGAAACCCCCACCATGTTGGACGCCTACGATTTCAGCGGCATCGGCGTCCTGGCCGATATCGGCGGAGGGAACGGCTCGCTCTTCTCCGCCTTGCTCCCGCGCTATCCCAACATGCAGGGGATCTTGTTCGACCTGGGCCACGTTGTGGGACGGGCCAAGGAGAACTTGAAGACCGCGGGCCTGGCTGGCCGCTGCCGCGTCATCGAAGGCAGTTTTTTCGAGAGCGTTCCGGCTGGCGCCGACGCATACCTTTTCCGCCACATCATTCATGACTGGACCGACGAACAGTGCATCCAGATCCTGGGTAACTGCCGCAAAGTGATTCCCGCCCATGGCAAGCTGCTGATCGCCGACTCCGTGGTTCTAGCCGGCAACGCTCCGTCCCCGGCCAAGGACATGGACATGGTCATGCTAACGTTCCCCGGCGGCCAGGAACGCACGGAAGCTCAGTTCCGGTCACTGCTGAAAGCATCGGGCTTCGAACTCAAGTCCATCACGCCGACCACCACGATGATCAGCGTAGTGGAAGGGAAACCAGTCTGATGCCCTCTTCCAGCGGATTGTGCGCGACGCTCGCGGCCGTCGTCTTAGTCTCCATTCCTGGTTTGGCCGCGGACCTTGAGGTGCTTCAACTGCGGCCGAACTTCTATATGATTGCGGGCGCCGGCGCGAACGTCGGCTTTCAGGTGGGAGCGGACGGCGTCGTGGTTGTCGACTCAGGTTCCGCCGCGAGCGCCGATGCCGTCATCGCTGCCATCCAGAAGGTCACGACACAACCCATCCGTTACGTGATCAACACCAGCGCCGATCCGGAGCATGTTGGAGGCAATGCCGCTGTCGCGAAAGCCGGGCAGACAATATTTACCGGAAACGGCGGAGCCGGTCTCGCCACCAATTTCCTGGGAGGCGGAGCGTCGATACTTTCCGTGGAACAGGTCTTGACGAGAATGAGCGGGCCGAGCGGGCAGCCTTCGCCTTATCCCGTTGACGCCTGGCCGACGGAAACATTCAATCAGCCGCGCAAGTACATGTACCTCAACGGCGAGGGCATTGAAATCTTTCATCAGCCGGCCGCGCACACCGATAGCGACGCGATTGTCTTTTTTCGCCGTTCCGACGTCGTCGTGGCTGGCGATGTCTTTGACACTCGGGCGTTCCCTGTAATCGATGTCGCCAAGGGCGGAAGCATTCAGGGCGAAATCGCAGCGTTGCAGAAGCTCGTCGATACGGCCATTCCGTCCGTGCCGATCGTATCCCGCGAGGAGGGCACGCTGATCATTCCCGGCCACGGCCGCATCTGCGATCAACTCGACGTCGTCGATTACCGCGACATGCTGACCATCATTCGCGACCGCATCCGCGATTTGATGAAGCAGGGCCTAACGCTGGAACAAATCAAAGCAGCCTCGCCGGCCCGGGGTTACACTCGCCGCTACGGGTCCGACACGGGCCCCTGGACCACCAACGATTTCGTCGAGGCGATCTATCGCAGCATGAGCGAGAAATGAGAGCCTGCCTCATCGCGGTTTTCGTCACGCTGTCCGCGCTATCCCTAGGTGCCGCCGCTCAGCCGCCCGCGGGCACCGCAAGTACGGCAAAAGCCTCCGCGCCTATCGATATCACCGGCTATTGGGTCGCATTCGTGACCGAAGACTGGCGCTTCCGGATGATCACGCCGCGCAAAGGCGATTACCAACCCGTACCCATGACTCCAGAGGCGCGCAAGGCCGCGGATGCGTGGGACCCAGCCGCCGACGAAGCCGCCGGCAATCAATGCAAGTCGTATGGAGCCGCTGCGATCATGCGGCTGGCTGCGCGCTTTCACATTTCGTGGCAGGACGACAATACGCTGCGGGTGGACAGCGACGCAGGCATGCAGACGCGGCTCTTCCACTTCAATGCACCACCATCATCGCTGCCGATGCCGCCGGATGCCCGCACGTGGCAAGGTTATTCCACAGCACAGTGGGAAAGACCGGCGTCGCTGAAAGTAGCGACCACCAACCTGCGCTCCGGATATTTGCGAAAGAATGGCGTTCCCTACAGCGAGAACGCTACCGTTACGGAATATTTCGATATCGGACCAATCCCAGGTGGCGGCCAGGTGCTGTTGGTGACCGCGATCGTCGACGATCCGCAGAACCTCCGGCAACCGTTTACAACCAGTTCGCAATTCAAGAAGGAGTCGGACGGATCGAAATGGGATCCAACGCCGTGTACCGCAAAATGAGTTCCAGCTCTACGCCACTCGCCGCGCTCCTGTGCGTGTTCGCCTGCCAGTCCGCCTTCGCGCAGGTGGAGCTCACCGGCTCCTGGACGCCAAGAAACCATGAGTTCCTCACGGGCGACGGCCTGCCGGTGGACTTCACGGGAATCCCACTCAGCGAGGAAGGGCGGATTCGCGCACTGAGTTATTCCGAGTCGCAGCTTGAAATGGTGGAACGCCAGTGCCAAGGGTGGCCGGCCTTTTATCTCGTCCAAGGACCATTTGGTTTGAGGATCTGGAGCGAAACGGATCCGCTCAAAGGAAACGTGATCTCTTATACCATCGGCGGATGGGAGGATCGGGCGCCGATGACGATTTGGATGGACGGCCGGACTCACCCGTCAGAATATGCCCTGCACACACGCTCCGGGTGCACCACCGGCGTGTGGGAAGGCAACACACTCGTCACCTACACCACCCACATGAAGGCCGGGTTCCTCCGAAAGACCGGCGCGCCCTCGAGCGACGAAGCAACCACGACCATGCGCTTTTACCGCCACGCCGATATCCTGACGATTCTCGAGATCATCGAGGATCCAATCTACCTTGCCGAACCGTGGATCCTGTCGAGAAGTTTTCAACTGAGCGCCACGCCTCAGCCTCCCATCGGGCCGCCCTGTATCACCGCCTACGAGGGGAGTGTTGGGCCAACCGCTCCGCATTACTTGCCCGAGAAGAATCCCTTCATCGATGAGATGACCACCAAATACGGCGTCCCGCGCGACGCCGCCATCGGAAAACCGGAGACGCTCTATCCGGAGTATCGGAAGAAAATTCCGCCAGCCGCTCCTGTTCAATAGAGCACCAGCTTGGCGTTTTCGTTCCGCTGGGCTTGACAACACTTTTGTAAGTGAACCATACTAACCGAAACTCGTCTTACCGCCGCCGATCCCCGCTGCCGATCGGTTTTGGTTTCGATTTCTAACATTATGAGAGCTTGCACTCGCCTTACTTCCGCCGCGGTCCTCATCTTGAGTGCAACCATGTTAAGTGCAACTATGGCGTCGGGCCAATCGCCGTCAACCGCGCAAGAAAGCGCGCCCATTGTACAACCGGGAGCTCCGGGGCAAGACAGCAAGAGGCTCACCAAGGAGACAGCCGCGGCCCCGGTTCAGGCGCCGTCTGCGGCTGACATCAGCTTCATGCAGGGAATGATCATGCACCATTCGCAGGCGGTGACGATGACGGACCTGCTTCGCGCCCGAACCAGCAACAAAGACCTGCGGGAACTCGGCAAGCGCATCAATATCTCGCAGGCTGACGAAATCAAATATATGAAACAGTGGCTCGCCGATCGCGGTCAACCGGCTTCTATGGAGATGGGCCATATGAATCACATGGGCGCAATGCAAGCGAGCGATCATATGGAACACATGCATATGGACTCCATGCCCCTCATGCCGGGCATGCTGACTCCCACGCAAATGAAGGCCCTGGAACAGGCCCGCGGACCAGCTTTCGATCACCTGTTTTTGACTGGGATGATTCAGCATCATACCGGAGCTCTGGTCATGGTGCAGGATCTCTTCGATACGCCGGGAGCCGGCCAGGACGCGATCCTGTTCGATTTCGCCACCGACATCGACAACACCCAACGCGCCGAAATTCAAATCATGCAGAACATGCTCCTCAAGGAGAAAAAATGATTGACGAACCAGCTTCCCTGCTCCCGCGCTGTGCCCTGACTCTCGCGCTGGCAGTAGCAGCCTTATTGCCGACACTCGGATCCGGGCAAGACAAAGTCCCCGCTCCGTCCTCGGTTCCCTCCAATCCGCGAGCCTCATCCGCCGATCCGCGCGTCGGGCTCAAGGCCGGGCTGTACGACGCTGGTGAAGCCGCTTTCGGACTGGAGAAGCTTGCTTCCCTGCCCAAGCCGCCGGGCTTCGCACCCGGCAACTTCTTTCCAAACTCGCAACCGCCGCCACCGCCGCCGCAGCCGCCGCCTCCAGGTGAGCCCGCGCGCCCACCCGCCGTTCAATACGGCTCGGCGAACTCGGATCTCGCGTTCAGCGGCAATCATGTTTTTGTCGGCAATTACAACGGCATCAATTTTTACGACATCGACAACCCGGCCGAGGTCAAGCTGACCGCTTCACTGGTCTGTCCGGGTGGTCAGGGAGATGTCTCGGTCTACGGCCATCTCCTGTTCATGTCGGCTGAAGCGGTAAACGCGCGGCTCGATTGCGGCACTCAAGGAGTACCGCTTCCGGCTGGTTACGTGCCTCCCGCGCCTCCGCCTCCCGCGCCTCCGCCTCCCGCGCCCGTCGTGCCCGGCGTCGAACCGGAGCGCAAGCCTCGCCCGCTTCCGCCTCCCAATCCGGACCGATTCCGCGGCGTACGCATCTTCGATATCAGCAACCTTTCGAATCCAAAACAGGTCGCTGCCGTGCAGACCTGCCGCGGCTCCCATACGCACACGCTCGTGACCGACCCCAACGACAAGGACAATGTGTACATTTATGTCTCCGGCACAGGCAGCGTTCGTCAGTCCGAAGAACTCACCGGATGTGTGAGCGGGGATGATCCATCCGCCGTCCCCAACACGTCTCTATTCAGCATTGACATCATCAAGGTACCGCTGGCCCATCCGGAGCTGGCAAAAATTGTTTCGAGCCCCCGCCTCTTCACCGATGCGAATACCGGAGCCGTCAACGGGCTTTGGAAACGCGGCAATCACGGCGTGGGCACCCAGACGACATCGGGAACCGATAAATGTCACGACATCACGGTCTACTCGGCCATCGGACTGGCCGCCGGCGCGTGTTCGGGTAATGGACTCCTGTTAGACATCCACGATCCGGCGCATCCCGTCCGCATCGATGCGGTAAGCGATCCGAATTACGCCTTCTGGCATTCCGCCACTTTCAACAATGCGGGGACCAAGGTTTTGTTCACCGATGAGTGGGGCGGCGGTGGGCAGCCGCGCTGCCGCGCGACCGATCCGATGAACTGGGGCGCCGACGCGATTTTCGAGCTCTCCAAGGGTAAGCTGACCCTGGCCTCATACTATAAGATGCCCGCCCCACAGACCGAACTCGAGAACTGCGTGGCGCACAATGGATCGCTCATCCCGATTCCCGGGCGTGACATCTTTGTGCAGGCTTGGTATCAGGGTGGCATCTCCATAGTGGATTTTACGGACACTGCGCATCCCATCGAGATCGCCTATTTCGATCGTGGACCGGTGGATGCGGCCAGCCGTGCCATGGCCGGTTATTGGTCCGTCTACTGGTACAACGGCTATATCTACGGCTCAGAGATCGCGCGCGGGGTTGACGTATTCAAGCTGGTGCCGAGCAAGTTTATCACCCAAAACGAAATTGACGCCGCCAATCAGGTGCATTTTGATGAATTGAACGTACAGAATCAGCCGAAAATCACCTGGCCCGCGAATTTCGTCGTGGCACGCGCCTATCTCGACCAGCTCACCCGTGGCAGCGCTCTCGACGCCGCACGAATTGCAGCGCTAAGTGCTCTCTTTGAGAAAGTCGAAGCATCGCATCGCAACCCGAAGGAAGTGTCCCGGCTCAAAACAGCAGCCGTAGAACTGGAGAAAGACGCAGCCGCGGCGAAAACGCCGGCTGATGCAGGCCGTTTGCGTGCATTGGCGGCGATCATGAAGGATAGCGGCTCTAGTTTCTAGCCGGCGGAACCTATCGGCGAATCGCAGCCACGATCGCACTCTCCACAAGGATTGAACCGATGCGTCCGGTAACGATCTTTACACGCACCTCATCGGTCCCAATGCCGAGCGCTCGTGCCATGGTTTCGGCGAAGCTCCCGTGACCGGTCTGGACCAAGCTCTGATCGAATCTCCCATAAAGCAGAGGGCGTCTGCTGCCGGTTGAAGCATCGCGACGGGCCGTGTCTTAATTTGGCGCCATTACCATCCAATGTCCAAAACGGCGCTTGATTTGATAACGCTGGCTGGGTGACTCCAGGGCAGCGCTCGCGACGATGTATTCAGCCCGCATATTGCCCTGGGCGGCCGGATTCACATCCAAGGATGTGCTTAAATCATTTGGGTCGGCATTGACGAGCATTCTGCGGCCCAAATACTCGTATAAATGCATGAGGGGCACATGGCGTCCGGCGGCTACGCGAGACGTTGGCCCGCCCGAGGCGTTTATCCAGGATGCCGCCTGCCGCAGTTCTGCCAGACTCAGAACGGATTCTTTTTCCTGGCTGCGGATGATTTTGTAGGATAGCCACGCGTTGCCTGGTATGTTCACGGCCAAAACTGTCAGAAAGGCGATCCGGGAGGCCTTCGATGGAAGGCCTCTCGCAAGGAACGTCAGGACAAAAGGAATGATAGGCATTCCTAAACGCCCCCCGTCGTAGCGCGACCAAAAAATCAATACGAGGATGTAGACGCCAATTATGAACAAGGCGATCCGGTCCTTTTGTTGACGCGGACCTCTTCGCATACCCAAGAAAATCGGAAGTGCAAACACGGCTAGCCCGAGAATAAGTGCCAGGGTCTCGCCGATCGCTAAGGCGTGCGGGAAGGCGTCGGAGTAAGGCAACCGGTCCGGGACATTTAGGAAGACCGTGACCAGCCAGCGTTGAGAGCCGTAGAGAATAGCTATCACGATCGAGCGGAGAGCAAAGAAGAGCAATCCGCCAAGCTGAGAGACGTGCAAGCGAGTCGCGTCGACCGGCAAAGTTGTCGCCTTCGAAAACCACAAGGCCACCGAAACGGGAACGACAAAGCAAGCCAGGCGCGACATGCGGCGAAGATCACCGTTCCACAGTCCAAAGGCGCCTAATCCGGCCGCCAACGCCAGAGCCGCCGGTCTCAGCACACACAGCGTCCCGATGAGCAGGCCGGCGCAAAACCACCACACCGCCAGCTGGCGATCTGATCTTTCGGAGTCGTATGTGGCCACGAACAAGGCCAGACCGCAAGTTCCGGCGGTAAAAAGCACGTCGGACATAAGCCAAACCGTGTATTGCGTGAAGGGGACTGATGTGCCAAACGAGATCAGGAGGGTCCAGCCGAGCCAAGTCGGCAATTCGCTGATAAACAGACAACAGGCGAGACCCACAAGTACAGCGCCGGCCGCTAGCCAGTTGGCAATTTCCAAGCGGTAAGAATTCCTTGAGATGGGCTGTCCATTCTTCCAAAAGATGCTCAGCCATATTGAGTGTCCCGGCGGATACACTCGGACCGGAGGAAGGTTGATGTACTGCTCGAAGCGATAGCCGTGTCCGGCGCTTAAAGCCGCGGCGCCGCCTAAGTATGAATTGACATCATTGTCGAATGGCAGGTCCGTTGGCAGGACGAGGAAGAGTGCTATCCACAGCGAGAGAGCCGTGCCGAAAAATATCGCGAAGCGGAGCCTGCTTTGGGAGTTGGCCAACACTCGCCGCAACGAGTGCCGCGGGTTGCGTGCATTAGACTCGAGAACCGGGGTTTCGGGGGGCACGGGCGAGATCTCCCTCGTCTATCGGTCCGCTGTGTTCATATCGACGGCTTCCGCGCCATCACGCCGTAAAAACAGCACGTGAACCGCCGCGTCGGAAGACGCTCGAATAAAGCAAAAAAGTTCAATAGCGCCCGGATTACTGCATCTCCCTTCCCACCCATAACGCTTCGCACGGCTAGAAAGATCAGCGTCGATACCAGTCGGGGATTATGCAACAAGGTGGCCGAGCCAATCACCTCGAACCCCATCCAGGCAAGTTGTTTCCGCAGCGATCCCGGCAAAGGCGTGTACCCCAATCGAAATGGCCCGGCGACGCTCAACCACCGCAACGGCCAATACAGTGGGTTCAGAGGATTGTCTAAAGTGAGAATGAGCGTTCCACCTGGGTGCAAAACTCGTCCGAGTTCCTGAAGAGCCGCGTCGAAATCACGTTTCTTTCTGAAGTGGTCCAGCGTCGAACTAGATACCACAACATCGAAGCTATCTGCCTTGAAAGGGATGGAACGCACATCAGCCACCAGAAAACCGATCGCGGGGCCCGGCGGACAACGCCTGCGGGCTTGAGCAACAATGCCAGAGTCATGGTCCAACCCAAGCGTGATGCCGCACCGATCGCGAAGATCGAAAAGCAACTGGTCGGCCCCGTTCGCTTCTTCGAACAGGTCGGTTTTTAAGAGACGACCCGCCGTTTTCGTAGTCCACCGTGCCACCAACTCCAAATGGGCTTGCTGCTTCTGGCGTGCCACTATCGGATCTAAGTACCAGGACCGTGACGGCCGATCTTTCAAGCGTGACAATCCTCCGATTAACCGACCTTCGCTGCCATTGTTAGCGGCCGGCAAAATTTAACGGCCAAGAGCTGTGCTAAGAGCCCGTGGCAGCGGATCGGGCCCGCTTGGCTTCGATCGCCGGCCGCTTTGGTTCGAGAGCTCGTTGAGTCGATGCTCCCAACAACCGTACGGCGCGAAACTTTCCCGTAGCAGCCAGAACCGGCGGTACCACTTCCGCCCGGATTCCCTCCGAGTGCAGCCAGGACACCACCGATAAGGAGCCGCCGTACACTCGTTTTACCTCATCCAAGAAATGCTTCAGAATGTCGTTGGGCGGCGCGGCGCTGACGCCCGGACGGATTCGCAAAACGATCTCGGTCTGAGATCCGGCCTCGGCTTCGCACAGTTGGTAGTCGCCCGAATGCCCTCCAAACCGCGCCGGCAACTTCTCCTCCAATAGAGGAACAAGCTCAGTTATCTCGATCGTCACCCCTTGCGCCGTTACCATGCTGATCGCGGCGACGTCGCGAACTTGTAAATCGAAGCCGAGCTTGGAGAAGGAACAATCACAGGTGGCCTTTTCGATTACGCCCGTATCGCCGATCTCCGCGTTGATGAAAATACGGGGCGCTATCGGAAGAAGGCTTGTCGCGTACAGCGAATTCACTTGCGTGTCGGTCCAGGCGCTCTTCTGGGTCCGCGAAACCAGTGCGATTGCGTGTTTCATAAGGTGTGAGCAATTCCCTGTGCTCATTTGTGAACAGGGCATCCCAATGCCGCCGAAATCGGTGGTTGCGTACGACGAATACACTCTTATGCCGGCGGATTCTATAAGCTGCCGCTTGGCGTCGGTAAGCGCTTCGCCGCCAGTAAGCGCGCTACAGCCGGTCAGGTCCAAGCCGTTGGATAGCGCGGCTTCAGCCACTCTGGCAATCGCGCTTACAAAACCATTCATCCCCGCCTGATCGCCCGCGTCAAGCCGCTCTTTTATGTATTCGGCTGCGGGTAGAAAATCGTTCTGTTCCAAATAGGTGGGGTAGGGCACTCGCAAGCCCAGCAGCTTGGCCTCCGCCACCAACAGACGCGTAA
Source organism: Bryobacterales bacterium (assembly GCA_003166865.1). Classification (GTDB taxonomy): domain Bacteria; phylum Acidobacteriota; class Terriglobia; order Bryobacterales; family Bryobacteraceae; genus Palsa-89. Next base: position 68,899 of record PMUP01000044.1, read on the forward strand.
CGATTCTGTAATGCAGATTCTTCCAGGTCGCCCCTCCGGTTGCGAACCATCGATCATAGCCGCCGATCAGGCGACCCGTCGAAATTGCCGAAAAAAGGCCGAACCCCGGAAGGATCGGCGCCACGCTGACGCGAGCGCTATTGGAAAAATTGAACTCGCGAAGGAACAACGTGCCCATGTTCTCGCCATGCCGTGCGGCTGCAACGCTGTAGAATGTCGTTACCGATCGGCCTGAAGTTCCGCTGGAACTTTGCACGTAGCCACCCTTACTCGCCGGGTTGTTCCACATGGAAGCCAAAGCCGCGATATGTCGCCCCGACCGCACAATCTCTTTCTTTCCGCGAAACTCGTCGTGAGTGAGGTATACGCCTTCCTCGAGAAGCTTCTCTAGCGTTGCTTCTAGCCCGTCGCGGCGGACCGAGGATTCGAGGTCTGCATAGCTACATCCCGCAAGTCTGAACATCAGCGCATACGGATGCTCAGGCATGGACATAACAGTAGTCGCATGGGCGAGAAAGTTGTCTGTGCGATCCTCCATCTCCTTCCGAATAATCCCTTCCGGATCGGTCTCAAGCGGGCTACGCAGGTGCTGGACGACCGCCCGCAGCATCCGCGAGTACTTCCACACTTCCGCCAACATGGTTAGAACTATAGGTGGTTTTCTGTTAGTTTCGCAAGGACACTTTGTACTGAGAGTACCACCGAACGGAAGATTGTCCCTGTCAAGCAAGTTTGGTCACAGCCTGCCATTCTCTCGTAACGGGAAAGTTCCCCGCATCGCGGCCGGCCCTGCCCAGGCCGAGCGGGGTAATGTCCTAAATTCCGTTAAAACGTCCCGCCAACTCCCGAGTCACCGCCTTCGTCCCCGCCATCGTCACCACCTTGTCAGCAACCTAAGCCAATCTCGCCCCGCCGCCGGCCGACCCACGTGTTATCCCGGTTCCGAGGTTCCAACAATGACAAACCCGATCCCCACCCCAATCCCTAACCGCCAATCCCCAATCCCGGGGCGCCGCGCTCGCGCCAACCGCGCGAACGCATCCCTCTCCACCGGACCACGCACCGATTCCGGCAAGCAGCGCTCCTCGCTGAATGCGTTGCGCCACGGCCTAACCGCCGCCTCCGCCGTCCTCCCCTCCGAAGACCAGGCAGCGTTCGATGCCCATCGCCGCGGCTTCTTCGACGAATACCAACCCGCCACTCCCACCGAAACCCAGCTCGTCCAGGAGCTCGCCGACACCTCCTGGCGCCTCAACCGCATCCCGCTCCTCGAAGCCGAACTCCTCAACCGCGCCGCCAATCCGCCCACCGAGCAAGCCGCCCCAAATGATCAAGAAATGGCGTTCGACATCGTCGACGCCCATCGCCTCCTCGCGAACCTGAACATCCAAGGCCAGCGCCTCTCTCGCCAATTCCAAAAGACCGTGGACACGCTCCGCGACATCCAAGCCGACCGCGCCGAGCGCCAGCGTCGCGACCTCAAAGACGCCGCCGCCCTCCTCGAACTCCATAAACACAAAGGAATTCCTTGGGAGCCCTCCGATCATGGCTTCGTTTTTTCGAAAGACGACGTCGAGCGCTTCGCGCAACGCTTAATGCGCCTCAACGAGTCACGCCACATCGAACATGTGCGCTTCTACATGCAGCCGCCCGCTCGTTCCGCCACCGCTTCCCTCTGAACCGTGACCGTAAGGGAGCGTTGTCCCGCCGTTACCGAGCCGCGACTGAAAGGAGCGCTTATCAAAGCGATCACAAACTCCGCCCCTTAGACCGCCTATAATCGGGATTCGGGATTTCGAATAAGGAGAGTTCAGAGATGAGATGCCGTTTATGTGGCGGGCCGCTGGAGCAGCGGGTAACGGATTTCCCGTTCAAGATCGGCGACTCGTCAATTGTGATTCTGAAGGCATTGCCCGTCCTTCAGTGCCGCCAATGCGGTGAGACCGAGCTGGAGCACGCGACGATGCTTCGCGTCGACCAGCTTCTCGCCGGAGTCGATATGTCCGCCGAACTTGAGGTCATCCGATTCGCAGCCTGAATAAGCCGCAGTCACGCCACATCGAACACGTGCTTTTCCACCAGCCACCAGCCACCAACAACCACTTCGCGCTAAAGTGAAGAAGATGCTCCTGCTGCGCGCCTGCATCGCTCTCGGACTATGCATCCCCCTCGCTAGCGCCGCCACCCGCCCCAAGAACTCCAAGCAGACCACGGACAAAACCACTCCCGCTTCTGTCCGGCAATTGATGCGATCCATGAGCCTGCGCGACAAAGTGGCGCAGCTAATCATCATGCCCATCTACGGCGAACACGCCAACACGCGTTCGGCCGAATTCCGCAAATACCAACACCTCATCCGGGACCTGCACGTCGGCGGCGTCATCGTCACCGGTCATTCGCTCAATGGCGGTGTGCGCAACGCGGAACCCTATGCCATGGCGGCTTTGATCAACCGCCTGCAGAAGATGGCCAGAACTCCGCTGTTCGTCTCAGCCGATTTCGAGCGCGGCGCTTCCATGCGCGTCAACTCCACCACCGCGTGGCCCTACAGCATGGCCTTTGCAGCCGCGAAAGATTTGACGGCCGTTTCCGAGGAAGGCGCGGACACCGCTCGCGACGCGCGCGCCATGGGCGTCAACTGGATATTCGCACCGGTGGCCGACGTCAACAACAATCCCGACAATCCGATCATCAACATTCGATCGTTTGGGGAGAACCCGGCCGAAGTGTCCAGCTTCGTCCAGTCCTACATCGCCGGCGCGCATTCCGATCGCAAGAATCCGGTACTGGTGACGGCCAAGCATTTTCCCGGCCACGGCGACACCACCGAAGATAGCCACATGTCGCTCCCGAGGCTGGATGCGGATCGCGATCGCATCGAAGCGGTGGAGCTGCAACCGTTCCGCGCCGCCATCGCCGCTGGAGTGGATGCCGTCATGACCGCGCATCTCGCGGTGCCGGCGCTGGAGCCCGATAACATTCCCGCCACCGTGTCCTCGAAAATCCTCACCGGCGTGCTGCGCGACGAGTTAGGATTTCACGGCCTCGTGGTTACCGACGCAATGGACATGCAGGGGCTCGCGGCCATGTTCGACACCGCGGAAGCTTCCGCACGGGCCATCGAAGCCGGCGCCGACGTGCTCCTCATGCCCAAGCGCGCCGAGGATGCCATCCGCGGCGTAGTGGCTGCAGTGACCACCGGCCGCATCAGCCGCAAGCGCCTCGACGATAGCGTCGCCCGGGTGCTCACAGCGAAAGTGCGGCTTGGCCTGACGCGAAAGAAACTGGTGAATCTCGAAGACATCGCCGATGTAGTCGACTCACCCGAGTCCGATGAACGCGCGCAGTCTGTCGCCGACCACGCCGTCACGCTGGTCACCGATACCAAGGACTCGCTCCCCATTCGCCATCCCGCGAACACCTGCTTGATTGCCCTCACCGAAGGCCGGCGCAGCCAGCAAGGCATCCGATTGATCGATGAAGTCAAAAAGCGCGCGCCAGGCATCACCACCACGGTGCTCGACCCCGCCATGACCAAGGCCGATCTGGACCAGGTGGCCGAGAAGTCTTCGAGCTGCGGCCAGATTATCGCCGCAGCCTACGCCAGCGTGAATGCATATCGCGGAAACGTCGCGCTGGCCGGCGGCTATCCCGATTTTCTGAATGCCTTGATCGCCGGCAAAGTGCCCGTGCTGCTCGCGGCCCTTGGAAATCCCTACTTGCTGCGCAGCTTCCCCAACGTAGCGGCTTATGTCACCACCTACAGCCCCACGCCCACTTCCGAGACAGCCCTCGCCAAAGCTCTGTTCGGTGAGATTGCGATTACCGGTCACCTGCCGGTCACTATTTCTGGAGTCGCCAAGTACGGGGATGGCATCCAAGTTCCCGTAAGCACCGTGGTTAAGGGTTTGTAAACTGTTCCCTGCGATAAAATAAAAGCTGAATGAGGCTTCTGATCGTTGATGACGACGTGGAGTTGTGTTCGCTGCTCAAGGAATTCCTGGAGCGCGAGAGCTTCACCGTGGAATGTGTCAATGAAGGTCATGCCGCGCTCGAAGCAGCGCAACAAGGCGGCTTTGACTTGATCGTGCTGGATGTTATGCTCCCTGGCTTGGATGGATTCGAAATTCTGAAACGCCTACGCACCACCAGCCGTGTTCCCGTTCTGATGCTGACCGCGCGCGGCGAAGACGTCGATCGCATCATTGGCCTGGAGCTGGGAGCCGACGATTATCTCCCGAAGCCTTTCAATCCCCGCGAACTGGTGGCGCGTGTAAAGGCCATCCTGCGGCGCACCGAGAATAAGGTAAACCGTGGACGCGTGGAGATCAATGGAGTCGCGCTGGACCCCGGCACGCGCGAGGTCACCTCCGACGGCAGGGCCATCGAGATCACCACTCTCGAATTCGATATCCTGGAACAGCTCATGCGGAATGCCGGCCGGGTGGTATCGCGCGACGGACTGATGGAAAGCTTGTACAACCGCAAAGCCACGCCGTTCGATCGCTCCATCGATATGCACGTCAGTCATCTGCGCCGCAAACTCGAAAGCAGCCGGCCGGTGATCAAGACCATTCGCGGCGTGGGCTACCAGTTCTGTCAAAGCCCGGAAGACGCGGTGATCGCATGAAGGAGTCCGCATGAAGGTGGTGTCCGCATGAGATCGCTATTCGCCAAAACTCTGCTCTGGTTCCTGGCGACAACCGCGGTTGCGATCGGCGGGATCATCATTACCACGGCGTCCAGCTTCAGCTCCGCCGAGCCCCGAGGACCGGTTGGCATGCTGCTGAACGTCCAGGTGGAGCAAGCCAGGCGCGCCTATGAGACCGGCGGCCGCGAGGCGCTCGCCGGTGTACTGGCGAGATTCCAGCAGATCACACAGTTCAAAGTTTTATTCACCGATTCCAAGGGCACCGACCTGCTCACCGGGACGGCCCACCCCGAGCTGATCCGAGTACCCCAACGCAGCCGTTGGCGTGTTCCCTTTCCGTTTGGCGGCAGACCGCCAATTATTGCGCGCGCGGACTCCACCCACCGCTACCGGCTGTTCATCATCGATCAGCGCCGCAACTGGACCACGTTCTTCTTCCTGCAGCCGCAGCATTTATGGATCGTTGGTTTGGTGGTCTTGCTCTGCTATGCGTTCGCGTATCATTTGACATCACCCGTACGCCGCTTGCGTTCCGTGGTGGATTGTTTCGGACGCGGCGATTTCTCCGCTCGCGCGCCCGCCTCCCGCAAGGATGAGCTGGGCGAGCTGGCGCGGAGCTTCAACGAAATGGCCAGCCGCATTCAGACCCTGTTGGCGGCCGAGCGCCGCCTGCTGCTGGATATCTCCCACGAGTTGCGCAGTCCCCTGGCCAGGCTGGGTGTGGCGGTGGAACTGGCCCGCTCGGGCGAGGACCGCGAACACATGCTGGACCGCATTCAAAAGGAAGCCGACCGGCTGAATGAGCTGGTGGCGGAATTGCTGCAAGTCACCCGCGTGGAGGCCGATCCCTCCATGCAGAAAAACGACATCGTGCATTTGGACGAGCTGCTGGGCGACATGGTGTATGACTCGCTGCTGGAAGCCAAGGCGAAGGATTGCACGCTGCTGCTGAAGGCGCCAGTGCCGGCGACCTTATCCGGCGACGAGGAGCTGATCCGGCGGGCGCTCGAGAACGTGATTCGGAATGCCATCCGCTATGCTCCGCGTAACACATCCGTGGATGTAGACCTGACCAAGTCCGCCGCTGCCGCGCTGGTGACTGTTCGCGATTACGGACCAGGAGTGCCCCCTGAGGCGCTCACGCGGATCTTCGATCCGTTCTATCGCGTGGATTCCGATCGCAACCGCGCCAGCGGCGGGCTGGGACTCGGGCTCGCCATTGCGCGGCGTTCGGTGGAACTGCACAAAGGCAAGCTGTCCGCGCAGAATGCAAATCCAGGGTTGTTGGTGACCATCCAACTTCCACTTGCACCCGCGCCGCGAGCCGGGTCCAAGCCGGTTGCGGCCGCTACTCCGGTTTCAACAATTTGATCGTGGATGGCAGAACGAACAGATCGCCGGCCACCTTCTGATCGTTGACTTCCACCGACGTCGAAAATATCTCGTAAACCTTCTCGCCGTTCCGGTCGCGCTCAATCGCGAATGGCCACTGAACACCGCCTCCCGCGTCCCGGAACTTCGTAAAATGCGTGACCTCTTCGTTCTTGTCCTTGGTTACAGTGTCGCGGCGATAGAAAACCTGGCGCACCGGGAACTTGGTGATGTGGTCAAAATAAACGGTTGTGGTGCGATTGTCGGCATCCGTCAAATCCACGATCTCCACGCCCCTGTTCTCGATGACGTCAGCGCCCTTCGATTCGAAGATCCAACTCGGCTCATGCAACCGCACGCGCAGAATGTAAAAGATGTCGTGCAAGGTGGTGTCGCTGTAGCGTGCAAAGCGGTCGGCGGGCAGAGGCCGCGCGCCCCGATAGGTAATGTCCCACGCTTCCTTGTCGGTGAACAGCACGCCGTAGTCTTCCTTCTTCCCGTAGTTATCCCGCTCATGCTGGGCCAACTGATGCGCGGTATCAGTGACGCCCGCGTCGTAATGAGTGTAGATCCTGGCGATGCTCAATCCGGTGAGCTTTTCGCGATAGAACGAGTAGACGCGGCCGGATTCCACGCGATTCTCCATGTTCAGATAGCGATCGCCGCCCAATGCCTGCAAAGACTCCTCCACCACACGTTTGCCGCGTTGTTCGGGCGTCTCGGCGCGCAACCCGAGAGCGCCGGCAGCGATGAGCGCTGCGACCGCGAAGCTCTTCATGGCTTCTTGGCGAGAGCTTCCGGCGTCAACCCGGAGTTGATCTTGTAATCCTGCACCGTCACGCCGGCGAACTTCTTGCCGCTCTGTATTACGGTCCATTGGAATGGGAGGCGGATTCCATTCACATCCCGCCAGTCCGAGAAGACCTCCTCCACCGCGCTGCCGCCTTCAGCCGCCGACTGCTGATAGGCCAGCTTCGCCGGAAGGCCGGTCTGTTCGTCCACGCTCAGGCGGACGCTTTCGCCGTCTTTGGAAGAAATCTCGATTACTCCTTCGCCGGCGTAGTTCACCGTACGATTGGCGTCGCGGTCGCTCATCGCCAGACCCGCCAATTGCCGGAACGCCTCGCCGTGAATTTGTTTGAGAACGGGCGGCGTCAGATTCTGCACTCCTTGCATCCCCGCCAGCCATCCCGACGCGCCATCGGAATACACGGACTGCTTCAGGAACGGAAGTTCGTTATCCTGGCGAAGGGTCGACGGCGCGATGAAAGAATTGGTCTGCTTCACTTTCATGGGCGCGCCTGTGCTAAGAACTTCCAGGTCCGCGTGGGATTGCAGGTCCTTCACGGCGGCCAGCTTTTCCGCGCCACCGAGAGCCTGCTGGACGCGCTGCAACAGCTCCTTGCCCTTGGCCAATGAAGCCGCATCAGGCGGCGGAGCTTCCGGCTTCGGCTCGGGAATCGTGAGATCGATCGGCTCTACCTTGATTCCCAGACTGGCCAGCGGCGTTCCGAAATCCTTCGGATTTCCCACCGCGACGTAGGTGAGATTCTTCGGTTGGAAATACTGTTGCGCCACGCGCAGCACGTCGGCTTGGGTAACCGCGGCAATTGCCTTCTGATATTGAAAGATGAAATCCTTCGGATATCCGTAATATTGGTAGATCATCAGACGATTGATGGTTTTGCTGGGCCGGTCGAAGTTGAAAACGAATCCGTTGAGCACCGTGTCCTTGGCGCTCTGCAGTTCCTGATCGGTTACTTCGGCGGTCCGGATTTTGTCCAGCTCCTCACCAACAGCCTTCAACGTATCCACGGTGTGAACCGACTGCGTGCTGCCCGAGATCAGGAACGTTCCTGGATGATCGTAGTTGGCATTCCAAGAGGCTGAGATGCTATACGCCCAGCCATGTTGAGTGCGCACGCTGCGAAACAGCCGGCTGGAGAACCCTCCGCCTAGAATCTCGGCGGCTACTTCCAGCGCCGGATAGTCCTTGTCGCGCAACTCACCGCCCAGTTCTCCCACGTTGAAGAATGTCTGCGTGATGTCGTCCTTCGACGCCAGATAGACACCCGGAGCGGCCTTCTCCGTCACCTTGGGAAACGCCGGCACGGGCGGCTGCATGTATTTCCAATCACCGAAGAGCTGTTCGAGCTTGGTCTTTAGTTCGGCCGCGGAAAAGTCGCCATAGACTTCCAGCGTGATGTTCGATGGGAAGTAATAGCGCCGGTAGAAATTGACCATATCCTGGCGCTGGATGTTGTCGATATCGGAATACTCAACCCGCCACCCATAGGGCGTGTTGCGGCCGTAAACGATGTCGCTGAATTCGCGCTCCGCGATGCCGTCCGGATCGTCATTGCGCCGTGAAATCCCGCTGCGGGTCTGGGTCTTGGCCAGATCCACTTTGTCTTGACGGAACTCGGGCGAAGTGAGCAGATCGCGAAACAACCCGAGCACCTGATCGGTGTTGTCCTTCAGGCACGAAAAACTGAGAGTCGCGCTGGATTCACCGATCTGGCTCTCGATGGATGCCGCGACGTTTTCCAGATCCTGATCGAGTTGATCGCCCGTTTTCGTTTTGGTTCCGCCGGAACGCAAAACCTCGCCCGTCAAGCCAGCCAAGCCGCGCTTGTTGGAAGGGTCGAACAGATTGCCCGTGCGGATGAGCGCCGCGCCGCTCACCAGCGGGAGCTCGTGATCTTCCAACAGTAGAACCTTCAGGCCGTTGGACAGAGTCACTTCGACAGGGTCCGGCACCTTGAGAGGTGGAAGCGGCGGGTACTTCAAATCCTTATACGACGGCAGCACGATGGCGCGCCGTACTTCGGTCTGCGCACTCGCAAAGCCAGCGCACAGCAACAGAGAAACGATGATGGCCTTCATTGCGCTGGGCCCTCCGCTTTGCCGGACTCCGCTTTGCCGGGCGCGGCGGGCTGAACGGTGAAGACCACCGTGCGCGTCTCCGGAATCAGATATTGTTTAGCCACCCGCACGACGTCGTCGGCTGTGACCTTGTCGATGTCGTCAATGCCGGTGAACAATTTGCGCCAATCGCCGTAGTTGGCGTGATAGAACGTCAGCGCGTCGGCCATGCCCGAGTTGCTGTCCAGGCGGCGGATCAATCCCGCTCGAACCTTGGTCTTGATGCGTTGTAGCGTCTCATCGCTGACCTTCTGGGTCTTCAAACGCTCGATGATTTGATAACAGTCCTTCTCGTTTTCCTCCACCGTGTGGCCGCGATTCGGCACTAGAAAGAACAGGAAGAGGTTTGGATACTTGCCTCCGGGGACCGTCGCTTCCGCGCCGGCGGCCAGCGCGATCTTCTTGTCCCGAACCAAATCCTCATACAAAAGACCCGTGCGCTCGCCGGCCAGAATCTCACCGAGAACGTCGAACACCGGATCGTTGGGGTCATTCTGATCCGGACGTTTGTAGGCGATCACCATGAAGGGCTGGGCCGGCGATTCCACCTCCACGCGCTTCTGGCCTTTCTGCACCGGCTCAACGGTGCGCGGGCCGCTGGGCAAGGGTCCCGAAGGCAGGATCGAAAAATACTTGTCCGCCAGCCGCCGGCACTCCTTGGGATCCACGTCGCCGGCAATGGCGATGGTGATGTTGGCGGGAACGTAGTACTTTTTGTAGAACGCGATCGCCTCCGTCAGCCGGAAATTCTCGATATCGCTGGCCCAACCGCCCGGCATGTTGCGATAGGGATGCGC
>PMUP01000053.1:0-29571 GCA_003166865.1 Bryobacterales bacterium
TGGGCCAAGAAAGCGCCCAAGGGGGCGCGAAGAGGGCCACCGGCGCCCGCGACGGCAGCAAAACCGCCAAAGTGCTCGAACTGCTGAAGCGCCCAGGCGGCGTAACAGCCAAGGAGCTGATGAAAGCAACGGGCTGGCCAGATTCTGGCGGGCGGGGGAACGGTAAGTGTTTGAAACGTTTTGGTGGACCTGGTCGGGTTCGAACCGACGACCTCTTCCATGCCATGGAAGCGCGCTCCCAACTGCGCCACAGGCCCAATCGCAATACGTTTTCAATATATCATGCAGATCCGCTAACATGGTCATACCGGAGTTTGAATCACAAGATGAATCGCGAACAAGCTTGGGAGCTGCTGTGCGAGTTCACAAAGTCGGACGGCCTCAGGCGGCACGCGCTGGCGGTGGAGACCTGCGTGACAGCGTACGCGCGCAAGCTCGGCGAAGACGAAGGCAAGTGGGCGCTCACGGCGCTGCTCCATGATTTCGACTGGGAGATCCATCCCAGCGTGCCCGATCATCCCATGAAGGGCGAGCCCATCCTGGCCGAGCGCGGTGTGGACCCGGAGATTCGCCGGGCGATTCTGTCGCATGCCGATTTCAGCGGCGTGCCGCGCGAATCGCTGCTGGAGAAAACCTTGTTTGCCTGCGACGAGCTGGCGGGCTTCCTCACGGCCTGCTCCTACGTGAAGCCGGGCCGGAGCATTCACGAAGTCGACGTAAAGTCGGTGCGAAAGAAGCTCAAGGACAAAGCCTTCGCGCGTTCGGTGAACCGCGACGACATCACCAACGGCGCCGCGGAGCTGAACGTGGATCTCGATCAGCACATCGCATTCTGCATCGAAGCCATGCAGCAGCGCGCCTCCGAGCTGGGCTTGGCCGGCACCGAGTTTCCGAGTTCAGCGGTGGGCGCTTAGCGCCTGGGCGGCCGTAGCAACCAAGCTGGTCCAACGAATCGATTTGTAAGCTAAAGCCCACTCGAGGCTTCAGGGTTTGCCAATTTTGCGATCTAACCAAGTCCAGGTACCAGGTACCAGTGGAGAGCGGTTGGATTACCTTTCGCCTACTTTTCTTGTTGACTCAGTTGCAGACGGGGTTTACACTTTCTTAACGCGGAACCAAACGCGAATTCATAATTCGGAGGAAGGTCATATGAAATCAACTATCGTTAAGGCAACTGGAATGGCGCTATTGTTCGCCGGAATGGGGGGCTTGCTTATGGCCACTGCTGTCCCGGAAATCGACGCCGCTTCGGCTGGCAACGCGCTGGTGCTGCTGGGTGGCGCGGTCCTGTTGATTCGTGGACGGAAGAAGTAGATTGCTCATCTAGCACTTGAAGTTTTGATCGGAGGAGACACATGAAACAATCTTTGATGAAAGCCGTCGGCATGCTACTGCTCGGCATCGGGGTCGCCAGTTTCGGTTTCGCGCAAGTTCGAGCGCCCGAAATTGACCCGGCCTCCGGGATCAACGCCATCGCGCTGTTGGCGGGCGCGGTGATGCTGATTCGCGGACGGAAGCGCTAAGCAGCGTTCCCTCGTCATCGTTAAACGGCCCGGCTTCCCCGTGCTGCGGGAAGCTGGGCTTTGTGTGTTTTGATGCTGTCTGATTCAGTTCAAGCTGCCCCTGTCTCTCTACCGGCCCCCGAGCCGCAGCCGTTGTGGCGCATCGCGGCCTTGGCCGGCTTGTTCGGCGCTGAACTGCTGATTATTTCGGCTCGTACTCCCCACATCGCACTCCAGGATGCCCCCGGTTTACCGGGCCTGGTTTTTAGCCTGGGGACCTGGAAGGTGAGGCTCCTGGTAACCCTGGCGATCATCTCTCTCCTGGTTTGGCAGTCCAGGGCCAAGCGGAACCTGGAGAGTATCTCGGAGTGGCCTGTCGGCGCGAGCGTCGCGTGGCACTGGCTTCTCGCTCATCTTGCGGCGATCCTTTTGTTCGCGGGCCTGACCTCCCTCCTGTTCGAAAACCGGCTACAAGGCGTCGCAGCGGACATCCTGGTGGTGGGATGGGCCGCTACGGGTGCGGGCGCGATTGTTCTGGCGGCCTTCGCGTTTCTGCCAGCGGCATTCTGGCGAGCAGTGCTGCGCGGAACGGGGGACGTGTGGGCCTACGTGCTGGTCGTGGGAATCGGCGCCTGCGTGTTAGCCGCGTACGCCACGCCGATCTGGAACCCGCTAGCCCGCTGGACATTGAGGCTGGCTTGGCTGCTCTTGCGTCCTTTTGTCCCTGGAGTCAGCGCCGATCCGAGCAGCATGATGTTCGGCACGCCCGGCTTTTCCGTGCAAGTCGCACCCGCCTGCTCCGGTTATGAAGGCATCGGGTTGATCCTGGCGTTTACCGCTGGCTGGCTCTGGTTTTTTCGGCGGGAATGGCGCTTCCCGCGCGCCCTCCTGTTGATCCCGCTGGGAGTAGCGGCAATCTGGGTCTTTAACGCCGCGCGTGTCGCTGGGCTGGTTCTGATCGGCGTCGCCGGCGCTCCTGAAATCGCGATGCAGGGATTTCATTCCCACGCTGGCTGGATTGCGTTTAATGTGGTCGCGCTGGGGACTTGCCTGGCGGCGCGCCGGATCTCGTGGCTCACTACAGCCGGCAGTGACGGGACCTTGGTTGACGGGACCTTGGTTGACGGGACAAGGCTCCGAGAGCACAGCGAGCCAAACCCCATCGCGCCCTATCTCCTGCCGCTGCTTGCGATTCTGGCGGCGGCGATGCTGGCGGGCGCGGCATCCAATGGGTTCGAGTGGCTGTACGCGCTGCGAGTGGCTGCTGCCGCGGCAGCGCTATGGTATTTCCGAGATACCTACCGCGCTCTCGATTGGCGCGTGGGCTGGCCCGCGCTGGCACTGGGCGGTTTGGTTTTCCTGATCTGGATCGGACTGGAGCCGCTGGCTGGTTCCGCGCGAACCGGCGAGCCTTCAGCGCTCGCTCACGCGTCCGCGCTATCCCGCGTAGCTTGGCTCGCGTTTCGGATTCTCGGCGCAGTGATTACGGTTCCGATTGCCGAAGAGCTGGCCTTCCGTGGATTCCTGCTGCGCCGCCTGGTTTCGGCGGACTTCGAATCGGTTGCCTGGCGGACTTTTGCCTGGGCGCCTTTCCTGATTTCATCCGTCGGTTTCGGTCTCTTGCATGGCGACCGATGGCTGGCCGGCACCTTCGCCGGGATGATCTATGCATTCGCAATGATGCGACGCGGCAGAATCGGCGAGGCTGCCGCGGCGCACGCCGTCACCAATGCTCTGCTCGCGATTTACGTCCTCGTCACCGGCAACTGGCAGTTGTGGTGAGCGGCACACGCGTCGCCTCAAAATTGACACAAGATCATAACCGATAACTCCTCTTTTCCGCATTTATCGCGATTTATCGCGCGGCATGCAACATGCGTATGCGTCCGCAAGAGGAGACCACCATGATCGTATTAAAGTATCTGCTGGAAATTTTCGGATTCGCGCTACTCGCGGCAGCCGCCGGGTTAGTGATGGTCGAACTGAACAACGTCTATCGCCAGCCGGGTTCGGGCATCACCAGTTTAGAGGAGGCGATGACCGTGCGCGGCCGGTGGCGCCTGCCGATTCGCATGGCCTTGCTCAGCTTGATTCCACTGCTGGCTGGTCTGAGCATCGCAGTGGTTCCGGCCGGAATGGCGGGAGTCCGCGTCAGCCAGATTTCAGGGACGCGTCCGGAAACGCTCTATCCGGGTTTGCACTTGGTGATCCCGCTGGTTCAGACGGTGGAAACCTACGACCTGCGCGACCAGATGTTTGAGACCAGCATGCTGGCCGGCTCAAAGTCAGGCGACTCGCTGCGCGTACAAACCAAGGAGGGCCTGGAATTGGGCCTCGCGGTGACGGTGCGATTCCAGTTGGATCCACGCCGCCTGGCCTATATTCACGCCAATCTGCCGCAACCGGTGGAGAAGGAATTGGTGCCGCCGGTAGTTGCCAGCGCCTTTCGCGACCTGACGCCGCGCTACCTGGTGCGCGAGTTGTTTGCCACCAAACGCGACGAGATCCGGCGCATAGCGGCAACCGCAATCACACAGAAGCTGGCGCCGGATGCCGTCATCGTCAAGGAAGTGATCTTGCGCGACATTCAACTCCCCGCTGAATATGCGAAAGGTCTGGAGGGCGTGCTGCTCAAGGAGCAGGAAGACGACAGGATGGGCGTGGAGTTGGACGTGAAGCAGAAGGAGGTTCGCGCCGCCGAGCTCGAAGCCGAGGCGCAGAAAGCTCGCGACGTCAAAGCGGCCGAGGGCCAGGCACAGGTGACGGTGCTGCAAGCTAAAGCGCAGTCGGATGCCATGCAGTACACGCTGCCGCTCAAGGAGAAGCAGATCCAACAAACTCGGCTGGAGGCGGCGGCTCGCAAGGAAGCCACGGTGCAGCAGGCCCAAGCTCAGGCCGAGGCCAAGGTGATCGACGGCAAGGCGGAACTGGAGCGGCGCAAGCTGATGAACGAGGCCGATCTCGATCGCGTTCAGTTGCTCTCGAAGGCGGACGCCGAAAAAATGCATCTGGAAGGCGTGGCGTTGAAGGATTATCCGATGCTGATCCAGAAAATCATCGCCGAGAAGTTGTCGGATAAGGTGCAGATCATGATGGTGCCGAGCGACGGCAAATTCTTCTTTGCCAATGACGTGCTGAAAGGGGCGATGCCGGCGGCCGCCGCGGTCACGGCAAGCGAGCAACCCAATCCGGCCCGCTAATACTGATATATTGATGTACAGTTTTTGCCGATTTGGCGCATCTATCAATATATGATTACTCGACGGTGGGGAGTGCTCTATCTGCTCTTCCTCTCGCTTTCCTGCGGATTTGCCCAGCAGAATCGCCGCATCACGCTGGATGTAGTGGTGACCGATAAATCCGGAAAGCCCATCCCCGGCCTCGAACAGCAGGACTTCACGCTGCTGGACAACAAACAGCCCAACAAGATCCTCTCTTTTGCTGCCATACAGGGCGGGGACGCGACGGCCGATCCGTCCGTGGAAGTCATTTTACTCGTGGATGAAGTCAATGCTTCATTTAGAGCCGTATCGTCCGCGCGGCAAGAAGTCGAAAAGTTTCTAAAGCGAAACGGCGGCCAGCTGGAACGTCCGACATCGCTGGTCTTGCTCTCCGATAAGGGGATGGCCACGACATCTTCATCTCGAGATGGAAATGCTCTAGCGGGAGACCTGAATGAGAACCAAAACGGACTACGCATAATTGGCAGAGCACAAGGATTTTACGGCGCCGGCGATCGGGTTCAGTTGTCCCTCGGAGCACTCGAGCAGTTCGCCGACTATGAATCGACCAAGCCTGGACGAAAATTAGTGATCTGGCTCAGTCCTGGTTGGCCGCTTCTTTCCGGCCCTCGAATTGAGCTGAGCTCCAAGGATGAGCAGAGCCTTTTCAAAACCATTGTTGCCCTTTCGGACGCCCTGCGGCAGGCTCGCATTACTCTTTACAGCATCGATCCGTTGGGGCTGGCGGACGCGCGCGGACTTCGCGCGTTACGTTATGAGGGCTACGTAAACGGAGTCAAGAAAGCGAATGGTGTACACATCGGCAACCTGGGACTGCAGGTTATCGCGGAGCAAAGCGGCGGCCGGGTTTTCGAATATAACAACGATGTGGCGGGTGAGATCGAAACGTCCATCGCGGACACGAGCGCTTTTTACGTTCTCACTTTTGATGGACTCCCCGGGGACGGTCCCAACGAATATCATGCGCTCGAGGTTAAGATCGACAAGCCCGGACTAAAGGCGCGCACGCGATCCGGCTACTACGCCCAGCCCTAGAGCGGTTGCACCAGACTCAACGCTTCCTTTACCACCCGCTCCGCGCTGACTCCCGTCATGCAGCGATGATCGATCGGGCATTCGCGCAACAAACATGGGCTGCATTCCACCGGCTGCCGGACCACGCGCGCGTTCGATCCGGTGGGGCCCGTCGCCGTGTCGTCGGTGGCGCCAAAAATCGCGACCGTCGGTACGCCCAACGCGGAGGCAATATGCATCGATCCCGAATCATTCGTCAGAAACAGTTCGCAACCGGCCGCCAAAAAGATGAACTGCGCAAGCGTAGTCTCGCCCGCGTAATTGATCACCTCGCGCCCGTTCAGGAGCCGCGCTACTTCTTCGCACAGCGCGCGTTCGCTCTTGGTCCCAAACAACGCGATGGAAGCTCCCCGAGCCTCGGCCAGAGCGCCCGCGGCTTTCGCGAATCGTTCCGGAATCCAGCGCTTCGCCGTCCCATAAGCCGCCCCCGGACTCACGCCGATCACACGCTTTCCAGTGGTAGCCGTCCGAGATCCCAACCGGATCGAATCGCTTGCGGGCAGGGCATCGATCAAACCCGCTCGCCGCAGCAGCTCGAGATAGTAGAAGCGTTGGTGCCGCGGAATTTCGCCGGGCTTGGGAACATCCACGGCGCGGGTCAGCAGCAATTGCCGGCCATCGCGTTTGTAGCCGATGCGCGTCGGAATCTTCGCCAGCCAGGCGATCCAGGCGGCCTCGAAGGCGTTCTGGAGCAGGATCGCACAGTCAAATTGCCGGTGGCGCAGCTCGTGCCCTATGCCCCAGCTCGACTGCAAGTTGTACGCGATGATTTCATCGGCAAATGGTTCATGGATATAGAGATCCGCAACCGATGGCTTGGCCAGAATCGCGATGCGAGCTTTCGGAAATCGGTCCCGAATGGCGCGCAAGGCGGGCAGCGACATCACGGCGTCTCCTACCCAGTTGGTGGCGCGGACGAGAATGTTCGAATAGTCCAAAGCGGCGGTACTCGCTTGCGATTTTACCGGTATTGCCGGTGGTTGCGCCAATCGTGGTACTTGTGCGTACCCTGAATACCCTCAAAAGAGTCAGGAGAACCACTCATCGGTACTATAGGAAAAACAAACCTACGGCTTAATAATTACAGTTACCTAGTACGAAGGTGGGAGACGCTTCATGGACCTCTTAACGGAGAACCGGCCCGAGACGTGTATCGATTTAGGACTCGATTGCGGCACTTGCGTACAGCGTTGCGCATCTACCACGGCTGTGGTCTGCCAGGATCTCCAGCCCTATGGCGCCCATAAGGTCTTCCTCCAGCTTTACCCGTCGCCGGCTTGCCATCCCATGGCCGAAGCTTTCGTTCGGGCGTATCAGGAAGCAGTAACACCATCCATGCCGGTCATGCGAACCGCGCGGGCGAGCGCCGCAGCCGCCGCCTAAATGGGATCGCAAGTTCTTCCCACGGGCAACCCCTCCGGCCCACCAAGGTAGAATAACAACGATATGGTAGTGGAGATCGACGGCGTAACGCTTCATCTCGCGCATCCCGACGAACTCACCGTGACTTGGGTCGGCCAGGAAGAGGTCATGCGCCAGTTGTTGGCTGCCTGGCTGGTGGTGGATTCCCAAGACGTCCCCATGAATCCGCGTCTGTTGGGCAAGCCGGGCGTGGGAAAGACGACGCTCGCCTACGCCGCGGCCAAGCGCCTCAATCGCGAGGTTTACATCATGCAAGCCACCGTGGACACGCGGCCGGAAGACTTGCTGGTGACCCCGGTGATTGAAGGCCAATCGCGATTGCGCTATGTAGCCTCGCCTTTGGTCACGGCCATGCTGCGCGGCGGCGTGGTGATTCTGGACGAAGGCAACCGCATGAGCGAGAAGAGCTGGGCAAGTCTGGCGCCTTTGCTCGATAACCGCAGATATGTCGAATCCATCGTCACTGGGATTAAGATCAAGGCGCATCCGCTGTTCCGTCTGGTTGCCACCATGAACGACGACGCCTCCACCTTCGACCTGCCTGAGTACATCCACTCGCGCTTGCAGCCGCAGCTCACCATCGATTTTCCCGAGCGCCACGAAGAGTATTCCATTCTCAAGGAGAACGTGCCCTTCGCCGACGAGCAGATCCTCACTTACGTCACCGAGTTTCTCCAGCAGGCGCATGCGGCGGACGAGCGCTATACAGTTCGCGATGGCATCAACATCGCGCGTTTTGTAATGAAGCTGAAGAGCCTGGAAGATGGAGAGATCCTGTCCAGCAAAAGCGACGAGCGGTTTCTGATGCGCACGGCCATTCTCGAAACCCTCGGGGATGAGGCGCTGCGGTATGTCCCTAGATCCTAGCCAAGGTGACCCTAGGCCAGATCCAAGGGCTCCTGAAGATCCCGCCAGTCTGCGCCGCGGGAACATCACTTACTTCCCGGTGATCCCGGGGCGGCTCGAGTTCGCCATCGAAGTGCGTCGGGCCATTTTGCGCGGGCATCCCAAGATTGTCGCCGTGGAACTGCCTGGCGCGCTCGAGGATGTGTACTTGCAGGCGCTGGCCCGGCTGCCGGAGATTTCGGTGATTCTCTATCCGGATCCGCAGGACGACGAACGCGGCATTTATGTTCCGGTGGAACCCTCGGATCCGTTTACCGAAGCCGTCCGCACTGCCTTGGAAATCGACGCCGAGGTGATTTTCATTGAACCCGATTTGGGCGACCGGCCGCACCTTCCCGACACGTACCCGGACCCTTATTCCATCCGCTACATCGGCCTGACGAAATACATCGAGGCTTATCGCGTTTATCCCCAAGTGCGCAGCGAAGAAATCGCGGCGCATGCCTCCGGCATGGCGTGGAAGCTGCAAGGCGCCGATCCGCTGGCATCCGTTCTTGCGGTGGTGTCTCTGAATTTGCTCGATCCTTTGTTGGACGCGATGGAGCTTCCTCAGGATGCGCCCAGCCGGGCGAAACCACCCGAAATCCGGCTGCTCAATCCGCATCCCGATTGCCTGGCCGAGATCACGATCGAGTATCCGTATCTCCAGGATCGCTACGAGATGTTTCGCGCGCAAATGGAACCGGGCGAGCTGGTGGACCGGCCGAAAGTCCAGTTCGATCTGCTGCGCGAGGCTGAAAAAGAGTACAGCAAGAACACCGGCGAAAAGGTGGAGTACTGGCAGCGCCGCATGATGGCCCGCTTCACTCGCAATCTGGCGTCCATCAATGGCGACTTGCTCGCGGGCGTGTTTGATCTCGCGGTGGCGGCGCGTTCGATAGTTGACGACAACTACGCGTATGAGGTGTGGCAGACGGCCAATCGATATCCCGCGCAAAAGTCCGCCAGCGATTTGCTGGAGACGGTAAATCTGTCGGGCGAGGAGATCTGGTACAACACGAAGAAGTTGCGATTGCGGCGGCGTCTTCCGCGTCCCAAGCAGCGCCTGGTGCCCCGCGGCTTGAAGCAGCGCAAGAAGGAAAAGTTCGAGGGCGAGTGGGCGCGGCAAACCGATGGGACGGCCATCTGCTCCTATCCTCCCGAGGACCTGATGATCGAGGATTACGGTCGCTTCTTGAAGCGCAAGGCCAAGAGCATGCTGTCGGAGGAGCGCTCGCGGACCGAGCCGTTCACGACCTCGATTCTCGACGGCATCGATCTGCGCGAAACCATTCGCAATTGGCATGAGGCTAAGATTTATGTGCGCCAGCTCGATCGCATCGCGGGTGAAGTCGGCGCGACGGTGGTGATTTTCGACGAGGACCCTGACGATCGCTATCAATACTTGACCACATGGCTCGGCGAACATCAGAACGAATCGGACATGGCGTTTTATTCCACGCGTCCATTCGAACACCTGGTGGGCCCGGGAATCGGGCGCGCAGAGTATGGCGGATTTTTGATGGCGCTGCCGCCGCGCAGAATGCTGGATGTGTGGTCGGATCCAGATTATGATTTCGCGCAGAACAAGCCGGAGAGGCTGCTAATGGCCGGACTCGATTATTCGCAGCAGCGTTTTGTGGTGTACGTGGCTTCGAAGCCGCCTCGCAGTATTTTCCGCTCCATCGCCGCGCACTTGAACCGGCGCATCATTTATATTCCGATCGGCGCGCTGAATCCGGCTCGTTTGAAGAAGCTCCGCGTCGTCCACGTGCTCGATAGCTACGAGCGTCGCGATGAGGCCAAGGGTTATATCTGGTGAGCGAGAATCGCCTCTACGAGTCCATCGAGCGTGAATTGCTTGGCTTCGGCGTCAGCTTTTAGGCCGTGTGCGCAGAGAGTTGAGCTAGTCACCGGGCCGATGGACGCGATGCGGACGCCCTCCAGGGCCTCGCGGCCGGTAATTGCCAGAAGGTTTTTGACGGTGGAGGAACTCGTGAAGGTGATCCAATCGGGCTTCTTTTCGGCCGAAAAGATTTGGCGCGCGCGGGCTTGGGCGTTGGGCGGAACAACATTTCGATAGGCTTCCACAACGTCGACTTGCGCACCGAGCTTCGCGAGTTCCGTCGGAATCACGTCGCGAGCAACGGCGGCGCGAGGCAGCAGGATGCGTTGGCCGGCGAGGTTCTCCGAGGCGAATGCTTTGAGCAGGCTTTCAGCGACGTACTCCTCCGGCATCAGATCGACCTTGAGATGCAGATCCTCAATCGCTTTTCGGGTGGCTGGTCCGATGGCGCAGATGCGGGCTTTGAGCGATCGCAAATCGTGCCACGACTGGTCCAGTCGATTTAGAAAGAAACGCACGCCATTCACGCTGGTGAAAATCAGCCAATTGTAGCTGGCCAGATTCTCGATGGCTCGATCGAGCGGCGCGGGATCGGCGGGCGGTTCGAGCGCGATCACGGGCAGTTCGACCGCGTCCGCGCCGAGGGCACGCAGCCGATCGGACAATTCGGCAGCCTGTTCCCGCGCACGAGTTACGACGATCTTTTTTCCAAACAGCGGAAGGTGCTCGAACCAGGCCAGCTTTTCGCGCAGGGCAACCACTTCGCCGATGATCACGGTGGCGGGTGGCTTCATGCGCGCCGCTTCGATCTGATCCGCGATGGTGGCAAGCGTGCCGGCCACGGTCTGCTGATCGGGCCGCGTTCCCCAACGAACCACTGCTGCCGGAGTATCAGCGGAGCGTCCGTGCCGCTGGATCTCGGCCGCAATTTCGCGAATCGCGAATATGCCCATGAAGATCACCAGCGTTTCCGATTGGCCGATCTTGCTCCAATCGATGCCATGTACGCTATGGCCGGTGACAAACGTCACGACCTTGGTGTGCTCGCGATGGGTGAGCGGGATGCCGCTGTAGGCGGCGATGCCCAAAGGCGATGTGACGCCAGGGACTACTTCAAAGGAAATGCCGGCCGCCGCGAGCGCCTCGATTTCTTCGCCGCCGCGTCCGAAGATGAACGGGTCGCCGCCTTTGAGTCGGATCACGGTGAGGCCTCGGCGCGCGCGATCGATCATCATCGCGCAGATTTCTTCCTGCGGAAAGGCGTGTACCGATTTCTTTTTGCCGACGTAAATCCGTTCGCAATTGGCCGGCGCAAGATCGAGCAGGTGATCGTTGACGAGGTTGTCGTAGAGGATAGAGTCCGCTATTCGAAGAAGCTTGCGGCCTTTCCAAGTGATCAGGTCGGGGTCGCCGGGCCCGGCGCCGACGAGATAAACCTTGCTCATGCCTGGGCGCCGTAGACGGCGTCGAGAATCTGTTTTCCGCCGGCGGCCAGGAGTTGCTGGCCGACCGCGCGGCCGAGAGCCGCGGCGTTATCAACCGGCCCATGCGTTGCCTCGCGGATCAACTGTGCGCCATCGGGTGAAACCAAGATCGCGTGCAAACGAATAGTTTGGTTCTCCACCGTGGCCTGCGCGCCCATCGGGGCTTGGCAGCCGCCGCCCAGGGACGCCAGCACGGAACGTTCGGCGGTTACTGCTGCTCGGGTGCCAAAATCTTCCAAGCGCTGCGCAATGTGAAACGCCGGGCCGCCATCGTCGCGAGTTTCTACGGCGAGCGCTCCTTGCCCAACGGCTGGACACATTACGCCAGGATCGAAGATTTCGGCGATCCGGCTTTCCAAACCCAAGCGCCGCAATCCTGCTAAAGCGAGGACAATCGCGTCATAGCGGCCCTCATCCAATTTGCGCAAGCGCGTGTCGACGTTGCCGCGGATGTCTTCGATCCGCAAGTCTGGCCGGAGTGCCCGAAGCTGTGCGGCGCGGCGCAACGAACCAGTCCCCACGCGAGCGCCCGAAGACAGATCCGCCAGCCGCCGGCCAATCAGAGCATCACGCGGATCCTCGCGTTCGGGGATTGAGGCAAGCGTGAGCCCGGCGGGGAGCTCCGTCGGCATATCTTTCAAGCTGTGCACGGCGATGTCGATCGCACCTGCAAGCAGCGACTCCTCGATTTCCTTGGTGAAGAGTCCCTTCGTGCCCACCTCCGAAAGCGCGACATCGGTGATTTTGTCGCCAGTGGTCCGGATGATTTCTACGCGGCATTGCTGGCCCAACTGTTCCAGGCGAGCTTGAATCCAGTGCGCTTGCCACAAGGCAAGTTGAGAGCCGCGGGATCCAATGTTAATCAAGCCGAAAGACCTTTCGGACGGCATTGATAATGTAGTGCCCGTCCGGTTGCGAAGCTTGACGGCGGATTTCAGAGATCGGCCCATGCGCGATCTTGTTTATCATGCTTTTCGTCAACGCTTCGATGGCTTGTTCCTGTTCCGGAGTCAGCGCGCCGAGTTTGGTTCGCATGCGCGCCACTTCGGCGGCGCGCAAACGCTCGAGCTCATCTTGCAGCTTCACGATGGTGGGCGCAACTTCGCGCGCCTTCAACCGCGCCATCATGCGCTCCACTTCCTCGTGGACGATCGCTTCGGCTTCCTTGGCCGAATCCATGCGCCCTTGGAGATTGGTCTCGATCACCTTTTGCAGGTCGTCAATGTCGTAGAGGAAGACGTTGTCGAGCGCGTTGACGGTGGGTTCGATGTTGCGCGGCACCGCGATATCGATCAGGAACATGGGCCGGTTCCGGCGCGCCTCGAGCACCCTCTTCATGTCGTCGCGACGAATGATGTAGTGGGGCGCCGCGCTGGATGAAATGACGATATCGACCTCCGGCAGCGCGGAGAGAAAGCGCGTGTAGTCGACCAGCTTGCCATCGAAGAGCTCAACCATTTCGAGCGCGCGCTCGTGGGTGCGATTGGTGACCAGGATTTGTCCCGCGCCGCTGCGCCGCAGGTGACGGGCGGCCAATTCGGACATCTTGCCCGCGCCGACGATCATGATCTTCTTGCCTTCGAGCGAGCCGAAGATTTCGCGCGCCAACTCCACCGCCGCGTAGCTGATCGATACGGCGTTCGCGCCGATGTCGGTTTCCGAGCGCACGCGCTTGGCGACGCTGAACGCGCGGGTGAGCAGGGTGTCCATGAATCCACTGACGGCGCCGTGCTCTTTTGCCAGCGAGTAGGCCGACTTGAGCTGTCCGAGAATCTGCGGCTCGCCGACGACCATCGAATCCAGACTGGCAGCCACGCGGAACAGGTGCCGGATGGCATCGCTGTCCTCGAAGTGATAAAGATACGGCGTGACCCATTCGCGCTGCACGTGCCGCGTTTCGGCAAGAAATTCATCGACGGCGACTGCCGAGGTCTTGGAGTTTTCCTCGCACGTGAGCGCCACTTCCACGCGATTGCAGGTGGAAAGAATCATGCCTTCACAAAAGCCGGGACGGCCCTTGAGCGCGACCAGCGCTTCCGATAACGCGTGGTCGTCGAACGCCAGGCGCTCGCGCACTTCGACGGGTGCGCTTTTGTGATTGACGCCTGTGATCGAGAACTTCATTTGGCCGTATTCATTTGGAAATGAGCGAGCGCAGTCCCACATGCGCGGCCCAGGTGAGTCCCGAACAACACAGGACGGCTACGGCCATAAGGGCGGCCTTTCGGCCTCTCCATCCGGCGGTCTGGCGGAGAAAGACCATGGTGAGATAGAAGCCCCATGTGATGAACGCGAGTGCGATGCGCGGATCGCGAATCCAAGCGGTGCCCGCGTCGATGAACGCCCAGGTGCTGCCCGCGATGACGCCAAGCGTAATGAAGACGAATCCGAAGCTCATGGCGTTGGTGATGAGATTGTCGAGCGTGGCGAGCGGCGGCAGGCGCTTGAAAAGTTGCGCGACATACGCCGGCAGATCGAGCGGCTTCTTTCTTTTGAGCTGGCGTTCCTGAATCAAATAGAAGAGCGAGGCCACGGCAGTGAGCAGCAATGACGCATAGCCGAGCAGGACCATCATGACGTGCACCAGCAGCAGAGCGCGGATGTTGGTGCTGGGCCAGCCGGAGATGGGCGACTCCATGGCTCCCACTTGCGTGAGGACGAAGACCAGCGGAAAAATGCAGACGCTGAGGCTGGCGGCGTCGTAGCGCCAGTAGACGAACAGAAACAGAACGGCGATCAGGAAGGCGCAGACCGTGGCGGATTCAAAGAAATTGTCGACGGGCAGGTGACCGATGGCGACCGAGAGCTCGACAATCGCGACGAAGTGCAGGACGGCCGCGATGAGAAACGCGAAGAGCGCGGGTTTGAGGAAGCCTTCTCTGCGGCGGAGCAGGACCGCCATGACGTGCAGCAGCCCGACCCCGTAGAGCGCCGTGGCCATACGGAGCCAGAAAACGGCCATTTCATGCATCTAAGTTAAGTATAGCGGGGTGCCGAAGCGGAGGGCTCCTGAGAGATGGGGAGCGTCCGGGGCACGGATGGACATTATGGCCGACCCTTAACTCTTGGGTTTGAATCCGAGGCGGGTGGCTTCGTTGAAATCCTGTCGAGCACCCTCCAGGTCACCTTTGCGTTGGCGCAGGAGGCCGCGGTTGTGGAGGGCGCCGCCATGGTCGGGCTTGAGGCGGATGGCGCTGTTGTAGTCCTGCAGCGCACGCTCCAAGTCGCCTTTGTCGTAGCTCGTAGCGCCCCGATTGTTGAATGCGAGCGCATGGTCGGGCTTGAGCCGGATGGCCTCGGTGAAATCCTGGAGTGCTCCCTCCAGGTCTCCCTTGTCGTAGCGCGCAGCGCCCCGGTTGTTGAAGGCGAACGCGTAGTCGGGCTTGAGGCGGATGGCGTTGCTGTAGAAGCGCAACTGTTCATCGAGATCTTTCGCGGAATACCCTCGCTCGAACCATTGCTGTGCCGTCAGCTCTTCTTCCGCGACCACCGGAGCCGTCGCAGCCGCGGCCTTCTGTTCCGTAGCGGCTCGTTTTGCCGAGAGGGACGCCGGGTGCAGCACGGCGTCGAGCGGCACATTCAAAAATCTGCTGCGCAGGCGATCTAGGGCTTCCGCGAAGTAGTCCGGGGGAATGCTTAGCGCGTTGTAGAGCCTAAGCGCAGACAACGTGCCAGTGAGCTGACTGGCGATTTTCGGCGTACCGAAGTCGAACCCTTCCAGCATCAGCGGCACAACATTGCGCCGGGAATCTAATGCAGTCTCGATCTCGCGCCGCAACCAGTCTCCAGGCTCGCTGCAGCGCTCCAGCGCGGAGGGTGTTAGCAGAACCAGAAAATGGGCCCGAGAGGTGATGTTGCTGAGTATGAGGCGCTCGAAGTCGCCGCTAGCGATGCCATTGTAATCAAAGAAAACGTCATAGCCGTAGTGAGTCAGGTTCTGGAAAATAGCGAGCGCCCAGGGAATATTGGTGCGGCGATAACTGATAAAGACGGTTTTATCAATGCGTTCCATGCTTTTGACTTATTCGTTCCCCCGAAGGGAAGAACTTGAACGTACCAAAAATTGCCGTCTTGCGCGGGCTGCGGGTTACACTGGGGTTATGGCTAGGAAGGCAAGCGTGATCATTGAGAAAGACGAGCACGGCTTTTATGCTTGGTGCCCAGAACTCAAAGGTTGCCAGTCGCAGGGCGACAGCCTGGGAGAAGCAATCAGCAACATTAAGGAGGCGATTGAGCTCTACCTTGAGACTTTGCCCGAGAGTGAGCGCGATACGCTGCTTAGCCGCGAGATTCTTACCACCGCAATCGAGGTGAATGCCTAGACACCCCTTGCACTCGGAAGCATACTTAGGAGGGAAGGAATGTTGGACATTTCGCAAATCAAATTGTTGATTTCGGCAGCCGCTGTCATCCTGGCGACAAGTGGGGCTATTGTGGCGTGGCAAACATTCCTCCGGTCGGAACGGTGGAAAGAGGCCGAATTTCTCGCGCGTGAGATGAAGGAGTTTTTCGACAACTCGCGAGTCCAGACTGCACTTGTTATGGTGGACTGGGGCCTTCGCCGCATCAAGCTTTTGGAGGACTCGGCCAACGATGGAGGGTATGTGATCGTGGATCGGGTGATGCAAGTAGGTGCGCTTCGGCCGCACGTGCTTCTCGCGCGAGGCTCCGATGAAATTGGAAGAGGCCGATTTACGCGCGAAGAGGCAGCAATCCGTGATCATTACGATGCGTTGCTCGACGGGCTAGAGCGTTTCGGTAATTGCCTCCGCACGAAGCTGGTCCGTGTCGAAAATATGGAGCCCTACATCGGTTATTGGATTGACGATATTCACTCAGAGGCGGAAAATCCAGCCGATGCGGCGTGGACGGCAGCTTTACTGACGTACATCGACTTTTACCGCTTTCGTGGTGTTCAGTATTTGTTCAAGGCGGCCAGAAAACCAATCGACCCCCAATCGGAGTCGTACCGCAGATCCCTGGTTCAGATGGAAGATCGTGAGCTCGCAGACAGGTTCACCGCATGCGTGCGGCAGAATAGGCCCCTGGGCTCGAGCTTGCCCGAAGGTGGACGCGATGCGTAAACCGGAGCGCGGGCGCTACATTTTGGTTTTGATGACGTCGACCAGTTCCTGCACGGCGGCGGCGCTTTTCTGCAGCGCGGCTTGTTCGTCGGGTTGCAGCTTGATCTCGTAAATCTTCTCGATGCCCTTCGCGCCGAGCTTCACCGGCACGCCCACGTACAGGCCTTTGATGCCGTATTCGCCTTCGAGATACGCGGCGCACGGCAGCACCTTTTTCTTGTCCTTCAAAATGGACTCGGCCATTTCAACCGCGGCCGACGACGGAGCATAGTAGGCGCTTCCAGTTTTGAGGTATTTCACGATTTCGGCGCCGCCGTCGCGGGCGCGCTGCACCAGGCGATCGATAGTCGCTTGATCCAGCAGTTGGCTCAGCGGAATGCCCGACACGCTGGTCAGACGAGCGATCGGGACCATGGTGTCGCCGTGGCCGCCCAGCACCAGCGCGGTAACGTTCTCCACCGAAACATTCAGCTCCTGCGCAATGAAGGTGCGGAAACGCGCGGTGTCCAAAACGCCGGCCATGCCGATGACGCGCGCCTTGGGGAATTTCGAAACTTGAAGCGCGGTCCAGCACATCGCGTCCAAAGGATTCGTGACCAGGATCAGGATCGCGTTGGGCGACGCCTTCACGGCCTGCTCGGTGGCGGTCTTTACTACTTCGTAATTCTTGATCAGCAGATCATCGCGGCTCATCCCTGGAGTGCGCGGAAAACCGGCCGTGATGATCACGATGTCGGAGTTCGCCGTAGGCCCGTAATCATTAGCTCCGGTGATGTTGACATCGTATCCTTCCACGGGGCCGGATTCGAGCAGGTCGAGTCCCTTGCCTTGTGGGACGCCGTCTACTACATCAACCAGGACGACATCAGCTAATTCCTTGCCGGCGAGGCGAAGCGCGCAATTTGCGCCAACATTCCCGGCTCCTACCACGGTGACTTTTTTTCGCATGAAGTTTCAAGGTAGGATACGCGTGTGGAACTGTCAAGCGAAGCGGACCTAAATTACGATTGTGCCTTCAGCGGCGTCATGCTGGCTTGCAGGCGGCGCATTCCGCCGAGCCAGCGGTCGTAGTCGCTGGTTTTGCGGCGAATGTATTCCAGCACCTTGGGGTGCGGAGTGATGAGGAACTGTTCGGCCTCGAGGCCTTTGATCACCGCTTCGGCGACTTCTTCCGGTTCGAGTGCATCTTCAAGCAGGAATGATCCGCCCCCGAATTCGGCACGCTCCAGCATGCGCGTCTTCACGCCTAGGGGACACAGCGCGGACACTTTGATGCCCTGGTCGCCATAGGTGATATTGAGCCATTCAGCGAGTCCCAAGGCGGCGTGCTTGGTGACCGAGTAAGGCGCGGAGCCAAGCATGGTGAGGAGCCCGGCGGCCGAGACGGTCTGTAACAGATAACCTTCGCCGCGCGCGAGCATGCCAGGCAAAACCACACGCGCCGCATACACGTGGCCCATGACGTTGACTTCCCAAGACCGCAGCCAATCGCGATCGGGCGCGCAGCAATCGCCCTCCACTCCGACGCCTGCGTTGGAACAGAACAGGTCGATGGGCCCGTGTCTCTTGAGGACTTCGTCGACCAGCATCTGGATGTCGGACTCGCTGGCGACGTTTACACAGAAATCGTAGCCGCAGATCTCGGCCGCGACTTTGCGAGCGGTCTCCTGCTCGATATCAGCGACGATAACCGCTTTGGCGCCCTCGGCTGCAAAACGGCGGCACAGCGCGCGCCCGATACCGTTTCCCCCTCCGGTGACGACGACGACTTTGTCTTGGATCTTCATGCCTCGATGGTAGCAACCAGCGATGCGAACAGCACCAGGGAAGCCAGGGGCGTGACCGAGGTCCAGAAGTACATCAGGCCTGGCGCATCCGGCCAGTGCTCGTGTTGGTGGTAATAAAAGCGGAGCACAGCGGCGGGCAGCGGAAACAGAAACGCCGCGCAGGCCAGCGCCGCACAGAGGCGACGCCAATCGCGAGCGCGGATTGCGCCATAGAGAAGCAACGCGATGCCGGGATATTGCATGGCCTGATAATGCCACCAAGCGATGGGCGAGGCGGCGAGGGCGAGCGCGATGAGAGCCGTTCCAGCGATTGGTATTTGCTCCGCGCTCAATCTGCCGCGAGTTTTGAACCACAGCAGCGCGATGCCGGCAGTCAAGGTCGCGAGAGCCGCTGAAAGCGACACGGCCTTTTGCTCGGGTGATAGGCGCAGGCGCGGCAGATCCCATCCGGTGACCCAATCTTGCGGGAGTTTTCCATCCTCGCCGGGCGGCTCCAGAACGCGCAGGGCCACCGATGGTATCGACCAGCTCAATACGCATGGAGTGCCGTAGAGATAATCGGTATTCGCCGGGGCCATGGGGCCGCGCAACAATGCAACAATCGCCCAAGGGATCGCCATGAGCAATCCGGCGCTCGCGAAAAACGCCATGAGTCCTCGCCAGTTTCGCTCGAGTGGGGCGAGCAAACCCAGCACGGCTGGTATCAGTTTCACGGCGAATCCGGCGCCGGCCGATGCGTAGCCGATCCAGCCGCTACTCACGCAAGCCACGACGATCAGCAGCGTCAGGAGGGGATCCGGTTGGCCGGTCGCGAAGCTATCTTGCGCTACCCAACCGGCACCCCAGACGAATGCGATAACGGTGGTTGCAATCCAATCGCGTCCCAGGCGGCGCCACAATAAGAACGCGGCGGTGAGTAGACACACGTGTGAAAAAACAAACCAGATCCATCGCGCGGTGTAATAATCGAACGCGGCGAGCGGGACGAGTAAGCAAGCGAGCAGCGGCGGATAAATGTAATCGGCCGTGAGGAAGGGCGATTCGCCGTGCAGGATGTGCTGCGCGGCGTAGTAATAGAAACGGAAATCGCTGAGGCCCGGCGTGGGGATGACGTCGAGAACGTTCTGTTTCGAATACCAGATGGCGCAAGCTGCGACAAAGGCGATGAGCAGGAGTCGCCGCGCGCGAGCTCGGGCGGACATACCGGTCATTATAAGGGCAAAGAATGCAGGAAGGGGCGGAGTCTATTCATAGGTCTATTTATAGGTACTTGACGGCGGATGCGAGTGCCCATATACTGATAATCGCTATCGAATGACGATACCGAAAACCGATTCCGATAACCGCTTTGAGTACCGTGACCTCTACTCGGGCCTGATCCGCCTCCACATTCTTCATCACGCCGTGGAAGGGCCGATCTTTGGACTCGAGATGGCTGAGGAACTGGCGCGGCACGGCTATAAGATCAGTCTCGGGACGCTTTATCCGCTTCTGCACGGTCTGGAAAAAAAGGGATATCTGCGCTCGGCTGAGCACCGCAAAGGGCAATCGATTCGCAAAGTCTATCGGGCCACGCCTCTCGGGAGGAAGGCTCTGAAGGCGATGAAGGTAAAAGTGGGCGAACTATTTGGAGAGCTCAATGAAGGGAAATAGCGTATTAGCCGTGCTGGTTTGCGTTTCGACTACAGCCCTGGCCGGCCCTCCGTTTCAAACCGACGATCCGGAGCCAATTGACTTCAGGAACTACGAGTTCTACACGTTCGCGTCATCGGACGGGACGCCGGTGGAAACTGACACCGTCGGGCCTGCACTGGAGTTCAATTGGGGAGCGCTTCCCAACGTTCACCTGCACATCATCGCTCCGGCCGCTGCGATTTTTCCAAGCGTGGGTCCGCGAGCTTTCGGTTTAGGCGACATCGAGCTGGGAATTAAATACCGCTTTGTGCAGGAGACGAAACATCTGCCGATGATCGGCACATTTACGATGTTCGAGATTCCGACCGGCAGCGCCCCGAGAAGTCTGGGAGTGGGCAAGACCTGGTACAAGGTGCCGCTGTGGGCGCAGAAAAGCTTTGGCCCATGGACCACGTATGGTGGCGGCGGGGTGACGGTGTTTAGCGTGCCCGGCTATCGCAATTATCCATTCGCGGGATGGCTGGTTCAGCGGGATCTCGGCAAGAAAGTGACGTTGGGAACCGAGATCTTTTATCACGGCCCGGAAGGACCTTTGGCGCCACAGACGAGACCGTCGACGCTGGTGGATATCGGCGGCTACTACAAATTTCGCGATCCCGGATTTCAGTTGCTGTTCTGTTACGGCCATTCCGCGATCGGGCAAACCGAGAACTATGCCTACCTCGGGCTGTATTGGACTTGGGGCAAAAAGGGGGATAGCGACAAGCCTGGCGATAAAGATAAGCCCCCTGCCGGAGCCGCTTTCAATCGTATGGGACCACCTGGTTTGCTTTGAATATTTTGCTTTGAATATTTCAACGAGTGACGTCATTCTTCTGGCGCATGCTGCGTTCGGTGTAACGGGCTGCCTGGCGGCCGTATGCGTGTTCGTTGAAGTGCTGAATGCACAACCAGCGAATGCGGTCCGCATACGGACGGGCGCCGTGGTGGTGGCGGTCTGCATGGCCGGAGCCTGGATTTGCGGGGGATATTGGTACGTTCACTTCTATCCAGCGGAAAAGGCACTGATCCTCGCGGGGCCATGGCCGTTCGCACACAATCTCTTCATGGAGACGAAAGAACACCTGTTTTTCATCACCGCCATTCTGGCATTTCTTCTTCCGATCACGACTAGGGAAAGGCTGTACTCAAATTTGGCTGCCCGCAAACTTGTTCTGTCCGTCGCAGGGCTGATCGTGATTACGGGTCTGGCAGTGGAGGGCGCAGGCGCTGTAATCAACCACGGGGTGAAAGTCGCGCTGTTGCGTGGCGCATCGAGGGGTTCTCAATGATGAAACTGACGGCCGCGACATCAGGTTTTGTTCTTGCTGCTGCGATCACCGTGTTATTCAATACGGCACTCTCTTGCGCGAAGGACGCGTATACTCCGCTGAAAGTTGTCATGAAGTCGGTTGCCGGTCATGATTGGACAACGCAGGGTTTGATCGATCTGGCGCTCTTTGTTGGGTTAGGATTGATCTTCATGAGCACAAGAGCTGCAGAAAGGATAGATTCAAGCCACCTGATCGCGAGTCTCATTGGAGCCGTTGTGATTGCGGGACTCGGGCTTTGCATATGGTTCGCGCTCGTTTAGCCTTGCTGGCGGTTTTAATTTCCGCATGGCTGCCCTCGGCGGTCCCGGCCGCGACCAAGATTGTGATCCGCCACGCGGAACGGAGCAGCGGCATGTCGGCGGACGCCTCGCTGAGTCCAGCCGGAGATGAACGAGCCCGGCAACTGTCGCAGGTTCTCAAGGACGCCAAGCGGCGCGGGGGGGGCGGCAGGCGGTGGAGGAACCTACTACAGTAGAGACGAAAGGAAAATTCCCAATGAAATACCATCCAGTGGTAGCGAAGAAGATGACAGCGGGCGCCGGCCTGGCGCTGATTCTGGTAGCAGGTATTCTGGCTTCTCCGCCGGCCTATAGAGTACTCAACAAAATCAAGATCGGCGGACTCGGACGGTGGGACTACGTGTTCGTGGACAGCGCCGACCACCGGCTCTACGTGTCGCACGGCACGCAGACAGACGTGCTCGACACCGGCACGGAAAAGCTTGTGGGAACGATTGCGGGCACCAACGGCGTACACGGGATCGCCATTGCCGCTGACTTGGGAAAAGGATTCACCAGCGACGGCGCCGACAACGACGTCTCGGTGTTCGATCTCAAGACGCTCAAGGTCCTGTCCAAAGTGAAGACCGGGCAGAACCCGGACGCCATCATTTACGAACCGGTGACGCATCGAGTGTTCACCTTCAACGGGCGCAGCGGCGACGCAACCGCCATCGACGCCAAGACCGGCGATGTGATCGCGGCTTCGATTCCGGTGGGCGGCAAGCCCGAGTTCGCACAAGTGGACGGCAAGGGCCACATCTACGACAACATCGAAGACAAAGCCGAGATCATTGAAGTGGATGCGAAAACTGCCGCGGTTACGAAGCGCTACTCCATCGCGCCCTGCGAGGGTCCGAGCGGGCTTGCGATCAGCCCGAAAGGCCTTCTGTTCAGCGTGTGCGAGAACAAGATGATGGTTGTGAGCGATCCTGCAACGGGTAAGGTGGTGGCTACGCCGGCCATCGGCGCGGGACCGGACGGAGTGGCGTTCGACGGCGCGTATGCCCTCAGCGCCAATGGACTGGATGGCACCATCACCATCGTTGAGGAATTGAAAGCCGGCGAATGGGAGGCGGTGGCGACTATTCCGACGCAGCGTAGCGCGCGCACCATCGGGGCTGACGCCAAGGCTCACAAGCTGTACCTGCCCGCGGCCGAATTCGGTGCGCCCACCGTGGACAAGGATGGCAAGCAAGTCCGCGGCCAGATCGTGCCGGATAGCTTCGAGATCGTGGTCCTGGGCCGTTAATGTGACTGAGCTCCTCAGCAGAAGAACAGTGCTCGGTCGGGTCGCGTTAGTTGGCGCATCGGCCGTGCTACGAGGCCGGTTTCAGCTTTTTGCGCAATCGAGAGCGGAATATTCGGCCCATGCGATCCAACTGGTCGCGGAAACCACGGTAGTAGACCTTCTCAGCCAGTTCCGCTTCCCTGACTACACTGAGAAGCCCCCTGACAAACTTGAGCTCTGGCTGAACAAGCCAGGGAGTTTCACGGCGGCCGACGCGGCTCCATATCAAAGCTCCGGGGTCAACGTGTTTTCGCTGGGCGATGCCGCTTCCGACTACCAGGACGGTCTCCGATTCTTCGCAAAATGGAACGGATTCCTGGCCGCTTACAGCGATTTACTGCTGCGCATCGATGACGCCCGAGATTTCACTCGCGTGCGCAACGACAAGAAGATCGGAATCATGCTGACGATGCAGGAGTCGACGCACTTCCGGAGTCCGGACGACGTCGAGGAGTTCTTCGCGCTGGGACAACGCATCTCGCAACTGACGTACAACTTCAACAACCGCATCGGCAGCGGTTTTCTGGAGCAGCGGGATGGCGGTCTTTCCGTATTCGGGCTCTCCATCATGCAGCGGATGGAGAAGGTTGGCATGGGTGTGGATTTATCTCACTGCGGCGACCAGACGACCCTGGATGCTCTCGATGCGGCGAAGCAGCCGGCGCTGTTCACCCACGCCACCTGTCGCGCGCTGAATGAGGGACACTTGCGCGCGAAAACCGATGAGGCCATCCGCAAACTTGCGAAGACGGGCGGCATCATGGGGATCGCTTTCATCCGGTTTCTTGTTCGGGACCGGGAGCCGGTGACTCTCGCGAACGTTTTGGATCATTTCGATTACGTTCGAAAGCTGGTCGGAGTGGAGCACCTGGCGGTTGGCAGCGATCTGGACATCATGGGGAATGGCAATACGATCGGCGGGAGTGGCAAGGGGCCCGAAAGCCAGCCGAACTTCGAGCGCTATCGATACCACGTGGAAAAGCCACAGCGGGTGGCGACAACTGGCCTGGACCATCCCAAACGGATTTTCGATCTCACCGAAGGTTTGATCGCCAGGGGCTACAGCGATGCCGATATCAAGATGATCCTGGGCGGGAACGCGGTTCGGGTGCTGGGCAAAATCTGGTCTGCGGCGTGACGGCGGGGAAGCGCCCCCGCTCGCATTTCAGACCGCTCCTTATAGTCGCGGCTCAGTATCGAACATCCGTTACCGAGCCGTGACCGTGAGGGAGCGGTTGTCCAACTGTAGTGGGCACAAAAAAGCCGGAGAGCATGCCCAGAAGGACTGTCTCCGCGCGATTTGTCTACGACACTAGCGGCTTTTACGCCGCGTGAATGATGGGCCGGGTCTTGGTGCCGTCCATCCGCTCGCTGAGCTGTGGAATCGCCGTCCGCAGGACGTCTTCCACTCGGCTGGCGAAGATGAACTCCATCTCTTTGCGAACTTCTTCGGGAAGATCGCGAAGATCTTTCTGGTTCGCTTTGGGCAGAATCACGGTTCGAATTCCGGCGCGGCGCGCGGCCAGCACCTTCTCCTTGACGCCGCCGATGGGCAGGACCAAGCCGGTCAGCGTGATTTCACCGGTCATCGCGATATCGCTGCGAGCCGGCAGCTTGGCGTAAAGCGACGTCAACGCGGTCGCCATGGTGACGCCGGCCGATGGTCCATCCTTGGGGATCGCGCCCGCCGGGACGTGGATATGCACACCGCAGCTTTTGAACAAGGCCGGGTCGATATCGAAATCGGTGGCGTGCGACCAGATGTAGCTCTGCGCCGCTTTGGCCGATTCCTGCATCACCTCACCTAGCTGTCCCGTCAGGGTCAAGCCCTTGCCGTCCGGCAGCAGTGTGCCTTCGATGTACAACACGTCGCCGCCGGCTTCGGTCCAGGCCAAGCCGGTTGCGACACCGGGCGGCAGATCGCGCCGCGCTTCTTCCTGATTGAACGGTTCAGGTCCGAGCATCTCAAATAGCTCGTCCAGCGTGACGGTGAACGGTCCGGTGGCGCCTTCGGCGAACTTCAGCGCGACTTTGCGGGTCACGCTCCCGATGGCCCGCTCCAGCCTTCGAAGGCCGGCCTCGCGCGTGTAACCGGAGATGATCTTGTGCACGGTTTCATCGGGAAGGGCGCACTGCTCCGCGGTCAGGCCGGTTTCTTTAAGCTGCTTTGGGATGAGATACTTCTTGGCGATTTCGAGCTTCTCTTCTTCGCTGTAACCGCCGAGCCGCAAGATCTCCATGCGATCGAGCAGCGGGCGAGGAATGGTGTCCAGCGCGTTGGCCGTAGTCACGAACAGCACCTTCGAAAGGTCGAACGGCAGATCGAGGTAGTTATCGCGGAACGTTTTGTTCTGCTCCGGATCCAGGATCTCGAGCAAGGCGTGGGCGGGGTCGCCCCGGAAGTCGTGGCCGAGCTTATCCACCTCGTCCAACATGAGCACGGGATTGTTCGCGCCCGCGCGCCGCATGGCTTGGATCACTCGTCCCGGCAGAGCGCCGATGTAGGTCCGGCGATGGCCGCGCAGTTCGGCTTCGTCATGCAAGCCGCCCAGGCTCATGCGCTCGAACTTGCGGTTCAAGGCCCGCGCGATGGATTGGCCGAGTGACGTTTTGCCCACTCCAGGAGGGCCGACGAAGCACAGGATCGGCGCCTTGGCGTTGGGGTTGAGCTTCAATACGCCGAGATGTTCGAGGATGCGCTCCTTCACGTCTTTCAACCCGAAGTGATCCTCGTCCAGCACCTGCCGGGCCCGCGCGATGTCGAGCGAATCCTCGGTGCNNTTTTCCAGGCGTCCGCGCAATTGGTCGGCCTCGGCCTGTTCGCCGGACTTTTCACCAAGCTCTTGCTGGATGGCGCGCATTTGCTGGCGCAACAGGTAGTCGCGCTGCTCCTTGCTCATTTCGGTGCGAGCTTCGGTATTGATTTTGTTGCGGAGCTCGAGCACTTGCACCTCGTGCATCAGATAGCGGTGCAGCATGCGCAGAGCTTCGGCGCGCGAGGGCGCTTCGAGCAGCGACTGGCACTTGTCGGAGTCGAAACTGAACATGGACGCGAGCACAAACGAGAGCCGCAGCGGATCTTCATTGGACGCGATCAAGCCGCGCAGTTCCTGGGGAGAGCCGGGTTGCGCCAGCGTAAGCGCCTCGCCGGCGAGTTCGATCAGAGCGCCTTGCAGCGCCTCAATCTCGGGGCCAGTGTCCTTCGGCAAAGGCAGGGGCGTCGCGCGGCCTTTCAGGAACGGTTCGGAGCTGTCGAGCTTCAAGAGAGTGACGCGCTCCATGCCCAGAACCATCAGCTCGAGATGGCCTTCACCCGCGCGATTGGTCTTACGGATAACGGCCTTGGTTCCGATGGCATACAAGTCCGCCTGGGTGGGCAGATCGAGGTCGGGATCGCGCTGGGCAAAAACCAGGATCTCCTTCGATTCGGTCGCCAGCGCAGCTTCCACAGCGGCGATAGACGCCGGGCGCCCAGCCGTTAGCGGCATGAGCAGATAAGGGAAGAGCACCGCGCTTTTCAGCGGTAGTACAGGGAGTGTGTAGACAACTGGTTGTTCAGTCATTTGGGATCTCCTGCTACAAGTTGGATGCATATGAAGGCAAAAAAGAAGCAGGCTTCACTCAAGAAACCTGCTTCTACAGCACTAAAGTACGGACAACCGCTTACTAACGTGCGCGGCTCGGTAGGAGCCGGGGTTACTTGTTTGGAACTACAACAAAACGCGTCCCTGGGCCGGTCTTTACCAGCAAGAGGGTTGATTCACGCGAAGCGCCCGCATTGACGGCGCTGTTGAATTCAGACACCGTGGTGACAGGTTTGCGGTTGACCTGGACGATAATATCGCCCTGTTGGAGTCCGGCGGCGGATGCCGCTGAGTCGGGATCGACTTCCGTGATCACCACGCCTTGGGTCCCTTCGGGAGTCTGCAGCTCCTGACGCAGGTCAGGTGTCAGAACCTGAACCGATACGCCCTTCAGGGCGCCCTTCTCGCCGCCACCGGGCAGGTTGCCCTCAGCGCCGCCCCTGTTCTCGGCTTCGAGGTTGAACTCGCTCAAAGTCACTGAAAGATCGAGGTTCTGGCCGTTGCGGTCCACCTTCAAGTGGACAGTGGTTCCGGGCGCAAAGCCGGCCACTTGCAGGCGGAATGAATTCACGTCGTCCACGGGAGTGCCGTTGACGGCTGTAATGACATCGCCGACCTTGAGACCGGCCTTAGCGGCGGGGCCATCCGCAATTACGTTGGCCAGCGCGATGCCGTGAGTATTCGGAACTCCGAAGGCCTTCGCCATCTCCGGCGTCAGCTCTTGCGGGAGGATACCCATATAGCCGCGGGTGACCTTGCCATTCTTCATGATCTGGTCCATGATGTTGTGCACCAGATTGGCGGGGATGGCAAAGCCGATGCCCTGGTTGCCGCCGGTCTCACCGGACAGGATGGCGGTGTTGATGCCCACCAGATCGCCGCGCGTGTCGATGAGCGCGCCGCCGGAGTTGCCGCGATTGATGGCGGCATCGGTCTGGATGAAGTCTTCAAAGCGCTCGATGCCGAGGCCCGCGCGGCCCTTGGCGCTGATGATGCCCATGGTGACGGTTTGGCCCAAGCCGAACGGCTCGCCGATCGCCAGGACAACATCACCGACTTCGGCGCGAGCCGAATCCGCGAAGGGCAGCGTGGTCAGACCGGTCTTATTGATCTTCAGGATGGCTACGTCGGTAGCCTTGTCGGTGCCGACCACCTTGGCTGGATATTCTTCTTTGTTGGCGAAGGATACTTTCACGTCGGTAGCGCCATCCACGACGTGATTATTGGTGATGATGTAGCCGTCCGAGCTGATCACCACGCCGGAACCAAGACTGGTGGCGCGTTGCGAGCGCGGCTGTTCCTGTTGCGGCATGTTGCGTCCGCCGAAGAACTGCCGGAAAAGCGGATTGTCGAACATATTGCCCTGCTCGGGCTGTTCCTTCACGACCTTGGAAGACGAGATGTTGACTACCGCGGGCATGGCGCGTTTCACCACCGGTGCAAAGGTGGTGATGGGACCCGTCTCGGCAGCCCGAGAAGTGTCCGCAAAAACTGGAATGCGATTGGGGCTGCTGATGGTGACGACGAGCGCACCTGCCAGCAGGGCAATAACGGCGAACAAAGCCGCCGTGGATTTGCTGATATGACCCTTCATTGTTTAGCTTCCTCTCACTTGTTAACTTCATCGGGAGCCGCTTCACGCCCGCGGCCCACGATTTTAGATTCAAAACTCACCTTAGATTCAAAGCTCAGGTGTCCGG
Source organism: Bryobacterales bacterium (assembly GCA_003166865.1). Taxonomy (GTDB): domain Bacteria; phylum Acidobacteriota; class Terriglobia; order Bryobacterales; family Bryobacteraceae; genus Palsa-89. The sequence goes on from PMUP01000053.1 coordinate 28,188, forward strand.
CAGGGTCCAGGTCCACCACGACGCGATGGCCGTCCCTGACTTCGCCTCCGAGAATCCGGCGCGCCATTGGCGTTTCAATTTCGCGCTGGATGGCCCGTTTCAACGGCCGGGCGCCGTAGGCTGGATCGTAGCCGGCGCGAACCAAGTGTCCGCGGGCCCGATCTGTCAATTCCAAATCGATATGCCGGTCGGCCAAACGTTTCCGCAGGCCGTTCAACTGAATATCCACAATCTGCTTAAGATGCTCTTCGGTGAGAGCGTGGAAAACGATAGTCTCGTCGACGCGATTCAAGAACTCAGGCCTGAAATGTCCGCGCAACTCGTCGAGCACCGTTTCCTTCATGCGTTCGAACCCTTCACCAGCGAAAGCGCCTCTATACTCTAAGATGCGCGGACTGCCGATGTTGGATGTCATTATTACGATGGTGTTCTTGAAATCCACCGTGCGGCCCTGGCCGTCGGTGAGGCGGCCGTCATCCAAGATCTGCAGCAACACGTTGAACACGTCGGAATGCGCCTTTTCGATCTCGTCGAAAAGGACTACACAGTATGGACGACGCCGGACGGATTCGGTTAGCTGCCCACCTTCTTCATAACCGACGTAACCTGGGGGTGCGCCGAGGAGTCGCGCCACGGCATGTTTTTCCTGGTACTCGGACATATCGATGCGGATCATGGCCTTGTCGTCGTCGAACAAAAATTCCGCCAGCGCCCGCGCCAGTTCGGTTTTGCCGACGCCGGTGGGCCCTAAGAAGATGAAACTGCCGATGGGGCGCTGGGGATCCTTCAATCCCGAGCGCGCCCGCATGACGGCTTCCGACACCGCTTGGACGGCCTCATCCTGCCCGATCACTCGCTTATGCAACTCGTCTTCCAGATGCAGCAGTTTCTGCATTTCGCCTTCGAGGAGCTTTGAGACGGGCACTCCGGTCCAGCGGCTGACCACATGGGCGATATCTTCTTCGTCAACTTCCTCTTTGAGCAGGCGTTTGCCGGACTGCTTTTCGGCCAGGCGGGATTCCTCGGCCTTGAGCTGGCGCTCCAGCTCCGTCAATTTGCCGTACTTCAGCTCGGCGGCTTTGTTCAAGTCGTATTGGCGCTCGGCCTTGTCGATATCGATCTTGACCTGCTCGATCTGCTCGCGCAGGGCACGCAGCCGTTGCACGCCGGCCTTTTCGGCTTGCCACTGCGCTTTGAGAGCGTCCGACTCGGATTTCAGATCGGCGATCTCTTTTTCGATCTTCTTCAGCCGATCCTTCGAGGCCTTGTCGGATTCCTTCTTCAACGCCTGCTGCTCGATTTCGAGCTGCATGATGCGGCGCAGGATTTCGTCGAGATCCGACGGCATGGAATCAATTTCGGTGCGCAGCTTGGCGGCGGCTTC
>PMUP01000053.1:29619-100743 GCA_003166865.1 Bryobacterales bacterium
TGCGGTACTCGTCGAGCGTGGTGGCGCCGATGCAATGCAGCTCGCCGCGCGCCAGCATCGGCTTCAGCAGATTGCCCGCGTCCATGGCGCCCTCGGCCTTACCCGCGCCGACCACGGTGTGCAGTTCGTCGATGAAGAGCACGATCTGGCCTTCGGAAGTCTGCACTTCCTTCAGCACCGCCTTCAGGCGCTCCTCGAATTCGCCGCGAAACTTCGCGCCGGCGATCAGCGCGCCCATGTCGAGGGAGACTACGCGCTTGTCCTTCAAGCCTTCGGGAACATCGCCTCGAATGATGCGGCCCGCGAGGCCTTCGACGATGGCGGTCTTGCCGACGCCGGGCTCGCCGATGAGCACGGGGTTGTTCTTGGTGCGGCGCGAAAGCACTTGAATGACGCGGCGGATCTCTTCGTCGCGACCGATCACCGGATCGAGCTTGCCTTGGGAGGCGAGCTGGGTGAGATCGCGGCCATATTTTTCGAGAGCCTCGTAGGTGACCTCGGGATTTTGAGTCGTCACGCGCTGACTGCCGCGGACTTCTTGCAGCGCGCGCATCAGGCGTTCGCGCGTGATGCCGAACTCGCGGAACAGCTTTCCCGTGGCGCCGGAGTCGTCGGTCGCGGCGAGCAGGACATGCTCCACCGAGACGTAGTCGTCCTTCAGCCGCTTGGCTTCATCTTCGGCCTGCGACAGCAGCTTGGTGCTGCGCTGGGTGACGTAGACCTGGTCGGGGCCGCCGGTGGGGCCGGACACTTTGGGCAGCCGGTCCACTTCTTGCTGGACGCGGGTCTTGAGGGCGTCCACGCGAATGTCGGCCTTGTTCAGGATGGAGGGGGCCAGGCCGCCTTGTTGATCGAGTAGCGCCAGCAACAGGTGCTCGGTATCAAGCTGCTGGTTGCCGTGCTGGATTGCGATGGATTGGGCAGCCCGGACGGCCTCTTGGAGCTTTTCGGTGAATCGATTGAAGTCCATAGTTCACTCGAGTTCCTGATAAATCTTAGTGCATCGTTATCAACTGATGTCAGTATATCACCATAATGGTGACCTGGCAACATCCGCGAAAACGAACCCGTCCCGCTCGACGATCTCGCCGACAGTGATGTTAATCGGCTGGCGGAAGCCTGGGCCATCGTAAACAAAAGAATGGAATTCCCCGTTTTCGCCGCAAGGATCGATTTGCGGGGGCAGATCGGCCAGGAATTGGGAATCGAAATCGCGACCGGCGAACTCCCTCGGAAGGACCTTGGGATCCACGCAGGTGATTTTCGCGCGCAAGCCGGAAGCGATCATGGTCCGGGCCAGCTCGGCGGTGGGGATTTGCCAGACCGGGAAGATGGGCGTGAGGCCGGTGCTCGCGAGCTGCTTCTCGCGGTAGGCGCGGATGTCGGCGAGGAACAGATCGCCGAAGGCCATGGCGTCCACGTGCTCGGCTACGGCGCGGGCGCAGAGGTCGCGCATGCGGGCTTCGTATTGTTCGTTGGAACAGGGCCAGGGCAGGGGAACGGTCCAGAGCGGAAGGCCCACTGACTCGGCTTGCAGCTCGAGCAACTCGCGCCGGACGGCGTGCATGGCCACCCGATCGAACTGTTCGTTCAGAGTGGTGACCAGCGCCACGACTTCAACACTCGGGTCTTGCCTGAGGAGGTGCAGCGACCAGGCGCTATCTTTGCCGCTGGACCAAGAAAGCGCAGCCCGCACGCCGCGCTAGGCCACGGCGGTTAGCCGTTCGCTGGTGGCTACGGTCCGGCTGAGCCAGGCGTAGAGCCCGAACAGAACGGCGGTGTACAGGACGTCGCTGGCCAGAGTCCAGCCAAAGAACGGGATCGCAGCGACGTAGCAGCTAGCCAGGCCCGCCGCCGTGCGAGGATACGCTTGGAACCATAGCCAGCTCCCGAAGTTGGTGATCAGGAAAAATTGGATGCTGTTCACCACCGTGACGGCCGCGATGCGCGAAATGCTTTCAGTATTGCGAAGCCGCCGGCCCAGCCATACGCTGATGAGGAAGCTCGCGTAGATGAAAATCTGATACTTGGTGAATGCCGCGACGCCGTAAAACGAGGCCAGGATCGGATCCGTAATGGCCATCAGCGCCAGCGGAATCAGGTAAGCTTGCCAGCGCGGCAATCGAGCGCCGGCGAACAGACTGGTGGCGCCCACGGGCGCGAAATTCGGCGGATGGGGCAGCAGGCGCGCCACCGCGCCCAGCACGGTAAGAGAAAGAGCAGCGGGACGCCAGTTGGTCTTGGTCATCAATAGAGATTATAGCTCCGCTGCGGTCTTTCCTGGCTTCAGGCGCTTGCGCAGTATAACTAAGCCGATCAAGCCCGAGCCAATCAGCAGATAGGTGCCCGCCTCGGGGGCCGCCGACATATCATCCGCGCCGAAACTGAAGTTGTCGAGCAACGCTTCCGTCCCGCTGCTGGCCGTAGCGCCCGGCACGTCGAGCTGGATGGAAGTGATCGGCGTGTCGGACGTGATTCCCCAAAACGTCTCCGTGTTTCCGCCGACGGTGGGAACGGTGTACGTGTTTCCAGCCACTGTGATGCTGTAGGTCATGCCTGGGGAACTGGCGGTCCACAGGTCCAGGCTGAGCGCGGTGACGTTGGCGGGGAGAACGATGTTGATGTACGGAAGCGGGGAGCTCGAACTCGGTTCTGGGCTCGCGCTTTCTACCAAAGCGTCGCCGGTGCCGTCGTTGTACCACGAGACGGAGCTGGTATCGACTACCTCAATGCCTGATACGCCGGCGGAAGAATATCCGATGAACTCGACGCCAGAAGCTGTCACGCCGGAGGGGGTGTTGTAACTCGTGTCGCCTCCGGCTGGGGCCAAGCCGGTGAACGTGACGGTTTGGTAGCCCGCTGATGTGGCAGCCTCCCAGGTCGCCTGATTGCTATAGGTGGTGATGGTGGTGGAATAGGCCGGCGCGAGCGCGAGTCCGACGAAAATGGACAGGATCGAAAAACGAAACTTCAGTTTCATAGTCACCCCGATTGAATGTTGAAACTGGTAAGTGGACTTGATACGGCGTATCTCTCGCGCGATTGTGAATTTACTTTTGAGGCGCTTGCCGCTACTTCTGAAGTGAGGCAGTGACCTTCGCGGCATACTCCCTCGCTTTGGCGAGGATGGGGGCGGGATCGAGAGTGAGCGAGCGGCCGTTGCGCACGATGGGCTTGCCGTCAACGGCTACGTCTTCGACGTCGGAGCCTTTCAGCGCGTAGACAATCTGCGAATACACGTTGTAGAGCGGCACGGCATGCGGGCGATCCAGGCGGAGCGTGATCAAGTCAGCACGCTTGCCGGTTTCGAGCGAGCCAATTTCCTTTTCGAGGCCGGCGGCGCGTGCGCCGAGGATGGTCGCCATGGCGATGGCTTGCTCGGCGGGAATCACGGTGGGATCGCCGGTGGCGACCTTTTGCAAATCGGCTGCGAGATTCATCTCCTCCATCAGGTCGAAATCGTTATTGCTGCCCGCGGGCCCGTCGGTGCCGAGTCCAACGGGGATGCCGAGCGCGAGCAACTTCACCACCGGGGCGATGCCGCTTGCGAGCTTCATGTTGCTGGAAGGGCAATGCGCGACTCCAGTGCCGTGCGCCTTCAGGATCTGCATGTCGGCCGGGTCCAGGAATATGGCGTGCGCGACGATGGTCCAGCCGTCCAAAACGCCCAGCGATTCCACCAGCCGCGTGGGCGTCATGTGGCGCGTACGCACGGCGTCATCATATTCGAACTTAGCCTCGGCGAGATGCATCACCAGCGGCGCGTGGTATTTGTTGGCGAGCTGGCGGGCGGCCTGGAGATCGGCGTCGTCATTGGTATAGATGGCGTGGGGAGCGACGGCGGGAATGATGGTGGGGTCGCCCTGGTATTCATCGAGAAACTTTTCGGTGAATCGCAGCATGTCTTTGGGCGTGGCGGCGTCGGGCGATTTGAAGCGGATCATGGTCTCGCCGAGGATGCCGCGCATTCCCGCTTCCTTGGTGGCTTTGGCGACGCTGTCCTCGAAATAGTACATGTCGACGAAGGTGGTGGTGCCGGACAGCATCATCTCCAGGCACGCCAGGCGCGTTCCCCACAGGACGAAGTCCGGCGTGACGTTCTTGGCTTCTGCCGGAAAGATGAATTTGTTCAGCCAATCCTGCACCACCATGTCGTCGGCGATACCGCGGAACAGCGACATGGCGGCGTGGGTGTGGGTGTTGATCAGGCCCGGCATCAGGATGGCGTCCGGGCGGTCGATATGCTGGCGGGCTTGAAACTGTTTCTCGATATCGGCGCGCTTGCCCACGCCAACGATACGTTGGCCACGAACGGCGACTGCGCCGTCGTCGATCAGGTCGTGGCGCGCGTTCATGGTGACGACGTAGCGGGCGGTGTAGATGGAGTCGGCTGGCTCGGCATGCAGGCAAAGGGCGAAAAGTAGCAGACACGCTACCGAGCCGCGACCGTAAGGGAGCCGGTGATTAAAGGAACGAAGCATCGAAGGGCCTCGGGAAGAGATCTCTCAGGTGAAGTGTTTCGGTTTTGCCGTGCAGGTTCACGAGCGTCAACTCGATGTCGCCGCAAAACTCCCATAGGATCTGGCGGCAGGCGCCGCAGGGCGGAGTCAAGACATCGGTGTCGGCCGAGACTGCGATGCGCTGGAACTTGCGCGCGCCCTCCGAAATCGCTTTGAATACGGCGACGCGCTCGGCGCACACGCTGAGTCCATAGGTGGCGTTTTCGACATTGCAGCCAGTGAACACGCGGCCGTCGGTCGATTCCAGCGCCGCTCCGACTTGGAAGTGCGAGTAGGGAGCGTGCGCTTTGGTTCTGGCCTCGAGGGCCATTTCGAGGAGATTCATAATTTCGGTAACAGCGCTTTCAAGAACCGGATCAAAGTATCGCGCACCTGGCGGCCCGTCTCCAGCACTTCTTCATGATCGATCTTTTGGGGTAGTATTCCGGCGGCCATGTTGGTCACGCACGAGATCGCGAGCACATGCATGCCGAGATAGTTCGCCACGATTACTTCAGGTACCGTCGACATGCCCACCAGGTCAGCGCCGATGGTTCGAAGATAGTGGATTTCCGCGGGTGTCTCATAACTGGGACCGGTGAGCGCCGCGTAGACGCCTTCCTCCAATTGGATATTCAGTTGATGGGCCACCTGATGCGCGAGGGCCCGATACGCCCGCGAATAGGCTTCGCTCATGTCGGGGAAGCGCGGCCCGGCTGAATCGTCATTCGGCCCGATCAGGGGATGCGAGCCCTGCAGATTGATGTGATCGGAAATCAGCACCAGCGCGCCCTGGCGGTACGACAGATTGATGCCGCCCGCGGCGTTGGTGAAAATAACGGAACGCACTCCCAGGTGATGGAACACGCGGACCCCCATAGTGACTTGCGCCGGCGTGTAGCCTTCGTACAAATGAGCGCGTCCGGCCATTACCGCGACGTCAAGGTTGTGCAGTTTTCCGAATACCAGCCTTCCCGAGTGTCCGGCGGCGGTAGATACGGGCCAGCCCGGGATCTCGGAGTAGGGAATTGCGATCGGATCGACAAGCTCGTCGGCAAACGCTCCCAATCCGCTGCCGAGCACCACTGCGATGCGAGGTTCACGCACGGTCACGTTGCGAATATGGGCGACCGCTTCGTGCATTTACAAAAGCATGCCCGCGATGCAGGCGGTCATAAAGTTGGCCATGGTTCCGGCGGCGACAGCCTTCAGGCCCAGGCGCGCGAGGTCCGATTTGCGGCTCGGCGCCAGCGCCCCGATGCCTCCGATCTGGATCGCGATGGAGCTGAAGTTGGCGAATCCGCACAGCGCGTAGGTGGCGATGGTGAACGAGTGCGGATCAAGCTGGGGCTTCATCGGTCCGAGCTGCTGAAAGGCGATGAATTCGTTCAGCACGAGGCGGGTGCCGAGCAGGTTCCCGATAGTCCGGCAGTCGTGAAACTTGATGCCGAGCAGCCAGGCAATTGGCGCAAAGACATACCCGAAGATTTGTTGGAGCGTTGTATGGAAATACCCGAGGATTCCGTTGCACATTGCAATCAGGGCCAGAAACGCGATCAGCATGGCCGCGATGTTCAGCGCCAGATGCAGTCCGTCGCCGGCGCCGCGCGCCGCCGCGTCGATGATGTTTACGCCGGGCCTTTCCACCACCACTTTCACGCTGCCCGCGGTGGCGGGTTTTCCGACTTCAGGCACCAGGATCTTGGACAGCATGATGGTAGCCGGCGCGGTCATGATCACGGCCGTCAGCAGGTGCCGGATCTCCACATGCGCCATCAATACATAGGCCGCCATGGTCGCGCCGGAGACGTGGGCCATGCCGCTCACCATGATGGTGAACAGCTCGGACTCGGTCAAGCCTGCCAGGAACGGCCGGATGGTGACTGGCGCTTCGGTCTGGCCCATGAAGATGCTGGCGGCTACGTTGGTGGATTCGGCGCCGCTCGCGCCCATCACGCGCTGCATCACCACCGCCATGGCACGCACCATCACTTGCATCACGCCCAGGTAATAAAGGATGGAGAACAGGCTGGTGATAAAGATGATGATGGGGAGCACCTGGAACGCAAATACGACCGGCTGGCTGCCGCCGAGTTGATCGCCGAAAACAAACTTGCTGCCGGCCTGGGAATAGCCGATGATCGCGTTCACTTTGTCGCTCAGCGTTTCGAAGGCGCGCGCCGCCGGTGTTCGCAGGACTACGAAAGCGAACGTGAGCTGCAGTCCCACGCCCCAGAAGATGAGCGACGGACGTATGGCGCGCTTGTGGGTGGAGAAGAGAAAGCAGACCATGAGAATCGCGAGGATTCCCAGGATGCCAGTGAACCTCTCCATGTTGATTAGACCGACTCCCTGACGGTCGCGGCTCGGTAAAACGCGCGATCGTTCAGCATTCTGGATTAGCTAACGACTTCGAGGATCAGTTCCCGCTCTTCGGGAGGTTGCGCGGATATGCGGAAGGCATCTTCGATCTCCGCTGAGGCCTCCTCGACGTTCTCGTCGCCGGTGTAGTAGACGCGGCACAACACCGCGCCGGCGTCCACCTTGTGGCCGACCTTCACTTCCAGGATCACCCCCACGGCCGGATCGATGGTGTCTTCCTTAAGATTGCGGCCGGCGCCGATGCGGGAAGAAGCCAAGCCGATGTCCTCGGCGGCGATCGCGCTCACGTAACCCGCGCGCGGCGAAGCAATCTCGCGCACCCCGGTAGCGTTCGGCAACAGCTCGAACCGGTCCAGCACCTGCGGGTTGCCGCCCTGCGCTTCAATGACATCCTTGAACTTGCGATAGCCCGAGCCATCCAGCAGCTTCTGTTGCGCCAGTTCGCGAGCTTCTTCGAGCGTCGGCACAATCTTGGCCAGGAAAATCATGCGGGCGGCCAATTCGAGCGACAGACGCGTGAGATCGGTGGGTCCGGCGTTTTGCAGCGTTTGAGAAACCTCCATCACCTCGAGCGCGTTGCCCACCGCATAGCCGAGCGGCTGATTCATGTCCGTGATGAGCGCCTGGACGCGTTTGTCGGCGCGCCGNNTCGGCGAGCTTCTTGGACATGATGGAAGTCGCGATCAGCGGGATGGACTCCACCGTGGCCGTGGCATCGCGCAGCGCGTACAGCTTGCCGTCGACGGGCGCGACCTCGGCGGTCTGTCCGATGAAAGCTAAGCCGTGCTTGGCGAGTTGTTCCTTGAACTCGTCAATCGTGAGATCGGTGCGGAAGCCGGGGATGGCCTCCAGCTTGTCGAGCGTTCCGCCCGTGTGGCCGAGTCCCCGGCCCGACATCATCGGAACGACGACGCCCGCGGCCGCCGCCAGCGGAGCCGATATCAGACTGGTTTTGTCTCCCACTCCGCCCGTGGAATGTTTGTCCACTTTGATTCCGGGAATGGAACTCAGGTCAACGGTTTCGCCGGAGCGGACCATGCAGTCCGTGGCCGCGCTGACCTCGCGATCCGTCATTCCCGAATGGAAGACGGCCATGAGGAAGGCGGACATCTGATAATCCGGAATTTCATTCCGGTTGTAGCCTTCCACAAGCGCGGCAATTTCCTCTGGCGACAGTTCTTCACCATCTCGTTTTCGGTGGATCAAATCGACAGTTCGCATTATGAGTTCTTCAGCGTACCATCTTATGTATTTGAAAGTAAAGGATTGTGTGACCCGGAGTGCGGGGCCTGCCCCGCTTGACTTCCGGTCGATGATGGCGACACGATATAATCCTCCACCAGCGCGGTAATGAATAAAGCATCAAGGTCCGTGTTGTGACCTAAGTTCAGCTCCGAGGAGAAAAGCACGCGATGGCAAAGTTTTGCGCAAACGGGCACCAAATAGAAGACTCCTGGGAAGTCTGTCCGTACTGCCAGCGGACGGGGTATCAATCGGCGGGCCCAGCCTTGAAAACGCGCGTGGAGTCGGAAGCTCCGCGCGAGGGTGCCGCTCCGCGCGAAGGCGCCACGCTGCGCGAAGCTGCCGCGCCAGCTGACGGCCGCAGGACCGTGCTGCTGGCCGATAAGCGCAAGCCTCCGGTAGTCGGGTGGTTCGTGGTTTTGACCGGCGAACAAAAGGGCGAAGACTTCCGCATTCGCGAGGGGCAGAACACCATGGGCTCGGCCCCGGACGCCGATATCGTACTGCGCGATACGGCGATCTCGGGCAAGCATGCCAGCCTGCGCTACAAAGATGAGAAGTTCACGATCACGGACCTGGACTCGAGCAACGGCACTTTCCTGAACGACCGCACCGATCCCATAGCCCGCGAGGAGCTGAAAGACAACGACGTCGTTCGAATCGGTGAAGTGAGCTTGAAGTTCAAGTGCCTCTGAGGTGCGGGGCAGTGGTGCCGGGCAACGCGCGGTCGTCCGGCATGGGTTCGCCGAACGTTTGAATCACCGGAACCAAGCCTCCCCAAATGGGCAGCGCGTAGTCTTCTTCATCGTCGATGGGCGGGCCGGTCCGCACCTTCGCCGAGACCTCATCGAGCTGCAGCGCCAGGACGCTGGTCGCCTTCAGCTCTTGCTCGGTCGGCTGCTTGGCTTGTTCCCAACGGCCGGCGATGACGTGATTGGTGAAGCACCGCAGCGCTTCTCGCTTCTTTTCGAGATCGGTCACCTCGCGCGCCTTACCCAGCACGACCACCGAGCGGTAGTTGATGGATGTGTGAAACGCCGAGCGCGCCACAACCAACGCATCGATCAATGTGACCGTGAGGCACATGTCCAAGTCTCGATTGGCCACGCCCATCACGCGGCTGGCGGGCGCTCCGTGAATGTAGATCTGCTCTCCCGAACGCGCATACGCGGTGGGGATGACGAACGGTTGCCCATCGATCACGAATCCGATATGGCACAAAAAGCCTTCGTCCAGGATGGCGTGCACCTGCGCCTTGTCGTACACGCCGCGCATGGATCGGATCCGCGTCTGGGTTCGTGCGGTGGGTGAGTAGGACGGGGTAGAGTTTTCCATCATTTAATAACCGGCATCTCGTAGCGGTATTCCCGGCGAAACACTTCGCCAAAGATCTCGAGCATGGAGTCGTGAATCAAACCATTATCGGCCAAAAGATGCGGGCCGCGCAGGCTTGCCGGTGCGCCGTGCATATCGGAACACTTTCCGCCTGCTTCGGTAATCAGCAAAATTCCGGCGGCCATGTCCCAGGGATTCAGGCCAAATTCCCAGAACGCGTCCAAGCGGCCACAAGCTACGTAAGCGAGGTCGAGAGCAGCGGCTCCAGCACGCCGCACGCCATGCGTGATCATCGCCAGCTGATAGTAGAAATGCACATTCACGTTCTGGTGCCGCTTGCGGCTGGGGAACCCGGTGGCGACCAGCGCGTCATCCACCTGGCGCACATTGGAGACGTGAATGGGCCGATCATTCAACCAAGCGCCCGATCCGCGCTCGCAAGCAAACATCTCGTTGCGCTCGGGATCGAAAATCACTCCAGCGATGATCTCTCCGGCCTTTTCGAGCGCCAGCGTGACGTTGTACATGGGGAAGCCGTGCGCGAAATTCGTGGTGCCGTCTAATGGATCGACGTACCAGCAGTACTCCGGCGATTCGCCGGCATGCCCGCCGCTCTCTTCAGCGACGATGGAATGGGTTGGGAAATGCGCATGCAATCGTTCAATGACGAGCTTTTCGGAGGCGCGATCGGCCTCGGTCACCAGATCGAACTCGCCCTTCAGCTCAAAGCCGATGTGGCGCTCGAAGAAGCCATGCAGCAGAGCTCCGGCTTCGCGGGCGATCTCCGCGCTGATCTCGAGATAGGAAGGCAAGACGTCAGGCTTCCGGCTCTTCGTACAGATACTTGATATCGTGCTTGTACAAAAAGAGGTTGGGAGAGCCTTCCCGGGTCACACGGATAAAGTGAACGTCGTAGAACTCGATCACGCCCACCACCTCTTCATTGCTGCTGAGCCGGATCCGCACCGGAATTGCTTTTTCGATCAGGTAACGAAGGTACTTCACTTCTTCGAAAGTCTGCTCCGGGGCTTTCGTTTTGGCTTTCACGGCTTCCTCCACCTCAGTGCCCCAGGCCCGATCTGGACTCATTGGATTCCCCATAATAGCCACTGCGTGTGGTGACGCGCAAACCCCGATTGGCCGAAGTGCTCTGCACGTTGACCTTCAACGTGTGAAAGCGCTCCTTGGTGGGCGGGACGTCCTTGGGATAGAAGGCAATCAGATACTGGGTCCTGAGTTCACGCAGGATGTCATCGAAGGCCCGATCGAGCTGCGCGCCAAGATTCGGCGTGAATACGTGGCCGCCCGTGCCCGCGGCGAGCGTGGTCAGCGCATTTTCGCCGCCGACATTGCGGCCGGCGTCGTTGGTGATTGGGACCACTAGCACCGGATAGAGTATCGCGTCGGCCAACTGCGCCGCCTCGAGGGCCTGGTGAAAATCTTTGATACTGGTGGTGTCGCCGCCATCGGTCACCAGCACCATGACGTGCCTGCCGCTGCGGTATTCCAGTTCGCGCGAGGCCAGGAAGAGCGCATCGTAGACCGACGTGCCGCCCTCGGACTTCAGCAGCTTCAGCATTCGATCCACGCGCGCAAAACGCCGCGTGTAACTGGTGAGCAGCCTGACATCCTCGTTGAAACTGTAGAGCGCCACGGTGTCGTCAGGGTTGCCCTCGTCCAGCAGGACCTTGAGAAACCGGCTCACCGAATCCAGTTCGTATCGCAATTCGATGCCGGTGGAAGCGCTGGTGTCCACCAGCATCGCGACCGACAGAGGTTGCTCGGTTTCGCGATCGAACACCGCGATGTCCTGCTGTACGCCGTTGTCATAGACCGTGAAGTCGCCTTTGTTTAGGGAGCCAATGAGTTGGCCCGCGGCGTCTTTGACAGTCACCAGCATACGGACCAAGCGCACGTTGACTTTGATGACGGGGTCCTGTGCCGTCGCGGGCGCGGACAAGCATGCTGCCAGGAAACAACAGAAAGAGGCGCGGATCACTTTTTCAGGACGGACTCGTCCCATTCCCCTTCAACCCAGACCTCCCCATCCGCGAAATGTTCTTTCTTCCAGATGGGAACGACGCGCTTCAACCGGTTGATTCCTTCCAGCGCCGCCTCAAATGCGGGCTTGCGATGCGGCGCGGTAACCATCACCGCAACGCTGGCCTCGCCGATCTGGAGGCGTCCCAGGCGATGCACCATCGCGATGCGGCCGATGGCATGTGCGACCAGGATCTCGCGCCCGATTTCGGCCATCATCTTCACGGCCATCGGCTCGTAGCATTCGTAATCTAGGAACTTGGTGGCGCGGCCTTTGGTGTTGTTTCTCACCACGCCTTCAAAATCCACCACCGCCCCGTCCTCGCCGCGCAGCAATTGGCGAGCCAGGCTCCGGGTGTCGATGGTCTCGCGCGTCAGCCCAAAGAAGCATCCGGTATCGGCATCGTGGATCTCGTGCGTGTAGCGGCCAGGGCATTTTCCGGCCCCGCCACTCACCGGCGGCAGGAAAGCAATTTCGTCGCCTTCGCGGACCGCCGCGGAGCGGTCGCAGAACTCGTGGTTGCATGCCAGCACGATGCTCGATTCCAGCTCAGTCAGGCGCGGAAAATCGCGCGCGTAATGCGTGAACACGGACTCGACACACGCGCCGTGGGCCACTTCGATGTGTTCTTCTGAACGGCCGACAACGTCCTTCAACATACCGAAAAACAGCACCTTCACGCGCACGATTGTCATAGTAACAGACGGTTGCGGCGCGTTCGGGTTTCAACACTTCAGACGCGTGCTACAATCCGCGCATGGCACGTCTTGCCGTGGTCTTTCTAGCCGCCATGGGCCTCTTATCCGGCATAGGAATTTCAGCGGCGGTCATGCCGCCCGACGCCGACCGTCAGCTCGCCCGGGAAATTTACAAGGAAATGGTCGAGATCCGGTCCGGTTACACCACCGGCTCCACCACTCCAGTGGCCGAGGCTGTGGCTGCGCGGTTGCGCGTTGCGGGCTTTCCCGATGCGGATATTTTTGTCAGCGGAGCCAGCCCGAAGAAGGCGAATCTGGTGGTTCGCTATCACGGATCGGGCGCCCGCCGGCCCATCCTGCTGCTCGCGCATACCGACGTCGTGGAGGCGAACCGCGAGGATTGGACCACCGATCCGTTTCAGTTCATCGAAAAGGACGGCTACTTTTACGGCCGCGGCACTGCCGACGACAAAGCGCAAGCGGCGGTATGGATCGCGAATCTGATTCGCTATAAACGCGAAGGATACAAACCGGCGCGAGACATCATCGTTGCGCTGACGGCGGACGAAGAGGGCGGCGGCGCATACAATGGCATCACCTGGCTGCTCAAGAACAAGCGTGAGTTGATCGAGGCCGACCTCGCTCTGAATGAGGGTGGCGGCGGCATGATGGTGGGCGACAAGAAGATCGCGAACAACATTCAAGTGAGCGAGAAATCGTACGCCGATTTCAAGTTCGAGGTCCGCAACAAAGGCGGGCATAGCTCGGTGCCAGTGCCCGACAACGCCATTTATCATCTGGCAACCGCGCTCGAGAGGCTCTCCCGCTACAACTTCCCGCTGAAGACGGATGAAGTGACGCGCGCGTATTTCCGGGAGATGGCAAAGGTGGAGGAAGGGACGTTTCGAGAGGATCTAGCGAAGATCGCCGACGGATCCGGAGACGTTGCGAGGGAAGCGATGCAGCGCGTTGTCTCCGCCTCACCGCGCTGGAATTCGATGTTGCGAACCACCTGCGTGGCCACCGAGCTGGCCGGTGGGCATGCACTCAACGCGCTGCCACAACTCGCCACGGCGAACGTGAATTGCCGCATTTTTCCGGGTGATTCCATTGAGAGCGTGCAGAAGGCTTTGCGGCAGGTGGTGGCCGACGACCAGGTCGCAGTGCGCGTGCAGGGCGACGTCGACGTGGGGCCGGCGTCTCCGATGCGGCCGGATGTCCTGAAAACCGTCGCGCGTTGGAGCGACACGCTGTGGCCCGGCGTCCTGACGATTCCCGTGATGAGCACGGGCGCGACAGATGGACGGTATCTTCGCATCGCGGGCATTCCCACCTACGGAGTTTCGGGCTTCTTCGGTGATCGGGACGACGTGCGCGCGCATGGCCGCGACGAGCGCATGAACGTGAATTCGTTTTATGAAGGCCAGAATTTCCTGTACGAAGTGGTGAAGGAACTTTCGAATTGACTGCCTCCGGCGCTTATTCCATGACGCCCGCTATTGCAAGTTGCTGTGTAAGCGCTCGTCTAACGGACCTCCCAGCATCGGTTGTAGCTTCTCTCGAAACTGTTTGGTGTGATCGGCCTCCAGATGGGCATCGAAAGCCGCTTGGTTTTCCCAGACGCTGACGATCGTGAAATGGTTCTTCCGCCCCGGCTCCTGGAGGAGCTCGAAGCGTACGACACCTTTTTCCTTGCGGCTGTCGGAGGCGAATTTCGACAGTAGTGGGGTGCCATCCACGATGTAGTTGGGCGTAAGGTCCACGTGCGTGACGACGTACAACTTCGTGTCTTGCGCGGCGCCGAATTGCGCCACCAGCAGAATGATCAGACTTGCGAGTGCGAGTTTCATAGCTTCTGATAGTCTACTCTCGATGGACGTCCGTGCATCTGTGGTCCGCCTGGAAGCCGCTAAGCGCGCGTTTGGCACGAAGGAGCATGCGGCGCTTCCGCGTTTACTGCGACAACTGGGCAGAGCGCGTTTCCCGGACGCCGGCTCGTTAATTCGCCTCCACGAAGCGCTGCTGTTTTTTCGCGCGTATCCGCCGAATTCCGAAGTGCTTCGGATCGCGGACGAGCTGCTTCAGCTGGTGCCGAAGAAAATCGCGCAACTGCGCCGGGCGGACGCGGATCTCACGCCGCTGGAAGAACCCGATGTCTCCGGAATCGCTGGGACGGCGTTTTCAGCGCTATTCACGTCTGAAATCACCCGCTGGCTGGCCGAGAATCATCCCAGGGCCGTCGAGATCGATTGGGACGGCTATGATGCCGCGCTGCTTGGTCCCTTGCTGCGCCGCTTGCATCCATTTGCCGACGAAGACTTGCTGGTGGAAGCAAACATTCCTTATATGGATTGGTTTCGGGCGGCGAAACGCGGAGCGGGCTCGGATTTGCGCTGGCTGCTGTCTCAAATCGACAACGCAGAGCTGTTCGCGCAGGCCAAGCTGTTCGTTCGCTGGAGTCTGGGTGAGGGGCCCAGCACACGAACGAATGGACGGTTACCGTGGGGCCGCAAGCCGTTCTTCCATGATGCCGCGCTGATCCGCCGCGCCGATGTGTCGCTCGCCACGGAGCTTCAATCGCCCAGGCTTCCGATCGAGAAGCTGACTCGCACCGACGGCGAGAGAATCCTCGACTTCGCGCGCGAGACTTCCGCCATGCGGTATCGCGAGCTGCACGGGTTCACCTTCGGCGACCCGGCTCACGTGGTTCGCGCCGGCTTCGGCCGCGGCGTCGAGGTGTACGTCTTCGGAGTTCCGCGCGAGCATCGTCTGCCCTTGCGCGCCTATCATGCCGGCATATTCTTCAAGAACGCGGTCCCCATCGGCTATATCGAATGCCTGACGCTGTTCGAACACATGGAAGTCGGTTTCAACCTCTATTACACGTTTCGCGAGGGCGAGACCGCGTGGCTTTACGCGCGGCTGTTACGCTTGTTTCACCAGTTGCTGGGCGCGACGTGTTTCGCCGTCGATCCGTATCAAATTGGCCATCACAACGACGAGGCCATTGAGTCCGGTGCGTTCTGGTTTTATCGCAAGCTTGGGTTTCGCCCGGCGAATCCGAAAGTGGCCCGGCTGCTGGAAGCCGAGGAGGTCAAGCTCCGCGCGGATCCGAATCATCGCACCCCAGCGCGCACGCTCGAGCGCCTGGCCGAAGGCTGGATGATCTACGAGGTTCCCGGTTCCGGCATCTCGCCGGGCATCTCACCGAACCCAGGCGATTGGGATCGCTTCGAAACACGCCGCGCGGCGATGGCGCTGCGGCAATCGCCATTTCCGCCGGAGATTCAGCGTGCGAAAAATGCACCAGAGGAAGCCACCTACGTTCGCGCTCTCCAAAGCGATTCGGCGTTGCGCCGGCGCATTCTCAAGATAGGATCGGTGATGGCTCTGCGCTAGGATGAAAGCCGTGGAGCGACACGATCCGCCGCATGCCGCGCAAGAACAGCCCGCCGGGACCGCCCTGACCTGGGTGAGCCTGAAAGACGACGAGCTTCTCCAAAAGCGCATCTGCGATCTCGGTGTGCGCATTCCCGGCAGCGAGCTGGAAGGCCGCGTGGCGCAGCTCTACGATGAACTTGCGGCGCGCGGGTTGGCGTTTCGCCCCGCGTGTTACCTCGGTGATGAGTGGTTCTCGCCCGCCGGCGTGCCCGACATCGCGATTCCGTTCTACCTTGCGCATCCGAGGCTCAGGACGCTGGAAGTCCACCAAATGCTGCAGGTGGAAGGCGGCACGCCCGAATGGTGCCAGCAATTGCTCCGGCACGAGAGCGGACATGCCATCGATCATGCCTATCGCTTCTCCTCGCGCGACGATTGGCGCGCGGTATTTGGCAGCCCCGAAACCGAGTACACTCCTGAAACCTATCAGCCGCGTCCCTACAGCAAGGGCTTTGTGCGCAACCTGCCGAACTGGTACGCGCAGGCGCACCCCGATGAAGACTTCGCCGAGACGTTCGCGGTCTGGCTCTCGTTGACGCCCGAGGAATGGCGCGAGCAGTATCGCGGATGGAAGGCGCTGGACAAGCTCGAACTTGTGCATTGTTTGATGGAGGAAGCCAGGAACAATCCGCCGAAGGTGAAGCGCGGGCGCCGCATCTATGAGGCCAGCCGGCTGCGGAAAACGCTCGCGCGATACTACACCGAACGCCGCAAGCTCTACGCCGAGGACTTCCCCGACTTCTACGACGCCGATCTGCGCGTTATATTCGGAAGTGGTGAGCCGAATGGAGAATCGGCCGCAAAGGTCATGCGCAGCAATCGCTCGGCGCTGGTCGGGTCGATTGTCCGTTGGACCGGACAGCACAAATACACGGTGGACATGTTAGTGCGCAAGTTGATCGAGCGCTGCAAAGAGCTAAAGCTCACGACTCCGCCGCCGCTCGGGCGCGAGCGTGTCTCGTTTGAACTGGCCGCGTATCTATCGGCGATGATCACCAATCATCTGCATACGGGCCGGTTCAAGAGGTCGGTTTAACCGTGAAGATCTTGGTGCTCTTCGATATCGCGTATCGTATTGCGGCTGCCGCTGGCACGTTCTCTCCACAAGCGCTCAAAGAAGAAGAGGACAAGCCTACCGAGGCCGACGTGCTGGCTTGTCTGCAACGCCTGGGGCACGAAGTGGAGACACTGGCGATCTTCGACGACGTGCTGTGCATGGTGGAAAAGTTGAAGAACTTCGCGCCAGAGGTGGTTTTCAATCTCACAGAATCCTTTCATTCCAGCCGGGCTCACGAGCCGAATATTCCCGCGCTGCTCGAGCTGATGCGCGTGAAGTACACGGGCGCGCGTCCGGACGGCCTGATGCTTTGTAAGGATAAAGCCCTCGCCAAGAAGGTGTTGGCGTACCATCGCGTGCGCGTTCCGCATTTCGTCATCTCCACCGAGCTTCGTCCGTTGAAGCGTCTGCGCCGCTTCATCTACCCCGCCTTCGTGAAGCCGGTGGGTGAAGAATCGTCCGACGGCATCGCCAAGGCTTCCTTCGCCAAGAGCGAGGAAGAAGCGCTCGAGCGCGCGCGCTTCATTCACGAAAAGTTTCATTGTGACGCGCTGATCGAGGAATACATCGAAGGTCGTGAGCTGTATTTGAGCGTGATGGGCAATCGCAAGCTCAGCGTATTCCCTCCGCGAGAAATCTTCTTCCACGATGTCCCGGAAGACATGCCCAAATTCGCCACCTTCAAGGCTAAATGGGACGACACCTACCGCAAGAAGTGGGGCATTCAAAACGGGCCCGCGAATGAGCTTCCCGCGGGTGTGCAGGAAAAACTCGCGCGGCTGGCGCGGAAGGTGTATCGCGTCCTGAAGATTACCGGCTTCGGCAGAGTCGACGTGCGTCTCACGCAAGCCGGCGAAGTTGTGGTGATCGAGGCCAACCCGAATCCTGCGCTGGACTGTGAAGGCGACTTCGCGCAAGCCGCGGGCGCCGCCGGGCTGCCCTACGATGTGCTGATCCAGAAAATCCTGGACACGGCCGGCGCGTAAATAAGGCGAATTTCCGCCCTACGTAGTACCAAGTTCTCACTATTCCTTTTCCACTCCGCCAACCGATCTCTATTGACTAGACGAGCAGCCGTTGACTTGACTCGGCTACTGGTGCCGGGCTCGTGATGTCAGCGGCTGCTCAATAGCGTCTTGTGTCCTTTCGAGGGGACGGTTACCTTGGCTGTCCCCTCACTTTTTTCCCGCCTTGCGTTTCCGCCTAAACGCCGCTGTCCGTCTAAAATGGTTTCTTGCGGCCCTTCGTTCCCTTCTTCCGGAATCCTCACCTGCTCACCATCGCCGGCAACTACTGGCGCAGGAAGCTGGACCAGCAGCGCTTCCCGGTGGAGACGAAGCTATACGACACCGAGCCGGGCGTCCAAGTTCGGGTGCAATATCAGGCGCCGGAAGGCGTGCCGGTCGCGCATCTGATTCTGGTTCACGGTCTGGAAGGGTCGAGTGAGGCCGGTTATGCGCGCAGCCTGGCGCAGGCCGCACTGGAGGCTGGTTGCGCCGTTCATCGATTCAACATGCGCAGTTGCGGCGGCACGGAGCACCTGAGCGGCCGAACCCTGTACCACTCCGGCCAGACGTCCGACCTGCTCGCGGTCATCCACCGGCTCGCCGGCAGCGCACCGGTGTTTCTGGCGGGCTTTTCCCTGGGCGGAAATGTGGTGTTGAAGCTGGCCGGAGAGCTGGGCGAGTCCGCCTCGGATCTGATCGCTGGCGTGATGGCGATTTCCACGCCCATCGATTTAGCGGCCTGCGTCCGCGAGCTCGACAAGCCATCCAACCGCATCTATGCCAGACGGTTTGTCACGCGCCTGAAGGAGCGCGTGCGCGCGAAAGAGCGGCTCACTCCCGGCCTGTTCGACCTCGGCGGGCTCGATCAGGTGCGGGACATCTACGGTTTCGATGACCGCTTTACGGCCCAAGCCTTCGGCTTCGGTAGCGCCGACAATTACTACGCCACGCAATCGGCCAACCAGTTCCTGGAACGGATCCGCGTGCCCACCCTCGTCGTACAAGCCAAGGATGATCCGTTGATCCCGTTCGCTGTCTACGATCACCCCGCCTTTTCCAATAATCCCAACCTGCGCCTGCTGGCCACCGAGCATGGGGGCCATCTCGGATTCATCTCGAAGACCAGGCCTCGCTTCTGGTTGGACCAAGTTCTCGTAAACTGGGTATTGGAAGTACGGAACAAGGTCCCGGCCGGTTTCGTCCCTTAATAGAGTGGGGCATAGCTTAAGACAAACCGCGTCATTTCGCGAAGCGGCAGCCATAGCGGCGGATTCGTTGCGCACCAGCAAGCTGCGCAGCTTTCTTACTTTGCTCGGCATCATCCTCGCCACTACCACCTTGATCGCTGTGATGGCCATGATTCACGGCATGGATGTGTACATCGCCAACACGGTTACCAGCATGGGCTCCGATGGTTTTCGAGTCGTCAAGATTGCAATGCTCGGTAATTTCGATCCGAAGAAATTCCTGCAAATGCAGAAGAGGAATCCGGAGCTCAGCCCGGATGAATTCCAATACCTGAAGGATCACGCCACGCTGGTCCAGGATTTTGGGATGAGCGCCGGCCGTAGCGTGAGCGTTTCCTTGGGATCGCAAACTTTAACCCAGATCTCTTTGAACGGAGGCACCGCCAACTGGGCGGCGCTGGGCGACACCGAGATCGCGAACGGCCGTTACTTTACCGAGATTGAAGACCGGCATCGCTCCACGGTCGCCGTCATCGGCGCCGATGTGGAGTCTAACCTATTTGCGGACGCGGATCCCATCGGCAAGGAGATCAAGGTGGAGGGCCGGCCATTCATGGTTATTGGCGTCGCCAAAGCCAAGGGCAGCGTGTTCGGCCAGTCGCAGGATGGCTTCGTCGATATTCCTATCGGATCCTATTTTCAAATTTACGGTTCGCGAACCGGTATCCGCTATGCAGCGCGGGCTGTGGACCAGAAAGTGCTGGAGCAGGCCAAGGACGAAATGCGTATGCTGATTCGCGCGCGGCGGCATGAACAGCTGGGCTCGGACGACACCTTCTCCATCCTCTCCTCGGACGCGCTGGTCAGCGCCTTTGACCAGCTCACCAACGCCATCGCCGCAACCGCGGTCGCCATCGTGTCCATCTTCATGGTGGTGGGCGGTGTGGTTATCATGAACATCATGCTGGCCGTGGTCAGCGAACGTACGCACGAGATCGGCATTCGCAAATCGGTGGGCGCGCGCCGCCAGGATATCCTCAACCAGTTCCTGGTGGAATCATCGATGCTGGCAGGCATGGGTGGACTCATTGGAGTGGTGCTGGCCTGGATTGTCTCTACCTTAGTGCGAAACTTCACGGCGGTTCCCATGGAAGTTCCTGTTTCCGCGGTTCTGATCGGCGTGGGCCTTTCCACCGCCGTCGGCCTGTTTTTCGGAATCTATCCGGCGCAGCGCGCTTCTAAGCTAGATCCTATCGAGGCCTTGAGAGTGGAATGAGGCTCTGAGAGTGGAATGATGACGGTGGCAACATGACCTGGGTGGAATTGAGTTCGGCGATCGGCCTGGCGCTGGCCACCGTGCGCGAGCACAAGATGCGCTCGTTTCTCACCGTGCTGGGCGTGATCATAGGCACCGGGACCATCATCGGCGTCGGCTCCATCATCGCGGGCCTGGATGGCGCCGTCACAGGTGTTCTGCGCAGCTTTGGCACCAATACCGCAATGATCTTCAAAGCTCCAATCGCCTTTCACCGGCTCACCTCCGAAGAGATCCGGCGCAAGCCGATCACCTATGACGATGGCGTGGCGATCGCGGCTCGCTGTCCGTCGGTGCAGGCCGTGAGCCCGTATTTGATCCCGAATACACCCGGAAGCGGGCCGCAGATCAACATCGCGCGCTACAAGGGAAACGAGCTGTACAACGCCGATGTCGCGGGCACGGAAGAATCTTATGCAGAGAGCGGCCAGGCCGAGATTCAGGAGGGGCGTTTCTTCACCAACGTCGAAAACCAGCACCACATGCCTGTGGCCGTGGTCGGCGCCGACGTCCCGCGCGCGCTAATGAACGGCGAAGATCCAATCGGCAAGTGGATCGACGTCAATGGCCATAAGTTCGAGATCATCGGGGTCATGAAGCAGCCTGGCGCGTCTTTTCCCGGTCAGGATGACATCCGCGTCATGCTGCCGTACTTCAGCATGCACAAGCTGTTCCCCGCGTCTAAGGAAAACTTGCTGGTGATCATCGCCAAGCCCGGACGCCTGGCTGCGGCCGTCGATGAAGCCACGGTCGTGTTGCGCATCCAGCGACACGATCCGCCCAACAAACCGGACGATTTCTCCATCTCCACTTCCGATCAGTTAGTGGAGCAATTCCACAGCATCACGGCGATGGTCGCACTGGTGATGGTAGTGATGAGTTCCGTCGGACTGTTGGTGGGTGGCATCGGTGTGATGAACATCATGCTGGTTTCGGTGACCGAGCGCACGCGTGAAATTGGAGTCCGCAAGGCCATCGGCGCGAAGCGTGCAGACATTGTGCTGCAGTTCCTCACCGAAGCCGTGGTGCTGACCGGTTTGGGCGGACTGATCGGGATGTCACTCGGTTGGCTGGTATCGTTTGCCTGCCGCATGGTGTATCCGGCGCTGCCGACCGCCGTGCCCTGGTGGGCGGCGGTGTTGGGCGTGGTGGTGTCGGTGGCTATTGGGCTGTTCTTTGGAATCTGGCCCGCCAACAAAGCCGCGGGGCTCGACCCAGTGGTTGCCCTGCGCTACGAATAGGACGTGTGGCGCACGCACTCTTGCGTGCCGCGTTCACACTCGCGTGGAACGCCAGCTTTCGGTGATTCAGTGCGTGCGGCGCGAGGGTTTCGCTTTGCGAAGTGTTCGCTTGGGCTCCGGCGCTGGGTTTAGCGGACGGTTGCAATGCAGGCAGCGCATCATATCCGATCGCGTCGACAAATGGCACGACCGGCAGTAGATTTGAGGCAGCGAAACTGTCGTAAGACCGGGTAGCATATTTACCTTATGCCAGTACTATCGGCATAACCCGGTTTTCCTTTAGGCTGGCGACCCCCTCCGCCACGCCGCAATGCGATGATGGTTCAGTCTACTGTATGGATGCAAACGCACCGGCCTCCGTCTGGCTTGAAGCCGCCCGAAAGGCCATGCAAATCGAAGCCGACGCTGTAATTCGAGCTTCGCGGCGTCTGGACGGTAATCTGAGCTGCGCGGTGGAATTGATCCTGGCGCACCCCAGTAAAGTGGTGGTCACGGGCCTGGGCAAGTCCGGCCACGTCGCGCGCAAGATCGTCGCCACCCTGTGCAGCACTGGAACCCCGGCCGTGTTTCTGCACGCCGCGGAAGCCTCCCATGGCGACCTTGGCCTCTACTTGCCGGGCGACCCCACTCTGATGGTCTCGAAAAGCGGCAACTCGTTTGAGCTGCTCCAGCTCATCCCGTTTTTGCGCGAGCTGCCGTCGCCCCGAATTGGAATCGTTGGGAATGCGTCTTCACCGCTGGCCGCCGAGATGGACGTGGTATTGGACGCCTCGGTGGAGCGCGAGGCCGATCCGGACAATCTCGCGCCCACGGCGAGCTCCACGGTAGCGCTCACGCTCGGCCACGCGTTGGCGGTCGCGTTGATACGCGCGCGCAACTTCAGCGCCGAAGATTTCGAACGCTATCATCCTGGAGGCCATCTGGGCCGCAGTTTGCGGCTCACGGTTCGCGAAGTGATGCACGGCCGTGAGGAGATCGCGTGGGCCCATCCCGAGGATTCGCTCAAGCAAGTGGTGATCGCCATGACGCACTACCCGCACGGCGCGGCCTGCATCATTGACTCCGCGCAGCATTTGTGTGGGCTGATTACCGATGGCGACGTGCGCCGCGCGCTGCAAGCTCACGATGACATTCGCGGCCTGCGTGCATCGGCCGTCATGACCGTGAATCCCGCCACCATAGATCCTGACGTGCGTTTGCAAGAAGCGCTGCGGCTGATGGAAGATCGCCCTTCGCAGATCTCGGTGCTGCCCGTGGTGGATCGATCGAGCGGCGCGTGTCTCGGGCTGCTGCGGCTGCACGACATCTATCGGGGCGTGCGGCTGTAAACAAATTGACCCGGTTCGCCGCCGTTCCGTACAATGGTTCCGGTAGCCGGAAACGAGTGCGGGGTTGGCCTAGCGGTCGGGCGTCAGCCTTCCAAGCTGATTTACACGGGTTCGATTCCCGTACCCCGCTCCAGGCCCGCATAAGCTCGACTCGATCCTGACGATCCCCGGTCTAAGTCTTGGACTGGAGAGTTGCGGATAAGAGGAAACAATTGTCTGGCGGAGCCGTCGTAGTATTGATGAGGAAATCGCTGTGAACCCACGATCGTCCATGATTCGAAGGGGAATCCATGCCCGAACTGGATACTAGCGGTTTTCACTCCATCATCGAACTCCTGGATCGGTTTCTCAGCAAACCGCTTCCGGAACGCTGGGGCAAATGGAAGCTCGACCGGGTCAGGCGGGCCATCTACTATGATGGGCCACACGACTATTGGTTCCCGCTGGCACAAACGAACAACTCCGCCGAAGTTCTAGACTGGATCGTGCAACTTCACGACAAGAGCTGGGCCTCGCCGGAAGACATCGGCAATTTGGTCGCGGCATTGGACGACATCTTCGACTTGCAGAACAACATTTGCGGGTGCGGGATTGACCATCGTTTCGACGCCAAGGAGCACGTAGCGAAGCTTTTCAGTACGCCGGGTAAGCTAACCGAGATAGAAGAAGCCGACCCCGCCACAGTGATACAACCACGCCCGGCTAACTAAAATCGTGCGCAAGGCCGCCCGCTTGATATCATGGAACACGTGAGTTCCGTGAGCGCAAGCCGATGCGAGGGATGCGTTGCAGTGGCGGCAATTCCTGATAAGCTGGCGTAGCTCAGTTGGTAGAGCATCTGATTTGTAATCAGAGGAAATCCGTTTGCCAACCTTGTTCTCTGTTGCTCTGCGCTTACTAAGGCATCTTTACTTTCAGCCCATTAGCAGACATTCCAATTACGCAGTATTGCTCACCCTTGGCAACACTTTTGAACAGTGTTCCCCAAAGAACTCCCCAAAGTGTTCCTGGTCCGTGCCCTTTCGGTCTGATCTCAGTAAAATTGTTAGTAGGCCGCCTAGTTCCGGTCTGATCAATTAGGACGAAGGCTCTTCTTTGGAAACTCCTGCCACGTAGGCGGCCTTTCGTACCTCAGGAGCAAAACTCAGCTAGGAGTTTCCAGCAATGCCGAAAAAGAATGGCTCAGCTAGCCCTCGGATACACCTGTCGCCGGAATGGGCTTCGCCAACGGTCAGCGCGGACAAGTGGGCGGAATTGCAGGCCGCGTCAGCAGACTGGACGAAGAAGTTTGAAGATTGCGCGCGTACGATACCACCGAAGGTTGTCGCTCCCGAGCCGCAGGGTGGACGAGTTCCGCCCTCCAACGATTCGCCGGCTGAGCCGTCGGACAATCCCGCCCAAGGTGATCGCCGCAATGAGCAGTTCGTGCTGCCCAAGGCGGGGCCACCAACAGACGCGCCGCCGAAGTGGGCCGTTTGCAGACGCCCCGAGGCAACCTATGAGGTGCTGCGTCCGAAGTTCTTTGGCTCCGAATCCGAGGCGGAAGAGGTTCTCAATTTTGAAGTCCAGTTTTCATCTGAGCCGGAAGAGACGACGAAGGACCCTTGCCGGGATCGGATTCTAAATAGACAGCAAGGCTGGCGAGGCCCGGTACCGATTCGGCGGGTGGCTGACTACCTCAGGTGCGACATGTGGTCAAACGCTGCGAGAGTTTTTCCCGGTTGAGGAACTCGGCGCGATGCCCAAGTTTGATGCCAGGGAAGAGATCCGACTGCTGTCGGAAGGCGTTTCGAGAAGCTTTCAATGCTACCTAGATGAAGACTGGCGCTTCGGTGAAATCGAAGCAGATGCCAGGCAAAGGCTAGGCCACAATTACAGTGGCAGACGGCACCAAAGCATTGCAGAAATCATTCTGAAGGTGGTGTACGATCTGGAAGGAGCATTGGTAAAAGCACACCCAGATGCGTTGTGCCCAGCGGTAGCGGACTTCTGGCGCTCGTGGCAGGTGCAACAGCATTCAGTTCCCCAAGACCCCTGCCGCCGAGGCGATTGAGAGACAACGTTTACGGGCGGCTGGCCCACTGCCACCTGCGCCCGAACCTGTGGAGGCTGCGGCAGAGCAAAATGGTTGAATACGGCTCAGTTAATCCATTCTACTTGCGTTGCTAAGCGTTCGCGATGCCGCCACACCGTCATTTGACTTCTACCAGCTCGATCGCTTCGCGGCTCGGACCTTCGATCATGACGGCGCGCGTGTCCCCGAGCTTGTATGGCCGGCCCAAACCTTCGATCCGCTGACGGCCATCGCCAAGTTCCTTCTCCTGACCTAGAAACCTCACCCCCTCGCTCCCCAGCTTCGCGATCCAGGCATCGAGGTTGGTGACGCTGAGCGCAAAATGATCAGCCAAGTGGCCCCGAGTGCTTGCTAGCGGAGCGTCGCCTTGCCTTGCGTACCACTGCACGGATACGTCATCAAAAGTGACGCCGCCCGACGGCTTCCGGCTGGTCCCTTCCATTTCAAGCGCCGGCCAGCTCCTCGCGCTACGCTCTACTTTGCAGTTGGCCTCGGTGGGCAGCGGATCGCGTCCGTTTGGCCGGGCATTGAGATGTTTCTGGTACCACAGCACTGCGCAAAGCGGATCTTCCTGGTACATGTGTACGTGGTTGAATCGCTCCACTGGCATGTTGCCCTGATATTCTACGATGGCGCCGTCCGGTCCTTGCATATACGCGAATCCTGCGCCGCCGGCTGGCTTTGCACCATTCGCCTTGGCCTCTGCAATCTGCGCGCTGGTCCGGCCAAGCGTACCGTCGGTGCCCGGCCAGGTGTCGCTACTGATCATTACCTCGCCGCCCTCGGGTGACGTATAGAGCGGCAGTAAGGGAACCTTATTCTGTTGATACGTGGCGAGGTTCTTGCGCACGTCAACGACATGCCAGCCGAAGTGCCAGATCGCCGTCTGGGGTTCTGTTGGGGCGGCCGAATTGACTTTGGTGAATAGCACGAAAACCTTGCCCGTTTTCAGCGCGGGAAAGCCGCCCCAAGTTGACTTGGACGTGCTCGGAAACTGCTTGGTGTAGAAGTCGATCGCCGCCTCCGGGTTAGGCGAGTTAAGGTGCAGGTGATGGAACCCCGGCGTTGGAAGCTGGCTGTTCTGGTCCTGCGGTTGGGTCTGGCTCCAAACGGCGAAGACCAGGCCGAGAGTCGCGGTAATAAATAGTCCCCAGGTTTTCATAGTGCAGTTATTCGAGGTCCATCACGATAGAGTATTACAAAAAGGCGCTGACTTCAGCGGCACGGGACGAGGCCGAGCGCCAAATCGCGGGCGATCCTCGGGAAACACGGGCTCTAGCGCGCGGGGCTCTACCGTCTGCCGTCCACCCTTCCCCGGTTGGCAACGAATAGTAGAGCTAATCCCGCCACAACTGCGATCCCACCATAGACAGCCCATCGGATCTGTCCGGTCATGAAACTGCCCGGCAGGACGTTGATCCCTTGCAGGAACCAAATCGCGCCGAACAGAACCAGAACCGCGCCCACGATGTTCAAGGTGACTTTCATGCTTCGCTTTATTCTACGGTGGCGTGCTTCGGATTGCTCCAGCCCGGAAGACCTCGGGCTGCCGACGATGTATACTCAGGCGAGGAATTTTCATGTTTCGACTCGGTCTAGGAATTGCAACCGTGGTGGCAATTTGTGCCTCCACCGGATGGGCCCAGCAGGCCCCAGCCGCGGGACCCTATCAGGTGCTGAAGACAGCCAAAGTCGGCGGCGATGGCGGTTTCGACTACGTGAATGTGGACGTAGAAAATCGCCGGTTGTACATCGCGCGCACCGGCAAGACTCCGCGCATCAACGTCTATAATCTCGACACGTTGGAGCCGGTGGGCGAAGTGATGACCACCAACGCGCACGGAGCCGTAATCGATCCGAAAACGAACCACGGCTTTGCTACTACCAAGCCGATTACGATGTTCGACTCAAAAACGCTTGCAACCATCAAGACTATTGAGGTACAGGGCAACCCGGATGGCGCTTTCTTCGATCCGTCGGATGAGCGGGCCTACATTCTTAGCCACGCTTCGCCGCATGTGACGGTGATCGACACGAAGGATGGCTCCATCATAAAATCGTTCGACATTGGAGGTATGCCGGAACAGGCGGCAGGTGATGGCAAAGGCCATTTGTACATCGACGTGGAGGACAAGGACAATATCGCGGTAGTGGACACCAAGACGCTCGATGTGACCGCGCATTATGATGTAGCCGGAAAAGGTGGCACGTGCGCCGGCCTCGCGATGGACGCGAAGAATCACATTCTTTTCGCGGCTTGCCGCAATCCAGCGAACATGGTTATCCTCAATGCGGACGATGGCAAAATCATCACGACGCTACCGATCGGGATGGGGACGGATGGCGCCACGTTCAATCCGAATACGATGGAAGCGTTCAGCTCGCAGGGCATCGACGGCACACTGACGATCATCAAGGAGAACAGCCCTACTAGCTTTGTTGTAGAGCAGACGTTGCCGACGATGAACGGCGCAAGGACAAGCGCACTAGACATCAAGACAAACCACATCATCCTGATTACTGCTGAATTCGGTCCGCCGACTCCACCGGCTCAACCCGGTGGACGCCCCGGACGTGGCCAGATAGTGCCAGATTCATTTTCCATCCTGGTAGTGGGAAAGTAGGTCCTTTTCGCTTACAGGCCTGGTTTCGAGAGCCACTCCGCCCGCGGGCAAGAAGTTATCATCGCGACGGATGCCGATACCTGTCATCGAGTGACTTCAGGTCGCGTGAGCGCGGCGTTAGGCGTCTTTCGGTTTGTTCTTGCTCCCCGGCGGCCTGCCGCGTCGCTTCAGCGCTGTCATCCAGGCTGGTGGGCGACCTCTGCGTTTGCCCTGTCCTGCTGCAAGGCGCTGCAAGGCGCTGCAAGGTGAGGATCGCTTCGGCGAGTTGGTCCCGTTCGTTCCGCAGCTCGGCGAGCATTTTGTTGAGGTCCATTCGTGCAGGATACCGAGTGTTGAAACATAAATCCGACACCGGCGGGCCAGAATTCATCTATGCTTCGCTTTCTCGATCTCCTCGCGGGCGTGCGCGATCTTGGTCTCACTCCCGCTAACGCGGCTTGTGCCCCTGCATTCGGACCCTCTTGCACTTCGGGCACCGCCATTTTCGCTTCTTGTGGTAGATGTGCCCTTTGAGTTCCTTCATGGCGACTTTGCAGCTCTTGCAGGTCACGATGCTCTCTTCGTTTCGATGATCGCACTGCTCGATGTCGGACGGGAGGCAGATTCTTGCACGGACGGCCTTAACCTTGTGCGATCCGCAGGAAGGCCGCCTGAAGTTCATTAGTTCACCGCTCTTCCGCGAGTTCCTTGGTCGGGAAATTACCCACGCTCTCAATCGGGACCGGATCATCCTCGAATGTCAGTTTGAACGACCAAGTGCCGTCTTCGTGCTCGGTGTACTCCACGCCGCCGGGGACAGTCCCGTCGCTAATTGTCATGGCGTCGATATTATCAAGATCAGCCGACTACAACTTTTCGTGACCCTCGCCGGTGGGAGTGATTCCGGCAATGGCTGCCAACGGAAGCGCCACCGCCCGCCTCGGGTACTCCTAATACGATTCCGGGTACGCATGGCCCCAAAGATCCCCCGCAATCGAGGCGCTTGCAGTACAATAACGTCAACTGGGAGGCCAAAATGGAAATCCCAGGCAGATTGGCCTGGAACCAAAACGGATAAGCGGAAGGAAAGAACCTGATGAAACTTGGGTCTGCCTCAGTATTGGTTGCAGTCTGTCTTTCAATGGCCGCGTTGGCGCAGGCTTCTACACTTACGGGATCGCAAGTCACTCTGACGGGCGACTATCCAACCTTAGGTACCGCCCTCACTAATTCAGTTACGGAGACGGTGCCCGCCACATTCACCACCTCGGAGTTCACGGTTCCGCCAGACTTCTTCCTCTTCGGTTTCAATACTACCGTAGGTGCGGACACAATTGATATCTCGTTCAACGGAGATCCTGGCGGCACAGTAACAACCACGTCGTTCGACGGCTACCTTTTCGCCTTCACCGGCGCGCCTACAATCACTGGCGTATCGCTCGACCCATCAAGCACGTTTACCTCTTCGCAGGTCGGCCTGGGCTTTACTGCGGACGAAGTGTCAGTCAACTTGGAGGGACAGACCGTCAGCGACGGTTCCTACGTCCAAGTCGACGTGAGCTTGGCTCCGTCTACGTCTGAGGTGCCGGAGCCGCAATCCTACGCATTCATTCTCGCGGGACTTGGCGTAATCGGCATTGTTAAGCTGCGCAAAGCTAAGAGTCGAGCCAGCTAAAAAAACCGCAGCCAAATTCCCCACCAGTTTGAAATGGCCCTCCAAGGGTCAATTTCTCGTAAGACCACCCCAAGCTGCGCGTGGCAGCTTATCACTCGTATGCGGAGTGGTGTCCCACGCCACTACAACCCCAGTTTCCCGGCGCTGTTCTCCCGAAACAAACTGCCGTCGCGGATGTAGCGCCGGACCATCTGAACCGACCTATGCCCCGTCTGGTTCATGATCGACCGTTCCGAGGCCCCTGCAATCGCTGCGCTGGTCGCATGCCCGGCCCGCAGCGAAAAGTCACCCTTTCGCGCTTGTTTAGGGGCCGTGCCAGGTTGGCGCCTGTCGCGGTCCCGTTTCGCTCTGGTGTTCGATTCTCTTTACTAATCGAACATCAGAACCATGGTTAGAATACACCGCACCCCCTACGGTGTCAACATCTATCTTGAACCATTTTGCAATCCGTTTACCTCACCCGGTACGGTGTATCCTTGAGGACATGAGCGTAAAGATTCCGGCGGACGTTCGCGCCGCAATGGCTGAGATAGCGCGAGAGTTTGGCAGGCAAGGCGGTAAGAAGGCTGCGCGTAACTCGACGGCCGAAGAGCGCTCAGCACGAGCGAGGATTGCGTCCCTCGCCGCGGCAAAGAAGCGCACGGCGGACAGACTGGAACGCGAGCGAGCGTCGAAGAAACGCAAGTGATTGCGTCGTACGGATCTTGTATTGTTGAGCGGGTACCCCACCGGGTCCACCTATTGCGCGCTGGTTCTGTGGACCTCTCAAAAAAATCGTGGGAAGGCTGGTTGTGTTTGGCGGTGGGACTGCCGGGATGGTATACGGGATGACTGACCATCGTAGCGACGATTCGCCTGCGCCAAGCGAGATACAGCGATGAGAATTCTAGTAACATCAACCGCATGAGGCACTGTCGCTGGATTGCCTTCACTGGGGGCATCGGCATCGCGGCCGCGCTCTTGCTTTATGCGGCCAAAACGGACGGCATGAACGTTATGACCGGGCCGAAGGCGTTCACCAATACT
Source organism: Bryobacterales bacterium (assembly GCA_003166865.1). GTDB lineage: Bacteria > Acidobacteriota > Terriglobia > Bryobacterales > Bryobacteraceae > Palsa-89. The sequence continues at coordinate 59,771 of PMUP01000053.1, forward strand.
GCCTCTCTCAGCCCAGGTTTGGCCCGCAAGATCACCGCGCAGGATCTTCCGCAACCTCAGCGTCCCACGGTCGGTGGAGTGTTCGGGATGATAGGCGTCCGTTTTCGCGGGGCCGCCGCGCGGCCTGAGAACACCATGCCGAAGGCTCCGCCCGGCTTCAAGGTGGACCTCTTTGTCACTAGCGGCCTTACGATCCCGCGGCAAATACGCAGGGCTCCCAACGGTGACATCTTCGTGGCGGATACCGGCGCCGGAACTGTTCGAATCTTCCGCGGCATCACGCGCGAGGGCAAGCCGCAGGAGTCTTCGGTGTACGCCAGTTATCCGGCGGCATTCGGCATCAACTTCTATCCGCCGGGGCCAAATCCGCAGTGGGTTTATGTCACCAACACCAGCACGTTGGTGCGATACGCCTATAAGAATGGCGATCTTAAAGCCACCGGAGAGCCCGAGAAGCTGGTCACGGATCTTCCCTCGGGCGGCCACTCAACCCGCGACATTGTCTTCTCCAAAGACGGCAAGAGCCTATTCCTCGCGGTTGGATCGGCGTCCAACAATAACGACAATGACGCCGAATTCCACCGAGCCAACATCCTGGAGTACACACCTGAAGGCAAGTTCGTTGGAGTCTACGCGTCGGGCATTCGAAATCCCGTGGGCCTCGCGGTTGAACCGGAAACAGGCGAGCTGTGGACTTCCGTCAACGAACGCGACAACCTGGGGGACAACCTGGTTCCCGATTATGTAACACATATCGCGCGGGGAGGCTTCTACGGCTGGCCGTGGTTTTACATCGGCGGCAATCAAGACCCGGCCCATGCTGGCAAGCATCCCGAGTTGAAGGCCAAGGTGATCGTGCCGGACGTCTTGATTCAGGCTCATAGCGCTTCGCTCGGCATGGCCTTCTATGACGGCAAGATGTTTCCCGCCCAGTATTCAGGCGATGCGTTTGCGGCCGAGCACGGATCGTGGAATCACTCCCAGGGCGCCGGCCGCGAGGTGATCCGCATCCCGATAGAGAAGGGGCGAGCCACGAGCGTCTATCAGGACTTCCTCACTGGATTCACCACCGGTGGAGATGCTTGGGGCAGACCCGTCGGAGTAGCGGTAGCGGCTGATGGCTCGTTGCTGGTGACGGACGACGGCGCTCGGGTGATCTGGCGCGTGAGCTATTCAGGCAAGTAAGGGCGCGGCGACGGCCATGCACTGTGAAATAGTGGCCGTCTCGCGTGCCGATCCGTGCCCAATTGGCGATTCAGTCCCATTGCTCTCCGGGCCGCGCTGAGTCATCGGGTCGAATGCCGCCCTGGAACTGGAGAATAACGGAACAAACGGAACCAATCAATTCCTAAAACAACTTAGAGCGGAACTTCCCGACGGAACCGCACCGGAACCGGGCGGAACCGATCCGAGATGAGTTCCGTGGTTCCACAAGCTCGTCACGGTGGATCATTTCCCCCACACTAGGGTGTATACTCGCTGCATCCGGGTTCCACTGGAGGTTTCGATGCCGCCTCGTTTTTCTCTGTTCTTGCTGCTAGCGTGCTTGGCGGGCATTTTCGCGACATGCCCGGCGAACGCCGCCGAAGCGAAAGGGTCTTCAGCTAAAACGTGGGTTCCTCCCAAGACGCCCGATGGCCAGCCTGACCTCCAAGGCACATGGACCAATGCCACCATCACTCCATTCGAGCGGCCAGACGAACTCTCTGGCAAAGCGGTTCTGAGTCCTGAAGAGGCTGCGAAGGTCGAAAAGCTGGCGGCGGCGAATCGTGTCGATCGGCCTCCCAAGCCTGGCGACGTAGGCAGCTACAACCAGGTTTGGTTCGACTCCGGCACCAAAGTCGTATCCACTCGGCAAACTTCACTCGTAGTGGACCCTCCTGATGGCCGCGTTCCGCTCACTGCCGCAGCCGAGGCGCAAAGAGATTACGATGCCGCGCACAACGCCGACTCTTATGAGTATATGAGCGTCTGGGATCGCTGCATCACGCGTGGCGTTCCCGCAGGCATGTTCCCGGCCGGCTATAACAACGCTTATCAGATCGTTCAGACTTCCAGCTATGTTGTGATTCTTTACGAAATGATTCACGAGACACGCATCATTCCTCTCGATGGGCGCCCGCACGTATCCGCCAATATTCGTCTTTGGAACGGGGACTCGCGCGGCCACTGGGAAGACGACACGCTGGTGGTGGACACAACCAACTACAACAACAAAGGCTCGATCGGCACCAGCGCCGCGACCGCGCGTATCAAGGGCATCCCGCAGACCGAGGTGTTGCATGTAGTCGAGCGCTTTACTCGCACGGGCCCGAACATGATCAGCTACGAAGTCACCATCGATGATCCACCGATGTATACCCGGCCGTGGAAAGTGGCGTTCCCTTTGACTCGGGACGACAAATATCGGATTTACGAGTATGCCTGCCATGAGGGTAATCACGCCGTCGAGAATGTGCTCAGCGGCGGTCGCGCGCTCGATAAAGCCGCCGCGGCTCCCCATCGATGAAAACGGTTGCAAGCGCCCTAACCCAACAGATGTGAAGGAAACGTTCGGGTTGGCGGAGGTCGGCGACGCATGTTCGTGCCGCTCGCTGCCTCTCGCCCTCATATTGCGAATATCCGGGGCTCCGAATCTTGAACCACTTCTCGCGATAGGCGCCGTGCTTCAACTCGGCCATGAATTCCTTCCAGGTCGTTATCGCAATCAAGGCGGAAGAGCTCGCGCTGTTCCGCTCGATCTGCTCGGCGCACAGCGACACCAAGGGTTGCTCGGCCACGCGCGGTAGGCGATTAACTTAAGATACGAATGGCGAGTCCGCTGGAAATCCAGATGGGAGGTTGGCCGATTGGATACGACTGAACACGCGGGGGATACGATTAGAACCCGTCTCACAGAACTCTTTCCCATCAAGCACCCGATTCTCTGCGCGCCGATGGCGCTCGTTACCGGAGGAGAGCTAGCGGCGGCTGTGTCTCGCGCAGGTGGACTGGGTATCGTTGGCGGAGGTTATGCAGGGATTTTAGGTGGCGAGCCAGATCTGGAAGCTGAGATCGTGCGCGCCAAGACAGCCAAGTTCGGCGTTGGTTTCATCACTTGGGCACTGGAACGTGCGCCAACGGTATTGACGAAAGCTCTAAAACACTCACCATTCTGCGTTTTTCTCTCATTTGGCGACCCGCGCCCGTTCGCAGAAGAAATCCGCGACGCTGGCGCTTTATTGATCTGCCAAGTACAGCTGTTGTCTCAGATTGACGTGGCTCTTGAGGCTGGTGCCGCAGCAGTTGTTGTACAAGGAGCGGAAGCGGGGGGACACGGTGCAACGCGATCGACGTTTCCATTCGTACCGGAAGCAGCCGACTATCTGAGACAACGCTCGCCCGAAACGTTGCTCCTCGCAGCTGGCGGCATAGCGGACGGGAGAGGTTTAGCCGCCTCCTTGATGCTGGGTGCAGATGGAGTATTGGTCGGAACACGTTTTTGGGCCTCGGCAGAGGCGCTCACTCCGAAGGTTCACACAGACAGGGCGATGTGCGTGACCGGCGATTCGACCATTCGGACCAAAGTGCTCGATGCACTACGCGGCGTTCCGTGGCCGCGAGAATATTCATTCCGTTTCCTTAGGAACGAGTTGACCGACAAATGGTCCGAGCGAGAATCCGATGCATTCCGCGCATTCGGTTCACTGTCCGAGGAATATGCACGAGCGCGGGCGCAGAACGATCTCGACATGATCGCTGTCGCCTGCGGAGAAGCCGTAGGTTTGCTTAAGGACCGACTCAGCGCTGAATCCATCGTGGCGTCAATGGCGGCACAAGCTGCGGATATTCTCCGTAAGGGCGGTCAACTCACCTTCACGCCACGATCGTGAAGACAGATGGTGCCGAAGGCCGCTACCAACTTCTCTTAGAACCGTTAAAGGATCTTGGCTTTGCCCTGTGATGCGAGTTGGGTTGTTACATGGTTCAATCTTTACCTATCATGTAAACCTCGGTGCCTCGCCAGAAGACCAATGCGAGCTTTATCCCGCCCATGTTGCTCGTTCGCACCGAGCGGCTTCCCGAAGGTCCGGACTGGCTCTACGAACTGAAGCTCGATGGCTACCGCGCACTGGCGATCAAGAGCGGGGGGGGAGTCCAACTGCGCTCACGGAATGACAAGGACTTCAACACCCGGTATCCGGGACTCGTGGAAGCGCTGGGATCAATGCCGGACGAGACTGTTTTCGACGGCGAGGTCGTGGCGCTCGATGAAGAGGGTAGGCCGTCCTTCAACGCGCTCCAGAATCGCGGCCATGGCGAACCGCTGCATTTCTTCATATTCGACCTGCTGATCCTCAACGGCCGCGACGTAATGGCCGAGCCGCTGGTCAAACGCCGCGACCTTATCGAAAAGCACGTCCTGCCGACGTTGGCGGACCCGATCCGGTATTCACCCATCCTTGAGGCAAGCCTGCCGAATCTGATTCGTTCGGTGAAGGAGCAGGGACTGGAAGGGCTGGTCGCGAAACGCCGCAACAGCGCCTATGAGCCCGGCCAGCGTTCCGGCGCGTGGCGGAAGATGCGCGTCAATCGCTCGCAGGACTTCGTGATCGGCGGGTACACTCTCGGCGGCCGGCACTTCGATGCTCTGATCTTTGGGTATTGGGAAGGTGCCAAGCTGATGTATGCTGCGCGGACGCGGAGCGGGTTCACTCCGGCGGTGCGCGAGCAGTTGCACCAGCGGTTCCGGGGACTGGAAACGTCCGTGTGCCCGTTCGCGAATCTGCCGGAGGCACGGGCTCGACGATGGGGCGACGGGTTGACGGCCGCGAAGATGAAAGACGGTCGGTGGCTGAGGCCGGTCCTGGTGGGGCAGTTTGAATTTGTGGAGTGGACGCAGGATAGGCATTTGAGGCACTCGCGGTTTGTGGCGCTGAGGCCAGGCTTAGTAAGCCGTCCCTAGGTAACCGAGCGGCTCATGCCAGGCGCATCCGCAGGCGCGAAGCCGATGGAGGAGACTTAGCTACGTCAGAGTACGTATAGGCGCAGCATCCACCAGACAAGAAAAAGGGCAATTGCCGCAACCACTACGTAGCGTATCCACTGTCCGACCGTCTTTGGCTGGGTGCGGTTGGGCACTGAGAGAGGATAGCACCTGGCTAGCTGCAGGAAATCGTTCACGGCTTGCGCAACCGCGGCTTCTTTGTTGGCGCGGATGCTCTGCCGGATGCTGATAACGGCTGCGGCGATCAGTACCAGCGCGAAGGCGCAGGCAGTGACGAGCGCCACTCGATAACGGCGCGCAAATTTGCTCGCGCGGTAAGCCACGGACGGTGGCACTGCCAGCACCGGCTCGTTGTTCAGGTATCGAGTAATGTCCAAGGCGAAATCGGACGGCGAACCGTAGCGGCGTGCGCGGTCTTTTTCCAGAGCCTTGAGCGCGATCGAATCCAGATCGCCGCGCATCTGCTTGACCAGTGCTGGCGGCTCGGTGTGGCGCTTGGGAGCAACATCCGTGGACGTGGCAGCGTCTTGCGTGCGGAACTTGGTGCTGGGCTTCGGCGGGTCGTCTTCGCGCAGCCTGCGCAGAAATTCCTCGAAGGCAACTTTGCGCAGATCGATGGGATGGACGCCCGCCAGCAACTCGTAGAAAATGATGCCGAGCGAATAAACATCGGTTCGAGTGTCGATATCTTCGCCGGAGGAAAGCGCCTGCTCCGGGCTCATATATTCCGGAGTGCCCACCAGCGCTCCGACGCGCGTGACCATGGTGTCGGCGGTCAGCTTTTGCGTGAGCGCCTTGGCGACGCCGAAATCGATGATCTTCGGCACCGGATGGCCATCCACTTCGGTGACCAGAATGTTCGAGGGCTTCAAATCGCGATGGATGATGGCCTTGATGCGCGTGCTGGACTCCTTCGCAGACGCGCATGAATAGTTCCAGCCGTTCGCGGGTATTGAGGCGGTGATTATCGCAGTAGGCTGTGATCGGAACGCCCGCGACGTATCCCATCACGAAGTACGGCGCGCCTTGCGGCGTGGAGCCGGCATCGAGCACCTTGGCGATGGCGGGGTGGTCCATCAGGGCCAAGGCCTGGCGCTCGGATTCGAAGCGCGCCACCACTTCGCGCGTGTCCAGGCCGGCTTTGATCAGCTTGAGAGCGACGCGCCGGCGCACCGGCTCCTTCTGCACGGCCAGCCAGACTTCGCCCATGCCGCCTTCACCGATTTTCTGGAGCAAATGATAGTGACCGATCACAGCTCCCCCGTTCGGCTCCGATGAGCCAATGGTACGAGTGAAAGCTGCTTCGAGGTTGTCAGCGTTCGCTGGGGGTTCCTCGGTCGCCATTTGAAGTAATTATGACTCAGTAAGCGAAGGCAGATAGCGCTTGCAGTTTGGTCTGCTGGCATGAGGTTGCGAGAGACAGTGCTGTAGGAGTTTTGACGGGCACTTGGACGAAAAACATCCTACTTGTGGAAGTGCTCCTGACGCAGTGCCGGCGCCCCAAACAGATTGGGGGGCCGTTAGCTCCGCATCCGCAACGCCTTCCACGCCTGCACCAGTTCCTGAATCAGCCGTGGCGACGGCGGTCGCAGCGCATAGGCAGCCTCGGTTGACGCAGATAGTCAAGTTTGACACGTAACGCGGTGTGAGCGGCTGTGCGGACAAAGGGTATCTCAATCCGCGACAGGGGACAATACGGTTATGCGGATTGTTTCCGGGATGGCCGAACATGGCGGACGCAATTCCGAGTACTCTGGCCACCCAAGGGAACCATGATCATCCTAGCTCATGCGGTCGCCAGCAACGAATTCACTTTGACGATAGGCGAGTTCGCGCCATTTTCTCCCTGGGGGATTGCCTGTAATGCGAATTCCGCAACAGACCCGCGTCGGAACACCAGACAATGAGTTGACCCGCCGAATTGGAAGAAACCGATCTCTTCGCCCTTACTGACGTGCTGGCCCTCTTTCACGCTCACTACGCACGTGGACACCTCGACCATGCCCACCGCGACGAAGCACAGAAGCCCAATCGCGGGCTCATCCGCCTCAATAAAAATGAGCGCCCTAGTATTCACATGCGCGATATAGCCCTGCGAGTTGTTGGGACCCAGCGGATCGAACCCCTCTTCGGCAGCTTCAGCGTAGTAAGCGCCCTCCACATGGCGGACCATTTTGACCGCTCCCGAAACCGGGCTGTGCCAACGGTGATAGTTTTCGGCGCTCAGAAATGCCTGATATACCGTGCCGCCAACGAACTCATCCACAAAGTATCCATCGAGCATATGCTTCAACGAATACGGCTGCGATTTCATCCAGAACGTGTCTTGCGCCTTCACGTCCCTGCCGATTGCAAAGGGCGCCGACTCACAGGCGGTCACGATCGCTTTCGGGTTGTGCGGGTCGGCTACCGGCCGCACTCCCGGCTTGAACCGCCGGATGAAGAAATCGTTCCACGACTTGAAACCATAGAAGGCAGCTTTCGCGTCATGAACATAGTCATCCATATTGATGGCTTTCAAGGCAGCGGGACACAGCCAGCCCGTTGGTGTTTCGTTCAGAACATAAAGGGAGGCCTGTGAGTCGAGGAACTGCGCCCATGCTGCCAGCACTTTCTTGAGCACACGATTCAGCTTCGGACTCAGGAACGCGGCCAGACCGGCGGGCGTGATCATTGGGAAATCCAGAATCGCATTGATCGGACACCCCACCATGCCGGCCGCGCTGAATTCAGGCGCGGTGCTCAACACATGGTCGAGAATTCGCAACATCTGGTGGTAATTCCGAATCTTGATATCGCCGCTTTCGGGCGGAGGAGCGAAAGTCGGTTGCTGCTCAAACATCTGCGTAAAGTACATCAGCATGGCCGGGTCACTTTCGATCAACTCCTGAAACTCCCGAATTGCCGGATGAAAGGGCGCGGTCTTTTTCTCGGCGACTTCAGTGGTCGTTGCGAGCCAGGCGTTCAAAACGTTTCGGTCAGAAGGGAGCCAATGTCCGAGACGGCTGCTGCGTTTGTGGTGGCGGTGTGTCGAGTTGTGCATGTTCTCCGGTAGGCCCGTCTGTTCAGAATACAGTTTCAGCCGCAGTTGCGCTGAGCGGGCCATCGATCAAACTGAGCCGCCACGTGGCGCTAATCCTGGTTCGCTATCTCAAGAAATACAGCGAGAATCCGACGCCGTTCACCTGGACCAAAGGGCCGGAACACTTCCAGCGCATCATCGAAGCCACCAAGGAGTACCAAGCAGCCCACCCGAAGCAGCCAAAACAACGGAAGAGTAACGCTAATACTAAAAAGGACTAACTGGACGATGTACTAGTGCGCTCCGGTTTCTGGTGGTACGAGTTCACTTTCGCCGGAAGGCGTGCCCGAGAGTCCGCCAAGACCACCCGAAAGACAGTCGCGCTTGAGGCGGAAAAGCGCCGCAGGGCTGAACTTGAGCGTGTGCATGCCGGGATGCCCACTGAAAAGCCGGAACACCGTATCCGAACCATCAGTGTTGTGCTCAAGGAATACCGGGCCACATATCCCGTGAACCATCGGGAAAAATCTGTCCTAATGGTAAAGAACCGCTGCGCCCACCTGTTGCGGCTGCTGGGGTCGCTAGTGCTGTCTGACATGACCGCCCAACGGGTAATTGAATACATGGAGAAGCGCCGCAGTGAAGGTGCTGGAAACCGCACGATCAATCTTGAGCTTCAGATCCTTGCGTGCGCCATGGGCTATACGTGGAAAGCGCTTTGGCCGCGCGTAAAAAGGCTGGAGGAAAACCACGACGTTGGCCGCGCGCTTGAATCGGGCGAAGAACAAGCCATCCTCGATGCGGCTGCGCGGAATCAATCGCGCCTAATCTACCCGTTCTTGTTCACGCTCGCCTGGACTGGTATGAGAAGCGATGAAGCCCGAACGCTGCGCTGGTCACAGGTGGATCTTGGAGAGTCCGGGGAAATCAGAGTTGGTGGTTCCAAGACCGAAGCGGGCAAAGGACGCCGGATTCCAATCAGTGGAAACCTCAGGGCAGTTCTTCTTCAGCACCGCGCAAGGTACGAAAGCCAATTAGGTCCGGTGCAGCCCGATTGGTACGTCTTCCCGTTGAGCAATCGACTTGCGTTCAAAGATTCGATGAGGCCCGTCACTTCACTGAAGACAGCTTGGGAAAGCGTCAGGACTAAGGCCAAGGTTGATTGTCGTCTGCACGACCTCCGGCACTCATTCTGCACGAAGCTGGCTGAAGCGGGCGTCCCAGAGGGGACGATGCTTGATATCATGGGACACGTGAGTGCGGCAACGCTCAGACGCTATTCGCACATTCGGGCGCAAGCTCGGCGGGATGCAATTGAAGCCGTGGAATCGCGGCCGTTTTCGGTTGCGGTACCCAAAGAATCCCCAAAGTGGACGAGTCCAACCACGGGATTCCACCCGTAACTCACTGATAAGCTGGCGTAGCTCAGTTGGTAGAGCATCTGATTTGTAAGTAGTTGGTCTTGTTTTCGCGCTGCACTCCGTAGGCCCTATTTACAGCCCTTTCGTGATCATTGTTGGCAGAGTTCCGAGTAGGCTTTGCTTCCATCCAGGTCCTATCGAGGGGAAAATAACGCGATCCAGGCGGGACTAGGAATTTCCTTCCGGGCGCGAGTACGATAGAAGGAGCGCCGGGATAGCTCAGTTGGTAGAGCACCTGACTTGTAATCAGGATGTCGCGAGTTCGACTCTCGCTCCCGGCTCACCAATCTTCAAATCCGCTGCTTGGGCTTTGCGCACTTCAACGACGCAGTAGACGTTGATGAATTTACCGAGGTAATGCCGCGTGTCGTAGCCGAACGGCGCACAGACATCGATCAGTTCTTCAACGGTCATCCCGTCCCGGATAAGTCCAAAGATGTGGGCGCGCATCTGACTGCCAAACTGGCGGTGGGCGATGATGTGAAGGGTGTCCTCGGGTTGCCACTTCCCGCATTTCACTGCCATTCGCTTTAACCTTGCCAGATTCTCTTCAGACCTTCCTCTCTCTTTCAGCTTGGCCTGGTTCTCTGGCTTGGCATTTGAGTTGGCAAGGATCTTCCTCATTTTCTCGCGCCACTCCGGGCTCTGTTGCGCTCTGGCAACACCCTCCCTGCGTCTCGCTTGTATTGCAGGATCATTCTGCATTCTTCGCAGTTGCGCAAGACGTTGTTCTGATCTAGCGGATGCGCTCATTTTTTCGCGACTTGCCTGCCCATTTGGTCCGTTGAGATCAGCACCGCGACCGCCGAGCGCGTGATTGGTTAGTCCGCTCCTCCAAGGCCCATTGATCCACTTGATCTCGGCAGCATCCCTTGCCGCAATACCGCCGTAGATGTATTCAAGGATGCACATGGCCGGGCGGAGTCCTTGGAGCTTCAGGTTCTTTAGCCATCGGCCCGGATGTGTATCTTGCTTGCTAGTGTGCTTGATATGCCCTTGCAGCCGTTGGTTCGGGTTGTGGGTGTATCCGACATACCGCACATTCCCATCCCTCGGGTCCGCAAGCCCATAGATCACCCAATCCGGCTTGGTGAAGCCTCGGATCTGCACCCGGTCGTCCGGCCAAACATTTTCTAGCAGGAGCCTCATTGTTCGCCCCTAGGGTACCGCGCAGGGACACAATGGCTGTTGCCTGTTTGATCAGCGCAATCTTCAGGTTGACATTAGTCGAGTTTCCGTGCTACGGTCGAATTGCGCTTACGGCAGGACCAATCCGCAAGGATCAATCCGTAAGAAAAAAGCAGCTACCCGCAAGGGCTAGTCACCGATAGGCGCAGTTCGGCAGTGGAGCTTGACCGGGTAGTTTCCACTAAAAACCGAACAGTCTGCTGAAGTGGGATTACCCCTTTTAAGGGGATAACCTTCAAGGCATGTGTTAAGGCATGGACCCGGCGATGCCAACAGTGTGCTTGGAGGGAACATGTTCCACCTGCCGGAGATTCCTGTAGGACCAATCGAAGGTATTATTGCTGCCAGTGTCGTTGTCGCGTGGGCGGCAATTTCAGCATTCCAACAGATCAAAGCGAAGCTTCACGAGGACCGCTGCGTGATCTGTAATCGCATCGTCTCCCACCGTGATCAAGCGCGAAACATTCCGGTTGCCTGCCATGAGCGCTGTCGCTACCTCGGGAGTCTGCTACCAAACTGAGGGAGTTGCGGCGCATCCCGGATAAGCGTGACGCGCGCGCGGTGGACTAGTTGCGGGAGGGAGAGGAGGCGGGCCGGAGCAAATCAAGCAGGATGCAGACCAGCACAAAGAGGCCGTTGATGGCGATCATCATTGACAGAGCCTCCCGGTGCGTTGGAGGTATTGACTGCGGACATCCGCTCGGAGCGCGCTGAAAGCCTCGGGCGTCATGCCCGTCCGCTGGCAGACCGTCTCGGGCCGGAGCGCTTCACTGTAGTAAAGCTGGAGTGCGGTGCGCTGATCTTCATTCGGCAAAGCAGCCAGAAGATCGACCATCACGCGGATCTGCGTCTGCGTAGGTGGCCTGCGTTGAATTTGGAATCGAGGTTTGGTGGCAGTTGCCATACGCCCGATAGAATATACTGCCAATTGTGTTGTCGGCAAATTTACAATACTACCCGTTGTAGTCTACGCCCCTTCAGGCTGTCCGCTTCCGCGCTCCGGCAGCCCGGCCTAGCAACCGTAGGAAGTCCTTGGCGTCCGCTTGCGCGCCCGTTAGGTGAGAGGGCGTGAAGTACTCGCGCCGCCCCATCGAGCAGCCGTAAGCGCGCTGCAAGAACTCCCGAACGGTCTCGCGCCCTGCGCTGAGAAGCGCCCGGACTTCGCCTTCCATTCCACGCGCTGCTAGATCGAATGCTGCAAACCGGAACACGTCGATTGCGGTGAAGCAGCCGTCACGCGCCAAGTCCAACTTGCCGATTCGCCCACAGGCGACGTACATATCAGAACTGGTGTTTGCCAGGGAAGCCGGAACCACGTCCGGCGCGGCGTTGCACGCTTGCATCGCTGTCTCCTTGTATCTTTCCTAAAATGGCAATCTGGATTGTTAGCCCAAGCGGACTGCCCATGACTTCATCTCCGGCTCCTTCAAAAAGTTTTTCGAGGAGCGCCCGCCATAAGGAAGCATCAGCTTTTCCATAAGTGTTCAAATGGAAATTTAGGGTTTCTGCTGCCGAGAGAACATCCCGTCCGAGCGCCTGCCCAATCAGCATTCTCTGCGCGGCGGTCATCCGGCCATACCTCGTGGTGCCGGTGCCCTCCCACGAGCCACCCTTCGAGGGTTTCGATGCCCACTTGCCGAGCCCACCTGCATGACGGCAATCGACTGGCTATGAAGAGGAGCCACTTGGCGCACAGTCAGCTTTCCAGCGGGTACGCCTCCGCGCACCGTCTTCGGATTGATGGTTCGTATTGCCATGTCACTCCTTGTCATTCTTTGTCATTCATCAAGCGTGTATAGGCCGCTACGATGGAGTCACCTTGGTCGCCATCTGCCCTTACCCAGTGCGTTGCAAGGTCGGCAACACTCATCTCGATTCCGGCCTCGGGCAATAGCGCGTGACGCGCGCCGGGATTGTCCAGCCGCTCGACATAGACGGTCCCTTGGTTGGTTCCCCGAGCGCGGAGCAGAACAGTTTGCGCCCTGGCAGGGATCTTGCCCTTCAGCAGTTCGGAAAGCGTTACAGCCTCGGTCGAGACCGCGAACAGGCCGGGCACACTCAGAGTGGAAACTGGGGCTATCGTTTGGTTGACACTAATTACATTTTCATTCATGTTATTCGTCCTCGGTGCCATAGATCGGCAGTTCCGAATTCAGTTGTTTCCCGAGCTGGGTGAGAGCATTGTCCATCTTCATCAGGTTGGCTCGGGATGTCATTCCCTGGAAATCAGCCCAAATGATAAGTGCCCGGTCATTGATTTGCTGCGTTTCGGTGAGCAACAAATTCGCTGCGTCGTACTCCGGCACTGTGGCCAGTTGGATGATGGAGTTGTTCAGAAACCCTCGGTCACTTTTGGGCCGTCGGAAATTTTCGACCCTTATCGAATCGAGCAGCGGGAGTGCTTCGGCGCTGCCGTCATCGAGTGCTCTCTGGCCATATGCCGTCAACTCTATCGGGCTCAAATCCCTCAGCATATTTGAGTAATTGCTCTTTAGCGCCGCAAACGCAGCCCGATCCAGGCCAGTGAGTGACGCGCGGGAGAGACAGGATAGCTTGTCGAAAACCCGCTCTTTCAAAGTGTCGGCGGTTAGTGACGCGCGGGCGGAATCCCTTAACAAAGGCGGCACAATTTTGTCCAAGCCGTTGCGGATTTCGACGATTTTGACAATGATCTGGTTCCGCGCGTGAGTGCGGAGTTGGTGTTCAAGATTTGCGTCGCTACCGGACCGCAGAATGTTGCCGTTTGGGGCGCGAGTTCCGACGATAGGCGCGCCGCTAGCTTCCAGCCGGACCTTCTCTATATGGGTGTTCGCTGCATTGATGGCAGCTTGGATGCGCGCCAAGCGATCACGCTGATCCGGCACAAAGGTGCCGGAAAGCCACGCAAGGTTGAACGCCGATACCGGCTTGGGCCAGGGCGTGCACTGGCCTGGATCGTTGGCCGGGCCGAATGGCACTCTCGGGAATAATTCGAGCATATTTGGGAAATCTCCAGTTCTAAAAATTCCGGGCGGGAATATCTGGAGTTCCCAAAAGTAGGAAAGGTTCACGCGAGATCGTACTGATCCTCGTGCCAGAACTCCGGCCCGGTTTTCGCAAGGTAAACAAAATGCACATCAGATCGTCTCGGGGCAGTGGGACGGGAGAAAGGAAGCAAAGCCCGCCGCTACTCACCCAAGAACAACTACGCCTTAACCCTACTACTAAAACATTTCTGCCCGCTCATGTTTGGCCATTGTTCTTGGCCAATTCCGAGCCTCCAACGCGAATGGCAACTTATGTTTAGACGCTAGATTAAAGACGTATGGCCACGAAGAAGGAAGCTGTGACTAAGGCGAAGCCTAACAAACGGCCCGGCCTGACGGCGGAGGCTCGCGCCAGGCAATCGGCCCGCGCCAAAGCACAATGGGCTGCGCCCGATTCCAAGCTGCGCAAGGCATACATGACAGCCAAGGTGCGACGCCCACCCAAGCACGCTGTACGGCTGATCGAGGAAGCATGCGGGCAGTATGGCGCGAATCTGACCACTCTCTGTCAGCTTCTCGGATGTTGCCCGCAAACGCTGTCTGCTTGGCGCAAACGGCATCCCGAGATCGAGGAAGCCATCACGCGCGGCCGCAAAATTGAGGAAGACAAACTGTGGAGCGTCCTGTTCAAACAGGCCATGAATGACAATACGACAGCCGCAATCGTGTTACTCAAGATGCGCTTTCATCATCGGGATAGCGGCCCGATCCCAGGCGAAAAAGAAGACAGCCCAGAGGACAAGGCAGCCAAGATCCGCGCCGCGCTACGGGCCATGGACGATGTGGATGGCGTCAATGGCGGGAACGAAAATGCGCCCTTGCCGTCCATTGAACCTCATCCTAATCGACGATGATGACACCGCGCCGGGAAATCGAGTTGGTGTCTCCGCTCTACTTCCCTGATGTCACTCGCTTGTGCCGCATATCCAAGAACGGGCTAGTTGCGGAGTGCTTCTCATGTGGAACCGTCATGCATGGAGGCGTCCATCTGTGTGAGGTAGCATATGGGGGATTCTTTTGCGCCAATTGCTGTCCGGCCTGTACAGGGATTGTGAAGTTGACCCCGGTGGAAGTCGAGGCGATGGAGCGGAACAAGGCGCACCCGCCAGCCCTTAAAGTAAGCCGCTGCTCGAAGACAGTGCAGCATGAGCGCCAGCAGCATGGGCGCCTGCCAATAGACGCGCCGATACACATTCTGGATGAGGACCGGGTATTCCGAGGGAAGCGCTTGCAATGTTGGCAACTACTCCACGACGGTATGACCGTGCGCGCGTTCATCGAGGCTTGCAAGCTGCACGGACTCGATGCCCGGCACAATTTGTGCCGGTTCGTCCGTGTGTACGGCTGCGTGAAAGTTCCTGGCTATCATACCGCCACGCCGGATGAGTAAGCCTGTATAGAGCCTGGATTCTGTCAGACGTTAGTTGCTGTTTGCACACGGCCACTGAGCAGACATGACGCGGCGCGCGGTGCGACCGACTAATGGACAATTAGCCGGGCTATGATTGGTGGCGGTATGACAAAGGACATTGTTAGCAAGCTGATGGCTCTTCTCAGCGAGCCTGTCGACACCGAATGCAAAGTTGTTTACCTTTTGGCAGAGGTACGAAAGCTGCTGGAGCGGGACGACCCGAACCACAACATGGGCTCTTTGTGGATGTATTGCCATTGGGCGCTTCACGTTGACTTGGAATCGCCAAAGACTACCGAAGGCTTCTTAGAAAGAGTGGATCGATGGGTCACGAACACTGTTGCGTATCTGACCCCAATGGGTACGTGGAGTTTCCGTGAAGAGTACAATCTCTTCAAGGACTTCGTCTACCTCAACACTTTCCGGCATCAATTGCGAGTATTTTTAGCTGCTTACAAATTGCCAACAACGTTGTGCAGCGACGACGATTGGTGGCATCGTTTCATCCAAGAATACGGGGGAGTGATCGAGGACGGAACACTGGCGGCGGTTGGTAAGAAAAGCACACTTCAGGCGGTGGAGAAGGTGACGTTTGAAAAGAGCGGCAATCTAACCGCCGAACATCATGTGCCCTTTGTTATCCAGTGGACTATCCAGCTCAAGGACGGGAGAACTCTGAAGACATCCGTGGAGACTGTTCCCGAGGGCTCAGGAAACATGACTGCTCACCATCTCGAAATCATCAACAACAGCTTCGTGCCTCCAAGGTAGCGGCAGGAATCTATCTCGGCCCTGTCGCCTGTCTCCGGCGCGCGGATGGCGTCCTGCCCACGAGCAGGGCAGCGCTGCTGCGTTTGGCGGACATCCGTGGCGGTGATGACGCGGGCCTGTGATGCGTCGGGCCTGTATCAGCACTGGATTGGTCAATCCTGAACCGGCGCGGAAGTGGCCAGAGAACACGCCCGGCTGTGCAATGATGCCGTTCAACCTGCTAATCGAGAGTTAGCCCGCCTGTTCTTTTTTAAGGGCGTCCGATACACAGGACTGACAAGAAAAAACCCCCAAGGGGTTTTAGCCTCTTGGGGGCGTCGGTTTGTCGGGCTGTGCTGGCTGCGCGCCTTTTAGCGCGCTACCTTCTCGCTAAGCTCAAAGCCTATGCAAGGCTCCTGTGCCTTTGGCTTTGGAATGGAATGCTTCTGAACCTTTGATTTCGCTGCTGGCATCTGGACAGTGGGCTCCAGAATGATGATCACTGGCTTTTGCTCGGGCGGATCGGCGTGCGGCTTGGAGTAAGCCAACCACGCGACCACAAGGGCCATCAGGGCGAGCAGTACCTGTACGGGAATAGACACACAACTGATCATGTAGAGCTTTCTCTCGATTCCCCTGTTGTCTACCTCTTGAGATTGTCTGCATGATCTTTTCGCTTTCTTACCGGACGGCTTGGTAGCCATCGACGCTCCGGTGACGAACTATTTCAAAAAGTGTTGGGATCACTTTGCAAACTTCTTTGATGAAATAGACTGCACCGATGATATGAGCGATGACGCTCGCTGGCATAATCCCTATTCGTATTCGGCCCAACCAAAACTGAAGCTACCTCGGACGGGTCAGATACTGATTCTGACCAAATGGGCCTAAGTGGCAAAGCCACAACTGACGCTTTTTCGGACTGACCATATGACTGAACGCGCTTAAGCGGCAACGCTTCAACTGCCGCGACATTGAAATGTTTATCTACTGACAAAATGCGCTCACGAACTAATGAGCGGGCGAGTCGTTGGTCTAGACTCCCCGGTGGTCCTGCGCCTGGCGGAACAACGTGTCTGTGCATGATGAAAGCTGCCTCCTTTGGTCAGCCGTCAGCCGCCCTCAGAATACACGGCCAAACTACCGAAGGCAAGGCCCCTACTAAGCCGCGCGAACCATCTGCGACCAGTGCCGCATGCCCACGCTCCTATCAACTCACCTGTATAACGCCTGGATCACTCATTGACCAGATCGATGGGTTGCACACGAACCACACACCTGCTGTGCTTTCGCTGTGATGGACGGACTAACTAAGGATTAGCAGCGCTGGCGTTTGAACATAAAGAATACGTGTTCAAGTACAAGCGGGCGTGGCTTTCGAGCAACATTGCTTTGTTCAAAGATGGAATGCTTCTTTTACCGAGGACGTGTATGTTCATTGGCGCGCGCCGCGTGAACGAAGGATGCCGCCCGTCCCGGATCGAATTCCGTCCTGGATCCGTCCCGGATCGTCTGGGACGCTCGAAAGCCACACCCGCTTGACGCGCGCGCATGTTTGCGTGGCGTCCCGTAAGAAATTGGTATAACCCTCTCCTCAACAGCAACAACAACAAATTGAGAGAGGAGGTATAGAGAAATTCTCGCGGGACGCGTCTAAAACCCATACTAACCTCAACCTCTTCAAACAATTACGCCGTCCCGAGCTATCCGGGACGTATCCAGGACGCGGCCACATCCGGGACGAGAAACGCGGCCCGGTCACATCTTTGAACCTTGGATCGAGTTTGGCTGGCGATCCTTGTACAGAGCGTCCACTGTATCAGCGCCCGGTTCCGCTGGAGTATTGTTCACCTGATACGTCCACAGTGTCCGTAGTTGTGCTGGATTCCAATGGCGATAAGTCTCGAAACTCCGAATAGCCCACATGTAGACACGCTCTTGGCCGGTACGCGTTCTGCCGAGATCCAGATACCCAAGCTCACTGAATGCGTTCGCGATCTCCTTGGTGTTAGTACGCAAATTGAACTCCACCGTGAGTGGCTTCACGAGCGCTGAAGTGGAGACCAGATCCCACTGAAGTGGATACTCCCGCGCCTGGACATGCTCATCGATGAATTGCTTCAGCGGTGTCATTGACTGCCTAATCATCGCCCGTTTGCCATCGGTCATCGGGGCATGCGCTTTCGCCTTGAAATTCGCCAGAGAACGATTATCCAGGTAGAAAGCTAGCGCGGCTGCATTGGCCCGCGTCCAATCGAACAGCGGCCCGTAGTAGGCATTCGAGTCGGGGTGAGGTGGCGAGTTCGTCTTCAAGATGCAGTAGCGCCGGTCCGTGTTGTCAATAATCAGCGCATTGTTGTGATTGCTGAAGAAGAGGAAGTTGAATCTATTCGCCTGCTCATACGGAGGCCGGTACATTTCGCGGATCGTACACCATGGCTCGGTGATCATCGGTTTTAGCTTGTTCATGATCTCCAGCCGGGCCTTCGCCATCATCTCTTCGATGACGATTAGCTGTGTGTTCCGCTGCCATTGCGTAAACGTCTCATGCAGGCTATCGGGATGGACCATCTTCACGTTATGCGCTCCGAGCACCAACTGCATCACGAGAGCAAAGTAGCTCTTGCCGTTTCCCTGGTCGCCCTCCAGCAGAATTGCCCAGTGGACCTTCTCTCCGGGATGCTGAACTTGGAATGCCAGGTAGTCGAGTAGAATATTTGCCTCATCGCCATCGGGGTACAGGTACTTCACATGATCCAGGAACGGCTGTACATCGCCCTTTACTGGCTTAACCTTGGATGGGCGCCAGTAGTTCAGGCATTCTTGCCCGTTTATTTCCCTTACAAATAACGGTTGCTCGGGCCAATAGGTAACGCCCTCCACCTTGCGGAAGTTAGCATTCTTGAGCACGTGAGACGAGGGATTCCCACGCGCGAACTCGGAAGCGTGCCACGCGTCAAACTGGTCCTTGTCCCATTCCAAGAAGCGATCAGTTTCCACAAATCGCTTTATGGCAACGGCATATATCCAGTTCTCCCGGATCTCCGGCGCATTCGCAGCCTCGGTATCGAAACCGCGGAATCCATTCTGCCTGGCGAAGTGGATAATGGTTCCGGCAGTGAGCCCCTTGTCAACGAAGCTATTCCATTGAACCATTGCCGTCTTCTCGTCATACTTCTCCGGCGCTCCGTGGCTCCACTCATTCCAGACTTCCCAACCGCGCTTGTCGCCCAACTCCTTCTTGAGCCCAGCGCCGATTTGCCACCAATCGTTACGGTCACAATCAGGCGGAAGGTAGCGCGGGCCGTCCTCGCCATCCTTTCCAGGCCCACGCATATGGAGCAGCTTTACCAACTGCTCTGCGCTGGCAGCATGGTTCTGCTTGAGGCTTTTGGCAACAGCATCATTTAGCTCATGGTCGATGTCGCCCGAGATGTCTATGTCAGAATCCTTCATGACTAGTCGCTCTAGCCACTCCGGCATGTCCGCAATACGCGCCTCCGCGTCAACCCAACTGTACTTGCCGCCAGATTCGTGATTACTGCCCGGAAGCAAAACGTACCCACCATACCCTCGGATATCGAGATGCTTGCCAGGGCAATCGGTCTTGTTCTTGATCTCCTTAGTAGTGAGGAAATAGAAGTGCCGGCCACCACCGCCAGTGTTGGAGGTCAATGTGGCCGGCAGCGGTGCATTGGCTTCGACGAGCGCCCGGAGTGACGCCGGGCCAACCTTCTGCAATTCTGTCTTCTTATCAACGCCGCAATCCTCATCAAGGACGATTAGCCCTCCGTGGCCTGTCGCAAGGCCGATGTTGGCATATGGGTTCTCCGTCCACCACGCGCGGATCTGAGCTTCATCATTCGAGGCGTCCTGGACTCCATTGCGTGTGCAAGGATGTTTCCCGACCCTCGAACATTTTGCCTTGCGGCACGAGCAGCCACCCGAGGCAAGCACATAAAAAACGGGGAATATCTTCCACCCACGCTTAATGTATTCGAGCGCGAACGGGAGATTACCGTCATTGTTCAATTTAAGATTGTTTTTCGCCATAGCGTTCTCTTGACCATGGCGGAATGTCCCGGCTTGCCGGAGGGCAGGCGACTCGCGTTATCCTAGTAATGGATTGTTTGAGCCTTCCCAAGGCCAGACGGAACTGGGGCGCAGATATTTCGGGTCTGCGCTCCAAACTATTCCGCCTTTGCCGTCTCCTTCTTGTTCGCAGCCACGGCCCGAGCGATACCTGTAGCGGCATTCGGTGCAGAGCCATCCTTGCGAGGACGCCCGCGCTTGAACTCGGGGTTGAAGCGACGATCTTCCGGGTTGATCTTCTGGGCCTCCATGTATGCCACCACGTCTTCCATTGAGTAGCGAATGCAACGAGGCATCGGGATGTAGGGAATACCAACGCCCTTGCTCCGATTCTTTCGCAGCGTGGAGACGAGAATACCTGTCATTTGCTCTACTTCAAATTCATTCAAGTAAAAGCGGGGAACCGAGCGGTTGCGCTTGATGGCGGGCGCGTCAGCGGCGCTCTTCATCAATTGTTCGAGAACAGCAGCGGACATTGGGATTGAAGTCTTCCTATGCCGCCAGTCCGGTATCGGGTTGTCGCCTATACAAATCAAAAGGCCCAATCCAGAGAGAACGGTTCTGCTGGCCTGTGCGGACACGCCGCAACCAGCTTGTTACCACTCATTCTTTGGATTGGGCCTTGAATCCGGCCTTACATCATCCAGGGGCTAGCGGCCACTGAGTGCCTGTCCCTGATCTACGCCCCGCTTTGTTTTTAAGCGACCACGGAGCGGACTCTTCTAGTATCGCTCATCGTCCGCGCGAAAAAGAAGCGGGTATTTTCTTTATTTGGCCAAATGATCCTGGATGTAAGCAGTGATCGTCTGCTGTCTCTCGCGCAGCGGACCCAGGAGCGCCCGCATGTAGGCGACGGTGATGCTCTTGGGCCGCTGATTGGCAAGGAATGCGATGTCTGTAAGGTTCACGCCCGCGAATTGCGCAAAGGTAATGTAGGAGTGACGCAGCGCGTGAGGTGAGAAGTGTTTCAAGAGATCATGGCGCTTCTCGGTTGGCTCTTCAATATGCTGACTGTCGCTGTCAATCGCCGGGAAGACCCAGGGCGAATCCGGGAATGCGGCATTGGTCATCTTGCACGCGCGCCGGGCCTTCAGCAGGTCCACGAGGAAGTCTGACAGCGGAACATAGAATGCTTTGCTGGCTCCGCCTTTGGGCGTTGGGACGAACACGGACGGCACGCCGTTCACCGCGCCCGTCAGGTCCACATCCTTCCACATCATTTCGCTCGTGGCTGTACTGCGGTTGCCGGTGAACAATGTGAACAATTGGAAATCGCGCCGGATCGGATTGGGCAGCTTCATTACTGCGTCGTACCAAACTGGCAACTGCTCCAAGCTCAGCGCGGAATCCTTGGCGTGTTCCGGGTTCAACTCGATAGGCTGGAACTCCGGCAGTTTCAAGTGCGACTTCTTGACGCGGGCGTGCTTGTAGACGGCCCGGAACAACCTCACAGCGCCGTTAGCTGAGTAGGGTGCCGGTCCACACGTTGCGCGGCGTCCGCGCCCGGCCTTCTTGGTTCGATCCCAGCCGCGCCGCGTCACCCGGTCATGAAGCGCCTCGATCAAATGCTGATTGGCGCCCAGCCACGTCATCGGCTTATCCATCAAATCGGCAAGATGCGTTTCGGCGATGTTCAGGTAGTTGTGAATGGTCTTGGCGCTCCGTTCCCGCTTGCGCTCGTATAGGTGAGCGTTGAGAGCATCACGGAAGGTGAAGGCGTCCGTCTCCGCATCGATCAACCCTTGCAGCTTGCGCTGCTGCTTTTCATCGTTCGGGTTGATGCCGTTCTTCATCTGGACAATCGCAGCCATGGCCAGTTTCCGTGCGTCCTTAACGGTGATGGTATCGGCGCGCCCGAGGTTGACCATTACCGAGCGCCCGGCGATG
Source organism: Bryobacterales bacterium (assembly GCA_003166865.1). Taxonomy (GTDB): domain Bacteria; phylum Acidobacteriota; class Terriglobia; order Bryobacterales; family Bryobacteraceae; genus Palsa-89. The sequence goes on from PMUP01000053.1 coordinate 81,555, forward strand.
TCGTGCTGGCAGTAAAAAGATTTGCTGGTGCGATGGCATAGGACAAAGAAGCCTCGGACTTCGGTGTCGTAGTAAAGCGCAGGCAGCTTCTCATGCGGTCCGAACACGGAGTCAGCACCTTGCAGCGGGAGATTTTTGACGTTGGCGTCCGTGAGTTTCAAACGTCCTTTGCGCCGCACTGGAGTGACGGGCGCGGGCATTTGAACAACATTGGAGGAGGGTTGTGGCATGGCGATTGTTCCTTTCCTGGATGGCAGGATCATCGCCTCCATCGAGGCAATATCGAGGGTTTTGCAATCGCCAACAACCCGCGCGGGCTCAACAGCCCGGACCCGCCACTGCTCCTATTATACTGAAACTGAAGCACTTGGGGAAAACCGGGGGAACTCCCGGAAAACCCGGAACGGTTGGCCGGTATACTTTGTAATCAGAGGGTCGGGGGTTCAAGCCCCTCCGCCAGCTCCATATCGAATCCGCGCCCTCACCGAGCGTCCGGAACAATGTGCTCCAGATCCTGGTTGTTCTGATCGCACTCGGCTTCCATGATGCGCTCGTCGCGCGGCGGATGGCGCAGAACCAAGCGGTATTGCCATGCCTTGGTGAACACCTTGGGGTCCTCCATGGTCGCTTCGTAGCGAATCGTGCCGTCCGGTTGCAGCGTGTAGCGCTCCACCACGTGTAATTGATCGCTGTGAAAATGCCCAGCGCCGGGAAGCCACGTCTTGTCGTTGAATCCAGTCACGTCCACCACCAGCGTGCCGCCATCCCAGTGGCCCACCGAGTCGCCCATATAGGCCGGATCGAGTTCTTCCGGATGAGGCCGGCCCTCCGTCGGGATAATGCGGAAAATGTGGTTCGATTCGTAGAGAATATAAAGTTTATTCGGCGTCTGTGCAATCTCGAACGGCACCGGAATGCCGGTAATTCGCGGCACTCCGGCCATCTTGCAATGCACTGTGGGATCGTTGCGGTCGTCCGACGCCAACTGCTTCACCTTGGGCAGAGCCCAATCCTGATAAGGAGGCGGGCCCGCGGGCGGACCCCAGGTGCTCGATCGGCCCTCGCCTGGACGCACTTCGCCCGTTTCTCCAAACAAACTCACCCCGATAGCCTGCCAGATCCCGGACAAGTCAGGTTTGCCTGCGGATGCTTTACTTTGCCCGAATGCGCACACCGACGACGAAACCACTACCGCGGCCGCGATCAAAACGGAAGATCTTACGAGTCTCATCGGGCTCCTACTGCGCCGCCGGCGGCCCAAGGAAAAGCTTCTTGCCGTCAGGCAGAGTCACCTCGCGGCCGGCTATCCGATTGCTGCCATCTTTCGACCGCCAGCCAGTGACGGTGATGGTGTCGCTCTCTTTCAGGCTGCCCTGATGCCAGCCCGTGCGGCGCAGAGTATTGGGCGGATGACCCTCCAGCGCCCAGTTGATCACTTGACCATCCTCGCCCTTCACCGCCAGGTAAATGTAGACGTGCGGATTGCTCCAATCGATCTTGGTCACCACGCCAGCCAGCGTGATCGGTTTCGTAACGTCGTATTCCGCGGCGAACGAATGATGCGCCTGGACTGGCGCCGACGCAGCCATGAAGCAAAGCCCCAGGATCGATGCCCACCAGACTCGTGAACGCATAGGAACACAATACAGTGGTTGTTCCCGCAATTCAACCGTCGATCAAATTCTTGAATATGATCGGTGTAGTGCTTGTATCGAGGGTAATCCGGCTGGTGCTTTGGTTGCTTGCCAACCTGTTCTTCAAAATACGCATTATCGGCGCGGACAACATCCCCGCCACGGGCGGCGCGCTCCTCATTTCCAATCACGTCTCCTATGCTGACTCCATCCTGATCGGCTGCGCCACCCCGCGTTTCATTCGTTTCCTGATATGGCAGCCGTTGTACGACCTCAAATGGCTCAAGCCGTTCTGCCGCCTGTTGTTTGCCATCCCGCTCCCCACCCGTTCACCGAAGGAGTCGTTGCGTGCGCTTCGCAACGCGCGCGCGGAACTCGAAAAGGGCAGTCTGGTTTGCATCTTCCCCGAAGGCGAGATGGCGCGCACTTCCCACATGAAGCCGTTCGAGCGCGGCGTCGAGGTCATTGCACGCGGCGTCGAGACCATTCCGGTGATTCCCATTTACCTCGACGGGCTGTGGGGGCACGCCCTCAGCCGCAAGGGCGGACGTGTGTTCGCGTCGCGCTTGACGCTGCGGTATCCCGTCACTGTAAATATCGGCGAGCCCATTACAGGCGAAGTTGACGCCGAACATCTCTATCAACGCGTCCTCGAACTCGGCACCGAGATTCAGACCGCACAAAGCGTTATCGAATGAAAGGCACCTGGTCGCGCGTTGCCCTCATCTCCCTCGGCGGGTTTTTCGAGTTCTACGATCTTTTCTTCACCGGCTACATCGCGCCCGGCCTGGTCCGCTCCGGCATCCTCACTCCCACCACTCCCGGCCTCTTCGGTACCACCGGCATCGCAGGCTTCGTCGCCGCCATGTTCGCCGGACTCTTCGTCGGCACCGCGCTGGTCAGCTTCGTCGCGGACCGCTTCGGCCGCCGGGTCATTTTTACGTATTCGCTGCTCTGGTACACGGTCGCCAGCGTCATCATGGCCTTCCAGCATGAAGTCTTCGGTCTCGATTTATGGCGTTTCATTTCCGGCATCGGCGTTGGCGTCGAGCTGGTCACCATTGATGCCTATCTCACCGAGCTCGTGCCGGCCAACCTGCGTGGCCGCGCGTTCGCCATCAATCAAGCGATCCAGTTTTGCGCAGTCCCCGTGGTCGCACTATTGGCCTGGCTGCTGGTCCCGCGCGCTCCGTTAGGACTCGATGGCTGGCGCTGGGTGGTGCTACTCGGCGCCGCCGGCGCGATCTTGGTTTGGTGGATCCGCCTCCGCGTTCCCGAAAGTCCCCGCTGGCTCGCTGAGCACGCGCGCGGAAAGGAAAACGTCGCGACCCAGGGCAGCTTCGCCGCAATGTGGCGGCCGCCTTACCGGACGCGCAGCATCATGCTCGTTATCTTTAATCTGTTTCAGACCGTCGGCTTCTACGGGTTTTCAAACTGGGTGCCGACGTTGCTGATCAAGCGCGGCATCGCCATCACCAGCAGCCTCGAATACACCTTCATCATTGCCATCGCCGCCCCATTCGGGCCGCTCCTGGCCGCCGCCATCGCCGATCAGCTCGAACGCAAATGGCAAATCGTCGCGTCCGCGGCCGTCATCGCAGTGTCCGGCATCCTGTTCGGACAAATGACCGCTGCCGCGCTGCTCATCTTCTTCGGCGTGCTGCTCACGCTGGCGAACAACATCCTGTCGTTTTCCTGCCACGCCTACCAGGCCGAGCTCTACCCCACGCGCATCCGCGCCCTCGCCGTCGGCTTCGTCTACTCCTTTAGCCGCATCTCCGTGGTCTTCAGCTCGTTTGTGATCGGATTTGTTCTCGATCGCTTCGGCGTCCCGGGCGTTTTCAGCCTCATCGCAGGCAGCATGCTGATCGTGATGCTCGCCATCGGCTTGCTCGGCCCCCGCACCAACAACCTCGCCCTCGAAACGATTTCGCAATAGCTTGCGCCCGTCCCAACGCCGCGCTCCCTAGTTCGACGAAGTTGCCTTTTGATTCTTAACCTGCAGCTCGTTCACCACCTGCTGCACATTCGGAACCGACGACGCGATGGTTTGTGCCTGCGCGCGCTTCGACTGAGAGTCGACCTCACCACTCAGCGTGACCACTTGATTATTGACCGCGTAATTTACGTTCTTGTGAAGCCTGTTTTGGAGCAGCGCCGCATCCAGGTTCCCCTCGATGCCCTTGTCCAGATCGGAGTTCACTTTCTTGGCATCATGCTCGCCCGTCGGAATCACCGCAATCTGATCCGATACAACTTGGGTCCCCGCCATGGACTTCGCGATGGTTTCAGCTTGTGTCTTGTCGGCGTCCGCCGCCACGTGTCCACCCAGCGTTACGACGCCCTTATCGATATCCTGCTTCACCGAGACATCTTTGAGGCCAGCCTGATCGAGCGAAGTGCGGATGCCGCCAGAAACGTCCGCCGCCCTCGTGGTGTTCGTTGAGCACCCCGCCAAAGTCCCGACAACCACCACGGCCAGCAAGCCCAAGCACGGTTTGAGTCTTTTCATATTCTCTCCTTTTGAGACAACAGGGCCGATAAGGCACGAGAAGAGCCAAACGCATATTCCAGCGGCGCTTACAGCCAAACGATCAAACGAGGCCAGACTTGCGACCACCTAAGGTCAGTTGACCGGGTTTGGTCAGTGCAATCTCGATCGAGCATGGCCGGCCAACTCTCTCCTTGGGATCGGCGGACTGGGCCTCCACATGCAGGACTTTGGTTGAGGAGACAAGATCATGGCAGGAAAAAAGACAGCAGTATTTGGCATTTACCAAAACGACAAACAAGCGACACGGACCATCGATGACCTACTGGCGGCGGGGTTCTCGAGCGACGACGTCTCGGTCTTGCTCCCTGATGTCAGGGGCACGAAAGACTTTGCTCACGACAAGAATACAAAAGCGCCCGAAGGCGCCACTGCCGGAGTTACGACAGGCGGAGTGATTGGCGGAACTCTTGGCTTACTGGCCGGGATTGGCGTTCTTGCAATTCCCGGAGTCGGTCCGTTCATTGCGGCCGGTCCCATCATGGCTGCCCTAGCGGGCCTCGGAGTCGGCGGCGCGGTCGGCGGTCTGATTGGCGCACTGGTTGGGATGGGCATCCCCGAGTACGAAGCCAAGCGCTACGAAGGACACATCAAAGCGGGCGGAATTCTGCTTTCCGTTCACTGCGACACATCCCGGGAGATCGCTCTGGCCAAAGATCTACTGAAGCATACCGGCGCCCAGGATATTTCGTCCTCTGGCGAAGCTAGCGCCGACCTTCCAGTGACCGCCGAAGTCGCCGCGCACCGCTAGTATCTCCACGGGAGGAAACACCATGCACGACGCACACCTCAAAGCCGCCGAACAGCACGACCTCGCGGCGTGCGCTCACCGTACCGCCGCCGAACATAACGAAAAAGGGGATAATGAAGCAGGAAGATGGCATGCGGAACGGGCGCTGGAGCACTCCAGTAACGCTTACAAACTTGCCAAGGAAGCGCACACCAAGTCGGGCCAAATAGCGGCCGTTTAATTATGTCCACTCGCTATAACGACGGATCGCATTACGAGAATCACCAACAAGCCGCCGAGCTGCACGACATCGGCGCGCACGCCCATCGAGTTGCCGAGGAGAACGGAAACCAGGATCACCTGAGCGGGCACGAACAGTCGCGTCAGGCCCACGAGCACTCACCGGAAGCTCATCAGCACGCTCAGCCGGCGGCTCCTACGGTTGGACACGGTATCGCCGCGTTCGGACATGCCGACATCGCAGCTCTCGCTTATGCGCTCTGGCAAGCGAGAGGTTGTCCAGACGGATCACCCGAACAAGATTGGTTCCATGCCGCGGAACAATTGCGATCCCGAGCGCACACAGCTTAAAGCCAGCTCGCACTTTAGGCGCGGTCCATCGAAATCGTGTAGTCGGACCACTCCACGATCTTGCCGGCCTGGAGGAAGAACACACCCACGCCATGCCACATCTTCAGGGGACCGCCTTTGAAGTGGTCGTGGCGCTCGTTAAACACCATCGGACCCTTCGCGAAGGTTTCGATCACTTCAAAGCCCTGAACCATGTCGAGAAATGATTTGATTCGGTCCATCACAGCTTGCCTGCCCTTGGTTGGTTCCTGCGTCTCCGTCATTCGGTAGGCGCAGTTCTCGGCGAAGAACGACATAATCTTGTCGATATCGTGGCTCGGCCAAGCCGCGCAGAAATCGCTGACCACTTGAACATTCGCCTTTTCCGCTGCGGTCCATTCGGAGGCGTCGGCCGGCCTGGAGACGCAGGCCATTGTCGCCAACCCGAGTCCCGCAGTGCGCAGAGCAGATCGGCGCGTTTGGCTAGCCGAGGGTGAAGCGCTATTGGATTTCATGGAGATCGTTTTGGTAAGCATTATTTGGCCTGAGACGTCCGGCGCCGCAGTTCATCGAAGAAATTCAGCAAAAATGTGACGTGAATGGACCTTTGGTTTACTTCCGACGCGGGTGTAGCAACCAGGGCCTCAATCCTTGGTGCCGTCCGGGGCGAGATCATAATTCTCAGTGGCTGAGGGCATGGTGAGTTGTTTGTCGGACCAAGGGCGAGGCTTGCCTGGCGAGAACGAAACGCCATTCGCCGTGTAGCTGACCGCCATGATCCGATTGTCCGCGGTTTCAAAAAATAGGCTCTTCCCGTCACGGGACCACAGCGGTAAGGTGCCGCCGCCGGATGAAACCTGCCATTTGCCTCCTCCGGCAGTGTCCGGGAACGGCCGGACATAAACTTCATAAACGCCTGACTCATCGGAGGAATAAGCCATCCAACGTCCGTCCGGCGAGAAGGCGGGCTGCACTTCGTTCGCGGCCGTCTGCGCAAACGGCTCGGGTTTTCCCGGCTTGGGATGGTCCGGATCGGTCAGATCCAACGGCAGGGTCCAAGTTTCAAAACCCATCTTGCTCGATTGCTGGTAAGCGACGTGGCGACCGTCGGGCGAGATGGAGTGTGGTTCCACCGAAGCCTTTCCTTCCAGCAGCGTCTGTGCCATACCCGCGCCGTCACTGCGAATCCACAATAGGGATTGGCTGTCTCCCCGGCCAAGCAGCAAAACGATGTGCTTGCCATCCGGCGTCCACACCGGGGCGTAGGCAAGCTCGCCGAAAAAGGTAAGGCGCGAGAGAACGTCAGTTTGAAAATCATACACGTAAAGATCGACGCCCTTGCCTTCCAGGCCAACCGCCAGGCGCTTACCATCGGGCGAGAAACGCGGTGTGAAGTACGCAGAGGATTTTGACAATTGCGGCTGGTCCTTCTTTGATCCGCCGGCATCGAAATTCTCAATCGACCAGGTCTCCGGTAGGGATTTGCCGCTGTGGAAAACGAAAATTCCGTTACGCGAAACATCAAATTGACCGGCCGCTGAAGTCGAGCTGCTGGCCACATCCTCCAGAAGCGGGACGGGCTGGCCCTGCGTTCTGAGCGGGGATCCATCCATGTTCAGAGCAAAGAGTGTTCCGTCGTGAACATAAAGGAGATGGCCTCTCACGACATAACGCCCAAAGTAGCCTCCTTGCTGAACGACTTTGACCTCGCCGGTCTTCAATGTCAGCATTTCTACGCTAGCGCTTTCGTAGTCGCTCAGGTTCCTGCTCGCCGTAAACAGGACGGCCTTACCTCCTGGCAGAACTTGCGGCCAACGATGAGTTACTTCTCCGTCCCGCAATTGAGTGAGTGCTTGCGGCGTTCCTCCCGATGCGGGAATGCGGGAAAGGCCCGTGGTATTGGTGAGCGAGGCGATAATGGTTCCGTCCTCGCTCCAGCTTCCGCCCCGCGGATTGGAGGCTTCGGCCAAAGTGATCGGGGAGCCGCCGTTCAAGGCAGTCCGCTTCAACTTGTTATCCGCGAAGAACCCGATGGATTGGCCGTCGGGCGAGAAAAAGGGCCCGGAGCCGTTCTCGGTGCCTGCAATCACGGTGCCGGTCTTCTCGTTCAGAAGCCGGGGAGCTAGCATCTGTTTGCCATCCGGACCGCGCTCAGGATACAACAGTCGTGTTCCGTCCGGCGAGATGGCCGTGATCGAGGAAGCGTAGGCGGTAGCGACGTGCGCGTCCGGGCCCAGGTCGGCGTCCAGGCGGATGAGCGGAAGATCGCCTGAACCGGACGCCGATCGAGTGGCGCGCCATGCCATGAACGACGTGACTGCCGCAACCAAAAGTAGAGCGGCCGCGATCGCCCATGGCAGCCAGGTTCGCTTGGCTTCCGCCGCTGGCATCGGCCCAGCAGCCAACTCCGGCAACCCTTCTTCGAGAGCGATTCGCACATCGCCAATGGCTTGCCAACGCTTGCGGAGGTCCTTGCGCAAACATCGCTCCACCACGTAGCGGGTGTGCGCCGGCAGGGCACTCAGATCCGGCTCTTTTCCAAGAACCTCCACCAGAATGTCGGAAACCGTCTCGCCGCGAAATAGCTGTTGGCCGGTGAGCATTTCATAAAACACCGCACCGAACGCCCAGATATCGGCGCGCTTGTCCGCCTGCTTGCCCCGAGCCTGCTCTGGACTCATGTAGGCCGCGGTGCCCATGATCATTCCCGCGCGCGTGGGAGAGAAGGTGAGGGTGGGCGAGTTGTTAGGGTCCGCTGCCTCGCGATCGCGGCTCTCCACAAAGGCCAGCCCGAAGTCGAGAACCTTGACCACGTCGCCGGGTGTCACCAAAATATTGGCGGGCTTCAGATCCCGATGGACGATGCCTTTGTCGTGCGCGGCTTCCAGCGCATCAGCTATTTGCCTGGCGTAGTTGAGCGCGGTCGCAAGCGGGAGCGGCCCTTTCAACGGCTCGCCCGGCACCAACTCCATCACCAACGCGCGAACGCCGTCCGATTCCTCGATCCCGTAAATCTGCGCGATGTTGGGATGGTTCAGCGACGCAAGGACTTTGGCTTCGCGCTCGAAGCGGGCCAGGCGTTCCGGGTCCTGCGCAAGCGCAGCGGGCAAAACCTTGATCGCAACTTCCCGATCGAGCTTGGTGTCCTTGGCGCGATACACTTCACCCATGCCGCCCGCGCCGATCGGCGCGAGGATTTCGTAGGGGCCGAGCTTCGTTGTAGCGGACAACGGCATAGGGATGGGTTCATTCAGTGTAGCCCAGCCATCACCGGCTCACCGGCCCCATCTCCGCCATCGCCTGCGAACTTAGCTATGGCTTCAAACCCGCCTGCCAGTTGACGAGCACCGTCAGCGTCACCGCGCTCTGAATCGGCGCCAGTGCCAGGATGCGCTGCCCATCCGAAGCTACATCGTAGGCATAGGCGGTCGCTCCCAGAGGCTCGATGATTCGGAAGAGCATAGCCGGTGCGCCGGTTTTCAATCCCTGGCGCACGGACCGGACCGAAACCGCCGCGAGATATCCCTCCTTGGTCCGGTAGAACAGTTCTTTCCCATCGCTACGCCAACGCGCATGATTGCCACCGCCGGCCGAGACCAGATACTTGGTGCCGCTTCGCGGAAATGTCTGGACATAGATCTCATCGCGGCCCGATTCATCGGAGGTGTACACGGCCCACTTCCCATCGGGCGAAAACTGGCTATGCGATTCGGCGACTCTCGTTTTCAGATAGGGCAGCGGGGTTCGATCGCCGGCGGTGGGCAGAAGCAACAGATCAAGGTTCGTTTCCGATGAGAGTTCCGTGTACATGAGGTAATGGCCGTCCGGGGAAAAGTCGTCGGCGAAAACGATGTCTTTGGATCGCAGTATTGCTTCCGGCTCGCCGGCTCCGTCTGCCCGCTTGGCCCATAATACGGTGCCGTTGTTTCCGAAAAAGATGATGCGCTCGCTATCCAGAGACCAGATGGCGATATGGCCGTCGCCGTTGAACGTCAGGCGGCTCCGAAGGTTGCGCGCCAGGTCCATGATCCAGATGTCGCGCTTTCCGGAGGAATCGAGAAGCGACAGGGCGGCGCGGTTGCCGTCGCGAGAGATGCGTACCGATGCATATCGGTCGGGCTGGCCCACAGTGCCCAAAACCTTTCCATCGCGGCTGAACCAGGTGGGCTGATAGTGGTCGCTCCCGCTCGATAGCAGAAGCGTGCCGTTGCTGGAAGTCCAGACCCCGGCGAAATACACGCCCTCGTGGGAATCCACCGCTTCGGCGCCTGGCACGGGAACGGGCTCGCCTGAAAGCCGCGCGCGCTCGGGATCGAACGGCTGCGCCGTCAGAGCGCCTTCGCGAAGCCAGATCAGATAGCCGGGATGATTCCCGTGGCCAGGAGAATACACTGCCGCGGTAGAACTTTCGAGCAGCCGGATTTTCTCATGCGGGCGATCGAGCGACCCAACATAGACGCCCGTCAGTTGCGGCTGCGAACTCAGGACGAAATAGAGAAAACGGCGGGTGCCAGGCAGGAACTGAGGCCAGCGATGGCTGCCTACTTCATGCGGCGATTCCGGATCTGTTGCGGGCATGGGCGTTCCCCCGGACGACGGAACTCGAAAAAGCAATCCGGTATTGCCGGGACCGAACACAATGGTTCCGTCGGCGATCCAGGTGCCGCCGCGCGGCTCGGGCGCGTCCGCAAGGATGGTGGACGCGCCGCCCGCGATCCCGATGCGTTTGAGCTTGCCGTCGGCGAAGAAAGCCAGAGCTTGTCCGTCCGGCGACCAAAACGGGTATCGGGCGCCGTCCGTCCCTGGCAACTCGCGCGCCGTTACCGAGTCGAGCGGGCGAACCCATAGCTGGGGCACGTCGGCTCTGGCCGCGACGAACGCGATCGTCCGGCCGTCCTGCGAAATCGCGGCGCCGCCTCCGACCCCCAGTCTGACCTCCGCGCCGGGCGGAACGTTGACCTGAAAGTGCAGCACACCTTCGTCAGGGACCTGACGCCGCGCCGCCAGCCACAGCAGCGTCCCGAGTCCAATTGAGACCATCGCCAGTACCGCCGCCAAAAACCAACCGAGCCGTGACCGTGGGGGAGCGGTTACTTGCGCCGGTTGCTCCAGCGCCCATGTGATCGCGGCTTTGAGATCGCGGGCGGTTTGGAAACGCTGGTCGGGATCTTTCGCCAGAGATCGTCTCACTACCCGGTCGAGCGGTTGAGCGATCTCCAGCGGTGCGGGCTCCCGCTCCAGGATCGCCGCTATCACGCTCGCCGCATTGGCTCCATCGAAAGCTCGTTGGCCGGTGAGCAGTTCGTACAGCACGCAGCCGAAGCTGAATAGGTCGCTGCGCACATCGACCTCTTTGCCCTGCAACTGCTCGGGCGACATGTACTGCAATGTGCCGACGATTTGCCCTTGCTCCGTGAGCGCCTTGGTGGCGTCGTCTTCGTGGAGGCGAATCGCCTGCTTCGCCAGCCCGAAGTCGAGCAGTTTGATCCCTTGCTTGGTAACTAATATGTTCGCTGGCTTCAGATCCCGGTGGGTGATACCTTTCTGGTGCGCGGCATCCAGGGCATCCAGAATTTGCGCGGCGTATTCCCCGGTCTTCTGGAGCGGCAGACGACCTTTCAGCGGTGCGCCCTCGACGAACTCCATCACCAGATAATCCGGTCCGACGTCATAAACCTGGCAGATATGTGGATGGTTCAGGGCCGCAACCGCACGGGCTTCATGCTCGAAACGCGAGGAGAATTGTTCCTTGGAGACCTTGATCGCGACAATGCGATTGAGTCGCGTGTCGCGCGCCTTGTACACCTCGCCCATGCCACCCGCGCCAATCGGCGCAAGGATCTCATAAGGGCCCAGGTGAGTGCCGGCAGAAAGCGGCATAGGCAGAACTCAGCTAAGTTTAGCCGATCAAGAAATGAAATTCGCCCGCCCCGCTTACCGGCTCCCCGGCATAGCCACATCTCGCGCCCGATCCGACATTCCGTCTTCCCAACTGCTCCATCCCGACGTCATCCGGTATGGCGACCGGTCTAGCACCGCTTCAATCTGCCGTAGCTTGCCGTTCTCCACTTTGAACATCTCCGCAATCTCCCAGGTCCACGGCTGCGTCGGCCCCGCCACCACGGCGCGCCCGTTCGGCGTCTCGAAATGCCGCGTCTTCCCAGCCGAGTGGTCGAAGAAGATGAAGCTGAACACCAGCCCGCGCTCTTGATCCACCGCCACGTACCGGCGGTCGCGAATCCGCGTCACGAAATGCAGCAGGCCCGATTGAAACTGCTCCTTGCATCCCCACGCCGACGAGTAATTCGTCGCGGTAGCCGGGTCCGGCCTCGCCTGGCCGTCCTTCACCGGCACGTTGGTCGATTGCATCCCGTTCTCGATCCGATTGCAATCGTCCGTGAAAGGATAGTCGCCCTTCCCGTCATTTTGTTGCATTCCCGAAAAATACATGTTGGCCGTCTTGACCAAATCCGCGCGCGACATCCGCTGCGCCTCCGGCACCGCTTCCAAAAACAAATGATTCGGTGTGCCGATTTTCTCCAGCCGCTCGGCTGTCATCGGATTCCGCACCACGAACGTCTCCGCTTCCGAGATCTGCCGGTTATCTACCTTCAGGCGCAGCGCGATCACCCCGGCCACAGGCTCGCTCGCCGTTCGCCCTTCTTCCTTAATCGTCCCGATGAACGCCACCGATCCAGCCTGCGGATCGTCCACGAACAACCGATACGTCCCCTTGCCCGCCATCGAGTTCCACAGCCCATCCGGGATCACCAGCTTCTGCCCGTTCTCGGTGAACTTCACGTTCTTCGCCAGCGGCACTAGCTTCGGATCGTGCGCCGTCACCGCGTCCAGATACTGATCCACCAAGCCCTCCAGGCAAGCCCGGTCGCACGCTCCGCTTTTTGCGGTTTGCGCCGCCAACCCTGACGCCAGCGCCATTCCCACCAGAATCAATGTTTTTGCCATAACGCTCCAGGCAGCCATTGTATACCCACCGCGCAGCTTATTCCGTCCGCGGTAGTGCGCTAATATCGGCGTTCTGGCTGTGGATCTCAAGGAGATTCATAGTGACCTTTCACAACTGCCGTACTGAATGCCGGAAGTTTGGTAAACGCCAAAACCGCCAGCGCTACCAGTGCCAGCAATGCCGCAAGGTGTTCGCGGACGCCCGCGATAACAGCTTGGATGGAATGTATCTGTCCATCGAGAAGGCCGACATGGTTCTCAAGCTCCTGCTTGAGTGCAACAGCACTTCTACCGTGGAACGCGTTACCGAAGTCCATCACACGCTCATCCTTAAGCTTCTGGTGCTAGCGGGCGAGAAGTGCGAACGCATCATGGCCGAGAAGGTCCGTAACGTCCAAGTCCGCGACGTTGAGTGCGACGAGGTGTGGTCCTTCATCGGCAAAAAGCAAAAGCGCGTGCGACCCGAAGACAGCCAATTGCCTGGTGACTGTTACGTCGGGGGTCGGGATCGAGCGGCATTACAAATTGGTACTGACATCACCGTGGGTAAGCGCGATCAGGCTACCTGCGACGTATTTGTTGAAGGATTGCGCCACGCGACAGCGCGGACGCCATTCCAAATCACAACCGATGGCTTCGCTCCCTACCGCTCCGCGATCACGACCACGCTGCATGATCGGCTGAGGGGCTTCGCTCAGCTCATCAAGGTTTATCGCGCTTCGCAAGAAGGTGAGGCCCGCTACTCGCCAGCGGAAGTAGCGTCAACGGAGGTTGTCCCGATCGTGGGGCAACATGATCCAGAACGTGTCTGCACCTCGATGGTTGAGCGGTCGAACCTGTCCCTACGAATGGGCCTACGTCGCTTTACGCACCTCACGAATGCGTTCAGCAAGCGCTTCGATAACCACTGGGCTGCTGTGATCCTCTGGTACACGTGGTATAACTTCGGGCGCGTCCACAAATCTCTCCGCTGCACTCCAGCGATGGAAGCGGGGATCGCCGATCACGTGTGGAGCGTGCGGGAACTGTTGGAGGCGGCATGATGGGCCACTGTGGCCAAGGCCACCGTCAAATGACCTTTCCGGCCGCCGGGGCGGCCATTTTGACCACCCGGGGACACCCCCAGTACCAAAAAACCTCCCTCACCGGTTGTTTTTGCTTGAATTCTCGGTGCTGATCCAGCATCATTAACCAACAACCGTGTTTGGGTGCAACTTTCGGAAGGAGCCGCGAATCTATAGTTTAGGCAGACTGCCTGAACGAAGCCTCTTCCACCCGGAGTGATAGTCCGTGTTACGATTCACGTTTGGCAGTTCACCTGCCGATGGAATATAGGAGTGAGGACCATGGCACCAGCAGCGAGCATGAAGGACTTTAGCAACCTATTGGCCGGGGTTCCTTCTGGAGCATGGGTGGCCATTTCGACAGATGGATCGCGCGTCATCGCGTATGCCGCCGAGATACGAGACGTAATAGAGCAGTCAAGGGAAGCTGGCGAAACCGACCCCATCATTACGCGCGCCCCCCAGGCGAATATGGCGCTGATTCTCTGATGACCCATGTGGCATCAGATATCGTATTATCCTAGCCCGCCTTATCCTGCTGGGCACGGATTACCGCAGGGGCACATTGCGTATCGGCCTGTCGTCGCTGCTCAGTTGGTTGTCGGGCAAAACCGCATCCGTTGTCTCTCGGTTATTGATTCCGGGGCCGACCATTGTGTTTTTCCTTTGTCCTTTGCTTTGCAACTCGGATTCAACCCCGTAGGCGAAACCCCGGTAATGACTGGAGGCGTGGGAAGTGCTGGAGTTCCGATGTACTACTGGAAGGTCACAATTGACTTAGGACCAGCGCAAATCGAGACGCTAGCTGGTTTCACCGAAGATATGAATAGCAAGGGCCACGGCTTGTTTGGCCAGCACGGCTTCTTTGATCACTTCAAAGTTCAATTCGATCTTCCTAGTCGATTGTTTTGGATAGAGATTCCAGATCCGCCCCAAATCAACCTTCCCCCTACTCCTACCCCCTGACCGCTCAACCAACTTTTAGCGCACTATTCCGTCCGCAGCGCCTCCACCGGATCCACGGCCGTCGCTCGCCGCGCCGGAAAATAACTCGCTAGCGCGGCGGCCAAGATCAGCACCGCGGAAACCGCGGCGTAGGTCACCGGGTCGAGTGCGGCGGTCTTGAAAAGCAACGACGACATCAGACGAGTGAGCCCGGCAGCCGCCACCAGGCCCAGCACCGCGCCCACTGCCGCTAACAGCAAGCCCTGGCGCACGAACATTCTCTGCAGTCCGGCGGGCTGCGCTCCCAGCGCCATGCGAATGCCGATCTCGCGGGTCCGTTGCGTGACGGCGTAGGCGATGACGCCATAAATTCCCACCACGCCCAGCACTAGTGCCATTGCGCCCGCAATCGCGAGCAGCACCAGCGTGAACGAGGTTCGCGCCATCGACTCGTCGTATACATCCTTCAGCGTCCGCACGCGGAACACCGGCACACTTGCGTCGACGGACCAGATGGCCTTCCGCGCTTCAGCAAGAAAATTCTCGGTCCCGGCCCGATTGCTGCGAATCACGAACACGCCGTAGCGCGTGACGTGCACGGCGTCGAGCTCGAAATGGTCCAGCATGGCCGGCCAGTAGGCGAACGATGGCGCCTTCTGGTCCACGCCATTGTCGTAAACGTCAGCCACCACACCCACCACCTCGCGCCACTCGTCGTTCTGAAGTCCGCTTCGAATTTGTTTTCCCAGCGCCGCGGCCGGCGAGCCCCACAGCTCTCGCGCCAGGTTTTCGGAAACCATCGCTACGTGGCGCTTGTCATAGACATCCGTCCAGGTGAAATCGCGCCCGGCGATGAAGGGCGTCCCGCCCGTTTTCAAAAACCCCGGCGAGATGTATCTGAAACCCCGAACCGGAGGAATTTGTCCCGGCGAATACGTCTTGTCCCGCGCATAGAGCAGATCGCTCTGTTGGTTGATTCCTTCCAGCGGCGCGGCGCTCGCCCACCCGACTGAGGCGACGCCCGGAATCGCCGCCAGCTTGTCGAGCATGTCGTTCTCCATCCGCATCGCGCGCTCGGGTTCCTTCACCTGTGTGTCTGGAATCGAAATACGCATCAGTTGTACTTGCTCGGGGTGCGTGAATCCCGGCTGAACGCTCCGCAAAGCCTGGAACGTCCGAATCATGAGCCCGGATCCGATCAGCAGCACCAGCGCCAATCCCACTTGCGCCACCACCAATGTGTTGCGCGCCCGGTGCCGTTCCCGGCCGTGGCTCATGGTGCGCCCGCCGCCACGCAGCCCTGAGGCCACCTGCGGCCCCGCGTACTTGATCGCGGGGATCAGGCCGAAGAAGAAGCCGGCCAGGAGCGAAACCACCAGAGTAAATCCCAATACCAGCGGATCGATCCCAATCTCGCCGAGCCGGGGCAAGGTGGCCGGTCCTTGAGCGACTAAGATCCGTAACGCCGCATTTGCTAACGCCAGTCCCAACGCTCCGCCCAATACGCTCAGAGTCAGGCTTTCTAGCAGCATCTCCCCGGCGATTCTCCCCCACCCGGCGCCCAGCGCGGCCCGGATCGCCAGTTCCTGTTGCCTGCTTTCGGCGCGCACCAATAGCAGATTGGCGACGTTGGCGCAGGCGATCAACAGCACCAGCCCGATAGTTCCCATCAGAACCCAGAGCGTGGCCCCGATGTCTCCCACCACTTCCTGCTTCAAGGGCTGAAGCTTGGGTGCAACGCGGGCGCTTTCAAATAGCTTTAGACTAAAACCGGGCGGCGGCGGCCACGACTTCAGCCAGATGGGGATCATCCTCGCTACGTCGGTGTTGGCCTGTTGCAGCGTGACGCCGGGTTTCAGCCGCGCGATACCCTGATAACTGAAATTCCCCAGGAAGATTTTGCTGCGGTCGAATTGCATCGGCAGGATCAGGTCCGCGCGGGAGTTGAGGAACCGGAAATTCTGCGGCATCACACCGATGATGGTGTGCGGCGTTGCATCCACCGTGAGCGTGCGTCCCACCGCGTTGGGGCTTCCAGCAAAGTGCCGCTGCCAGTAGCCGTAGGTCAGTATTACCGTGTCGCGCGCGCCTGGAGCGTCGTCAGCCTGGGAAAACCAGCGTCCCATCGCCGGCTGTACCTCGAGCGCGTTGAGTGTTCCGTAAGTGACATCCAGCGCTGAGACCTGCTCAGGTTCGCCCGCACCCGTCACGGTTACCCCGTCGTTCGACCACAGACCGAACTCCTGAAAGGTTCGGCTCTGCTCGCGATACGTGAAATACATGGTGGGCGAGCAGTTCAGGTTTCCCGCGATCCCAGCCACGCCCGGCGCCACGTGCCAGACTCCTGCCAATTGCTGCGCTTCAGGATAGGGCAGCGGCTTGATCAGCACTCCATTGACAACGCTGAAGATAGCAGTGTTGGCGCCGATGCCGAGCGCCAGCATTACCAGGGCGACCAGGGTAAACATAGGGGCCCGTCCCAGTCGCCGAAAGACGTGTCGTAGGGATCTCATGGAGGGTTATACGCGGGCGGCACGAACTTGGTTCGGTCACAGAATCCAATTTTTTTAAATGATGGTCCCTGCCACGGCCGGGGCGCCAAACACCGATGGCAGCCTTAAGTCGCGGGCCTAGACTGGGGCATGAGCCTCCTCTCGCTAATTCCAGATATTACCGTCGAGATCGCTACGCGAATTATCCCCAACGCCCCCCGGGCCAATATCGAGTCGAATCTCCCGTTCGTTCTCAACGCGCTGGTCGCCCCCGAGCTTGCCGACAAGCCGATGATCCTGATGGCGCTCGCTACCATTTGTGCTGAGACCGGATCGTTCCTCCCGATCAGCGAATTCGAAAGCCGCTTCAACACTTCGTCCGGCGGCCATCCGTTTGACCTCTACGACTCCCGCGCCGACCTCGGCAACCAGGGCGCGCCCGATGGCGAGCGCTTCAAAGGACGCGGCTTTATCCAGCTCACCGGCCGCGCCAACTACGCGCTACACAGCGCGGCCATCGGCCTTAGCAATCAACTCGTCGAAAATCCCGATCTTGCCAACCATCCCGACATCGCCGCCCGATTGCTTGCCAGTTTCCTCAAGACTCACGAAGAGCGCATCCGTGCCGCTCTCACAGCCAACGATCTCCGCGAAGCTCGACGCCTCGTCAACGGCGGCTCACATGGACTCGATGCGTTCACCACAGCCTACAACACCGGCCTCGCCCTAATCCCCAACACCTAATCCCCAATCCCGGCCTCAGCCTGCGGTATATACTTCTAGCTATCGTGAGCATCCGCCTCTCCCTTCTGCTCTTCATCCTCTCCATCTCCATCTGCGCACAACCCCGCCCGGAAGCTGGACCCTTCGACGCCTCTCGCATGGACATGCAGCCTGCTCCTTCGCAGGGCGTCGCCATACGCGCCGGCCGCTTGTTCGATTCCAAATCGGGCGCGATGCTCACCAACCAAGTCATCCTTATTAAAGGCGATCGCATCACCGCCGCCGGCCCCGCCGATCGCGTCCCGATTCCGTCCGGCGCGATGGTCATCGATCTCAGCCGCGCTACCGTCCTGCCCGGCTTGATCGATCGCCACGTGCATCTGATGCAGGAGCAGCAGCCCAACGACGCCCGCGCCGCGTTCTCCGGCTGGAACTACGCGCTCAAGGATCTCAACGCAGGTTTCACCACGCTGCAGGACATGGGCTCGCCCTACACCTACGCAACCGTCGAGCTGCGGGATGCCATCAACAAAGGTCAAGTCCCCGGACCGCGTTTGCAGGTGGCCGGTCCCCAACTGAATCCGCGCGCCGCTGGCTATTATCCCGCGCCGTCCGTTGTCACTCCGTTCAGCCAAACCGCTGGCCCCAACGCGTTCCAGCTCTCGGGCGACGTCAACTCTCCATGGTTAGCGCGTGCGGCTGTCCGCGAGCACTCGCACTATGGCGTCGACTGGATCAAAGTTTACGAGACCGAAGATTACGAAGGCGGTGGTTATCCCGACCCCTCCGGCGCTGGTGCCTTCACGCCCGATGGCAAAATGATCAACGTTCCATCGCTCACGCTCGAAGAGAATCAGGCCATCGTCGACGAAGCGCACCGCCGCGGCCTCCGAGTCGCTTGCCACGCCTATGGCGGCGAAGGCTTGCGCAATTGCCTTGAGGCGGGCGTCGACATGCCCATGCACGTGATCGTCGGCGTCACCGGTGCCGAAGGCCTCGACGACGAGACCATCCGCTTGTTCAAGAAGCCCCTTTGGGACGGCACCCAGCGCCCCGTCATGCAAACGCTTTGGGATTTGATCGGCGACATGGAAGCACGCGACCTCAAGGCCTCGGGCGGCCACACCACGCGTTTTCGCCTCACCGAAATGAGCTTCAAACGCCTGGTCGCAGCCGGCGTGAAGGAAGTTTTTGGCAGCGGCGCATATACCAACGGCCACGGCGTGCAAGCCTTCCAGTTCGCCTACTACGTGAAGTGGGGGATGACGCCCGCCCAGGCTTTGCAAATGGCCACCAGCTCCGCGGCCGAAAGCCTCAGCTTTGAATTGGCGAAGCAAGTTGGGAGCGTGGACGCGGGCAAGTACGCCGACTTGATCGCCGTCGCGGGCGACCCGCTCGCCGACATCACCGAGATGCAGCGAGTGAAATTTGTCATGAAAGGTGGAGTGGTTTTTCGAAATGAGATCAAACAATAATATGACCCGGCGATCTTTCGCCGCCGCTGCTGCTGCTGT
>PMUP01000074.1 GCA_003166865.1 Bryobacterales bacterium
TCCACTGTGTACACCCCTCAGGTCCACAAAACATAAGCCCGTGGGAATGTTCGATGGAACCAGTCTCCTGGCGGCCTGGTTTTGCTCCGCCAGCTACGCCGGTCACGCGGCGTTTACTGGTCTAGTTTGCCAGTGGCGCGTATACCGCAAGCGCCGCTCGGAGGTGTTCGACACAGATCTCCGCGACTCCATCCAGAAGTGCATAAGTGCATGCGATACGCATGACGTGCGCTTCCGCCCTCGCGGTCGCCGCACCAAACAGACCGGACTCACCTTCGCTAAGTTGCTTATACTCTTGGTGCCAAAGCTCGCGTGCTTCTTCCTCTCTCGCCAGCAGTCCCACACGATGTGCAAACTCCAGGCGCTCTTTCAGTAGGCCGGCTAATTCGTCGATGTCCTCCTGGGGTACCGGCGCACCATCGGGCAGTGACTTGGACCGAGAAGCGCATACCCACAGGAAACGATTCGCAAAGCCGTTTAACATCGTAAGGTCGGACAACAGCGCGCGTATCTCTTCAATCGTGATATGCGCCACCATCGAAATCATCGGTTCTCGCACCAGCAGGGGGTTTTGCCTCGTCAACACTGCAAGATCCGTGCCATCCCATGCCTGCCGGATTATGTCGGAGAGTGTGCTGTCTTTTCGGTCGGTCGCTTTCAACACCCGCGAGAATTCCGGCTCGTAAATCAAGAGGCGCTTGTCGCCGCCATCCTTTAGCGCTGCAATCAACCCTTCACCACTCGCCAATCCGCTCTTGATGTGGTCTTTTGCCCAGCGTGGCTCAGCGCGGCTCAGAACGTGTTTAACTAGACTCCATGACATTCCTTTGCGAGCCTTCGAGGTCTGACCGAGGACCGCAACGAAATTGTTCGTGAAGTGCAGATCCGAGCCCGCAATAAAGTGCGGTCCTCTTCCAACAAGATTCCCGAATCCGACAAGGAGCTGCACCAGCAAAGGAGCGGGGTCCGCCTCGGAATATGGCTCCGTCAGTCTGATAAAGCACCCTGCAAGGCCGTGGAAGGCATCTGCACCCAATGGCGCAGGCCAACTCGGGGGGGCGCAATCGATTTCCGCGGCTGTGCCACGGGGCCCGGAGAAGGAATAAGCTGGTTTCATAGATGAGCGCCCCTAAAGTGGGGGCAATCCTATTTCATGAGCCCGCCGCTCAATCCGGCGGGTTCACTGTTTTTCGGATGTAAGGTGGGGAGGGATCTCCGCTTTGCCTGCCGCTCACTCAAGCTTGGCGTTCGCTTCCACCCACTCTTCGAGTGCGCGGGCGGGAACTCGCACGCTCCGGCCGATGCGGACAGTTGGCAGGATACCGCCAGCCATCATTTCGTAGGCGGTAGCGCGCCCGACAGAAAGCCGCCGGGCGACCTCTTCTGCCTTTAGCAACAATTTTGGTTTGTCCAAGGTATCCTCTCTTGCAGTCTGCATGCTTCAGTTGTACTCTAGCATCAGCAGGAATACAAGGTGGAAAAGAACTCTAGCAAAGCTTCTCGCAGTCGCCTTCTAGCAGAGCGTCTCGACAGGTTTCTCTTAGAATTCCTGAATGTCGAGGAAAGCCAGCGCCTGCGCGATCGGTTTCGCGACCTCTTGCCATCGGGCATTGAGTCTGACCATGAGTTCAGCCGGCTGTTTCATCATTCTCCAGAAGAGAACCGTGACCAAAACCTCCGGGGCTACCGCGAGTTGATGCGGGAAATGTGGGTTGCCCCCCTTGACGGCCAGCGCAGATATTTCGCATTTCAGCTACGGAGCAGACTCTATAGAGCACTCGAAGCGACTGCGCGCGCGAGTATTCCCAAAACGGTTGAGCGGAAAGCGAAGGGAGTCTGGAAGAGGAACGGCGAATGGAAGAGCGAGTATAGCGAAAGGATTAGGACGCTATGGCAGACGCCGTTTGAAGAGGCGCTCGATCGGCTAGAGAAGCTTACGGGGCGCACGAAGGTCTGTGGTAACCCTGACTGTCCGGCCCGCTACTTCATCGCGCAGAGGAAGAGTCAACGTTACTGCTCTGAGGCGTGTGCAGGCTTGTTTCAGCGTCAAGCGAAACGGAACTGGTGGGAAACGCACGGACGCGAGTGGCGCGAACAACAGAACCAAAAACGGCAAAGGAGAGGTGATCGTGTCAAAACGAAGAGGAAATAACGAAGGCTCGATCTTTCAATTGACGGACGGACGGTGGAGAGCAACGATTAGTCTGGGCTATCGCAACGGTAAGCGCTGGAGAAAGGTGTTTGAGGCCCCAACTCGCCGTGAAGTGCAGCGGAAGCTGACGAAAGCGTTGGGAAACCAGCAACGCGGGATACCTATTGCAGTAGCCCGCCAGACGGTTGGGCAATTTCTAACATGCTGGCTCCGCGACGTGGTGAAGAACAGTGTAAAACCGAAAACCTTCAGGACGTATTCAGATTTGTGTGAGCTGCACCTGATACCCGGCTTAGGGAAACGGCCAATGGAAAAACTGTCACCGCAAAATGTGCAAGCCTTCTTGAACGAGAAGCTGAACTATGTTTCCTGTCCGCACTGTAACAGTCGACTGTAAGTCTCAGCCTTTTCCGAGCATCAGACCACGAAACACCTTGCCAAAGTTGCGAAGACACGGAATCCTGCTTTAAGTGCGAGGACAGTCAAGCACCTGCTTGTGACGCTCCGCAGTGCATTGAATATTGCTGTCAAATGGGACCTATTGCCGCGCAACGTCGCGGCACTCGTGGACCCTCCCAAGGTGGCGAGAACGCAGTTCAAGGTTTTCTTACCTGAGCAGGCCCGAGCGTTCATTCAAAGTATTAAGAACCATCGCCTTGAGGCGTTGTTCAGTACAGCTCTCGCCCTGGGCTACCGCCAGGGCGAAGCACTTGGTCTCCAGTGGGCCGACGTGGACTTAGAGAGGGGGACGCTGACGGTCAAGCAGGCTTTGCAGCGCGTGAACGGCAAACTGCTGCTGGTGCCAACGAAGGCCGACAAAGTGCACACGATCAATCTTCCTTCAGTGACGATCTCTGCTCTCCACGCACACCGCTCCCGGCAACATCAAGAGCAGCTGGCTGCGGCCTCGCAGTGGCGAGAGGCGGGGTTTGTCTTTACTACCCAGATAGGTACTCCTCTTGATGCGCGAGGCGTGATTCGGGCCTTCGATCAAATACTGAAACGCGCGGCACTCCCAAAGATTCGTTTCCATGATCTACGGCACTCCGCTGCTACGCTCTTGCTCGCCCAAGGCGTGAGCGCGCGCTACGTCTCAGAGCTATTGGCACACAGCAGTGTATCGTTCACAATGCAGACGTACGCTCATGTGTTGGATCAAACCAAGTTGGAGGTTGCCGCGAAGATGGATGCTATTCTCAGTCCTGTGGCTACGCTCGCGGCTACGGTCCCGGATGCTTTGATAGTGCATTAGGACTTAAGTTGCTGATTTTATGGTGCGCCCGGCATGACTCGAACATGCGACCTTCTGGTTCGTAGCCAGACGCTCTATCCAACTGAGCTACGGGCGCGCGATGTCCATTATAGCAAGCGCGTCTTGGAAACGATCTTTCCCTCGCCATCGAGCTCCAGTTCCTGATCGCGCCAGATGACGCGGTGGCCAACCAGGCCCGCGCCCCACACCGCCGCGCCCCACAGATCGCGAAATGGAATTGCATAACAATACTTCCAGACGTCGCTCGCGCCGAGCAGGAACCATCCGCACGTGATCGCCATCGCGAAGCGGATCGCGAGCAACGGCAGCGCAATCCACCAAAGTCCGAAAAGCGCCGCGACCACAACCCACAGGCTGGCGTACGTAATCGGCAGCCCCAAGTAGCCCGCGCCGCCGCCGGACAGTCGAATCGTCCGCGCCCAACGGACTTGATGACGCCACGCGCCCGCCCACGATTCCGCCGAGAGCCGGGTGCTCACCACAACTTCCGAGATTACGTTCCGCAGGCCGAGAGAGTGCAGCTTATGGCCCAGTTGATAGTCGTCGGCGATGTAATCCGTGATCGCCTGGAAACCGCCCATGCGATCGAGATCGGGCGCGCGGAACGCCAGCGTCGACCCCAGCCCGAAGTCCGACACGCCGAACATTCGCGCCACCAGCGTGCTCGGCGCAAAGTCGGCGGCGATGGCCAGCGCTTCGAACCGGCTGGGCCAGTCGTGAACCTCCGCTCGATAAAGACACGTCACGAGTCCGATGTTCGCGTCCGCGAGCTGGGCAGTCACATCGCGGATGTAATCCGGAGGCACGCTGATATCGCTGTCATTGACGATCAGGATCGGGTGGCGAGCTTCTCGAGCGAGATCGATTAACGTTCCCACCTTCAAGTTCGGCGCCGGCGAGTTGCACAGCACCAGGCGAACGGGCACAGCCGGGAACTCGCGCGTCAACCGCTCCACGTCGGCCACGGCCGGATCATCCGCCCGCCGGATTCCGAACAGGATTTCGAACTCGGGATACTGCTGCAATGCGTGCGTGCGAATGGCTTCGTAGAAGCCCGCGTCTCTCCCGTATACGGGCTTAAGGATTGAAACGGGAGGCCGTTGGGGGTTGGGGGTTGGGGGTTGGCGCTTGTGGTACAGAGTCGCGATGAGCGCGAGTAATTGATACAGCGCAGCGGCGGTCGCAATGACGATGATTGCGACGGTCACATCGCCAGCAGCGCGACCCCGCAAGCCACCGAGAGCGCGCCGGCCCATCGCAGCGCCGTCACCTTTTCCTTGAGGATCAGCCGCGCCAGAACCGTCTCCAACGCAACGCTAGCCGCCGTGACCGGAACCGCGAAGCTTAAATCAGCCACCGACAGCAGCTTCATGAATGCGAAGAAGGAGACCGCCATGAAGAAAACAGCCACCACCAGCGGAACGCGCCGCGCGAGCCTAGCCAGCATTCCCGCCACGCGTCCGGGGCGCAAGTCCTCCACCGCAACGGTGTGCCGTTTCATCTCGAAACTCTGCAGCAGGTCGGCCAACACGGTGGAGCCGACAATGATTCCCACCATTGTCCACCTCATGGCAGCCACCTCATCGCGCCGGCTCCTGTCTTGTCGTATTAGCCGCCGTGAGTCCGACGAAAACGATTCCGACCACGATAAACGACGTTCCGAGCCAGCGCTGCCACGTCACCAGCTCGCCGAAAAACACCTTCCCCAAAACAGCGCTCAGCACGTAGCCGATGGAGGTCATGGGCAACACATAGCTCAGATCGGCCCAGCCGAGCAGAGTCATGCGCGACAGCAGCCACAGAATCAGAAGCGTCGTCCCCAGCAGCACCCAAGGAGTGAAAATCAAGCGGATATAGCCCAGCGGCGCCCAGCCGAGATCCGTGGCTTGGTGCTTCATGCCCCAGGACATCGAGAAATTGCCGAGGACGTTGGTGACTACCACGAACACGGTCAGGAGCTTGGTTTTGAGATCCACTCGCCGCGCGCCGGTGCTGGTGATTTGCACTTCTTGCGCCACGGCCCGGCCGGCAGCCATTCTACGACGCGCCGCCCTCGGCCCCCCGAAGCGCCGCGCTGGATTCCTTCTGTTCCTTGATAAATTTCTTGCGCCCTTTGCTGACGAAGAGATATTCGCGCGCTTCCTTGTAGAGGCGCGGGACGTCGTTGTGGCGAATAGCGCTCGACACTACGCGCCATACGGCCTTAGGACGGAAGTAATATTCCGAGTAGAAACGATCCACCCACTCCACCAGCTCGCCCCGATCGAATCCGGGATAAACGGCGTTGGGAAGCTGATGGCCGCCCGCATCCGTCATGCCCTCGATCGACACCAGGCCGTTGGCTTTGGCGTGCTCATAGAACTCGGTTCCCGGAAACGCGTGGCCCAGCGACACCTGGATAGTCTCCACGTCCAGTTTCTTGGCGAACTCGATGGTCTTGCGCAACGACTGGCGGCTTTCGCCCGGCAAACCCACGATGAAATCGCCGTGAATCGTCAAGCCCAGCTTGTGGCAGTTTTCGGTGAAGCGGTGCGCCATGTCGATGGTGGCGCCCTTCTTGATGTTTTTCAGAATCTGCTCGTCGCCCGATTCATAGCCCACGATGAGCAGCCGGCATCCGGCGTTCTTCATGGCCTTCAACGTGTCGTAATCTGTGGTAACGCGCGAGGTGCAGCTCCAGGTGAAGTTCAGAGGGCCAAGTTTTTCCGAAAGCTCGATGGCGCGCGCTTTGCGGTAGTTGAACGTGTCGTCGTCGAAGAAAATTTCCTTGAGGCCGGGGAAGTTTTCGAGCGTGTACTTGCACTCCGCCGCCACGTCATCGGACGATCGCAAGCGCCAGCGGTGCCCGGAATGCGTTTGCGGCCACAGGCAGAACGTACACATCGCCGGACAGCCACGCGTGGTGTAAAACGACACGAACGGGTTCAGCAGAAACGGAACGTTGTACTTACGGAAATCGAGATCGCGCTTGTAGACTTTCGTCACCCACGGCAGCTCATCCAGATTCTCGATGACGCCGCCTTCCGGATTGTTTACGATATCGCCATCTTTCCAGTAACTCACTCCCGGAAGTTCGGAAAGCGGAGTGCCCTTGGCATATTTCGCGATTTGATGATCGAACTCGCGGCGCACCACGAAGTCGATGGCCTTGGACGCTCTCAGCGACTTTTCGGGCTCGATGGTCACCGGAGGTCCAACAAACCCTACCTTCATCTTCGGGTTCACGTCCTTCATCATCTCGGCGATCCGCACGTCGACGGTAAAGCCGGGACTGGAGGTGAACAGCACCAGCAGCTCAAAATCGTTCGCCATGGCCACCGTCTGCTCGATGCTGACTTTATGCGGCGGCCCGTCCACCAACTTGCTGTCTTCCAGCATCCCCGCGGGATAGGCCAGCCACACCGGATACCAATACGACTCGATCTCGCGCGAAGCCGGCCAGCGCGAACCCGCGCCTCCGTCGAAGCCTTCAAAGGAAGGGGGGTTGAGGAACAAAGTTCTCATGGTTTAATGCTCTCTCCGCATACCCTTCAGCTTACGTTGTTTGGCGCCTAAGAGCAACAAACAAAAACCCTTGGGCGGCTTATTCGGGCTCAGAGGCCAGTTTATCAGGTTGAAGCGCTTCCGCCGTCGCGCACAACGCAGCGGGCCACGATTGTTTTCGTCCATCAGCGAGCGCGTCCCGCGCTGTGCGCTTGTCGTTACTGCTGTTCGACGGCGGAAGTGTCGGCTACTGCCTCCACGTCGTCCGCGCCGAAGCCTGCCTCGGAGGTGTCCTTGGAAAAGGTCCGATAGTTGATATTCAGCTCCACCTGCCCAAAGAAGCGAGTCTCCACCCGGCTTTCGGTACGCTGCGGAATGGAAACGCCGTTCTGGAGTTCGTAGTCGCGCACGAACTGCATTTTCTTCAACATGAACGAAGGCGACTTCACAAACGAGCCCTGCTCGCGGACCGGCATATACGTCTCAGCGTCCAGCCACAGCTCGCCCTTGAATAGTCCGACCTTCTTTTCGCGCGGGCTTAAATGCAGAACATACACTTGCCGCCCGTTCAACTCCTGCGTGCCTTTGTATTTGAATTTGTAGTTCTCCGGAGTGATCGACAGGTTGGATGGGCCTTGCGCGGCTTCCACTTCCGCCTTGAGGTAGTTGGCAATCACCTCGGTCTTCACGATGCTGTCACCGCTGAAACCGAGGGCCCGATATGTGATTTTCCCGAGCTTGGAGATGTTCTTCAGCGCGTGCAGCTTGCCTTGCTTCTTAAACTTGGGAACCGCGGCATCGATATCCACCTCTTCGGTTCCACCCCGCAAGGCGCTCTGTTGAGCTTGGGTGGCTTGGACGTACCGGTTCACCATCTCCTGCTCCGGCATCGGAGGAGGTTTGGGCTCACTAAGAGCGACAGAAGAGCCAATGGTTGCAGCCAGAATGACCGTAAGAAATAGCTTCAAAACGCTCCTATAGACCTCAGAAGTAGTACACCTGGCACTATTAAGACCTGTGACCCTAATGTACCAGTTACGATTCGTTAACACAACACCCCTCTGCTCTGTTAGACTCCCAGGCCCAGGCTTCGGATTCCCAAAATTCTGTGGCCTTGCTTACGCTAGAACTGGATCGGCTGCTGGAGCGTGAAAAACAGACGGGTTTCCGATGGAATCTTGACCCGCTGACCTTTGGTTATAACCTGAACGCCGGTGCCGGCCGCTGCTCCGGAAGCTGCTCCAATGGCCGCGCCCAGGCCTCCACCGGCCAGCGCCCCAATGATCGCGCCGAGCGCCGTTGCGCCACCCACCACCTTGGCCGAGCGCGCGCCCCGCGAGCTGCTGGCATGCGAAGACGCGCTCGTCGTGGTGTTTATGGTCTGGCCGCTGATGGTGATGTCCATCAACGCGAGAGTCAGGACGGTCTTTCCTTCAAACTTGCCGGATGGCTGGTCCTCCACCAGTTTCACCAGCGCGTCGGAGCCTCGCGGGATCACCGTTTGCCCTCCCAGTAGCACCGGTTCATCCACGCTCGCCCGAAACGTTTGCTCAAGATGGGCTACGTTCGAATCCACGCTATCGATCATGCGGACCGTGATCGGGGTTCCGGCCGGAATTTGGACTCCGGTAACAGGGGTGGGCGGTGGTGCGGGCGCCTGCTGGACAAACCCTTGATCGGGCGGCGGGCCCGAACGCGTATCTCCACCGAATTGCAGGTCTCCTACGTCCTCCACATCGAAGGTATCCACGTGATCGCCTATCGCCATGCGGATGTGGCGGGCGTCACCACCCAGATACTGGCCGGTTACCACTCTTCCGCTGCGCAGGGTGAGAGTGTCGGCGCAACAAAGGCCTATTGCCGCCAGGGCAATCGTTGTCAAACGACGCAACATGTAATCCTCATGCACCAATATAGGCTACCGGTGCCTCGGCAACCTATCGTGGCGCGCCGGCCTCAGCCGGATCGACACCGAAACAATACGCGTCGTCTGAGTTTTTGGGACTGAAAGCGTATTCGCCGGCAGCCAGGTCTTGGACCGGCGCCAGTCCATACGAGGACTCACCGATCTTGGTGACATTGAATATCAGCGTCAAGGGAGCGGTTTTGTTTCTGGGGTCGGATTCGGTGCGCCGGCTGTCGTTCTTGGTTTCGAGAGGAAACAGGCTGAAAGTCGTGGGGTCGATTCCGTTCGCCACTCGTATAACGAACAACATTTTTGGCCCGTTCTTCAACCGCACCGGGGAGCTGGCGCCAGCCATCTCCCAGTAAGTCTGTTGTGAATTTCCGCTGGCGCGTCTTCGAGGTATCCCGCGATTCTGCTCGAGCGATAGAAGCGTTCCGGACGGGTCCTGAAAATACATCACCCCGATCAGGTCAGGTTCAGAAACGGTTTTGATCGGCTCGGCCACGGGTGCTGGCCTCTCGGTCGGCGGCGCGGGCGGAGCGGCCGGTGGAACGATCGGTGGCGGATCCGCGTCCGCAGCCGGCTGCCGCGCGGGCAAGGGTGCGCGCTGAAGCCGGGCTTGGGGAGCGGCTGGCTCATTAGAATCGATCACGACAGAATCGACCACGACCGGCTGCGTCAGCCTGTAAGTGAACCTGGTTTCGGGCGCAATCTCGACGGCCTTTCCAAATAGCTTGCCAGCGACGGCACCCCCGGCGGCCCCGACTCCTGCTCCTATTCCGGCTCCTGCGCCACCGCCAACAGCGGCTCCAATTGCAGCGCCCGTGCCGGCGCCAACCGCAGCCCCAGTCGCCGTCCGCTTGACCTGTGAGCCACCCTTGGAGTCGACTTTGTCGGTGTTGACTGCGACCCGCTGCCCGTTGATCATCACGGCAACCAGGGAGGTGGCGAGCGAAGCGCGGCGTGAGAATCCCGCGTCCTGTATGTCTGACACCCGCAAAAAGGCGGTCGTCTTAGCCAGAATTACCGTCACTCCGTCGACGATAACGGGATCGTCCAGACTTGCGGCATACTCTCTGCGCGAATCGGCTTTCTTCGAATTGATGCGGTCGACGGTGCTAATAGCTATCTCCGTGCCAACCGGGAGCGTAATGCTCTGCTGCTGGGCAGGCGCGCCTGGAACTAGCAGGCAGAACTGCACGAAGATGAGCGGCAAGGTCCTTTTCACAAGCATCCTCCTCGATTTACGGACTGACGCTCCAATGGACTACGCAGCGCTTCTGCGGGCCGGAGCTTTTGTTTCTGACAATCAACCGTTGCGTCTGTCCTTCGCCGGGCGCCAGGCGCGCGTCCCAGGTTTTTGTGTCGTAGTCCAGCTGCATTTTTACCAGCGGCAAATTACGAAAGACGTATTCGGCATTCTGTGGAACGGGACCGCCGCTGCATTCCAGAGTGCCGGATTTCGCTCCGTTGTAAGGCGGCACAGCCGAAGGCAGCGGAGCCGACGGGACGGGGGCCGCCACCTGTGTAGGCGCCTGGTCGGCACTGGCGCGCGGCGCAGTGACAGCTGCCGTCTGATCGCCGGTGGGAGTGCTGTCGTCCACCGCGGGCCTTGGCGTCGATCTTCTGCGCGGGCTTGGCTGCTCGCTCGCAGTACGAGGCCCGTCCGCTTTGAGATCCGCCAGCCAGCGCTGAGCCTGATAGCTCTTTTCCTGGTCGCTCCCATGCAGATCCTGAGCCAGAAGACTTTCGGCTACTCGCCGGTAATGAGGTAGGATCTCGAGGGCACTCTTCCTCCACGTTTCTATATCCGGCATGTCCAGCAGAATCCTGCAGACAGTCTCTGCCGCCGGCTGCGACAGATCGGGCGGCGTGTTCTGACCTGCTGCCCTGGGACCGAGGAGATCGTCGAGGAAGGGTTTAGCGCTTTCCGGGAAGCGCGCCATGAGGTTGCCGAACATCGGCGCGTAAGCGGGAATGAATGCTGCTCGGCGCTGTTGGCGCCAGGAGAACTCGACGACCGTAGAAGCCACGCGCGAATCGGCCAGTGCTTCCATCACCCCCGGCAGATTCGCCCGGGTGTCTTTCTGCCAGGCCGCGATCAGTTCTTCGTCGATAGCATCCCGGTACCAGGAAAGCAGGCCGGAAAGCGTCTCGATGGTCTGCTTGCGATTGGCGGGATCGACTTCTTCCAACAACGTCTTGATCTTCTGGTGTGCGACAGCGGGCGGATAAGGAGCGGGCCCGACCACCTTAAACTGTGCATTGGCTGTCGCCGCCAGGAATGCGATAGACCAGACACCAAGCCCGATGCCCCGAACGATGCGGTGAAGGCAATGCATGAATTAAGCTTAGACGTCTACGCGCGTCAGCGGTTGCGTTGCTGAAATCCCTCGACTAGTCCAGAGACCAGATGCCGGCCGCGCTCCAGGGCGACCTCATAGGCCAGGCGGCGTTCGGCGCGCGTGTACGCCTTGCCCAGGCGATAGTAGCGCTCCAGCGACATTCCAGCCACGCGCGTCCCGGCGTAAGCGATGGCGGCTTTCGGAATCAATCCGCCGCCCCAGGGGATCTTGCCTACCAACTCGCGCGCCAGAGCCCGCCACCCAAAGGCGCCCAGAATGATGGTCGCGATCTCGGCTTGCTGTTCGCGATAGCCCACGTCGCGGTCGTTGGCCGCCGCCAGCAGGAATGCCATACGGATCTGGTTGGCCGTGAGGAACGCCGTGTCGGAGGCGAATTCGCCCATCGCCCAAGGCAGGGAAATGAACGGAACAATGTCGGGGATCGCCGTGGCCAGCGCAAACAGAGCGTTCTCCTTGGCGATCTTCTTTACCATGCGGCGCGAGACTTCTTCACGAAACGGCAGCACGTGCAGCCCCAGCGGCACTGCCAGGTCCGGCCGGCGGCCGAGCATCTGATGAATCATCGCTCGTGGATTTTCAGGATCGAATGTAAATAGGCCCGAGGAGCCCGTGGCAAGATCGCCGGAGTTGTCAAAGTAGACTTCCAGATCGTTGCCGTCCACTGGCCCAGCGCTCTCTGAAGCCCGGTAGATCAAGCGCAGGACTTGGGCGCGCTTGGCGTGCGAGAGATCCCCCGGAACCAGAAACTCCTCCATCGCGCGATAGTCCGGCTCGCGCTCCGCATAAAGGAAGAATCGCAGCGGGCGTTCGGTGTGCCGCCGTATATCCGCCGGGTCGAGATTGCGGATGGCGTCCTTGATGTGTTGGAAAACTTGGATTGACATGCTTGAACCGAGATGGCTGCCAGCGAGCTACGAGCGGTACATCACTTTCAGCTCCCTACGCCATTCTAATCCTACGCCCAACCGTTCGACGGGGATCTGGGGAGAAAAGTAGCGCAGCACGCGCTCATTGGAGGAATGAAAATCGAGCGCGGGCGAGACCAGCAACAGCCGGGGAGGCTCGGGCCGCAGTTCCCGGCCAGGAAAATAGCCGCTCGCCTGAAACTCCCGACGCTCCACGTGCCAGGCCACGCGCATCCAGTAATCCAGCGCCTGGAGTGGGAGATGGACGTCCTCGGAGGCCTTTAGCTCGATCACTGCCAGACGTCCGCTGGTATCGATGGCGAGCAAGTCCAGCACGCCTCGGTCGGCGGCCGCAAAGGCCGGAACCTGGCCATAAATGGGCGCGGCCGCGAGACTCGCGTCGATCTCCTGGATGTGGGCCCGCACCTGAGATTCTAGCCAGGCTTCCGGGTTCCGGAGATACAGCGGATGGCGCCGGTCTGCCGCATCGGGAGATCGCAGCCGTGCCAGCTCGGCGGCGCGCTTGGCACCGGGCCCCGAGAGCACCTCGCGGCCTGTTGTTGTGCGCGCGAACTCCAGTCCATGCACGCGAAAGCTCAGTTCACCGTCGCCTCGGTCTATCGTTTCTATGCCGGGCCCTGGTATCGGTTGCGCCAACGAACGGCGGTATGGCTCCAGATGGGTATCCAGATTGCCGCAGTCGCTGAGATCAATTCTGGTCTCGAGACCGTCCTCGTCGTAAACGAACGCCGAGTATTGCGCGGCGGCCGGATCCAGAAAGAGCAATCGAAGACAGGTGGTCTTCTCGGCGCCCGCCGGAAGATACAGGATCAAGCCATGGATCACCAGCCCGGGCTCCCGCTGGCGCAGATAGTCCAGCCAGATCAGTCCGAACGTGAGAACGCCATCGGGATGCACGGCATCCGCGGCGACACCGATCGCGGCCCAGGTCGAAGCGCCTTGCCGCAGCAACGCCCGGGGATAAGCGGGCGAAAGGCTGTGTTCCAGGTCGGCTTCAGTGGTGAGCTCCGCGAGCTTGTAAGCGGGAAACTGGCGGCGCAGAAACAGCCGAAACTGCTCGCGGAACCCGAGGCGCGCGGTGCGCAGCGGCACGTTGTCCCCGGCGGCGCCTTGTGCACCCCGGCGGCGGTCGATCAGCTCAATCGTGCCGGCCAGCTTGCCAAATCGCGCCACTCGCAGAACCAGCTTCCCGCGCGAGGCGCGCTCGATGGCGCTGACACGGCGCACCAGATTGCGTTTCTGATCCCAGGCCTGCAGTTGGGCGCACCCGGCGCGTACTTCCACCGCGAAGTTTTCCGGCGTGATGGCCAGAGACTCCTCACCCGGCTCGCATAGCATGGGATCTTGGCTGGATTCGAGGAAACGCTCGATGGCCTGGCGGATTTCCGTCGCACGGACTTCTGCGGACACTGCGCTAATCTATCTATCGTCCCTTGCTCAAACAAAGATTAGAAGACGTGGAATCCCGTATTGCCCGCGCGGCGGCGCGCGCCCAGCGCAACCGTTCCGACATTCAGCTGGTCGCGGTGACCAAGAAATTTCCAGCCGCCGTGATTCGCGAAGCCTTTGAGCTCGGCCTGCGCGATTTCGGCGAGAATTACGTGCAGGAATTCGAAGAGAAGCACGCGGAACTCTCAGATTGCATCGGCGCGCGCTACCACTTCATCGGCCATTTGCAATCCAACAAAGCCAAGAAGGCCGCGGAAATCTTCGACGTGATTCACACCGTGGACTCAGCCAAGCTCGCGCGCCGGCTGAACGCCGAACTCGACGCAGCCGCGGAACCTGCAGGCGCCCACTCCAGCAAGGACGTGCTCATTGAAGTAAAATTATCCGACGAGCCAGCCAAAGCCGGAGCCGCGCCAGGGGATATCGCGGCGCTGGTCGAGGCCATTCGAGGGTGCCCGCATCTGCGGTTGTTGGGGCTGATGACAATGCCGCCGTGGTCGGATGACGCGGAAACATCGCGCCCTTATTTTGCGCGCTTGCGCGAGCTGGCCGCGCAGAACGGCCTTGGGCAATCGTCTTTGTCAATGGGGATGTCGCACGACCTTGAAGTGGCCATCGAAGAAGGCGCGACCATCGTGCGCGTGGGGACCGCCTTATTTGGTCCGCGTAGGAAAGCCGCGTAAGAAAAAGAGTGACCGTCGGATTCTTCTCGCCTCTGCCTCCGGCCCGCACCGGCGTAGCCGATTATTCGGCCGAACTGCTGCGCGCGCTCGCGCCGCTCGGTTCGGTGCAGGTGAACGCGCGCGATTCGGACGTTCCTCTTTACCATCTCGGCAACAACCCGATGCATCGCGAAATCTACGGCCGCGCGCTTCGCACGCCAGGCGTGGTGGTGCTGCATGACGCCGTGCTGCATCATTTCTTCTTGGGCGCCGGGAGCGAACAGGAATACGTCGCCGAGTTCGTCTACAACTACGGCAACTGGAGCGAGGATTTAGCTCGCGAGCTGTGGCGGCGCCGGTCGCGCTCGGCCGCGGACCCCGAATACTTCCGCTATCCGATGATCAAACGTATCGTGGAGCGGTCGCGCGCCGTCATCGTCCACAACCCGCGCGCGGCGGAGCTGGTGCATGAGCACGTGCCTGGAGCCACGGTCCACGAAATCCCGCTTCTATTCGAGCTGCCCGATCGGCCGGCGCAGTCTGAAATCATTCGATGGCGCGCCGCGCAAGGCGTTTTGCCGCATACTTTCCTGGTTGGTGTATTCGGCCACTTGCGCGAATCGAAACGATTAATGGCGTTGCTTCGGGCGTTCCAGCGCGCGCGGCGCTCAGCCGACATGATGCTGCTGGTGGCGGGCGATTTCGTTTCGTCCGATCTGGCGCGCTCGGTCGAGCCGCTTTTGCGCAACGACCCGGGTATTTTGCGAACCGGCTATCTCGAAGAGCGCGATTTCTGGCTGTGTGCCTCCGCCGTGGACGCCTGCGTCAACTTGCGTTACCCCATGGCGGGGGAAACCTCGGCAATCGCGATTCGCTTGATGGGCCTCGGAAAGCCAGTGATGATGACCGCAGGCGAGGAGACCTCGCGCTTCCCTGAATCCGCCTGCGTGCGCGTGGATCCCGGCCAGGCGGAAGAGGAAATGCTGGTCGAATATCTGGTATGGCTGGCGCGGCATCCGGATGATTCACGGGCCATCGGCCAGCGCGCCGCCGCCTATATTGGCCAGTACCACGCGCCCGCTCGCGTGGCCCAACTGTATTGGCGGGCTTTAGAGGACTGCTATCATAAAAGTACATCGACTATAAGCTCAGTTTAGGTTTGTTTTTGGCGTGTCTCGGGCTGGCGCGCGCCACGGCGCCAACGCTGCCTGTGCCCTATACCACGCTGCTGCACGTACGCGTTCCCATGCGCGACAACGTGCGCCTGGATACCAACATCTTCCACCCGGTTGGCGGGGGTCGCTTACCCACGATTCTAGTCCGGACTCCCTATGGCAAAGGTGGCGACCTTCCCGCCGGCTACCAGTCGTTCATCAATCATGGCTACGCGGTGGTCATGCAGGATGTGCGCGGGCGCTATGCATCGGGCGGCGTGTTCGACGCTCTGAATCAGGAAGGCCCGGATGGCTACGACACACTGAATTGGATCGCCGCGCAACTCTGGTCCGACGGACAGATCGGCATGATCGGCGGCTCGTACCTCGGCATCGCGCAATGGCGCGTGGCGCTGCTGAATAACCCGCATCTCAAAGCGATTTTTCCCGTGGTGTCGGGATCGGACGAATACCTTGACCGCTATTATTCACCGGGCGGAGCTTTGAAGTTGGGCCATCGCCTGCTCTGGCTCTCGGACAATTTGACGGCTCCCGGCGCCGCCAAGCCGAAATTCAGCGACTACATCAATCATCTTCCGCTGCGGACCATCGATCGCGCAGCCACACGCCAGACGCTCGGATTTTATCAGACCATCTTGAATCATCCGGCGTACGATTCGTTCTGGAAGGGGCAGAGCGTTCTCGAAAATATCGGCCAGGTGCGCGTGCCCGTATTTTCCGTGGGCGGCTGGTACGACAACTTCGTCGAGAGCGACCTGGACGCGTTCGCCGCGCTGCACAAGCTGCACGGGCGGTTGGATGATAAACACCGCATCATGATCGGGCCGTGGGCGCACAATATGTCGACGCCTTTTCTGGGCGTGAACTATGGCGACGACTCGTCCTCGCCCATCCGCAGCTACCAGATCGAGTGGTTCGATCATTGGCTGAAAGGCGCGCCGGAAGAAGCTCGGCCGTTTTCGCCCGAGACGTGGCACGCGGTGCGAGCCGAGGTGGATGAAGCGCCGGTCCACATCTTCGTGATGGGCGTGAATCGCTGGCGCGATGAGCCGGCCTGGCCGCTGGCGCGCGCGCGTTCCACTCCGTTCTACCTGTCCAGCGACGGCGAGGCCAACACGCTCACCGGCGATGGCGTGCTGCAACCGAAGCCGGAGCGCGCCAATACGCCCAGTCAATTCTTAAGTGACCAGTTCGCCTACGACCCCCGCAATCCCGTTCCGACCAACGGCGGCGCGGTGTGCTGCGATCCGAAAATTTTCCCCTGGGGTCCCATGGACCAGCGGCCGGTCGAGAAACGCAAGGACGTTCTGGTGTACTCGAGCGCTCCCTTAAAGCAGGATCTGGAAGTCACCGGCCCGATCCGCGTAGTGCTCTACGCGTCCACATCGGCCAGGGATACCGACTTCACAGCCAAGCTGGTGGACGTGTTTCCCAATGGCGAGGCGCGCAATCTGACTGATGGCATACTGCGGATCCGCTACCGGCAGGGTTTAGACAAGCCCGAGTTGGCCCAACCGGGCGAGGTCTATCCGCTCACCATCGATGCCGGCGTCACGAGCAACGTCTTCCTGGCCGGCCATTCGATTCGCCTCGAGATTTCGAGCAGCAATTTCCCGCGCTTCGATCGCAATCCGAACACCGGGCGCTCGTTCGCCGACGAGACCACGCTCAAGAAGGCCCAGCAAGTCGTGTATCATTCGCGGCAATATCCATCGCACATTTTGCTGCCCGTGATTCCGGCCGCCGAGCCAGCCTCGGAGAAAGCCGCGCGCCGTCACGCTCCGGAATTGACTTCGGCGAGCGCCGCGCGGTATGGTGCGAAGAGAAGCTCCGTGGTCGAAGCCAAGCCCCTCCCGATTCCGGCGCGGTAGCCAAGTGGTAAGGCAGAGGTCTGCAAAACCTTTATTCGTGAGTTCGATTCTCACCCGCGCCTCCAACAAAACACGCCACATGCGATAGGCAGCACGTAAGTTATGGGGCGCAGCTCGTTCATTCTCGTGCACGCTCGATCACCGAAAATCACCGGCTTTCCCGGCGGACGCTGCCTAAAAACTGCCTTTTTCAATTCGCCAGTTCTCATTGGATCGAGCCCGCGCTCGTGGCCTTCGCTGTCGTTGGCTTCGGCTTCGCAGTGAGATACTCCTCGTACCGCACCATGGCCGCGTCCTTGTGCTCCTGCTGTGGGTGAACGTACCGCATCACCATTCGAAGCCCCGCATGCCCCAGGATCGCGGCGAGAGCAGGCAGGTTGCAGCCGGCATCGACCATCCGAGTGGCGAAGGTGTGGCGCAGATCGTACAGCACGAATTCGAGCACCGGCGCCCGAAGATAAGCGCACTTCTTGTCTTTGTGCTCCGAACGCATCCGGCCGCACGTCGTACACGGATTGACCGTGTCGAGCACCTTCTCGTGGCTACCGTTGAGCTTCGAGAGGCGGGTTCCCGGCTTCTTGCCCTTGAACACCCATGTTCCGCCGTCGAGCCGTCTTCCCAGAATTGCCCGGCTTTCGGCTGTGAGCTTCAGGTCGCGCCTGGCGGCTGTCGTCTTGCCTGCGCGGATGTGGAGTACGGCCTTTGAGAGATCGATATCGGCCTGCCGAAGGGACATCAACTCATCCGGCCGGCACCCTTGATTCAACATCAGCCGGCCGAGGTCATACAGGCTCGGGAAGTGTTGCGCGGCGTCGAAGTACTTCAGCTCTTCGGGGGTGGTGATCACCCGGATTCGGGTCGCTTCGGCATCGCTGGGAACTTCGGCCTTACGAACCGGGTTATCCCTGCACCAGTTGTGCTTCACTGCGTACTGGAAGAATTTCGAAAGGGCGTGCAGATCGTGACGGATCGTGATATCTCGGACTTGGTGTTCGCGCCGGCG
Organism: Bryobacterales bacterium; assembly: GCA_003166865.1. Classification (GTDB taxonomy): domain Bacteria; phylum Acidobacteriota; class Terriglobia; order Bryobacterales; family Bryobacteraceae; genus Palsa-89. The sequence continues at coordinate 18,267 of PMUP01000074.1, forward strand.
CCACGAGGCGTAATCATCAACGTGGCCCTCGGAAATCGTGTGCAGCATCCGACCCTTGAAGTAGACATCCAGGCTCGCGAAACTTGTTCGCAGACGACGCGCTGTAGCTGGGTGATCACGATGTTTTCCGTCTGCCCACTCAAGGAACGCTTCTGAGGCCTCATTGAACGATCGAACCTCCAGCTTCAGCAGTTCGGCTTTGCCATCCACCACCAGGCGATGTGATGAGGCCTCGACCCGCGCGGCCTTCGTCCTGTTTTGTTCGGTGGCGTCCAAATCGGTTGGACCGAAGTACTTTCGGCCCGCTACCTGGAATCGCCAGTGCCATTTCCCGCCTTGTTCTCTGAGTGGCAACTTTGAGGCCCTCCATCCATGCTTCGAACTCCACCACCGGGTACCAGATTTTCCGTCCGACCTTCAGCCAGCCTGGACCATCGCCGCGGCTGCGCCAGTTCGCCAGCGTCGCCGTGCCAATGCCCGTGATGGCGCTGACTTGTTCCGGGCTGTAGAGCGTCGCGGACGTGTATCCCATCGATGCTATCGCGCTTGTGCGGCGGCCGTCCTTTCCTGTGAAGTGGCCGGTAGTTCCCGAACATCCGGCTCGCGCTTGCCGTCGATGTAGCGGTGCACAAGCTTGCGACAGTTTGCCGGCGCCGGAAACGCCCTCAGGCTGTCCATCTCGGAAGTGCCCGGCCAGTCGCGGGTCTTTACCTGCACCAGCACCACGTCCACGGCACGGATGCCGATGATGTCCCACTCGCCCAAGCTGGCGGCAGATCGTGAGCACTTGTACCCGGCCGCTCCGAGAAGGGCCATGGATCGATGCTCGTTTCGCGTGCCTTTGCGCTTGGCGTTCAATTCAAAACACCCCGTTCGAAAAAACTGGTCCTGTTGTTATCGAAAGCCACCAGCACCCCCGTTACTCGGGGTGTGGTTTTCTTCAGGGGGATTGTTAAGGGGGAGAATTGTACGGGGTATACAGTGCCGTATAGAGTAGTACAGTCCGTACACTCCATACACTCGCGTACAGTGCGTACACCCCGTACAGTCGCGTACAGTTGGTTCATCGAACGATCTCCCAGCGCTTGTCCTTGCCCTTGATGGCCTTCCCTCGCAATTCGAGTCGAAGGAGTGCCTGCCAGACGCTACCAAACGTCCTGCGAAGGGCAGTAGCGATCGTCGCCGGTTTTGTCGCCCCTTGTGCCTGAAGATAGGCAATGACCTCGGCCATTGTTTCTCCGATCGTGGCATCGTCGCCCGTTCCATCCACGGTCCAGCCCCATCCAAGTTCATCTCCAGCGTGCCATTCGAGGCTGTAATCTTCCTGCTGAACGAGCCGGCCCACCACCGTCAACTTTCCCTCTTTGGCGCTGGTGCGTTTAAGCTCGATCGCTGCGTCGGCGGCCGCGGAGATACCGGATGTTCCTATCAGATTCTCGATCGGATTCCCGCCCCTGGCGCCCTTCTTCGTGTGCATCACGATCACCGCGGCGCAGTTGTTGGCCATTGCTATTTTTCGGACCCGGTCGATCACGTCGTAGTCAGATTGCGATATGTCCCGGTTGCGATTCCCGCCACCGCCAGTCAGCTTAAAAAGGCTGTCGAGAATTATCAGCCCGGAAGGTTGCCGCGTGAGGGCATCGTTTAGGATCTGATCCCCGCCGGCCAAAACCGGTCGTGGAAGTTCTTCGTACAGCATCAGGTCGCGCAAACTATCGGGGCGTTCTCTTCCCAGCAACTTGCCGATCTTGTCTTTGGTCAATACTGTCTGATCTTCCAGCGCCCAAAGTTGCACGCGGCATCGCTCCTTCACCTTCAGCCAGCCACCCAATGGATTGCCTGTAATCAGTGCCAATGCAAGCTGGCATGCCAACCAACTTTTACCGTCTTTGGGGCGGCCGCCGAGCAACACAAGGCCACCCTTCGGTATGAGTCCCTCCACCAGCAGATCTGGGATACACACAGAACTATCAGACATGACGTCCTCCATCGACCTACAGCTCACGCCGATCACTTGGGTGCCCGGCTTGTGTTCGCTACTGGCCTGCTTAGTAGCTTTCTGAGTCTGTTTTCGGAGTAGATCAAGAACCCTTTCGTGACCGTGCGTCCCAATCAGGTCATCAATTCCATTCACGCCCGGCGGTGTGTCTGCCGGCCAGGTGAACCAGAAAACTTCCGCCCCACGCTTGCGCAGCTCGCTGGTGAGGGTGAAGCGCGCCGCCCGCACGCTTTCGTTGTCTGACACGTTCCTATCGAAAACGATTGTGACTTTTCTTCGTTTCCACGTGACGCGCTCAACGTCCGTTATCACGCCTTTGACATCGCGGCGATCGCCATCAGGCCCGGGCGCCTTTCCGGTGGTTCCACGAAAATTCCAGACGCCGGAAAGCCCGATCGAAAGCCAGCGTGGACGCTCGGCCGCTTCGCCAAGATCGCTCCAACTCAGACCACATAGCGCCAGGGTCTTCTTTTCGCCTTCGGTAATGAAAGCCGGAAGGCCCGCGTCTTCGATCCAGCCGGCCTCGGTGCCGGGGACGAGATACAGCATGTTCCCGCGGCCAGGCGGGGAAATGTATTTGTCCCGCTCCTTGAAGCCTCCATCTGCTTTTTGCTCAAGCTCGGGTTTGTCACGGCGTAGCCTGTAGTCGCGAACATGGTTTTCCCCCGGCCAAACGTATGGGAACAGAACACCGCTATAGTCCGCGCTTCCATTGCGCCCGACGATTTCGGCACCTTCGCGCGAGTCAACCCGCCGCAACATGGCGGACTCAGCTAGCTCCCGAGAGATGCCACACTTGGCAAGTTTGTCGAGATCGGCTGGCAGTAGGACGGCGCCGCGCAAGTTTGGAACGGTGCTCATCCGCGGGGTTGTCCTAGCCGACGAAGCGCAGCCAGAAAGGCGAGCCGCAACCAGCGATACGCCGTACGGCCAAGCCAAAGGGAACATCGCCCGAGAAGGTCCCCGCGATGTGAAAATACGTAGTCGAACTCCTGGTAAACATCGTCCAGCGGGGCTGACCGGAGCTTCATTGCGCACTGCCCCTGGACCGGATGTACTCATCCAAATCGCGTGCAGCGATTCGAATCTGGCGGCCGAAACGGTGGGTCTTCAGTCGCCCGGCCCGGATCTCCGCATCAACGACGGCGACGGAAACTCTTAGGACTTTGCCGGTTTCCTTGCGGGTGTGAAAAATGGGTGGATCAGTTTGTTCAACCATACAACCCAAGTCTGAATAGCGAAGAATTGCGGTTCAAGAAGGAATTCAGTTCTGGGCGCGGATCGCGAATCTAAGTAGCTGAAGCGCGGGAAGATACGGCCAGGCCATAGAATGCCAGTGAAGACGTAACCTTGTTCGCGAAGTTGCGAGGAGTTGCGAAGAATTAGCAGCGAAGAATTATTGCTCGCGCCGAACCATCTTCAGGCTGCTAGCGATTTGATCGGCCACCAGCTTCTTGGAAAAGCAGAAGGCCTCCGTCCAACTGTTGACAGTGACGCCTTTGAGGGCTTCTGGTTTACCTAGTGTCCAAGAAATCAGCACATCGATCTTCTCTTCATCCAAATTCTTGCAGATCCGAGTAAGGATCTCATCGTGGCGCCAGTTTGGCCGGGCTCTCCAATCCTTGTCGTGAGCCTCCACGATGCCTGCGATTTTCCGGTGGTGGTCCATCAAGGGATCTTGTCCTCTGCGCTTGCGGATAGGGGCAGGGCCCGCCGCGACGGGCTCCGTGTCGCTTCGGCCGCCGGTAGCGACCTGAGACACTGGCGGCCCTTCTTCTATCACCCACCATGCTGGTGGGCAAGCGCCCATCTGATCGAGTCGCCGCCCGGCGGAGACGTCACCTGACATCCGCAAAAACTCTTTTTTGCGATCCCGCATCTGTTTCTCGGCCGCTTGATCCCCTCTCTCGACAAACCGGGTAATGTACTCGTCGCAATGTTGAGCCGAAAGCAGGATGCAGAACGACATGAAGCGAGCGTCAGGATGCGTGCTCTCTTTACGAATTGAGTCTAGCCAGACATCAACAGCCTGATCGGGATAATCGAAAGTTCGTCCCAGCACTGCTATCGTTTGTCTCACGAGCCGCTGGAAGGCTCGCACCAGCGCTTTTTCCATGCCAGGGGAGCCGCTTCCTAGCAAGTGCCATGCTGGTTCGTAATCAGCGGATTGGTTGACTTCCGCTACCGTTTGCTCTTCTGCTGATTCCGGCATTCGCTTTCCCCTCATGCGATCCCGTTCCCTCAAGGTGAGGGAGCCGCCAGCGGAGGGATACCCGCTTGTCGCCTGGCCTGGCTAGGCGGCCACAAACAGGGTAGCCACAAAAACACGCGAGCGCAATCATGTTTAGGGCCAAAAGTACTAGCGGGACCGAAGGGCGGCGCTCGTTTCGTCTTCCCTCAAATGATGCGCTGGCGCATCATTTGAGCTGCCCCGTATTCCCCCACAGCTCCCTAAACGCAGTCACCGCTTCCTGCTCGGACAAATACGCCGTCAACGGCGCATTTGACATCAGGGATGTGTAGGCTACCAACCCCATTACCTCACCCCCGAGTCGTTTCCTCGATCGCGCCGGCGCGCTTCAAAAAATCAGCAAAACAATTACAGACAGACGCTTTGGGGCTACGCTTCTTGCATGACGCCAACAGTTGACGAACATGCAACACGGTTCAATCTGCGGTCTAACCGGGCGGCGCTGGGCCTGTCGCAAAGCAAGCTGGCGCGAGAGTCCGGTGTGCCGAGATTCAAAATAAACACCACCGAGCTCGGGGGTGCGCAACTCACGCACGAACAGGAAACGCTAGTCCGGGCTGCGCTTGAGCGGGAAGCACGGCGGCTCGCGGCCGCCGCATCCAGCTTCCACACGGAGAGCGCCCGTGGTAGCGCAGCCACCATGGAGAACGGAGCGTACGTCTAATGGGCGCACTAGGAGCGGCAATCTCAGCACAAGCTAACTTGTCCAACCTCAAGGTTGAGAACCCGATGACGCAGTATGCGCAGTATCAGCAAGCGCAATCCGCGCAAGCCGACGCCGCACTTCGGCAACAGCAGGCTCAGACCCAGCAGCAGTTGACCCAGCAGGAACAAATCAAAGTCCAGGAGATGCAACAGCAGCAGCAATCCCAGGATGCTTTGAAGCGAGCTTACATGGAAGTCTACGCCGGCGGCGCCACTGCACCGCAAGCTGTACCGCAAGCCAATTCACAAGCTGTGCCGCAGGGCCGAGAACTGACCTCCGGTCAATCGGGCGGAGCACTGGCACCCGGGATGGTTGGCGTTCCGGGGTCGGCTCTAGCTCCGCAGGTCGCTCCGCAGGGCGCTCCGCAGGGTGGTCCACAAGGTGGTCCGGTTGGACAGCTTCCTCAATCCCAGTCGGATGCGGTAGCAAGGCTCGCGCTGAAATATGGCGCGACGCCGGGCGCGGTGCAAACCTTTCAGACTGCACAGTTGGCGTACCACAAGTCCCTCACCGATTCCAGCAAAGACGACCTGGACCTTCAAGACAAGCACTCCGCGGAAGCATTGAACATTTTCGGCCCGCTCGCGCAGCTACCGCCGGCTCAGCTAGCCCAGCAGTGGAACCCGGCGATGTCGTTGGTCCTGAAGCGCGGCGATGTTAGCACGGACGATCTTGCGAAAATTGGCATTGATCCCAGCACAGTGCCCGATGCGCAGCACCTTCAGTTTCTGGTGAGTATGCTCAACGGCCATCAGAACGATGTCAACCAGGAACAGAAAAACCGCGAAATCGCGGCCAAAGAGACCGAAGCGAATACCGGCGCTACCAAGGAAGCCGCGGAGCAGCCGGGCCAAGCGGCCGCATCCGACATTGCGGTGAGCAAGTCAAACGCTGTCAAAGGGTGGCAGCAGAATCCCCAGAATCTCCTGTCCACGGTGGACAATATTTTCCCACCTCAGGTCCCTGGCAACGCGATCCGCAATGGCAATTACAAGAGCATGCTTAGGTTCGCGATAGGTCAAGGCGACTTCGACGGTGTGAATAAAATCATGGAGAAGGCGAACGATGAAGCCGGGGATATTGCGAAACAGACCAATCCCCTGGTGCAGCAAGGCAAGATCGCTGTGTCGGCCGCCGAAGGCAAAGCGCACGCCGCCGCCACCATAGCTGCCCAGCAGGCGCAGTATGCCGGTACGCCCATGGCCAACGTGCCGCCGCATTTAGTGCAGGCGGCCGCCACCGACTACAAGAAGGCCACAGACGACCACGATGGGGCAGTGCAGGCAGCCGACGACATGCAGACGTTCACCAACCTTGCCCGGCAGGGAAACAAGATTGCCTACGCCTACTCGCCGGTAGAGGGCGTCCTGACCCTAAATACCGGCCGTGGCGTGAAGCGCGTCAACATGAGCGAAATAGAAGCCTACGGCGGCGCCGGTTCGGCCATGGATCGGGTGAAGGGGTGGCTGGGCAAGCAAACCTCTGGTGCGTCAATCCCGGCGTCTGTGTTGAATGATATGGACACGCTGCACCAGGCTATCCGGGGGAACGCCGACAATCTCTATGCAAACAAGGTCGATTCCACCAACAAGACTTTTGGATCAAACTTCCAACCGATCGTGCGGCCCAAGGCGCAACAAAGCGCAGGTGGGGCCACTGTCCCACCGAACGTGAAAACGTTGCTTTCCCAGCCAAATGTCACTCCTGGAGTGCACAAGCTTAGTGATGGAACGAGCTGGATGAAGGACGCGGACGGCAGCATCACCAAGCAATAACATGGGAAGCCCTCTATCAATCGTCGATTCGCAGCCTCTTCCGGCTCAGCCGCCCAACGGTTCTACCGGTGGTCTGCAAATCGTGGAGAGCAAGCCATTGGGAGCATCCAATGCAACTGAGCCGGAGAGCTTCTGGCAGGGTGTTGGCAAGAACCTGAACCCGATCCCGCTGCTCAAGACGATTTACGATGCAGCTAACGACGCCCAGACCGAACATCCCATAGCCAGCATGCTCCTGGGTCCGCAGACCACGGTCTACGAGCTCGGCAAGAAGGTACTCCCAGGCTTGATTCAGGCTCATAAAGAGCAGTGGGACAAGGCCACGCAAGCCTACAGCGAAGGGCGGTACAGCGAAGCCGCGGGACACCTGTTGGCGACGGCGTTGCCTGGTATTGGGCCAGCTGCAGCGAATGCAGGTGAAACCATTGGATCGGGTAACATCGCGGGTGGGTTGGGCGAAGCGGCCGGACTCGTAGCGCCCTTCGTCGCCGGACCGGCAGTAAAATCCGTCGCACAAGCCGCCGGCATTCCCGAGGCGCTGGGGGGCTCAGCCGAAAAACAGTACTCATCCGCCCTCAACGCGACGACGAAGGGAAACAAGGCCCTAAGCGCGGACATTACGCCTCAGCTGATTGATCGGCGCGTAACGGGCAGCGTGAAATCCATACAAGCGCAAGCCGCATCGAAACTAGCCGACGTGGGCCAGCAGCTCTCCGATGCATACCAGGATCTTCCAGCGGGTGCATCCATCCCGCTAGCGGACGTGCAGGCCAAAATCAGCCAAGCCGCCAACGATGCTTTCACGGTTCCAACCAAAACCGGCCCGGTTTCGGCGAGTCCCGTTGCGGATGCCGGATTGAATCATGCGGCCGAACTCAACAATCGCCTGTTGGCAGCATCCGATGTTGATCAAACGACCGGTGAGCGAACCATTTCGGTAGACACGGCACGGCGGTTGCGGCAGTACTACGATAGCGTGGCAGCTCAAGCCGGCCGCTATAACGGAACGGCGCTGGCTGATCAGAGCGCGGCGGCTGCACACGGGCAAGCAGCGGATGCGATCCGCTCCCAGCTAGCGAGCGACTTTCCCGACATTGCGAAAATCAACAAGGAATACAGCTTTTGGTCCGATGTTAATCAGGTCACCTCGGACACGCTCTTGCGACGGCAGGGGCAAGCCAGTTCACCGCTGAGCGTTCATCTGGCTCGTGGCGCTGGCCAAGTTGCCGGAGCAGCGGTAGGAGGACCGGTGGGCGCCGTGACTGGAGGCGTCCTAGCGAATACGCTGCAAAAGCTGTTCAACGGCGGAAGCTGGAAGACAACCAGCGCGGTCTTGAAGGATCGATTGGCGGATGCCCTGGCCTCCGGGAACCAGGGCGCTATAGGCTTCTATGCGACGCAAGCGATGCGGGCCAGTGGCGCGCTCTCTTCTGGAGCTCCAGCCACAGCGATGCCGGGAACCACTCTGCCGATGGCTGCGAGTAACAATCAACCGCAGCCGATGGCGCAGTAGAGCACTGAGGATTTCTCACCATGGATGACAAAGTGAAGCAGATCGCAGACGAAGAGCAAAAACGCGCGCCATTTGGATTTGGGGCGGTGATAAGGGGCATCGGCGAGCTGAGGGGGCCGTTTACCCGGCCAGTCGAGCACGCCACGCCGGCTGATCCAGCTTTGAGTGCGGAGACGCTGAATGCCGAGGGTTTGAAGCGCCTCGCCGCAACCGCGTCGCCTGACGTTGAGATACTCAGGTCCGGACTGCGATCCCGCAAACTTGCCGAGAGGCTCGATGCCGCCATGTGGGTTGCACGGTTCGATGATAAGCCGGGGTTTGAATTTCTTCGACCATTGCGCACCCGCGCCGCCGGGATAGTTGCCGACGCAATGAGTTTCCGAACCGAGCCCGTGTTGTCAACCGCGGCGGCCCATGAGATCGACACTGAGTTGCTCCAGCTTCTTTATGAGCGCTCGGGGACCGGGTTTCTTACCGCCGTCGAACAAGTTGAGAGAAAAGCACGCCATTGGGTCAATTGATGGCTCGCAAGGCCGGTTCTGCCCGATTGGCCGGAGGCCAGTCTTCGGCCTTGGGGAGACCACCCAAGCTCCAGTTCGTGCAGCTTGAAGGCGCAACAGCAGTAAACGACGCCTTTGACCGCATGGACGCTTCGGTGTGGCTGTCACTATATGCGTCCACCAACACATCGAGACCCGCACGCCGAAGCCGTAAAAAGCGGCGCGGTCCAAGAATAAGGCACGGCGGGCGACCCCAAGGAATCAAATCCTTGCCACTTAAACTCAGGGATTCACGCGTCGCTGGTGACCGGGTGACACTGGACATCCTCCGGGCAGGAACGACAGCGTGAAACGTGAAGTTAAGGGCGCTAGTAGTACCAAGCCGAATTCAGAGCAGCCGGATACCGGCAAGCTCAACAAAACTCTACACTTAAAAAGGGACGGAAGCATTTCAGCGGCATCGAAGGCGGCATTTCTGGCCGCTTTCTCAAGGTGTGCGAGCGTGACCGCATCAGCGAAGCGCGTCAGGCTCGATCGCTCGAATCACTACCAATGGATGCGTGATGATCCGACCTACGCAAAAGCGTTTGAAGCTACCCGCACCGAAGCGGCAGACGCGCTGGAAGACGAGGCTTCGCGCCGCGCCTTCGCGGGAAGCGATGTGCTGCTCATATTCTTGCTCAAAGGATTGAAGCCTGAGAAGTACCGCGAAAGAACCGAAGTTCAGCTGAAGGATTCCGAGGGCTTGCTCCAGCGCCTGGCGGAAGGTCGCAGGCGCGCCGCGGCGCGGGAGTAAGCGATGCCGGCCGCAAATGTCGATCTGGAACTTGCTGAAGCGGTAGCCCAGTATTACGACGATCCCTTCGGCTTCGTCCTCTTCGCGTATCCGTGGGGCCAACCAGGGCCGCTAGAGGGCGAGACGGGGCCCGATGAGAACCAGGCAGAGTTTCTCCGATCGCTCGGCGAAGAAGTGAAGGCTCGCCGGTTCGATGGCAAGACGCCGTGCATGCCCATTCGCATGGCGGAAAGTTCAGGCCACGGTACCGGCAAGAGCGCAATGGGCGCCTGGATTGCCGACTGGATCTTGAGCACGCGGCCGAATTCGATCGGAACGGTTACGGCCGGAACAGCAACGCAGCTTGAGGAGCGCACCTGGGCAGCCATACAGTACTGGACCCGGCTGTGCATCACAGCACACTGGTTTGAGATTATGGCCGGCGGCATCTACGCCAAGATCAACCCAGACGCGTGGAAGTTGGTTTCCCAAACCTGCAAAGAAGAAAACGCACAATCCTTCGCGGGCCAGCATGCGCGAACCTCGACCAGCTGGTACCTCTTCGACGAGGCCAGCACTGTGCCGGATGCCATCTGGCGGGTTGCCTTCGGTGGACTGACAGACGGGGAACCGATGTTCTTCGCCTGGGGCCAGCCCGAGCGAAACACCGGGCAGTTCTACGAAGTGTGTTTTGGCAGAGAGCGAGACAGATGGAATCACCGCAATGTTGACAGCCGGAATTCGCGCTTCACGAACAAGCAGCTAATTCAGGAATGGCTTAGAGACTACGGCGAGGATAGCGATTGGTGCAGGGTTCGTATCTTTGGCTTACCGCCGCGGGCTTCTGAGCTGCAATTCATCGACAAGGAGCGCATCGAAGAAGCTCGGAAGCGCCGCGTGGAAGTGCTGGATGGTGAACCGCTGATCTGTGGCGTGGATGTCTCAGGTGGTGGTGCAGCTTGGAACATTCTACGTTTCCGTCGCGGGTTGGACGCCCGCAGTATCCCGGCGATCCGCATTCCTGGTGAGCACGGCCGCGACCGTGAGCTCATGGTCGCCAAATGCGCTGAGGTGCTGTCCGACAAAGAACTAGACGTGCGCATGATGTTTATTGATGCAGCCTTTGGCGCGGTGATCGTTGAGCGGCTGAAAATGCTGGGCTATCGCAACGTGATGGAGGTGAACTTCGGCGGCGAATCGCCGAATGTGCATCAGCTGAACAAACGCGCTTACATGTACAACCTGATGAAAGACTGGCTGGTCAAGGGATCGATCGACGAGGACGAGCGGCTCGCGGTTGACCTGGCGACGCCGGGCTATAAGATAAACCATTCCGGCAAGCTGGTGATCGAATCGAAGGAAGAGCTGGTGAAACGGCTGGGACGCAGCCCGGATGACGGCGATGCGCTGGCGCTCACTTTCGCGCATCCGGTCGCGCTGCAACTGCCCAAGCCGAAGGTCAGGCGAAATCTCGATAATTTATACCCCTTCATGCAGTGAAAGGAGACCGCTATGATCATGGGAACTGACGAGCCGCGCGAGATCGGCAAGACGTACACCAGGCCGCTCCATATCGATGGCGTTTTGTACCCGGATCAGCCAGTCTTTATTATTCGGGAAGTCCCATTCGAAGAATGGAGAAAGGGCATAGAGCAATGTCCACTTGACCCCGTGGAGGCTCGCGCTGTGGCCCTGGGGGACCACGCGCGGCGCCCGGTTGGGCCGAAAATCTGGTGGTACGAGGTTTCCACCGACTGATCGACGTGTCACAGCCCGCCCCAATTTTCCGAGGGACGGTGGAGAAGGGCAAGCTTAGCCTCGACTCACCGGGCGCGTTCCAAGCGACAGTGGCCCGGCTGGAAGGCAAACAGATTGCGCTTCGGCTCACAAAGCACCACCACAGCCGCTCGCTCAGCCAGAATGCCTACTACTGGGGCGTCGTCATTCCGCTGCTCGCCGAATCTTGCGGATACGAAGACGAGGAGATGCACGACGCGCTGAAGCATCGGTTTCTTCGCGATCGAGCGAACGAGAAGGGCGGGCTCGTGCTGGTTAAATCGAGCGCGGCATTGAACACGCGGGACTTTACGGAGTACATCGAGCAATGCCGCCGGCTTGGCGCCGAAATGGGCGTGGCGATACCGGACCCGGGTGGGCTGGAGTGATATTATTCGCGCTTCAGCGCAGCTTCTTCGTAATCCGTGTAGCTAGATGCCCTGCCCTGATTCCTGCTCGGAGAGCGTTGGTTGACGTGCGAACGTGATCCCTGGCTTCTCTTCGCTGTCTACGCTGCTCAATAATGGCCTCCTTGCTTGAAAACCCTGCTGCCATAAGAGCTTCGATAGACATGACCTGAACGGAAGGATTTTTTCGCTGGTGATACACATAGATCGCCAATGGAATCCAAACTGGAGATCCGAAGACGATTACATACAACAGGATCACGAAAGCAGATTCTACTCCCTTCATCGCCCGGTCTACTTTGGGGCATCTTTGGGTTTATTGTCGATGACAAAGCGCGCCCACCGTGCCACCGTGTCTCTGAACGTTGTCACGAACATTTCAACGTTCTCACGTGTCACACCCCCGCTGAGAATTAGATCGTCTTCAATGGTGGCATCGCCAGCTTTGTCAACGTAGGCCCGTGAAAATCTATTCGTCTCGTTCCACTCATTTACGACCGTGGGGGTGGGAGCTACATCAGTGAAAGCATTGTATAGCTCAAGGAAACTAGGATCTGGAACGAAGGCTGCCACTTTGTAGCCTTCCGCCCTAAATGTAAAGAACGTCTCATCCTTGCCGTTTGCATCCTTGCCCCGCGTACACTCAAATCCCATTCCCTGCACAATTCTTTGGAACACTTCCAACGTCATACTCGTGACAATCGTGCTGTCCGTCGTTTTGGTAATGCCCTCCGCTGCTGGATTGGCGTTGGGAGTTTTGGGGGTCTGTTGCGCAAGTGCGGAGCACCCACATGCAAGGACAATGGTTGCGATTTGCTTTTTCACGAGCACCTGAACCGTCCTTTCCTCTAGTCGCCTTCTATATCGCCCCGGTGCGTCCATTCCTTTAGTCGACCTTAATGACTCAGTTTGTGACGCTCCTTACCCGAGCAGATGCCGAAGGCCGTGGCCCTTCAGTGATCCTGAACCGACCGATGGGTCCGAACATTTCGCCGTAGAAACGTTTTAGAGCCCGCTGGCGCGATTTGGGGGTATCTGAGGTCGACGCCACAACAGAAACAGCTCAGAGGTGCCTTTCCGCGCGAAATCCGGCCACCCTACGCGCTGTTTCGGACCTCATTCTGGCCCTTTGGGTCGTTCGGGCCAGCCCGTAAAGTACTTGGTGCCGGCGGCCGATCCCGAAAAGGGGTCCATAATGTCCTTCATTCGCTATTGCGTTGCTGCATTTTTGCTGGCTTCACCGTGGGCATTGGCAAAGGATGAGCCAAAGACCGACGATGAAATCAAACAGGAACTCATCCGTGAATCGATAGCCGCATACCCGGGAACCTGTGCATGTCCCTACAACGTGGATCGCGCCGGGCACAATTGCGGACGACGCAGCGCTTATAGCCGTCCCGGCGGCTACGCTCCGCTATGCTATCCCAACGACGTCACCAAAGAGATGGTGGAGAAATATAAGAAGCAACACAGCCGGTGAATCTCTAAGCTCACAGGAAACAGCCGGGCGGCAAACCTGCAAAGTAGGTAGAATCACGAGCGGGGCGGCATTCTTGGGCGCCCCGGGCCCTGCCGTCGCGCGTGGGTCGGTAGCGGAGCCTGTCAACGCTTCGCTACTTCGTACTGTCGTATTGCTTTCCTCCGTTCTTGGATGCCGGCGCCGCCACTCAGCCCGGCACTCCTCAAGGCCCACCACAAAGACTTTCCGCGGCGGCCGGCTAGTTCCCAAAACCAACTGGCTAGCAGCGTGGCCTTCCCGGATCAGCTCTGCATCGGACAGCTTGCGGAGATGCGCGCGGATCGCTTCAATGTCGATGTATTGGTCTCCGTCTTCCCAGGGATCGTGCACCAGGGGGATGGTAGCGCGCGGCGTGGAGCTCTTTGGCGAAAAGCGCTCTGCCTCGCGAGTCGGGATGCCCCTATTGCTCGCTGCTCCTCTGCTTCCTGAGCTGCTTGGCTAGCTTTTTCTCTGCCTTCTCCCTCCTCTTGTCCTCGGCGCGCGCCTCTTTCTCCTCTCGGCGCTGCGCGGCAATCTCACCGCGCGTCGGAAGTCCGAGCTGCTGGCGTGTCAGATCTTCCTGGAGTTGCCGCTGTTCCCTCGCCAGCCTCCACGCCATGATTGCCTGGTAATCCGGCGCCGCTGGAGGATGGCCTTGCGCGGCAATCGCAGCGGCCAGGGCGGAAGAAGCTTCATTGGATGGCAACGGGGCGGACGGCGCACTCGCGACCCAGACCCAGCCGCAATTGAATGAATTCCCAGAGCACGCGCAGACGTGTTTGGCGTTCACCATACCACCTGGTGGAAGTTCGGGTGGCTCAATCGGGCACATTTGAGCGGAGACGGCGCCCGAAGTGAGCAAGCAAAGTAGGAAGGCTTTCGCGGTGGTGGCGGTCATGATCCAGGCTAGCCACTGTGGCTTCGCGAATGGAATGGACCGTTAGGTCTAAAATCTGCTCAACACGCCCTACACCTATTGGTGGTAGAGCCCGACCTCCCTGCCCCCCTCGATGAGCTGGGCATCTTTGATTGAGAGTTGTGCGCCCGGTTTCAGTTTTGCGCCATAGCCCAATCGCCTATTTCCCCTCTTTTCCCTTCTTCGCCGCCGCCTTCGCCTTCCCCCACCGCGCTTTCGCCGCGTTGCTCGCAATCTTCTTCTTCTGTGCCTTCGTCAATTTGGCGGCTCGCGCCTTTCCTCCGGCAAGGCCACCCTTCCTCTGCAACTTCAGCTTCTCCGCCTCCGACATCCCGGCCATGCGCGCTTTACCGCCTTTGGCGCTGATGGACCGTAGATGTTCCGCTAGTGTCACAGTCTCGGCTCTGGATTTCTTCGCCATAAGCCTACCAGCTTAACAACCCACGGCAACACACCCAACCGTACTATACATCCCATGCTTGACTATACCACGGCTACTGGCCCGTCGTACTAGGTATGTTTCATGCTTGACTAGCCATTGCTACTGATGCATACTGTTATTGGAAGCAGACAGAAAAGGAAAAGGAACCCAATGACAAGCCTCTTGAACCTCCTGATCGCCCTCACCGACAGCAGCGAACGCCGCTTCGAGGCCATCGAGCGCCGCCTGGACGACGCCGCCATTGAGCCGGTCTACGACGCCACGCGAATGAACCGCATGCGCGCCGAGATTGGCTGGGCACAATAATGAGCGCCCTCCACCTCGAACGCCTGAACCAAGCGCTCTTCACTAACCCGAACGCGCCGGCTAAGCCGGTGGTTGCCCGGCACTCGGAGCTACTACCCGCGCCGGTCGAGCCCTACAGCACGATCATCGAGACCGCTTGCGACGATTGCGACGGAACCGGCGCGGCGTCAGGCAAGCACGAGGAATACGACCCCTGCACGTATTGCAATGGCTCAGGCAAGCAAGCCGTGCTTCGCAATTGGCTGGGTGAGGCCCTCCAGATCGGAGCTGGCCAGCTTCGTATTGAGCCGCGGTGTGAACATCTGACGGCCCTCCGGTTCTACGCCGACACGGTCGCCAAAGTCCACTGCCAAGAACACTCTCGGGAGGCTGCTTAGCCATGTCGCTGAACGGGAAGATCGAGCTTGAAATCGGCACTTCGCAAACAGTCGCATTCGCCTACAACCAGGGGCGGCTCTGCTCGAAGCGTTGGCCAGGTGCGGAAGATTGCTACGCGCGACAAACCATAGACGGCCGGATGCTGTTCGTTGACGCGGCCGAAGAGATGCGGCTGCGTAAGGCTGTGCGAGTTGGCCAGCCCGTCATCCTCTGCCGGGAGAAGACGAAGGCCGGCGCCCAGTACCTTACGATCAAAACGCCAGCTCCCGAGCTCAAGGGACCGCTGGCAGTCGTCAACGGCCGAACGCTACCGGACACGAAGTACGCGAAGCCAGAATTGCTAGCGCCGGCCTTCCCGGAATGCGAGACGCCCGCCACAAGCACGGCGAAGACAGAGCAGCCAACCGCGGCGCCATCCGTAGCCGGAGATGGCGACTTGCTCGGTCGCTGCCTTTGCGAAGCGTTGAACGCCTGCAAGGTTGCCCACGCGCACGCTACCAATGTCGGTTTGCCGGTGGCCTTCGGGCCTGGGGAGATCGAGCGCATGGCCGTTTCGATCTTCATCGAGCGAACCCGTTACGGATCAGTGGCAGAGCGCAAGCCGAATGGGCAGGCCGGATACGTTAACGGCGCCGCCGCCACAGGAGCATAGCTATGTACCGATTACTCTTGATGGCCGCAGTGATTTTCCTGGGCCGCTACGCGTTTCGCTCATTGGGCGCAGCCCGGACAGCGGCAATCCTCAGCCGGCTGTTCTGGGTTTGCTACGCAGGATGGGCAGTGGTGGTTTGGTACGGTGCGGTGTGGATGCCGCTTCACTCGTACACCACCGGACACTACACCGCCGCCGATATCGACTGGAAGGCAACTGCACCATTCACCCCACCACCGCTCAGTTCGTACAAGGGCGACGCGCCACAAGACCAATCCAGCGGTGTGATGGGCAGAGCCCGAACCAACGAGTTCGGCGATGTTGCCGTAGCCGATCAGCCGCGGGCAAAGCAGCCCTCATCAGCCGCAGCATCCGATCCGGGCGACTGGAAGGTTGTGCCTGAACCAGCTTCGAGCGAGCATCTTCCGCACCTGCCGGTAAATTGGGGGCTGGCGTTTTCACTGCTCGGCGCGCCGCTTCTGCTGTGGGTTGCCGTGATTTTTATTGCGACGGGACGGCCGGTCTGGAGGGCCAGGCAGTCATGAGAGCCGCTGTCTACGCCCGCGTGTCCGCCAAGGACAAGGGCCAGGACACGGCCAACCAGCTTTTGCAGCTTCGGGAGTATTGCGCCCGCCAATCCTGGAATGTGGTGGAGGAGTACATCGATCACGAGTCGGCCAAGACAGGCGACCGCGCCGCGTTCAAGCGCTTATTCGCTGGTGCGTCCCGCCGCAAGTTCGATATCGTGCTCGTCTGGGCGCTGGACCGTTTCACCCGCGAAGGTGTGGTGGAAACCTTCACCTATATCGAAAAGCTCCGCGAGTTTGGTGTAGCTTTCGAGAGCTACGCGGAGGCGCACTTTCGCACCACCGGGCCCGCCGGCGAGCTGATGCTTGCCGTAGCCGCCTGGATCGCCAAGCAGGAACGGCTGAGGATCTCGGAACGCACAAAGGCGGGGATCGACCGCGCCCGCCGCGAGGGAAAGCATTGCGGGCGCCCGCGGCGCGTCTTCCGTCGCGATGAGGTTGCCCAGTTACGAGACATTGAGCGCCTGAGCTGGCGAGCGATCGCCGAGCGCCTGGGCGTTCCTGTGTCGACGGTTGTCGACGTCTACAGGTGTACGGAAAGTACGCCCCATAAGGCGCCGGGATCGGCAATGGAAATACAGCCCGCGAGCGAGGCCACCAGCGCTTGCGGATAACGACCCCTTTTCGTAAGCAGTTAGTCAGTCAGCAATCCAAAGGAGAACCAACCATGAAGAAGCACTCAACCAAATCCGGGAAGGCGTCCGCCGCCCTCTCGCAACCTCAGCAGATCACCAGAAACGCCCCGGATCGCGTCGATTTCCGGCGCCAGAATCTCATCGACAGTTCAGGCAGGCTCGAAGATCCGCCAACCACCACGTATCTGCTCCTCGCTCAGCGTTTCGTGGACGGGCAGGACTTGGAATGGATTCAGGATATCGAACTGAGCCTCGAAGAGTACGACAAGCTGCGCCGCTACCTGGTTCAGATCCGCGGCCTGGCGAAAGATGCCGCTGGTGTAGCGTAACAGGAGAAAACATGCCCAAGTCTAAGAAAGACGAAATCCGATGGTCCGTACGTCTTGAGATGGAGAGGTTCACATCGCACCTAGCGATCGCGCGCGAGGTTTGGCGGAGGTTTCCAGATTTCGTGCAGGCCGAAAAGCTCCCGGCCGCGTTTGAAGCAGCCGCGGAGGAGAACGAAATTGATCTTCATGGCGAATATGAGCCAATCGTAGACTTCGCTCGATCTGACTTTAGAAGGCAGCTTTGGCGGCATTGTCGCGATGAGCTGATCGAAGTTGAAACCAGGTGGAAAACCAAGACCGAAGAGGAGCACGTCAACGACCTGGATTTCTTGCGTTCGATGGGCATCGAGCCAGAAACCGGTGGCTCGGTGGGAGCGGCCTAAGAACGTGGTGAGGCGCGCATCGTGGGGCGGCGAAGCGATAGCCGCCCCGTTCTAAGGCCAACATGAACGAGTGCATCATCGAAAGCCGCCTGCGTTGCGTCGGTAAGCGAGAATTCACCAAGCGCGGCGCCAGGTTCGTACAGCTCAAGTTCCAACGGAGCACCAGCTCATACACCGTGCGATTTATCGTTCCCGGCGATCAGGCGGACACCGTTGAGCTCGGCGGCTGGTACAAGATCGCAATCTTGCCGGATTCGGACATATCCTCTCCACCAGAGCGCTAGCCGCCCCTGCCGACCAGTCATCTCGGCACGAGTCCACCATGGGGCTCAGTGATTTTTGTTGGCATCCAAACGGAAACTGATCAGCAGCTCCGCTGCTTTTTCGGCGGAAAGAGTAGCCACTTGCTGGAGACAAGCAGATTCAATAACCGGAATGTTCAGGTTTTTTTTGTCAGAATAGAAGGCATCTAGCCTCATCACGATTTCCGAAAAAGTGAGCGTCGACGGCCAGGGCAGGGTCTTCGAGGCGTCTCTGCCAGGAGAGTCCAGTATCCCATCTATGGCTCCCATCAAATATCCAGCCTTCAGGGGACCTTCCATCTGAATCCACCAATGGCCGTTGTTTAATCCGTAGGTCTCAAAGATCGGCGAAACAGAATGGGTTAGCGGATCGACCTGATAGGGCGGATCTTGTCCGAGCATCACACCACAGAAAGCAACCGCAAGTACTAGCAATTTCATGATTTCCTCCTACGTTTCTATCGAAATTTCTAGCGCTTACCTTTAACCCCCACAATTACCCCCACGATTAGCGCCCGAGAGAGCCGCTCGCTGCCTAGAAACTGCCTTTTTTCGGCACCCAGCGCCGGTCCGCTGTTGAATCTAAGCTAGTTGGTTGTGGTTAGTCGAAGGTCTGCAAAACCTTTATTCGTGAGTTCGATTCTCACCCGCGCCTCCAACAAATTGCAGTGAATCACCCGCGTCACCGGCAGTTTACGAGTTCACAATCGTTGGATTTCAATCGCTCGCGGGGCGCTTACGCGGACGCGGATTCCCTCAGCCGCCCGGAGTTCTTCTCGATCAACCGCGAACTGCTGTAATCGATCGATCCGCCCAGGTCCACGGAGGCACAAGCCGAAGCCGCCTCTGAAATCCGGCGGTGCTCCTTCTCCTTGCGCTCCTGCCATTCGCGAAACAACTCGCGTTCGCGCTCAAGGTCCTGCTCGGTATCGGCGATTCGCATTCGGTACTCAGCGCACATGGCTTCCATCACCGCGCACAGCCGCTCCTTTTCGAGCTGCTTGGCGGTCTGAAAATCTTCCAGGCGCTTGCGCTGGCCGTCTTCGTATTCATTCAACACGCGCTGCCGTTGCACGGCATCGTGCAGCATATCCTCGACAGCCACTCCGGCCGCTTCGAGAGCCATCATCAACGCACTATGCTTGGCCGCCGGTGACAAACCCTGTAAGTGGCCGTTGTTGACCATATCTGCGACCTTGAAAATGTCCCACGCGGCGGTGGAAGTGGCCGCCTTGAGCGCGGACCTCTGGTAAATTTCGTCGAACGACGACAGCGCTGCCATTCCAGGCAAATCAGTCTGCTTCCGTTCACCGTTGCCGGGGGTTGACAGCCCGTTGTGTGAACCATTCGACTCTTTCACGAACGCCGTGAAGATGGTTTCGGTGGAAGAGCCTTTCCAGAACCTCTTAAGCATCCATCCCTCCCTTTGTAGCAAGTCGGCGACACAATATACTACCCCAATAAGGTGGGAATATACCGGAAAGATCTCGCCATTTCCTAAGCTGGCACGCGATCCGTCGTTCGTCGAGGGCTAGCGCCGCCGATAATCGATTGCATACCAGTCCCAGTCGTTACGAGCAGCACGATCGAACCTGTCTAGGTCTTCTCGTCTCCGAATGTCCTTATGAACCTTGGTCCGGTGAAACAAGCCGAAGATCCCTATGAGGCCAAGCAGGACCAACGCGGCAAACGCTATCGTTGCAGCTTCCATGCCGTACAAGTGTGCGATTCGGCGTTGAAATTCTCAACGGAGTTTGCTTATTTGTGACTCCGCGGTACTAGTTCGGCTAAGCCGCCCCACGAAATCGGGGTTTGCGTCCGATCCGAGTACGCAGGCGTGGTACTGGAACCGCCCAGTACAAACAGGCGATGCCCGTCTGCGCCGAACGGTAGATTATCAAACGAGAACCATGCCGACGGGTACACAACGTGGATACGATCCCGCCAACTACTACGTTTGGCGTACGCCGGGCGGCTTTTCCGTCCACCTGGGCTTGCACGTGGTCCGGGAACTGGCGGTTCAAACCGCGGCGTCCGCGGAAACTTGCGGAATTTTGCTGGGGCGCTCTATCACGGCCCCGTCCCCCGCCACGATGGCCGACGATTTTGTGGTGATTCCACCGTCGGAAGACTTCGAGAGCGCTCGCCGGTCTGTGGAAAACGACGGACGCCAGCTGCGCGCCATCGGCTTTTTCCGCTCGCAGCGTGAAGGCGCGTTGAGTCTGGGCCCGCGCGAGCTGCTAACCTTTGAGCGCTGGTTTTACGAAAACGGAAGCGTCGCGTTGCTGATTCGAGCCCCAAGGCGTGGCGATAGCGAAGCCGCCCTGTTCTATTGGGAAGGCGGCCAGCCCCACCCGCACGAATTCGGCTTTGGGTTTCCGTTTGATGCAGCGAAATTGGCGGGAGGGCACCCAGGTTGGCGCTTTCCAGATCCGATCGAGCCGAAGCAAAAGGCCCCCCCGCAATCGGCCTTCCGTCGAACTCCGGAAGCGCCCGTGGTTGCTCCGAGGGAGGGCATTCGATGGTCCAGACTGTGGCCGACCACGGCGCTCACAGCGGTGGCAGTCCTTGCGGCGCAGGTTACCTGGAATTCCAGTGGAACAAAATCGGCGGGCGCGGCTCCAGCCTCCGAGACGTCGTCGGAGTCCGCTTACCAAATGCCGTTAGGCTTGAAAGTGACTTCGCAGCCGGGCCAGTTGGGGATTCGCTGGAATGGGGCCGCGCCAACCGTTGCCGCCGCTATCAGAGGCGCGCTGGACATCTCGGAAGCCAACGTGACGCAAGCCATTGCGCTCGACATGCGGGGGCTTCAGGAGGGATACTTCGCTTACACGCCCAAGACGAGTAACGTCAGCATCCAATTCGAAGTGACGGCCGCGGATGGCTCCGCGATCGCGGAATCGATTCGGGCCGTGGCGACTCCTTAAAAGCCCGCACGTCCTGAAGGCGAGAGCGCGTCATGCTGACCAAAGAAGACCGGGCGGAAATAAAGCGGCTCATTGAGGAACAAGCTCAGGCCATCGATCTATCGGGTCTCTTAGACGACGTCGAGCCTGCCTTAAGCAGGGAAAACCTAGTGGACGCTACTGCTCGATCAATCGAGGTACTCGGCACTCGGAAAAGGCTCTACACTGGCTGAAAACGCCTGTCCGATCGCTCGGTGATCAGGCGCCGCTATCGCTTCTCGGCAGCCCCGATGGCATCGTCCGGGTTGAGGACGCCCTCGGGCGAATTGAGCACGGCGTCTGGTAAGTGGTCGTCTTTCGCCTCGTCAGCAGTCGGCCCCAGGCCTTGGTTTGCCCGCCCTTAAACTGGATGCCCTGACTGGCTTCGTACCTCTCCACGCCGTCCAGCTTTTCCAGAAAATCAAAATGCCAAAACGTCCGGCGGAACTCGCCGCGCTCTCGTCGAGCGCGAGCTTCCAGCAGGTGTTTCGGACGAAGAAAACTTCCGACCTGGTCGGCGCGGAAGGGGCCCGCAACCCTCAGCTCCGCTATCATTTCTGAAGCTATTCGTTCCGCAGTGCCCGCAGCGGATCCAGTCCCGCGGCGCGCCGTGCCGGTACATAGCTTGCAATCGCGCTGACCATCAACAACGCCAGCGGAACAAGAACGTACACCGCGGGGGACGATACGCCGAGTCCGGGAAAGCCCGCGGCGAGCATTGGCGCCGTCACCGCGCTGAGCACTCCGCCGGCCGCGATGCCAACGCCGGCCAGGATCAGCCCGCGGCGCTCCACCAGCCACACGACGTCGCGATGACTCGCGCCGACGGCGACGCGGATGCCGAACTCCTTCACGCGGCGGCTCACCGTGTAGGCCACCAGCCCATACAGCCCGGTGGTGGCGAGCGCCAGACCGATGAATCCCATGGTCCCCACCATTTGGAAAAAGTTCAGCCACGTATCCGTCACGCGGCTTTCGTAGAGCGTCGCTACGGTCCGCAGGTTGAATACCGGCACGTTGCCGTCGATCGATCGAACCGCGTCGCGCAAGGGCTTTGCGAGCGCACCCGCATCGCCCACCGATTGCACCACTAACGTCATCCCCGGGCGCGGGTTCTGCTGGTAGGGCACATACACGTACGGGGCGGGCGCCTCGTTCACAGCTAGATAGTGCCCGGTCTTCGCCACTCCCACCACCTCGGCGGCGGGGCCGTCTGCGCTGCCCAGCCGGATCCGCTTTCCGATCGGGTCTTGGCCAGGCCAATAGGTCTTCGCAAACTGCTGGTTCACAATCGCCACCGGGCGCGATCCGGCGCGGTCGTCGTCCGTGAACGCGCGCCCACGTTTGATCTCGACATTCAGGGTGCTGAAGTAAGCGGCGGCCACGGCGGCGCCGAACTCGATCGCTTTTTCGCGGCCTTTCGGGAACTGATACCCCTCGGGCACGACGGTGATCGCGGTCTGAGAGGGAGACAGCGGCAGCGCCTCGGTCATCGCCACCCCCGCCACGCCGGGCATCGCGCGAACGCGATCCACCAGCCGGCGGTAGAAGGCCTTGGTCTGTGCGGGCGAGTAGTGCAGTGCGGCGGGCGCGGTATCCAGGCTGATCAGGTGGTCCGTGCGAAATTCGGGCGGCATCACCAGCATGTTCCGGAAACCCGCGAGAAACATGCCGGCTGCGATCAGCACCACCATCGCGAGCGCAATCTGGCCGGCCACCAGAACATCGCGGCCGAATGTGCGCCCCTTGCCGGACGCACCGTCCCCACCCGTCTTTAGTGCGCTCACGAAGTCCGTCCGCGCGGCCTGCCAGGCCGGAGCCAGGCCGAAGAAGATGCAACTCCCGAGCGCCGCGAGGAGACTGAATTCGACCACACGCCAATCCAGTTGTACGCCCAGCACATTCGGCGGATCGCTGGGAACGCTTTGCATGTTGAGCAACAGAATTCCGCCATATGCGACGAACAACCCCGCCACGCCACCGGCCATCGCCACCATCAGACTCTCGGTCATCAGTTGGCGCACCACGCGGCTCCGCGCCGCTCCGATGGACAGCCGGATTGCGATCTCGCGGCTGCGGGTGCGCGCCCGGGCCAGCAACAGATTCGCGACGTTCGAGCACGCAATGATCAGGATCAGCGCCACCAGCCCTATCAGCATCTTGACCAGCGCCAGCAGTTGTGGAGTCTCCCGGATGCGCCTCTCGAGTTCCGTGCGGACCGCCATGTGCCGGTTGCGATTCGTCTTTACATACTCGCGCTCGAGGGCCGCCCCGATGGTGGCAAGTTCAGCCTGCGCCGATTCCCGTGAAGTACCCGCGCTCAATCGACCCTTGACTACCAGATCGTGGCGTCCGCGGTCCTCCAGCGGATCTGCCGGCCTGGCGCCCAGGCGCTGGGTCATCCCCAGGGGAACGAAGATGCTGGGGCGAACGAAACGGTCCAGCCCGATGAAGGACTCAGGCGTCACGCCGATAATCGTGAAAACGATGCCGTTGAGGCGCAGGTGGCTGCCGACTACGGAATCGTCGCTTGCGTAATTCTCCTGCCAGAAGTCGTAGCTGACCATCGCGACAGGCTGAGCGGACGCAGTCGCTTCGTCAGGCGCAAACGCGCGGCCGGCTGAAGGCGTCACGCCCATCACCGAAAAGAAGTTGTCGCTCACCAGGTCCACAAAGCGAATCTGTGCCGGCGCCGCAGGATTGGCGGCCGCTGCCAGGCTGCTGAGGCGATACGCGGCCAGGCCGCTGAAGGAGCGGCTCTTATCGCGGAGATCGCGGTAATCGGGAAACGACATGCCTTCCAAAGGATTGTCGGGTGTGGTGCTACTGACGTCCAACAGCGCCGCTGGACTCTTTACCGGAAGAGGCCGCAGGAGCAGCGCGTCGGCGAAGCTGAAGATCGCGCTGTTCGCGCCGATGGCGAGAGCCAGTGAAAGCACCGCGACCGCGACAAATGCGGGCTGCCCGCCAAGCGCTCGGAGTGAATAGCGGAGGTCCGCGAAAATGCTCTCGAGCCACGTCCAGCCCCAGGTCGCGCGAACGTCCTCCATCGCCAGCGTGAGGTTGCCGAGTTCCTGGCTGCCCGCGATCGCGGTGAGCGATCCCAACTCCTCGCGCATCTCGCGCTCTTCCCGGCGGCGCCACGCCGGCCACAGATACTCGAGTCGATTCCAGAGCATCATCCTTTCACCTCCGGCGACGTCCCCATAATCCGCCCCACCGCGCTCACGAAGTCAGCCCACTTCGAATGTTCCCGTACCAAGTGCTTCCGCCCCGCGGCGGTGAGTTTGTAAAACTTGGCGCGGCGATTGTGCTCGGACGTCTCCCACCCGGACGCGATCCAGCCTTTCGCTTCTAGCCGCTTCAACGCCGGATAGAGCGAGCCGAACTCAATGTCGAGGGCCTCGTTGGAGGTGCTGCGAATGTTCTTAGCGATTCCGTAGCCGTGCAGCGAGCCGGCCAGCAGCGTCCGGAGTACCAGCATGTCCAGCGTTCCTTGCAGGAGATCCATATAGAGATAGACTATATGAAGAGACTCTATACGTCAACTGCGCACCAGGCGGTATCGCCAACCTGTGGGAGATTGGTGATATCACGGCGCTACTCGGGCCGACAGAACTGTGATGCGCATCGCAATCGTATCCGATATCCACGGCAACTTGACCGCGTTCGAAGCCGTCCTGGCGGATCTGCGGCAAACTTCTCCTGATTTGATCCTGCACGGCGGCGATCTGCCTCACGGCGGAGCGAGTCCGGCGGAGATCGTAGATCGCATTCGCGATCTCGGCTGGCAAGGCGTGGTTGGCAATACCGATGAAATGCTTTTCAGGCCCGAGTCGCTAACTGAGTTTGCGAGTCAATTGCCCAACCTGCAAACCCTCTTCGCCGTGATCCAGGAGATGGCGGTGGCCACCTGTGAAGCGTTGGGAGAAGAGCGCCTCGCTTGGCTGAGCGGCCTGCCGCGCGTGCAGATTCACGGCCCGATGGCGCTCGTGCATGCCAGTCCCGAGAGTCTTTGGCGCGCGCCCGCTCCGGAAGCCGGCGATGCCGAGTTGGAGTCGGTTTACTCGCCGCTCGGCCAGCCGATTGCCGTCTATGCGCACATCCATCGGTCATATGTTCGGAGTGTTTCAGGCCCGAACCGTTCAGAAATTATCGTCGCCAACACCGGCAGCGTCAGTCTCTCTTACGACGGCGATCGCCGAGCTGCGTATCTCTTGCTGGATGACTTCAAGCCTGCCATCCGGCGCGTGGAGTATGACGTGGACCGGGAGCTGAAGGCTCTCGCCGGTTGCGGGCTCCCGCATACCGATTGGATTGCGAAAAGCCTCGAAAGCGCCAGCCCCCAAATGCCGTAGCCCTTAGCCGCCGCCCAGCACGTGCTTCACCTTCTCCAACAGCTCGGCGCCCGTGAACGGCTTGGGAAAAATTTCAACTCTCTCCAGCACCGCCCGGTTTTGCAAACGATCGTCGGCCAGCAGCCCGGCCACCATCAGAATGCGCATGCCCGGACAGCGCCCCTGCAGATATTTCGCCGCGTCGTGCCCGGTGATGGTCTCCACGTACGGCGAGATCATCAACAGGTCCGCCTTGCATTCCTGCAAGCGATCCACTGCCGTGCCCAAGTCGCCGGTCGCCATCACCACATATCCGGCGCGCTCCAGCACCTCTCTCATTACCTGGCGGGCCAGTGGCTCCGAGCTCAGAAGCAGAATGGTGGTTTCCATGGGCGGTTTTTGTGGCATGTCTATTACGAATCATACGCCTCTCCTGCCTAGGTGTTTCTGCTCAGATCGGCGGGATTTCGAAGGCACGACGATTACTACGAGCCGCGCTTCCCTGGCCGGCCCGTGCTGAAAATTCTCGGATCGAAGAAAAATGGGGCAACCTCGATCATCCTCACTTCCGAGAACCTGCCATGCAGCGGATTGAGGATCAGGTTCCGCTCGCGGGGGATCACCAGCGGCGGTACCCCAAGAGCAATCGAGGCTCGCGACTCCAGCCAGTCGGCGCCAAGGTGTCGAGTCTGGACCTCGGCGAAAGGCCAGTTTCCGGGAAGGAGACCTCCCAGGATTTCTTCGATCGTCATCACGGAGTCGTTAGGCACGTCGATCGTCAAAAGCACGCTATCGACTGGGCGCTCCACCGTATGCACGGCGTACTCGAGCGACGCCAGTGCAATCGAAGTCGAAGCATAAATGACCGGATGTCCGGAGCGATGCCACCGGCCGGAATTCTTCAGACCTCCAGAGCCGGACAAATCCGCATAGGGTTGCCTAGCGATCCGCCAGCAAAGCATCAGGGCGCTGCTAGGCGATCATTCCGTGGTCGATGCAGTCCAGTATCCGTTCAACTTCGGCATCGTTACCGTCGTCTTCAATCACGTGAAGGGGAGTCCGGTTGCTCAGAGCTCCACATTCGCTTGATAACCAACGTCGAGCGGTCTGTAAAGAGCCAAAAGTTTCGACAGCGCGAAGCAGATATACTCGTTTGGATGGTCGCGCCCTGGCTGCAGGAGCCCGCGTGCTACCCTTCGACCGCTCCGCCACGTTCGTGTTAGTCGGCATCCGTCGGGATTCTTTCTCAAACGCACGAGCCGGCGTCCCGGGGGCACTGTTTCGATCATGCTCTCTGGCCACGACTTCATTATCATACGTTCGGTTGCGTTTTGGGCGACTCGGACTACAGTACCCTCTTGCATGCAACTCGGCCCTGTGTGTACCTCTACCCCCTTGCATGCAACGCGTTTTTTTGTCATTATTGGTGACATACCGCTACAGAGGCGGTCGGAGGGGTTCAATTGTCAGCGAAAGACATCGTCTGTCTTGCAAGTTGTGCTCTTTTTTCGTCGTTCTGCATGCAGTCCGCGCCTCCGCCCCAACAACCAGCCAATCCCGCGTCAATCACCTCTGAACGCGCTCTAGTCGATCAGTATTGCGTCGTCTGCCACAGCGACAAATTGAAAACCGGCGGGCTCTCGCTCCAATCGGCCGACCTGACCAACCTCTCGGCCGGCGCTGAAACTTGGGAAAAGGTGATCCATAAAGTCAAACTCGGCGCCATGCCGCCGCAAGGAATGCCTCGCCCCGACGCGGCCGCCACGGATCGTTTTACCTCCTGGCTCGAAACCTCCATCGACCGCGCTTCAGCCGCTCATCCGAATCCCGGACGCGCCACGCTCCACCGTTTGAACCGCACCGAATACGCCAACGCCGTTCGCGATTTGCTCGGCCTCGAAGTAGATCCCGCGCCGCTGCTCCCCGCCGACGACGAAAGCTATGGCTTCGACGATATCGCCGATGTGCTCCGAACTTCGCCGTCGCTGCTGGAGCGCTACATGGCGGCGTCGTGGAATCTGAGCCGTCTGGCGGTGGGCGATCCCAACCTCGGGGCCGACACGGCGACGTATCGCGCCAAGCCCGATCTTTCGCAGAACGGCCACATGGAAGGTCTGCCGCTCGGAACCCGCGGCGGATTGGCTCTACGCCACTATTTCCCCCTGGATGGCGAATACGTGATCAAAGTCCGGCTGTGGCGCGCCACCGCCGACGCCATCAAGGGCCTGGAAGAACTGCACCAGGTGGAAATCAGCGTGGATGGCAATCGCGTCAAGCTGGCCACCATTGGCGGCAAGGACGAAGCCGAGCTGAGCTATACCAACTCCGGAAAATCGGCTCTTGAAATCGACGCGCGCCTCACGGTTCACGTTCCGGTGAAGGCGGGGCCGCGCACCGTGGTGGCGACTTTCATGGCCGAGGGTGAGGCGCAGGACGACAACATCCTGGAGCCGTTCGAACGCGCCAATCTCGATCCGCTGGATTTCCGCGGCCTGCCCGCCGTCGATCGCGTGAGCATCACCGGCCCGCTCCACGCCACCGGAGTCGGCGATACACCCAGCCGCAAGCTCATCTTCGTTTGCCGCCCCACCGGGCATATTGACGAGCTTCCGTGTGCCAAAAAAATCATCGCTACCCTGGCGCGCCGGGCTTATCGACGGCCCGTGTCCGACAACGATCTCGAAACCCTGCTCAGCTTCTACCAAAAAGGCCGCAACGAAGGCGGCACATTCGACTCCGGCATTGAAGCGGCCATCCAGCTCATCCTGGCGAGTCCCGAATTCCTGTTCCGCTTCGAGCCCGACCCTCCCACTCTCGCGGCGGGCGCCGTGTACCACATCAGCGATCTGGAATTGGCTTCGCGGCTTTCGTTCTTCCTGTGGAGCACCGGTCCCGACGAGCAGCTCTTGAACCTGGCCACGCTCGGAAAGCTGAAAGATCCGGCGGTTCTCGACAGCCAAGTGAAGCGCATGCTGGCCGATCCGAAATCGAAAGCTCTGGTGGACAACTTTGCCGACCAGTGGCTCTACCTGCGGAACCTCAAGAACATCAACCCCGATTTTGAAACCTTCCCGGACTTCGACGACAACCTGCGCCAAGCCATGCGGCACGAGACGGACCTGTTCTTCACCAACATCATCCACGAAGACCACAGCGTGCTGGATCTGCTGAACGCCAACTACACGTTCATCAATGAGCGGCTGGCGCATCATTATGGGATTCCGAATATCTATGGCACCGACTTCCGCCGCGTGACGCTGACTGACGACCGCCGCCGGGGTCTGCTGGGCCAGGCCAGCATTCTGACGATTACCTCCTACGCCACTCGTACTTCACCCGTGCAGCGCGGCAAGTGGATACTCACCAATCTGATCGGCATGCCGCCCGATCCTCCTCCGCCCGGTGTTCCGGAGTTGAAGGCGCACGCGGATGCTGGCAAGGTCACTTCGTTGCGCGAGCGCATGGAAGAACACCGCAAGAATCCGGCCTGTGCCGGCTGCCACAAGGTGATGGACCCCATCGGCTTTTCGCTTGAAAATTTCGACGCCGTCGGCCAGTGGCGAACCAGCGACGAAGGCGCGAAAATCGATCCCGCGGGCGTCATGTTCAATGGCTCGAAGATCGATGGCCCCATCGCTTTGCGCGAAATCCTGATGGCCAAGCCCGATATCTTCGTTGGCGTACTTACCGAGAAACTCATGATCTATGCCCTGGGACGCGGGCTGCAGTATTACGACATGCCGACCGTGCGGGCCATCGTCCGCGACGCCGGACACAACGACTACCGTTTTTCTTCCATCGTGCTCGGCATTGTGAAGAGCACGCCGTTTGAAATGAAAGTTAAAGGCACGGACGGCGAGAACCGCACCGTGACCGCTGGTTTGCAGTAAAGCAGTAATGGTTTCAATGAGGAGATTGTGAGTATGCATATCACGAAGATCCACCTTCCCCGCCGCACGTTTCTGCGCGGCATGGGTGTCGCCGTGGCGCTGCCTTTTCTGGACTCGATGGTCCCGGCGCAGACCCCGCTGGCGAAGACGGCCGCGAATCCCCGCATTCGCCTCGGTTACTGCTACATCCCGCATGGCGGCGTGATGGCCAACTGGACCCCGGTCGCCGAAGGCGCTGATTTCGAGCTTTCGCGCAGCTTGATGCCCTTGCAGCCCTTCCGCGACCAGGTGGTAGTGGTCAGCAATCTCGCGCACAAGATGGCGGGCGCGGGCGGTCCCGGCGATAGCGGTGGCGATCACGGACGATCCCCCTCCGTCTTCTTGAACGGCGTCCATCCCAAGCGCACCGAAGGCGAGGACGTTCGCGCGGGCACCACGGTGGATCAAATCGCAGCCGCGGCCATCGGCCAGGACACGCCGCTGCCTTCGCTCGAGCTCGCAACCGAAGACATGACCGGCCTGATCGGCGCGTGCGACGTCGGCTTCAGTTGCACCTACACCAACACCATCTCTTGGCGCACGCCCACCACGCCGCTCCCCATGGAAATCAACCCGCGCGTGGTCTTCGATCGCCTGTTTGGCGACGGCTCCAACGCGGCCGACCGCGTGGCCCGCATCCAGCGCGAGCACAGTATCCTGGACGCGGTGACAGCACAGGTCAGCCGCCTGCAGCGCGGCCTGGGCGCCAACGATCGCAATCGCGTCTCCGAATATCTGGACAACGTGCGCGAGATCGAACGCCGCATCCAGCTCACCGAGGCCAAGAACAGCCAGAGCATCAAAGTGCCAACCACGCCCATCGGCATTCCCGACGATCACGTGGAGCATTCCAAGCTCATGATGGAACTGATGGCGCTGGCCTTCCAGGCCGACATCACGCGCGTGTCCAGCTTCATGATGGCGCGCGAAGTCAGCTACCGCACGTTCCCGCAAATCGGCGTGCCCGATCCGTTCCACGCCACTTCGCACCACCAGGACAATCCGGAGAAACTCGAAAAGCTGACCAAGATCAACACCTATCACGTCAGCCTGGTCGCCTACCTTCTGGACAAGCTGAAGAACATCCAGGATGGCGACGGAACGCTGCTGGATCATTCTTTGATTCTGTACGGCAGTTCCATGAGCAACAGCAACCTGCACAATCATTCGCCGCTCCCAGTCTTTGTGGCCGGCGGCGCTTGCGGACGCATGAAGGGCGGCCGCCACGTCAAGTATCCCGAAGAAACGCCCATGGCCAACCTGCTCGCCACCACGCTGGCGAAAGCTGGTCTCACTGACCAGCACCTCGGCGATAGCACCGGCATCCTGTCGGAAGTCTAAGGAGACCACCATGCGAATTGAACGTCTCATCCCTTGCCTACTGGTGACGGCCCTCTCCGGCGCCGCCTATGCTGCAACGAACGGGAACACCGCCCTGGTGGACGCCGCGCAGAATCGAGACGCTGAGTCTGTCCGCGCTCTTCTGAAACAGCACGTTGATGTGAACGCTCCCCAAGCGGATGGCACCACGGCGCTGCATTGGGCCGCCCACTGGGGCGATCTGGAGACCGTTGACGCACTGCTGCGCGAAGGCGCGAATGCGACCGCGCTCAACCGTTACGGCGCCACACCGTTGTCGGAAGCGGTGCACATCGGCAGTGGCGCGCTGGTCGAAAAGCTGCTCAAAGCTGGCGCGGACGCGAACACGTTTACCACCGCGCAGGCCGAGACCGTGCTGATGAAAGCATCGCGCGAGGGCAATCTGGAAGCGGTGAAGGTTCTGCTCGACCACGCCGCCGAAGTGAACGCCAAGGAAAACTTCCGCGGGCAGACCGCGCTGATGTGGGCGGCGGCCGAAGGCCATGCGGACATCGTCAGCATGCTGGCCACGCACGGCGCGGAACTCGATGTTCGTTCCTATGATCGCGATACCTCCACCCCGAAGATGGCTGCGGGAACTCCCGCTGCTCCCATCGCGCGCGGCGGCTTGACCGCCCTGTTGTTCGCGACCCGTCAAGGACAAATCGACTCGGCGAAGGCCCTGCTCGACGCCAAAGCCGATATCAACGCAGTGGATTCGGATGGCAACAATGCGCTGACGCTGGCGATCATAAACGGCCACTATGATCTGACTCAAGTGCTGATCGATCGCGGCGCCGATCTCAACATCGCTGCTAAGAACGGCAGGACCGCTCTCTATAGCGCCGTCGAAATGCACGACGTCGATTGGTCGCCGCGTCCGGCTCGCAAAGAAACCGACAAGACCACCAGCATGGACATCATTCATGCGCTCTTGGATCACAAGGCCAACGTGAATGCGCAGCTCACTGCGCCGGCGCCGATTGAAAAGCACGCGCAGGACATGGGCGATAAAACTATGGCCGCGGGTACCACGCCATTCAAACGGGCCGCTCGCAGCGCTGACGTCGAGCTGATGCATCTTTTGCTCGACAAGGGCGCCGATCCGAAGCTGGCCGGTAAGGACAATCAGACGGCGCTGATGGTAGCCGCCGGAGTCGCCTATAACGACCATATCAAAGGCACCGAAGCGGAAGCGCTGGAAGCCGTGAAGCTCTGCGTATCGCTCGGCCTGGATGTCAACGCCGCCACCGATAAAGGCGAAACGGCTTTGCACGGAGCCGCCCATCGCGGCGCCGATATCATCGCGAAATATCTCATCGACAACGGCGCCAACGTCAACGCGCGGAACAAGCGCGGGTTCACGGCGCTGGATCTCGCCATGGGCAAGGGCGGCTACGCAGGCGGCCCCGGCCCGGTTCACGACACCACCGCCACCCTGATCCATCAGGCCGGCGGCGAGCCCGGACAGGAAATCAAGGAAACTGCCAAGGCCGAAGAATAGTCGTGGGGCGGGGACGCCCTCGTCCGACTCCCTCCTAACGGCGGCGCGGATAAATATATTCCAACGCGGCGATAAAGCCCTGCACGAGTTCCTTGGGGAAACTCTGAAAACCGTTCAGAAAGCGGGAGGCGTTTATTATTCCGCCCGTTTGCCGCGCCAGCGTTATCATTTCGATTTCGACATACACGCCATTGTCCGCCTCTTCCATTCGCAAATAGATGTTTAATCGCCACAAATAGCCAGCTGCGTCTTCCTCCGCGCGCTCCTGATCCAACTTCTTCTTGTTCCTGGGATGCTCCACCTCGGCGATCTTCGTGGAGTGGCAGGCGATCACCGCCCGCATCGGGTCCACTTGCGTGTATTTCGCGCTCTCGTTCACGTTCAATACAACCGCGCTCACCTGCTTTTTGAAGAGGCGCAGAAACGCTTCGTATTGATCGCCTTCGTGCTTAGTGGTCTTGGATTCCATGATCTGCAGCGGGATCATGTGGAAGTATTCGTTAAAGTTCAGCAGGACAACGCTCATCTTTTCGAGGGTGGCTTTCTCCAGAAACGCCAAGCCGAGCCAGTGCTGGATCTCACCATCCGGAACCTCGATCTCCTGGCCGTGATCCAGCGTCGTAAGCGGCACAATCGTGCTTTGGCCCAGCCACACCAGCGACTTTTGCTTGGGATCCTGACGGTCCAACCACAAGAAGTCCCGAAAGCCCTTGTGCTTGTTCATCTCGTCTTCCGCCACTTTGACGTAGCGATCGAAAGCCGCTGCAGTCTCGGGCTTGAGTTCCGCCGCGCGAACGGACGCGCTCCCGAGAAGCGCCGTCAGGATCAGGCGGCGGAAGCCGCTCATGCGGCCACCACCGGTGCCGTCTCCAGCTTCCGGCCCAACGTGAGGAAGTTCAGCGAAGTGGACGCAACGGCCGATCCGGCGATCACCAGCGCCATCGGCAAAGCCGGATTGTCAATGAACCCGAGGAACGTGGTCATGATCGCCGCGATCAGGAATTGATTGGTCCCCAGCAGCGCGGACGCCGTGCCGGCAATGTCACCGTGCCGCATCATGGCGATGGCGGAGCCGTTCGGAAACACGAACCCCTGCGCGGACACGTAAACGAATATCCCCGCGTAGACGCCCCACATTCCTCCGGTGCCCGTCACCACGCTCGCCAGCAGCAACAGTCCCGCCACCAGTTGCACCAGATTGGCGGTCCTCAGCACACGCCACAGCGCTATGCGGCGCGGCATCCTTCCGTTGATCTGCGCGGCCGCAACCATGCCGATCGCCACCGATCCGAACAGCCAGCCGAAGCGCTCGGTGGGCACCTTATACAGCGTGATGAACACGAACGGCGCGCTGGCGATGTAGGCGAACGTACCAGAAGAACTAAATCCGCACACCACGGATGCGCCGATAAACGTCCGGTCCTTGAAAAGCCGTGCGTACGTGGCCCGGATCACGCCGAGGTGCAGCGGACGCCGCGCGTCGTGCGCCAGCGATTCAGGCAAGCGGAAGTGCATTCCCACTAAACAAAGTATTCCCATCGCGGCTTGCACGATGAACGCCGCCCGCCAGTCGAACCACACCAGCAGATAGCTGCCGATCAGCGGCGCGATTACCGGCGACACGCCCAGCACCAGCACCAGCATTGAAAAAATACGCCGCAATTCGCTCGCCGGAAACAGATCGCTCACCATGGCGCGCGACATCACCGCTCCGCCGCAAGCGCCCACCGCCTGCAGCAGCCGGAAGAAAGACATCACGTAAATCGAAGGGGAGATTGCACAGGCCGCCGACGCGCCAATGAAGACCAGCAAGCTCGCGTAGAGCGGCGGCTTGCGTCCGAAACGGTCGGTGATCGGCCCGTACAGCGGCTGGCCCAGCGCGTATCCCACCAGAAACGTCACCAGCGTGAATTGAACCGCCGCGCTGGAGGTGTGAAACACTTTCTCCATTACCGGCATGGCCGGCAGATACATGTCGATCGAGAGCGGCGCGAACGCTTGCAGCGCTCCCAGAAGAGTCAATAGCTCCAGATGACGTAAGCGCGACACCGGGCTGGATTGTTGTGCGATCACTCCTTAATAGACGAGTGTAACAGGCGCAGCCCGCGCGCTCACACCGCGAGTTTACGCCACGCCCGCCGATCCGCGCCAATCAGAGCGTCCGCTTCCGCCGGGCCATCGCTGCCCGCTGCGTAATTCGGAAAAACGGGAGCGGGCAACTTTGCCCAGGCTTCCTCAATCGGTGTGATGATCCTCCACTCCGCTTCCACTTCGTCGCGGCGGGTGAACAGAATCGGATCTCCGCGCATGGAATCGAGCAGGAGGGTTTCATAGGCCGGTGGTCCTTTGGAGCCGAACGCGGATTCGTAGGAGAAGTTCGCGTCCACGGTGAGCGCTCGCATATGATCGCCGGGGCGCTTCACGTCGAATGCGATACTGATGCCGTCATCGGGTTGGATACGCAGAGTAATGACATTGGGTCCCAATTGTTCGTGCGGCGTGCCGGCGAAGAGAGCCTGCGGCGTGCGTTTGAAATGGACGCGGATTTCCGAGACCTGGCGCGGCAATCGCTTGCCAGTGCGGATGTAGAACGGCACGCCGGCCCAGCGCCAGTTGTGGACCTGGAACTCGACCGCGACGTAGGTCTCCGTCGTGGAACTCGCTTTGACATGCGGCTCCTCGCGGTATCCGGGAACTGGTTTACCGCCAGCCTGGCCGGGGCCGTATTGGCCGCGCACGGTTCGCTTGGACGCTTCCTCGACGGTCATCGGCGGGATGGAGCGAAAGACCTGCACCTTTTGCTCTCGCACCGAATCGGCGTCGAAGGCGATGGGCGGTTCCATGGCCGTCAATGCCAGCAACTGAAGTAAGTGATTGGCCACCATGTCGCGCAACGCGCCAGTCTCTTCATAGAAGCTGGCACGGCCTTCCACGCCGACTGCCTCGGCCGCCGTGATTTCCACGTGATCGATGTAGTTCCGGTTCCAGACCGGCTCAAACAAGGAGTTGCCGAAGCGGAAAACCAAAATGTTTTGGACCGTCTCTTTTCCGAGGTAATGGTCGATGCGGTAGACATCTTTCTCGTCGAAAACCTTGTGCACTACATCGTTCAATTGCAGCGCGGACTCCAGATCGTGGCCGAACGGCTTCTCGAGGATGATTCGAGTCCAGCCCTGGGCCGTCCGATTCAATCCCGCGCGCGCCAAGCCTTCCACGACGGGTCCCGCCACCGATGCCGGAGTGGAAACATAGAACAGCCGGTTGGGGCTGGATCCGCCGCTCTGCATTTTATCGAGTTGATCGCGCAGGCGGCTGTAAAACTGATCATCGTTGATATCGCCCGCGAAGTAGTGCAGGCGGTTCTCGAATTCGCGCCAGTGGCCGTCGTTGAAGTCGCGCGTACCGCCGGACTTGGAAGCCGATTCGCGCAGCTTGGTGCGGAACTCTTCGGAAGTCATCGGAGTTCGCCCGACGCCGAGCACTTCAAACTGCGGGTTCATGCAACCCACGCATGCCAGGTTATAGAGACCAGGAATCAATTTGCGGCGCGTGAGATCTCCGGAAGCTCCGAAGATGATCAGCAGACAGGAATCGCCGGGAGTTGGCGGCTCCGGGGAAAATTGCTCCAGTGGATTTACTTCAATGACGGCTGACACGATAGCCCTCCCATACAGAACACTCCACCAGTGTAAATGCAACCAACGTCGCCAGGGCTTCTCGTTAGGACTTCGTCACCCGGTCCATTCGTTCTATAATGCAGGGACAGAAATTTTAAGGCAGTGAAAGGACGAACGTCTGTGAGCGGTTATCAACGTCGAGTTTATGGCCTTCTGAGCCTTGCGCTAGCGTTCGCAGAATATGGATGGTCCCGGAACTCCGATCCATTCGCGGCAGCCGGAGGATGCGCCGTCTGCTCTTCGATCCTCATGATCCCAATAATCTTCTTTGTCCTCAACATTGCGCTATTGGTCTGGGTAGCGCGGGACGCGAAGGCCCGTGGAATGGACAGTTCGGTACTGTGGATGATCCTGGTGATGTTCACTAGCGTG
This sequence comes from Bryobacterales bacterium, assembly GCA_003166865.1. GTDB lineage: Bacteria > Acidobacteriota > Terriglobia > Bryobacterales > Bryobacteraceae > Palsa-89. The sequence goes on from PMUP01000074.1 coordinate 54,520, forward strand.
ATCGGCCTTATCTTATACATCTTTTCAAGGCCACAGGGTGCCGTGGTTCGCTGTCGAAATTGTGGCAACAATCGGTTGCAAGCGAGTATGAAATGTCCCCATTGCGCCGCGCCTTAAAACGCCCGGAACTCTATTTGGCCGTTCTCGTCCTCATGCTGGTTCTTGGGGCGCTCGATTCCTTTCGCCGGCCAGAAGCGCAAGTCACGGCAAGGTTCTATGTCGCTTCGGTTCACGGATACCAAGTCGCGATTCGACCGTTGCTGTCTCCCTATGTTCGCTGTCGTTTCCAGCCGACCTGCTCGGTATATTCAGCGGAGGCAGTGCGGCGGTGGGGCATCCAGCATGGTCTTTTACTCACTTGGCGCAGAGTCGCCTCCTGCCAGCGGACGGTTGCCCTCGGGACCCTAGATCCGGTGCCAGTCCCGCCTTAGCCCGGTCTATTCTGGCCTGGAAGAATCCTCCCGCGTGCACAACATGACGCTGCACCTGCACCTGGCGCAAGCTCCCGGTTAACATTGTCTAGGAGCCCATATTGCCAGTCGAAGACGAGTTGTACAGCCAGCGCATCCAACGCATCGCCGAAATCGAAGCCCTCGGCTTCCAACCCTACGGCCATCGCTTCGATTTCACACACACCATCCCGCAGATCCTGGCCGAGTATCGCGACACGCCCGCCGAGCAACTTGCAGACCCGCGCGTCCAAGTCCGCGTCTCGGGGCGCGTCATGACCGTCCGCCGCATGGGCAAGGCCGGCTTCGCGCATCTGCTCCAGAATGGCGAACAGCTCCAGATCTACGTCCGCAAGGACGCCGTCAGCGAGAAGGAGTTCGCGCTCTATCAACTCCTCGATCTGGGCGACCTCGTCGGCGTCGAAGGCTATCTCTTCCGCACCAAAACCAACGAGCTCAGCATCCACGTTGAACATCTCGATTTCCTGGCGAAAACGATGCTCTCGATGCCCGAGAAGTGGCACGGCCTGGAAGACGTGGAGACGCGTTACCGGCAGCGCTACCTCGATCTGATCGTGAACCCCGAGGTCCGCAACGTCTTCATCACGCGCGCGAAAATCGTCTCCTCGCTCCGCCGCCAGCTCGAATCCCGTGGCTTTGTGGAGGTAGAGACGCCCATGCTCCAGCCTATCTACGGTGGCGCCGCCGCTCGTCCATTCACCACGCATCACAACACCTTCGACATCGATCTCTACCTGCGCATCGCGCCCGAACTGTACCTGAAGCGCCTGGTGGTCGGCGGCCTGGAGCGCGTCTACGAAATCAACCGCAACTTCCGCAACGAAGGCGTCGACGCGCAGCACAATCCCGAATTCACCATGCTCGAGTTCTATCAAGCCTACACCGACTACCACGGCATGATGGATCTTTCCGCGGAGCTACTGCGCCAGACTGCCATCGACGCCACTGGCGGCACTGAGGTCGAGTATCAAGGAACCATCCTCGACTTCGGCAACATTCCCCGCGTGTCAATGCGCAAAGCCGTCGGCGATTCAACTCTGAAAGGCCATCCCTTGGTCGAAGCCTTCGAGCGCGACGTCGAACCCACGCTCGTCCAACCCACCTTCATCTACGATTTTCCCGTCGAGGTCTCGCCCCTGTCCAAGAACAAGCCCGATGATCCGGAATTTGTCGAGCGCTTCGAAATCTTCGCCGCCGGCATGGAGATTGGCAACGCCTTCACGGAATTGAACGATCCCCGCGAACAGCGCCACCGCTTTGAGATGCAGCTCGCCATGCGCGAAAAAGGCGATGACGAGGCGCATCAGATGGATGAAGATTACGTTCGAGCGCTCTCCTACGGGCTGCCGCCCACCGGCGGCGAAGGTATCGGCATCGATCGCCTGACAATGCTCCTGACCAACTCGCGCTCCATTCGCGACGTTATTCTTTTTCCGCTTCTACGCCCTCTGTGATCCGATGAGCTCGAGCACGTTCGAATTCTTCATCGCCAGCCGGTACCTGCGCGCCAAACGCAAGCAGGCCGTCATTTCGGTGATCACCGTGATTTCAATCGCCGGCGTCGCGGCCGGAGTGATGGCGCTGGTCATCGGAATCGCCATCAACAACGGATTTCGTGACACGCTTCAGCGCAGCCTGCTCGGCGCCACGGCCCACGTGATGATTCTGGAGAAAGAGCCGGATCAGGGAATCGCCAACTGGCGCGCGCTCGATCCCAAGTTTCGCCAGCTCCCGCATGTAATCAGCGTGGCTCCCAATCTCTATGGCCAGGTCTTGCTCGCGGGGCCGCTCGGCGGCCGTCAGTCCGGAGGTGCCGAGATCAAGGGCATCCCCATCGACAATCCGCCCGACATGCTGAAGCATTTGAAGCAAGGTTCGTTTGAAAAGCTCAAAGACACCAGCGGCTTTCCGGGGATCATCCTCGGCTCGCGCCTCGCGCAAAATACCGGTATGTTACTGGGCAGCGTGGTGAACATCATCAGCCCGCAAGGCATCGAACTCACTCCGTTTGGGCCGAAGATTCCGCCGGCATTCCGCTTCCGCGTTGTCGGCATATTCGAATCCGGCTTCTACGATATCGACTCAGCTTGGGCCTTCACCTCTCTCGGCTCAGCACAGCGAGTTTTAAGTGTTGGCGACGTGGTCAACTCCATTGAGCTGCGCCTCGATGATATTTACAAGGCTCCCGAAGTGGCTAAGCTCGCCGAGAAAATCGCGGGCTCCAAACTCGCCGCCAACACTTGGATGGAACAGTATCACCAGATCCTGGATGCGCTCAGCATGGAGCGCCTGGTGACCGCAGTCACCATCGGCCTGATCGAAATCGTGGCCGCGTTGAACATTCTCATCACGCTGATCATGATGGTGATGGAGAAGAACCGCGAGATCGCCGTGCTCATGTCCATGGGCGCGACGCGCCGCCAGATCCGCAAAATTTTCATGCTGCAAGGCGCGCTCATCGGCGTCGTCGGAACCGCTATCGGCCTGGCGCTCGGCTTCACGCTGTCCATCCTGGCCGATCATTACCGCTGGCTGCGATTGAACGAGGATGTCTACTCGCTCGCCTACGTTCCCTTCAACCCCCGCTGGCAGGACGCCATCTGGATCGCCGCCGCCGCTATTTTTGTCAGCTTGATCGCGACGCTTTATCCCGCCCGGGCCGCTACCGCCATCGCGCCCGTGGAATCTCTGCGCTATGAGTAGCAACGCGGCGCGATACAATTCATATACCCTTCATGGCTTGGCCGGTGTTGCTGCTGGCCCGCGAGTTGGATCTCGGGGGCAGCGAGCGCCAGATGACCGAGATCGCGAAGACGTTGGATCGTTCGCGATTTACGCCGCACGTTGGATGCTTTCGTCCTCGCGGTATGCGCAATGCCGAACTCGCCGCTGCCGGTGTGCCCATTGTTCATTTTCCGGTGGATTCGTTTCTATCGTTCGGGGCGCTCTCTGAAGCCTGGAATTTGCGGAGCTACATCCGGCGCCACGGAATCCGGCTGGTGCACCCCTTCGACTGTCCGCTCACTCTGTTTGCGGTTCCCGTCGCGCGCTGGCTTACAAACGCGGCCGTGGTCTCCAGCCAGCGATCACACCGGGCGTTGATTCCATCGCGGTATCGCCCGCTGATCGGAATCACGGATCGCATCGCGGACGCTATCGTGGTGAATTGCGAGTTCGTCCGGCGGCATCTGGAGATGGAAGAAGGCGTCCCGGGTGGACGAATCCGGCTCTGCTATAACGGCGTGGATCTGGACGAGTTTCAGCCTCGGGAGACTCCGCGCGATTCGCTCACGATCGGCGTGATGTGCGCACTGCGGCCGGAGAAGGATTTGGGAACCTTGATCGAGGCATTTGCCCGCATCCGGCGCCCTGGACTGAAGCTGTCTATCGTCGGGAGCGGCTCCATGCTGGAACAACTGCGTTCGCAGGCCGAGGCGAGGGCCCTCGCGCCCGATTGTATCTTCGCTCCAGCTACCGCGAATGCGGCCGAGTGTCTTCGTGAGATTGATATTTTCGTGCTGCCGTCGCGCTCGGAAGCGTTGTCCAATTCGTTGCTCGAAGCCATGGCCTGTGGCTGCTGTCCGGTGGCCTCCAGGGTCGGCGGAAATCCTGAATTGATTCGCCACGGCGAGAATGGAATGCTCTTCGAGGCCGGCGACGTCGATCAACTGTGCCATGTTCTGGAACCATTGATCGAGCACCCGGGGCTGCGTCAGCGATTGTCCACAAGAGCCCGCTGCGTCGCGGAGCGTTTCTCGATCGGCGCGTCAGCGCGGCGCATGGGTAAGATCTATGCCGACTTGATCGAAGGATCGAGAAGACGATGATATAACGCGATCCATTGCGGCCCGATGTGTGTCCACCTGTATTTTTCGCACTCGGCTCGAGCGTTTTTCGCCAGGCGCGCCCCGAGCCCTGGTTCTTCCAGCAGCCGCAGCGCGCAGGCGGCCATGGCTTGGTGATCGTTCCGAGGAAACAGCAATGCGGTCTGCCGATCTTCGACGATGTTGGGAATGCCGCCGGAGTTGCTGGAGACAATCGCGAGCCCCGCGGCGAAACATTCCAGCAGGGAGAGCGGCATGTTGTCGGCGTTCGGGCTCATCAGATAAACGTCCGCCGAGTCGTACAGCGCGGACATCTGCTCGCGTGAAACAGGACCGATGAATCGTGTTTGGCGCAATCCGAGCGCTCGGGCGAGACGCTCCAGTTCGTCCCGCAGCGGGCCGTGATGCGCGATGGTCAAGCGGGCCTCGGGGTAGCGCTGCTGAATGACGGCGAAAGCTCGTAGCGTGCAGGCTGGGTTGTATTCCGGCGCTAGTCCCCGATTGTGAAGAAAAACGGGCCGAGGCTGAAGGCGTTCGCGATAAGGCAGGGAATCGGTCCCAGCGACATTTTGTATGCGCGTGGCGACGAATCCGAAGCGCGCGAAAACCTCCACGAGATAATCCGATGGCACAACGATTGTGTCGGCGAGGCGCATCCAGCGGCGCGCCATGGGCCAGTGCGCCAGATGATCTTGGGCGCGGCCATCGTGATAGTTGAGGATGGTTCGTTTCCCAAGCAGCCGCCCGAGCAGTAGAGCCGGAGCGGGGGCGAGGTAGAAGGAGAAATACCCAGGCGTGAAAATGTGCAGGATATCCGCACGGCCGATGTTTGCCACAAGCCGGGCGAGATTAAGAACGAGAGTAATCAGCGTTCGCACATACTTCATGCTCAGCGCGGAGTGCAACCGGGGATTGACCGGGAGAAATTGAACTTGAACGGAGGGCTCAGTTGCCAGGCATCGCAGCAGTTGGTCCGCCTGAATGGATTGGCCGCCGATGATGTCGAGCGATGGCGCGATGAGGAGAACGCTGACGTGGCGCGTTTCGTGGCTCACTTTCGCCAAAACAGCGGGTTTCGCCTTCAGCATCGCGCTACCGCTGCTCCTGGTTCGCCGCTTGGATCGCGAGCAGTACGGGTTGTACAAGCAGGTCTTTCTGGTGGTCACGACGGCCATGACCGTGCTGCCGCTGGGGGTTCCCATGAGCGCGTTCTATTTCCTGCCTCGCGAACCAGCGCGCCGCCGCGAAACTGTTTCGAACATTGTGCTGTTCCATGTTGCGATGGGGGCGCTGGCCTGCGGCGCACTGGTTCTGTACCCCTCGATTCTGACGGCGATTTTCGGCGGAGCTCAGCTCGCGCCGTATTCGGCGTGGATCGGCGTCACGATTCTGTTTTGGATCACGGGAGCATTCCTCGACATGGTCGCGGTGGCCAACGATGAGATTCGGCTGGCTGCGGCGTTCATCATCGGAATCCAAGCCTCGCGCGCGCTGATCTTTGTCGGAGCGGTCCTGTTTTTCGGAACCCTGCGCTCGCTGCTCGCGGCCGCGATTCTGCATGGCGTAATCCAGACCATCGTGCTGCTCTGTTACCTGGAGTCGCGCTTCACGGGATTCTGGCGCGTATTTGATCGGCGCGCCTTTGATTGGCAAATGCTGCGCGATCAGCTGTCTTACGCTATTCCGCTCGGAGCCGCGGGCGTTCTGATGATCGTGCAAACCGATCTCCACAATTATTTCGTGGCGAATCATTTTGGACCGGCGCTGTTCGCCGTGTACTCCATCGGCACGCTGCAATTGCCGCTGATGGGGCTGCTTCAGGAGGCGGCCAATTCGGTTCTGATCACGCGCGTCAGCATCTTGCAGAAATGCGGCGAACATCGCGAGATCGTTTTGTTGCTGGCGCGGGCGGCCCGCAAACTCGCGGCGGTCTACTTTCCGGTCTACGTCTTTCTCATCGTGGCAGGACGCGAGTTCATCCGGGTTTTGTTCACCGCGCGCTTCGCTGATAGCTGGCCGATTTTCGCGGTGAATCTCACGCTGCTGCCGCTGGGCATCGTGTTGCTGGACCCGCTGTTCCGGGCCTACCAGCGCGAAAGGTATTTCCTGTTGCGGCTGCGACTTGTTTTGGCTGCGGTAATGATTGTGATGCTCTGGTTGTTCACCGCGCGGCTGGGATTGTTGGGCGTGATTGCAGCGGTGGTAACGATCGCGGCATTCGAACGGTCGGTGATGGCGATCCATTTTGCCCGGCTGCTGGGCGTCACTTCGCGCGACGTGACTTTGCTGCGTGATATCGGTCAACTGGCCCTTGCGGCATTGGGCGCCGGTGCGGTTGCAGACCTGGTCCGCTGGTCGTTGGCGCGCGAGAACGCTCTTACCGTGCTCGCGGGCTGCGGCGCGGCTTTCGCCTTCGTCTATGTGCCCTTGGCCAGCAGAGTTACTTCGGCGGGAGTCAGTTCGCGATACTGGCCGATAGGAAGATCGCCGATGCGCAGGCCGCCGATCGCGATGCGAACCAGTTTCAGCACCTTGCTTCCGATCGCCTCGGTCATGCGACGGATCTGCCGGTTGCGTCCTTCGTGAATGGTGATCTCGATGAAAGAGTACTTGGCCGAATCGCGCACGCGCTTCACTTGGGCGGCCGCGGTTGGTCCATCGTTCAGCATTACTCCATCGCGGAGTTGCTGGAGCTGCTGGTCGCTGAGTAGAGTGGATGCCTTGACCAGATACGTCTTGGGAATTTTGTAATCGGGATTGGTGACGTGTTCGGCAAATTGCGTGTCGCTCGTGAGCAGCAGCAATCCGCTGGTGTCCTGATCCAGCCGGCCCACGGGCACAACCCAGCGTCCGGCATCTTGAATGAGATCGTAAACGGTCGGCCGCCCGTCGGGATCCCTGAAGGTGGTGATGTAGCCGGTGGGCTTGTAGAGCAGCAGGTAGATTTTCTCGCGCGCTTTGACGGGCTGGTTGTCCAAGGTGACTTTGTCGCGCCCGAGATCCACCCAGTGATCGGGAGTCTGGATCAGCTTGCCATTTACTTTGACTCGTCCTGCGCCGATCCACTTGCGCGCTTCGGTGCGCGATCCCAAGCCCGCTTTCGACAGCACGCGCTCCAATGTTTTGAGCGGGCGCTGGCGCGCGGTCTTTAGCGGTCGCTTGCCGGGCCCCGGCTTCTTCACGCCAATACACTAGCATGTGGTGTAGTTGAGAATCGGGCTGGGTTTTCTCGCAGTGGTAGCCTGGAGGCAGCGAGCTCGGTTGCGGAAAGTTACGTTGGTCCGGGGCGCGCGGCAGTTGTTGACATTGCGCGGGCCGAGCGGTCCCCGGCGCGGGGCCGACCTTCGAAACCTAGGAATCATTCAAGACGGCGCGGTACTGATCGCTGACGGGTTGATCCGCGAGGTGGGCTCCAGCCGGCGGCTGGAGAATCTCGCGCTGGCGCGCGGAGCCGAAGAGATCGATGCCAGCGGACGCGTGGTCATGCCGGGCTTCGTGGATAGCCACGCGCACCTGGCGGGTGGACCGGCGCGCGTTTCCGACTATCAGATGCGCCTGGGCGGCGCCACCGAGGAGCAGATCACGCATGCTGGCGGCGGGGCTCTGGCGGCCGCGCGGGCCATTCACGAACTTTCACCGCGAGCCCTGGAGACGTTGGCATTGCGCGCGTTGGAGGAGGCGGTGCGGCATGGCACCACGGCGCTGGAGGCCAAGTCGGGCTTGGGCATCACAGACGCCGGCGAAGTGAAGATTCTGCGCGTATACGCGGGGTTGCGAGCGCTTCCAGTGACTTTGGTGTCCACGTTTCTGGCGACCCGCGTTCCACCGGAGTTCGGCGAGCGGTTGTTGCCGATGCTGCGGCGGCGCAAGCTGGCCGAGTTCGCCGAGGCTCGGTGTGAAGAAGGCGCGTTCACCCCAGCGCAAGCTTGCCGTTATCTCGGCCTGGCGCGCGAGCTGGGACTGGGGTTGAAAGTGAGCGCCAAACAGCGCTTGCATTCCGAAGCGATTGCGATGGCGCTGGAGATGGGCGCAATCAGCGTGAGCGGTCTGGTGGATGCGAGTGAGCGCGATGCGCTGCTACTGGCGCGATGCGAGACCATCGCGACACTGCTGCCCGGCACTGCATTTCACTCCGGAACGGAACGTTACCCGCCGGCGCGTATGCTGATCGATAACGGCGCGGCGGTGGCGCTGGCAACCGGCTATCATCCCTACGATTGTCCGTCGCAGAACATGCAAATGACCATCGCGCTGGCCTGCCGGACCCTGCAAATGACCGCGGCTGAGGCGATTGCCGCGTCCACCATCAATGCGGCGCACGGGCTCGGGAGGGCTGCCAGCATCGGCTCCATCGAAGCCGGCAAGAGCGCCGATCTGCTGATGCTGAGCGTGCCGGATTACCGGGAGTTGCCGTATCATTTTGGAGTGAACCTGGTGGATCTAGTGACGAGCCGCGGCGCGGTACTGGTGGAAAGGTCCGGAGTAAAGTGGCCGGTCCGCTGATCGAGTGCGTGGCAAATTTTTCGGAGGGACGGGATCGGGCCACGGTGGCGGCGATTGAGGGCGCAGTTCGGTCCGTCGCGGGCGTCGTGGTGCTGCGATCCGAGATGGACGCCGATCACAACCGGTCCGTGATTACGTTCGCCGGGCCGCCGGATGCGGTTGCGAAGGGCGCTCTGCGAGGAATCGAGATCGCCGTCCAGCGCATCGATCTCAGAAAACATGCGGGCGTTCATCCCAGGATGGGCGCGGCGGACGTGGTGCCATTCGTACCTTTGGAAGGCGCGACGCTGGCCGATTGCGTGGCCATCGCGCGGCGGACTGGCGAGGAGGTTTGGAATCGTTTCAAGGTCCCGGTCTATTTTTATGAAGCCGCGGCCTTGAGCCCCGATCGCCGGCCGCTCGAAAATTGCAGGCGCGGCGGGTTCGAGAATCCGAGGATTGCGCCGGATGTCGGCGGCCCGGGGCTGCATCCCTCGGCGGGCGCGTGCATTATCGGAGCGCGCAAGCTGCTGATCGCTTTCAATGTGAACCTGAAGACCGGCGACGTGCGGGTGGCGCGCGAGATTGCTCGCAAGATCCGGGCATCCTCGGGAGGCATGCCGTTCGTCAAGGCGCTGGGGCTTTCCTTGGCCGAGCGCGGTCTGGTGCAGGTCTCGATGAACCTGACGGATTTTGAACAGACGCCGCTGCATCAAGTGTTCGACGCGGTACGGCGGGAGGCGGCGGCACGCGGCGTGGAGATCGCCGGCACCGAGATTATCGGTCTGATGCCGAGGAAGGCCCTGGAGGACGCGGCGGCGCACTATTTGCAGTGCGAAAATTTCGACAGCAGCTTGGTGCTGGAGAATCGGCTTCGGGCGTTAGAATAAAGTCAGTGCTGGTTTCCATCAATCCTCAACCGCAACGCCCGGCGTGGCTGCGCGCGCCCGCGCCTTCCGGCGACAACTACCACGAGCTGAAAAAGCTGGTGCGGGGGCTGAACCTGCACACGGTGTGCGAGAGCGCGGCCTGTCCTAACGTGGGCGAATGCTGGAACCATCGCACGGCGACGTTCATGATCCTGGGCAACGTTTGCACGCGGCGCTGCGGGTTTTGCGCGGTGCAGAAGGGTCCGCCGATGACGGTCGATTATGACGAACCTCGTCGAGTCGCCGAGGCGGTTGTGGCGCTGGGATTGAAGTACGCGGTGGTGACCAGCGTGAATCGCGACGATCGCAAGGACGGCGGAGCGGAGCTGTTCGCGATGACAATCGAGGCGATCCGCGAGCGCGTCCCGGGTTGCAAGGTGGAAGTGCTGACGCCGGATTTTCAGGGCTCGCACGCCGCCATGGACATGGTGATGAACGCGCGTCCGGACGTGCTCAACCACAACATCGAGACCGTGCCGAGGTTATACCGCCAGGTGCGATTGGGCGCGCGATACGAACGCTCGCTCGACATGCTGGCGCACGCGAAGAAGACGCGTCCGTCTGTGCCCACCAAGTCGGGGCTGATGCTGGGGCTGGGCGAGACGGGCGACGAAGTCCGGCAGGTGATGCGGGATTTGCGCGCGCATCAAGTGGATATTTTGACGCTGGGGCAATACTTGCGGCCGTCGCTGAAGCATCTGCCGATCATCCGTTATATTCCGCTGGAAGAGTTCGCCGAGTTCAAGCGGTTCGGGTATGAGCTGGGATTTTCGCACGTGGAATCGGGGCCGCTGGTGCGCAGCTCGTATCATGCGGGCGATGCGTTATAGCTTTTACTTCACTTCCGCCGGCGTGGATGTTGCCGGGCCCATCCCCACGATCTCGAGTGTCACTTCCTCATCCTTGGCGCCGTCATAGTGGATCTGCTTGCCATAGTGAGTGACAAAGCTGCCGGCGGGGATGGGAGTGGTGCTGTCGGGATCGTACTTGGAGCCGGTGCCGACATACCACGTCCCCGAGATCACGGTGATGAACCGGTCGTTGGGATGGAAGTGGGGATGGCTCATGTGGTGCGGATGCCACTTGGTCAGGACGACGTAGAGGCCCGGCTTGGAGGGATCGCCAGCCAGGATCGCTTGGCTGGCGCCGCCGGGGTTATCGGTCCAGGGGATCTTGTCGGGAAGCGTGAAAGAGAGGACCTTGGGGTCGGGCGCGGCGGCGTTTACCGAAACGAGTCCGAATAAAATGCCTGCTGTGGCGAGCAAACGGTAGTTGAGCATGCGATTCTCCTCCGCTCATCTTATCGCTATTGTCAACATCAAATGATTTGATAGTATGGCCGCATGGCATCCCCCGAGGTTCGCCGCCTGCAGTGGCAAGCGCCCGCAGGCGAATTCAATTTAAGCCGGCTGGAGCGCGTGATTTATGGACCGGGCAAGATCGCGGCGCTGAAAGACGAGATGGAGCGGCGCGGGCTAAAGCGCGCCGTGGTGGTGACCACGGACGTGGTGGCGAAGCTGCCGATTCTGCAGGAGGTGACGGGAGCTTTGGGCGCGCGGCTCGCGTCGGTATTCTCCGGAATCATCCAGCACGTTCCGCGCGGCACGGTGAACGATCTCGAAAAAGAGATCGAGCGAGTGGACGCCGATAGTCTGGTGAGCCTCGGCGGCGGCAGTCCCATCGATTCGAGCAAGGTGGCGATTTACGGGCTGCTCGAGACCCGCGAATTGGTGCACATCGCGGTCCCCACCACGCTGTCGGCGGCGGAATATACGCACGCCGGTGGAGTGACGGATGAAAGCACGCGAGTGAAGAGCGGCGTCTATGATATGCGCGTGCTGCCGCGCACGGTGATCCTCGATCCGGCACTGACGCTACCGACGCCGGACTGGCTGTGGGTGTCCACCGGCATCCGGGCGCTGGACCATGCCATCGAGTGCGCTTACGCGATCCGGCATCAGCCCATCAGCGACGCGCTGGCGGCGAAATCGATCGCGCTGTTTGTGGAGCATCTGCGCGCTTCCATCTCGACCACGGGCGACCAGCAGCTGGCGCATCGCGGGCACTGCCAGTTCGCGTCGTGGTATTCGATTTTTGGCGCCATGAATACGCGCTTCGGCTTGTCGCACTTGCTGGGGCACCAGATTGGACCGCGCTGGGACGTGCCGCACGGCGTGACGTCCTGTATCACGCTGCCGCATGCCATGCGCTTCATGGCGGAGATCGCGGCGGAGCGGTTCGGGCCGGTCGCGGAAGGCTACGGGATTCCTTTCGACCCCTCGAATCCGAAGCCTGCCGCGCTCAAGTGCGCGGACCGGACGGCGGAGTTCATCGGACAGTTCGATGTTCCCAAGCGACTGCGAGACGCTGGTGTGCCGCGCGAGGAGATCGGATCGATCGTGGGGCCGATCACGCACGAGCTGCAGCACATGGGCGTGGTAGATCGGCCGATGACGGAGCAAGAGGTGCAGGCGCTGCTGGAAGCGTGCTATTGAAGTTGGAAGCTTTGTGTTGAAGACGCTGCGCGGCGCGGGCGCGATCGTGTTTGCGATTGCCGCCTGCAAGCTGCTGTTGTACTTTTACACGGGCCGGCACTACGGCCACTTTGTCGACGAACTGTACTATCTCGCTTGCAGCCGGCATTTGGACTGGGGATACGTGGACCAGCCGCCCCTGATCGCGGTGCTGACGTGGCTGGTGCGGTCGGTGCTGGGGCAGTCGCTGGCCGCGGTTCGATTGTTGCCTGCGCTGGCCGGAGTAGCGGAGGTGGTTCTCACCGCGCTGATCGCTCGCGAGTTCGGTGGGAAACGCTTTGCACAAGCGCTCGCGGCCATGGCGGCTCTGATCGCGCCGGGGATATTAGGAGTCGACGGCTTTTTATCCATGAACGCTTTCGAGCCGCTGTTCTGGATGGGTTGCGCGTACCTGCTGATTCGCCTGATCAAAACAGAAAACGAAAAGCTTTGGATCTGGTTCGGCGTTCTAGCAGGCTTCGGTCTTGAAAACAAGTACTCGATGCTGATCTTCGGCGCGGGGTTGGTGCTGGGGATGCTGCTCACTCCGCAGCGCCATCTACTGGCCAGTCGCTGGCTGTGGGCCGGTGGCGCGATCGCGTTTCTGATCTTCTTGCCCAACTTAGTCTGGAACGTCCAGCATCACTTCCCGTTCCTGGAGCTACAGGCTAATATTCGCGCGAGCGGGCGGGATGTTCCGCTGGGGCCGGTGGCGTTTTTCGTGCAGGAGATCCTGCTGATGCATCCGTTAACGCTGCCCATCTGGCTGGGAGGGCTTTGGTTTTTCTTCCGCATAGAGGCGGGAAAGCCTTTTCGCGCGATCGGATGGGCATGGATTTTCACAGCGGCGATGATCGTCACTCTGAGCCCGCGGGTCTATTACCTGTTCCCCGCGTTCCCGGTGCTGTTCGCGGCCGGCGGCGTGGTGTGGGAACAGTTGCTGGCGAGCCCGAGACGGACCTGGCTGAAGATCGCGTATCCCGTACTGATGCTTCTCGGAGGCGCTGTGCTGGCTCCGCTGGCGATACCGGTGCTTTCGCCGGAAGGCTACGTTCGATATACCAAGGCGTTGGGTTTTGGCCAGCCCGCGATCGAAACTCACGAACCGGGGCCGCTGCCGCAGATCTTCGCCGATCAATTCGGATGGGACGAGATGGCGGCGTCGGTGGCGCGCATCTATAACGCTCTGCCGCCGGACGTGCGGGCGCGCACGGCGATTTTCGCGCAGACCTACGGCCAGGCCGGAGCCATCGATCTCTTTGGCCCAAAGTACGGTTTGCCGCCGGCCATCAGCGGGCATCAGAGCTACTTTCTTTGGGGCCCTCGCGAATATACGGGCGAAAGCATGATCGTGATGGACGACAGCGAGGAGAGCCTGGATCGACTGTTCACCGGCGTTCGGAAGGCGGGACGCGTGTATCATCCGTACTCCATGCCGTACCAGCACTTCGATCTTTTCTATTGCCAGGGAATGCGCCAGCCGCTGCAGGAGATCTGGCCGCGGCTGAAGAAATGGGATTGAGCTAGCGCTGTTCGGAGACCGATTTTTCGGCCAGATCGCCCAGGATGGGCAGCTTATACGTCTCGTCGTGCGAGGTCTTGATGATCATGAAAATCCACGCGCCGAAGATGACGGCTTTGAGCAGCGCGGGGAAGAGGCGGTGGAACGGCGGGCCCCAAAATGCGAAGCCGAACATCGGGCTCAGCACCCAATCGACGATCAGCCAGGCGACGAAGAGGTACAGACCCTGGAAGGCGTGGAAGCGGACGCGAACGTTGTCGCGAAAGCGCGCCGAGGCCAGCACCACGATGGCGACGATCCAGCCCAGGATCGGGATATAGCACAGCAGGGAAGCGGTACGCGGGCTGATGCCTTGCATGTACTCCACCGCCGGCGGCACCGACGAGGGTTGACGCGCCCCGCACGCGGCGCAATAAACGTCGCGGGCAGCCACGGATTTTCCACACTGGCAACAGAACGGCATGGTCTCTATTTCTGAATCAGCTTCCTATGTTTCCTACACTCTAATACGTTACGATTTCGCGGCCTGTTCCGGCAATGTGACATCGCAGTAATGGGAGCTGGGTATGATACGATGCGGCACATGCGTATAGGCATGGTTCTGGCGGCGTTTCTCGCAGCGGCGTTGCTTCCTCCAGTGGCGGCGGGGCCGCTCGGGATCGGCGGCAGGCCGTTCGAAATCTACTTCGTGGACGTGGAGGGCGGCCAGTCGACGCTGATCGTCAGTCCTTCGGGCCAATCGCTGCTGATCGATACCGGCTGGCGTGGTTTTGACGGGCGCGATGCCGACCGGATCGTGCTGGCGGCCAAGGCGGCCAAGATCAAGCAGATCGATTATCTGCTCATCACCCATTACCACCGCGACCACGTGGGCGGCGTCCCGCAGCTCGCGGATCGCATGAAGATCGTGAATTTCCTCGATCACGGGCCTAACACCGAAGACTCGAAGGTAACCAAGGAAGATTACGCCGATTACGTGAAGACCCTCCAGCGCGGCGAACATCGGGTGTTGAAACCGGGCGACACGATTCCGATCAAGGGGCTTTCGGTCAAGGTGCTGACGGCGGACGGCGAACATATCCAGACGCCGCTGGAAGGCGCCGGCCAGCCGAATTCTTACTGTGCAACGACGCCCAAACGCGAGCCCGATCCGACCGAGAACGCCCATTCGCTCGGCGTGCTGGTGACGTTCGACAAGTTCCGGTTCCTCGATCTGGGCGACTTGACGTGGAACAAAGAGCTGGAGCTGATGTGCCCGAACAATCCGATTGGCACGGTGGATGTGCTGCTGGTGTCGCACCATGGGCTGAATCAGTCGAACTCGCCCGCGCTGGTGGACGCGGTGCATCCGCGCGTGGCCATCATGAATAACGGCGCGCGCAAAGGCGCCAGCCCGGATGCATGGCAGATTGTGAAGGATTCACCGGGTTTAGAGGACCTGTGGCAACTGCACTATGCCTTGGACGGCGGTAAGGAACACAACGTGCCGGACTCGTTCATTGCCAATGTGGACGAACAGGGCGCGGGGCAATACATCAAGCTGACGGCTGAGGGGGACGGATCGTTCACGATTTCGAACCAGCGCAATAAGTTTGTGAAGATCTATAAGGCTGCAGGGCAGGCGGCAGCGCCGGCCGCCGGGAAGAAGTAGACCCCCAGTCGAAGCCGCGAGCCACTCGCTTCCATCAAAGTGTGGCCGGTGAGCGCACGGGCAAGGCCGCGCGGGACGTTGTTGTCGAGCAGTATCAGCACAGCTTAGAAGCGCAAAGGGTGCGGCGCGCACCACCAAACCGGCCAAGAACTGTTTCGCGCCGCACTCCGTTTTGCGCGAGTTCCTTAGAAGCTGGGCGCTTTGTCGAGGCTGTGGGCGGCGAAGTCGAGTACGGCTTTGATCTCTTCGCGCGAAACGGGGTACTGCTCGATGATTTCATCAACGATCATGCCGTCCTCAAGGTTTTCGAAGCCACGGCGGGACATTGGGACCAGTCGAGAGCTGCCATGTTTTTACCCTCCTTCATCGTAGCCTCTTACGGAGCTTTTTACCACGTTCGGCGGCTATTCATCGAGAGAATCGCGATGGTCCGGCTATCATGGATAGTCATGAGTCACGATCCTGCCATACACGACCCCAAGCGGGGCCACGAGCTAACCCGCGTGATGCGCCCCATGTACGCGCGGAAGTGGCTGCTGGGGCCGGCGCCACGCCACGCCATCCCCGAGGACGGCATGCCGCCCAGCACCGCCTATCATTTGATCCATGATGAGCTGATCTTTGACGGCAGTTCGCGCTTTAATCTCGCAACCTTTTGTAGTACCTGGATGGAGCCGGAAGCGCAGCGCCTGATGTCCGATACGTTCGACAAGAACATGATCGACAAGGACGAGTATCCGCAGACGGCCGAGCTGGAGATGCGTTGCGTGCACATGCTGGCCGATTTGTGGCATTCTCCCGATCCCGCCAATACCATCGGCACTTCCACCATCGGATCGAGTGAAGCGTGCATGCTGGGCGGCCTGGCGCTGAAGTGGCGCTGGCGCGAGAAGATGAAGAAGCTGGGAAAGCCCGTGGATCGGCCGAACCTGGTGCTGGGCACGAACACGCAAGTCTGCTGGCACAAGTTCCTGCGCTACTGGGACGTGGAGGAGCGGTCGGTGCCGCTCGAAGGCAACCAGTACGTCACCGATCCGGAGCGCGCCGCGGCGGCCTGCGACGAGAACACCATCGGCGTGGTCACCGTGCTGGGCAGCACCTTCACCGGCGACTACGAGGATGTCAGCGCGTTGAGCGCGGCGCTGGACCAGTTGCAGGAGCGAACCGGCCTGGACATTCCCATCCACGTGGATGGCGCGAGCGGCGCCTTCGTGGCGCCCTTCATACAGCCCGGCCTGTTGTGGGATTTTCAACTGCCGCGCGTGAAATCCATCAACACATCCGGGCACAAGTATGGGTTGGTCTACCCGGGCGTGGGCTGGATCGTCTGGCGCGAAGCGTCGGATCTGCATCCGGACCTGATCTTCAATGTGGATTACCTGGGCGGGAGCATGCCTACGCTAGCCATCAACTTCTCGCGCCCGGCCAGTCAGGTGGTGGCCCAGTATTACAACCTGATCCGGCTCGGCAAGTCGGGGTATCGTGTCATCCACCAGGCGTGTCAGGACGTGGCCGTCAATCTGGCCAGACAGCTTGGTGAGATGGGTCCGTTCGAGCTGCTCAGCGATGGACGGGACCTGCCGGTATTCGCGTGGAGGCTGAAGGATGCGACGCACTGGTCGCTGTACGATCTGGCGGATAGGCTGCGCGATCGGGGCTGGCAGGTACCCGCTTACCGGATGCCGGCCAACCGGCAGGATCTGGTGGTGCAACGCGTCGTGGTGCGCAACGGGTTCACCAACGATTTGGCCGACATGCTGCTGCGGGACATTCGCCGGCACCTGGACTGGTTCGCCGGGCAGCCCGGTCTCAAACCGACCGGGGACGGGGCGGGCTTCCATCACTGAGGCAGTGTGCTATAGTTTCGCGTACATGAAAAACCGGCACTGCGCGCTCGCAGCCATTCTGACCTTCGGATGCCTGTTCGCTCAAAGCTTCGGAAGCAGCATCGACGGCGTCTGGCAGGGCGCGCTTGTGTTTGGTGAAGGGAAGATCCGCGTGACTTTCTACTTGTCGCCGCCCAGCACTGGTGCAAACGGCGGCGCATATAGCGGCGCGATGGTCAATTTGGAATCAGGTATGGCTTCGAATATTGACGTGATCAGCTTTGCGAATGGCAAGCTGGGCCTGGAATTGAAAAGCACGGGTTTCAAGTTCGAGGGAACGCTATCCCCATCCGGCGGCGAGATCCAGGGCAAGTTCACGGCGGGCGAAACTTCCGGCGATTTAACGCTCACGCGAGACAGCGCGAGCCGCTCCAACGTGGCGGATGAGTTCGAGAAACACGAGTACATGATTCCGATGCGGGACGGCGTTCATCTTCACACTAGTGTTTTCTCCCCCAAGTCACGCAACGAAGCACTGCCGTTCCTGATCGACCGCTCGCCCTACGGATGGGATTCCGCTGCCGGGGACATCAATGCCGGGATGAGCGAACTTGCCCGCGATGGGTACTTCCTGGTCTTTCAAGATATTCGGGGCCGTTACCAGTCTGAAGGCCAGTTCGTGCTCCAACGCCCCGCCAGGAACACCAAGGACGATCACTCCATCGATGAAGGCACGGATACTTACGATACGATCGATTGGCTGCTGAAAAACGTCTCTGGAAACAATGGCCGGGCGGGTATCATGGGGATCTCCTACGGCGGCTGGCTTACCGAGATGGCACTCATTGAGCCGCACCCGGCGCTGAAAGCCGCTTCCGAGCAGGCCTCGCCCGCCGACATGTTCTTGGGCGACGACTTTCACCATAACGGGGCCTTCCGATTGAGCTACGGGTTCGAGTACGCCGCCATGATGGAGACCGGGAAGACCAACAAAACATTCGAGTTCAAGCAGTTCGATACTTACGATTGGTACCTGAAGCTAGGCCCCCTCAGCCAGGCCAACGCACGCTATTTCGACGGCCAGCGCCCGACCTGGAACAATTTCATCGCGCATCCGAACTATGACGATTTCTGGAAGGGACAGGCGGTGCAGAGAATCGTTCGCTCGGCCAAGGTGCCCAATCTCAACGTCGGGGGTTGGTTCGATCAGGAGGACTTTGCGGGGCCATGGCGTATTTTCGCGGCAAGCGAAACCCCGGAGTCGCGTCAATATAACTACCTCGTGGTTGGCCCCTGGAACCACGGTGGGTGGTTTTCTGGCGCGGGGCGCACGCTGAAGAATCTGGATTTCGGAAGCGACACCGGCGACTATTTCCGCAAGAACATTCAAGCTCGCTGGTTCGCATATTGGCTAAAAGGCAAGGGCCCGCTGAATCTTCCCCGCATCGAGCTTTTCCAGACCGGCTCCAACGAATGGAAGGCTTACGACCAATGGCCTCCCAGTGGGGTTCAAGAGCGACGGTTGTATCTGCACGCATCCAATGCAGCATCCTTCGAGCCCCCAGTTGAGAGCGATGCGTTCGACAGCTTTGTCTCCGATCCGCACCGGCCGGTTCCCTATCGCGAGCGGCCCATTCCGGAGACCTACGGTGGGTCGCCGGGTTGGAGCACATGGCATGCCGACGATCAGCGCTTCGCCGAGAGCCGTCCGGACGTGGCCATCTGGCAGACCAAGCCGCTTGAGTCGGACGTCGCGGTCGCCGGCGACGTCATTGCCGATCTATTCGCATCCACATCGGGAACCGACTCGGATTGGATCGTCAAGCTGATCGACGTCTATCCCGCAAGGGTGCCGGTAGATCCGCCCATGGGCGGCTACGAGTTGATGATCGGAGCAGATGTTTTGCGCGGCCGATTCCGCAACGGCTTCGAGAAGCCGGAACCGGTCGCGCCAAATGAGCCGGTCGAGTATCGCGTGGATCTGCTATCGCATGACCACGTGTTCCGCAAAGGCCATCGCATCATGATTCAAGTTCAGAGCACCTGGTTTCCGATCATCGACCGGAACCCTCAAACGTTCGTTCCGAATATCTTCGAGGCGAAAGAGTCCGACTTTCAAGCCGCGACACAGCGCGTCTTTCGATCCAGGATGCGCCCTTCGGCAGTGATCCTTCCGATTGTCAACTAAACGCGTCAGGCCGATTTCCGGGAACCCGCTAGAGGCCTGATGCGTCCCTCCCTTGACCGATTCTCGCTTAGGGCCTAGAATGAATGCAGCTTCGATTCTCGTCTGGCGGTGAATTGTATGAAAAGACAGCACTTTGTTGCTTGGTTGGGGGTAACCGCCATGGGTTTGGCGGGTGCTTGGCTGTGCGCCGCGCCTCAGGCCGCGACACAAGCTGCGCCGCAGGCCGCACCAGCGGCGTCTCAGGCCGCAACACCAGCAGAGACGGATGCTCCCGCGCCACGCGATACGGTCTCCAAACCGATGACGGCGAAGCAGAAGAAAAAGCAGGAAGACAAGCTTCGCAAAGAGCTGGAGGGGCCTTACAAGAAGTGGTTGAACGAGGATGTGACGTACATCATCACCGACGAGGAGCGCAAAGCGTTTAAGAGACTGAGCACCGGCGACGAGAAGGAAGAGTTCATAGAGCAGTTCTGGTTGCGGCGCGATCCGACGCCCGACACCGAAGAGAACGAGTACAAGGAAGAGCATTACCGGCGCATCGCGTACGCCAACGAGCATTTCCCCTCGGGCATTCCGGGATGGAAGACGGACCGGGGCCGCTTTTACATCATGTACGGCCCACCCGATGAGATCGACGATCATTCCTCGGGCGGCTCGTATGACCGGCCGATTGAAGAGGGCGGCGGCAACACGTCGACGTTCCCCTTCATCGATTGGACCTACCGCTACATTGATGGAGTGGGCCAAAACATCAAAATCGAGTTCGTGGACACCACCATGTCGGGCGAGTTCCGCATGACCATGGACCCGTCGGAGAAAGACGCTTTGACATACGTTCCCGGCGCCGGCCTGACGCTGGCTGAGCAGATGGGCACGGCGGACAAGTCACAGCGCTTCACCCGCACCGACGGCACGACGCTCGGAACCGGCAGTAACCCGCTGCCGGAGAGTATGAACGAGTTCACGCGCCTGCAGCAATTCGCGAACCTGCAAAAGCCTCCCGAGGTCAAGTTCAAGGACCTGCAAGCCGTGGTCAGCTCCAACATCCGGTATAACAATCTGCCGTTCAAGGCGCGGGCGGACTACATCAAGATCACGGATTCAACCATCCTGACCACCGTGACCATCGAGCTGCAGCGCCGCGATCTGCAGTTCACGCAGAAGGACAATATCGCGAAAGCCACAGTGAACATCTTCGGGCGCATCACTTCCATTACCGGGCGGGTGGTGAATACTTTTGAGGATCCGGTTACGGTGGAAGTGCCGGCGGATTTGCTGTCCAAGGCGATCGATGGCGCGTCCATCTATCAGAAGTTGATTCCGCTGGCGCCCGGGACGTACCGCCTGAACCTCGTTTGCAAGGACATCACGGGCGGGAACCTGACCACTTATCCGATGGCGCTGAACGTTCCGCACTTTGACGATGAGAAACTGTCCTCTAGCAGCTTGATTCTGGCGGATCTGATCGAGAAGGTTCCAACCCGTAACATTGGCACCGGCCAGTTCGTGATCGGCGACACCAAGGTCCGGCCGCGGCTCACCGACATTTTCGAGCGCGGCGAAAAGCTCGGAATTTACGCGCAGTTCTACAATTTCTCACCGACTGAAAAGACCAATAAGCCGAACGCAACCATCGAGTACGACATCACCAAGACCGGCGCGTCGGCGCCCGTGTTGCACTACACCGAGGAAGTGACCGCCATCCCGGGGGCGTCCTCGCAGCAGGTGACGGTGGAGAAACTCCTGCCGCTCCAATCGCTGGAGCCTGGCCAATACACGTTGAATATGAAGGTCGTGGATAGGAACAGTAATCAAACATTAACCCCGACCGCCAATTTTACGGTAAAGTAGGTTTTAGGTGGCGGGCGCACATGGCCCGTCCGCTTTTAGTCAGTACGGGATGCAGACCGTTCGACCCAAACTCGCTGCCAGCGTGATTGCCGGGCTTTTCTTGTCAACGCTCACGGCCTTCCCGGCCACCGAGGCCCCGCTTTCAGGCAGCATCGCCGGCGTGGTCCGGAACGCCAGCGGCGTTCCGCAGATGGGCGCTTCTGTGTTGCTCTTCAATCGCTCGGAGCGCCTGATGATGCGCGCCTTGACCAACGAGCGCGGAGTGTTCGGCTTTGGCCTGCTCATTCCGGATGTTTATTCCGTGCGAGTGTCCCTGGCGAGTTTTGTGCCAGCAGTGAAACAGAAGATCGCGGTGCAGCCGGGCATGCAGAGCTTGCTGTATGTCAATCTGGCGAGCGTGCTGAGTTCCATCGAACTGGTGTATGCCAAACCTGGCGAAGGCACTCTGATGAGCGACGACTGGAAGTGGGTGCTGAAGGAGTCCGCATCCACGCGGCCCGTGTTGCGGATGCTGCCCGGCTTCGGCGGCTCCGATGCAAATCAGTCCGGTGCAAATCAGTCCAATCCAAACGAAAGCGAATCGCCATCCGGCAGCGTGTTTTCCGATACGCGGGGAGTCTTGAATCTCTCGGCCGGCGATGCGGGATCGCTGGGCGGTTCTTCCTCCCAGTCCGATTTGGGCACGGCGTTCGCGCTGGCTACTTCGGTGTTCGGCCACAATCAGGTTCAACTGAGCGGCAATGTCGGATACAGCGCGCACACGGGACTGCCGGCGGCCGGCTTCCGCACCAGCTACAGCCACGATGGATCCGGTCCGGTGGTGGCCGTCACTGTGCAGCAGGTTTATCTGACCGGCCAGGCGGACGGTGCTCCGGCGTTGCGCAACATGTCGGTGTCGATGCATGACAGCGTGCACCTGACCGAAAACCTGCGGCTGGATTATGGCGGGTCGTTCGATTCGGTGACCTATATGGATCACTTGAGTTCGCTGAACAGGTTCGGGCGTCTGACCTACGACCTGGGGATGGCGGGCCAGGTGAAGCTGGCTTTCAGCTCGGGCGGGCCTCCCACCGAATTGCTGATGGATTCATCCGGCTCCCAAGGGCCCACTCGCGGCGACACCGAAGCACTCTCCCAGGATCTGGCTGCGCTGGCCGTGCTACCGCGTCTGTCGCTGCTGGACGGGCACGCGGCTATCCAACGGACGCAGGATTTTGAGATCGGATACGAGAAGAAGATACGCGCCACCACCATGAACTTGACCGGATACAGCGAGCGGGTGAACAACGCCGCCATGACCGTGGTTGCGCCGGCGGGAGCCTTCGCGCCGGGCGATCTGCTGCCCGATATTTCCTCGCAGAATAGCGTTCTGGATGCCGGCAGCTACCAGCGGATGGGTTTCGCCGCGTCGCTATCGCGGGCCTTGGGCGACCACGTGCAAGTAGGGACCTCGTTCGGCAGCAGCGGCGGACTGGCGGCGGACGATCAGGATTTGGGGGCGAACACCGCCGATGCATTGCGCGACCGGCTGCACACATCGCAGCGTTTCTGGGCCAGCGCGCGCGCTTCCGCGAAGCTTCCGGTGACCGGCACGGTGATCACCGGCAGCTATGAGTGGATGAATTACAGCGACACGAGCATGCCGGATCATGTCTACCTGACGCAGAGCCTGTATGCTGAAACCGGGCTGAATGTGCGCCTCCGCCAGCCGCTCCCCGCGGTGCCGGGAATGCCAGGCCGGATGGAGGCAACCGCGGAGTTGCAGAACGGACTGGCGCAAGGCTACCTGCCCATCATCCAAGGCGGCCAGCAGGTGATGCTGGTGCAGTCGCCACGCGCGCTGCGCGGCGGGCTGAGCTTCATTTTCTGAAGCCCGACTCCCTTACGGTCGCGGATCGGTAAGAATCAGCCGATGCCGATGCTCATGTTTAGCAGCAGGTCGTTGATGGCTTTGTCGAACGGCGGCGTGGAGGCCAGCTCATAGAGTTTACCGCCCTCCTCGATGTCGCTGGCCAGCCGTTCGTCGAGCGCTTTGAACTGATGCTCGAAGGCCAGGGTTAGCGCACCCACGGCGCGCGCGAAATCGTGCAACGCGGCCAATTGGCAGGCCAGCTCGTAATGGATCTCGGAAGCCAGCGGCGATTTGGGCTGCGCCAGATGCAGCGCCCGATCGAGATAAAACCGCGAGCGCGCTGAATCCGATCCCGCGTAGATGCGCGAAAAACCGAGATACAGCTCTGGGAGCGCGCCGAGCTGGGACCCGGTTAGAGCGTCCAGATGCGCCGCGGCGCTCTCGTCGGTCAGCAATTCAAGCTTGGATTGGTCGCTGAGCTGCTGATCCCGCCACGCCGCTAGCCGGGCGGCGATCCCGGCGATCTGCTGGTCATAGTTTGCCGGAGTGTTTGCCGGCGACAGCATAGCCTTCAGCCTTTCCTCGGTCTGTTCCTGGAGTTCGCGCAGGTCGCCCATGGCGAGGCCAATCTGATCCTGCATCTGGCTGACGGTCTGGCCGGCCTGGCGCGTAAAGCTGGCGGCGCTGAAGTAGGACGAGGCGACGAACACGATGGCGTACAGGCCAGAGGTCCCGAGCAGAATCAGGACCAGCAGTTCCATATCGCCGACGCGCTTAGTAAGGAAGTCCATGCGGTCTTGCAGGATGCGCGCGCGATCATCCTGGTTGAACGCAGGCTCGTGGATGGGCAGGTAGGCCCATTGCCGATAGTTCCAAAGCTCAAGCGCCGCAAGAAGCAGGGCGGCCGCCGATGTCGCAAGCAAGAGACCCAGCGCGATTCTGCGAAGCACTGCCATTTCGCCAGCTATATTATTCTATCGCCGCGTGGTGGATTTCTCAGACTACAGAAGTACTGGGAAGCAGCCCCATCAGGGCTGGGCCAAAAGGCGCGAGACACGCGGTCGAGTACCAGGGACTACTTCCGCGCACCCCGCTGCGGCTTCTTCAATCTCGACTGCCGGAGCTTGCCGGACTTCCGCTTGGGCTTGCTGATGATGAACGTCCCGCTACCGCGCGCTTCGGCTGAGTACTGTTTCTCGTCTACCATAGAGATTCATTGTCTCATGAAACGCCTGTTTTCATTTATCGCGTCATTTATCGCCGCTGGGGTGTTGATAACGCCCGCGCCGGCGCAGGAGCTGTTCACACACATCGGTGCGATCAAGGAAGGCTTGTCGGCGATTACCGGCCTGGCGTTCACGCGCGATGTTCCGTACGCCTCGATCACCAAGGATCAGCTCCGCAAGTACCTGGAACAGCGGCTGCGCGAGACCATGAAGCCGGACGATGTGCGCGCCGAGGAGCTGACGCTGAAGATGCTCGGGCTGGTTCCCAAGGATTTCGATCTGCGCCGGAATACGCTGGAGCTGCTGACCGAACAGGCGGCGGCGTTTTACGACTACAACCAGAAACGGCTGTTTGTCCTCAAGGGCGCGGCCGAAGGCGAAGAAGAACGGGTGGCGCTGATTCACGAGCTGGCGCACGCGCTGGCGGATCAGCATTTCCACTTGGCGAAATTCATTCACGAAGGGTTGAAGAGCGATGACGACGCCACTGCCCGGCAAGCCGTGATGGAGGGGCAGGCCACGTGGCTAATGACGGCTTATCTGGCCAAGGAAGCGGGTGGGCCGCCGGAGATTCCCCAGGCGATCATCCAGATGATGAAGAAAAGCGTGGAGAGTTCCGCGGCCGAGCAGTATCCGGTGTTCTCGAACGCGCCGCTGTACATTCGCGAGTCGCTGGTGTTTCCCTACGCCGATGGCCTGGCGTTTCAAGACGCTGTGTTCCGCAAGCTGGGCAAGGACGCGTTTGCCGAGGTGTTCGTGCGTCCGCCCGCGTCGAGCGGCCAGATTCTGCATCCCGAGCGCTATCTGGAGCACGCCGGGTTGGCCATACCCAAGCCTCCCGCGGCGCCCGGCGCGCACGAGTTCCGCAAGCTGGCCGATGGCACGCTGGGCGAATTCGATTTTCGGGTGCTGCTCGAGCAATATACCAGCGCGGAGGAAGGCGCGCCGGCGGCGGAGCATCTGGTGGGCGGGTCGTATGAATTGCTGGAGCACAAGCGCGCGAAGTTCCCGGTGTTGGGCGTGGCGTCGGCGTGGGACTCGCCGGAGTCGGCGCGGAAGTACTTCGAGCTCTACCGCCGAGTTATGCAGGGGAAATGGAAGAAGCTGGAGATCGCGAGTGAAACGCCGGACAAGCTGGAAGGCCGCGGCGACTCGGGATATTTTCGAGTGTGGCTGGATGGGGTGACGGTGAATCAGATCGAGGGATGGAAAACGCCGGTGCCATAATCAACAACTCCCGCATAATCCTCCATCGGATGTAAACTTACTGAATCGCTGCTATGCCGCTTTCCGCCGGGGACAAACTCGGTCCTTACGAAATCCTTGCGCCCATTGGCGCGGGGGGGATGGGTGAGGTCTACAGAGCCCGCGATACGCGTCTGAACCGAAGCGTGGCTATCAAGATTTCAAAAGACGAGTTCACGGATCGTTTTGAGCGCGAAGCGCACCTGCTGGCTTCGGTAAATCACCCGCATATTTGCCAGCTTTACGATGTCGGGCCGAATTATTTGGTTTTCGAGTACATCGATGGAGCGCCGCTGAAAGGCCCCATGCCGTCCTCGGACGCCGTGCGAGTTGCAATTCAGATAGCCGAAGCTCTTGAAGAGGCGCATCGCCACGGGATCATTCACAGGGATTTGAAGCCCGCCAACATCCTGCTGACAACGCACGGCGCGAAGGTTCTGGATTTTGGATTGGCGAAACGGAGCCGTGAAAGCCGGGGGGGGCACGAGACTCAGACCTTAGAGCTCACCAGTGCAGGGCTTGTGATGGGCACGCCCGGCTACATGGCTCCCGAGCAATGGGAGGGCAAGCCTGCCGACGCGCGGTCCGACATCTACGCGTTCGGTTGCGTGCTGTACGAGATGGTGACTGGCAAACGAGCCACCGAGAAACTCGGCCCAGTTAAACCTGAGGCGCTCCAAGACATCATCCAAAAGTGCCTCGCCAAGGATCCCGCGAAGCGTTGGCAGACGGCCGGCGAGGTACGCAGACAACTCGAGGATTGCCGTGCGCTCGATTCGCAGCCGGTCAGCGGCATCAACTTCAAGGTGCTCTTGCGACAAAGCAAGCGGCCCAGCGTCGCTATCCCTGCCCTGCTCATCTTGCTGGCGCTAGGGAGCCTCTTAGCCTGGTGGTTTCAGCGCATTTCCGGCGCCAGGTGGGCGAGAGACCAGGCGCTGCCGAGGATCGCGCAACTCATCGATCAGGAAAAAGTGGGTGACGCGTACGCTCTCGCGGTTCAGGCCGAGCGCTATATTCCTCGTGACCCGATGCTCGTAAAAGCCTGGGATTCGATCTCCTGGCTGCCTTCTATCACCACGACGCCGCCAGGCGTTTCCGTCTTCCGTAGAAACTACAACGCTCCGGATAGCGCATGGGAGATGATTGGACGATCGCCGATCGAGAAGAAGCGAGTTCCTCTGGTGAATTCGCAGTGGAAGTTCGAGCTGCAAGGCTATGCTACCGTGGAGCGCGCCACCCTCCCAGACGACACTTTGAAAGTGACCATGGATGAGGAAGCCAAGGCTCCCGCCGGAATGGTTCCGGTCCGGATTCCCCTCTCGGCATCCGGTCAGATTCGTTCCTTTGTGCTCTACGGGCTCCCTGGCTTCGAAGATCTTCCCGCCGTTCCGCTGACAGATTACTGGATCGACAAATACGAAGTCACCAACGCCCAGTTCAAACAGTTTCTCGACCAGGGAGGTTACCGGAAACAGGAGTACTGGAAGCAAGAGTTCCGCAAGGACGGAGGCGCGATTTCGTGGGCCGTGGCGGTGGCGTTATTTGTGGATAAGACTGGCAGGCCAGGGCCGGCCACATGGGTGCAGGGTGAGTACCCGCGCGGCGAGGAAGACTTTCCGGTGACGGGCGTGAGCTGGTTTGAGGCAGCGGCCTACGCCGAATTCGTGGGCAAATCGCTGCCAACCATCTATCACTGGGACATAGCCGCCTCGCCCGGGGACAGCGCCAGCATGGCTCCCGCTAGTAATTTTGCGGGACAAGGATCGGCTCGCGTGGGAAAGTACGGCGGCATGAGCTGGTGTGGCGCGTACGATATGGCCGGGAACGTTAAGGAGTGGTGCTGGAACGAAGCGAATTCCGCTAAACGCTACATCCTGGGGGGCGCCTGGAACGAACCACCCTATTTATTCACCGACGCCGACGCTCGCTCGCCGTTCGATCGATCCGCGAATTTTGGATTCCGCTGCGCCAAGTATGTTTCCGCGGGTGTAGCCAAGGCTAGGGATCCTGTCGCGCGGCAAGCGCGCGATTTCAGCCAGGAGAAGCCGGTTTCAGATCAACTGTTCCAGATCTACAAAGGCCTTTATTCCTACGACAAGACACCGCTGCATGCGGTGGTTGAATCCGCTCGGCAGACCGGCGACTGGAAGCAGGAGAAGATCACCTTTGACGCGGCTTATGGGAACGAGCGAGTGATAGCGTATCTCTTTCTTCCCGTTAAGGCGCGCCCGCCATTCCAAACCGTGGTCTACTTTCCAGGTGCTAACGCCGTTCGAACTCGATCCAGCGGGGCTGGACCGCAGCTGGACGAGTACGATTTTTTGGTCAAGAGCGGACGCGCCGTCATGGTTCCCTTGTACAAATCAACCTATGAGCGTGGGGATGGCGTCAGGTCGGTATATCCTGCCACAACCAGTTCCTACCGCGATCACGTCATCGCCTGGTCCAAGGATCTGCGCCGGTCGATCGATTATCTCGACACGCGTTCCGACATCGATCACAATAAACTGGCCTATGAAGGCTCCAGTTGGGGAGCAGCCATGGCGTCACTGATGACGGCAGTGGAAGATCGCATAAGAGCTTGCGTGCTCGTTTGCCCGGGGTTTTACTTGCAGAGGTGTCTTCCCGAAGTGGACCTGCTCAACTTCGCGCCGCGGGTGAAGGTTCCGGTATTGATGTTGAACGGACGCTTCGATTTCATCTTCCCACTGGCTAGCTCACAGGAACCGATGTTCCGCCTGCTGGGGACGCCCAAAGAGCAAAAGCGCCGCGTTGTGTACGACACGGGTCACGACGTTCCACGGAATGAGCTGATCAAGGAATCACTCGACTGGCTGGACCGTTATTTGGGGCCTGTAAAATAGTCCCTTTGCAATCAATGGAATACCAACCGGAACCGGAACCTCGCCGCCCGCATCCAACTGGTTAGGAAGCGCTGCACCAAGTGGTGCACGAGGTGGCGAGATGCAGATTGGTGCAGTGAGTGGAATGATTGCGGCAGTTTTGATGGCCGCGAGCCCTGGGATTTCATCTTCTCTCCCGAATGCGACAGATGTTCCCACCCAGATGGTGATCACGGTGCTTCCGGCCAAGGGCGGCGGTCAACCGGCCAGCCTGGACGCCAGGGACGTGAAGGTTCTGCAGGGCAAGAAGGCCGTGCCCGTAATTCGCTTGCAGCGCTTAACGCTCGGTATGGCGGACATGCAACTCTTCGTTTTGTTGGACGATTCCACCCGATCCTCCAGCCTCGGCAACCATTTGTCCGAGTTGAAGGCCTTCATCGAATCCTTGCCTCCCACCACGCAGGTAGCGATCGGTTATATGCGGAACGGGACTTTCGGTTTGGTCCAGCCATTCACTGCGGATCACGAAATAGCGGCCAGTGCTTTGCGTCTGCCTGTGGCTATGCCGGGCGAGAATGGCAGCCCTTATTTTGCGCTTTCGGATCTCGCGAAGCATTGGCCCTCGAAGGAATCAACCGACCGGCGCGCGGTGCTGATGTTGACAGACGGTGTAGATCGATACGACGAATCCGGGACGATAGAAGATCCTTACGTTGATGCGGCGGTCCAGGACTCGTTGAAGGATGGCATGCTGGTCTATTCCATTTATCTTCGCGGCGCCGGGCTCTATGGGCGGAGCGGCGAGGTTACGAACTTCGCACAGTCCCGTCTCATCGAGGTCAGCCAGGAAACCGGCGGTCATGCCTACTTCGAGGCCTTCACCGATCCGGTAACGATTGCGCCATTTCTTAGCGATTTTCAAAATCGCCTCGAGAATCAGTATCAGGTGATTTTCGAAGCGCCGAATGGAAAGGGCGACCAATCGGTAAAGGTTCGGACCGAGGTGCCCGGCCTAAAAATCGAAGCTCCGACCCACATTTTTGTCAGGTAGCGCAATCCCGGCGGCTGGCCGTGTTTCACTTTTGAGGCGGGTTATCGGCTTTTGGAAATCGCCACTGGCCGGGATCGGGCGGCGGCTTGAACTCGTCGGTGCTGAACACGCGTAGCTGTTGCCCCGGGCCGGCGACTTTCAACACCAACGCGATTTGGAATTTCGGCCCTTGAAAATAGGACACGCGAATACGGTGAAGACCCGCGGCGAGCTCGACGGTGCCGGGCGTTTCTTTAGGCGGATGCAAGCCGTCGTTGTCGATGACTCCCTGATCGTCGATGTAGAGCTTGGCTCCGTCATCCGACAGCAAGCTGAACGTGTACATCCCCGCATCGTTGATCCAGAATCTCCCCGTATAGTCGATGGCGAACCACTCGGTCCGGTTCGTGACGCCGGGGAAGGCCTGCTTGAAATCCTGGGGCGGCAGGTTCAGCGACGAAGTGTAGATGGCTGGGCCGGCGGGCTTCAGCTTGTCGAAATTGGGGAGCTTGGAGGTGTAGTGGTGGATGTGATAGACCAAGCCGCGCAATCCGGAGGGTATGACCACCGTGGTTCCGAAGACGGGCGTGGATTCCTCTTGCGCCGCCGCGGGGGAGGAGTGGAGGATCGCAAGGAGCAGGGCCGCGCGCATGGGGTTTGGCAGCGGACAAGGCATAAGAGCATCGTAGCCGAAAGCGGCATTCCAAAATGGCCGGGCTCAGTACGATATAATCTGGGCGTAAACTAGAAGTAAAGGAGTTCTGGATGCGCCTGGCCTGTGCTGCCCTCTTGCTTGCCGCTGGAATTGGATTGAACGCGGCGACCCCGAAAGCGGAACCGTCGAAGACCGAGGCGCCGCCGGTGCTCCGGAAATCACCCGAATTCGTCATCAAATTCGTGGACGGCCACCAGATGCTGCTGAGCAGCCTTACAGGGAAGGTGGTCGCGCTGTTGATGGTCCACACCACTTGCCCGCATTGCCAGCACACCTCGCAGGTTTTCACGCAACTCTACAACGAGTACGGGCCGCGCGGCTTCCAGCCGGTGGATGCGGCCTTCAACACGATGGCCAACCTTTACGTCGCCGAGTTCGTGAAGAACTTCAGCATCGGGTACCCGGTGGGGTACAGCACGCCGGAAGAAGTGATGGCTTACCTCAACCGCAACATTATGGAGCGCTATACGGTGCCGCAGATCGTGTGGATCGACCGCAAGGGAAATATTCGATCGGAGACCCCGTCGGCCGGCGACGATCCGTCGTTTTATACCGAGAGCTATTGGCGCAACATGATCGAGACGCTGCTGAAGGAGCCCGCCACAACAACCACGCATCACACCGCCGCGAAGCCGAAGCCGGTCGCGCAGAACTAGCGGACACTCGCGACCGGACCGCAGCCGGACTTTGGACTCGGCGGCGCGACGGTATAATAACCACAGAGCGCCCGTAGCTCAGTCTGGATAGAGCGTTTGCCTCCGGAGCAAAAGGTCGTAAGTTCGAATCTTACCGGGCGTACCAATTTTCCATCACTTAGCCGCCTCACGCCCAAGAACCGCCATCAGACCTTTTGCTCAGCAGGGCTTTTGTCCACGTAGCGTCCATTTGAGTTTGCGTTCGGCCAAGTTCAGAAGTGATGGCACACTCGCCGTAAATAGTCGATATGGTAGCGCGGACCACAAATTTGCGGCCAGGCGATGCTCCGCTGGATGAAGGCACCTGAGTTTGATGCTGCCTATCGAGAGGCGAAACGAGACGCATTCGGACAATCTATCGCCC
>PMUP01000088.1 GCA_003166865.1 Bryobacterales bacterium
TTGGGCGATGGGCCCGCGCCTCCGTTCACTCTGCTGCGCCCGGCCACGCATCCCCTGGATGTAAGTCGCGCTACTTTCGATCTTTCAAGCCGCATCGCGGACAATCTCTTCTGGCTTGGCCGGTACACCGAACGGGTGGAGGCCGCGGTCCGGATCACGCGCGCTATCTTGTCGCGCTTTTTCCAGGAGGAGGACGGCGCGCGCGCCGCGGGTTTGAAAGCCGGATTGGAGATATTGACAGCTCTTGGTTACATCTCGGGAGAACGGCCGTCCGCCGCCGAAAAGGAAGTGCTTGCGCTGGTGTACAAGCCAGCCGCCTCCAATGGCCTGGTTTGGAACATCCATCAAGTGCGGCGTGTCGCGTGGTTGCTGCGCGACCGCATCTCGGTGGACGCCTGGCTCATCTTGAATCAGCTCGACCAGCAATTCTCCACGCAACCGCCTTCCGACGAATTTCGCGTCAGCGCCGCGCAGGACCGGCTGAATCGCGCGATTATCACGCTTTCGGCTTTCGGCGGCCTGGTGATGGAGAGTATGACGCGCGGGGATGGCTGGCGTTTTCTCGACATCGGCCGCCGGTTGGAGCGCGCCATTCAAATGGTGCAGCTGCTGCGCCATGGTATGCCGCAAGAGGGCTCGGGCGGCGCCGGTGTGCTGGAAGCGATTCTGGAGATGGCCGACAGCTCCATCACCTATCGCTCGCGCTATTTGACGTCCGTGCAAGTCGATCTGGTTCTGGATCTGCTGCTGGTGGACGAAGCCAATCCGCGTTCCATTGCGTTTCAGCTGGCACGCTTGCGCGAGCATATCCGCGAGCTTCCTGGCAGCAAAACTTCCATCCGGCGGCCCGCGGAAGAGCGCATGGCGCTGTCGCTGCTCAACACCGTGCAACTTATCGACGTGCGCGAGCTGGCCCGCTCCAACGGGCACCGCGCGGCGGAGGTTCGGGAAGCTCTGCTCGGCAAACTGATCGCGGACTTGGGCCTGCTTTCGGAAACACTGACCCGCTCTTACTTCAGCCACGCGGCGCAGTCGCGGCGCCTCTGAGATACTTCCATGAAGCTACTGGCCACGCACATCACTCGCTACTGGTACTCGGGGCCCGTCTCCATGTGCCATACCGAAGTGCATCTCAAGCCGCGTCCGCGCAAGAACCAAGACATCCTGGAATTTGGACTGGAGGTGAGTCCAACGCCGGATTCCTTGCTCTCTCGTGAAGATTACTTTGGCAACGGAGTAACATTCTTCTCCATCGCCGAACCGCACCGGGAGCTGGTCATAACGTCAAGATGCCTGGCGAATTTGGATGCGCTGGCGCCGCCCGCGCTCGAATTATCGCCCGCTTGGGAACAAGTGCGCGAGGAAGCCGCCGCGCGCGACACGCCTGAGACGTTTGAGGCTGGCCAGTTTGTTTTCGAATCGCAGTCCATTCGCGTCGGCGCGCCGTTCGCCCAATACGCCGCCGCCTCCTTCACCGCCGGCCGTCCATTCCTGAGCGCCGTGGAAGATCTCTCGCGCCGCATCTTCACCGAGTTCCACTACGATCGCCGCGCCACCACGATTGGGACTCCGGTGGATGAAGTGCTGGGCTCCCGCCGCGGCGTGTGCCAGGATTTCGCGCACTTGATGATCGCGTGCCTGCGGTCGCTCAAATTACCCGCGCGTTACGTGAGCGGCTACCTGCGCACCGGCCGGGATCTCACGGGTGCTGGCGCATCGCACGCTTGGGTTTCGGCCTGGTGCCCGGTGTTCGGTTGGCAGGATTTCGATCCGACGAACAATGTGATGCCGCGTGGCGAGCATTTTACAGTGGCGTGGGGCCGCGACTATTCCGACGTCTCACCGGTGAAAGGCGTGGCGCTGGGCGGCGGCGAGCAAGTGATCAGCGTGTCGGTAGATGTGTCGCCGCAGCCAGACTGAAATCCACGCGGCCAATTTGTTCACCACGCGCGGTCACCAAATGCCCGCCCGGCGCATCTAACCAACGCAAGGGAGCATTACCATTCAACCTCTGTTAGATAAATTGGCCCCGAAGCGGAAACGCAAGCCGGTAGCGGGTGGCCGCGCCTATTTCTGCCGCTGTGGGAGACCAGTCTTCTTTCGCAACAGCGTTTGCCTGGCTTGCAAGACTCCGCTCGGCTACGAACCGCATTTGCGGCAGGTGTTGCCTTTGGCGCCCGCATCCGAGCCCGAGCTTTGGCAACTCGCGACCGATGGCGTCAGCTCGGAAAAGTACCTGCGTTGCGCGAATTTGGACTCTTCAGCCGGTTGCAACTGGCTGGTCTTGGAACAAGACGCGGCCGACAACCCGCGCAAATTGTGCATCGCGTGCCGCCTCAACAGGACCATTCCGGACCTTTCCGTGCCCGAGAATGGGGTGTTGTGGGGCCGCGTGGAAGCAGCCAAACGCCGCCTGGTCTCGTCGCTGATCGCGCTGAATCTTCCCGTGGACTCGCGCGTGGACCAGGACACCCAGCGCGGATTGGCCTTCGATTTTCTGAGTTCCCCGCCCGAGGGTCCGCGCGTGTTGACGGGCCATGCCGATGGGATTATCACCATCAACATCGAAGAGGCCAATGATTCCGCGCGCGAGCGCATTCGCGAGGAATTGCGCGAGCCGTATCGCACTCTGCTCGGTCACCTGCGGCACGAAGCTGGGCACTATTATTGGGGTCGTCTCATTGCCGGGTCAACGTGGCTGGACGATTTCCGTACGCTGTTCGGCGATGAGCGGCAGGATTACGCCGCCGCGCTACAACGCAACTACCAGCAGGGTCCGCTGCCAGGCTGGGAGCAACAGTACGTCAGCGCCTATGCCAGCGTGCATCCGTGGGAAGACTGGGCGGAAACGTGGGCGCACTATCTGCACATCGTGGATGTCTTAGATACCGCTCTCAGCTTCGGCCTGGATTTTCGCAAGCTCGAAATGGAGATCGAACCATTCAACCGCGAGGCGTTGTTTCGCCCAAATGAGGCCGGCGCCAAGCGCTTTCTCGCGGTCCTGAACGCGTGGATCGAACTTACGGCTGTGTTGAACGAACTGTCCCGCAGCATGGGCCAGCCCGATCTCTATCCATTCGCGCTGCCGCATCCGGCAGTGGCCAAACTGCACTTCATTCACCTGGTAATCGCGCCGCCCGTTGATTAGTCCAAAAGTTATTAACTTGGGAAGCCTCGCGAGCAGTGATCAGGCCGGGCGGTGGCTTTCCGACCGTCAGGCTTGGGTGTATACTGCCCCCCAGTGGAGGTGAGGAATGACGAGTGAAGCCCGACTGATGTCAGGCATAACTTTGATCACGGTGCCCACGATTCAGTACGGCGGATATTTTCTGCTGACCTCACTGATGAACCGAAGCTCTGGCTACATGGACAACGCGCTGCGCCAAAACTTCTTTCGTGCAGGCCACGCCCATGCTGGGGTGATCGTTCTGCTCTCGCTGATCTGTCAACTCCTCGCCGATTCTGCCGCGTTGCCCGTGCCGCTGGTTTGGGTCATTCGGATTGGGGTGCCGCTCTCTGCGATTCTCATTTCGGCGGGATTCTTCGTTTCAATGCCTTCGCCGAGCGCTACAGAGCCGAACGGGGCCGTTGCTCTGATCTATATCGGAGCTATCACACTGGCAATCGGCGTTTTGATGCTCGGAATCGGTCTATTGCGAGCGCCGCAAACAAACTAATTAGTCTGCAGGTGAAACGGATCGGCCCCGATGGTCCCCTCCAGCTCGCGCAAGTAGGCCGGCGCGCTCACTCGCGCCAGTTGCGAGCGCGCTTCTTCGGTGTTCGCGCAAGCGGCTTCAAGTGATCCCACATGGCGCGTCCACAAAGCAATGTCGCGTGCTTGTTTGACGGCCAGGCGTTCGCGATACCAGTCGCTCGCGAGCATGGCCTCTCGCGCGAAGAGTCCGCGGATTTCGGGAGCATCCACGCCCAAGCCTTCGTACGAGCCCTGCGCCATGATGTGCAGCAGCGCGCGCAGCGGCGGACATGCGGCGTTGACGCTGCCGTCTTCGAAATATTGGAGAGCCACGCGAGTCTGTGTTTCGACGATCGCGTCGACTCCGGCCGCGAATTGCGCGAGGTCCTGTTTCTCCGGCTGCAGCATTTCGCCCGGGAAGACCGCATCCGGCGTTTCGAATATCCGGCCCAGGAAATGATCGGCAAACCGCTCCGTGATGCGGTAGCCGAGCCGGCTTGCCAGCACCGTGCGGCCGCGCAGGCAGAAGTCGCGGACCTTTTCCAGATAGCCGTGGGCCTTCAAGAATTCGGGATCGCGCTCGTGCACGCGCATGCGGCACCAGATTTCAGGAACCAGCAAGCTGATGTCGTGATCCACGCGAAAATGCGGACCCACGAATCCGGCCGATGTCGTGAAGCCAGCGTAGCCGGTCACAATCGCGGAAACCAACGCATTGTTTAGATCCACCACCGGCCACAAAGCATTAAAGGGCCCCTTGGTCAGCGCGCCTTCGCTGCCGAATCCGGTGGTGGCGGGCGATTTCCCGGTGAGGCTGGAAACGAAGTCCATGAACAACTCGGGCAGTTCTTGGTAGTGGATAGGTCCATAAGCCGCGAGGGGCGGCGTGCCGGCTTTCGCATCGGCGGGGCTGTTCCTGCGTCCCGCGAGCACCGCGTTCACGGGCTGATAAACAGGGCGTGTGGAGGGGATCTCACGCTCCAAACGCGCCGCGATCTCCGCCAGGTAAGAATCGCGCGGATTCACCAGATCGGGCCGCGGCTGCAAATAGCGCGGATTTGTGGAGGGCGCTCCATTGACGACGCGCGGATGCGCCGAAGATACAACGTAATCCGCCTGTGGATCGTGAAGGAAACTTTCCAGCCGTTGCTTCATCGGCTCGGTGTATCGATCGAACTCCACCACGTGATCCACCAATGCGCGCGCCTGCTCGGCATCGAACGCTTCGTAGTTCGAAAAGAAATTGCCCAGGCTTGCAATGTCGGCCTCGGCTTGGCGGTCGGCGCCGCGGCGCACCGCGTCATCCGGCCTTTGAAAAAGGCGCTGTTCGCAGTTGGCCACCAGCTTCACGCTCGGGTTTGGATATTCCGGATCGAGATCGCTTAGACTCTCGCGCGGCAAAACCACGGAAGCGGTGATGTCGTCCTCGACCGCGACTTTGTCCGCCGGATGAAAATCCGGGCGCAGCTTGTAAATGCGCCAGGCGCCGCCGGGATCGAAACCCACCCGCAGATAATTGCTCACCAGCGGCTGGTTCTCAAACTTCAGCTCATGCCCGAGAAAACCGTTGATGCGATCCACCGTGAAGTGCTCGCGCCAATTATTCCCCCACTCCGGCTGATAGTAGCGCTTCACGGTGAACAGAAGCTGCCGGATAGTTTGCGGGAGCTGCCGCACCCAGGCGTTATGTTCGTCGGTGTACTCGGGTGAAGCGGTCATCAATTGAATCACTGAACCAAGCGTGCGCTCAGGGCTCAGGATCGGCCGCCGCGTTCGCGCATCGGGAGCGCGCCGCCGGTAGATCGCGGAAAAATCGCGCTCAAAAATCTCGGCCACCTGATCCATGTCGCGATGGTAATCTTTGACGAACACCGGTCCCTTGAGCAGCGCGTTTGCGATGGATTTCGAGATCTCGGATTTGCCGCCGCCCGACACCGTGCAGGGCTTGTGGCACAGCGTTCCACGCGGCCGCGCGCCGACCAGTCTCCAAGCTGTCCCACCGTGTTGCTTCTCCAAGCGGATGCGGAAGCCGGATGGAAGGAAGTACGTGGCGTCGTTGTGTAGCGTCAGTTGCTCATCGCGATCGCCCCGCCGCCACGTAATAGTTCCCTCCAAAACGTTAAACACCGAATCCTCAGGCGCATAATAAATGTCGGAAAAGCGCTTGTCCTTCGCATATCCCTCCGGCCGCGGCTCCGCGAGATCGCCCAACAAACAGATCGCATCGGAGTATTTCGCTTTCTTCAAGCTGACCGTTCGGCCGGCATGAAACTCCTGGCCGAGAACATACGTCGCGAACGCAATGGCGCCGCCCGCGTGCTCCTCCTCACACAGCCCGAACAGATTCGCCGCAAAGCTGATCTGCGTCTTCACTTCTTTCTTGCAGTATCCGTAGTAATTGTCCGCGAGAATGGTGACCATCACGCCGCGCTGATCGCGGCACGTGATCTTGAACGCGGAGCCGCCGTTGTACCTTTCGTCTTCGGTCTCCCAGCACATCCCGTCGCGGCGCTGGCGATCGGTAGCTTCGCTCGCGTGCGGCAGGCCGATGTCTTTCTTCCTGATCCCTACCAAGTGCGGCGCCAGGATCACGCAGCCCGTGTGGCCGGTCCAATGCAAAGTATCCAGCGCGGCATCGTTCTCGGGAAGATACGGATCGCCGCCATTGCCGAAAATGCTTTCGACGAAATCGAGATTGCTGACCAGGCTACCCGGCGCAATGAAGCGGATCTCCATTGTTTTTTCCGGATCCCGTCCAGAAGCCGGACACACCAGCGGCCGCAGCAAGAGCGACATGAAGCAGCGCACCAGCTCGTCCTGATCGGCGGTGAACGGGAGCACCATCATGCTGGCCGGCGGATCAAGCGCGGCGGCCCACAATGCAGCGAAAGCCTGCTTTGGAACCGCGATTTTATCCGCGGGAACCGGCAGCCCGCCCTCGGCGATGTGAAACAGACCTTGCGTGGTGCGCTTGTCGCTCTTCGGATTGTGCAGCACGCCTTGCGCGACGCGATAGGACTGGAGACATGGCGAGCTAAAAACGTCGGCGCTCGCGGGCAGCGACATACTGCGCGCCATGCCTTCGCGGTCCAGCACGAAGCTATTGACAGGTAGCCGTGCGGCGCCGTTGGGACAGACATCGCGCAGGTAGCTATCGAGGAACGATCGAACGCGCGTGTCCGCCGGGCAAAGCCGATTGCCCAGCTGTCCGAGCGCCGCGAGCTTCAGGTTGATATAACGGACCAGTTCCAGGCTGCGGTCGGTGGACGGTTTTGCCAAAGTGGCCACGGCGGCGGCAGGCATGGTGTTCGACTCCGTTCAGAAATTTCGGGGACAAACACGTGGTCCGTGGTCGCTCCACAAGGCGCGGCAGGGAAGTACTGTACCAGCTTAGTACATACCTCATTGTCTGATTCAGAGTGCTCTGCCCGATTTGCCGCCAGCCACCGATCCGCATAGACTAGATAGGTAACCAATCGCCCTCCGACTGCCCGGAAGCAGTCGCGCCCCAAGTTCGCGCGGTTGGCCGTTGATGTCATAACCGTGTCGTTTGACGCTCAGGGATCAAGTGTCTCACGACAGGGAGTTTCGACTATGACTCAAGCGGCCAGCGCTCGGGCTGCCAATTACGTACTGACGTTGGAAGAGATCGGCCATCTCGCGGCCGAGGGCGGAAAGCCCGCTGAGACGCTCATGAACGTCGTCGCTTTGATCGCCGGGCGCTTTCAGACCGACGTCTGCTCCGCGTATCTTCTGGAGCCCGACCGCGCGAATCTTGTGCTGGCGGCTACTCTTGGACTTCGCCCGAAATGCATCGGCACTCTTCGCATGGCGCTGAACGAAGGTCTCGCGGGTCTGGTTGCCGAGCAGGTGCGGCCGGTGGCCGTCGAGCATGCCACCAGTCATCATCGTTTCAAATATTTCAGCGAAGCCGGCGAAGAGTCCTACCAGTCGTTTTGCGGTGTTCCGCTGATCGACCAGGGCGTCTTGCAAGGCGTGTTGGTGGTTCAAACCATCGAAGCCCGCGCCTTCACCGACGACGAAGTGCAGATGCTGGTGGAAGCCGCCGCGCAGGTCGGACCGGTGGTGAGCGAAGCGCGCGCGCTGGATCGATTCATCGCGCCCGTGCAAGAGCGCCTCTGGTCGCTCGCCCGCAATCTCTGGTGGAGCTGGGATAACGATTCCACCAGCCTGTTCCGCGACCTCGACCCGGTGCGCTTTCGGCAGTTGAATCACAATCCGATCGCGCTGCTGTCCGAGATCCCGCTGGCGAAGCTCGAGCGGCGCGCCGGCGAGCTCGTACTGCACGGCCGCATCAATTACGCCTATCGCCGCCAGCAAGAGTATTTGCGCGCGGATCGCACCTGGGGCGCTACACGTGCCGGCGTATTGCGGCCGCGGCCGGTGGCGTACTTTTCGGCCGAGTTCGGGCTGCACGAGTCTTTACCGATTTACTCTGGCGGCTTGGGCGTGCTCGCGGGCGATCACATCAAGAGTGCGTCCGACCTCGATATCCCGCTGGTCGGAATCGGCCTGTTCTACAGTCAAGGCTATTTCCGGCAGCGCCTGGATCGGCAGGGCTGGCAGCAGGAACAATACTTGCAAAACGACGTGAGTCAGCTTCCCATGGAGCCGGCCATCGGCAAGAACGGCGAGCCTGTGGCTGTGGAGCTGGAGACTCGCAGCGGCATTATCCGCGCGAAGGTGTGGCGGGTGAAAGTAGGCCGGTGCGACCTGCTGTTGCTCGATTCAAATGTGGAGGGCAATGCTCCCGAGGATCGCCAGCTCACGTCGCGCCTCTATGGCGGCGATGGCCGCGAGCGAATCCGCCAGGAGTTGCTGCTCGGCGTGGGCGGATTCCGCGCCCTCAAAGCCATGGGCATCACGCCTTCGGTCCTGCACCTGAACGAGGGTCACAGCGGATTTGCCGTGCTGGAAGCTATCGCCAGCCGTATGCAAGAAGAGGGACTCACTTTCGATCAAGCCGTGCCGCGCGTTTCCCGCGAGGTGGTTTTCACCACGCACACGCCCGTGCCCGCCGGTCACGACCGATTTAACGGGGGACTCATCGAGGAGCATCTGGGTCCGCTGCGCGAGCGGTTGGGCCTTTCCGATGGCCAGCTCATGGACCTCGGCCGCGAGATCTCAGGCAACGAGTTTGAGGAATTTTGCATGACCGTCTTGGGTCTGAAGCTGTCGCGGCGCGCCAACGCCGTCTCGGCCCTGCACGGCGAAGTTTCCCGCGCGATGTGGACTGGCCTCTATCCCGACAAACTCGAAGACGAAGTGCCGATCGGGCACATCACCAACGGCGTGCACGTGCCCACCTGGCTTGCGCCGCAAATGTTCCGGCTCTATGATCGACACCTTGGCAACGGATGGCACGAGCACAGCGGCGAATCGCGGATCTGGGAAGGAATCGAAAACGTCGACGATGGCGAGCTGTGGGAGACGCACGGAGCCCTGAAGCAGCGGCTGCTCGAGTTCATGCGCCGCCGGGCGGTGGATCAAGCCGAACTCCGTGGCGAATCGCCCGACACTCTGCAAAGGCTCAGCCGCGTGTTCAGTCCGGACGCGCTTACCATCGGATTCGCGCGGCGCTTCGCCACCTACAAGCGCGCCAACTTGATTCTCGCCGATATCGAAAAGCTGGCTTTGATGGTCAACGATCCCAAACGCCCCGTGCAGTTTGTGTTTGCCGGAAAGGCGCACCCGCGCGATGAGCCCGGCAAGCGAGTTTTGCAGCAAATTGCAGAGTTAATGCGTGATCCGCAGTTCTCCGACAAGTTTGTCTTCGTCGAGGATTACGATATCAACGTCGGCCGGCTCTTCGTTCAAGGCGTCGACGTATGGCTCAACAATCCGCGGCGTCCGCTGGAGGCCTCGGGCACCAGCGGCCAAAAAGTCGTGTTGAACGGAGGCCTCAATCTTTCCGTCCTGGATGGCTGGTGGGCCGAGGCATACGACGGGTTCAACGGATTCGCCATCGGCACCGGCCGAACGCATTCCAACATGAATGTTCACGACACGCGCGACGGCGACGATCTCTACCGCGTGCTGCGCGAGGAAGTGATCCCGCTGTACTACCAGCGCGACCGGGACGGCTTGCCCCGCGGCTGGATTAAGCGCATGAAACGCACCATTCGCACGCTGGGCTGGCGCTTTAACGCCAATCGCATGGTGATGGATTACACGCTGAAATGTTATGTCCCCGCCGCGGGCGGCACGTCAAGCGAGATGAACTCGCACGGCTAGTGCTTACTGGAGCGCTTCTTCATCCACCAGCCCGCCAGTAGCACGCCAATCGCGCCGGCCCCTTCCGCCGAGTAGCGCAACGTCACGCTGGGCGTGAACCTTTGCACAACAAACGCGTCGGTCATAATCATTTGCCCGGCGACTCTCCCGAGCAGCGCGGCTCCGATGTAAACGATCACTTGATATCTGTCCATCAAGGCTGCGAGCAGCCCACTCGCAAAGACCACCAGCGGTATGCTGATACCCAGTCCGAATAATAGAAGCGCGAAATTGCCCTGCGCGAGTGCGCCGACGGCCAGGATATTGTCGGTGGACATAGTCACATCGGCGACGATGATGAACCACATCGCCTTCCAAAACCCCGCCAGGCGCCCTGTCGAAGACTCCAGCAGGGGCTCTTCGCGAAAAAGATTGAGCGCGATCCAAAGAATCGCGACTCCACCGATCACCTGGAGAAATTTGACGTGCAGCAAACGCGTCACGAAAAAGGCGGCTGTGACCAGCGCAATCACGGCGCAAGCGGCTCCGGCGATCAGGGCCCGCTTCCGCAACTCTGGCGGGACTGACTTGGCGGCTGCGGCGATCACCACCGCGTTGTCGCCGCTCAAGGTTAAGTCAACCACCACGATCGAGAGCAGACTCAGAATGAACTGCCAATGCTGGTGGAGTAAACTCAAACGCCAATTCTAGCGTGCTTGAGCAGGGCGAACGCGCCTAGGCAACGTGCGATCTACTAATCGCAGCGCAGCGCGATCTGCGACCCACGTCCCACGACCATCTAGTACGATGAAGGTATCCCCATGGGTGCCGCAAGCGTGGACGTGAAGAAAACTGTCAATCTGCCTCGAACCGATTTCCCAATGAAAGCGAATCTGGCTCAAATGGAGCCGAAAACGTTGCTTCGCTGGGACGCCGAGGATCTGTACGCGAAGATTCGCGCCGCGCGCGCTGGACGCCCGATGTACGTGCTGCACGATGGGCCGCCTTACGCCAACGGCAACATTCACCTGGGTCACGCGCTCAACAAAATCCTGAAGGATTTTATCGTCAAGCTCAAAACCATGGAGGGCTACGATTCGCCGTACGTCCCGGGCTGGGATTGCCACGGCCTGCCAATCGAGATCAAAGTCGACAACGAACTGGGCGCGCGCAAAGCGCAAATGACCACGGCGCAGATCCGCGCTGAGTGCCGCAAATACGCCGCGAAGTATGTCGATCTGCAGCGCGCCGATTTCATCCGCCTTGGCATTCTGGGGCAATGGCAGGATCCGTACCTCACCATGAGCCCGCAATACGAGGCGGTGATCGCGGGCGCGTTTGTTGAATTCCTGGACCGTGGCTACGTCTACAAAGGTCTGAAGACCGTGAACTGGTGCATCCACGATCGCACCGCGCTGGCTGAGGCTGAAATCGAATATGAGGAGCACACCAGCCCGTCCATCTGGGTGCGGTTTGCTCTGACGTCGGATCCGGCGTCGATCGATCCTTCGCTCCGCGGCCGAAGCGTCTACGGCCTGATCTGGACCACCACGCCCTGGACCATTCCGGCCAACGTCGCCATTGCCTTTCATCCGAAGTTTGAATATGTCGCAGTCGACGTGGATGGCGCGGTCTACATCGTCGCGCTGGAATTGCTGAAAATCACCGCGGAGAAACTCGGTTGGGACAATCCGAAGGTCGTCGCCGCTTTCCCCGGCGCGAAGCTCGAAGGCGCTATCTTCCGTCATCCATTTCTCGATCGCGATTCGCTTGGGATTCTTGCCGATCACGTCACGCTGGAGCAGGGCACTGGCGCCGTCCATACCGCGCCTGGCCACGGTCAAGAGGATTTCGAGGTCGGAGTTAAGTACGGGCTTCCGGTGTACTGCCCGGTTGATCCCGCCGGACGCTTCTATCATGCCGAAGGCGCGGCGGGCCGGCTTCCCGAGGAGATCATCGGCAAAACGGTTTGGCAAGCGAACCCCATCGTTACCGAACTTCTGAAATCGCATGGAGCGCTGCTTGGCGAAGAAAAGATCAAGCACAGTTACCCGCATTGCTGGCGCTGCCACAACTCGACAATTTTTCGCGCCACCGAGCAATGGTTCGTCGGAATGGAGCGCAACGATCTTCGCGCGCGCACGCTGAAAGCCATCCAGGACGTGAAGTGGATGCCCGCGTGGGGCCAGGAGCGCATGTCCAACATGATCGCGACGCGGCCGGATTGGTGCATCTCGCGCCAGCGCGTCTGGGGCGTTCCAATCATCGCGTTCTATTGCGAGAATTGTCAGGAGCCGATGACGGATCGCAAAGTTCTCGATCATGTTGTTGAGCTCTTCCGCGAGCACACGGCGGATGCCTGGTATGAACGCTCGGCCGCGGAGCTGATTGGTTCAGCAGTTGCCTGCGCGCGTTGCGGCGGACGCGAATTCCGCAAAGAGTCCGATATCCTCGATGTCTGGTTCGATTCCGGCTCTAGCCACCTTGCGGTGTTAACGCCGGAGAATGGCCTGCCCTGGCCATCCGACATGTATCTCGAGGGCGGCGATCAATACCGCGGCTGGTTTCACAGCTCGCTGCTGATTGGCGTCGCCCTCAAAGGCTCGGCGCCGTATCGCGAATGCGCCACCAACGGCTGGACTCTCGATGAACAAGGCCGCGCCATGTCCAAGTCACTGGGCATCGGTGTCGAGCCCGAGGAAGTGATCTCGAAGTTTGGCGCTGACGTCCTGCGTTTGTGGGTATCGTCGGTCGATTTTGTTGAAGACGTCCGGCTTTCAGACACCATCCTGAAACGGGTGAGCGAAGCCTACGTCAAGTTTCGCAATAACATTTTCAAAAACCTGCTCGGAAATTTATATGACTTTAATCCGGACGCTGACGCCATTCCCGGCGGTGAGCTCTTGGAGATCGATCAATGGATTCTTCTAAAAACAGAAGAAGTAGTCGCGAAATGCCGCGCCTGGTATGACGAATATGCGTTTCATAAAGTCTACCGTGCGGTTTACGATTTCGCCACCACAGAACTGAGTGCCGTCTGGGTTGATATCGCAAAAGACCGCCTGTACACTGCCGGCCCCCGCTCGCGCGCCCGTCGTTCCGCTCAAACGGCCGCGTACCGCATCGTCTACGCGCTGGTTCGGCTGCTCGCGCCGCTGCTGTCCTTCACAACAGAAGAGGTCTGGGGCTATCTCTCGAAACCCGCCGGCAGCCCGGAGAGCGTACATCTCGCCCTTTTGCCGGAAGCGGATGAACTGGCGCAAGGCATCACCGAGAAGAACCTTGCAAAGTGGAACGCAGTGATGACGGTCCGCGACGACGTACTGAAGAAGCTTGAGATTGAACGAGCGGAGAAACGCGTCGGCAAATCACTGGAAGCGAAAGCGATCGTGACAGCGCCGGACCCTCTCTACCCATTGCTTCAGGCATGTGCGGCAGATCTACCTGCCGTCTTCATTGTGTCCCAAGTGGAGCTCCGAGAAGGAGCCTATTCCATCGAAATCCAGGCTGCTGATGGAGTTAAATGCGAACGTTGCTGGAAATACACACTGGATGTGGGAAGTAATCCGGAATTCCCGACGCTCTGCGCGGCTTGCAGTGATGCCATCAAATAGAAGGCTGTTCCCTTTTCTCATCGCCGCAGTGGTCGTAGTATTGGACCGGCTCACCAAAGT
This sequence comes from Bryobacterales bacterium, assembly GCA_003166865.1. Classification (GTDB taxonomy): domain Bacteria; phylum Acidobacteriota; class Terriglobia; order Bryobacterales; family Bryobacteraceae; genus Palsa-89. Next base: position 13,603 of record PMUP01000088.1, read on the forward strand.
GATTATCAAGGCGCACGTTTCCGCCTTCGATTCGATCACTGTAATTCCGGGGCTGCTCAACATTGTCCATACGGAAAACCCGGGCATCGCATTCGGTATGCTTTCGAACGCCTCCGGCGCTTGGCGTGGCATTTTGCTGATCGGATTCTCGTCGGCTGTATTGATCGCGATCTCGGCCGTGCTTCTGCGTGGCCAGATGGATGCGTGGCTTCGTGCCGGGCTAGGGTTCATCCTGGGAGGCGCGTTCGGAAACCTGTATGATCGAATTGTCAACGGCACGGTGACCGATTTCGTTGAAGCGCACGCCGGACAGCATTACTTTCCGGCTTTCAATGTGGCCGATAGCGCGATTACGGTTGGCGCGTGCCTGCTGCTGTTGGATATGTGGTGGGCTAGGGAGCGGAAAGTCAGTCATGTTTCCGAAGTTAATATCGATCGGTAGTTTCTTTATTCCCACTTACGGGACCCTGGTCGCCATCGGGTTTCTCGCGGCCTTATGGGTGGTCACTCGCTTGGCGAAGCGAGCCAAGCTCCCCTCCGAGCGAGTCACCAATCTCGCCATCTACTGCGCGCTCGCCGGGCTCGCCGGCGCGAAGCTGTTCATGATCCTGTTCGATTTCAAGGCGTACTGGAACGATCTGGGTTCACTCTTCTCCCTGACCACTCTACAAGCCGCCGGCGTTTACCAAGGTGGTTTCGTAGTGGCTTTCGCGGTCGCCCTGCTGTACATGCGCCGCCAACATTTGCCGATTCTTGCGACTTGCGACGTATTCGCGCCCGGCATCGCGCTCGGCCAAGCCATCGGCCGCATCGGCTGTTTCTCGGCGGGCTGCTGCTGGGGCCTTGCGGCGCATGTGCCCTGGGCAGTGACGTTCCACAACCCCCAAGCAGCCGAACTCACCGGCGTTCCGCTCGGCATTCCGCTGCATCCCACGCAGCTTTACGAATCGGTCGCCGACGCGCTCATCTTTCTGTTCCTATATTTGCGGATCGGCAGGACCCATACCGCGGGCGCCATTTTCGGTTGGTACCTAGCTCTTTATTCGGCCGCGCGCTTTGTCATCGAGTTCTTCCGCTTCCACGAGCAGGGCCTGCACTTGGGCCTCTCTTATACGCAGTGGATTTCACTAGCGACCCTGGCGGCCGGAGTTACGTTACTGAGCTCTTCCATTTTTCGATCGCAGCCAGCAGCGTTCGCGAGGGGCAGGGCTTCGTGAGGAACTCATCAACTGGCAGTGTTGGATCCACTTCTCCACCAGAAAGAACGATGATCCGCGCGGCGCCCGCGATCGCCTGAATCAGTCGCAATCCATCTTCGGGCTCTGGAATGCTAAGGTCCATCACCACCACTGGACAACCGGTCCACCGCTCCAGCGCTTCGGATGCATTTTGGGCGGCCACCACCTCGTGACCGGCGTGCTCCAGAATCTGTTTGCGCATCTCCAATTGGATGGCGTCGTCTTCCACCACCAGAATGCGCGCCATCAGGCGAACTCGATGCGTGCGATCACCAACTGCGGCATCTGGTTGTTCCAGCCTCCGGGGATGTCATCAAACGGCAGCCGGAACGCTCGCGTCTCGCCCGGCTTCAAGTCCGTTGCCACAATGGGCACGCGCTCCCGCAGGATCACTTCGCCATACGAGTTGTAAAACACGCAATAGACATCGGCACGCTGCACGGTGCGGCCACCGGCGTTGGTGATCTTGCCTTCGATCTCCGTCACCATCTGCTTCACGTAGCTCTCGGTGGCCTTCATGGTCACTTCGGTGAGCTGCAGATTGCGAAGGTACGCCTTGGCGTCAGCCGACAACGGCGCGGTTGCGGCCGCGGGCTGGGGGCGATTGACGAACCACAGCAATCCAGCGGCCAAGGCCACCGCGATCACCAGCACATAGATGGCGGTCTTACTGCCCACTGATGGTCATCTCCCGGATCAGCAGCGTCGGCGACGCCACCGATCCTCGAAATTCCAGATCGGAGCCCGCGGCTTCCACGTCCATCAGCATCTGCTGCAGCGTGGCCGCGATGGTGATCTCAGACACAGGATAAGCGAACTCGCCGTTCTCGATCCACAAACCGGCCGCGCCTCGCGAATAATCGCCGGTTACGATATTGACGCCGTGGCCGATCAGCTCGGTGACATACAGTCCGCGGCGGATTCCACGGATGATCTCCTCGGGCGGCCGCTGGCCCTTCTCGAGGAAAAAATTCCCGTGTCCGACGCCCGCATTCCCCGTGACGCCGCGCGCCGCGTTGCCCGTGCTGCGCATGCCCAGCTTCCTCGCGGTGTACGTATTCAACAGGTAACTCCGCAGCACACCGCGATCGATCACCACCGTCCGCCGCGACGGAACTCCTTCGTCGTCGAAGGGCGAGGTACCGAACAGCCCCGCGAGGCCGCCGTCGTCGATGACGGTGACGTTCTCCGACGCCACGCGCTCGCCCAGCTTGCCCTCCAGGAACGAAGCTTTGCGATAGATTCCATCGCCTTCCACTGCCTCGAAGATATTGCCGAGCAGCGATCGGGCGGTGATCGGATCGAAGATCACCGGCGCCTTTTGGGTCGGGACTTTGCGCGCGCCCAACCGCCGCACGGTGCGCTCCGCGGCGCGCTGGCCCACGTTAGCGGGACTGTCGAGATGGGAGTGGCTGCGCGCTAATGAATACCAATAATCGCGCTCCATCGAATCGCCTTGCCGCGCCACCGGCGTCGCGCTCAATGAGCAACTGCTCATGCGATAGCTGCCCGCAAAACCCCGCGAGTTTGCGAACACGCGTCCGCCCGCATACGCGCTGAACGACGCTCCTTCGGAATTGGTGATGCGCGGGTCCCAGGCGAGCGCGGCTTCCTCGGCATCCATGGCGGCTTGAATCCGCGCCGCGGTGTCAAACTTGTGAATGTCGTCGGAATAAAGCCGCAAATCGCCCGTGAGCGACCCCAGCTCAGAGGATTCCGGCAAGCCGGCGTACGGATCTTCGGTCGAGATGGCCGCAACCGCCAAGGCCGATTCCACCATCTGGCTTATTCCCGCGTGCGAAAGATCGGATGTATGCGCCGAGCCCACGTGCTGGCCAATCAAAACGCGCAATCCCGCGCGCCGCGATCCGGCGTCCTTCAACGTTTCGAGCGCGCGCATGCGCACTTGCGCCGAAAATTCTTCGCCTTCCGCGAGGGTGCACTCGGCGTCGGTTGCCCCGCGCTCCAGCGCCGTGCGCACGGCCTGGCTGGCGAGTTCAGGTTCAATCATCCGCCAGTTCCACCCACCGTCATGCGATCGATCTTAACGGTTGGAATGCCGACGCCCACCGGCACGCTCTGCCCTTCCTTGCCGCAGATGCCTATGCCCTCGTCGAGCTTGAGATCGTGTCCCACCATGCTGACGTACTTCAGCGCCTCCGGTCCGTTGCCGGTCAACATGGCGCCGCGCACCGGCCGTGTGATATGGCCGTCCTCGATCAAATAACTCTCGGATGCGCTGAACACGAAATTGCCACTGGTAATGTCCACTTGGCCGCCGCCGAAATTCGCGCAGTACAGCCCGCGCGGCGTCGAACGGATAATCTCTTCCGGATCGCTATCGCCCGCCAGCATGAAGGTGTTGGTCATGCGCGGCATGGGAATGTGCTGATAACTTTCCCGGCGCCCGCTGCCGGTGGTCTTAGAGTGCAGCAACCGGCTGGAAAGCTTGTCGTACAAATAGCCGCGCAGCACGCCCTTATCGATCAGCACGTTTTCCTGAGTGGGCGCGCCTTCATCGTCCACGTTGAGCGATCCTCGCCGGTTTCGAATGGTGCCATCGTCAACAACGGTGCACAGCGGACTCGCCACCAGCTGGCCGATCCGGCCGCTGAACGCCGAAACCTTCTTGCGATTGAAGTCCGCCTCAAGGCCATGCCCCACCGCTTCATGCAGCAGCACGCCCGGCCATCCCGGTCCCAGCACTACCGTCATCTCGCCCGCGGGCGCCGGCACTGCATCCAATTGCACGATGGCCTGCCGCACCGCTTCGCGCGCGAAATGTTCCGGCGTGTGCTCCGTCTCGAAAAACTCGAGTCCCACGCGTCCACCACCGCCGGAATATCCTCGCTGCGAAACGCCGGCGCCCTCGCGCGCCAGCACCGCCACTCCCAAACGCGCCAGCGGCTGACGGTCCGTACTCAGCACGCCGTCGCTAGTTGCTATGAGCACATGACACAGGCTGTCGGCGTAGCTGGCCTGCACCTGAAACACGCGCCGGTCCGCCGCACGCGCCGCGAGGTCGGCCCGCTTCACCAGTTCCACGCGATCGGCCAGACTAGTCTCGTTTGGCGCCGTCACAACGGGATAAAGGTCGCGCCGCCGCGCCTCCACGAATCCGGTTTTGTCTACTTTAGAGGGTCCGCTCGCGATGCAGGCCGCCACGCGGGCCGCCTTCCGGATCTTCTCCGGACTCAGATCGTCGCTATAGGCGTACCCGGTCCGCTCGCCCCAGATCACGCGCACGCCCACGCCCAGCGAAACACCCTGCACCGCGCTTTTCACAATCGATTCGTCGATGCTGAGCTGGCTGGTGGCCAGGTATTCGAAATAGAGATCCGCGTAGTCGCCGCCGGCTCCCAGAGCCTCGGAAAGATACGACTCGAGATCGTGCTCGGTGATGCCAAATTTCTGGCCAAAGAACGAATCGGAAAGCGGCATGCGTGTGATTCCAGCGTAACATCCAGGTGCAAGCTCACGCGCCGGAGGAGCAGCAGGAACAGGGAATACAGGGAATACAAGGAATACAAGAAGCTTGCGGGTGGCCGTGGCTAGGATTGGCGGACCATGGGGCGTTCCGGGCAATCGAAGCGTTCATCGAGCCGCTTGACCTCGGATTTCAGCAACTCGCGGAGGTCGTCGAAGCGCCGGTTCATGGAATCGCGTAGGTCGTCGATCCGCCGGTTTTGGAAGTAAATCCCGAGCAGGTAGCCGCCAACAATGACGGCGACCGGCCCCCACTGGCCGAAGGCGGGATTCATGGGCTTAGTGTACCTCGAAGTTTTCGGGGCAACGGAGGGTATCCAACGGAAGTCGAGGGATACGAGGAATACAACGGATCATGCGAGCCGGGGCTCGATTGCGCCAAATCCCCGAGTCTGTCAAACTCTAGCTTGATGCCAGGACGTCTTCCCCCACGTCTGATCGGCGCTTGTTTGGCCCTGGTGCTGATCCCCTCCGATTCCCGACCCCAATCAGCGGTCCTGGCCGATGCCATTCCCTACAAAGGTTTTGAGGGCGCATCCGCCCCGTTCCCCTCCGCCGAAAAGCTCTCCTACGACATCGAGTGGCGCTTGATTTATGCGGGCAGCGCCCATATGACCCTGGAACCCAAGCCGGGCGATCCCCACAGTTGGGATGGGCAACTGCGCATTGAATCCGGCGGACTGGTGTCCAAGCTCTTCAAGCTCGACGACACCTACAACGCCGGGATGGAAGATGGTTTTTGCACCGCTTTGACCGAACTCAACGCGATCGAGGGTAAGCGCCATCGCGAGACCAAGGTGGTCTACGATCACACGCGAGGGAAAGCCAGCTACGTGGAGCGCGATCTGGACAAGAACATCGTCATCAAGACATCTGAAGTCGATATTCCCGCTTGCACCCTGGATGCCCTGGCCGGCCTCTATAAGCTCCGCATCGACAAGCTCGAGCCCGGCCAAAGCAAGCAGGTTCCCATGAGCGATGGAAAGAAGAGCGCTTCTGTACGCGTGGAGGCTCAGGCGCGCGAGCCGGTCAAGATCAAAGCCGGAACCTTCGATACCATCCGCTATGAAGTTTTTCTGTTCAACGGCGTGCTGTACTCGCGCAAAGCGGATCTCACGGTGTGGCTGACGGATGACGCCCACCGCCTCCCGGTGCAAATTCGCGCCCGCATGAGTTTCCCGGTCGGAACGATCACGTTTGAGTTGACGAAGGACGAGCATCCGTAACAGGCCGACGTGGGCGTCGGCCGCGGGCGAGGGCGCCCGCCCCACAAACAAATCACTTTGATCGCAAGAATCGGATAGTTCCCAATTCGCGATTCGGATTAGCATTAGTCATGTCACAGATAATGTTGGACGCCGTCGCCGCGCGCGACCGCTCCATGGATGGCGTCTTCTACTATGCCGTGCTCTCCACCGGCATCTATTGCCGCCCGTCCTGCCCTTCCAAGCGCGCCCGCCGCGAAAATGTAGTTTTCTTTCGCGCGCGCGAAGCAGCCGAACACGCCGGATTCCGTCCCTGCAAGCGCTGCAAGCCGGAAGCCGCGGCGGCGGCCGATCCCAACGGGCAACTGGTCGAGAAAATTTGCCGGCATATCGATGCGCATCCTGGCGAGCCGGTCACGCTCGAGGCTCTCAGTCGCGCTCTCGGGATGAGTCCTTTCCACTTGCAGCGCACGTTCAAAGCTCGAACCGGCATTACGCCGCGTGCCTACTCCGATTCCCGCCGCCTGAATTCTCTCAAAGCCGGACTCCGTGAAGGACACTCCGTCACCAGGTCGCTCTACGATGCCGGCTACGGGTCAAGCTCCCGTCTTTACGAAAATGCCTCCGCACACCTGGGAATGACACCCTCGCGCTACCGCAAGCAAGGCGCAGGGGTGACTATTCGCTACACCATCGCGCCTAGTCCGATAGGCCAAATGCTGCTCGCGGCCACTGAGCGCGGAATCTGCGCGGTGCAATTCGGGAATTCAGTAGCGGCTTTAGAGCGTGAATTGCGCGCGGAATATCCCAAAGCGGAGATCGCTCGTTCGGATCGCAAGCTCACGGAGGAAGTGCGAGCGATGCGCGAAATTATGGGCGGCAATTCCAGCCGGTCTCTTCCGCTGGACATTCAGGCCACCGCGTTCCAGCGGCGCGTTTGGGAAGCGCTGCAAGCGATTCCGCGGGGAGCCACGAAATCCTACAGCAAGATCGCCGCCGATATCGGACATCCGAAAGCAGCTCGCGCCGTCGCACGCGCTTGCGCGATCAACCCGGTGGCGGTTGCAATTCCATGTCATCGTGTGGTGCGCGAGGATGGCGCGCTGGGCGGATATCGCTGGGGTGTGGATCGCAAGAAGAAGCTGCTTGCGCTGGAAGCAGCACGGAACGACGTGGGGTGATCTTTGGGTAGAATCAGTCAAGTCCATGCCTCTCTTTGTGGGCGCTCGCCTCGGCCCGTACGAAATTCTTGCGCCCATCGGCGCGGGCGGCATGGGCGAGGTCTACCGCGCTCGCGATACCCGCTTGAACCTCTCTGTGAACGCTGAACTCGTCAACACGGACGACGACAGCGAATTGTGGGGCGACCGGTACAATCGCAAGCTCGCCGACGTCCTCGCCGTACAGCAGGACATCGTGGCGCAGATCGCCGGCAAGTTGCGGGCCAAGCTGAGCAACGCGCAGAAAACGGAAATGGATCGAGGGCAGACTGAAAATCCAGAGGCGTATCAGCTTTATCTGAAGGGCCGCTACTACGCGGCGAAGTTCGACGCCGAGAATCTGAAGAAAGGCTATGCATACTTCCAGCAGGCCATCGCGCTCGATCCCAACTACGCGCTGGCTTACGACGGGCTGGCTTACTATTACGAGTTGGTGGAGGATCTGTATTTCCCGGTCGATGAGGTTATGCCGAAGGCCAAGGCGGCGGCACGGAAGGCGTTGGAGATCGACGACAGCATCGCGGAATCCCATGTCGAGATGGGCAACGTGGATTTCTTGTACGACTTCGATTGGGCCGGCGCCGAACGGGAATTTAAGCGGGCGATCGAGCTCAGCCCGAACTATGCCCCAGCGCACGAGTACTACAGTTGGTACCTCATCGCTGTGGGCCGCGCCACCGAGGCGGTGGCCGAGAGCCGGCGCGCCGAGGAACTGGATCCGCTGTCGCCGGAAATCAGTTCCTTCATCGGTTGGTGGCTGTACCTTGCGCACCGGTATGACGAGGCCGTGCCACAGCTTGACAGATGCCTGGATCTGGATCCGAATTATACTAATTGTTATTGGCTCCTGAGCCAGACCTATGAACAACAAGGCCGTTTTCCCGACGCGCTTGCCGCCGACGCGAAGGCCCTGAAGGTGGATACTGGCTGGAGCTGGGCGGCTGCCGAGTCCGCGCGGGTCTATGCGCTTTCCGGACGCGGCGCCGAGGCTCAGCGCGGGTTGGATGAGCTGCTAGCGCTGTCAAAGCGCAGCCATGTTTCCAACTATCTGCTGGCGACAGTTTATGCAGCGCTGGGGGACAAGAAGCACGCTCTAGACAGATTGGAACAAGCCTATTCCGAGCGGTCGTTTTTCTTCGATTTTCTGAAATCCGATCCGCAGATGGATAGTTTGCGGTCCGAGCCGCGATTTTAGGAACTGCTCCGCCGCATGAACTTCCCTCCGTAGCGGCGGGGTAAGAGGAATCTCCGAGGAGGTTGAAAAATCTCCCGTAAACAACACAAACTAAAGTACTAATTCACCGTAAAACTGGGCGCTTGCTTCACTTTCTCCACATTGCCGTGCGATACTAAGTCCAGAGAGCACGAATAAAAATGAACCAGTTAAGCGAGGCCGTCACTCGCTATCACAAAATCCTGGAAGGCGACCACTACAAAAATCTTTCCTGGGCACACGAACTCCAGGAACGCATGAAGGCGCACAATTTGGTCGCCGGTGGAAAGCCCGTGTCTCCGGTTCTGCGTCCGCATTTTATCACGCGCAGACAGTACGCTGGATTGGTGAAGGCGGTCGAGTCGTTTTCGAGTTCGCTGCAGCGGGTTCAGACCAAGGCGCTCGGCAGTCCCGCGCTGCTCGCGCGCATGGAATTGCTGCCCGCCGAGAAGATGCTGGCGGCGGTCGACCCCGGGTATTCGTTCCCGGCGGTCACGTCGCTACTCGACACTCATTTGAATAACGGCACGCTGCGCTTCTCACGCTACATCCCCGATACTCCGACGGGTGTCGCGTATGGCGAGGCGTTGTCTGATATCTTTTACGACGCTGCGCCGGTGAAGGAATTCCGCAAGCGCTATCGCTTGGAGAAATTGCCCGGCACCAAGCACCTGCTGAACGCCATTCTCAAGGCTTATAAGGAATGGGGCGGCAAGAACAAGAAGCCCAACATCGCGATTCTCGAATTGCGCCAGCCTTTCCAGGCCGCCGAGTCCGGCGAAAGCGCGATCCTGGCGGAGTTCCTGCGCCGCGACGGTTGCACGGTGGAAGTGGTAACGCCCGAACAGCTCGATTATCGCGACGGCGTTCTGCGCCGCGGCGATTTCGCTATCGACTTAGTTTTCCGCCGCGTGAAAGTCCAGGAATTCCTGGTGCGGTTCGATCTGTCGCATCCCCTGCTGCGCGCCTATCGCGACCAGGCCGTGTGCATGGTCAACAGCTTCCGCTCCGAGCTGGCCCAGAAAAAGGCAATCTTCGATCTGCTCACGGACGAAGAGATCACCGCCGATTTTCCCGCCGCGGAGCGCAGAGCCATCAAGGAATTCGTGCCTTGGACTCGCGTGGTCCAGGAAGCCAAGACCAAATACCACAACCGGACCGTCGATCTTCCAGCCTTCATCTTGCACAATCGCAATAAACTTGTTCTGCGTCCCAACGACGAAGGCGCCGATCAGCAATCCTTCCGTGGTTCTGAAGTGGACGAAGCCGCCTGGGAGAAAGCTCTGCGCTCCGCTCTCCGCAATCCGTACGTGGTGCAGGAAGCCATGGATCCGGTGGTGGATGTGTTCCCGGTCCTGCAATACGGCCACCTGGAGATGCAGAAAATGCGCGTCGACGTGCATCCCCACTCCTATCTCGGCAAAGTGCAGGGGTGCTCCAGTTGGCTGACCGCGGTTGGCCCTTCGGGATTCTCCACGCTGTCCGGCGTCGCGCCCACGTTTATCCTGGAACAGAAGTAGTCCGCCTCTACACTTTCTCGATCTTCACTTTTGCGCGCAAATTCGCCACGCCCGCGGTGTATCGCGAATCCGCCACCGCGAACGCCACCGCGTCATCCACCCAATCGTGCGTGGTGCCGTCCGCATCGTGCGACGCCGCCGTGATAGTGTATTCGCCCGGGCACAAATCGCAGCGGAACCCAAACTCGATCCGCATGCGCTCGCCCGCCGCGTAAATTCCGGTGCTCACTTTCTCCAGCTCCGTATTCGTCCCGTACACTTCCAGTCCAATGCGCGTGCGAATCAGGATGCCGATCACCGGCTCCTCCACTCGATCGTGATACCGCACCGCGACGCGCACGGTCGCACTCTCGCCGCTCCGCCAGACAGCGGTCGGATTTCCCGCGGCGTCCAGGGTCTCGATCGACAAAATCTCCGCGCGTCCGTCCCCCCTGCGCATGGCGGGCCGCAGCGGACTCAGCATCGTACTCTGGAGGGTGGCACCCCACGCCCGCACTTTCTCCGCGATGCTTTGGCGATAGGCGTCCAGCACCTCGCGCGGATCCCCCCGCTGCGCCAGCGACCCTGCGTCCAGCCACCAAACTTCGTCGCACAGCGATTGCAGCAGATCCAGCTCGTGCGAAACGATCAACACCGTCGTGCCCGCGCTGCGCAGCCGGTCGATTCCAGCCACCGCGCGCGCCCTCACCAGCGCGTCATGGTGGGCCAGCGAATGCTCTATCAATAAAATATCGACTGGCGAAAGTTGCAGGGCATCCAACGGTCCCAGATAGCGCCGCTCTCCGTCGGCGATCACTTCCCCCGCTTCCGGTTGCACCGCTCCCGACGCCAGCCTCAGCAGCGCGGCCTTGCCGGCGCCCTTTTCTCCAACTACGCCGATCACCGATCCATTGGGCGCCGAAATCGTCAGATCGCGCAACGGCGCCAAGCGCGCGCCGCGAAACTCAATGGCCATGTTAGTAGAATAACGCTTGATCCTTGCCCTACTGATGGTGCTGCCCCACACGGGAGTCGTTCATTTGCCCGCAGGCGTCACCGAGGTTTCGTCGGAACTGAAGCTCCCCGAAGGCGCGCACGATCTCACCATTGTCGGAGATAACACGACGCTTCACGCCTCTTCCAGCTTCCACGGCCGAGCGATGTTGAGCTGCCGCAACTGCCGCCGAATCAGCTTTCGCAATTTCGTAATCGATGGCAATCGGCCGGCGCTCGAACGGCCCATGCCGCTGCCGCCCACCGACAAGAGCTTTGCGAGCGTGTTCCCCAACAACGGCATCCTGATCGAAGACAGCGATGGCGTCGCTCTGGATCATGTCGACTTCGCAAACATCACCAACTTCGCCGTGCTTATCGCCCATTCAAAGAATGTCCTGATCGACCATATCTCGCTGAAAGACAGCGGGTCGTTGAATGCCAAAGGCCGAAACAACACCTCCGGCGGGATTCTCCTAGAAGAAGGGACCGAACAGTTCACCGTAACCGATTCGGTGTTTCGCAACATCCGCGGCAACGCGATCTGGACGCACTCCCGTTACATGTCGCCCCGCAACGGCCGAGGCAAGATCGCCAACAACCAGTTCTTCGATATTGGACGCGACGCCATTCAAGTGGGCCATGCGACTCAAGTCGGCGTGGCCGGCAATCGCGGCAGCCGCATCGGGTTGGCCGTGGAGCTGGTGGATGTCGAAAACGGCGGAACTCCAGTTGGCATCGATACCGCCGGCAATGTCGACCAGTCGGTCTACGAGCGCAACAGCTTCGACGAAATCGACGGCAAATGCATCGACCTGGACGGCTTCCATGACGGCTCCGTGCGGGGCAATACGTGCACCAATCGCCGGCCGCCCGAGGATTATCCGTTCGGACACTTCGGCATTGTGTTCAATAACGCCAGTATCGAGATGCGATCGCAGAATATCGTGGTGGAGGATAACGAACTGGACGGCATGAAATATGGCGGCATATTTCTCATCGGTGCGGGGCACAGGATCCTACGCAATCGATTGCTCCACATAAACACCGCGCACTGCAATGAAAATCGCCAGAGGTTCGGCTGCTCGGTGTTGGGCGAAGTGGAGGTTCTGGAAACCGGAATCTATTTGGGAAGCCACGCGGAACACCCCGATCCGGCGCGCGGCAATGTGATTGAAGGCAACACCATTTCAGGCTGGAAAATGAAACTGCGTTGTATCCAGGCCGCGCCCGGCGTCAAGCTGTCGGACAACACCATTCGCAAGAACACCTGCACTGATGAGTGACGACGTAGCTACTTGATCAGTTCAACCTCGACCGGCGCAGAAATGTTGTCTGCGCACTCCAGGCGGAGCTTGAACTTTCCCGGTGGCAGTCCCGAGGGCAGCGTCGCGTTCACTTGCTTAAAGCCTTTCGCGTCCGCAGCAGAGACGTAGACGGCGGGAAGATTCATGCCGTTCAACAGCACCAGCACCTCTTGCACGTCGCAGCCGTCTGGAACTCCGCGCGCCCAGAGGGACAAACAACTGCCGGCTCCAACCTTGATACGCCCGCGTTCCCAGGTTTTGCCATCGGTAACTACGTTGACTTCAAGTTGCTCGGAGCCGGTGCCACCTTGATCTTCGACGGCCACATCCACCGGAACGCGAACGGTATTGCTCCATTGGCTTTTCCGCACTCGCAGGCGAAGTGCGTGCCACTGCGCGTCGAGTCCGGGCGGAAGCTTGCAGACGGCCAGCCAGCCGTCTACACCGACGCCCACGACTTCCCCGGGACGAACTGCGTAGGGACCTACCTCAGCGTACACATCGTCGCACTGGATTCCGGGCGTCGCGCTTCGAAAATAGATCGAAATATAGTCGTCCCTGGTCGTCGAGAAACTATGATCCCGTGAAATGCTGTTCTCCACGCAGATGATTTCCGGCGCTGTATCGCTCCCGGGTGTCGTTGACCATTTCCGGCGGCAGGTGACATGGGCTCGACTGGAAAGCACACTTTCAAATTGGACTTCGGCGAAGCCTGCCGTGCGAGCCATCGCAAGCAGACAGGTCACATTCGGCCCCACCCAGTTGTCGAATTGCCCGCGCAGTTCGGTCCTCTCGTAGAATTCCATGATGGGTATGGCATTCAAGTCGGCAGGGTTGTCGATGACATACGACTCCACATACGCCGTATCGGCGGTCATTGAACACACGTTCTCCAGCGCCAACAGGGGATGTTTGAGGTGGTAAAGAACACCGAAGAAAAGAACGATATCAAACCGCCCGAGATCCTTCGACGACAATCTGCAGATGTCACCCACCACGTATTCCGCTTTGGATTTGACCAGGTCGCGAGCGAGCAGAAACTTTTCGTTGCGAAACAGGTCGAGAGCCACCACGTGGGCGCCGCGGCGCTCCATTTCGAAAGTGTAGAAACCGTCCCACGCGCCTATATCCAGCACGCGTTTGCCGCGAAGGTCTGCTGGTATTGCGAATTGAGTAAGCCTATTTCTTAAGCGCTCGACGCTCAGCAGGCCCGGCAGAACCTCTCCATTCGGCAATTCGATGGTGTGGTAGAAGCCGAGCGCCTCCATCTCGGCAATCTGTTTTTTCGTCTCCTGGGTTATGGCTTCATTTCGCGCCTGGGACATGTCGCCTCATGCTACCGCGTCGTGACCATGAACGCATTTCCGATGCAGCCATTCACCTCCACGCTGACTGGCGCGGAAGCCGGCGCGTCGTCCGGCCAGCGGAGGTCGATCAGGTTCGAGCCGTGAAACTCGAGGGGAGCTGGATGATCGCCGATCCAGACGCGGACCGCGTCACCGGGCCCGCCGCCGAAGTTCGATCCATAAATGGAAACCTGCTGGCCGCGTTTCAGGGGCGGCTGCTGAGAGGTCCCGTTATCGACAATTCCCCCCAGGTTGATCATGGGTGGTTGGAAATGGGCGAACGCGTCCTCGGCCAATTGCACCGTTCGAGGCGCCATGGAAACCAACACAGCGCACGCGGCAACCGCTGGAATCACGGCTACCGCGGCGATCCAGACCTCTCTCACCCGCAACAACAGCAACATAATCGTAACCAGCGTGATGGCGCGTCCCAGCCACGTGTCCCAGGACGCGCCGAATCGCAGCGTCACATGCCGCGGCCCAGGTGAGACTCGGATCAACTGAAATCCGATGGGATCGCTATCGAGTGTTGCGCCGGCTGCTCGCCAGCCTGGATCGTTGTTGACCTTGAGCAGCACTGCTTCGTCCACGCCCAGGTTCACATTAAAGGCTGCTTCTCCGGATGAAGTCCAATGCACCGCGACCGGACGCTTGCCCATGGCCCACTTCACGTACGCGGTCAGAAACCCGTCGTCGGCCGTTGAAGCAATCCGAGGCAGACTGGCAAGCGCGCTAAGATCCACCACCACCGCTTCGTGCGGGTCGAAATTCGGAAGGCGGTAAACCCAGTCGCCCGCACCGTTATCCCACGCTACTGGCAGCGCGGCAAATCTGTTCGGCCGTGCGTACCAGTGAAAGTACTCGCGCGATGCGGCCCCGTGAACAACCAATAGAGGCGCATTCAAGGCGCGCAGCCACAACTCCGCCACGCGTCCGGAATCCGCGTCGCATCCAAAAGCGATCTGGCGTTCCGCCGCGAAGACCAGGAAGTTCGACGGATCTTGTCCCGGGCCGCCCACCTGCGCGACATCGGTCCAGAGGTTCAGTGTGCTGTCCAGCTCGCCGGATGCCAGAACGCGCGCGCCACCCGCGTGATCCTTGAGCCACATGGCAACCTGAAATCCCACCTGCGTGCGCGGATCTTCCGCCTTTGGTTCAAACTTCCAGGAATGCGTGACAAAGCGAAAAGAAAGGGCGGTGCCCGCGGCGATCAGTACGGCTGCCGCCACCGTGCGAGTGGGAGGGGGCGCGAGCGATAGCAGGGCCGCGAGGAGCAGAGCCGTCCCGGCGCTAAACTCGAGCAGGTAACGGTGAGGCAACGGGAGAAGGTAATTTCCGGCCACCAGGTAGCACACCACCACCAGACCGGAGAGCGCGGTCCAGACCGCGACCAGCGCGAGTTCGGAAGGGACACGCCGCCAGAAAGAAAACGCGAGCACCACGAGAGCCGCGGCAAGAATCATCCAGGTGGTGCCGTTCCATGGCGCGGTGAGCATGGTGTGCCGGAACACGACGCGGTTGTAAAACCTGGACGAGACAAAATACGCGGGCGTCATCCAGAACGCCGCGAGCCCGTACGCTGCGCCCGCCAAGCCAGCCACACAAGTCAGCGCTCGGACTGGGCCGAAATCGCGCCAGCGCGCCACCGCGATGCCCGCTAAGGGAAAGCCTAGACCGATCAGCCCGGGCCAGCTAGTCAGGAAGACCGCGGCGGCGAACAGCGCGGCTAGCGTCCAACGATTGCGCCATGCGGCGGCCACGGCGAGCAGCATGAACGGAAGTGCAAAGGCGTGCGGCGCTTCGTCATACGCAACTAGCGCGACGTAACTCCAGGGCGCGTTCGCGTAAGGATGGCCCAGCACGCGCAATTGCGGCAGCGCATAGAACAGCGAGGGAAACACGGCGAACGCCAGAGCGGCAAAGACGGCCGGCAATCGCGAGCGGAACAACTGGCGCCCGAGAATATACAAACACACCGGCGCAAGCGCATATCCGATTCCGCTCACCAGATGAAACGCGCGCCCGATGGTGATGAAACGCATCAGGCCGGCCATCGTGGGAAGCATGGGCGGGTATAAGAAATGAAAGGGCGAGCCGCCATATTGCAGCGCGTTCCACATCGATGAACGATCGCGGAACATGCGAGCGATAGCGATGTAGATGTACCCGTTGTTCCAGGGTTGGTCGGAAAGATCGGTTGTCAGCCAGGGGCCCAGCAGCAGCAGATCGCCAATGAACAGGGCTGCCGCAATGCAAGCGTCGGCGATCACTCCCTTACGGTCGTGGTTCAGTAAGGAGCGTGGCAAGCCGTTTATTGTCGCACGTCAGTAAGCCCAGTAATATGGTCGCGGTTAGCAGGCTGATGCCCAGGCACACGGCGCGCTCGGCCCCTTCGGTGAACTCCAGATCAATGGAGCGGGGACCGGCGCCGTCTGGATCGATGATCATCATGCCGATCTGATCGGGCCGAATGCGCAGGCTCCGTCCCGCCGTGGCCGCGCGCCATCCCGCGTCGTAGTTAACCTGAACGGAGATCACCTGAGACGGGGCAACCGTGGCGCTGATGCGGCCGTGGTCCGGATTCTCCCAAGTGAGCGATGCGCGCGGCAGCGTCGGGTCCTCGAGCGCCGTCACATATGCGCGCAGGGGCTCGACGTCCAGTCCATTCTCGGGCCGCCGAGTGACCACGGAGGAAGGGGGAATCACGTGAGCTAGCGAGGTGGAGCTCAAAGGGACTTGGTAGACGGAGTCGTCGCCCTCGTTCCAGACCAGCGGCAGCAGGCCATCGAATTTGCGCGGATTAGCTATCGGATGATAAGCATCGCGACTGGCAGGGCCGGGTACAGTGACCGCGCCACAGCCAAAAGCCTTGAGCCAGAGCACCGAGATGGGACCGTCTTGCGCACCGGCGTTCTGGCCGGAATCAATCGTGTAGACCGCGACACGCTGTGCCCAGTTCGGAGCCGACGATTGGAGACCCGCGCTGAGCTGCGGATTGTCGGCAAACAAGTTGAACCAGAACTCGTTCTGGCCAGAGAGGAAGACGCGCTGGCCGGGGAGATGCGAGCCAATCCATTTGGACTGGCGGTACGCGACGGTTCCGGTAATATCGACGGGATGGATCAACTTGCGCGCATATCCGTAATCGCTGGCGGCCATGAGGCTGAGCGCGATAGCGGCGAGAGTGGCTGCCGCGAACCTGAGCCTTGAAGAGAGTCTGCGCGCTAGCGGCGCGATAGCGAATGCGGCGAGCAGGCAGAGGCCAGGATCCATCTCCAACTGGTAACGATTCGGCTGAGGTAAGAAGCTCAGCCCCTTCCAGAAATATAGTGCGGTGATTCCGCCGAATACAGCCGAGAAAAGAATCGCGAAGCGCAGCATCGGATCGCTGAGGCGCCTGGTGGCAAACCAGAGCGCGACAATTACAATCGCGAACAGCAACCCGAAGATTCCCCCTTTGAGCGTGAACCGGAAATCGCCGCCATCCACTTGTGAGTTAACGCGGATCAGCCGGATCAGTGATGGCGGGAGGAACCGGCAAATCAGCAGGTAGGCACTCAGCAGAATCGCACAGACCGAAAGTAACGGCCGCAACCGGACCTGATTGCGCGCAAGCACCAAAATCGCGGACGATACCGCGACGGTAACGATGCCGAAGGCGTTGGTGGCCATCACAACGGCGGTTACGCAAACTGCTAATGCGAGTCTTCTGGTGCTAGGCTTGTCCAGAAACATGACGAGAAACAACAGGGCCAGTGGCACCAACGATAGTGCGATGTTATGCGGTACTTCGCCATAGAATACGATCGTTTGCAGACGGCGGCTGCCCCACGCAGTGCCTGTGTCGGCAAGAATCTGCGGGATGAATACGGACGGGGAAAAAACCGACCAGAGCAAGCTGGCCGCGAACGCGGGCGCTGTTCGTCCCGAGACCCTCCGCGCGAACAGGAACAGAAAAACGGGCGCCAGGCAATAGGCGAGCGCTTCCAGGAAATGCAGAACGTGCGCCAATGAGGCGCCCGTCACGGAAGAAATCAGCGCCACCAGCGCCGGCACAAAGGGCAGATAGGCATTCTCCAACGGCAGGCCCGCATCGAACCATGGAAACCAGGCTGAGTGAGGGAAGTGCTGTCCCAGAAGACGAGCCAGGGACATGAACACGCCTTCGTTGGACTGAAAGTTGTCCAGATAATCCGCGTGGAACAGCGGCCAGCAGATGGCGGCATTCAGAGCAAACAGGGCTGCGGCAAGCAACGCGCCGCGGATCACTCCCTTACGGTCGTGGTTCAGTAAGGAGCGTGGCAAGCCGATTATTGTCGCACGTTCAGTCATGCGACCCTAACAGTGATGGCAGATTCCGTCAGCGACCGCATGCGCGCCGATTGGAACCAACGCGCCCGCGATGACGCCCACTTCTACGTCGCGTTCGGCGGCCTCGATCAAACCGAGGAAGAATTTCTAGCCACCGCCGCCGACGTTCTGCGGTCCATCGAAGGACAGCTCAAGCGTCTTCCCGCTACGGCGAATCGCCGGGCGTATCGGGCGCTCGAAATCGGTTGCGGACCCGGCCGCCTGGTGAAACCGCTCAGCCGGCATTTTGGAGAGGTTCACGGCGTGGATGTCTCCGATGAAATGATCCGTCTCGCGCGGGAGCGCTTAGGCGATATTCCGCACGCCCACTTCCACACCACTGACGGCTCATCGTTGCCCCAATTTGCAGACGAGTCGTTCGATTTTATCTATTCTTACGCTGTCTTCCAGCACATTCCCAGCCGCGATGTGGTGCTCGAATACATGCGCGAGATCCGCCGCTTGCTCAAACCCGGCGGCGTATTCCACGGCCAGTTCAACGGTGTCGCGCCTCCTGGCGATGCCGACACTTGGAGCGGCGTCAGCTTCTCGGCGGATGATATCCACGCTTTCACTCGCGAGAATAGCCTCCAGCTCCTGAACTTGGAAGGCGAGCACACGCAATACTTGTGGACCACCTGGCTCAAGGCGCCTTTCCCACGCCCCACAACCGCCTCCCCACAACCCGTTATTCGCCGCATCACCAACGCTTACACCGGCGATTCGCTGATCCCGCAGCGCGGCCGCCAGGCAGCGCTATCCATCTGGATCAACCATCTTCCCGCCGATTGCGATCTCAACAACATCGAGATTCTCGTGGAGGGCGTTCCGGGCGTTCCCATCTACATCGGACCGGCCGATTCGCAAGGTCTTCAGCAGGTGAACGCGTGGCTCCCCGATGGTGTTCGCACCGGCCTTGTACCCGTGGAGCTGCGTGTGAACGGACGGCCGTTGTGTCCGCTGGCGAGCGCTCGCGTAGTTCCCGCCGGTCCGCTGGTGCCTCGCATTATTTCCGTCACCGACGGCGTCAATCTCGTGTTGAAGAACGCCAGCAACACCGGGCTGGTGAAAGTTCACATCGAGGAAGTGATGTCGCCCGATTCGGTCAGGGTTACGATAGACGATCAGCCCGTGGCGCAACTCGGTATCTTTCGCATCGATCCGCGCCCGCCGCGCCATCTGCTGGACATCGAGTTGCCCAAGGGCCTTGCACCCGGTCCGCACAGGCTCCAGATTCACATTGGCCCGCGTCGCGTTCTCACGGCGCCCGTAACATGCCAATAGCTTGGCTGCGGGCTGCGTTCGTCGCCGCAGCGGCGGTGATTCTTTCGTTTCAGCTCTTCGTCCGGCCTGTCGTGGGCTTGGCGGACCAGGGAGATTTCACCCGCGTGATCGGCCGCTTCGGCTACGGCGCCGTAGACAAGTCCGCCGAGTACGCTTTCGTTGCCCGAAAGTATGCGCCCGAACCCAACGCCCGACTGCGCGTGTACGAACAGCTGAGCTCCGAGTACATTTTCGTTGGGGCCGCGATCCTGTTGAACAAAGGCGTGTCCCTGGACGGCAGTTTGGACATCACGATCATTGGCTTCGTACACATGCTCGCGTTTCTGTACGCGTTTTATCGGCTGCTGCTGGTCACGGGTCCGCTTCGCGCAGCCCCTCTAATCTGGATACTAGCGTTGTTGGCTCTCACCGACGTCGGGTACGCCGCTTACTGGAACTCGTTTTACGCGGAGCCGGCTTCCTGCATCTTTTTCCTTTTGCTGCTTGCCGAGAGCATCGCGATCTGTCGCACCCAGGAAGTCCCCAGCGCCGAGGCCGTTCGCTGGGCTCTCTGGGCGGTCCTCTTTGTAATGGCCAAGCCGCAGAATGCTCCGCTCGGAATACTGCTGGCGCTGTTTGTGTTCCGCCTCCACGCTTGGAGCAAATCGTCAGCGGGCCGCGTTGCAATTGCGGGCTCGTTAGCGATCGTGGCTGCCGTGGTGTTCATCACGGTAACCAGTCCGGTCGCGAACATGTGGTCAAGCACCTACGATCAAGTCTTCATGGCGATACTCCCCGAATCGAAGACCCCGGCGCAGGACGCGCAGGCTCTGGGTTTGACTCCGGATTGGCTGAAATACTCGGGCACCGGCGCCTGGACCGAAGGCACTAACCTTTATGAAGCGGTGAAGAGCGGCGTGATCGGCAAAACGATCACTCACGGCAGCATCGCCCGATTCTATCTGCTGCGGCCGGCTCGAATCTGGCGTCATGCCAAGCGCGTCTTGCCGGTCGCCTTTTCGTTGCGTCCCGATACGTGCGGCAACTTTGAACGGTCCGCCGGGTTCGCGCCGGGGGCCAAGAGCCAGACCTCCGATGCATGGAGCGGATTCCACGAACACGGTCTCACCGCCTGTGGCAAGCTCATCCTGATCGCTCTTCTGATATGTCCCGTCATCTGCGCCGCGGCGTGGTTTCGCACCGCCCGCGACGCGAGGCGATCCCTGGAATTCTTTGGATTGCTCAGCATTTGCTGCCTGCTATCCTTCGTGATCGCCATTTGCGGAGACGCCTGGGACAACGTGAAGCACCTTTTTCTTTTCAACTTGCTGCTTGACACCTGGATGGTGGCTGGCATTGCATTCGCATTTCAGTCGCTCGTAAGGTACTGTACGGCATATAGATAAAATCCTTGACGACCCACTACATATTGGGTCATCATTGCAGACGTGCCGTAAAGCCGTACCGCCGTCGAGCAGTACCGGGACACAACGAAAAGAGGGAAAATAGAGATGGGCCTACTCACCGTAGATCTCAGCCGTATTGGAAACGACAGGATTTCCGACTTGCAGCCAACCAGCAAAAAAGCTCTCCCGGCCACCGAACGCAAGGGCGTCAGCTTTCCCAAATACTTCACGCAAAAGCTCGAAGCGGGCAGAACCCCCTACGACGAGATCGCCTGGGAGCTTCGCACCGCTGCGATTGCCAGCGACAAGGGTGCCATCATCTTTGAGCAAGATGAAGTGGAAGTGCCGGCCGATTGGTCCCAAACGGCCACCAACATCGTTGTCAGCAAGTATTTCTACGGTAAGATGGGCTCGCCCGAGCGCGAGAACAGCGTCCGCCAACTGGTGCATCGCGTGGTTGACACCATCGCGGATTGGGGCGCTTCCGGGCGCTACTTCAAAACCCGCGAAGACTCGGAAAATTTCCGTAATGAGCTCGCGCACCTGATGCTTACCCAGAAGGCCTGCTTCAATTCGCCGGTGTGGTTCAACGTCGGCGTTCAAGAGGCCCGCGGCTACGGCTATTACTATGATGAAGCCACCGACAACATCGTGAAGCTGAAGAAGGGCGAGTCGCGCCCGCAGTGCTCGGCCTGCTTCATCAACTCGGTAAAGGATTCGCTCGAATCCATCCTCGACCTCGCCAAGACCGAAGGCATGCTGTTCAAGTGGGGATCGGGCTCCGGCACCAATCTCTCGCCTCTGCGCGAAGAAGGTGGTGGACTCGGGGGCGGCGGATCAGCGTCGGGGCCGCTCAGTTTCATGAAGGGCTTCGATGCCTTCGCGGGCGTCATCAAATCCGGCGGCAAAACGCGCCGCGCCGCGAAGATGGTGATCCTGAACATCGATCATCCCGACATCGAGTCGTTCGTCTGGTGCAAAGCCAAAGAAGAGAAGAAAGCTCACACGCTCATCGACGCGGGCTATGATGCCGCGATTGATGGCGACGCCTACGGCTCCATCTTCTTCCAGAACGCCAACAATTCCGTGCGCGTNNGCCAACGGCCAGCCCAAGAAGCGCTACAGCGCCAAGGAGCTGCTGCGCGAGATCGCCGAAGCCACGCATCAGTGCGGCGATCCCGGCATGCAGTTCGACACCACCATCAATCGCTGGCACACCTCCAAAACCACCGCGCGCATCAACGCGTCGAATCCGTGCTCGGAGTATATGTTCCTGGACGACTCGGCCTGCAATCTGGCCTCATTGAACTTGATGAAGTTCGTCGGCCCGGGCGGCGAATTCGACGTCGAAGCTTTCCGCCACGCCTGCGACACCGTTACGCTCGCGCAGGAGATCATCGTCGATAGCGCCAGCTATCCCACCGAAAAGATCGCCCGCAATTCGCACGATTTCCGCCCGCTGGGCTTGGGCTACGCCAACTTGGGCGCGCTGCTCATGTCCATGGGCATTCCTTACGACAGCCCGGTGGGCCGCGATTGGGCCGCCGCCATCACCGCCGTCATGTGCGGCCAGGCGTACCTCACCAGCGCCCGCATCGCCGAAGCCGTCGGCCCGTGTCCCGGCTACGCCGTCAACGAAGATTCGTTCCTGGATGTCATCCTGATGCACGGCAAATCCGTCAGCGGCATCGATAGCAAGCGCATCCCGGAGGATCTCTTCAAAGCCGCGGTCGATTGCTGGAATGACGCTTACACGCTGGGCGAGCGCGCCGGCTTCCGCAACGCGCAGACCACCGTTATCGCGCCCACCGGCACCATCGGCTTCATGATGGATTGCGACACCACCGGCATCGAGCCCGACCTCGCGCTGGTCAAATACAAGAAGCTGGTCGGCGGCGGCATCATCAAGATCGTCAACAACACCGTTCCGCAGGCGCTCATCAAGCTCGGCTACACGCCCGAGCAAGTGGAGATGATCGTCACGCATATCGACTCCACCGGCACCATCGAAGGCGCGCCCGCGCTCAAGGACGAACACCTGCCGGTCTTCGATTGCAGCTTCCGCCCGCAGAACGGCAAGCGCTCCATTCATTACATGGGCCACGTGCGCATGATGGCCGCGACGCAGCCGTTTATCTCTGGCGCGATTTCGAAAACCATCAACATGCCCGAAGAGTCCACCGTAGAAGAGGTCATGGATGCCTACATGGAAAGCTGGCGCCTGGGACTGAAGGCCGTCGCCATTTATCGCGACAATTCCAAGCGCGCGCAGCCGCTCAGCTCCAGCACCGGCAAGGGCGAGAAGAAAGCCACGGCTTCCACGGCGCTCACGCCGGTAGTCACCGAAAGGATCGTCTATCAGCCGGTCCGGCGCAAACTGAAGGACGAGCGGCAATCGGTGACGCACAAGTTTTCCATCGGCGGCCACGAAGGCTACATCACGGTCGGCATGTATGAGGACGGAACGCCCGGCGAAGTTTTCATTTCCATGGCCAAGGAAGGCTCCACCATCAGCGGCCTGATGGACAGCTTCGCCACCAGCATCAGCTACGCGCTGCAATACGGCGTGCCGCTGAAGTTCTTNNCCCTACGCCAAGTCGATCATGGATTACATTTTCCGCTGGCTGGGCGCGAAGTTCCTGGGCCCCGAGTACGCCGTCAACGAAGCCGGCGACGCACCCGTGCTGCGCCCCACCGAACCGGAGCCGCAGCAATCGCTCGCCTTTACACCGGCGATCAGCGACGCGCCGCTGTGCTCGGAATGCGGCGGCTTCATGACCCGCAACGGCAGTTGCTATAAGTGCGAAAACTGCGGCGGGACCAGCGGCTGCAGCTAAGCCGCAACGCGATTCATCAAGAATTTGGTGGGAGGTGTTATTCCTCCTTTTCCTTGGGGCGGCTCGTTTTGGGCCGCCCATTTTCATGCCGCGTGTCAGTTACATTAGCAACAGATTTTCGTGTTTTGGGTCATTGCTGCTGACCGGGCTCTCCTGTCTTCACTATTTGCTAACGTTGAGCCATTTCACGGTTGCCGCTGCGAAGAGCCTCCTCATTGACCATCTGCTGAGCCAACTGGGTGAGCTTCTGATCGGCTTCTTTCTCTTCCTGCAAGGTTTGTTCGAGCAGGGCGGCGGCTTGGATGAGGCCGAGCGTTTGGGCGAACGTTCGCGCCGATCCGTAGGCAGCGATTTCATAGTGTTCGACGCGGTTGGCGGCGGCGATCAGGCCGGCATCGCGTAAAGGCGATTCGTCGATGTGGCTGACCATGTCCTCACCTTCGCTCACCAGTCCCTTCATCGCCGCGCAGGTTTGTCCCTTAGCGTCCTTGTTCAACTGGCGGAAGATGCTCTCCAATCGGCTGACATGGCCCTCGGTTTGCTGCAGGTGCGATTCAAAAGTTCGCTTGAGAATCAGCGACGTGCTGGCTTCGGCCATCTTGGGCAGGGCCTTCACCAGACGCTTCTCGGCATCGTATAGATCCTCTATCTGTTGCAGGAAAAGTTCTTCCATACTTTCGATTTTCATCATTGCTCTCCTTCGACTTGGATTAGGAGTTATGGAACTCCGCTAGTTAGACGAGTGAAGACGAAGCTTTTTCATTTTTTCTTTGGGCGTTGGGGTTAGCTAACGGGAGATGTGTTCTCGAGCCCATCCAGATAACGGTCCAGGTTAAACGCGGCGCTGATCAAAGCCAGATGCGTCAGCGCTTGCGGGAAGTTACCGAGGGCCTGGCCCTGGTGGCCAATTTGTTCCGCATAGAGGCCCAGGTGGTTGGCGTAGCCGAGTATTTGTTCAAAGAGAAACCGAGCTTGGCGCAATTTCTTGGGATCGGAGTGGCTGGCGCGCATCAAGGCCTCAACCAGCCAGAAGGTGCAGAGGTTGAATGTTCCCTCGGTGCCTTTCAATCCGTCCGGAGTTTTGTCGACGTCATAGCGAAAGACCAAGCCGTTGGAAACCAGGCCTCCATCCTTGGGAGCGCGATTGATCGCGTCAATGGTCTGCAGTATGCGCGGGTCGGTGGGAGAGACAAAGAAGACCATTGGCATCATCAGGGTTGAAGCATCCAGAGCCTCTCCATCCAGTTGCTGAACAAAAGCGCCCAGTTGCTGGTTCCATCCGCGCTGCATGATGGTTTCGTACATTTGGTCACGCGTGGCAGTCCAGGCCGCCCAGTCGGCGGGGAAAGAGCGCTTGTTGGCCAGGCGTAGCGCGCGATCCACGGCGACCCAGCACATGACCTTCGAGTACACAAAATCGCGTGGTCCACCGCGCACCTCCCAAATGGCCTCGTCTTTATCCTGCCAGTGCTGGCAAACCCAATTGGTAAGCCGGCGCAGGTAGATCCAGAGCTCGTAAGAGATCGGGGTCGCGTGTTTGTTATAGAGGTAGAGCGAGTCCATCAGCTCGCCGTAGATATCGAGCTGGAGTTGCTGGGAGGCAGCGTTTCCGATGCGGACGGGGCTGGATCCTTTGTACCCTTCCCAATGATCGAGCGTAACCTCGGGCAAATCGTGACGCCCGTCAATTCCGTACACCGTCTGTAGTGCGCCATCCGGATCCATTTCGTGGCAGCGGGCATCCAGAAACGAGACAAACTGCGTGGCTTCCTCTACAAATCCGATGCGAAGAAGGCTGTAGACGGTAAAGGCGGCATCGCGAATCCAAGTGTAGCGGTAGTCCCAATTGCGAGGCCCGCCGAGGCTTTCGGGCAGACTGCAGGTTGGCGCGGCGACGATGGCGCCGGTGGGTGCAAATGTGAGCAGCTTCAAAACCAGCGCCGAGCGGTGCACCGTTTCGCGCCAGCGCCCGCGATAGGTGCATTTGGAAATCCACTGGCGCCAGTATTGGATGGTGTCGTGAAAAAGCTCGTCGCTCATTTGTTCCGGACAGCCGATTGGTTCGTGTTCGTCCGGCTTCAATTCCCGGAATTGGAAGCTTTGGCTGTGTCCTTCATCGAGCGAGAATTCGGCGCTGACGCCAACTCCGAACTGCGCCAGCGGAGCCGAGGAGGCGAGTCCAAAACGTAATGCAGACGAGCCGAAACGCGCGCCTTCCGCGATGATTTCCGTGGTATGCGTATCGCGTCCGTAGTTGAACGCAGGAACACATTCCAACCGGAACTGCATGGCGCCGCGCACCACCCGGACTCGGCGTATCAGACCGAGGTAGGGCGGAACATCCTTGGAATCGCTCAGGGGCATGTAGTCGATGATCTCGCCCACCCCATCGGCGGCCAGGAATCGGGTGATCAGGACGTTGGTATCGGGGACGTAAACTTGCTTGCGTGAAATCTCTTCTGATGTGGGTGAGATCCGGAAATAGCCGCCTTTGTTGTGATCGAGAATGGCGCCGAAGACGCTGGGCGAATCGAAATGGGGATAACAAAACCAATCGATAGAGCCGTTTTTCGCGATTAATGCAGCGGTGCGGAGATTGCCAATTATTCCGTAGTCCTCGATTGGCTGATAGGGCATGCGGGGCCAGCGTACCACGGAGAGCGCGGCCCCCGAAGGACCCCGGAGGCCGCGGTGGGAAAGAAGCTACGTTCTTCCCGCGCGTTGTTTCGCCCGTTCGCCAGCTGTCACGGTGATCTGGACGCCTGCCTCTATAGGGTGACTTGGCCTAACAGGAGCAGTACCAAGAAGATCAGGAGAATGGTTCCGAGTACACCGCTCGGATAGTAGCCCCAGCTTCGGCTGTACGGCCAAGCCGGGGTTGCCCCAAGCAGCAGAACGATCAAAATGATTAGCAGGACCAGCATGAAGGCCTCCCCTCGCCTGCAATCGGAAGGGCAGTTTTTGTTCCAATGATTCCAGCTTGTCGCCGGGAGCGGCGAGCGGACTCGAAATCGCTCAGGAGCGAAGACTTACGTCATCTTTGGCAGGAGGAGTGGTCACGGTTGTGCATAGGGCACGCGCATCCCCTTTTGGAAGATCCTACGTTACCGCTCGGCGTCGTGTTGCAAATGTTACGCATGCGAGGCTTCGGAATGTCCCTGCCGCTAACGCCGGGAGCCGGTTTCGCCGATGAAAGTCCAGGTGATGCGTTTCGGGCCATGCTACCGTAGGAATTTGGTGGCTTCGAAGTCGATGTTTCCGGCGTACAAGGGCCAACGGGTTGGCAAGAGCGTATGGGTGGCAACAGTCTTGCTTGGCACCCTTTGCCTTTTCGGCTGTGGGAAGAGCGCGCGCCAATATCTCGATCGCGGGAATCAGCTATTCGCTGCGAAAAAATACGATGACGCGGTTCTAAACTATCGGAACGCCATCAAGAAGAGCCCCGAAACCGGTGAAGCTCATTACCGGCTAGGGCTCGCGCTCCTGAGACAGGGCAAGGTAAATGACGCATACCAAGCGTTCAGCAGCGCGGTGAGGTTGGATCCAAAGAACAATCCCGCAAAAGTTGATTTGGCGAATCTCTGTCTGGCTGTATACGCTCGCGACCCCAAGCATCCGGCGATACTGTACAAGCAGGCGCAAACCATGGCCGATCAACTGACGGCGCCGGGCGGCAATCCGGCCGAGGGGAATCGCGTGAAAGGCGTGATCGCGCTGATCGACAACCATCCGGGGATGGCGATCGATTCGTTTCGGCAATCGTTGCGGCTGGCACCGGATAATGCCGAGGCAGCAGTGGGCCTGGCGCAAGCGCTGTTCCGTGACAATCAACCGGAGGAAGGGGAGCGGACTGCACGGGAGACCGTAGAGCGACATCCGCAATTCGTTCCCGCATACGAGACGCTGTACGCCTACTATGGCGCGAAACAGGGCTGGGACAAGGCCGAGGAGGTGTTGAAATTGTGGGTGGCGAACAATCCGAAGGAGTCGGCGCCCATTCTCCGTCTGGCTGCGTTCTACTACGGCCGCAAGCAGCCCGATGACGCCGAGAAGATCCTGAAAACCCTGGTGGACCGGCAGGCGGATTTTCCACAAGCAGATTTGCTGGTGGGAGATTTCCATGGGCTGACGCACAACCTGGAGAAAGCGCTGGCCGATTATCAGCGCGGCGAGTCCCGGGATCACGAGCGTCAACAGCTTTATCAAGAGCGGGCGGCGAGCGCGCTTTCCGAATTGGGGCGGCGCGAAGAAGCTGTCAAGGCGGCCGATGCAATACTTGCGAAGGATCCAAAGAATCTGTTCGCTCGTACTCTCAAGGTTCAGTTACTGGATCAGATGGGCGGCGCCCAGAATCTGAACACAGCGGCGGCTCTGGCGGGCGATCTGGCCAAGGAAGCACCCGCCAACTCGAAAGTGCAGCTGCTGGCCGGCCAAACTCTCCTGATAAAAGGCAATCGGGACCAAGCCTTTACGTATTTCCAGCAAGCGGCGAAGGCGGACCCCCGATCAACGGCCCCGCAAATGGCGCTGGCTCGCATGGAACTGATGCGAAAGAACTATCCCGCCGTGTTGCAGCGTGCCAATACGGCTTTGGCGATCCGTCCAAAAGATCCCAACGCGCGCTTGTTTCGAGTGATCGGCCTCACGGGAACGCATTCCTATGAGCAAGCCAAAGCAGAAGCAGAACAATTGGCCAGCGATACCAAAGACTCGCCGCAGGTTGAGATGCAACTTGGGATTATCGCGCTGGGCCAAGGCCGTTATGCCCAGGCCGAGGACTATTTCCGCAAGCTGTATCAAGGGGGCTCTTCGGATCTTCAGCCGCTAGCCGGCTTGGTGAACACCTATGAGGCCGAGCACGAGCCCGAACGTGCGCTGGCGTTGATGCAGACCGAAACCCAGAAGGCTCCGGACTCGGCTGGGAAAGCTGCGCTTCTGGTGGCAACCGAAGAAGCCGCGGGTAAACCGGACTTGGCGCTCGCGCAGCTACAGAAGCTGGCCGCGCAACATCCTACCTCGGCGGACGTGCAGGTCCGGATCGCTCAGCTACAAATGAAGCAGGGTCATCTGCAGGAGGGATTGCAGGCGCTCGAACGCGCGCAACAGCTCGCGCCGGACGCCAAGGGCCTGGAATTGGCCATTGGAAACGTGCAGGATCAACTGGGCAGGAAACCGGAGGCGGTGGCAAGCTATCGGAAGGCGTTGGCGAAGACGCCGGACAATCCGGTGCTGTTGAACAATCTTGCGTTTTTGCTGGCGGAGACGGGCGGCAATCTCAATGAGGCCCAGCAGATGGTCAGCACAGCGATTCGCAAGGCGCCTAAGCTTCCGCAGTTGCAGGACACCTTGGCGTGGGTGGAAATCAAGCAGCACAACTACGCCGCGGCGCTTCAGATTCTGGCGACTCTGACCAAGGAGCAACCAGACGACGCGACATTCCGCTATCACTACGCAGTGGCGCTGATGGACAGCGGCAATCGTTCAGCGGCGAAGGATCAGGCCGAGACTGCCCTGTCCCAGAAGCCGTCGGCCGAAATGTCGACGGCGCTTCGCAACTTGCTGGCACAGGTGAAATAACAGGATCTCCTCCGCTCTTGTGGCGCACGCACTCATGCGTGCCGTGTCGGCACTCGTGCCGACACCATCGTGATTTGGGTCAGGGCGTTCACACGAGTGTAAACGCGGCACGCAAGAGTGCGTGCGCCACGATGGCTTCGCAGACTTTCTCGCCAGATAGATGACATCGCCTCGCCCCGCATCGCGCGCGTGCTATTTTGGTGGGTTCCCAACTATGTCAACCAATGTCCCCATTACGGTATCGCAAGGGCAGTAGGAATGCAGCATAGTAATTCGGCGCAGCCACTGGTCGGCATCATCATGGGCAGCAAGTCCGACTGGGAAACGATGCGCGCGGCGGCCGAGACGCTGGAGCGCTTCGGCGTGGCGCACGAGTCGAAAGTGGTGTCGGCGCACCGCACGCCCGGTTGGATGGTGGAGTATGCGTCCAGCGCGGAAGCGCGCGGGCTTCAGGTGATCATCGCCGGCGCCGGTGGCGCGGCCCATCTTCCAGGAATGGTGGCGGCCAATACGCTGCTGCCCGTGTTGGGCGTGCCGGTGGAGAGCCAGGCGCTGAAAGGCATGGACTCGTTGCTGTCCATTGTACAGATGCCGGGCGGAGTTCCCGTGGGCACTTTGGCGATCGGGAAATCGGGGGCGCAGAACGCGGCGCTTCTCGCGGTGGCGATTCTGGCGAATCATGACCCGGCGCTGCGGGAGAAGCTGCGCGTGTTTCGAGAGGAACAGGCCGCGAAGGTCCGCGCGGAAGAGCTCGTGTGACAAAACCGATACTGCCCGGCGCTGCCATCGGCGTGCTGGGAAGCGGGCAACTGGGCCGGATGTTCGCGATTGCGGCGCGGCGCATGGGATACCGGGTGCACACGCTGTCGCCGGATCAAGATACGCCGACCGGTCAAGTGGCGGACGTGGAAGTTACCGCGTCGTATGACGATTTGGATGCGGTTTCCGAATTCGCGCGTAGAGTTAGCGTGGTAACGTTCGAGTTTGAGAATGTTCCGGCGCCAACCGCCGAGGCCGCGGCCCGTTGCGCGCCGGTTCGCCCCAGCGGATCGGTTCTGCACACCACGCAGCAGCGCATCCGCGAGAAATCGTTCTTAACGAAGGGCGGCCTGCCGACGACACCGTATCGCGAGGTGCGGACGCTAGAGGGCTTGGATCGCGCGATCGCCGAGCTGGGTTGCCCGGCGGTGTTGAAGACCGCCGCGTTCGGCTACGACGGCAAGGGTCAGTTTCGGGTTGATGCAGCTAATAGCGCGCCCGAGGCCTGGAACGCGATCGGCAAGCAGGAAGCGGTGCTCGAAGCATTCATCGATTTCGATTGCGAAATTTCGGTGGTGGCGGCGCGCGGCGAGGACGGCCAGTTTGTGCACTACGGCGCCATTGAGAATCAGCACAACCGGCATATCTTGGATGTGTCGGTTGCTCCGGCGCGCGTGGCTCCGAAAATCGCTCGGGAAGCCGTGGACCTGGCGCGCTGTGTTCTCGAAAAGCTGGGCGTGGTGGGCGTGCTATGCGTCGAGTTTTTTGTGGCGCGCGACGGCGCACTCATGATCAACGAGCTTGCGCCCCGGCCGCACAACTCCGGACACCTGACCGTGGACGCGTGCGTTAGCAGCCAGTTCGAGCAGCAACTGCGCGCGGTGTGCGGATTACCGCTCGCATCAACCGAGATGCATCGGCCGGCGGCGATGGCGAATTTGTTGGGTGACCTATGGGCCAATGGCGAGCCGGATTGGCGCGCGGCCTGTGCGTTTCCAGGCGTGAAGCTGCATCTGTACGGAAAGCTGGAGCCTCGGCCGGGGCGCAAGATGGGGCACTTGACTGCGTTGAATCACGATCCGGAGGAGGCGTACCGGACGGTGCTGGCAGCGCGGAGAAGTTTGACGCGCTAAGCGCGACAATGAGACTGGTGAGCGGCAATCAACTCCTGAAACTTCTTGGGATCGAGAATCCCATTATCCAAGGCCCCATGGGCGGTGGACCGTCCACGCCGGAACTTGTAGCGGCGGTGTCGAACGCGGGCGGCCTCGGGTCGCTGGGCGCGGCGTATCTGACGCCCGACCAGATGACCGATGCGATCCGGCGCATCCGGACGCTCTCCTCGCGGCCATTCAACGTCAATCTTTTCGTGGGCGGCTGGAGCACTAACTCAGACTTCGACGCCGGGCCTATGCTCGAGCTGCTTGGCGAGATTCACCAGAAGCTCGGGCTCCCACCGCCTGTGGCGCCAACGCCCGCGCCCGATCCGTTCCCTGCGCAATTCGAAGCCGTGCTCGACGCGCGCGTTCCGATCTTCAGCTTTACGTTTGGTATCCCGGATCGTGACGCGATGTCGCGCCTCAAAGGGCGAGGCATCGCTATTCTCGGCACGGCAACCACGGTGGAAGAGGCGCGTCGGCTGGAGCAAGCCGGAGTGAATGCAATTGTCGCGCAGGGGTTAGAAGCGGGCGCGCATCGCGGAACGTTTCTGGACTCATCTGAATCTTCGATGGTCCCGACGCTGGAACTGGTGCGCGCAACTGCCAGCGCGGTGAGCTTGCCCGTGATCGCGACGGGTGGGCTCATGGATGGTCGTGATATAACACAGGCGTCGCTCGAGCCTGCGCGATGCCGGCGGGGGATCTCGTCGCGCGGCTGCTACTCTGAGATTAATGCACGCTGTTCGCGAATGGTTGCGTGACGCTTCTTCGATCGCCGTGCTTACGGGCGCGGGAGTATCGGCCGAGAGCGGTGTGCCCACGTTTCGCGGCGGCACTCCAGGCACACCAGGATTGTGGAAACAGCATCGCGCCGAAGAGCTGGCAACGCCCGGTGCGTTCGCGCGCGATCCGAAACTGGTTTGGGAATGGTATGACTGGCGGCGGTCGCTAATCGCTGAAGCGAAGCCGAATCCCGGGCACTATGCGCTGGCGGCGGCCGAAGCGCGGGCGCGAAAGTTTACCCTGATCACGCAAAACGTGGACGGCTTGCATGAATTGGCTGGCAGCCGCAACGTTCTTCGCCTGCACGGGAGCATCTGGATGCTGCGATGCCTGGAGTGCGAATGTGAGCGCGAGGACCGGCGAACGCCGCTTCCAGAAATTCCGCCGCGCTGCGAATGCGGTGGTATGCTGCGGCCCGGCGTGGTGTGGTTTGGCGAGGCATTACCCGCGAAAATCTGGCAAGAAGCCGAGAAGGCCGCGCGCGAGGCCGATCTGTTTCTGCTGATCGGAACGTCGGCGGTGGTGTACCCGGCGGCGGGCCTGGCGCCGATCGCAAAGTCTTCTGGCGCGCGGGTGGTGGAAATCAACATCGCGGAAACCGGTCTCTCAGATTCGATCGACGAATTCCTGCAAGGGCCGTCGGGCGAGCTGTTACCGCAATTGATCGCATGAAGATCTGTTACCTAGACGCGTTCTCCGGAATCAGCGGAGATATGACGGTGGGCGCACTGATCGACGCCGGCGCCGACAGCGGCCAGCTTGTGCGGGCGCTTGAGGAACTCGGCACGGGCGCCAAGTTCGAAGTGGAGAAAACCAAGCGGCGCGGCATCGCGGCCTCGAAGTTTCGCGTGCTTGGTGGCGATGCCAAGGGCCACCGGCATCTAAAACATATCCTGGAAATCATCGCGAAATCTGGCATCTCCGAACGCGCCAAACAGAATGCGTCCGCGGTGTTTCAGCGCTTGGGCGAGGCCGAAGCCAAGGTGCACGATGTTTCTATCGAGAAGGTTCATTTCCACGAAGTGGGCGCGGTGGACTCCATCTGCGACATCGTCGGCGCCTGCATTGGCTTCGACCTGCTCGATATCGGCGCGGTTTACAGCTCGGCGTTGAATGTCGGCAGTGGGACCGTGAAGACCGAGCATGGCGTGCTGCCTGTGCCCGCTCCGGCCACCTCCGAACTTCTCACTGGCAAACCCATTTATGCGCGGGGTCCGAGCCTCGAGCTGACCACTCCAACGGGCGCGGCCATCGCCACCACGCTCGCGGTCGAGTTCGGAGCATTGCCGCCGATGCGCGTGATCGCAAGCGGATACGGCGCAGGCGATTACGATTTTCCCGAGCACGCCAACGTGTTGCGTGTGCTGGTTGGCGAGACCAGCGGCGCCGAAGAATCCACCACTGTAACGGTCCTCGAAGCCAACATCGATGATTCCAGCCCGCAAGTGCTCGGCTATGCCATGGAGCGATTGCTCGAATCCGGTGCGTTGGATGTCACTCTGACGTCCGTACTGATGAAAAAGAACCGGGCCGGCACGCTGATCCGCGTGATCGCTCGCCCCGAAGACCGTGAGACCTTGGCCCAAATAATCTTCGAGGAAACTTCCACGCTCGGGTTGCGGATTTATTCGGCCGAGCGCCGCGTGAAGAGTCGAAGCGTGATGAACGTTGAGACACCGCACGGCAGGGTCCGCGTCAAGATCTCTGAAGACGGCTCGTTCGCACCTGAGTATGACGACTGCCGTGACCTCGCGCGAAAAACGGGACTTCCGCTTAAACAGATCCTGACCGACGCGAATCTCGCATATCTGAAAAACTCTCGATGAAATATTACCTGACCACTCCCATCTATTACGTCAACGCGGCGCCCCATCTGGGCACCGCCTACTCCACGTTTGCCGCCGATCTGATTAAGCGCTTCAAGAAAATGGAAGGTTACGATCCGGTGGTGCTCACCACGGGCTCCGACGAACATAGCCTCAAAGTGGAGCGCGCCGCGCAGGCCGCGGACGTCAACCCGCTGGCGTACACCACCAAGATGGCGGCCGAGTTCATCAGCCAATGGGCCAAGCTCGGCATCGACTACGACCATTTCATCCGCACGTCGGATCCCAAGCATCATGAGACCGTACGTTGGCTATTCGAGCGCTGCAAAAAGAACGGCTACATCTATAAAGGTTCCTACACCGGCGCGTATTGTGTCAGCGATGAGGCCTACGTCAATGATGTGAATCCAGGCGATCCCTGCCCCACCTGCGGCAATCCCACCGAGACAGTGACCGAGGAAAACTACTTCTTCAAGCTCTCCGCGTTTCAGAAACCGCTGCTCGAGCTGTACGAGAAAAGCCCTGAGTTCGTGAAGCCTGATCACCGCCGCAATGAGATGATCGCGTTCGTCCAGCAAGGCCTCAACGATCTTTCCATCACGCGAACCAATATTCAGTGGGGCATTCCCGCTCCGGTGGAGGGCCATCATGTCTTCTATGTCTGGTTCGACGCGCTGATCTCGTACATGAGCGCTGTCAAGGACGACGATCTTTGGCCGGCCGATCTGCACCTGATCGGCAAGGATATTTTGCGATTCCACGCCGTGTACTGGCCGGCGTTTTTGATGGCGGCCGATCTGCCGTTGCCGAAGAAGATTTTCGCGCACGGCTGGATTCTGCACGAAGACAATAAGATGAGCAAGTCGCGCGGAAACGTGGTGCGGCCGGGCCCGATTGTGGACGTGGTGGGCGCAGACGCGCTGCGGTATTTCTTGTTGCGCGAGATTACCTTCGGGCAGGACGGAAGCTTCAGCTACGACGCGTTGATCCAGCGCTACAACGCGGATCTCGCGAACGGGCTCGGCAACCTCGCCAGCCGCACGCTGACCATGATCCACCAGTATCGGAACGGCGTGATTCCGGACTCTCCGGGATCATCCGACATCGCCGAAGCCGCGCGGCGGACCACCGAGATAACGATGGACGCATTCTGCGAGTTCAATTTCTCGCGAGGCTTGGAAACTCTGTGGAGCTTCATTTCCGTCATCGACAAATTCATTGTGGAGCGCGCGCCCTGGAAACTTGGCAAGGACACCTCGGACTTCGCCCAAAAAATGCTGGACGAGGTCTTGTACAGCGCGGCGGAGGCGCTGCGCATCCTCAGCGCGTGGACCCATCCCGTGATGCCGAACTCGGCTCGCAACATTTGGATCCAACTCGGAATGACGGCCCCGATTGAATCCGTCACTTTCGCGGATCTGCACTGGGGCAAATTGCCGGCCGGACAGAAGATCGGTTCGGTTGCCGCTGTTTTTCCCCGCGTGGACGCGAGCGCCATCGTCAAGATGGAGAATCTCGAAGTGCAGGAGAAGGCGCGGCAGGCGGAGCTGTTCGGCGCTGCCAAGGCGGCCGTGAGCTCGGCTGTGACGCCCGAGGCTTCTGCCGCAGCCGGTGGCGAAAAAATCAGCATCGACGATTTTGTGAAAGTGGAATTGCGCGTCGGCCAAGTGGTTTCGGCCGAGCGCGTGAAGGGTGCCGACAAGCTCTTGCATATGAAGGTGGACATCGGTGAAGAGCAGCCGCGAACTATCGTCGCCGGCATCGCGGAATCGTACCCGGCCGAAGCAATGCTCGGCCGCAAGGTGGTGATTGTCGCCAATCTGGCGCCGCGCAAGTTGCGTGGCATCGAATCGAATGGCATGATCGTTGCGGCGTCGCTCGAGGGCGGCAAGCCGGTATTGGCGGGCTTCCTTGAAGATGTACCCGTCGGAGCGCGGCTTAAGTGAGTCTTCAGCAATGATTGACTCGCACTGTCATCTGGACAGCGCAGAGTTTAATGACGATCGTGATGCCGTAATCGAGCGCGCAATCACAGCCGGTGTCGAGCATATGCTGGCGATCGGTACGGGCGATGGTCCGCCGGATCTGGAAGCGGGTCTCCGGCTCGCCGAGAAGCACCCGGCATTCTTTGCGACTGTTGGGATTCATCCGCATGACGCGGCCAAAGCCGGCCTGGACGATTTCAAGCGACTCGCCGATTTGCTCGCGCATCCGAAGGCGCTGGCCATCGGTGAAATCGGTCTCGACTATCATTACGATTTCTCACCGCGCGAGGTCCAGAAATCAGCGTTCATCCAGCAGATCGAGATCGCGGCTTCAGCTAGGAAGCCCATCGTCATTCACACGCGTGAGGCTTGGGACGACACGCTGGCGTTGCTCGAGCAGCATTGGACGCCGCACGGCATCGGTGGCATCATGCACTGTTTCTCGGGCGGTCCCGGGGAGGCACGCAGCGCACTCAACCTGGGCTTCTATCTGAGCTTCGGCGGCATTGTGACGTTTCCCAAGGCGCTCGCGGTTCAAGAAGCGGCGAAGTCGGCGCCGCGCGACCGGATTCTTATCGAAACGGACGCGCCCTATCTCGCTCCCGTACCGAAGCGCGGCAAACGCAACGAGCCGGCGCTGATTGTCCATACCGCGCGGAAGCTGGCGGAACTGCGCGGGGAATCCTACCAGGAACTTTGCAACGCCACCGCCGAAAACTTCCGCAGGCTGCTGCTGCTAAACTGAGAGCTTCCCCATGGGACTCGGCAGGCTTGGGCAAACTTTAACCGCGCGGGAGATCTTCGAGCTGGTTAAGAAAGATCTCGAGCGGGTGGAGCGCGAGATCAGCCTGGAATCGGTGGCCAGTGTCGACGCGGTCACCACCATTTCCCGGTACCTTCAGGATGGCGGCGGCAAGCGGCTGCGGCCCATTCTGGTGCTGCTGGCCTCGCAGCTTGTAGGTGGAGTCAGTGACGGCACTATCCGTATGGCGGCCGTGGTGGAAATGATTCACGCGGCAACCTTGGTGCATGATGACGTCATCGATATCGCCAAAACCCGTCGTGGCCGGCCGTCGTCCAACGCCATCTGGGGCAATCACACCTGCGTGCTGGCGGGCGACTGGCTGTACATGCAAGCCTTTCAAGTCGCGCTGCGCGAGCGCAATTTTCACGTTCTGGATGTGCTGATCGCACTCACGCAGATGATGGTGGAAGGCGAGCTGCTGCAACTCGAGCGCATCGGCAAAATCGAGATCTCCGAAGCCGATTACATGGAATTGGTGGATCGCAAAACCGCCAGTTTGTTTTCGGCGTGCGCGCGGCTGGGCGCCGTCATGGGAACAATACCGGGCGCCGCCAGCGAGGCCCTGGAAACGCGGCTGGGCGAATTTGCCTGGAATCTGGGCATCGCGTTCCAACTCGTGGATGACATGCTGGACTTCACCTCGCACGAGAAAGTGCTCGGCAAGCCCGTGGGCAGCGATTTGCGCGAGGGCAAAGTCACGCTGCCCCTGATCTACGCCCTGGAAGAGGCCACGCCGGAAGAGCGGCTACTGGTCGGTACGGTACTCACGGACGGCAATTACGACCGCGCCCCCTTTGCTGAAATCCTCCGCCTGATTCAGCAACGCCATGGGTTCGATCGCGTGCGCGAGCGAGCGCAATCCTTCACCGAACGTGCGCGCGCCATCATAAGCGAGTTTCCCGATTCGCCTAACCAGCGGGCCATGTCCGCGCTGACCGAACTGGTCACCGAGCGCGATCACTGAGAAAGACGCCGCCCGTGCCCCGACTCGTCCCCAGCGCCACGCGCATCCCAGTTCCTGGCAACAAGCAAATCGAGGAGTATATCGGTCGAGTGAATACAAAGGATTCGGCCGTCAGCATCGCCCACATGCACAGCCCACCCGGTTGGAGCGAGCCCGGACAGCAGCCCGAGTTCGACGAGTACACCGTGGTTTTGAAGGGATCGTTGCGCGTGGAATCGAAGAACGGAGTGCTGGAGGTGAAGGCCGGGCAGGCTGTCATCGCGCCGCGCGGCGAATGGGTACGATACAGCACGCCGGGGCCGGAGGGCGCCGAGTATATCGCGGTGTGTCTGGCCGCTTTCGACCCTGCCAGTGTGCATCGGGACGCAGACGGGGATGCCTGATTTGCATTGCATGCAGCGGTCCCATTACAATCGTTAATTGGTTCTCGGTCGGAAAATCACGACCTTCCAATTTCTTAGGTAGAAGCACTCAGGAGGCTTATTCGGTGTCAGAGAAGATGCGGCATATTTTTACTTCAGAGTCGGTTAGCGAGGGCCATCCCGATAAGATGGCTGATCAGATCTCGGATGCAGTGCTGGACGCCGCGCTGTCGGTCGATCCGATGAGCCGGGTGGCTTGCGAAACGCTGGTCACCACGGGCATTTGCGTCGTGGCGGGCGAAATCACGACCAAGGCTGTCCTGGACGTTCCGAAGCTGGCCCGCGAAGTGATCGCGGACATTGGCTTCACGGACGCCAAGATGGGCTTCGATGCCAAGACCTGCGGCATCCTGAATGCGATCCAGACGCAATCTCCCGACATCGCCATGGGCGTGGATACCGGCGGCGCGGGCGACCAGGGTCTTATGTTCGGTTTTGCGACCGATGAAACGCCCGAGTTGATGCCCCTTCCGATCATGCTTTCGCACAAACTGGTTCGCCAGCAGAGCGAGATCCGCCGGACGGGCAAGCTCACGTACCTGCGTCCGGACGCCAAGAGCCAGGTTTCGGTGGAGTACGTGGGCAATAAGCCGGTACGCATCGATGCCGTGGTCCTCTCCACGCAGCATGACGACGATGTGACCACCGAGCAACTGCGCGCCGACGTGAAGAAGTACATCATCGACCCGGTGGTGGGCGGGAACCTGGTGGATTCGCACACCAAATATCACGTGAATCCAACCGGCCGTTTCGTCATCGGTGGACCTCACGGCGATACCGGTCTGACGGGCCGCAAGATCATCGTGGACACCTATGGCGGCATGGGCCGGCATGGCGGCGGCGCTTTCTCGGGTAAGGATCCGACCAAGGTTGACCGGTCGGCTTGCTACATGGCGCGCTACGTGGCGAAGAATATCGTTGCGTCGGGTCTGGCGTCGCGCTGCGAAGTGCAGTTGGCGTACGCGATCGGCGTGGCCGAGCCTGTCTCGGTGATGGTGGATACTTTTGGAACCGGCAAGGTGGACCAAGAGCGTCTGGTAGAGCTGATCCGCCAGAACTTCATACTCACGCCAAAGGGTATGATCGAGACCCTGAAGCTGCGCCGCCCGATCTATCGCAAGACATCGTTTTATGGCCACTTCGGCCGCACGGAAGAAACCTTCACTTGGGAAGCAACCGACAAGGCCGAAGCTCTCAAGGAAGGCGCCAAGCTCACCGCCGCCGCGAAGTAATTTTCCCTCCCCAGGGGCCCGGCTTATACTAAAGGCTGGGCTCCCGACAGGCCCCTCGTTTTCACTCCTACATGCTAGTCGAAGGCTGCAAGCACGAACTCGAAATCACCGTCCCCGTGGATGAGATCGATCGCGAAACCGATCGCGTTGTCGCGGATATCCAGCAGAAGGCCAAGCTGCCGGGCTTCCGTCCCGGCAAAGCTCCAGCCAGCCTGATCCGCACGAAGTTCTCAAAGCAGGTACGCGAAGACGTTCTCGAAAATCTGCTCCCGAAATATTTCAAGCAGAAGGTGCAGGAAGAACATCTCGAAGTGGTGGGCCGTCCGAACGTAAAGGACGTGCATTTCCACGCAGGCGAGCCGCTGCGCTTCAAAGCCGAGTTCGAAGTCGCGCCGGAGATCGAGTTGAAGGATTACCGCGGCGTAACCATTCACTACAGCGAGCCGCAGGTCACCGAAGAGGACATCGCGAAACGCGTGGAAGAAATTCGCGAACAGAAGGCGCAGTTCGTGAACGCCGAACCGCGCGCCATTGTGGACGGCGACCACGCGGTGGTTACGCTCGACAGCCTGTCTGGCGTGGATCAGCCCATTCATCAGGACGAAGTGGTGCTGCACGTGGGCGATCCCGATACGATGCCGGGATTCTCTGAAGCTCTGCGTGGCATGTCGCCCGGGGAGGAGAAGGAGTTCGAAGTTACCTATCCGGAAGATTTCGGCCAGGAACGGCTGGCGGGCAAGACCGTGCGCTTCCACGCCAAGCTGACCACCATCCGCACCAAGGAGCTGCCCGAACTCAACGATGAATTCGCGCAGGATTTGGGCGACTACCCGACCTTGAATGATTTGCGCGAAGCGGTGCGCAAGGCCATCTTTCACGAACGCGAATACGCCGCGCAGCAGAAGGCGAAAGACCAGCTGATCGACAAGCTGATCGAGACGCACGAGTTTCCGGTGCCAGAAGCGTACATCGAGCGCCAGATTGAGTCACAGCTCGAGAATCAATTTCGGGAACTGGCGGAGCGCGGCATCGATCCGGCCAAGCTGAAGATCGACTGGGCGAAGCTGAAGGACGCGCAGCGGCCCAAGGCCCTGCACGATGTGAAAGCCTCTCTATTGGTCGACAAGATCGCCGAGCGCGAAGCGATCGCGCCCACGAACGACGAAGTGGACGCCGAGGTTCAGAAGATCGCCAAGCAGCAGCGCGAGCCGGTGGCGGCCGTACGCAAGAAGCTGCAAAAGGACGGGATCTTGAGCCGCATCGCGTATCAGATCCGCAGCAATAAGACGCTGAACTTCTTGTTTGAGCACGCCCGTAAGGAAGCCGGGGAACTAGAGCCCCACAAACAAGAAGCGGAGTAGGGCTCGTGCTACTTGTCTCCAACCGCTAGGAGCGTCTCAAAGTGCGGCGCGTCTTCCTCGCTGTGCACCACCGACGTCTCGATATTCTTGAACCCGGTTTGGCGGAGAAATCGCGTGAGCTCAACTTCGGTGAAACCGAGCCACAGGTCGGCATACATTTCGCGCGCTTCCTCGTAGTTGTGCCGCAGCAGGTCGAGCACCACGATCCGGCCACCGGGTTTCAAGATGCGCCACGCT
This sequence comes from Bryobacterales bacterium, assembly GCA_003166865.1. Taxonomy (GTDB): domain Bacteria; phylum Acidobacteriota; class Terriglobia; order Bryobacterales; family Bryobacteraceae; genus Palsa-89. Next base: position 54,077 of record PMUP01000088.1, read on the forward strand.
TCAGCCACCGCGCGCGCCGGATGCTGCGCGTGATGCAGCGCTTGGCTGAAGAAGGCGAGATCCACGGCCGCATCGCGGATCGGCACCGCTTCGAGATCGCCTTTGCGGTATTCGAGATTCTTCACGCCGTGCTTCGACGCCAGCTCACGGCCGTACTCCACCATCTTGTCCGAGTTGTCGACGGCGATCACTTTCTTCGAGCGCCGGGCCAGCAATTGCGAGAACGTGCCTTCGCCCGCGCCCAGGTCGGCGATCACCATAGGCGGCATCAACGTGAGCAACGTCTCGGCGAGGCCCTGCCAGGAGCGGCCTGGAACGTAATTGCGCCCGAACTTGCCCGCCAGCTCGTCGAAATACGCGCGCATCTTGTCCTGTCTACGGCGCAGGGCGAGTCGCAGGGCCTCCGAGTCCTCGCCGGCTTCCGGAATTTCGGCCGCCGCCTGCCGCAGTACGCTGAGCATTTGCGCGAAGCCATTGGACTGCGCGCCGGGTTTTAGCCGGTAAAGAATGCTCTTGCCGTTGCGTCGGTCTTCCACCAAGCCGGCCTGCTTGAGCTGCGCCAGATGCGTGGAGATGCGACTTTGGCCCATGCCGAGGATCTCCTGCAACTCGGCGACGGAAAGCTCCTCGCGCTCTACCAACAATAAGATACGGAGACGGCTGGGGTCGGCCAGCAAGCGCAGGTTTTTGAGGATTGACGCCATGGGGCTTCCTGTATTAATATATCAACATATCTAGATTGGTAGATACAAGTCAATCATGGATACAACTTCCCTTACGGAGATTGAATGAGCACAGCAACCATCAACAACGTCGCCACCGAGTACAAAGTGGCCGACATGAGTCTGGCCGAATGGGGCCGCAAGGAAATTTCCATCGCCGAGTTTGAGATGCCCGGCCTGATGTCGATCCGGAAAAAGTATGCGCCGGGCAAGCCGCTGAAGGGCGTCCGCGTCACCGGCTCACTGCACATGACCATCCAGACCGCGGTGCTGATCGAGACCCTGGTCGACCTGGGCGCCAGCGTCCGCTGGGCGAGCTGCAACATTTTCTCGACACAGGATCACGCCGCGGCCGCCATCGCCGCCGCGGGAGTGCCGGTGTTTGCCTGGAAGGGCGAATCGCTCGAGGAATATTGGGAGTGCACCTACAAAGCCATCAGCCATCCGGGCGGCAAGGGTCCCGAGTTGGTGGTTGACGACGGCGGCGACGTCACGCTGCTGCTGCACAAAGGATACGAGCTGGAGCTCGGCGACGGGTGGGTGAGCTCGCCGTCATCCGGCCACGAAGAAATGGTGATCAAGAACCTGTTGAAGAAGGTCCACGCTGAAAATCCTCACCACTGGCGTGACATCGTGAAGCACTGGCGTGGAGTCTCCGAAGAGACCACGACGGGCGTGCACCGGCTGTACAAGATGCAGGAACAAGGCAAGCTGCTGGTGCCGGCGATCAACGTCAATGATTCGGTGACCAAGTCGAAGTTCGACAATCTGTACGGCTGCCGCGAGTCGCTGGCCGACGGCATCAAGCGCGCCACGGACGTGATGGTGGCGGGCAAAGTGTGCGTCATCTGCGGTTACGGCGATGTGGGCAAGGGCTCGGCGCACTCACTACGCGGCATGGGCGCGCGCGTGATCGTCACTGAAATCGATCCGATTAACGCGCTGCAGGCTGCGATGGAAGGCTTCGAGGTGACCACGGTGGAAGACACGCTTGGCCGTGGCGACATTTACGTTACGTGCACCGGGAATCTGGACATCATCACGCTGGAACACATGAAGCACATGAAGGACCAGGCCATCGTCTGCAACATCGGCCACTTCGACAACGAGATCCAGGTGGATGCGCTGAACGGCGCGCCGGGCGTGAAGCGGACCAATATCAAGCCACAGGTGGACATGTACAACTTCCCGGATGGGCATGCCATCTTCATGCTGGCCGAAGGGCGGCTGGTGAACCTGGGATGCGCCACGGGCCATCCGAGTTTTGTGATGAGCAACAGCTTTTCGAATCAGACGCTCGCGCAACTGGATCTGTGGAAAAACAAGGACACCTACAAGGTGGGCGTCTACACGCTGCCGAAGAAGTTGGATGAGGAAGTGGCGCGGCTGCACCTGGATAAGATCGGCGTCAAACTAACGACGCTGAGCAAGGCGCAGGCGGATTATTTGGGCGTTGCGCTGGAAGGTCCTTACAAGCCGGATCACTACCGGTACTAAGTTAGTTTGCGCGTGAAACAGAAAGCCGGTCTCGTAACGGGGCCGGCCTTTTTTCATCTCAGTGTCCGAAGAATTCGAGGCTCCACGCGCAGATGAGCAAACAAGAAAACGCCAACCCGTTGAGCGCGCACAGCGAGTCACGCTTCGGCCAGGGGCCGATTGTCGGAAGCGGCTGACGGCTGCGGCCCACGATTGGTTTGGCAGGTTTCTAAGGATCTATTGCAAAACTCAACCCTGCATGTTACAACCGAAACGCATGGACAAGACCCTTCGCAAGTACACCAGCTTCGATGAGGCGAAGGCCGACGAATACCGCTATTGGCAAAGCCGGCCGGCGCACGAGCGGATGGCTGCGGTTTCTGAACTCAGCCTCGCCATGTATGCGATCAAGGGCACGGTGCAGGATGCGCCCAAACTTGAAAGAACTCTCGTCCACGTTAAACGCCCACAAAGCTAAGTATTTGATTGTTGGTGGCTACGCGGTTGGGTTCCATGCGCAGCCGCGTGCGACAAAGGACCTTGATATCTTCATTAGGCCCGACGCACAGAACGCGAAGGCAGTCTACGATGCTCTGGCCACGTTCGGCGCACCGCTCCAAGGCATTACGCCGAATGACCTTCTCGGCAGGGATGGTTTTTTTCGCATGGGCCACGCGCCAGTGATGATCGAGATTTTGCCCTCGATCGAAGGGGTCGAGTTTGATGACGCTTGGCAAGGGCGTGTCGAAATTGTAATCGATGCCGAGACTGGGTTAACCGCTTTCATGCTGTCGCGCGAGGATCTTATAACAGCTAAACTGGCCGCCGGGCGACCTCAAGATCTCGCCGACGTCGATGCCCTTCGAAAGGCGGAAGAGGTCCAGTCGCCACCCCTGAAAAAGACCCGATCTAGGTCGAGGAAGGCGTCCCAGGCCCCGGGGTTCCCCGGCCGGGCTTCTTGGGAGGGACCTGCCAGTACCCCCCAGGAATTTTTGCCCGGGCGGATTTGGGGCCCTTCTGTTATAATGGTGTTTCAGGTAGGGTCAGAACGCTGGTAGTGTAGAGTCTTAGTCGACGGGAGATTCCCTGTGAAACGTGCTGGTTCTGATGAAGCACTGCGCTGTTCGTTTTGTCACAAAAGTCAGGACGTAGTCGGCAAGCTAATCTCCTCCCCCAACGATTACCCCCGAGCTTACATCTGTGACGAGTGCATCGCCGTATGCAACTCGATTTTAGAGGACGACCGTCACGATCAACCTTATGGGGCGCCGCACAAGCTCCCCAAACCGTTGGAATTAAAGGAATATCTTGACCAGTACGTGATCGGCCAGGACGCTACTAAAAAGAAGCTCGCCGTTGCCGTATACAACCATTACAAGCGCATCCAGATGAATAAGCAGCGCGGCGCTGAAGTCGAGCTTTCAAAATCGAACATCCTGCTCATCGGTCCCACAGGTACCGGTAAGACGCTGCTGGCGCAGACGCTCGCGCGGATACTGGACGTCCCCTTCGCCATCGTGGACGCGACGACCTTGACCGAAGCCGGCTATGTCGGCGAGGACGTCGAGAACATTATCCTGCGGCTGTTGCAAAATTCCGATTGGGACGTGCAACGCTGCCAGCAGGGCATTATATATATCGACGAGATCGACAAAATCGGGCGCAAGGATGAAAACCCTTCCATTACCCGGGACGTTTCTGGCGAGGGCGTCCAGCAGGCGTTGCTGAAAATCCTGGAGGGCACAGTAGCCAACGTTCCGCCGCAGGGTGGCCGCAAACATCCGCATCAGGAATTTACTCCGGTGGATACCACCAACATCCTGTTCATCTGCGGAGGCGCTTTCGTCGGCCTGGAGAAACTGATTTCCAAGCGCGTGGGCACTAAGTCGATGGGCTTTGTCCCGCAGGAAGAGCACCGCCCGGAAGGCGCGATCACCCGCACGGCTTCCAACCGCCGCGACGTGGATTTGCTCGATAACGTTCAACCTGTCGATCTCATCAAGTTCGGCTTTATTCCGGAATTCATCGGCCGTATGCCAGTGGTGGCGGTTCTGGAAGATCTGAGCAAGGATGCCCTGGTCCAGATCCTGACCAAGCCCAAGAATGCGATCATCCGGCAGTACCAGAAGCTTTTCGAATTCGAAAATGTTAGACTGAAGTTTAGCGACGACGCGCTCGAGGCCATCGCTGCATTGGCAATGGAACGGAAGGTTGGTGCGCGAGGTCTGCGGATGATTCTCGAGGACCTGATGCTGGACCTCATGTATTATCTCCCGTCTTACAAGAAGGTCCGCGAGTTCCTGGTGACCAAGGAGATGGTCATGACGCAGAAGATCAACATGGCCTTGCTGGAAAAGGCCGGTTAGTCCCCGTTCGCCGCTGAAGTTTTTGGTTGTTGGTTCGAATGGCACGGAGCGCGGGAACCAAGTAACCTGACAACGAATCCCCATGCTTACCTCCAAAGAAAAATCCGACACACGACGCCTACCAATGATGCCGATCCGGGATGTGGTCATCTTTCCGTACATGATGACCCCCTTCGTGGTGGGGCGCGATTCCAGCGTGCGTGCGCTTGAAGAAGCGCTGGCGTCGGACAAGCGGATTTTTCTGGCCACGCAACATGACGCTTCGGTCGATGAGCCGCGCCCCGACGAGATCTACAACGTCGGCACGGTCGCTAACATCGTGCAGAGTCTGAAGCTGCCCGACGGCAACATCAAGGTGCTGGTGGAGGGTGTGGAGCGCGGCAAGATCATTTCCGTCAGCGAAGATGAAGGTTACTTCCGCGCTTCGGTGAAGACCTTTAATTTCAAGGTGGACGCCGGGCCGCAGCTGGAAGCGTTGGTGAGCCGCGTCACCGGCCTGTTCGAGCAATACGTCAAGCTGAGCCAAAACCTGAACTATGAAACGATGATCGCCGCGATTCGCGTGGATGAGCCGGGCAAGCTGGCCGACACCGTGGGCGCGAATCTGCAGTTGACCATCGAGGAAAAGCAGGAGCTGCTCGAAATCTTCGATCCGGTGGATCGGCTGACGCGCGTCGCCGAAATGCTGGATATCGAGATTGAGAAGCTCAATGTCGACCGCACCATCCAGGGGCGCGTGAAGCGCCAGATGGAAAAGGCGCAAAAAGAGTATTACCTCAACGAAAAAATCAAAGCGATTCAGAAGGAGCTCGGCCGCGGCGAGAAGAGCGAGTTCGACGAACTCAAACGCAAGATCGATACCGCTGGGATGACCAAGGACGCCCACGAGAAGGCCATCGCGGAGCTGCGGCGGCTGGAAAATATGCCGCCTATGTCGGCCGAATCCACGGTGTCGCGTAATTATCTCGATTGGCTGCTGGCCGTGCCATGGAAGAAAAAATCCAAGGAAATCCGCGATCTGAACCACGCGCAGGAAGTTCTCGAGTCCGACCATTACGGCCTCGAAAAGATCAAGGAGCGCATTCTCGAATTCCTGGCGGTCCGGCGCCTGGTGCAGAACCCCAAGGGATCCATCCTGTGCTTTGTCGGACCTCCGGGCGTGGGCAAAACGTCGCTCGGAATGTCGATCGCCAAGGCTACCGGCCGCAAATTCGTGCGTCTCTCACTCGGCGGCGTACGCGATGAGGCTGAAGTTCGCGGCCATCGCAGAACTTACATCGGAGCGCTTCCCGGCCAGGTGCTTCAAATGATGAAGAAAGCCGGCACTCGCAATCCGGTGTTCATGCTGGATGAAGTCGACAAGATGTCGATGGACTTCCGGGGCGACCCGTCGGCTGCGCTGCTCGAAGTTCTCGATCCGGAACAGAATTACATGTTCATGGATCACTATTTGGACGTCGAGTACGACTTGAGCCAGGTGTTCTTCATCGCCACCGCGAATGTGCTGCACACGGTTCCTCCCGCCCTGCAGGACCGCATGGAAGTGATCCGGCTTTCCGGTTACACCGAGCTCGAGAAGCTGGAAATAGCCAAGCGCTTCCTGGTCCCCAAGCAAATGAAGCAAACCGGACTCAAAGCAGGCGACCTGGATTTCATCGATGACGGCCTGCAAAGCTTGATCCAGTCGTACACGCGCGAGGCCGGCGTGCGGAACCTGGAGCGCGAGATCGGCAATGTCTGCCGCAAAGTGGCGCGCAGCGTCGTCAACGCGCAAGGCGGAGCCAGGCGCTCGGATGCGAACAAGATTCCACAGGCGGTGTTCAACGGCGAGACCGTTTCAGAATACCTGGGCCCACAAAAATTCCGCGACCTGCAAGCCGACAAGAACAACGAAGTGGGGGCGACCGTCGGATTGGCGTGGACGGAGGTGGGCGGGTCTATCCTGACCACGGAGGCAGCCGTGATGGAAGGCAAGGGCAAACTGCAAACCACCGGCAAGCTCGGCGACGTCATGCAGGAATCGGCCCATGCCGCCATGAGCTATGTGCGCTCAAGGGCGCAACTGCTCGGCCTGCCGCGCGATTTTTACCGCAACGTCGATATTCACGTGCATGTGCCGGAAGGCGCCATCCCGAAGGACGGACCTTCGGCCGGCATCACCATCGCCACCAGCATCTGCAGCGCATTGACGAACATTCCGGTGCGCTGCGATCTGGCCATGACCGGCGAAATTACCGTCCGCGGGCGCGTACTGCCCATCGGCGGCTTGAAGGAAAAAGTCCTGGCGGCGCATCGGCAGGGAATTCGCGAAATCATTCTGCCGAAGGATAACGAAAAGGATCTTCCCGACATTCCAGAAATCATCCGCAAGGAGATGAAGCTCCGGTTTGTGACCTCGATGGATCAAGTGCTGAAGATTGCCTTGGAGCGGGAGTTGGTCGCCCTGCCGCTGGCGGCCAATACGCCTCCAGTAGACTTGGTGCGCGGAACATCGGAAGAGCGGATTTCTGTCTAGGCGTTATACGCGAGTTCCGCCGGAGCCGGTTGGTTCAGGTGGCGGACCGGGCTTCGGAGCCGGATGGACCAGGGCCGGATGGACGCCGAATTTGTGATCAGTGCCGCCCGGCCGGATCAGTTTCCAGCCGAGACGCTGCCAGAGATTGCTTTTCTGGGTCGAAGCAACGTCGGCAAGTCGAGTTTGTTGAATTGCCTCACGGGTCGCAAGGGGTTGGCGTTTACGAGCGCAAAGCCCGGATGCACGCAATTGATCAATTTCTATCGGGTTGGCGGTGAGTTCAACTTCGTCGATCTGCCTGGGTACGGGTACGCGCGTGTCCCGAAGAACATAACATTCCAGTGGAAAGAGCTCATCGAGCAATACCTGTTACAAAGAACGTCGTTGCAGCTCTGCTTCTTGATCCTCGACGCGCGTCGAGGCTGGATGGACAAGGATCTGGAGCTCAAGCAATGGTTGGAGTTCCACAACCGGCGATACCTGGTGATCGCCACNNCAGTCTCCGGAAAGCGCGCCCTTGCCGTTCTCGGCCGTAAGCTGCCGAGGAGCGAGGGAAATTTGGCAAGCGATTTCGACAATCAAGACCCAGCGGCAATAGCCGCTCCCACCCCCGAGGAATCCGAGACCAAGACGGACGGCAAGGCCGTCGCCAAAGCAGTGGACAAAGGCGACGGCAAAACGACGGACCCCAAATCCGCCGATGCCAAGTCAGGTGACGCGCAACCCTCGGCCGACAATGCTGACGCGAAAGCGCCGGAGCCCAACGGCAAGGCGGAGACTCCCGCCGGCCAGCCAGGCGCACGTAAGCGCCATGGCGGAGGTGTGCCTCAGGCCAACCAAAAGAACGGCACGCTCGACCTGGTGGAGCTCAAGGACATGAGCATCCAGAAGCTCAACCAGATCGCCAAGGACTTGGGCGTGACCGGTACCGCGGGCCTTCGCAAGCAGGAGCTGATCTTCAAGATTCTGCAGACGCAGGCCGAGAAGAGCGGTCTGATCTTCTCCGAAGGCGTTCTGGAATGCCTGCCCGACGGATTCGGATTCTTGCGCGCCCCCGAGTACAACTACCTGCCCGGCCCGGACGACGTCTACGTTTCGCCGTCGCAAATCCGGCGCTTCGATCTGCGCACTGGTGACACCGTCTCCGGCCAGATCCGGCCGCCGAAAGAAGGCGAGCGTTACTTCGCGCTCATCAAAGTGGACGCGATCAACTTCGAGCCGCCGGAAGAAGCGCGCAACAAGATCTTTTTCGACAATCTCACGCCGCTCTATCCCGACCAACGGCTGAAACTGGAAACCACGCGCGACAACTACTCGGGCCGCGTGATGGATCTGCTGACACCCATCGGGATGGGGCAACGCGGTTTGATCGTCGCCGCGCCACGCACCGGCAAAACCATGCTGCTGCAGTCCATCGCCAACTCAATCACCGCCAATCATCCCGAGGTATCGCTGATCGTCCTGCTGATCGACGAGCGCCCCGAGGAAGTTACCGACATGCAGCGCTCGGTGAAGGGCGAGGTGATCAGTTCCACGTTCGACGAGCCTGCCTCGCGCCACGTGCAGGTGGCCGAAATGGTGATCGAAAAGGCCAAGCGGTTGGTGGAGCACAAGCGCGACGTCGTAATCCTGCTGGATTCCATCACGCGCCTGGCGCGCGCGTACAACACGGTGGTTCCACCGTCCGGCAAGGTTCTTTCGGGCGGCGTGGATTCGAACGCGCTGCAGCGGCCGAAGCGCTTTTTTGGCGCCGCTCGCAACATTGAAGAAGGCGGCTCGCTCACCATCGTGGCCTCCGCACTGATCGATACTGGAAGCCGCATGGACGACGTGATCTTTGAAGAATTCAAAGGCACTGGCAACATGGAAATCCATCTGGACCGCAAGCTGATGGACAAGCGAGTTTTCCCAGCCATCGACATCACCAAGAGCGGCACGCGCAAGGAAGAGCTGCTGGTTCCTAAAGAAGAACTCAACCGGATCTTCGTGCTGCGGCGCGTTCTCAACCCGCTATCGCCCGTGGAGAGCATGGAGTTGCTGCTGGATCGGCTCAGCAAGAGCAAGAGCAACGGCGAATTCCTGAATTCCATGAGCACTTAGTAGTAACCGCCGCATGGGCAGAATCCGAGTCCTCTCCGACACCGTCGCCAACAAAATCGCCGCCGGAGAAGTGGTGGAACGCCCGGCCTCGGTGGTGAAGGAGTTGATCGAAAACTCGCTCGACGCCGGCGCCACCGATCTTCGCATCGAGGTCGACAGCGGCGGCCGGCGCTTGATCCGCGTCGCTGACAACGGCAGCGGCATGTTGCGCGACGATGCGCTGTTGGCCTTTGAGCGGCACGCCACCAGCAAGCTGAGCGATGTGAAGGACCTGCTTTCCATCGCGACGCTGGGGTTTCGCGGCGAGGCGCTGCCATCCATCGCCTCCGTCTCGCGGCTGCTGCTTGAGACGAGAGCGGCCGAGGAGACCACCGGCGCGGCAGTCGAGATCGCGGGTGGCAAGATCCTGCGCTGCGACGAATTCTCACGGCCCACCGGGACCACCATCACGGTTCGCGACCTGTTCTACAACGTTCCGGCGCGCAAGAAGTTCTTGCGGTCCGATCAGACCGAGCTCGCACACATCGCTTCGCTTGCGACGCACTACAGCCTGGCGCATCCGAAGAAGTCGTTCCAACTGCGTCACGGATCGTCGCAGTTGTTGGACGTCACGCCCGTGGAGACGCTCCAGGAGCGCGTGTATCAGGTGTTCGGCAACCAAGTCCTCGAAGAACTGATCGATCTGGACTACGTGGAGCGTGAGCTCGAGGTCGTCGACGCCGAGGATCGCACGATGCGCGTCTTTGCGCTGCGCGGCTTCGTGTCCGGCCCGCAAGTGCAGAAGATGAACCGGAATTCGATCTTTCTGTTCGTGAATGGCCGGCTGATTCGCGACCGCCTGCTTCTACACGCGCTCTCTTCCGCCTATCACAATCTGATGCCGCCGGCTTGTTACCCATTCGCGCTGCTGTTTGTGGACTGTGATTGCGAGGAAGTGGACGTGAACGTTCACCCGTCCAAAACCGAAGTGCGATTTCGGCATGGCAGCGTGGTGCATGATTTTGTGCGCGATGCCATTCGCGACCGCCTGATCGCCGCTCGTCCCGCATCCAGCATCCCAGTTCCCACGCAGCCCCAGGCCGCCGCCGATCTGCCGTTTTCGGATTTCACACAACGCATCGAAAATCAGCGCTTCGAGCCGATGCCGAGCATTGGACCAGAGACCGGACCCGAGCGAATGGAAGACCTTCCCGTGTACACTCTCCATACCACCACTCTCAACCCCAGCGCGGCACCCGAGCCGCGGTTCGGCTTCGAGCCGGTGCGGTCCACTTCAGTCCCCGATACGCATGGCCCACTCGCGCAACACACCACCGAGGCGCCACAAAGCTTGAGCGCTCTTTCGGATCTCCGGCCGCTCGGCCAGATCCACGACAGCTTCATCATCGCGGCCGGACGCGACGGGCTTTGGATCATCGATCAACATGTTGCGCATGAGCGCATTCTGTTCGAGAAAGTGCTGCGCCAGCAAGCCGAGGGTCGCGTTGAACGCCAACAGCTCCTCATGCCGATTCTGCTCGAGGTGACCGCGGGTCAACAGATCGAATACGCGCGCATCGCCGACGAACTGGAACGCGCGGGCTTCGATTCAGAGCCTTTTGGCAACCGGACCATCGCCGTGAAAGGCGCACCGGCGGGCGTCGGCCCAGCCGACATCGAACGGTTGGTGTTTGAGATTCTTGAAATCGCCGAGAGCGAGCTCCGCAAAGTCTCGTTAGACGATTTGCGCCGTGCCATGGCCGCGAGCATCGCATGCCGCGCCGCCATCAAAATCAATATGCGCCTGGATCACACCAAGATGGAATGGCTGCTGAACGAACTCGCCGCCACCGATTGTCCGATGAGCTGCCCGCACGGCCGCCCGATCGCGCTGCGTTATTCCACGCGCGACATTTTGAAGAGTTTTCATCGGATTTGAGCTACTCCCACTCGATGGTGCCGGGCGGCTTGTGCGTCAGATCGTAAAACACGCCGCACACTCCGTTCACCGAAAGAAGCTCGTAGGTCATGCGGTGCAGCAGTTCGTGCGGCATGCGGACTACTTGAGCGGTCATCCCGTCGACGGAATGGATGGGCCGCAGCACCACGGAATCCGGATTGCTCCCCGCGCCGATGGGAATCAGCACTACCGGAAATTGCCAGACTTCGCGGTCGAATCCGCTTTCTTCCGACAACTGCCGCACAATAGCATCGGCTTGGCGCAGGCGCTCCAGGCGCTCGCGTGTGAGAGTGCCACGGCTCGATCGCAGCTCCGCGATTCCAGCGCGCGCATGCACCAGCCCGACAACGCGGTTGATGTCCAGCATGCGATTCACCAACTCGGTCGCAACCTCATCTTCCGGCAAACCCTCGAGCGCAAGCACGGAATGATAGCTGCGCGAATCGCCTTTGACCCCGACGGACCGGATGGGCAACAACCAGCCTGGATCGCTGCGGGTCACCGGAGCAACCGTTTCCGAGCACAGGCAGCGAATCGCCAAGCCCGGTCCCGGAAAAGGATGACGATGCAAGAATTCACCAGGAATGTCTAGCTCTCCGCCGATTTCGCGGACTTCATCCTTGTAAAACGATGCCAGCGGCTCGATGATACGGCCCGACTCGATGAGCTTCTGGATACCCGCCACGCGATTGTGGTGAGTCTTGATCACGTCGGCCTTCGCGCTGCCGCCCGACTCGATCGTGTCCGGATAAATCGTGCCCTGGCCTAAAATCCAATGTCCATCGAGAAAGTGGCCGGTGCTCAAGATGCGCTCTTGGACGACGATGAACTGCTCGCCGATGATGTGCCGCTTTTCTTCGGGATCCGTCACCCCTTCGAGCGCCTTCAAGAATTCGGTTTCGGCTTCCTCAACACGAAACGCCGTCGCGCCGAGTTGCTGGAACAAGCGCCGCACATAGGCGGTCTCACCTTCGCGCATCAGCCCGGTATCCACGTAGATGCCGAAAACCCGCTCGGGTCCGAGCGCCCGCAAGCACAGCGTGTAGGCCACCGTGGAGTCCACTCCGCCACTGACAAAGAAGAATACATTGCGGTCCGCAGCGATGGCCTGGATTTGCTTTTCGAGCGGCCCAATGCGGTCCTTGGGATCCCAATCCTTGGTGCAACCGCAGACCCCGAAGACGAAATTTGCGAGAATCTGATGCCCTTGTTGCGTGTGCGCGACTTCCGGATGGAACTGCACGGCCATGAGCGGACGCGTGCGGTGGGCGATGGCCGCCACGGGACATGTAAACGTGCCGCCCAGGACATCGAAACCTTCGGGAGCCAATTCCACCTGGTCGCGATGATTCATCCAGACTTGCAGTTGACCGTTCAGACTGGCAAAAAGCGCGTGAGGGCGCCCGGTTTGGAATCGGGCGAATCCATACTCGCCCTTCTCACCCTTGCGGACGCGCCCGCCCAGCATGTGGGTCATCAACTGCTGTCCATAGCAGATGCCGAGCACCGCGCTACTGGTGGAGAGAATCTTCGGATCGATTTGCGGGCTGCCGGCTTCGTAAACGCTGTCAGGACCCCCGGAGATGATAATGCCCTTCCGGCCGGCCAACTGGGAAGCGGGCGTTTCGCTGGGCTGAACATCGGCATACACGCCGAGGTCGCGAATCTTCCTGGCGATCAGATGACAGTATTGGCCGCCCGCGTCGAGGACGGTAATTTGTGGTGTGCTCAAACCTTCGCTAATGTCTGAAAGCCGCTTCCTCACGGTCGCGGTTCTATAAACTCGCTGCTATGGCCGCCGCGGGTCGTCGCGCTGGATGCGTTCAACAATCAGCTTCTTCGCTTTGTCGAGCAGTGATTTGGCGTCGGGCATCGCGTCAATGGCTTTCAACACCATCGGATCCGTTTCAATGGCGACCTTTTGAGAATCCTCGTAACTGAACGCGGTCGCGTACATCTCGCGCTTGAGCTGTTGAGTAATCCACGTGTGGTTCTCGGTCCAGTCGGCTTCGGTGAAGGGCAGCGCCTGTTTCAACAGGTATTCGTGAAAATCGTTGATCACGCTAGCATCCGGCTCCCAGCCCTTGTTCAAATGCGCTTGCGGATGCGAACCAAACCATTTTGCCGTGAAATTGAAGAACTCGTACTTGGTCAGCAGCTCGGTCTGGAACTTGTTGTACTTCGGCGGTTCGTATTTTTGATCGGGCGTGATGCCGCCGCCGCCATACACGGTCCGGCCGCTGTCGGTGCTCTTGACGTCCTGCAGGTTCTTCTGCTCGGTGCGCTTGCCGTAGTAGTAATCGAGGAACGAGATGTTGGAGTAGTCACGCTGGATCAAGCGGCCGCTCGGGGTGTAGTAGTGAGCGGTGGTCAATGCGAGGCCGGTATTATCCTCGAGCGGATAAACGGTTTGAACCAATCCCTTGCCGAACGTCGTCTCACCCAGAATCCAACCACGGTCGTGATCCTGCAGAGCGCCAGCGACGATTTCCGCGGCGGAGGCCGAGTAGCGGTTCACCAAGACTACAATCGGATAATTTTGTCCAGCGGCGCTGCCGCGCGCCAAGTAGGGCTTTTCGGCGGATGCGCGTCCGCGATGCGATACAACTACCTCGCCCTTCCTTAAGTAGTGCCCGGCGACGGCCACGCCTTCGTTCAGCAGACCGCCCGGATTCTCTCGCAAGTCCAGGACCAGGCCCTTCATATTCGCTTCGCCGAGGCGCTTGAAGTTGTCCTCCATCTCCTGGCTGGTATTCTCATTGAACTGCGTAATCCTCATGTAGGCGATTCCGGGGCGAAGCCAGAACGCGTCTTCCACGCTGGAGCGAGAAATCTCATCGCGTACGATGTCGAAGGACAGCGGCTTTTCGGCGCCCTCGCGTCCCACCGTCACCTGGACGTGCGTTCCGCGCGGCCCTTTCAAAAGGTCGGCCACTTCGGTGGTGCTGAGCGAGTCGGTCTTCTTGTCGTTGACTTCCAGAATCATATCGCCGGGGCGAAGCCCAGCCTTATACGCCGGCGATCCGCCGAATGGCGCCACCACGATGGTCTTGCCATTACGCGGGGCCACCTGCATGCCTACGCCGTAGTAGTGTCCGCTTTGATCGTCACGGAGCGACTGAAAATCCTTAGGATCGAAGAAATTGGAATGCGGATCAAGCGTCCGCAACATTCCGGGAATCGCACCTTTGTAGATGCCTTTGTCGGAAGTAACCTTGTCGGCGAAATTGTTCTCCACCAGTTCATAGACTCTGGTGAATTGCTTGATGTTCGTCTTCAGGTCTTCTTCGGGGCCAGTGGATGCAGCCGAAACTCCGGCAACACCCGGTCCAAAGATGCCCCCAATGACGGAGCAGACAACCACGACGAAAGCGGAAATAAGGACGGACCGTACCCAACGCGGCATCGACACCTCGCTCTTTCAGTATACCGAGTTTTTCCTGGCAGCCCTTGAGCCCACAAATGCCGTGGCCGGGCCGCACCGACTCCCTTACGGTAGCGGCTCTGCTTATGCGCTTCGGACGGAGCGGCGCGATCCAGCGGCGCCCGCCTCGGTCTTTACCGGCTTGCGCTGGGAAGAATCGTCGAGACGCCGGACTTGGTCGCTGACGCACACCAGAAACATGGGCTGCTTGGCGTTTTTCAGGATGTCAATGATCCGGTCCTGTTGTTCTTCCAGATAAATGGACTTGCCATCGGTGACCAGGTGCAGATCCGACTGCGACTGCACGACGTCGCTGAGCCGCTTACCCATTTCGCGTTGCAGGAACCGCAGGACGCGGCGGATCTTCTGCAGTGAAAATCCCTTGCGCCGGAGCTCGGCAATAACCGTAATTTCAATTACTTCCTCAGCCTGGTAGACGCGCTTGTGGCCCTCATGGCGCGGCGAGACAACCTTCCGCTCATCCCACCACTGCAACTGCCGCAAGCTGACCTGGGCGATGCGCGAAACGTCGCTCGAGGCAAACGTGCGCATGCTGTCTTCTGATTCAGAACGGCTTTTCTTTGTTTTGAACATGTTCCCCCGCTGACGTTTGTAACAAGAGCGCCTCTAAATTTTACCTGAGCCAATACGAGAGTCAATAGGCAAGTGAAACGTTCTGATCTCGACTGCTCCGCCGAGCAGAACCCGCTCCCTAGCCTCCGCCTACAAACTGTACGATCTCTAACGTTGCACCTGGGCCCACGGTGGCCTGATCCCACGCCTGGCGCTGGACGATCGACCGGTTCAACTCCACCGCGATACGCTCGGGATCCACCTCCAACCACACCAGCAATTCCCGGAGCGTGTACCCTTGGGGCGCCAGCCGAACTTGTCCGTTAACAACAATTTCGATCTGTTTTGTTGTGGGCGCCGTCATCGCTCTTTTCCTGTTTCCGAAAACCAAACTTGCGGCCCGAGGCCGGATCTCATTATAGTCGAATGTTAGGGCCTTGAGTCCACAATCCATACCATCGAATGCCGACATCCTATTCTGATACCTATTTCCCCGTACTGGTACAAATCGTTATCGCGGTGATCGTGGCCGCAGCGCTGGTGGCGATCTCCTTTCTGCTGGGCAAGCACGTGAAGAACCGGGTGAAGGACTCGCCGTATGAATCCGGGATTGCGCCGACGGGCTCGGCGCGAGAGCGCTTCAGCGTCAAGTTTTATCTGGTGGCCATCGTCTTTATCCTTTTCGATATCGAAGCGGTGTTTCTGTATCCCTGGGCGGTGGTGTATCGCGAGCTGAAGCTGTTTGGGTTTGGGGAGATGCTGGTTTTCGTGATTCTGATCCTGGTTGGATTCTTTTACGTCTGGAAGAAGGGTGCGCTGGACTGGTCCCATGAAGCGCCGGGAGACAGCCCCTATGGCGACCCAGATGCCGCGCCACAGTCATCGGTAACCAAAAATGCTGCCTGACGAATTGAAGGACCACGCGGGTGCCTCGGCGCTGGACGCTGCGTTTCCGGGAGCTATCACTGGAGGCCACGCCGAACGCAACGAGCCGACACTTTGGGTCGCTCCCGCGCGCATCGTTGAAGTCTGCCGATACCTCAAGGACCAGCAGCGCTTTGTTCGCTTGAGCGCGGTCACAGCGGTGGATTGGCTTCCGGCTGCCCCGCGTTTCGAGGTGGTGTACCTGCTGCATTCGCTCGAGCGCAACCAGCGTTTGAGGTTGAAGTGCTGGCTTTCGGAGTCGGAATGCGAGATCGATTCCGTCACAGGCGTCTGGCGCACCGCGGATTGGTACGAGCGCGAGGTGTTCGATCTGTTTGGCGTTCGTTTTCGCAACCACCCCGGTCTCACGCGGATCCTGATGCCAAGCGACTGGGAAGGGCACCCGCTGCGCAAGGACTATCCGGTACACGGATATAAATACAGCTATCAGGATGAATAGAGCCTCGGGATGAGCAATAGCAGATTGAACAAAGTGCCTCATGCGTGAAACCACACTTCATACCGATTCGATCACCGCGATCGACGCGACACACGAGCCCCTGATCCAGGCGCCTGCCCCAAGCACGCGCCACATGATTTTGAACATGGGGCCGCAGCACCCCTCCACGCACGGCGTGTTGCGCATCGTGCTGGAACTGGACGGAGAGACGATTCTCAAAGCTGTGCCCGACATTGGTTTTCTGCACACCGGCATCGAGAAGAATTGCGAAGTAAAAACCTGGCAGCAAGTGGTGACGCTGACGGACCGCGTGGATTACCTCTCGAACCTGTCGAACAATCTGGTCTACGCGCTCTCGGTGGAGAAACTCATCGGCGACATCGAAATCCCGTCCAAGGCGCAATGGATGCGCGTGATGCTGGCCGAGCTTCAGCGGCTGAACAGCCATCTGGTGTGGCTGGGGACGCATGCGCTGGACATCGGCGCGATGACCATGTTCTTCTATTGTTTCCGCGAACGCGAGGACATTCTGCGGATCTTCGAGATGTTCTCCGGACAGCGCATGATGACCAGCTACATCCGCATTGGCGGGCTGGCGCTGGAACCGCCGCGTGGCTGGCAGCAGGCCGTGGGCAAGTTCATCAACGCTTTTCCGAGCAAGGTGGATGAATACGAAGAGCTGCTGAACAACAATCCGATCTGGAAGCGCCGCACGCAGGGCGTGGGCTTTGTGCCGCTGGAGGATCTGCTGGATCTGGGCGTCACCGGTCCCATGATTCGCGCGGCCGGTGTGAAGTGGGACGTTCGCAAGGATGAGCCGTACTCCAGCTACGATCAGTTCGAGTTTGAAATTCCCGTGCATACGGAAAACGACGTGTACGCGCGGTATCGCGTCCGGATGGAGGAGATGCGACAGAGCGCGCGGATCATCAAACAGGCGCTCGAAGGGATGCCAGAAGGCGCATGGCAGGCCAGCGCGCCCAAGATCGTGCTGCCCGAGCGCGAGAAGATGAAGACGCAGATGGAAGCCTTGATTTATCACTTCAAGATTGTGACGGAGGGCTTCCGCGTTCCGGCCGGCGAGGTATATCAGGCCGTGGAATCGCCGCGCGGTGAGATCGGTTACTACGTGGTGAGCAACGGCACTTCCAAGCCCTACCGCGTGTTTATGCGGACGCCGAGCTTCGGGAACCTGCAAGCGCTTGCGCCGCTGCTGGAAGGCCGGCTGCTGGCGGATTCCATCGCGTCGCTCGGGAGCATGGACTTCGTATTGGGAGACGTGGATCGGTGATGACCTTTTCGCCGGAACTGGAAGCCAGATTCGCGAAGCTGCTGGAAATTTATCCGCCCGGCCGGACGCGCTCGGCGGTGGTGCCGATGCTGCTATACGCGCAGGACGAAGTCGGCCATATCTCGGCCGAGTTGGTTGAAGAAGTCGCCAGACGCTGCCAGGTGAAGCCGCTGCAGGTGGACGAGGTGGTGGGTTACTACTCGATGCTGCATCGCAAGCCGCTCGGCAAGTGCCACGTCCAGGTATGCACCAACATCAGTTGCTTGATTTTGGGCGCTGAGGAGCTGTATGAGCACGCTTCGAAGACGCTCGGAATCGGGAACAAGGAAGTGACGCCAGACGGGCAGTTTTCACTCGAGGAAGTGGAATGCATGGGCGCGTGCAGTTGGGCGCCGGCGATTCAGCTCAATTACGATTTCCATCACCATGTGACGCCTGAGAAACTGGATCAACTGCTGGCGGAAGTGAGAAAGGCGCATTAAGCTATGGCAGACTCTGACCCGGTTACAAAGAAGGATCTAGCGGATCTCGAGTCCAGGCTGGAAGCCAAGCTGGACGCGAAGCTAGAGGCTCTAGGAGACCGGCTGACGGAGTTTACTCGCAATGTCGAGACCAACTTGTTGAACTCCTTTCACGGCTACGGAAAAGGACAGGCGTTGCGCTTGCACACACTCGAAGTTGGCGACGCCGCGGTAATGGGACGTCTAGAGGCATTAGAGGAACGTGTCCTGAATTTGGAAACAAGGCGCCCACACTAACCGATGCTCTACAACGAACCCAGTCCGCTCGAAGTTAAGATCCTGACCAAGCGCTTCGGCCTCGCGAATTCGGAATCGCTCGACACCTATCTCGCCACCGACGGTTACAAGGCTTTTCTCAAGGCCGTGGAGATGACGCCCGAGCAGATCATCGAGGAAGTGAAAGCGTCGGCTTTGCGTGGACGCGGCGGCGCCGGATTCCCAACCGGTCTGAAGTGGAGCTTCGTGCCGCGCACTTCACCCAAGCCGAAATACGTCATCATCAATGCGGACGAGAGCGAGCCGGGCACCTGCAAAGACCGGTTGCTGATGGAAAACGATCCGCACCAATTGATCGAAGGCATTCTGATCGCGGGACGCGCGGTCGACTCGCACAAGGGCTACATTTATATCCGCGGCGAATATCGCTACCTGATCGAAGCCATGGATCGCGCTATTGCGGAAGCCTACTCGCGCGGTTACCTGGGCAAGAACATCCGAGGCACGGGCTTCGATTTCGATCTCTACACACACACCGGCGCGGGTGCTTACGAATGCGGAGAAGAGACGGCGCTGCTCGATTCCATCGAAGGCAAACGTGGCATCCCGCGCATGAAGCCGCCGTTCCCGGCGGTGGTGGGCGCCTGGCAATCCCCCACGCTTCTGAGCAACGTGGAAACATTTTCGGCGATCCCCGCCATTATTCGCGACGGCGGCGCGGCGTTCGCGGCTCTGGGGCCGGCGAAAAACGGAGGCACGCGTCTGGTCTGCCTCTCGGGACACATCAACAAACCCGGCGTCTACGAGCTGCCCGTGGGTTTCAATTTGCTGCGCATGATTTATGAAGTCGGCGGCGGAATGCGCAACGGAAAGAAACTGAAAGCGGTGGTGCCGGGCGGGTCCTCGTGCCCTCTATTGAAAGCGGACGAGTGCGATATCTCCATGGACTTCGATTCCCTGGCCAAGGCCAAGAGCATGCTAGGCTCGGGCGGGACCGTGGTGCTGGATGAAGACACCTGCATGGTGAAGTTCGCGCAGCGCATCATGAAGTTTTACGCGCACGAAAGCTGCGGCTGGTGTATTCCCTGCCGCGAAGGCACCAATTGGCTGAAGAAGACGCTGGACCGCTTTCACAGCGGGGCTGGACAGAAGAGCGACATCCCTCTGATCGGCGAGCTTTCGAAGAACATGCTGGGCCGGACTTACTGCGCCCTGGGTGACGCGGCGGCCATGCCGACCATCTCCATCGTCGAAAAGTTCCCTGAAGATTTCGAGGCGCATTTGAATGGCAAGCCGTGCCCCTATGAGCACTCGACGGAACTGGCGATGGCCTAGACATCTAACAAATGAGCGATCAAATACATCTCACAATCGATGGCAAAGCGGTGACTGCTGCTCCCGGCACGCTGGTGATCAACGCGGCCAAGCAGGTGGGCATCGAAGTTCCGTCTTTCTGTTATTACGATGGCCTGTCGCTGCAGGCTGCCTGCCGCATGTGTTTGGTGGAAGTGGAAAAGACGCCCAAGCTGCAGGTCGGCTGCACGCTGCCGGTGGCCGAGGGCATGGTGGTCCGCACCGATTCCGCGCAAGTGCATGAGGCGCGCAAGGGCACGCTCGAATTTCTGCTGGCGAACCATCCGCTGGATTGCCCAGTGTGCGACAAGGGCGGCGAATGCGAGTTGCAGGACATGACCTTCCGCTACGGCCTGGGCGAGAGCCGGTTCCTGGAACAGAAGCTGCATTCGGACGAAGAACAATGGTCACCGGTTGTGTTCTACGACAAGCCCCGCTGCATTTTGTGTTATCGCTGCGTGCGCATCTGCGACGAGGGCATGGGCGTGAAGGCTCTGGGCGTCGGTAACCGCGGGGCTGTGTCGGTGATCGAACCCAATCATTTCGACCATCTGGAGTGCGACGAATGCGGGATGTGCATCGACATTTGTCCGGTNNCTCGGTGTGCGCAACAACGAGATCATTCGGGGCAACAATCGCGACCGGTCCGGAATCAACGGCGAGTTCCTGTGCATCAAGGGACGTTATGCGGCTGATTTCGTGAACAGCCCGGAGCGGCTGCAATCGCCGCTCGTGCGTAGAAACGGGCGCTTGGAACCTGTGTCGTGGTCGGAGGCGTTGGCGGCCGCGGCTCGCAAGCTCACCGAAGTGAAGGCGCGCAACGGTAAGTTCGCTGTGATCGGCTCCAACCACACCACCAACGAAGAAAACTATTACCTCCAGAAGTTCGCGCGCGAGGCGCTGGGCACCAACAGCATCGACCACCATCGCACTGGCGACGTGCCAAGTCTCCTTGACGCTCTCAGCCCCAACAAGGACGCGCTTGCTACCGCAGCGGATCTCTACAATCGCAAGGCGATTCTGGTGATTTCGAGCGATCTCTCGCAGCAGCATCCGTTCCTTGCGTTCCAGATTCGCGCGAACTACCGTCATCACCAGGCGCACGTCTACACCGTCACGCCGGGCCCTGTCCGCGAGCGAGACCTAGCGGTCCGCGGCATCATCACCTCGCCGGGCCGCGAATTGGCGGATGTCGAATCGCTGCGCGAGCAGCTCAAGAGCGAACCGGAGCTGGTGATTCTTTTCGGTGACGCCATCAAGGGTGACGCGATCCGCAAACTGGTGGCGTTTGGCGATTCACTCGGCATTCCCGCGAAATACGTTTGCTTGTTGGACTACTCGAATTCCCGCGGCGCGTCCGACATGGGCTTGTGTCCTGATTTCGGCCCAGGCTATCGACCGGTGAGCGCCTCAGGTCTGGCTTACGACGAGATCCTGGCGGCCACCGATCTCGATGTGCTGTGGGTGGTGGGCGCGAATCCTTTGAAACACGCCAAGCTCGCGTCCTCGAACACTTTCGTGATCGTGCAGGAAATGTTTCTCACCGAGACTGCGCAGCGCGCCGACATCTTGTTTCCGGCCGCCTCCGCTTACGAGAAAAACGGGACCGTCACCAACGTGTGCGGCGAGGTGCAGCGTCTGAAGGGCGGCGTCCAGGTGATGGGAACCAAGCCCGACCTCGAGATCCTCGGGCTGCTCTCAAAAGAGATGGGCGTGAATCTCGGCATGTGGTCCACCGACAAAGTTCTGGAAGAGATTCGCAAGAACGTGCATGGTTATAATATTCCTTTGCCCGTAATCGCTACAGGGGGAGCAGCGCAAACGACGCCGGTGAATGGCCGTGTGCCGGCCAGCTCGCGGCCGGAGCTGATTCAGTCCGCGCGCGATACCCTGTTCACGTCCGGTACCTTGGGCCGGTATTGCAAGAAGCTGAATTCCACACTCGAGGCGCCGGGCGCGTTGTATTCCGAGCGGCCGTAAGTTCATCCATGAATTTTTTCATACTCACCCTCATCAAGGTGGCGNNGCCGACGTGGTAAAGCTGATTACCAAGGAAGGCTTGATCCCCTCGCACGTCAACAAGCTCTTCTACCTAATGGCGCCGTTCGTGGCCGTCGCTCTGGGGCTGATTTCCATCGCCGTCATCCCGTTCGGACCCGAGATCACGATCGGCCCGGTGACCACCTGGATGCAGCTCACCGATCTGCGCATCGGGATACTGTTCGTGATCGCGGTCTCCTCCGTCGGTGTCTATGGCGTGGCGCTGGGCGGCTGGGCTTCCAACAACAAATACTCGCTGCTGGGCGGTCTTCGCAGTTCCGCGCAGATGATCAGCTATGAGCTGCCCCTGGCGCTCGCGGTAGCCGCGCCGCTGCTGCTAGCGAATACGCTCAGCTTTCGCGATATGGTGAACTATCAAAGCGGCTACTGGCTGGGCTTCATCCCGCGCTGGAATTTGATTCCCGAAATCATCGCATTCATCGTGTTCATGATCGCCGGGTTCGCTGAAACCAATCGCGTTCCGTTCGATCTTCCCGAAGCGGAGAACGAGCTCGTGGCCGGCTTCCACACCGAGTACAGCAGCATGAATTTCGCCGCGTTCTTCATGGCCGAGTACTCCAATATGGTGACCGTGACGGCCGTCGCGACGCTGCTGTTCCTGGGCGGCTGGCAACCGCCTTTCCCGGCGCCATATTCCGATGTCGTACCCATCCTTGTATTCGCCCTCGCCGGACTGATCGCGGTCTATCACGGCCTGCATCCCGCGCGGCGCATGGACAAATTCACGCTGCCGGCCACCGGGCTGGTGTTTCTCGGAATCGCCGCGATCTTTGGCCTGTCGCTCTTCGTTCCGGTGCTGAAGACGATTCTCATGGCCCTGTTCTGGTTCTGCGGCAAAATCCTTATTCTCCTATTCGTGTTCATTTGGGTGCGCGCGACTCTGCCGCGTTTCCGTTACGATCAGTTGATGCGCTTCGCCTGGATTTTCTTGTTTCCGCTGGCGATGCTGAACCTGCTGGCCACCAGCCTCATCGTGGCCTTGACGACAAAATAATCTATGACTGCGCTGATCTTCCTCATTTTCGCCTGTATCGCGGTTTTCTGTGGTATCAGCCTCGTCGTGCAGACCCACCCCATCGCCAGCGCGCTTTCGCTCATTGGCGTGATGGGATCGCTCGCGATTCTGTACCTGCAACTCGGCGGCGAATTCATTGCCATGGCCCAGATCATCGTGTACGCGGGGGCCATTATGGTGTTATTTGTCTTCGTGATCATGCTGCTGAACGCAGGCGCGGAAACCCCAACATTTCAGGCGTCCACTTTCGTGAAGTACCTCGGCATCGTTCTGCTCGTCGCGTTTCTTGGGCTCATCAGCTTCATTATTCAAGCCGCCTTGCCGAAGACCGAAGGCGTAGTCTTTGGTGGTTTCCAGGGCACCGCGGCCGACGTCGGCCGCAAGCTGTTCACCAGCTACCTTCTGCCGTTTGAAGTGACCTCGGTCCTGATTCTGATCGCGCTGGTTGGCGCGATTGTGCTAGCGAGAAAGGAAATCTGACCATGCCGAACGCCGTCCCGTTGAGCTGGTACCTGATCCTGAGCGCCATTCTTTTTGGACTCGGTGTGGCGGGCTTCATCTTCCGGCGCAACATCATCACGGTATTCATGTCTATCGAGCTGATGCTCAACGCGGTGAATTTGACCTTCGTGACATTCTCCTACCAGTTCAAGCAAGTGGATGGACACATCTACAGCTTCTTCGTCATGGTAGTGGCCGCGGCCGAAGCCGCCGTGGGATTGGCCATTATTCTCACTGTGTTCAAGAACCGCAGCACGCTGATGATCGACGACGTTAATTCGATGAAGTACTAAATCATGAATCTTTGGCTGATTCCAATTTTCCCGCTGCTCGGGTTCCTCCTCAACGGACTCCTCGGCCGGCGCCTTCCGAAAGCGATGATCAATCTCATCGCCCTCGGCTCGGTCGCCCTTTCTTTCGCGTGGGTCGTGAAGACGCTGGTGGGGTTGGGTCCCATCGAGACAAAGTACATCGAGCACTACTGCACCTGGATTCAAAGCGGCACCCTGAACATCAGCGTCGATTTTGCGGTGGACCGCCTCACTGCCATCATGCTGATGGTCGTCACCGGAGTCGGGCTGCTAATCCACATCTACGCGGCCGGCTACATGGAGCACGAAGGCGGCTACTACCGCTTCTTCGCCTACTTCAACCTGTTCATGTTCTTCATGCTGGTGCTGGTGCTGGCGCAGAATTATCTGCTGCTGTTCGTCGGCTGGGAAGGCGTGGGGTTGTGCAGCTATTTGCTGATCGGATTCTACTTCACCGAGCAGTTCGCAACCACCGCGGGCAACAAGGCGTTCATCGTGAACCGCATCGGCGACTTCGGGTTTTCGCTCGCCGTGTTCTTGATTGTTCGGCAATTCGGAACGCTCGACTTCACGAAGGTGTTTGACGCGGCAAAAGGCCTGCCGGCGGAAGCAAGCACCGGAATCCTTACCATCATCACGCTGTTGCTCTTGGTCGGCGCGGCCGGGAAGTCGGCGCAGATTCCGCTGTATGTCTGGCTGCCGGACGCGATGGCGGGCCCCACGCCGGTATCCGCACTCATCCACGCGGCAACCATGGTGACCGCTGGTGTTTATATGATCGCGCGCTCCGCGTCGCTCTTTTCCAAAGCTCCCATCACCATGGACACGGTGGCCGTGATCGGCCTTGCGACGGCGTTTTTCGCGGCCACCATCGGCCTCGCGCAAACCGATATCAAGAAAGTTTTCGCGTATTCCACCGTCTCGCAGCTCGGCTACATGTTTCTGGGTGTCGGCGTGGGCGCGTTCTCGGCCGGCATCTTCCATTTGATGACGCACGCGTTTTTCAAGGCGCTGCTTTTCCTGGGCGCTGGCGCGGTGATTCACGGCCTGCATGGCGAACAGGAATTGGGCCAGATGGGCGGCCTGTTCAAGCACATGAAGATTACGGCGATCACGCTATTCTGCGCTTCTCTTGCGATCTCGGGGTTTCCTTTCACTTCCGGCTTCTTCAGCAAAGACGCGATCCTAGTCGCTGCTTACGAACACGCGCCGTGGATGTACTGGGTGGGCGTGCTGACCGCCGGCATGACCGCGTTCTATGTCTTCCGCGCCTGGTTCCTGGCTTTTACGGGCGATTATCGCGGCCACGCGCATCCGCACGAATCGCCGTTGGTGATGACTGGCCCGCTTATGATCCTGGCCGTATTGTCTCTCGCCGGAGGCTTCATCAACATTCCACATTTCCTGGAGCCGATGTTCGCTGAGAGAGCCGAGAATCAGGGCCTCGCGTGGCTTTCAGCCGGCGTCGGCATCCTAGGCATCTTGCTCGCGTACGTGTTCTATGTCGCGAAACGCGGTTTGGCCGATTCGTTCGCCAAGGCCGCCGGCGGGCTGTACACGCTGGTCTACAACAAATACTTCGTCGACGAAGCTTATGACGCGACCGTCGTCGAACCGCTGATCGAAGGCTCGCGCACGGTGCTCTGGCGCGGCGTGGACGCTGGCTTGATCGACGGCACGGTCAACGGCGTCGGGACGCGGTCGCGCGGTATCGGTTCCATCTTGCGACTGGCTCAATCGGGCAATATTCGCAGCTACGCGGCTTGGGTGGTGCTCGGTTCCATCGCCTTGCTGCTCGCGATCGGATTCTCGGGCGGCCTGCGATGACGCTGCTCAACGTCGTCATTTTCCTGCCGCTCGTCGCGTTCTTGATCATTCTCGCGTTGCCGAAAGATAAGCCTGAGACCATCCGCGTTTTCAGTTTGGTTGCATCGCTCGCCGTCTTCGTGGCGTCGCTCGGCCTCATCGGACCCGTTTGGTCCAGCGCTCCGGGCAAGTTCGCTATCGAAACCAATCAGTCCTGGATACAGTCGCCGGCCATCAATTATCATGTGGCGCTCGACGGGATCAGCCTGTGGCTGGTGATCCTTTCCACGCTGCTGACGCCGATCTGCGTGCTGCTTTCCTGGCGCTCCATCGACAAGCACATCAAACAGTTCTTCGCGTTCCTGTTGCTGCTCGAATTCGGGCTGGTCGGAGTGTTCTGCGCCCTCGACTTCTTCCTGTTCTTTGTTTTTTGGGAAGTTTCGCTCGTTCCAATGTACTTTTTGATCGGCGTCTGGGGTCACGAGCGCCGGATTTATTCGGCAGTTAAGTTTTTCCTGTACACCATGGCCGGATCAATGCTGATGCTGGTGGGCATCATCTATCTCTACAATCTAGCCGGCACGTTCGACTACACAACGATCCTTGCGGGCCTGCAGAGCGGCGCCATCACGCTCAGTCCAGTCGAGCAGCTCTGGCTGTTCCTGGCGTTTTTCATCGCCTTTGCCATCAAAGTTCCGCTGTTCCCGTTGCACACCTGGCTGCCCGACGCGCACGTCGAAGCTCCCACCGCGGGTTCGGTAATGCTGGCCTCCGTGATGCTGAAGATGGGCACCTACGGACTGCTCCGGTTCTCGGTCCCGATGTTTCCGAACGCCGCCCGCACCTGCGCCGGATGGATCGCCACGCTGGCCATCATCGGCATCGTCTATGGCGCGCTGGTGGCGATGGTTCAGCCGAATATGAAGAAGCTGGTGGCATATTCATCGGTGAGCCACCTGGGATTCGTCGTGCTCGGGATCTTCAGCTTCACACAGCAGGGGTTCGACGGCGCGGTGTACCAGATGCTGGCCCACGGCATCTCGACCGGCGCGCTTTTCATTCTGGTGGGCTTCCTTTATGAACGCCGGCACTCGCTCGAAATTGGGTCCTACGGCGGCGTAGCGACGCCCGCTCCCTGGCTTTCCACTGCTTTCATGATCACCATGCTCGCCAGCATCGGCCTTCCCATGCTCAGCAATTTCATCGGCGAGTATCTGGTGCTGCAAGGCGCATCTCTGGTCTATTTCCGCTGGACCGTTTTCGCCGCGCTGGGCGTGATTTTGTCCGCTTGCTACATGCTGTGGCTCTACCAGCGCGTATTCTTCGGCAAGGCGTCCGAGGACTTGACGCACCACATGCCCGACCTCGGCGTCCGCGAGTACGCCATCATCGTTCCGCTCATTCTCATCATGGTCTGGCTGGGCAGCTACCCGCAAAGCTTCATTCCGCCGATTTCGGCATCCAACGCCATATTGCTGGGGCCGCTGGACGCGCGCCGCGAGATTCATGTGAAATCTATGCCCGCGCGGCCCGCGCCCGTTCTCGCAGCCCAAGGGGACTTAGCCAATGCCCGCTAACTTCGCGCCCAGCGCCGCCGACTACCTGCGAATCCTGCCCGAAATCATCATGACCGTCGCCGGCGTGTTGATCATGCTGCTGGAAGGCTGGCTGGGCGAAAACAAGAAGAGAAACCTTTCGGTGCAAACCTTCGTAGCCTTCGCCGCTGCTCTTGTGAGCGCCGTCGCGGCCAACGGCAATCCTGGCCTTTCGTTTTCGAACATGCTGATCGTGGACGGCTTCGCAACGTTCTTCCGCGTGCTGGTCATCGCGGTCGGCATCCTGAGTTTGTTTTCCGCCACGCAATATCTCAAGCGCGAGCATGCCGAGTCTTCCGAATATTACGCATTGTTGCTATTTTCGGTGACCGGCCAATGCATCATGGCTACCGCCAACGAGCTGATCATGATCTTCATTGGCCTGGAGATCTCCTCCATCGCTACCTACGTTCTCGCGGGATATCTCCGAGACGATAAGCGCAACAACGAGGCCGCGCTCAAGTATTTCTTGCTTGGATCGTTCGCCACGGCTTTTCTGCTCTACGGCATCGCCTGGATTTACGGCACCACCGGCAGCACCAATCTCTCCACCATCCGCATCGCGCTGCTGACGCCCGGTTCCGAAACCAACGTCATTCTAGCAGGCACCGCCGCGGCGCTGATGTTCGTCGGATTCGCGTTCAAAGTCTCGGCCGCGCCGTTCCAAATTTGGGCGCCCGACGTGTACCAGGGCGCGCCCGCACCGGTGACGCTTTTCATGTCCGCCGGTCCCAAGGCCGCCGCCTTCGCGGTCTTCCTGCGCGTATTCATGACCGCCTTTGGACCGATCACCAGCCGCTGGGAGCCTTTCGTATGGTCCTCGGCGCTGCTCACGATGATCATTGGGAACTTCGCGGCGCTCATGCAGACCAACATCAAGCGGTTGCTGGCCTACAGCTCCATCGCGAATGCCGGCTATGTCATGGTCGCGATTGCTGCGGACAGTCAGATCGGCGTCGCCGCCGCCATGTTCTATCTGGCAGCCTATGCGTTCATGAACATTGGCGCATTCGCCGTGGTCACGCATTTTTCCAGACAAGGCGAGAAGTTCGTCAACGTGGAAGATCTCGCGGGACTCGGATGGAAGCAGCCGGTAACCGCGGCACTGTTCTCCATCTTCCTGCTATCGCTGATCGGCGTGCCGCTCACGGGTGGATTCTTCGGGAAGTTTTACATCTTCAAAGCCGCGCTCGATGCGAACCTGGTGTGGCTCACCGTGCTCGGCCTGCTGAACAGCGCCGTGGCGGCTTACTACTACTTGCGCATTTTGGTTGTGATGTATATGAAGGAGCCAGGCGAGGCGACCCTTTCCTTGCAGCCCGTGGGCGTGGGCATCGCAGCAACGCTCTGGATTTCCGCTGTTGGAACGCTGGTGCTCGGGATCTTCCCGTCGGTCGTGCTGAATTTCGCTACAGCTTCGAGCGCGCTGGTAAAGTAGCTTCGTCTTCGAGAGCCTTGGCGAGAAATTGAGCCAAATTGTACTTAAGGTCCTCAATCCCTTGTCCTGTCACGCTGGATATCTCATAAAACGGGAGCTGCTTCGAGGCTGCCAAAGCCCTCAGCTCCTCGATTCGCGCGGGATCCTGCGCTACATCCACTTTAGACGCCACCACAAACATCGGTTTCCGGACCAGATCCGCGCTGAAGCCTTCCAGTTCCTCCATCACGACGCGGAAATCGCCGGCCGGATCGCGTCCCGTGGCTTCAGAAACATCCACCAGGTGCACCAGCAAACGCGTCCGCTCGATGTGCCGTAGAAACTGGACGCCCAAGCCGTGTCCTAGATGCGCGCCCTCAATCAGGCCGGGAATGTCGGCCACGACGAACGTCTCATCGCCCACGCTGACCACGCCCAAGTTGGGTTCGAGCGTGGTGAACGGATAATCCGCGATCTTGGGCCGCGCCGCCGAGATCCGGGAGATCAGCGTCGACTTACCGGCGTTCGGGAAGCCTACGAGTCCAACGTCAGCCAGCAGCTTCAGCTCCAGCCGAAGGCGCTTTTCTTCGCCGGGATGGCCTGGCTCGTGCTCGGTGGGAGCTTGATGCGTGGACGTTGCGAAGTGCTGATTGCCGCGCCCGCCGCGCCCGCCGCGCGCGATGACGAACCGCTCGCCCGCTACCGTGAAATCGTGCAGCTGCTCGCCCGTGTCTTCGTCATATACGACGGTCCCGACCGGCACCGGAACATCTTTGGAGGCGCCTTCGCGGCCCGTGCGTTGGCTGCCTTCGCCGTGCCTTCCGCGCTCGGCCTCGTGCTCGGGATTAAAACGGAAATGCAGCAGCGTGTTGTGGTGTTCGCTGGCGACAAAAGTCACGTCGCCGCCGCGCCCGCCATCGCCGCCGCTAGGCCCGCCACGCGGAACAAACTTCTCCCGCCGAAACGCCAGACAGCCATTGCCGCCGTCGCCCGCCTTCACGCGGATTCGTACTTCATCTATGAACATGGGAGTGGGCTGCTTCTGAACTGAGGTGTGTGAGCCCGAAGGCTGCTAATCGCGCAGGAAAGCTATTCGCTGGCCTGGATGCTGATGAACTTGCCGAAGCGGCCGCGATTGCGAAATACGACGATGCCGGGGACCTTCGCAAACAGCGTGTCATCCTTGCCGCGGCCGACGTTTTCGCCGGGCTTAAAGATGGTACCGCGCTGCCGCACCAGAATCGACCCGCCCGTCACCGTTTCTCCGCCGAAGCGCTTCACGCCCAGGCGTTGGGCATTCGAATCGCGCCCGTTCTTGGAACTGCCTAAACCTTTTTTATGCGCCATATCTAATTCCTGCCAGAGGCCTATGCCAGAATCTCGCTCACCGTCACCTGCGTATAGTTTTGGCGGTGGCCGATGGTGCGCTTGTACTGCTTCTTGCGCTTGAACTTAAACACAATTATTTTGTCGCCGCGCCCGTGTTCGGAGATGGTTCCCTTTACGCGAGCACCGGCCACGGCAGAACCCGCCGCCACTTCGTTCGCGTCGTTCACCACCGCCAGCACGCGGCCGAATTCGATCTCGGAGCCAACATCGCCCGCGAGCGTTTCCACCCGCACCACATCGCCCGGGGCGACGCGGTACTGTTTCCCGCCAGTCTCAATTACTGCGTACATAACTATCCTTCGAAAGTCCTAAAATGTGGATTCGTCAGGCAGACACCTGAGAGGATTTACCCCTGGAGCCGCAAACCTTCATAATACAGCACGTTGCACTGGTTCTGCAAACCAGCCCTGCATACGTGTGCCGCATACGGTAGAATCTGGTGTGGATCGGATAAACCGGAACGTTCCGCCTCCGCCATCCCGTCGCGCCCAATGAATCTCGACGGCATTCGCGTCTTGCTGGTAGAAGATAACCCCGTCGACGCGCGCCTATTCACCGAGCTGCTTCGCAAGGCCGGGGCAAGTCACTTAAGAATGGTGCAGGTGGACCGTCTCGCGGCCGCGCTCGATCGCCTGAACCGCGACTCGTTTGACGTCATGCTCCTGGATCTCTCGCTCCCCGACGCCAACGGACTCGATACACTGGTGCGCGCCCACGCCCACGCGCCAAAGATTCCGATCGTCGTTCTCACCGGCCACGACGATGAAGCTCTGGCCGTGCGGGCCGTCCGCGCCGGCGCTCAGGACTATCTGGTCAAGGGACACGTCGACGGCGAGCTCCTGGTCCGGTCCATCCGCTACGCTTCCGAGCGCGGCCGGGCGCTCGATGCGCTGGAACGCCGCGAGGAGCATTACCGGTCCCTGATCGAACACTCGCTCGACCTGATCAGCATCCTGAACCTGGACGGAACCATCCGCTATGCGAGCCCTTCACACGAGCGGCTGCTCGGCCACCATCTCGACGAATTGGTCGGCAGAAATGTTCTGTCGTTTGTGCATCCCGACGACAAGGCTTCCTTCGAAACAGCCCTCGTGGACGGTAACAACGGCCGGCCAGTGGAGTGCCGCGTTCATCACAGTGACGGATCGTGGCGAGTTCTGGAATCGTTTTCGCGCGATCTTTCGCACGTCGCCGGAGTCAATGGCATGGTGGTGAACTCGCGTGACATCACCGAGCGCAAACGCCTGGAAGAGCAGCTCCACCATTCACAGCGATTGGAGGCCGTGGGACGTCTGGCGGGCGGCGTCGCCCACGATTTCAACAACCTGCTCATGGTCATCACGGGCTATTCGCACATGTTGCTGGACGGCATGCATCCGAGCGATCCGGCGCGCCTGGATCTCGAACAGGTGGTCAAGGCCTCCGAACGCGCCACCGATCTTACCCGCCAGTTGCTTGCGTTCAGCCGGCGGCAAGGAGTCCGTGCGTCGCTGGTCGATCTCAACGCCCTGGTGCGCGATATGGATCGCATGTTGCGCCGCATGCTGGGCGAGGATATTGAGTTCGAGGCCCTACTGGCGCCGCAATTGAACGCTGTGCGCGCCGATCCCGGGCAGATTGAGCAAGTGATCTTGAATATGGTGGTGAATGCCCGGGATGCTATGCCGGGCGGCGGTAAACTGCTTCTCGAAACCAGGAATGCGGGCACGCCGGCGCGAGACTGCGTCACTCTCTCCATCCGCGATACCGGTATCGGCATGGACGCACAGGTGCTCTCTCGTATCTTTGAGCCATTCTTCACCACCAAAGAGCACGGCACCGGACTCGGGCTCGCTACTAGCTACGGAATCATCAAGGAAAACGGCGGAGATCTTCGGGTTGAGTCCGAGCCTGGCAAGGGAACCACGTTCCGCATTGAACTTCCGGTGGCGGCTCAGACCGCGGATTATCTAGAGACGTCCTCCGCGAAGGACGTCGCCAGCGGCACCGAGACGATACTCCTGGTGGAAGACGAGGACGGTGTACGGCGCGTGGTGGAAACGATGCTGAAGCGGCATGGCTACAAGGTCCTGTCATCCGCCTCTTCCAAGGACGCTCTGGCGGCAGCCGGCCAGCACGCCGGCGTGATTCACCTCTTGATTACGGACATGGTCATGCCGGGAATGAACGGGCGTAAAATGGCCGAGTGTCTGGTGGAGAGCCGGCCAAACATGAAGGTCTTGTATGTCTCCGGTTACGGCGATGCCAGCCTCCCCCAAAGCGACGCCCACTTTTTGCAGAAGCCGTTTTCAACCGAGGAACTGGCCACCAAAGTCCGCGAAATACTGAAGTGACGTTCGATCTAGAAGCCTGCCGTTTTCATTTCGCGGCTCGGGATGCCATGCACTTTCATCCCGGGCAGGCCGGCAACGTTTTGCGGGGCGCACTGGGGAGCATCCTTCGCAAGATCACGTGCGCGGAGGACTATGCGCGCATCTTCGAGCCGGTGTCCCCTGTATTATCGGCCGGCGCCGGGCCCAGTGGTCTGGCCGACTGGCCGCGGCCCTTCGTCATCCGCGCTGCGTCGTTGGACGGGCAAGCGCTACGACCGGGCGATCCATTTTCCTTCGGGCTCAATCTGTTTAACATTCGCGATCCGGCACTCGAGCACTTCACCCGCGCTTTTGCGCAGTGGGCCCACCTGGTCTCCGTAGAGCACTCGCAGGTCGTGGTTGATCTGAGCCCTGGAAGCACGCGCGTCTCGCGCATCCGGGTCGAATTTCAAACGCCAACGGAATTGAAGGCTGCCGCTGGGGTGGGGAGCGTCGAGTTCCCGGTGTTACTCGCGCGCGCTCGCGATCGCGTAAGCACGTTACGCAGCCTGTATGGCGCCGGGCCGCTGGAAATCGATTTTCGCGGTCTGGCTGAACGTGCACGATCTGTGAAAACGGTGCGTTGCGAATTGAGTCGCGTCGCGGTGGAACGCCGCAGCAGCCGAACCGGCCAGCGCCACGGTATCGGAGGCTTCATCGGCATCGCGGAATACGAAGGCGACCTCGCCGAGTTCGTGCCCTACCTCCAGGCCGCCCACTGGACCGGCGTCGGCCGCCACTGCACCTGGGGCAACGGCCAGATCCACACCGAACTTCTGAATTCTGACTTCTGAATTCTTCTTCGTATTCCCTGTCTTCCTCGTCTTCCTTGTATTCCCGTATTCTGTTCTTATGCGCGCCGTCGCCGTCTACCCCGCCAAGCGCGAAGTCCGCGTCGTCGATCATCCCGAGCCGAAAATCACCTCGGGAACGCAGGCCAGAATGCGCGTGCTGGACGTCGGCGTTTGCGGAACCGATCGCGACATCGTTTCGTTCGAGTACGGCACACCGCCTGAAGGCTCCGAGTACCTGATTATCGGCCACGAATCGCTGAGCGAAGTGGTCGAAGCCGGCCCGCAGGTTTCCAAGGTGAAGCCAGGCGATCTGGTCGTCATGACTGTGCGCCGTCCATGCCCGCACCCATCCTGCGTTGCCTGCCGGGAAGGCCGCCAGGATTTCTGTTACACCGGAGACTTCACCGAGCGCGGCATCAAGCAAAACCATGGCTATATGACCGAGTTCGTGGTGGAAGAGGAGCGCTATCTTCATCTCGTCCCGCGGGGGCTGCGCGATGTCGCTGTGCTGGTGGAACCGCTCACGATTGCGGAAAAATCCTTGGAACAACTGTGGGCGGTCCAGCGCCGCGTCCCTTGGGAACATCGCCGCTGCGCTGTTGTGTTGGGCGCGGGACCTGTCGGAATCCTGGGAGCGATGGCGCTGAAGATAGAAGGCTTCGAGGTCAGCGTGTACTCGCGATCGCCCAACCACGAGGAGAAGAACAGCATCTTGAACGCAATTGGCGCGCAGTACATTGCCGCTGAGACGCATTCCTCGGAAGATATGGCGAAGATCGCCGGGTCGATCGACGTAGTGTATGAAGCCACCGGGGCTTCCAGCGTCGCGTTTGACGTTCTGAAACATCTTGGCCCGAATGCGGTCTTTGTATTCACCGGCGTGCCTGGCCGCGGAGGGCCGATTCCGGTGGATACGGACGAAATCATGCGCAACATGGTGCTGAACAATCAGGTCGTGCTGGGCAGCGTGAACGCGCCGCCGCACGCGTTTCAGTCCGCCATCCAGCACCTCGGCATTTTCGCTCAGCGATGGCCCGAAACCCTGCGCTCCTTGATCACCGCGCGTTTTCCGCTCGAGCGCGCCCTCGATGCACTGCAGATCCATCCAGACGGGGTGAAGAATGTCGTCGCGGTCGCGTCATGAGCCTCGGCTATGAGCAGTGACTGGATCGATATTTCCGTGCCTCTGCGCAACGGCATGGTCACTTGGCCGGGCGACGCGCCGTTCGAGCGGACTAGCACCCTCGAGATCGCGAACGGCGATCCGTGCAATTTGTCCCAGATTTGCACAACCGCGCACATCGGGACCCACATGGACGCTCCGCGCCACTACCTTGAAGCCGCGGCCGGAATGGAGACCATGCCGATCACGGCTTCGATCGGGCGGGCCCGCGTGATAGAGATTCACGATCCGGAGATGATCCGAATCTCCGAACTGGAGCCACATCGACTGGCGAAGGACGAACGCGTACTATTCAAGACGTGGAATTCCGGTCACGCCTGGAAGTCCGATGAATTCCAAGAGAAATACGTTCACATCGATCCCGAGGCCGCCCGCTACCTGGTGGAATGCCGCGTTCAGACGGTCGGCGTGGATTATCTTTCCGTAGGTGGATTCGACAGCGGCGGCCCCGAGACCCACCGCATCCTGCTCGGAGCAGGCATCTGGATCATCGAGGGCCTGCAGTTGGAACACGTCGAGCCGGGCGAATACGAGCTGGTTTGCCTGCCTCTCAAGATCATCGGCGGCGACGGCGCACCCGCGAGGGCAGTCTTGCGCAAACTGGTTCTCTAGCGCAGCTCACCCTTATACTCGAGCCTCGATAATCATCCGCAGCCCGTTTTTAACCCGCAGCGTGATCAGCGGCAATGGCTCCACCTGCTGATCGGGGGCCAGCCGGAGTCTCCACTTCTGAGCGATGGCTGCCATCACGATCACGCCCTCCATCCATGCGAAGCGCTCTCCGATGCATACCCGGGCGCCGCCGCCGAACGGAAAGTAGGAGAATTTCGGGCGCGCCTCGCGAGCTTCCGGCGTCCAGCGCTCTGGATCGAATTTCTCCGGATCCGGAAACCAACGCGGATCGCGCTGCACCAAGTATGGGCTTAGAATGCAAATCGATTTCGCCGGAATTTGGGCGCCGCCGAGTTCGAACGGCGCAACTGCCATCCGTCCAATCGCCCAGGCCGGCGGATACAGCCGCAGCGCCTCGGCAAGAATCATTTCGGCGTAGCGCAATTGGGGAATGTCGGCCAACTCGGGCGCGTGGCCTTGCAGCACATTGTCAATCTCCGCGTGCAGGCGCCGCTCCACTTCGGGATGCTGCGACAACAAATACCAAGTCCACGTCAGCGCGTTCGCAGTGGTCTCATGACCAGCCAGGAACAGCGTCAGCGCCTCATCGCGCACTTCTTCATCGTTCATGCGCGCGTCGTCTTTCTCCTCATCCCGTGCGAACAGCAGCATCGAGAGCAGATCGCCCGAGTCCTCGCCGCTCTTGCGGCGCTCGCGAATCAGCCCGTAGATGGTGGCATCCAACCGCGCCCGCGCCTTCTCAAAGCGGCGCACGTACGGCAGCGGCAGCTTCTCCAGATATTCGGAGAACGGCATCAGCAATAAGCGAAACATCTGGAGAACCGTGGTCATCGCCGTACCGATTTCCGAGGCTTCCGATTGCACATCGGCGCTGAACAACGTTTTCGCCACTATCGAGAGTGTCAAATGCGGCATTTCCGTGGAAACATCCAGCGTGCTTCCGGCTTGCCAGCGCTCGCGCCACCACATCGCGCATTCGCTCATTGCCGACGCATATCCCGCCAGCCGTTCGCGATGAAACGCGGGCTGGACTAATCTTCGTTGTCGGAGGTGGTGTTGTCCTTCGCTAGTGAGCAATCCCTCGCCCAGGAGCACCTTCGCACGCTGCAGAGCGCGGCTCTTGATGAAGTTACCTTGATTGCTGACTAAAATGTCGCGCACGTAGTCGGGATGATTCACCAAGTACATGTGCTGGCGCATCACACGAAAGTAGACCAAGTCGCCGTACTCGCGCGCCGCATTGGTCAGGAAGCCGATTGGATTCGAGCGGAAGGCGTACAGGTTTCCAATGATCGGAGGATTCTTCGGGCCGGGAGGGCGTGCGGGGGGCATCGAGTCACTTGCGCGAGAGCAGAACCACGGCCTGGGCTTCGGCGGAGAGTCCTTCGCCAACCGGACCGAGGCGTTCGGCGGTCTTGAATTTCACCGACACCTGGTCGACCCCGAGGCCCAGCGTCTCCGCCAGCTTTCCGCGGATCGCGGCGCGATGATCTTTCAACTTGGGCCGCTCGAGAATCACAGTGGAATCCACGTTCGCGATTTGATAGCCATTCGCGCTCACCAGGTCGCGCGCGTGCCGCAGGAACATGAGACTGTCGCCGCCCTCCCAGCGTGGATCGGTGTCGGGAAAGTGCATGCCGATATCGCCCAATCCGGCCGCGCCAAGCAGCGCATCGGTGATGGCGTGCGAAAGAATATCGGCGTCGGAATGCCCTTCCAATCCGAAATCGGAAGGAATGACCACGCCGCCCAGAATCATTGGACGGCCCGGCGCGATGCGATGGACATCCCAGCCCTGGCCAATTCGGACGTCGCTCAAGACCCGGTCACTCAGATCCAACTCTGGCCGTCATTTCTTCGGCCAGAAACAGCCGCGCAAGGTCCATGTCGGACGGCTTGGTGATCTTCAAATTGCGATCGCTGCCAGGGACCACGCTCACTTCCACCTCATCCATGCGTTCCACCAAGCTGGATTCGTCGGTGCCCGCGAAACCATCCTCGCGCGCGCGAGAGAACGCGGTCTTCAGAAGATCGAAGCGAAACACTTGCGGCGTCTGCGCCAAAATCAGGCGCTCGCGCGGAATCGTCTGGCGGATTTTGTTGCGATGCACCTGCTTCACGGTATCCACCGGCACGATGCCGACAATGGCGGCGCCTGTTTGCTCGGCCTCGGCGAATACTTTCTCCAGGACGCTGTGTTCGATGAACGGCCGCACCGCGTCGTGCACCGCGACCAGTTCGGTGCCGGCGCCTAGCGTCGCCAAGGCATGCTCGACGGATTCTTGCCGGCTATCGCCGCCTTCCACCAGGCGCACCGGCTTGCCGAATTTTTCGGCGCGCAGGAGTTCGCGCACCCAATCGATATCCTCCGCTCGCAGTGCGACCACGATCTCGGTCACCGCGGTCGAGGAGGCAAACTTACGGATGGTGTGCAGCAGGATGGGCGACCCGTCCAGCAGCATGAACTGCTTGCGGCTGGTGCCCGCTTTTTCAGGGACGGCTCGCCCCATGCGTGTTCCCAGCCCCGCGGCGGGAAGAATCACAGAAACTTTCATTCGAATGCTCGTTTAGGTAGCGGCTCCGATGCTCGAGCCGCGCGCTTCGGCCGCCTGTGTGCCGGTGGGCGGCGAGTGTTGCTCGCGCGACGCACTCGTCGTGCGTTCCGAGTGGCTCTGGCTCTTATCGTGAACCGTATGCACCCGATCGTCAAAACGGCCAAAAATCATTTTACCCGCGGTGGTCTGCAAAACGCTGGTCACGGCAATGTCGATGGTTCGCGAGATCATCTTCTTAGCGTTGTCCACCACCACCATCGTGCCGTCATCCAAATACGCCACGCCCTGGTTGTACTCTTTGCCTTCCTTCAGGATAAAGACGCGCATAATCTCGCCCGGGAGTACAATCGGTTTCAGCGCGTTGGCCAGCTCATTGATGTTCAAAACCTCCACGCCGTGCAGCTGCGCCACCTTGTTGAGGTTGAAATCATTGGTCACGATTTTGCAGTTGTAGACTTTCGCCAGTTCGATCAGTTTCATGTCTACTTCGGGCACGGCGGGAAAATCATCTTCCAGGATCTGCACATTCAACTGCGTCATCTTCTGGATGCGCTGCAGAATATCCAGACCGCGGCGGCCGCGATTGCGCTTGAGTGAATCGGCCGAGTCCGCGACGAGTTGCAGTTCACGCAGCACGAATTGCGGGATCACCAGCGTGCCATCCAGGAATCCAGTCTCGACGATATCGGCAATGCGGCCATCGATGATGACGCTGGTGTCCAGGATCTTGAACGATGAACTCGACACCTGCTCGCCCCCGAAGAGTCCGCCGAGCGCGCCCAGGTTCAACATCTCGCCTTTGCTGGCGCCCACCATGAGCCCGACGTAGGCCAGCCACACTAAGAGCAAAATCTCGAGAAACGAAAGCGTGGCGGAACCGCTCGGGAACGCGTGGCTCAAGATGAGCGAGATGAGATACGCTCCAATAATTCCCAGTAGCGATCCGAAAGCCGCGCCGATCAGGCGTTTCAGCGTAGTTTTCCGGACCTGAGCCTCAAATAGAACGATGACCAAACCGAACCCCAGGCCGGCAGCAGCGCCGTACGGGGCAGGGAGATCAAATGGAGATAGAAACCATGCGGCTGCTGAGAGCAACACCACGAAGGAGACGCGAATGATTAAAAGACTACTCACGAAGCCACCCCCGGCGCGTGCGGATTGTGGACCAAGCGGCGCCCCTGTGTTACACAGGTGCCATTGAGTATACCACTGATAACAGGGATGATGTTTGGGCTAGAGAGATTGTGTTACAGGAAGGGCTGGAGGGAGAACGACATAAGCCCCGCGGTAGACGCGGTTCCGAAGAGCTTAGAGAGCCTTGGCGAGTTCTTCCGCGAAGGCGCTGGGCGGTGCTTGCGGACCACTCGGCTGCGGACGCTTGTGCTTTTTCCCGCCACGCTCGCGACGTGGCGGAGGGGCAGCGCTCCGATTTATCTGGCCGGTGGTTCCAGGACCCGGACCCTTCGATCGTGGCGGCTGGGCTTGATTGGCCCGCAGCAAACGGTCTTCGAGAGGCGCGCGGTCAAAGCGGCGAATGATCAGGTTCATTTCTTCTGAGTTGGGCGTGTCGATGAACGCGAAGCCTTTCGACTCCTGCGTCTCAGGATTGCGGATCACTTTGACGTCGTCGTACACCAGGTTTTCTGCGTTAAGCCAGGACTTGATGTCGTCCTTCGTAACCCAGACAGGCAAGTTTCCGAGGAATACTGTAAAGCTCATTCGAGGTCTGTCGTTAACTCCGTTTTAGGGGATTTGGCGGAACTGCTTCGCGGATGCGATCCATGAAAGCTAACCCATCGTATCACAGCGCGCACGGCCCGGCAAACTCGCAGCTTGCCCTAAGCCGCTCGTCTGGAAGGAGAAGGACCTTGGCCAGCTGCGTGACACCGGGCGCGGACCTGTCGCGCGGCCCTGGCCATCCGTGTCATAATCTTACTGGAGTCTTACCATGGAAACCACCCGGCTCTCCACCAAGGGCCAGATTGTCCTGCCCAAGAACATACGTGCTTCCCGCTTGTGGGGGCCGGGCACCGAGTTCACGGTCGAAGAAACCCGCGATGGAGTTCTGCTTCGCCCCGCCCGCCCCTTTCCAGAAACGGATCTGGAGGAGGTCGCCGGCTGTTTGCGTTCCAAACGCAAGGCGAAAACTGTGGCGCAGATGCACACTGCCAGTGAGCGCGAGGTGATTCGGCGTCATGACCGCGGTCGATACTAATGTGGTTGTCCGGCTGCTCACCGGAGATGATGTCAAACAGTCCGCTGCCGCTAAATCGCTGTTGGCGGCGGAACCCATCTGGATCGCTAAAACGGTGTTGCTGGAAACTGGATGGGTTCTGCGCAGTGTATATGGATTCAGTGAAGGCGCTGTCCGCGATGCACTCGGCAAACTGCTCGGCCTTAAGAATGTGCACGCCGAGGATGAACCGGCGGTAGCAGCCGCGCTTGCACTTTCGGTGCACGGAATCGAGCTCGCGGACGCGCTGCACCTGAGTAGCAGGCCGCCCGGAGCCGCCTTTGTCTCCTTCGATCAGTCCTTCATTCGCGATGCGAAGCGTGCGGGCGCATCCGACGTCTCCGGCGTGCCCGGCGCCTAAATCGGCGCGCCATCCGGAGCATCGGCGGGCTTATCGACAGTGATCTGTTTGGGGTCGTCTTCGTAATGCTTGATTTGCGCAGCGGCGTAAGCGAAATGCGCGCGCCCGGCTGTGTCCGTGGTCTGGCGCGCCAGCAGCCACTTTCGCAAATCGTCCAGCTTAAGACGTGCCAGCGCCCGCGCCTGCGCGGAGGCCTGCGGGTTTTCCGCCAGCAAAATCAGGCGGTACAACACCACGTTGTCGATGGTTCGCGCGACCTCCGCTTCTCGGATTCCGGCGCGGGGCGTCTTCCAGGTGGCAGTTACGAGACGGTCGATCACTTCGTCGAGTCCCGGATTCTTAGCGTCGCGTGAATGATAGTCGATGAGCCGCGTGTCACGCTCGGGGTTCAGCAGCAGCGCTACAGCCAGATCGGCGGCGGCTTCCACGGGCGCCATGGCATCGAAAGTGATCTGGGTGCGCGAATGGAAATCTTCACGGGTGGCTTCGAACTCGGGCGGGTGCGGCGGCAGCAGTGCCAGGATTCGCTCGGGCAGCATGAGCGCCGCGGGGTCCAGCGTCTTCAGCACCGCGTTGAGCGCGCGCCGCTGCTCCGCCGCAGGCACAATCTCGGCCACGGTTTGTCCGTCGCCGCGCACGGCATAGGTGTAATTAAGTCCGCCCACCACTTTCGTGGCGGCCTCCAACTGGTAGCGGTGGAACATGTAAACCGGAACGAGCACTTCTTCGAGCGTGCTCATGGGGACACCGAAACGGATCTTCTGTTCCGAAAATCCCGCGAGAGCCTTGGCGCGCACCAGCATGACGCGATTCAGTTCGTCGACGGCATTGGGGCCAGCGTCCCAAAGGTGCGCGACCGGATTGGCGCCACTGGCAGCGCGGGCGTCACGGTCGGAGATGAACACCAACCCCTGGTCGCGCGCTTGATTGAGAATGGCGTTCAGCGAGGCGCGTTCGTCGGCGCCGGCCGGGAATTGGGAGTAACCATAGCGAATCGCGATCTTGTCCCAGTCGCCGATGCCGCTTGCGTAGGCATCATTCAGATCGATGTCGCCGGCGGCATTGATCGCCACCAAGGGCGGAGGATAGTCCATCACGGAGGCGCGATCGTGCGCGCTAGCGGCGAAGTTGTGTTCGAGTCCCAGCGTGTGGCCGAGTTCGTGCGCCGCCAGCTGCCGCAACCGCGCCAGCGCCATCTGTTCTATGCGCGGATCGACCGGCTGGCCTTGTTCGTACTTGGCAATCAGTCCCTCGGCAATCAGATAATCCTGGCGCACGCGCAGCGAACCGAGCGATACCTGGCCCTTGATGATTTCGCCGGTGCGCGGGTCCGTAATCGCTTCGCCGTAGGACCAGCCGCGCGTGGAGCGATGCACCCACTCAATGAGGTTATAGCGGACATCCATCGGATCGGCGTTGGCAGGTAGCATTTCAACCCGGAAGGCATTGCGAAAGCCGGCCGCCTCAAAGGCTTGTTCCCACCAGCGCGCGCCATCCAGCAGTGCGGAACGAATCGGCTCCGGCGTTCCAGGGTCGAGATAGTAAACGATCGGTTCCACAGGGTCGCTTACAGCGGCGGACGGATCGCGCTTTTCCAGCCGGTGGCGGATGATCAGGCGCTGGACCACCGGTTGAGAGATGGGCTGCGCGTAATCCATGTAGCGCACCGCGATGAAACCCGAGCGCGGATCGTAAACGCGGGGTGTGAAAGGCTGGTCGGGCAGCGCGACGAAGGAGTGATGTTCGCGTACGGTAAGCGCCTCCGGACTGGGGGTGACGGATTGAACCCACGCGCCGGGCTGCTTTCCGGTGAAGGTGAGGATGGCTTCCACTTCGGTGTTGCGCGGGAAGTTGCGCGTGCGGTCGAGATAGATGGCGGAGCGCGAAGGGTCGATGGAGTAGGCGCCCTGGTTGTTCTTGGTGAGCGTCTCGGGAACCTGGTGCGCGTCGCGCAGGTAGAAGTTCGTTGCGTCCACCAGAACGCGGTCGCCCTCTTCGGCTTCCACAGTGAAACCCCAGATGACCGATTGCGCGAAGGATTCTTCAACCGCCCGGCGTTCCAGCGCGTCGTTGGTGACAGCGCGATAGCTCTGGTTCGGCTGCACCAGGAGAACCTTCGGGCCGTAGCGGACAAAGCGAACCACAAGCGACCCGCCGATCTGGCCGCGATCGAGACCGATATCGTTCGATCCCACCCCGGCCGGAAGCGAATGGACATAAAGAAAATCGGTATTCCAGCGCGAGATTTCGAGGAAAACATGGCCGGTTTTGGGTTCGTAATACATCGGGAAATAGCCGGGGAGCGGGGTCATACCTGTGGCTTTTTCCGCGATGCCGGGAGTGGGGGCCGCGGTCCCGGGAGTCTGGGCTACGCTGAGCGCCGCGCCGGCGAGAAGGAGGAAAATTGTCCGCATGAAGCCGATGTTAGCCTGGATGGGCATTAATTTGGATGCCAGCCTGAAGGGCGGCGCCCTCGCTTGCTATGCTGAAAACAACGCGCCAGCTTGAAAATCAAACCTGAAGATCGATTCTGGATCGGCATCTATGCCTTCACCGGGCTCATCATGCTTATAGCGATGGGCGTGTTTGGCTGGCTGGCGTGGACTTCGCGTCAGGAACCGGGCATCGGGCGAGTGGCGGGGGCTCGGATGCAAGCATCCGCCGGCTCCATCCCCGACGAGCGCTATGAATTGCTGGCGGCTTTTCGAGCGCCTGAGTATGTCCCGGAAACGCCCGCGCCGAAGGATTTCCAGAACGCCGATTTCCAGAACGCGATGACGCGCTACGCCAACCAGGATTTCGCGCGTGCCGTACCCGAACTGCGCGCCGCGGCAAATGCTACGCCCAGCTTCAACGCAGCGCGCTTCTATCTCGGGATTTGCTTGCTGCTCTCGGGCGACCGCATCTCAGGTATCCAAGAGCTGCGGGCTGTCACCGAAGCGGGCGATACTCCCTACTTGGAACGAGCGCGATTCTACCTGGCTAAGGGTCTCATCGCGGAACACGACATCCCGCGCGCGCAAACGCAACTGGAAAGCTTGATCGCGCAGCACGGCGACCTGGAGAAACAAGCCACAGTGCTGTTGGCGCAAATCCGGCCTTCGTCGTAAACCGTAACGGTTAAGCACTCGCGGCATCGCGGATAGCGCCTGCGGCATTGGATAATGAGACATGCCCGACATCCTGAGCGTGATCGCGAAGTATGGCTACCAGAGCCTGTTCGCCGCCATGTTCCTGGAAGCTATCGGCTTGCCTGTACCGGCCGCGCTAGCCTTACTGGCTGCGGGCGCTGCGTCGGCAGCGGGTGTGATGCATCCGGCCCTGGCGTTGGCGGTAGCCGCGATTGCGATGCTCACTGGTGACATCATCCTCTTCTTGGCCGGCCGTCGCATGGGCTGGAGCCTGCTCGGCTTTTTGTGCGGCCTTTCGCTCAGTCCGGAAGTATGCATCCTGCGTGCAGCCAAGTGGTTCTATAAGCGCGGGCGCACCACGCTGCTGTTCGCGAAATTCATTCCCGGCGTCGGTTCCATGGCGCCTCCGCTGGCTGGCAGCATGAACATGCGTCCTGCGCAGTTCTTGCGATTCGATCTGGGTGGGGCGTTGCTCTACACGCTTGCCTACGGAGGGCTGGGCTACCTGTTTCGCGATGTGTTCCGTTTGATCGCTGGAGGGTTGCAAGCTTTTAGTCGCGCCGTGGCCTGGGTGGTTTTCATCGGCGTCATCGGATTCATCGGATACCGGGCGTGGCTCTACGGAAGATATCGGCTCACCCGATTCGTTCGAAGGGTTCCGGTGGGAGACGTCGAGGCGCGTCTCAAACTGGAAGGTGCGCCGGACATCATCATCGCCGACGTGCGCAGCCACGGTTACTATGACGAGGGCGAGCAACGAGTGCTGGGCTCGATCCGCATCGAGCCGAACAATCTGGATGCTTTCATCGAGACGCTGCCGAAGGACACGCCCATCTATCTTTACTGCACTTGACTGCGCGAAGCCACTAGCGCCCGTGTGGCGCACATCTTGCGGGAAAAGGGATTCGACGCCTATGTGATCGCGGGTGGATTGCGAGCCTGGCGCAGGGCCGGATATCCGCTGGAAGCAGTGCCCAAGGAAGATCTGGAATTGTTGCCGCGCTTCGATTAATCCGCAGCCGTCTATAACACCGGGGAATCGTCACCCAGCAGGGCCCTCCGCACGATCTTAATGGGCGGGTTGCCTTCGCGCATGAAACGGTCGTGGAACTCCTGGAGTGCGAAGGCGCTGCCGCGCATCTTTTTGTAGTCTTCGCGCAGCTTCATGATTTCGAGCTTGCCCAGCGTGTAATACAGATAGGTTGGATTACTGGTACCGCGCTTGGTTTCGCGCTCGCCGTTCGTGCGGGTCTGGTAGCCTTCGTTGACGAAGAAGTCGATGCCCTGGTTGTAGGTCATGTTGCCGGTGTGCATTTGGATGCCCACGATGTAGCGGGCGTTGCGGAGCAGCGCGTCCTGCAATTGGCCGAGGCGGAGCTTCAGATCGCCGTTGCCGTAGCCTTCATCCAGCATCATCTGCTCCGAGTAGTGCGCCCAGCCTTCGGAATTCGAGGCGGCGCCTAGAAGCTTGCGGACTTTCGAGGGGATGGTTTGCATCCACAGAAACTGAACATAATGGCCGGGATATGCTTCGTGGACAGCCGTACTGATGATGGTGCCACGG
This sequence comes from Bryobacterales bacterium, assembly GCA_003166865.1. Classification (GTDB taxonomy): domain Bacteria; phylum Acidobacteriota; class Terriglobia; order Bryobacterales; family Bryobacteraceae; genus Palsa-89. The sequence continues at coordinate 98,857 of PMUP01000088.1, forward strand.
TTGAAGCCCTCCATATGCTCCTCTACTTGCGTCGGAGTCCAGGAAGGTTCTGGCAAAGTCACGTTGAAGAACGCTTCCTTGGCGACGTTTTCATACGGCCCGGGCGTGTCCATGGACGCCGTGGTGAGAGCGCGCATGAAGGGCGGGGTTTCTTCCACGATGGGCAGAACCGGCGAAGGCACGGTGATGATGTTTCTCGCGGTGATGTAGTCTTTCAATCCACCTAACACGTCGCGAAAGGATTGCAGCAAATGATCGGGCGTGGGGTGGTCGCGGGTGGCTTCATCGAGGATCTGCTGCGGGGTCTTGCCCGGGTCGATTCTCGCGGCGGTCTGTTTGAAAGCTTCCTGGTTCCGGCGCAGGTCGGCCATCCCGATTTCCAGGAGCTTGTCGAGAGGCAGGTCGACCATTTCTTCGTAGAGAAGTTTCTTGCGAAAGAGATCGGCGCCGAGGCGAAAGTCGCCGCCGGAGCGAGCCAGGAGGTCGTTCTGCAAAAAGGCCTGGTAGCGTTTCAGCGCGTCGATGGCCATGCCGTTGGATTGTTGAAATTCGGCCACCAGCTTCTGGTCTGTGACCTCTTTGAACGCGCTGGGAACGTCGTTCTCGAAGAAGCTGATGATGCCCGGCAGTTGCTCAATGGCGACCTCGGTGTAGATGCGGGGCGGGTTCTTGAGATTGGCGCGGGCGGCCTCGAACACGGCGGGGATTTGGCGCTCGCGCGCGATGACGGATTTCATGCGATCCGCCGCTGGCGCGAAGTTACGGCTCATGATGACGTAAACGCTGTTGGTGACTCCGCTCGAGTAGTTGTCGGGGTTCTTTTGCCAAGTGCGGACCTTTTCCATATCAAGCAGCGCGGCACGGATGTAATTCAGGATGAGATCCCGGTCGGGATCGGCGGGCAGGGCGGCGAATTGCCGCTCGGCGCGGTGCAAGGCCTTCCTGTTAGCGTCGAGCGCGGCCTTCGAGTAGTCTTCAAGCTGGGAATCGTATTGGTGGAAGCCGGATGAAGTCCCCTGGGTGGGACTGAACTTGAAGTAGACTTCGTCGAAGAAACGATCGACCTGTTGAGCAGCAGGTTGGGCTTGGAGCGGACCTTGAATCATGATGGAGAGAGTAGCGATAAGGCAGAATGCGCGGAGCATCTCTTCATTATGCAGTGAAAAATGCACTAGAATTTAGTAGATTGGCTAGTCGCAAGTGCACGTGAGAGGCGCAGCAACCGCGGCTCTACTGCTGTTTGGCGGAATCTCTGGACTCGATTCTTTGGGTCAGCCTCCCGCCAATCAGCATGCGCCCGAGATGTCTTCACACGACGCGCCGGCCACCTTCAGCACGAAAGTGAATCTGGTGATGGTCCCGGTGGTGGTTCGAGATGCGAAGGGGAAGGCGATCGGAACGCTGCAGAAGGGAGACTTCCAGCTCTTCGACAAGGGCAAGCCGCAGGTGATCTCCAAATTCTCGGTGGAGAAGGCCGGCGAGGCGGTGATTCCGGCGGAAGTGGCCACCGACGATGCCGCGCTCGAAAACGCGGCTGCGGCAACCGCGGCGGCCAAAGCACCTGCTCCGATCGCGCAGCGGTTTGTCATCTACCTATTTGACGATGTTCATACCAGCACGGCGGATTTGATCCAAGTTCGCAACGCGGCTGATCGCCATTTGACTGAAACTCTGGATGCCACCACGCGCGCCGCCATCTTCACCAGTTCAGGGCAGGGCAGCCTGGATTTCACCGATGACCGCGTGAAATTGCACGAGGCCTTGCTGAAACTGATGTCGCGGCCAACCATCGGAGGACTGGGAAGGGAGTGCCCGGACATCAGCTACTACACGGCCGATCTGATCCAAAACAAGAACGACCCGACGGCTTTGCAGACAGCAGCCGCGGAGGTTCTGGCAACCTGCGACCCGCCGCCTCCCGGCCAATCGGCCCAGCAGGCCATGCAGGCTGCCGAAATCGTTGTGCGGGCCACGGCGTCCAATGTACTTAGCCTTGGTGACCGCGACGCGCGCCTGGCACTTACGGTGTTGGAGGATGCGATTCGCCGCCTCAAGGCGGCCCCGGGCGACCGGAGCTTGATCTTCGTTTCTCCTGGTGTTTTCCTCACTGACGATCTGCGCCAGGAAGAGACCGACATCATGGACCGCGCAATTCGCGCCAATGTGCGAATCAGTTCGCTGAATGCACGCGGGCTTTATGCGGTCGTCCCCGGGGGCGACGCAAGCACACCCAGTACACAAGGCGGTCAGGCGGTGATGAATGCCAAGGCGCAATATCAGCGCGAGAGCGCGATCGCGGAAGAGGGAATCATGGAGGAACTGGCGGATGCGACGGGCGGCCGGTACTTCCACAACAATAATGACTTGAAAGCGGGCTTCGGCCAGGTGGCTGCAGCTCCGGAGTTTGTTTATGTGCTGGGATTTTCGCCGCAGAACTTGAAGCTGGACGGGGCCTATCACGCTCTCAAGGTTAAGCTGACGAATTCGCACGGCCTGGATTTACAGGCGCGGCGCGGATATTATGCCCCCAAGCACTTGCCCGATCCGGCGGAGGACGCCAAGCGGGAAATCCAAGAGGCGTTATTTTCGCGGGACGAACTGCAGGATATTCCGGTGGAATTGCACATGCAATTCTTCAAGTCCAGCGATATCGCTGCCAAGATCGCCGTGCTGGCGCGCGTGAATCTGAAGAATCTTCACTTCCGCAAGGCGGACGGGCGCAACAACGACAACCTGACGGTCCTTACGGGCGTATTCGACCGGAACGGAAACTACATCAGCGGCGTCGAAAAGATACTTGAGTTGCGTCTGCTGGATCCAACACTCGATAAGCTGCTGAATTCGGGAGTTACCGTGAGGACGAACTTCGACGTGGCGCCCGGGAGCTATGTAATCCGGCTGGTGGTGCGTGATTCGGAAGGACAGAACATGGCGGCGCGCAACGGAGTCGTCGAGATTCCCTGATGGAAGCCCCAATGCACGTAAGAGGCGCAGTAGTCGCGGCTCTACTGCTGAGTGGCGCAATTTCTGGGCGCGGCCAGGCTCCTCAGAATACGCTCCAGCAGAATGCACCCGAGATGTCTTCGCATGACGCGGCGTCCACGTTCAGCACGAAGGTGAACCTGGTGATGGTCCCGGTGGTGGTTCGAGATGCGAAGGGGAAGGCGATCGGAACGCTGCAGAAGGAAGACTTCCAGCTCTTCGACAAGGGCAAGCCGCAGGTGATCTCGAAATTCTCGGTGGAGAAGGCGGGCGAGGCGGTGATTCCGGCGGAGGTGGCCACCGACGATGCCGCGATCGAAAACGCGGCTGGGGCAACCGCGGCAAGCAAAACACCTGCTCCGATCGCTCAGCGGTTTGTCATTTACCTATTTGATGATGTGCATACCAGCATCAGGGATTTGATCCAAGTTCGCGAAGCCGCTGATCGTCACTTATCCGAATCGCTGGATGCCACCACGCGCACCGCCATCTTCACCACCTCGGGGCTAGGCAACTTGGATTTTACCGACGACCGTCAGAAATTGCATGCAGCCCTGCTGAAACTGATGTCGCGGCCAATACTCGCCCTAGGTGACCTCGACAGGCGCCTGGTACTTATAGCGTTGGAGGATTCGATCCGCCGGCTTGCCGCGGTTCCTGGCGATCGGTCCTTGCTTTTGGTCTCGCCCGGATTTGGTGTCCCTGATCATCTGCGCCAGGAAGAGACAGACATGATCGATCGCGCGCTTCGCGCCAATGTGAGAATCAGCTCGCTGGATGCGCGCGGGCTTTATACCATCATTCCGGGGGGCGACGCGAGCACACCCAGTACACAAGGTGGTCGGTTGAAAGTGATCACCAAGATGCAACAGCAAATGGATACTGCGATGGCGCAAGAAGGAGTCCTGGAAGAACTCCCGGACGCGACGGGCGGCCTGTACTTTCACAACAATAATGACCTGGAAGGTGGGTTCGCGCAGGTGGCCGCCGCTCCGGAGTTTGTTTACGTGCTGGGATTTTCGCCGCAGAACTTGAAGCTGGATGGGGCCTATCACGCGCTCAAAGTGAAGCTGGTAACTGCGCCCGGTCTGGATCTACAGGCGCGGCACGGATATTATGCCCCCAGGCGCTTGCCCGATCCGGCGGAGGACGCCAAGCGGGAGATCCAAGAAGCGCTATTTTCGCGGGACGAACTGCAGGACATTCCGGTGGAATTGCACATGCAATTCTTCAAGTCCAGCGATATCGCTGCCAAGATCGCCGTGCTGGCGCGGGTGAATCTGCAGAGTCTTCACTTCCGCAAGGAGAACGGGCGCAACAACGACAACCTGACGGTGCTTGCGGGTGTGTTCGACCGCAATGGAAACTACATCAGCGGCGTCGAACAGATACTTGAGTTGCGTCTGCTGGATCCAACACTCGAGAAGCTGCTGAATTCGGGAGTTACCGTGAGGACGAACTTCGACGTGGCGCCCGGGAGCTATGTAATCCGGCTGGTGGTGCGTGATTCGGAAGGACAGAACATGGCGGCGCGCAACGGCGTCGTCGAGATTCCCTGACGGCGCCGGCGTATTTAACACGTTCCAGCGAAAAATGCAGTAGAATTGTCCTCCAGTAGAGGAGTTGTTCCCAAGTGCAAGTCAGAGGCGCAGCAGCCGCGGCTCTACTGCTGTTTGGCATAATTTCCGGGCTCGAGACTCGTGGCCAGGCTCCCGTCGCGACTCAGAATACGCCCCAGCAGAACGCGCCGGAGATGTCTTCGCACGACGCGCCTGCCACGTTCAGCACGAAAGTGAACCTGGTGATGGTTCCGGTGGTGGTTCGCGATGCGAAAGGGAAAGCGATTGGGACGCTGCAGAAGGAAGACTTCCAGCTCTTCGACAAGGGCAAGCCGCAGGTGATCACGAGGTTCTCGGTGGAGAAGGCCGGCGAGGCGGTGATTCCGGCGGAGGTGGCCACCGACGATGTCGCGCTCCAGAACGCGGGTGCGCCTTCGGCCGTGGCCAGACCGGCGTCCGCGATCGCGCAGCGATTTGTCATCTACTTATTCGATGACGTCCATCTGAAAACCCAGGATTTGATCCAAGCTCGCGACGCCGCCGATCGCCATTTGACTGAAACTCTGGATGCCACCACGCGCGCCGCCATCTTCACCACTTCGGGGCAGGGCAACCTGGATTTCACCGACGATCGCGTGAAATTGCACGAGGCGCTGATGAAGCTGATGTCGCGGCCCAACATGCTGGCGGCGGGATCGGAGTGCCCGGACCTCAGCTACTACATGGCCGATCTGATCGTGAACAAGAATGACGCGCAGGCATTGCAGGCGGCGGCCACGGAGGTGTTGCAAACCTGTGCACCGCCACAGACGCCAACTCCCCCGCCGCCATCGGGCAAAGGAGCAGCAGCCCAAGCGGCCGCACAAGCGGCCCAGCAACAGGCCCAGCAGGCTCTTCAAACCGCGCAGAGCGTTGCGCAGTCCACGGCTAGTCGCGTTCTCAACCTGGGTGAGCGCGACACGCGCCTGGTACTTACGGTATTGGAAGACGCGATCCGGCGGCTTCTCGCGGCTCCGGGTGATCGAAGCTTGGTCTTCGTCTCCTCCGGAGTTTTCCTCACTGACGATCTGCGCCAGGAAGAGACGGACATCATGGACCGCGCGATTCGCGCCAATGTCAGGATCAGCTCGCTGAACGGGCGAGGACTCTATACGGTCATTCCGGGGGGTGACGCGAGCACACCCAGTTCGGCCGGTGGTCCGCACGTCATGAACTTGAAAGCGCAATACGATCGCCAAAGCACGATCGCGGAAGAAGGAATCATGGCGGAATTGGCGGATGCGACAGGCGGCCGCTACTTCCACGACAATAATGACTTGAAGGCTGGCTTCGGGGAGGTGGCGGCGGCTCCGGAGTTCGTTTATGTGCTGGGATTTTCGCCGCAGAACTTGAAGTTGGACGGGACCTATCACGCGCTCAAAGTTACGCTAATAACTTCGCACGGCCTGGATCTCCAAGCGCGGCGCGGATATTATGCGCCGAAGCATCTGGCCGATCCCGAAGAGGACGCCAAGCGGGAAATCCAAGAGGCGTTGTTTTCGCGGGACGAAGTGCAGGATATCCCGGTCGAATTGCACATGCAATTCTTCAAGTCCAGCGATATCGCGGCCAAGATCGCCGTGCTGGCGCGCGTGAATCTGAAGAATCTTCACTTCCGCAAGGCGGACGGGCGCAACAACGACAACCTGACGGTCCTTACGGGCGTATTCGACCGGAACGGAAACTACATCAGCGGCGTCGAAAAGATACTTGAGTTGCGTCTGCTGGATCCAACACTCGATAAGCTGCTGAATTCGGGAGTTACCGTGAGGACGAACTTCGATGTGGCGCCCGGGAAACTATGTGATCCGGCTGGTAGTGCGGGATTCGGAAGGACAGACCATGGCGGCGCGCAACGGCGTCGTCGAGATTCCCTGATGCAGTTTTTGCTGCTAAATTTCTTGGTGGAGGTGCGATCGTGAATTCTAAGCGCATGATTGGTTTCGCCGCGCTGCTCGCGCTGGCGGCTGTTTATCCGGTGGCCCGCGCGCAAGCTCAGGCCGACTCGGGAGGCGTGATCCGCACCGAGACCAAACTGGTTCTCGTGGATACGGTGGTCACCGACAAGAAGGGGAGCTACGTCCGCGACCTCACCGCCAAGGAGTTCAAGGTTTGGGAAGACGGCAAGGAGCAGACCATCAAGAGCTTCTCGTCGGAATCCGATCCGGCCTCGGGCCCGAATCAAAAACATTACCTGGTGCTGTTGTTCGACAACTCGACGCTGGGCTTCGGCGATCAGGCCCGGGCCCGGCAGGCGGCGGCAAAATTCATCGAGTCCAACGGCGGGCCGAACCGGATGATGGCGATCGCCAATTTCGGGGGCGCTTTACAAATCGCTCAGAACTTCACCGACGATACCGAGCGGCTCAAGAACGTCGTGAACGGCGTCAAATTCTCGGCGGTGGCTCCCAACGCATCGGACGCGAACGCCCCGCAGCTCAGCACAGCCATGGCGAGCTTTGGAGCGCGCGACGTGCTGTATGCTTTGACGGATCTCGCCAAGGGACTCAGCTCGGTGCCCGGCCGCAAGACACTGATCCTGATTACCGCAGGCTTTCCGCTCACCCCGGAGATTATGTCTGAAGCCACCGCTGTGATCAGCACTTGCAATAAGGCGAACGTCGCTATTTATCCGATCGACGTGCGTGGGCTTATGGCGGCGACGCCCGTGGCCAGCTTGCGTCCTCTCAATGCAGGCGCACGTTTCGTGACGGTCGCGTATCAGCCGGGTGGCATGGCTTTCTTCCTGCCGCAACACAGTGGTGGCGGCGGAGGCGGGACCGGTGGCAGTGGCGGGACTGGTGGCGCCGGCGGCGCTGGCGGCGCTGGCGGCGCTGGCGGCGGTGGAGGCGGCGGTCATTCGGGCGGGGGGACAGGTTCTCCCGGCCACGGAACAAGCGGAACAAACGGAGCGACCGGAACACGCGGGCCCGGAGCGACCAACCCTTTGAACCCTTGTGCGGGCAACTCGCCCATGGCGGGTGGAGGCACCTCGTCCATTTCGCCCGGCTCGAGTCCTGGCTGTCAATCCCGCCAGATGATTCCGCCATTGCCCGATGGCACCACCACGAATCAGAACATCATGTTCATGCTGGCGGGAGGCACGGGCGGCTTCGTCATCCACGAGACCAACGATTTGCTCGGCGGAATGGAGAAGATCGGCAAGGATCAAAATGAATATTACCTCCTCGGCTACACGCCTCCAGAATCGGAAGAGGGAAGCTGTCACAGCCTGAAGGTCAAGGTGGATCGGGGAGGTACGGAAGTACGCGCGCGGACCGGCTATTGCAACTCGAAGCCTGTGGATCTGCTGGCGGGTAACTCCACCGAGAAGAGTCTGGAGGCTCGCGCGGCGGCGTCGCAGGCGGGCGATGTCACCGGGTCGATGCAGCTCCCGTTTTTCTATATTTCGCCCAACGTGGCGCGGGTCAACGTGGCGATGGAGATTGCCACCGGCGATCTGAAATTCGAAAAGGTGAAGGGCAAATTTCACGCCGCGATCAACGTTTTGGGCCTGGCCTATCTTCCGGACGGTTCGGTGGGGGCGCGCTTCAGCGATACCTTGAACCTGGATTTCGAGGACAAAAAGCAGGCGGAAGCGTTCAAAGAGAAACCGATGCACTACGAGAACCAGTTCGATGTGGCGTCGGGCAAGTACAACTTGAAAGTCGTGTATTCCTCCGGCGGCCAGAGCTTCGGAAAACTGGAAATGCCCCTGGTGGTGGATCCGTACGATGCGAAGCAATTCAGCATGAGCGCCTTGGCGCTGAGCAAGGAGGTGCGCAAGGCATCCGATCTCGGAACAGGTTTGGACGCGCTGCTGCTGGCGGATCGCGTCCCGCTGATCGCCGATGGCATGCAGTTGGTGCCCTACGGGTCCAATCATTTCAAGAAGACCGATTTGGCGGCTTTTTACATGGAGCTTTACGAGCCGCTGCTGGTGACTGGTGATCCAAAAACGCCGCCGGTCGTGGCGTTCCAGCTGCGCGTGTTGGACGGCAAGACGGGAGAGCAGAAGGAAGACACGGGACTGATCCGCGTGGGACTACCTGCGCAAGCCGGCAGTCCAACGGTTCCGGTGGCGAGGAAAATACCCACCGAGTCTCTCAGTCCGGGTCCCTACAAGCTGGAGATCAAAGCAATGGACGACGCGGGCAAGGAGTTCAAGCGCACCACCGACATTCAAATCGAATAGGCTGCTACGCGCGCACCAGCAACGACCGGATGAGCCCCAGATCGTTCAAGATGCGGCGGCTTTTGTGGGTGTGCGCCTCGAGCTGCGATATCTTGAACAGCGCCAGCCGAAGGGCCTCCGTACGCCGCTCGTCGCTCACATCATTCAGCATGGCTTGGAGTTCGCTCTGAGCTTCGGCAATGACGCTTTCGAGCACCACCATAAACTCCTGAGCGCTCTCGATGGTCTCAAACGGCTGCGCGGCTTGGTCGGCCATGACTCCATTAACGCATAGGCATGAGCACTGCTATTGGCGAACGAACTAGAGCGCGCCTTCTCCGCGGTCGCCATTGCGGATACGGATGGCTTCTTCAATAGTAGAGATGAAGATCTTTCCGTCGCCAATCTTTCCGGACCTGGCGGCAGCAGTCAGCGAGTCGATAACCTGCTCCGCGCGCGAGTCCGGCACGAAGATTTCGAGCTTCACCTTCGGGAGGAAGTCGACCGTGTACTCCGTCCCACGATACATCTCGGTGTGACCCTTCTGGCGGCCGTGGCCGCGCACCTCCGAGATAGTGATGCCCTCCACGCCGATGCCGATCAGGGCCTCCTTTACCTCATCCAGCTTGTGCGGCTGGATAATGGCCTCAATTTTTTTCATATGGTTTCCATTCTCGAAGCGGCTTAGGACGCTGTAACGCTGATTGCATCTTCGGGATAGCCCTGCATTCCAAACTCAGGGACATCCAACCCTTCCAGCTCGACCTCTTTGGAGACCCGCATCGGCTTCACGGCGTTCACCACCTTGAACACGATGAAAGTGGCGCCGAAGGCCCATGCGGCGCAGATCGCGGCGCCCATCACCTGGACCAGGAACTGTTTGGTATCGCCGTAGAATAACCCGCTTACGCCCCGGCCGGCCTGCCCCAAATAGCTAGTGGTTCCCACGCCGTTCCATCCTGCGCCATATGTGCCGTCGGCAAACAGCCCGAGACAAATGCTGCCCAGCACGCCGCAGAAGCCGTGCACCGAAATCGCACCGCAGGGATCGTCGATCTTGGTCACGTTGTCGTTGAACAGAACCCCCAGGCAGACCACCAGGCCCGCGAGAACGCCGATGATGAATGCCGAAGTCGGTCCCACGAATGCGCAGGGCGCGGTGATGGCGACCAGGCCCGCGAGCATGCCGTTGCACGCCATGGTGATATCCGGCTTGCCAAATTTCCAGTACCAGAAGAGCATCGCGGTCGCCGAGCCTGAGATCGCGGCCAGATTGGTGTTGATCGCGATCACCGAAATGCGAAGGTCGGTCGCTCCCAGGGTGGATCCCGGGTTGAAACCCATCCAGCCGAAAAGCAGGACGAACGTCCCGATAACTACGTAGACCAGATTGTGGGCCGGAAAAGCGCGCGGTTTGCCATCTGGTCCGTACTTGCCAAGGCGAGGTCCCAATATTACCGAGAGCGCCATGGCGCAGAAACCGCCCACGGCATGCACCACGGTAGAGCCCGCGAAATCAACATATCCATGCCCAAGCCCCATTGTAGTGCCAAGCTGCGACATCCAGCGCCCACCCCAAACCCAGCAACCGAACACCGGATAAAGTATCGCGCCGATGAACAATTCGCAGAGCAGGAAAGACCAGAAGGATATACGTTCGCAGATGGAGCCGACAATGATGTACCCCGCGGTCTCCATGAACACCACCTCAAACAGCGCCAGGACATTGCTTCCGGCATCGTAAGCAGGCCCCGCCATGAAGAAGCCCTTGCCTCCAAGAAATCCCCAGAGGCCGTTTCCCAGGAGAAAGTGATTCAATGTCGGAGTCCCTCCCAGATTTCCAGGCGCCGCGTTCACGGCCATGGCCCCGAACTGGAACGCATATCCGACCGCGTAGTATGCGATAAATGCGAAGACGTACGCCGCGAAGTTCAGCATCATCAAGTGCCCGGCATTTTTCTTTCTAACCAGCCCGCAGGTGAGAAGCGCGAAGCCGGCCTGCATGAAGAGCACGAGATATCCAGTGTTGAGGGTCCAAGCGAAATTGGTGGCCACTCGGATGTGGCCCGTTGCGTCGGCCAGTTTCACCGCGAGCGGCTCCTTGGCCGCCTGGGCTTGGAACTCGTCAAAGTCCTTCTTCTTTTGTGCGTAGTCGGGAGCTGCCTTATCGGTCGGTTCGGAAATAACGAAGGTGTTACCCCCGGCGTCGACTACTGACGTCTTGTCACCAGTTGCGACGCCCGCAGGATCCGGTTTCGGCCCTTCCTGGCCCAGGCAGGGCATGAGCATGATCGCAATGATGCCGGCGGCGGCAGCCAGCCTGGCGCTGCGTTTCGAAAGCGCAGTGGCGCGACGCTGCCATCGCGGTGGTTCAGTTTGTTTCTGTGCCTTCACAGTTCACTCTCCTGTTTGAGCTCATTTACAGCGATTACCAAAATGCGAAAATCCCGTCGCGCCAACTCGGGCGCGTCTGTTGTCCTTCTTGAGATCGGACGGCGCGGCTCGACCTGGAGCTAGTTTTACTTAATAACTGACCTTACGCTCTCTGAGGGCTCTCGTCCAATCGAAATATCTTATGTGGATCGATAGAATAAACTTAGCGCCAGGGCTTGGTACCAGGGGGCTGCAGCCACGGCTAGAATTTGACCCGCGGGCGTATCGTCTTGAGCCAACTGAACTAATAGATAATTTGGATTGAGCTCATAACGTGCTTTCCGAGCAGAGTCTGCTACGTGATACTGAAGCTGATGGATCGCATTGCGGACCCTGGCGCGCCAAGCGCCGTGCCCAGTTTCGAGCGGCTGCAGACGAGCGCCGCGTGGCGTGAAATCGAGCGGGAGTTTTTCAGGACCGGAAACGCCGCTTCCGTCCAGACCGGCTTGAGCGACAGCATTGATGCGATCGCCGTTGAAACCTACCGCGCCTCCATTGAGCCGGTGCTTCCGCAGGGAGCGGTGATGCTGGCCGCGGGTGGATATGGACGCCGCGAATCGTTTCCGTACGCCGCGGTCGACATTTTGGTGCTGCTGGAAGGCGAGTCGCCTTGGATTTCTCTTCGCGAGCCTCTTGCGGAATGCGTGCGATTGTTGTGGGATGCCGGGCTGCGGCTGAATCACACGGTTCGCACTCTGCCGGAGTGCCTGGAATTTCGCGAGCAGAACATCGATTTCACAATCAACCTTTTGGATCTACGCTTTCTGGCCGGCGACGCCGCGCTGCATGCGCGATTTGCCGGTAAGTGGCCGGCGTTCCTGGAAAAGCACGGGGCCAAGTTGAGCCAGCACCTGATTCAACTCACACGCGTCCGCCACGCCAGGTATCAGAACACTCTGCACCACCGCGAGCCGGACATCAAGGAGTGTCCTGGGGGGTTGCGCGATCTCCATTTGGTTGGATCGCTGTCGCATCTGGGGCCGGAACGCGCGCAGCCCGACAGCCTCCAGCTCGCGGACGCGGGCGCTTTTCTTTCCTCCGTCCGTTGCTTCCTGCACTATCAGGCTGCGAGCGATCGGAACCTGCTGGATGTCGAATCGCAGGAGAAGCTTCTGGCGCAGGCGTTCACGCGCGCCACCTCAACCACGGAATGGATGCGCGAATACTTTCAGCGGAGCTGGGTGGTTTTCAACGCGGCGCGCCGCGCACTGGATTCGTTCGAAAAGACGCAAGGCTCGCTGGCGGGAAATTTGCGCGATTGGCGGTCGCGGTTGTCGAACAGCGAATTCACGGTTTCGCGCGAGCACGTGCTGCTGCGCAGTCCCGCGCAAGTCGACAGCGATCCGGCGGTGGTGCTCCGCCTGCTCGAGTTCATCGGACGGCACGGGATCCGGCCCGCTCCGGATACCGAGCGGCGGTTGGAAACGGCGCGGAGCGTGTTCGCCGCCTATTGCGGCCAGCCGCGCCCCATGTGGGGGACCATCGAAAGCATTCTTTCTCTGCCGCACGCCGCTCTGGCGATTCGCGCCCTGCAATATACGGGATTGTTGACGGCGCTGTTTCCCGAAATGGCGTCGATTGCCGATCTAGTGCAACCGGCATCCGAGGGTCGTTACACCGCCGACGAGAAAACCCTGATGGCGTTGGAGCGCGCCACCGAGTTGCGCTCCACGGCGGACCCGGGCAGGCAAAGATTCTCGCAGCTTTCTTCCGAGCTTGAGAATCGAGCTGTGCTGGCGTTCGCGCTGTTGTTCCACAGTACCGGCCAGGGCTCGGCCAGCGGCTCGCCGGTGGAGTCCTCCATCGCTGGGGCCCGCCAGGCCATGGAACGCATCCGCGTACCGGCCGAGGAACAGCGCGACATCGACTTCCTGATTGAGCACCAACTGGATCTTGCGGAGGTGATGAGCGGCCGCGACGTCGATGATCCCGCCACGGCCCGCCAGCTCGCCGAGCGCGTTGGAACCATCGAGCGGCTGAAGCTGCTCACGATTCTGACCTATTCCGGCCTCGCGGCCATGAGCTTGGACGCCATGACTCCCTGGCGGCTGGAGCGTCTGTGGCGGGTTTACGAAGTCACGCGGCACGAACTCACGCGCGAGCTTGAAACCGATCGTATTCAGGAGGTGCCCGGCAGTGTACCCGGCCGTCCCGCTTTCCTCAAGGGTTTCCCGGTGCGCTACCTGCGCGCGCATTTGGCCAGCGATATCGAGGGGCACCTGCGTCTCTACGAGGAGAGCCGCCCCACCGGCGTGGCCGTGCAACTGGATCACATCGAAGGCGCCTACCGGCTGACGGTGATCGCGCGCGACATGCCGGCGCTCTTTGCTTCGTTCGCGGGGGCGATTTCGAGCTTCGGTCTGGACATTCTAAAAGCCGAGGCGTTTTCCAACGCGCGCGGCATCATCCTGGATACGTTCGTGTTCGCCGACCCGCAGCGGACGCTGGAGCTCAATCCGCCCGAATCCGAGCGGCTGCTGGATTTGATCCGCCGCGTGGCGCTGGGCAAGACCGATGGTCAACGGCTGTTGCGCGATCGGGCGCAGCCGGATCCGAAAAAGCGCGGCGCGCCTCCGCTGGTGCATTTTGATTCCGACGCCTGCGAGACTGCGACGCTGGTGGAGATCGTGGCGGAAGACCGGCCGGGATTGCTCTACAACCTGGCGACCGTGTTCTCGTCCACCGCCTGCAACATCGATGTGGTGTTGATTGACACCAAGGGCCATCGCGCCATTGACGTGTTCTATGTGGCCCATGACGGACAGAAGTTGTCGCCCGAGCTGCAAGCGTCGCTCAAGGAAAAACTGCTGGCGGTCTGTTAGTGGGGCGGGCGCCCTCGTCCGCGCCGGACCCCCGGTCCGGCCTCTGGGTCCGGCTCTGCGATCACGAGAGACAGAAGCCGACGTGGGCGTCGGCTGCGGTCACTGCGCCTAGCAGCCGGGGGGACCGCCCCACATAGCGGCTGCTCCCAGAACGGAAGCGGCCAAGTGAACTGGCCAGCCTCCAACATGCGCTCGTAGCCGCCCCAGGCGGAGTTGACGAGAATGTCGAGGCTGCCCACGCCGGCCGGGAGTTGCTCGAATGCACCCCGGGTTTGCGAATCATCCAAGTGATCGCAGGTAATTCTGTGGATGGCGGGCAGGAGATCCGCGGAGGCGATGCTTCGCCCCGTGGCAAACACCTGGAAACCGGCCTCGGCAAGTGCGATGGCGACGCCGCGGCCCACACCTCTGCTTGCTCCGGTGACCATGGCGGCGGGCATTTGTTCAGTTTATTTCATGCTTTGCAGTAAAATGCGACACTGGGAGCAAGTGCTCGTTCTGGCCCTCTTAAGCATGCTGCTGATGGCGCAGCAAAAACCCAAGTTCGAAATCCGCGAAATCAAAGCCACGGGCTGCGTCCGCCGCGCCGCGGAGAGCCAGTGCTTGTTGCTAGAAACGCTCGACGGCGCCGCTACCTACACATTTATTGTCGCGCCCAAGCCGGAACTCAACGCCGTGATCACCATTCAAGGCAAATCGCACCAAGGACGCAGCGCCTGCAAACAGGGCATCCCGATTGATATTACGGATTGGGAACCGACGGGCGACAGGTGCGTAGAGCCGAAATCGAAATAATCAAACCGGCTTGCTAACGCGCGCGGCTCAGAGCAGCCGGAAGTTCACTTCGATTTGCGCCTGCACCGCGACGGGTTTCCCGTCTTTCTTGCCCGGGCTGAACTTCCACTTTTCGACAGCTTCGATGGCTTTTTGGTCCAGGCCCAGGCCGAGCGGGCGAATGACCCTGATGTTGCGCGGAAGACCCTTCTCATCCACCTCGACGTAAAGCAGAACCGTGCCCTGGAATTTGGCCTTGCGCGCTTCCTCGGAATATTCCGGCTCCACCTTGAATAGAAGCTGGGGAGAAGACACGCCGCCACCGATCTTGTAGACGCCGCCGCCCATGCCGCCGCCAGAACCCGGACCAAATCCAGGTCCCGAGCCCGGCCCGATACCGCCGCCGCGTCCGCTGCCCATGCCGCCGCCCGACCCAAAGCCATTGGAAGCCAGGCCGGATTTTGCGAGCGGATCGCCCAACTGGTCCAAATTCACTTTGGGAATATTGGCGTCGGCTGGGATGATCAGAGTCGGATCCATAACCAGCTTCGGATCCGGGTCATGGCTGATCATGGGAGGCACGAACTGCTTGTTTGCAAGCTTCGGGAGTTTGCCCTTGCTGACCGGCGTGGGGGAGCGATCACCGCCGCCGCCGCCGCCTTGCATTTTGTCCGGCTTGACGGTCGCCTTATACGGCGCGAGATCGGGGGCGATCAGATCGATCTGCTGCTTCACCGCTTGTTGGACCGCTTTGTTGGTCCCCAGCAAAAACAGCAGCGCGATGACGCACACGTGAATCGCGAACGAGGTCATGCCGGCCCGCTTGCCCTGGCCCCCGTAGGAACCCCAAATTTCCTTGACTGCCACCGGGTGTGACGTCAGCTCCAAGGGAGGAAGCTTAGGAGGGTGAATCAGTTCCTTGATATTTCGGGCCAGAGAGCGAAAAAAAGGTTCGTCGACGTCCGAGGCCAACAACAGGTTCAGTTCCTCGTCCTTCTTGACTGGAGGAGTTCCGCCCGGATACGCCATCGGATCATTGTGAGCAGACATATCTTCTACTGCGCCTCAAATACGCTCAGTTGGTAGACGTTCCCACGCTACGTAAAGGTTGCACTCGATACCCGTTGACTCGATACCCTACGATCAAATTCTACCACTTCCCCGAATCCGTCAAGGGGTTTCGAGATCCTAGCGCCTACACTAGAAGATAGGGCATGCCGGACGAACCTCTCTTGATATTCGACGGGCACTGCGGCTTCTGTCGGATCTGGATTGAATACTGGAAGGTGATCACGCGCGGTCGTGTAGCTTACGCTCCATCGCAGGAGGTTGGCGGCCGCTATCCTCAGATTCGGCCGGACGAGTTCGGGGAATCCGTTCAGCTAGTGATGCCGGCGGGGGAAGTGGTGCGCGGCGCGCGGGCGGTCTTCGTGACGCTAACCTACGCTCCCGGAATGGCTTGGCTGCTGTGGACTTACCAGCACGTGCCTGGTTTCGCGGCGGTTACCGAGGGAGCCTACCGGTGGATCGCCGCGCATCGCACGTTCTTCTATCACCTCACCCGGCTCACGTTCGGCAGGCGCATCCGGCCGCTCAAAACCGCAAAGGTGGAATGGCTTTTTCTGCGGTTGCTCGCGGCGGTCTATTTTGCGGCCTTTGCTTCGCTCGCGGTCCAGATCACGGGATTGATTGGGGATCGCGGCATTCTACCGGTTTCTGGCTACTTTGGGGCGGTGTCCAAGGTGTTCGGCGCGAGCGCCTATTGGAAGGTGCCCGCTATCTTCTGGGTCGCGCACTCCAACAGGTTTCTGGAGGCAGTGTGCTGGACGGGCGCTGCGATTTCGGTGCTGCTTTTCTCCGCGCTGCTAGCGGGCTACCTGGAACGAATTGCGCTGGTCTGCTTGTATGTCCTCTATCTGTCGCTGTCGACGGCCGGTCAGGACTTCTTGTCCTTCCAATGGGACGCGTTGCTGCTGGAGACCGGCTTTCTCGCGATCTTCCTGGGCAATTCGAAGACCGTGGTCCTGTTGTTCCGCTGGTTGCTCTTCCGCCTGGTGTTTCTTTCGGGCGCTGTGAAACTGACCAGCCACGATCTCGTCTGGCGCAACTGGACGGCGCTGGTGTTCCATTACATGACGCAGCCGCTGCCGACGCCGGTCGCCTGGTACATGTATCAGCTCCCGCTCGGGTTCCAGCGCTTTTCCACTGCCACCGTGCTGTCGATCGAGCTGGTGGTCCCGTTCCTGTTTTTTGCGCCGCGGCGCTGGCGTTTCTGGGGCGCGGGTCTGGCGCTGTTTTTGCAAGTTCTGATTTTCTTGACTGGGAACTACACGTTTTTCAATTTGCTCACGATGGCGCTGTGTTTATTTCTCTTCGACGATTACGCGCTGGAGAAATTGCGGCTGCGCGCGCGCCATGCACGCACCAGTAGGCTAGCGGTGATTCCCGCCGCGGCCGTTATTTTGGCCTTGAGCGTGTCCGGGGTGTGGCAGGTATTCTTCGCTGCTCCATTCGAATCGGAGAACGCCGTGGAGCGCGTTGCGGCGCCGTTTCAGATCGCCAATACTTACGGCTTGTTCGCTTCGATGACCACGTCGCGGCCGGAGATCATCGTCCAAGGATCCAACGACGGCGAGACCTGGATCGACTACGAATTTCCCTTTAAGCCGGGCAATCTGCAACGAGCGCCCCGCTGGGTGGCGCCCTATCAGCCCCGGCTCGACTGGCAGATGTGGTTCGCGGCGCTATCGGGTTATCGAGGCTCGCCCTGGTTCACCAATTTCATGGCGCGTTTGCTCCAGGGGTCGCCCGCGGTGACAGGCCTGCTGGCCACGAATCCGTTTCCCGATGCGCCGCCCAGGTACGTTCGAGCGGAGCTGTTCGACTATTCGTTCACGGATTTCGCGACGCGCCGCGCGACGGGCCAGTGGTGGGCGCGCCAGCCGCGCGGGCTCTATTTTCCTCGGATTTCGCTGGAAGACGTGAAGTTGCGAGAATAGCCGGCCCTAGTGGGGCGGGCGCCCTCGCCCGCGCTGGACGCCCTCGTCCAGATCTGCCGTCACTGCCCCACGCTACCGAATCACGAAAAAGCCGGTTTCCACTTTATCACCGGCGATGCGGTTCCACATCACGCGGGCCTTGCCGTCCGCCACGGCATGCTGGAAATCGACCACCTGTCCGGTGTGCAACGCCACATAGGCGTGGATGGCGCGAAATCCGTTGGTGCTGTAGTCCATCAGTTGTCCAGTGATGTGTTGCGGGGAGGGATCGTCGAAGGAAAGCTTGAGCGGACCTCGGCCGGGGTAGCGTCGTTCGGAACGGCGATCGGCGGCTGACGACATATATGGATCCGGTGGGTCTGCCTAGGAAGCGCAGGACTCCCGCACGGCCTCCCTTCCGTAAAGTTTCAGCTTACGGCTCAATGTCCTCCGCGAAATGCCCAGCAGTTCCGCGGCCCGTTGCTGATGACCGTTGGTCTGAGCCAGTACCCGCAAAATGGTGTTTTTTTCCATGCCATCCAAGTTGGCCGAGGGAACCGTGGTCACGGGCGCCGATTCGGCGGGAACGCGTAGCGGAGCGAGCAACAGATCCCCGGCCCCGATTTCCGAGTCACGCGCCAGCACCGCGGCCTTGGTGACCACGTTGCGCAACTCGCGCACGTTGCCAGGCCAGCGATGCCGTTGCAATGCCTGCAGAGCATCCGCTGAAAAATGCCGGTCCAGGTTGGATTGTTTGAGGAAATGTTCCGCCAGCGGCACAATATCCTCGGCGCGCTCGCGCAGTGGAGGTACGCGCAGGCAAATCTGGCCCAAACGGTGATACAGGTCGCTTCGGAACTGCCCAGTCTCCACCATATGCTCCAGATCCTGATTGGTGGCGGCCACGATGCGCACGTCGACGGTCACCTTCCGAGTGCCGCCCAGCCGGAAGTACGCGACGCCATCCAAGACTCGCAGGAGCTTCACTTGCATGCGCGGTTCCAATTCGCCTACTTCGTCCAAGAAAAGCGTTCCGTGGTTTGCCAATTCGAACAGCCCAGGCTTGGGGGAGTCGGCGCCGCTGAAGGCGCCCCTTTCGTAGCCGAACAATTCGCTTTCCACCAGATGCTCGGGTAGAGCGGCGCAACTGACATCCACCCAGGGCTTGGCGCAGCGTAGCGAGTAGTGGTGCACGGCGCGGGCGATCAACTCTTTACCGGAGCCGCTCTCGCCGGTAATCAAAACCGCGGCATTGGTTTGCGCGATCCGCTCCACTAGTTCGATCAGCTGCTGCATCCCCGGGCTGGAAATAATCGCCGGCATGCCTAAATACAGCTTCGCCTGAGGGGTAATCGGCACTATCTCGCAATTCGGCGGTTTCAAGACACGCCAACATGGTACTTCAGTTCTGGTTCCCTTCAGGGGAATCACCCAGGGGCTCCCAGGACAGAGTGTCCCATCTGGTCTGGCACATCAGGCGACAATTTGGCGTAGTCTCCTATCGGCGCGGGGCGCTTTTGCCGATCCATCAACTTGATAGCATCGTCAACTTTTGGCAGTGAATCTGCAATGTCACCAGCATTCATGCCTGGGTTGCCGATCGGGAAACCAATGTCCTTCATTGCCAAGATCTACGTTTCGTCGATCGTACTGATCGGCGCGGCGGTCATGGCCATGCAGTTGGCCCAGTGGCAATCGCAGGATCTGTTGCGCTTCTGCTGCTATTTGCTCCTGTTCGTCTGCGCTTCACGCTTGAAGGTGTCGCTGCCAGGAATCACCGGCGCGCTTTCCGTGCTATTCATCTTCATTCTGTTCGGGATACTGGAGCTGACGCTGCCGGAGGCGTTGTTGCTGGGATGCGCGGCCATTTTGGTCCAATGCCTATGGAATTACCGGCAGCGGCCCCGCTGGCATCAAGTGCTCTTCAACCTGGGCAGCATGGCGATTACCATCGCCACCGCGGGCGCGGTCTTTCACTCGGCGCTGCTGCGGCATGGCGGCCTGGAGCCGGCGCTGCGGCTGTTGGTGACGGCCACGGCGTTCTTCGGGATGAATACGTTCCCGGTGGCCGCGGCTATTGCGCTCACCGAAGGCAAATCGCTCCGGCAGGTTTGGCGGGCATGCTACATCTGGTCGTTCCCTTACTACCTGCTGGGCGCGATCATCGCGGGCGCGGCCAGCGCCCTAAACCGCCATTTCGGTTGGCAAACCGCCCTGCTGGCGGTCCCCGTGGTGTATCTGATTTATCGCTCTTATTACCTGTACTTGGGGCGCATGGAAGACGAGAAGAAGCACGCCGAGGAAATGGCCTCGCTGCACCTGCGCACCATCGAGGCGCTGGCGTTGGCCATCGAAGCGAAGGATCACACCACCCACGATCATTTGCAACGCGTGCAAGTCTACGCGGTGGAGATCGGCAAGGAACTATCCTTAAGCGAAACGCAGCTGGAGGCGTTGCGGGCGGCGGCCGTGCTGCACGACATCGGCAAACTGGCGGTGCCGGAGCACATCATCTCGAAACCTGGAAAGCTGACGCGCGAAGAGTTCGAGAAAATGAAGATCCATCCGGTGGTGGGCGCCGAGATTCTGGAGCGCGTGCGCTTTCCATATCCAGTGACGCCAATCGTGCGCTCGCATCATGAACGCTGGGATGGCACGGGATATCCGGATGGCTTGAAGGGCGAACAGATTCCGATCGGCGCGCGGGTTCTGGCGGCGGTGGATTGCTTGG
Organism: Bryobacterales bacterium; assembly: GCA_003166865.1. Taxonomy (GTDB): domain Bacteria; phylum Acidobacteriota; class Terriglobia; order Bryobacterales; family Bryobacteraceae; genus Palsa-89. The sequence continues at coordinate 119,349 of PMUP01000088.1, forward strand.
ACGCGCTCGCATCCGACCGGCAGTATCGCCGGGCGCTTCCGCTCGAGGAAGCCATGCAGAAGGTGGCTGCTGAGTCGGGAATTGGCTTTGATCCCCAGGTGGTGGAGGTCTTGCGCCGGCGTTACGTGGAACTGGAAGCTTTGGCGCAGGCCGGGGAAGTGGAGCGGGCCACGCTTTCCACTGGCGTCAAAGTGGAGCGCGGGCTCGAACCGGCCGCTGGGTTCGAAAGCACCTACCGCCCGCCGGCCGCCGATCCGCCGGACAACTTCCTCAACTCCATAGCGGCGGCTCGCCAGGAGGTGCAAAACCTGTTTGAGCTGGCCCAGGACTTGGGCAATTCTCTCAGCCTGAACGAAACCCTGTCGCTACTGGCGATGCGGCTGAAGCGCATGATTCCCTACGATTCGCTGGCTATTTATGTTTTGCGGGACGACCGGCTGCGGGCCGAATATGTCAACGGCGAGAACTTTCGGCTGTTTTCCTCGCTCGAGATCCCGCTCGGTCAGGGCCTATCGGGCTGGGTGGCGGAGAAACGCAAGCCGATTGTCAACGGCAATCCGTCGGTGGAGCCCGGCTATTTGGACGATGAAACCAAGTTCACCACCATGCGCAGCGCCCTGGCTGTGCCGCTCATCGGATTGAACGGGACGGTCAGCGTCCTGACGCTGTATCGCACGGAACGCGACGCGTTCACCAACGACCATTTGCGCATTTTGCTCTCGATCGTGCCAAAGCTGGCGCTCTCCATCGAAAATGCGCTGCGTTTCCAGCAGGCCGAAAGCTCCGCGTCCACCGATTACATGACGGGGCTGCCCAACGCACGGTCGCTGTTCCTGCACCTGGATGGAGAATTGGCGCGCTGCCGCCGCCTGAATTCGCCGCTGCTGGTTCTGGTGTGCGACATGAACGGGTTCAAGCAGGTGAATGACAAGTACGGACACCTGGAGGGCAATCGAGTGTTGCATTCGGTGGCCAAGAAATTGAAGGAATCCTGCCGCGAGTACGACTATGTGGCTCGCATGGGCGGCGATGAATTCGTGCTGGTGCTGCCGGGCCTGCAGCCAGACCAACTGCAGCAGAAGATGCAGCGCTTGAAAGCCATCACCGCGGAGGCCGGCCAGGACATTTGCGCCCAGGAGACGCTGTCGCTGAGCATCGGCCATGCCATGTTCCCCAATGACGGCGCGGATGCCGACCGGTTGCTGAGCGAAGCCGACCGGCGTATGTATATCGCCAAGCAAAAAGAGAAACTGGGTGTGGTTCCGCGGCGCGGCGGGTTTGAATTCGAGCCCACGGGCACCTGGTAGGCGCCGGATGCTTTCCCTCCTGTTGCGCCAAGCCCGGCGAATCCTGCTGACCGTCCTGTTGGGCGGTCTGCTCGGTGCGACGCTGGTTCGGTTGGGGCCTGGTTTTGGCGTCGATGAGCGGGAACTCGATAACCGGCTCAGCGCGGATAGCCAGCAGGCGATACGTATGGAGCGTGCCAAAGAAAACAACATCGCGCTGTTTTATGTTCGCTACCTGGGAGGCTTTCTACACGGCGATTTTGGATTTTCACGGTCGCTGAATCGGCCGGTAGCGGAGTTGCTCAAAGAGCGGCTGCCACTGACCCTGGAATCGCTCGGCTATGGCGTATTCGGCGGAGCCTCCATGGGCCTCGTGCTGGCGTTGCTGACGGTCTGGTGGCGCGCTCCCGGATCGGATTTGGTGCCCGCGCTACTCAGCGGCTTGTGCCTGGCCGCACCGGCGGCGATCATCGCGCTGGTGCTGCTTTGGATTGGCGTTGCCAGCCGCTGGGCAATTGCGCTGGTGGTGTTTCCGCACGTCTACCGTTACGCCAAGAATCAGCTCATCGCTACTTCGCAGTCGCCTCACGTGGTGGCCGCGGAGGCCAAGGGGCTGAGCAGTTGGCGCGTGCTGTGGGCGCACGTTTTCACTCCCGCGGCGCCGCAACTGGCGGCTCTGGCCGGCATCTCGGTCAGTCTGGCCTTTGGCGCGTCAATCCCGATTGAAGTGATTTGCGATACGCCGGGAGTCGGGCAACTGGCTTGGCGCGCGGCCATGGATCGCGACTTGCCGATGCTAGTCACTATCACCGTGCTGGTGGCGCTGATGACGCTGGTGGTGAACAGCCTGGCGGACTTGGCGTTGGCCGCCTGGAAGAATAACACGGTGCCGCCGGCGGCCGGGAGCGCACCGGCATGAGCTTCAAGCAGAAGTTCGCGCTGGCCATATTGGGGGTGGCGGTGGTAGCGTCGCTGGGAGCCGGCTACTTGGTCCAGTCTTCCTATTCCGAACAGTTTCGCGATGCCATCAGCGCTCCTCCGTCGGCCCGGTTTTGGCTTGGTACCGACGAACTGGGGCGCGATCGCTTTGCGCGGCTGTTATATGGCACGCGCGTTTCGATGTTGCTCGCGCCGGCCGCGGCGCTGCTCGCGACACTTATCGCGGGGCTTATTGGAGGTGCAGCGGGATACTTGGGCGGACGCTGGGAGCGGATGATCACGGCCGGCGTCGATCTGTTCCTCTCGCTTCCCTGGCTGTTCCTGCTGCTGGCCGTGCGGGCCTTGTTGCCGCTCAACACTTCACCAGTGATGTCCGTAATGATCACGTTCCTGCTGCTGGGATGCCTGGGATGGGCTGGGCCCGCGCGCATAATCCGCGCTGGGACCCGAACACTGGTGAACTCGGACTTCCTGGTGCAAGCCAGCGCCAGTGGAGTTTCGCGCTGGCGTTTATTCTGGCGCCACCTGCTCCCGAACCTGCGGCCAGTTCTGTTAGCCCAATTCTGGATTTCGATCCCGCTGTTCATCTTGAGCGAAGCCAATCTCGGGCTGCTCGGATTGGGCGTGTCCGAACCGCTGCCGTCCTGGGGCGCAATGTTGCGGGATCTCGAGAATTACTCGGCCGTGCTGCAAAACCCCTGGATGCTGGCGCCGGCGGTGCTGCTGGTGGCCGTGGTCGGCTGCTTACAGCTTTTGCTGGGAACCGAGGAGCGCGGCGTGTCATGCTGATGCGATGCAGGCTGACGCGATTCACGATGGCCCTTATGCTGTGTGGCCTGGCGGCCGCAAGCTCGGCGAGTGAGCTGCGCTTCTGCCTGCGGATCGATCCGAAAACGTTCAATCCTCTGCTGGTGGAGGACGAGGCTTCCCAAACCGTCCGCTACTTGACCGGCGGCGTGTTGATCCGCTTGAACCGCTACACGCAAGAGTTGGAAGGCGAGCTGGCCACCAAATGGAAGGTCTCGGAAAACGGCCGCCGCATCGATTTCGACCTCCGCCCGGGCGTGCGCTTTTCCGACGGCACTCCGTTCACTTGCGACGATGTGGTCTACACCATGCGCGAGCTGATGGATCCCAACCTGCATTCGCCTACCGGGGACGTGTTCCGATCAGCGCCCGGACCGGTGGAATCCAGGTGCACGGGATCGTCGGCGACGGGTTCGGCGGGCGTGACGGTGCGCTTTCCTGGGCCAGTCGCGGCGCTCGCGGCGCAGTTCGATCAAGTCGCGATCCTGTCGGCGCATTCGGCGGCCAAAGAGTCCGCCGTGCTCGGTCCCTTTGCATTGGGCGAATACAAGCCAGGCGCCTACGTCCTGTTGCGGCGGAATCCCAACTACTGGAAACGCGATGCGAACGGTCACCCCCTGCCCTATCTGGATGCGATCCGGCTCGAGATCCAACAGAATCGCGAGCTGGAGCTGCTGCGGTTCCGGCGCGGTGAACTCGACATCGTCAATAAGCTCGATCCGGAAATGTACGACCGCTTGTCGTCCGAGATGCCGCACGCTGTGGTGGATGCGGGCCCGTCACTCGATTGGGAAATCGTATTTTTCAACCAAGTGGCAAACGCGCCGCTACCTGAGTACAAGCGCCGCTGGTTCCGCTCCGATGATTTCCGGCGCGCGATCTCGGAAGGCATTCGCCGCGATGACCTGGTCCGGATCGTGTATCGCGGCCACGCGCGAGCGGCGGTTGGGCCGGTCTCAACCGCAAACCGTTTCTGGCTCAATTCCGCACTTCAGCCGCCCTCGGGCTCCCAGACCGCGGCACTGGCGTTATTGGAGCACGCCGGTTTTCGGCGCTCTGGAAGCACGCTAGTCGATCGCGATGGCAACCGGGTGGAGTTCTCCATGATCACCAACGCGGGAAACAAGCTTCACGAGCGAACGCTGGCACTGATCCAGCAGGATCTGGCGCGGTTCGGCATCCAGCTCAACGTCGTTACGCTGGATTTTCCGTCGCTGGTCGAGCGCATCAGCCGAACGTTTAACTACGAGGCGGTTCTGATGGCCATTACCAACGTCGATCTCGATCCCAGTGCGCAGATGAACATCTGGGTCAGCTCGGCGGCGAATCACCAATGGAATCCCAACCAGAAGACGCCCGCGACACCGTGGGAAGCCGAGATCGACAAACTGATGGCGGAGCAAGGCGGATCGCAGGACCGAGATAAGCGTAAAATCTATTTCGACCGGGTGCAACAGATTGCGGCGGACAAAGTGCCCATGCTGTTTCTGGTGAATCCGAACGCGCTCTCGGCCGTTTCGCCGAACGTCAAGAATGTCACTCCAGCCGTTCTCGCGCCGCAGATTTATTGGAACGTAGAACACCTGCAAGTGGGAAACGCGCTGGTCAGTCAGGCGCGAAACGCACTGGTCAATCAACGATGAGCGCCCTTTTGGAAACGCGTCTTTCCGTGGACTACCCCAACAAGCCGGGCGTCCTCGGCGACGTACGGTTGACGGTGAGTGAAGGCGAGATGGTGGGCCTGGTCGGCGAAAGCGGCTCGGGCAAAAGCACCATCGCGCTGGCTTTGATGCGGCTGCTCGAACATAAGGGCGCGGCCATTCACGGCGAAGTTCTTTTCAACGGCCGGGATTTGCTGCAATTGCGCGCGAAGGAGATGCGGCAGATCCGCGGCCGCGAAATCGCACTGGTATTGCAAAGTCCGCTCGCGTCGCTGAATCCGGCGCTGCGCATCGGAACGCAGATGTCCGAAGCGTGGCGCGCACACGCGTCCGGCGCGGCATCCAAGCACTGGAAGGTCCAGGCGCTGGAGCTATTCGAGCGCGTCAGTCTGCCCGCGGAAGAATCGTTCTTGAGCCGCTATCCGCGGCAGTTGAGCGTCGGCCAAGCCCAGCGCGTGCTCATCGCGATGGCCGTCTTGCACAAGCCGCGGCTGCTGATCGCCGATGAGCCGACCAGCGCGCTCGATGCGGTGACGCAAAGCGAAATCCTGGAGCTTTTCCGCCGCCTGAATCGTGAGATGAACATGGCCATGCTCTTCATCTCGCACGATCTGCTGGCGGTGGCGTCGCTTTGTTCTCGAATCGCGATTCTACAGCGTGGACAAATCATCGAGAGCGGTCCCACCGCGCAGATGTTCCGCGATCCGCGCACTGCGGACACACGCGCATTGCTCGAAGCGGTGCTGCGGAATTCCAGCGCCGTGGCCGAATTCGCCCGCCCCGAGTCTACGGTTCGCCGTTGAATTTCACCGGCCGCGCTACTTTCACCGCCGGATTCTTCAACAGCTCCGCCAACACTTTGTCGGGCACGGGATGATCGGTCTGGATCACCGAGATTGCCTCCCTCCCAGATTCCTTGCGGCCCAGAGAAAACGTCGCGATGTTGACGCCGCTCTTTCCGAACACGCCCCCGATGTATCCGATGACCCCCGGGACGTCTTCGCTCTCGACAAAGGTGAGGTTCCCTTCGAGTGTGGCTTCGCAATGCGTGCCGTCGATTTGCACCAGCCGCGGCTGATCCATGACAACCGCGCCTTCCACGGTAACGACGCCGGTGTCGGTTTCCAGATCCAGTCGAACCGAATCGATATGGGCGGCGCGTTTTTCGTGCCGCTCGGCGACGGTGAGTCCGCGGTCGCCCGCGATCTGCATGGCATTGATCGAGTTTGCCTTGCGTGCCAGCGAACGCTGCAGCACGCCCGCCAGTCCGGCGTTGCGAACCAGGTGCGTGTTGAACTCGGCGATTTTGCCGAAGTAGACCAGCCGCACCGCCTTGGGATTGCCGGTGGAGATGTAGGACGCAAAGCTGCCCAGCCGCTCGGCGAGTTTGCCGTACGGACCCAAGGTCTTGTATTGTTCGGGCGTAAGCGCGGGCAGATTCACGGCGTGTAGCGCCGCGCCGCTTTGCAAATATTCCACAACTTGCTGCGCGATGCGCATGCCGACGGTCTCCTGAGCTTCTTCGGTGGAGCCGCCGATGTGCGGCGTGGCCACCAGGCTCTCGATGGCCAGAAGCGGATCGTTAGGCGACGGCGGTTCGCTCTCGAAAACGTCCAGAGCGGCGCCGCCCACTTGGCCGGAAGCCAGAGCCTCGGCCAGCGCGGCTTGGTCGATCAACTCGCCGCGCGCGCAATTGACGATCCGTACTCCCTTCTTCATTTTGGAGAACGCCTCGCGGGAGAGCAGCTGGAACGATTCGGGCGTGAGGGCCGTGTGGAGCGTGATGTAGTCGCTCTCGGCGTAGAGCGTGGGCAGGTCCACCATGGCTACGCCGACGTCTTTCGCGGTTTGCGAATGGACGTACGGATCGTGGGCGATGATGTTCATCTCAAACGCGGCGGCGCGCTTCACCACCTCGCGCCCGATGCTTCCCAAACCGATCACTCCCAGCGTTTTGGCGCGCAGTTCGGTGCCCAGGAACTTGCGCTTTTCCCACTTGCCGGATTTCACCGAGGCGCTGGCATTGGGGATGGAACGCGCCAGCGACAACATCAACGCCAGAGCGTGCTCGGCCACTGAAACCGCGTTGCCGCCCGGCGTGTTCATCACCAGGATGCCCGCGGCGGTGGCGGACGGCAGATCCACGTTGTCGACGCCCACGCCCGCGCGGCCAATTACTCGCAGATTCGGCGCGGCCGCCAGCACGGCCTTGTCCACCGTGACGGCGCTGCGCACAATGAGCGCGTCGGCCCCGGCGAGATGCTGCGTGTATTCTTTCGGATTGGAAATGATGACTTCCCATCCCGGCTGTTGCTTAAGCAGCTTCACCGCTCCAGGAGTGAGCGACTCGGCAATCAGAATTCGCATGTTGTGTGTAAGTATTAAGCTGTAACGATTAAGCATTCAGGATAACAAACGATGGCTCTGCTCGACCGGATTCAGATCGACATGGTGGCGGCGATGCGCGCCAAAGAAGAGCTCAAGCTCAACGCGATCCGCATGATCAAGGCGGCGCTGAAGAAGCATGAGGTGGACTCCATGAAGCCGCTGGATGAGGCGACCGAGCTCCAAATCCTCACCACGTTGATCAAGCAGCGGCGGGAGGCGGCCGAGATGTTTCGCAAGGGCAATCGCGCGGAGTTGGCCGACAAGGAAGAAGCCGAGCTAAAGCTGATTGAGTCCTACATGCCGTCGGCGCCGAGCGACCAAGAGATCGAGGATGCCATCGGGCAAGCCATGGCGGAGACCGGGGTGACCTCGCAGAAGCAGATGGGCTTGGTCATGAAGGCCGCGCAGGCCAGGCTCGCGGGCAAACGCGTGGATGGAAGGGCGCTGAGTGAAAAAGTTCGGGCCCGGCTATCCTGAGGGCGCATGACTGAGGCCGAGCGTGCTTATTACGATCGGCGCGCCGCTGAGTATGATGACTGGTATCTCGGCACGGGGCTGTTTGCGCAGCGGGCACGACCCGGCTGGGCCGAAGAATTGGCAGCTTTGAGAGCGGCAGTCGCGTCGCTCCGCTTCAGTTCATGCCTGGACGTAGCCTGCGGCACTGGCTTTCTAACCGAGTCTCTGCACGGCCTTGTCACCGGGTTGGACCAAAGCGCGTCCATGCTCGGGATCGCCCGCGCCAGGATTCCGCGCGGGGTGTTTGTGCGAGGCGACGCACTCAAACTGCCTTTCCGGTCGGCGCAATTCGATTGTCTGGTGACGGGGCATTTCTATGGGCACCTCGATGAGACGGCTCGGCGGATCTTTCTGATAGAAGCCCGGCGCGTCTCGAAATCGTTTCTCATCATTGACGCGGCGGCGCGCGACGATGTCCCGTCCGAAGAACATCAGGAACGCGTGCTCAACGACGGATCGCGGCACCTGGTCTACAAGCGCTACTTCACGCCGGAGCGCCTGATTACAGAGATCGGATCTGGCCGGACGCTTCATGCGGGCCAATGGTTCGTAGGGGTGCTGGCATGAGGTTGCTTTGGCAGGCGCAAGCTACTGCTGCTTGAACCGGTTCTGCACGTGATCCTTGATCCAGTGCTCGTCCCACCACTCCACGGGATTCACTTCCACGCCTTCTACCTGCATCGAGTAGTGCAGGTGGTCGCCGCCCGCCAGGCCGGTCGATCCGCTCTTGCCCATCTCCTGGCCACGCTTCACCATGTCGCCTTCGTGCACCGCGATCGCGCTCAGGTGTCCATAGATCGATTGCAAACCGTAGCCGTGATCCACCACAATGCAGTTGCCGTAGATGCCCAACGGCGCCGCCCAAACCACCTTGCCGTCGTTGGCCGCCACTACCGGTGTGTGGGCCGTAACGGCGAGGTCGAAGCCGAGATGCACCTGCTGGTCGACTTTCTTTCCTTTGTAAATGTAGCTGCGCACGTCGGCGAACTCCGATTCCACCTTCGAATTAGCCAATTGCAGAAAGGGCTCAGTCCAGAGAAATTTCTCCGCCGTTTTCAAGCGCAGGTCCGCCAGCGTCTTGTTGTTGGCGCGGCGCATCTCACCGTTGATTTTGAGGAAGCGCGTGAGCAGATCGCCCGAGCCGCTGGGATCGATCTGATTGACCACCTTGTCCAGGAATTTATCGTCGATCGTCAGGTCCCGCATGCGAAACTTCTTCGGAAACACCTTGAACCAGAAGCGCGCTGTAGCCTCCGTGCTAGCCGGGTTCTTCGCATAAACAACGGGAACGGTATCAGTTGGCAAGTCCCAGGGATAGGCAAACAGCGCAAGCCGCTGAGTAGCGCTGCCCGCAACCGGAAAGCTACGGTCCATGTCCTTTCCCACTCGCACGCCCGCTTCGGTCCAGTAACCCGAGGGCGTCAAGAGCACCATCTCCGAACCGCCTTGATTGATGTAGTGCTGAAAGCCGTCGGCGGTGACCGAGGGCGGCCTCAGCACCACGTCGACATCGCTTGAAATTGTGTCCGTGATTGCGCGGAGATCGTTCGATTGAGCTTCGACGATGATCCGCGCCTTGCCTTCCTTCAAATTCGGCGCCTGCTTGCTGCCCGCGTTGAAACGGATGTCCTGCTCGGGAAACTGCGCGAGCCAAAACTTCAGGCGGTCCGCCGGGTTCCTGGTCTCGGTGATCGTCGTCCTGGCGCCGTCCTGCTCGAGCACGGCGGTGAACCGGCGCAGGCCGTGTGGGTTCGAAATGTGTACCGTCACCGGGGTGTTCGCACCGATTGCGGTGGGTTGCGGAGCGAACGCCAGCTTGGTATGCGACGACAAAAAGAAAAGCGTGCCGACCGGTGTCGCGATGAGCGCCACTAGCATGAGGAGAGCGATAATCTTGCCCATTGCTTCTCGGATCATAACAGGGAGCCCGCAGTCGAGCTAACACACAACCGTCGAGTTAACATGAAATAGTGTTCTCCCGGCTGTTCCTCCTGGTGCTGTTGCCCACCCTCCTGCCCACGCTTTCGCGGGCCGGGGACCAGTGGATCGCCTTGAAATCCGGCCCATTTGAAGTATTCAGCAGTGCGGGCGAGAAACCCGCGCGCGAAAAGCTCATGTTCCTGGAGCAATTCCGCGAAGCTCTGCGTATTATCACCGGTAAGCAGGAGATGCGGCTGGTCTGGCCCATGCACGTGATCGTCTCAAAAGAGGCAACGGCGGATAAAACGCCGTTCGCATTGGGGCGCGACGCGCGCATGGCGCCGGTGTCGGAATCCGGGAACTTTTCGCGCGACAACCTGAAGGATCTGGCACGCATTCTGCTCCAAGACAACACCAATCGCCTGCCGCCGGACGTGGAAGACGGCTTGATCGAACTTGTTTCCACATTGCAGATCGATGGGCCGCGCATCACGCTGGGCGCGCCGGTTCCCCCAGCGGAGCGCTCGCGCGGTTGGGCTCTGATGCACCTGGTCACCGGCAATCCCGATTATGCGGGCCGCTCGCGCGTCATGATTTCCAATCTCGAACAGAGCGGCGATTTCGAAGCCGCGTGCCACAACGCGTTTGAAAAGAGCGCCGCGCAAATCAATCAGCAGACGGACGCATATCTGAAGGCCGGCAACTTCGCAACCACCTTGATTTCAGGCCGCGCGCTGAGCCTGACTCGCGATTTCAAGCCGGTGCAACTGGGATCTGAGGACGCGCGCATCGCCTTGGCCGACCTCTTGCTGGCGAGCGGCCACGCGGACCAAGCGAGCGCGGCGTACAAGGAACTCCACGGGCCGGAAGCCTCGGAGGGTCTTGCGCTGCTAGCGCTTCGTGACCAAAAGGACGATGAGGCGCGCATGGCCCTTCAGGATGCGATTGACTCGCACAGCACCAGCGCGCGCGCCTGGTTCGAGTTGGGGCGGATGCAGTCCGATCCGGACCAGCTCAAGAAGGCCAGCGAGCTGAATCCACGCTGGGCCGCGCCGCAGTTCGAGCTGGCGGACCTCGATCCGGCGATCGACAAAGAGAATCTAGAGAAGCGCGCCGTGCTGCTGAAGAAGGCCGTGAGTCTGGAGCCGCGCAATATCGATTATTGGACGGCGCTCGCCAAGAATGACGTTGCCGCAAAAGACTTCGCCGATGCTCAGAAAGCCTGGGGCGGAGCAGAGCACGCCGCTTCGAGCGATGACCAACGCGAACGCATTCACCAATTGCGGCTGTCACTGCAAGAAGACCGTTTCGACGCCGAGGCGGCCGAGCGCAAACGTCTTGCCGACGAGCGCGAGGCGGACCTCCAGCGCGTAAAAACGCAAAGCGAGGCTGCCATTCACGCCGCCGAGGATGCAGCGCGGAAGAGGCTAAACCCGAATGGCGCGGTGCCGCCGAAACCAGAAACCTGGTATCACGCTGGCGAAACCGGCCCCAGCGTCCAGGGCGTATTCGAGCGTCTGGATTGCCTGGGAAATCAAGCGCGGCTTGTGATTCAGGTGGCGGATGGCAAGATTGTACAGTTGCTTGTCGCCGATCCCTCGCAGATCAACGCGGGCGGTGATGAGAAGGCGCTCGCGTGTGGTCCGCAAAAGCAGCCCCGCCAGGTGGTGGTTCACTATACAGCGAAGCCGGACGCCAAACTCAACACCGCGGGCGTTGCCACCGCGATCGAATTCCATTGAGGCGCGCACTTAAGAAATTCATATTCAAGTTGCTCGGCAAAGACCCGGAAGCGATTGTGGTTACGTTCGCCACCGGCGATCCCGAATTGGCCGAGCGCATGTTCGCCGAGATCCAGGCTCTCGAACCGGGCCGCCGTCACTTCCTGGTGAAGCCTGGCGAGTTCCAGACCGATTCGGCGATTCGCATTTATCGGCAACTCCGCAAGCGTTTTCTCAAATATCGAATTGGGCTTGCGCCGGTGCTGCTGGGACGCGATAGTCGATATCGCGCGCTACGGCTCGCCGCCTTCCTCTGTGCCCCAACCAAGATCCTGGCTTACAACCAGCGTTTCGAGCGTCACCATCTTAGACTCAGCTCAGTGATTGCATCCCTGCTGTTTGTAAACGGCGTGCCGTTCGATCGAATCTTTCTGCGTCCGAAGTGGCTCGTGCCATGGAAAAAGGATCGCTCGGTTTATCCGTCCAAGGTTCAGGAGATCGCCGGCCGTCCGATGTGGCCGCGCCGTCGCCGTATCGCGGTGGTGAGCCCCTATTTTCCGTTCCCGCTGGCGCACGGAGGCGCAGTGCGGATTTTCAATTTGTTGCGCGAGATGGGCGGTGAGTTCGACATTTTTCTATTCGTATTTAGCGATGGCGAAACTGCGGCGGACCTGCGGCCCGTGCTGGATCTTTGTGCGCGCGTCGTTCTCGTCGGTAAGCCCCGCTATCGCGAGCCGCGCTGGTCCACACTCTCGCCGCCGGAGGTGCATGAATTCCGTTCGCCCGCGATGTTACGCTCGCTCGCCCGCATTCGAGCCGAATACAAAATCGAAGCCGTGCAAATGGAATACGCCATGCTCGCCCCGTATGCGGGAGACGTGCTGGTGGAGCACGACGTCACGTTCGCGTTGTACCGGCAGATCCGTGACCGCTCGCCCGGCATCGCCCAGCGCTGGGACTATTGGCGCTGGCTGTGGCTCGAGAAAACCTGGATCCGACGCTATCGCAAAGTGGTGGTCATGTCCGAGCAGGATCGCGCGCTGCTCGCCCGGCCGAACGTCGCCGTCATCCCCAACGGCGTGGATCTCGATCGATTCATTCCCCAGATCGAGCGCCCGGGGCAACGACTGCTTTTCATCGGGTCGTTTCGGCATTTTCCAAATATAGTTGCGTATCGATTCTTTGTCGATCAGATCTGGCCGATCCTGCGCGAGAAATCCGCCGGAATCACGCTGACAGTGATTGCCGGCCCGGAACCTCTGCTCTACTGGCGCGCGCACACCGGGCTTGCTTCGATTCCACGGGACGACCGCATCCGCTTGCTCGAATTCGTCTCCGACGTCCGGCCGTTATATGTGGAAACGAATCTCGCAATTGTCCCCACACTCGAATCGGCCGGCACCAATCTTAAGGTGCTGGAAGCGATGGCGATGGATCGCGCCGTGGTCTCGACATCTTCGGGTTGCGCGGGGCTGGGCCTGGAGCATGGCGGGAATGTGTGGATCGCTGACCAGCCTGGGGATTTTGCCTCGGCCATTAAGACTTTGCTCGAGGACGGCGATCTCCGCCAGCGCATTGCTGATGGCGGCCGCGTCCACGCCGAGCGAAAGTTCGGCTGGCGCCAAATCGGTGCCCGGCAACGCGCGCTGCTTCGGGAAATGATGCCGCAGCGCGTCCACATCCGTCCCGCCACCGAAAACGATGTGCCTGAAATTACCGCGATCCAGCAGACCGCCCCCGAGTCGACGCAATGGCTGTCGCGAGACTATTTGACGTTCGATTGCCAGGTGGCGCTGCTCGACCGCCGGATCGCCGGATTCCTGGTTTCCCGTTCCGTGGCTGATAAGGAACGCGAGATCCTCAACATCGCCGTTCACCCCGATTTCCGCCGCCTTCACATTGCGACGGAACTGCTGCGAGCCGAACTTTCGCGCCATCCCGGAGTCCATTTCCTGGAGGTTCGGGAGTCCAATGCCGCCGCTCAGCGCCTGTACGAAGGCTTGGGTTTCCAGGCAGTCGGCGAACGGCCAGCGTACTATGAAAATCCCACCGAAACGGGGATTGTCATGAGGATTCTTTCATGATACTGTCACATATGCGGAGGCCATCGGTGACCCCCGCGCGATGAATGCGACAACTCATTCACTACCCACCGAGCAAATCAATCCTACCGACTCGGCGTGGCAACCTCACAAAGGAGACAGAACCCTGATGGAGAACACGCAAGAAGAATTGAAGACGCACTTGATGCAGGCCGACGCGGAGTTCCGCCGTTTGGCGGAGCAGCATGCCAGTTATCACCAGCAACTGGAGGCGCTCGAAGCCAAATCCCATCTCACCACCGCGGAAGAGGTGGAGGAACACCGGCTGAAGAAGGTTAAGCTTCAGTTGAAAGATCAGATGAACGCGATTATCAGCCGTTACCGTGCGCAGCACGTAGCCTGACATCAAGTGCGTGACTAGTTTGGGACCCGATCCGGAGCCTCCGGGTCGGGTTTTTCAATTTTGGGCAAGGTCCGCTGTTAGTATTGAACTATGACCGACTGGCGCCAGTATTTGAGCAGCGATTCCAATGTCTGTTCGGGCCAACTGTGCGCCAAGGGAACCCGCGTGCTGGTAACCAACATCCTGGATAGCTTGGCCGAAGGGGCCACACAAACGGAAATCCTGCGCAGCTATCCCACTTTGAAACCTGAGCACGTCCAAGCAGCTTTGGCGTATGCGGCTGAGCTTGCGCACGAAGAGTCCCTTCTACCATTGCGCGTGGAATGAAGTTCAAGTTGGACGAGAATCTTCCGCTTGAAATCGCGGATGCATTCCGAGACTCAGGCCACGAGATCGATTCCGTGCAGAGTGAGGGATTAGGCGGTGCCAGCGATCTGACAATCCTGGATCGGGTTCAAACGGAAAATCGTATCCTTCTAACCTTGGACAAAGGCATCGCTGATATCCGTCTCTTCCCGCCGGCGCAGTATCCTGGGATCGTTCTGTTCCGTCCCGCTACGTCTGGTCGCGGAGAAGTCCTCCGATTCGTTCAAGAAACCCTTCCTGATATCTTGTCGATCAACTTGCAGGGACGTCTGGCGATCGTTTCGCCAAGAGGCATCCGAGTCCGATAAACGGGGCGAGAACGGCCGGGATAGCCTATTATTTCGCTAGAAACTTGCGGATCCGCTCCACCGCGTCCATCAGCTTCTCCATCGAATTCGCGATGCTGAACCGTAAATAGCCGTCGCCGTACGCGCCAAATGCAGTGCCACTGAGACAAGCGACGCCGGCTTTCTGCAGCAGAGCGTCCGCCAGTTCTTTCGATTTCCGCCCGGTGCCCTCAACGTTCGGGAAAGCGTAAAACGCCCCGCCTGGGATGGCGCAGCGGAATCCCGGCAGTGTGTTCAAGGCCGCGCAGAAGGCGTCGCGCCGGTGGCGAAACTCTTCCACCATTTTCTTGACGTCGTCCTGCGGCCCGTTCAACGCGGCGATCCCAGCGCGCTGCGTGAAACTAGCCGTGCACGAATTGGAATTCACCATCAGCTTGTTCACCGGGTCCACGAGCCACGCCGGCATCACGCCGTAACCCATGCGCCAGCCCGTCATCGCATAGGTCTTCGAAAATCCATCCAGAATGATCGTCTTCTCCAGCATGCCCGGCAGTGTGCTGATCGACAACGGCTCTTCGTCAAAATAAATGCGCGTGTAGATTTCGTCCGAGAGAATTATCAGATCGCGATCGCCCACCAGGTCCGCGATGGCCCGCACATCGGCCGCGGGAATCACACCGCCGGTCGGATTGTGCGGCGAATTCAGGATCAGCATCTTGGTCTTGGGCGAGAGGCTGTCGGCGAGCACGTTCAGATCGAACGAAAACCCGCGATCCTCCACCAGCGGAATCGGTACTGGCTTCGCGCCCAGAAAGTTGATCATCGATTCATAAATCGGGAAGCCCGGGTTTGGATAGATCACTTCATCGCCGGGTTCGAGCAGCGCCATCAGCGGAAAGAAAATGATCGGTTTGCCGCCCGGCACAACGCACACCTGCTCCGCGCCCACCCGAATTCCGCGCGTGCGGCAAATGTACGATGCGATCGCCTCGCGCAACTCCGGCAGACCTTGCGTCGGACCATAATGCGTCCAGCCCTGATCCAGCGCCTGCTTGCCCGCCTCCACAATGTGGCGCGGCGTGTCGAAATCAGGCTCGCCGATTTCCAGGTGTATGATGTCTCGCCCTTGGGCTTCCAGCGCGCGAGCGCGCACCAACACTTCGAAGGCAGTTTCAGTGCCTATGCGGTTCATCCGCTCAGCTAGTTTCATGATTGTTTTCGAAAGATTGTTTTGGAAAAGTAAGGAACATTGTTCTTGAACTCGGCGAACTCCACGCGATCGCCGATCTGTGCACGCTCACCCTCAACGCGGCCTGTCACGCGGCGCCCCGCGGAGAGTTCGATAATCGCCAGTTGATACGGCACGTCGTTAACGTACGCTTCAGGCGGTGAGTAGACCACCGTTTCAGTATAAATCGTTCCCGCGCCTAAGTCGTTCATGCCGCCCCCAGGATCGTGATTACGCTGGTGGCTCCCGATCCGCCTAAATTCTGCGCCAGACCGAGCGAGTTTCGCTTCACCTGCCGCTCGCCTGCCTGTCCGCGAATCTGCTCCACGACATCGCAAATTTGCCCGGTGCCAGTGGCACCCACTGGATGCCCTTTGGATTTCAAACCGCCGCTCGCGTTCACCGGCCGCTCACCATGGATGCACGTGCCGCCGGCCAAACTATAAGGACCACCTTGGCCCTTCGGCACAAAGCCCAGGTCTTCGATAGCGATGATCTCAGCGATGGTGAAGCAGTCGTGCACTTCGGCGAATTGGATGTCTTTCGCCTCTACGCCGGCCATTTTGTACGCTTTCGCGGCCGATGTCTTCACCGCGCTGAACGTCGTGATGTCGTCCTTCTCGTCGAGCGCGACGTGGTCCGAAGTCTGCGCGATGCCCAGGACGCGCACCGGTTTGTCGGTGAACTCGGAGGCCCGTTCCAGCGGCATGATCAACACCGCGGCTGCTCCATCGCTGATGAGCGAACAATCGTACACCGTGAGCGGCTCTGCGATCATCTTCCCAGCCAGCGCTTGCTCCATGGTGATGACTTTGCGCATGTGCGCCAGCGGATTCTTTGCGCCGTTCTGATGGTTTTTGACGGCAACCGCTGCCAGCTGCTCGCGCGTGGTGCCGTACTGATACATATGACGGCGCGCGATCATCGCGAACAACGCCGGGAATGTCGCTCCCGCGCGCACTTCGCCGCAACCGTCGCCCGCCCCGGCGAGAATTTCGGTCACCTTCGGCGTCGGCTGCGAGGTCATCTTTTCGACACCCACCACCAAGACGATGTCATACAACCCCGCCCCAACCGCGGACACCGCGTGAAAGAAGGCCGATCCGCTGGATGCGCAGGCGGCTTCAAAACGCGTTGCCGGGACGCCCGTGATTCCCATGGCCGTGGCCACATACGGCGCCAGGTGATTCTGTCCGGTAAACGAAGGCCCGGCAAAATTTCCGAGATAAAACGCCTCCACTTGCGATGCGCTTGCGTGCCCGTTCTCTAACGCTTTCTGGCCGGCCTCTACCGCGAGCGAACGGAGATCGTGATCCGGGAACGCGCCAAACGCGGTTTTCCCGATGCCGGCGACGGCTACTGGTCTCATACTTTCAGGATAACTCGGAGCTGCTCTACCGAGCCGCGCCCAAAGGAGGCGGTTTCAACGGTTGTTGAATGGAACCACCGTCGGGCCCGGCCTTAAATGGCCCTGGTCGCGATCCAGATTGTTTTCGTCGCAGGAATATTCCATCAGTCTATCGCCCGGCTTCAGGCGCTCGAGCACGCGATGATTGCTCCACGGCCGCGTGTACATCTTGGCATCGTCCACCGTCACGTCGTACGCAATGTGATTGGCATCGGTCATCTGGTAACGCTCCGTCACATGTAACACGTCGCTGTGCGGATGCCCCGCCGTATCCAGCCACGTCCGGTCATTGAACCCGACCGTGTCGATCATCAGCGTGTCCCCGTCCCAACTCCCGATGGACTCGCCCATGAACGTTGGATCGATGTGCTTCGAATGTTCACGCACGTCCAGAGGAACCGAGCGGAACGTCGTCATGTACTCGTATAAGAACACGACCGACGACGGCGTCTGCACAACTCGCATTGGAAACGGTGAGTTATTGATGCGCGGCACGCCCGGAAAAAGGCAGAAACCCGTGGGATCGTAAGCCGTGTTGATTTTGTCGTAGAGTGCCTTGCCCGCAGCAGTAAAAGGAAGCTCGCCGATGCCCTTGGCCATGTTTGGCGTATACGGAAGATTCCAGGACCCGGACAGATCGGGTTTTCCCTGAGCGAAAGCGATCCCGGCCAGCGCGACAACAACCAACGCAATCAAACCTGTCCGCATTCTCAAAACTACATTACTACTTCTGAGCACTACTAGTGAGCATCAATTTGTGGAACAGCGCCACCGTGTCATCGTGTTCCACCCAACCGCCCGGACCAATATGCATGCCCTCGGCCATGTTCACTGGCAGGCGTCCTTCTTTGTTCTTGACGTCCATCTTTGCGCCGTGATCCACGAGGAACTGAACCACTTCGTTCGCCCCTCGGAACGACGCGCCATGCAGCGCGGTGTAGCCCTCGTCGTTCACCGCATTCACATCGCCGCCCCATTCGAGACAAAGCTTCAGTGCTGCGGGAGCATCGGCCTGCGATCCGTGGCTCTGCCCATCGGACCACCCCACGCCCGCCGCCATCATCAGCACCGTGGTGTGATCGTTGGTCGCGATGAGCGGATCGGCCCCGTGATCCTTCAACAAGCGCATCACGGTAACATCATCGGATTGCGCCGCGCGCCACAACGGCGTCGCTCCAATCGCATTCGCCCACCGTCCGTCGAATGAAGGCTGGCCACGCAGCGGAATTTTCTTTGTCAGCCTCGCATTCGGATTGGCTCCATGCTCCAGCAACGCTTTGATCAGATCCAAATCGCTGAGCGTGTCCTTCTCGGGCGGCGCCGGCCGCGTGGACCATTCCAGATTCCGCATGTCGATGGCCGCGTATAACGGCCCGCGTCCCTTATCGTCGGCGGCGTTCGGATCGGCGCCATGCTCCAGCAGAAACTTTGCGAGCGCAAAGTGGTCATTGAACGTCGCCACCAACAATGGGCTGCTGTCATCCGCCGCGTTCTCTTTTACGTCCGCGCCTGCGGCAATCAGGATCCGAGCCGACTCCAGATCGTTCTGCCGCGCGGCATACAGCAGCGCCGTCATTCCTCCCGCCGGAAACGGAGCCGAGAAAATGGTTTGGAACATCGACGGCGGAGGCAGCTTGTGTGTTTGCGCATTCACGTTCGCGCCCCGCTCGATCAGAGTCTTCACGGCTGCCGCATTCTTTTCCGCGACCGCCCACATGAGAGCAGTCTGCCCCTCCGAGTTGGTCTTATTCGGATCGGCGCCGTGGTCGATCAGCACCTTCATTGCATCCGGCTTGCCGGTGCGCGCCGCCAGCATCAACGCCGTATCACCCATATCGGAGACCACCGCATTGGGATTTTCGCCGGCTTTCAACAGCTCTTCGATCATGGCTGCGCTGCCGTTCGTAGAAGCCAACGACAACGGCGTGGCGCCAAAACGGTTCGCAAGCTTCACGTTTGCGCCCGCGCGAATCAGCTCCTCGGCCATTGCCACGTCATCCCAACGAGCGGCCCAATGCAGAGCCGTCGTGCCGTCTGGTTGCGCGACGTTCGCGTCTGCATGCAGCTTGAGCAGGGACCGCACCGCTGGCGCATCCTGGTTCATGGCGGCGTCGGCCAGCCGAGTGTCGCTGGTGTTGGCCCCAAACCCAGCAGCCGCCAGTGCCGCAGCCATCCAAATTCCCTTCAGACGCATGGACATATAATCTATCGTATTGCAGTTGCTTGCCCCTTGGCAATACAATTGAAGGTATGGCGCTGGGATCGTGGCGGTGGGTTCGTTTTGCGATTTGCGCTGGCCCCGTTACCCTCTTGCATGCAGCTCCTGCTGGTCCTCAGCAGCTTTCACCGCAACGCGCTCTAATCAATCAGTTTTGCGTTACCTGTCATAACGAAAAGGCCAAAACCGCCGGGTTGATGCTTGACAAGCTCGATCTCGATAACGTCGGCCCGAACGCCGAGACCTGGGAAAAAGTGGTGCGTAAACTGCGCGTTGGCGCCATGCCGCCGCAAGGAATGCCGCGTCCCGACCGCGCCGCCATGGATTCGCTGGCCGCCTCCATCGAGACATCGCTCGATCGCGCAGCCGCTGCCGCGCCCAATCCCGGCCGGCCAGTCCTGCATCGTTTGAATCGCACCGAATATGCCAACGCGATCCGCGATTTGCTGGCGCTGGATGTGGACCCGTCCGCCATGCTTCCCACCGACGACGCCAGCTTCGGCTTCGACAATATCGCGAGCGTCCTGGGCGTCTCGCCCGCATTGCTTGAGCGCTACCTGCTCGCTTCCGCGAAGATCAGCCGCCTGGCCGTAGGCGATCCGAAAACTGATCCCATCACCGACACCTATCGCGTGCGCTCGGACGTCACGCAAAACGAACATCTGGACGGGCTGCCGTTTGGAACGCGCGGCGGTGTCCTGATCCACCACAATTTCCCGTTGGATGGCGACTACGTCATCAAGGTCAAGCTGCTCAAATCCACTGTTGACCTGCTGTTTGGCAACAACGCGCAGGATCAGCTGCTTGAAATCGCGCTGAACGGCGAACGCGTGCAGACGCTCAGCATCAATCCGAAAGTGCAAGCTCCGCCGCCAGCTCCGGTCGCGGATAAATCGCAAAAGCCCAAGGACGGCTTCGACCCTTCCGCCGCCACCAAGCTAAGCATGTCGCAGCCCAAGGACAATGTGGAGGCGCGCGTTCACGTGACCGCCGGCCCGCAAACGGTGACTGTCGCGTTCGTGCAGCGCAGCTACGGCCCGGCGCAGGATTTGATGCAGCCGCTCGAGCGCAGCACTTTCGACCCCAGCGATCCCAAAGGCCTTCCGCACGTGTTGAGCGTAGCCATCAGCGGTCCATTCAACCCCGGCGGGTCTGGAGACACGCCCAGCCGGCGCAAGATTTTTGTCTGCCATCCCGCGAACACGAGCGAAGAGCTCCCGTGCGCGAAGAAGATTATCTCGAGGCTCGCGCGCCAAGCCTATCGAAGGTCGGCCTCCGACACCGATCTCGAAACGCTGTTGAGCTTCTACCAAACGGCTCGCAATAAAGATGGCTTTGAAGCGGGGATCGAAATGGCCCTGCGCCGCATTCTCTCCGATCCGCAGTTTGTCTACCGCTTTGAGCGCGACCCCGCCAGCGCTCCTCCCGACACCACCTATCGCGTTAGCGATCTGGAACTCGCCTCGCGCCTTTCGTTCTTTTTGTGGAGCAGTATCCCGGACGACGAGTTGCTTGACGTGGCCGCGCAGGGCAAGCTGCATGATCATGCCGTGCTGGAACACCAAGTCCGCCGCATGCTGGCCGATCCGCGCGCCGATTCGCTGGTCAGTAACTTCGCCGATCAGTGGCTCTACCTGCGCAACCTGCGCGGCGTGAACCCCGATCTGGAAGGGTTCCCCAATTTCGACGACAATCTGCGGCAAGCGTTCAAGCGCGAGACCGAGCTCTTCTTCGGCAGCATCATCCAGGAAGACCGCAGCGTGATCGATCTGCTGGACGCCAATTACACCTTCGTCAACGAGCGCCTGGCCAAGCATTACGGGATTCCGAATGTTTACGGCAGCCAGTTCCGCCGCGTTTCGTGGCCTGACGACAGCCCGCGCCGCGGACTTCTAGGACAGGGCAGCATTCTAACCGTCACCTCCATCGCCACCCGCACCTCTCCGGTGCAGCGCGGGAAATGGCTGCTCGAAAACGTGCTGGGCACGCCGCCCAATCCGCCGCCCGCCAACGTGCCGCCGTTGAAAGACAACAAAGCCGGCGACAAGCAGCTTTCGGTACGCGAGCGCATGGAAGCGCATCGTGCGAGTCCGGCCTGCGCCGGCTGCCACAAGACTTTGGACCCGCTGGGATTCGCGCTCGAAAATTTCGACGCGGTCGGCCAGTTGCGAACAGTCGACGAATCGGGCGACAAGATTGACGCTTCGGGCGTGCTCGCCGATGGCACCGAAGTTTCGGGCGTTGCCGACTTGCGCGCAGCGCTGCTGAGCCGCCCCAATGTCTTCGCCGGAACGATGACTGAGAAGCTGCTGACCTATGCGTTGGGCCGCGGTCTCGAGTATTACGACATGCCGGCCGTGCGCTCGGTCACTGGCGTAGCCGCCCGCAACAACTATCGGTTCTCGTCTTTGATTTTGGGAATCGTTGAAAGCACGCCGTTTCAAATGCGGCGCTTGCAGGAACCCGACTCTGCGCCTGCAACCTCTGTAGCCGACATCAGGAGGCCGAACCAGCAATGATGATCTCGAAGAAGCATTTGCCGCGCCGCACGTTTCTGCGCGGTGTCATAGGTGGCGCCATCGCGCTGCCGCTGCTCGACTCCATGATCCCGGCGCTGACGGCCGCGACCAAAACGGCCGCCAGTCCGAAGACCCGGCTTGGCTTCATGTACGTTCCGCACGGCGCCGTCATGGACAAGTGGACTCCCGCCACCGAAGGCGCGGGCTTCGAATTCACGCCCATCCTGAAGCCTTTGGAACCGTTTCGCCACCAGCTAACTGTCTTCACTGGGCTCGCCAACAAAGCTGCGGAGTCGCAAGGCGACGGCGGGGGCGATCACGCTCGCAGCGCTCCGTCATATCTAAGCGGCATCCATCCGTTGCGCACAGAAGGCGAGGACGTTCGCGCCGGCACCACCATCGACCAGATTTATGCCCAGAAAATGGGTCAGGACACTCCGCTGCCTTCACTCGAATTAGGCACCGAGGACACCGGCCTGGTCGGAGTCTGCGACGTCGGCTATAGCTGCGCCTACATGAATTCGATTTCGTGGCGCACTCCCACGCAGCCGCTGCCCATGGAAATCAATCCGCGCGTGGTCTTCGAGCGCCTGTTCGGAGATGGCAGCAACGCGGCTGATCGCCTGGCGCGCAAGCAGGAAGACCGCAGCATCCTGGATTCCATCACTGGCGAAGTGGCACATTTGCAAACCGGCCTCGGCACCCGCGACCGCGGCAAGATCAGCGACTATCTTGACAACATCCGCGAGATAGAACGGCGCATCCAGATGGCCGAGAAGCGCGCCAGCCTGAACATCGACGTGCCCGAAACGCCGATCGGCGTTCCCGATTCGTTCGACGAGCACGCCAAACTGATGTACGAATTGCAGGTGCTGGCGTTTCAAGCCGAGATCACCCGCGTGTCCACGTTCATGGTTGCTCGTGACCTGAGCCAACGCACCTTCCCGCAGATCGGTGTGCCCGAGCCGCATCATTCGGTTTCACATCACGGCAACAATCCGGTGATGATCGGAAAACTCGAAAAGATCAATATCTATCACGCCACACTGTTCGCATATTTCCTGGAACGGCTGCGCGCAACGCCCGATGGCGACGGCAATCTGCTGGATCATTCCATGATCATGTACGGCAGCTCGATGAGCAATCCGAACGAGCACAATCATTTTCCGTTGCCGCTGCTGGTGGCCGGTGGCGCGTCGGGCAAATTGCAAGGCGGCCGTCACCTGAAGTTCCCCGAACGCACGCCAATGTCGAATCTGCTGCTCGGTCTGTTGGAGAAGGCCGGCATCGAGAGGGGCTCGCTCGGCGACAGTACTGGTATGCTGACAATCTGACGCAACCAGAACACATTCCACCGCCCGAGCCCAACCTTACCGTCGACGAACTGCTCCACCGCGCCGATGCCCTGCGTCCTCTGCTGCGCGAGCGCCAAACCGCGTGCGAAGAATCGGGCGAGCTGTCTGAAGACACCAACAATCGATTCCTCGCGGCCGGTTTTTATCGCATCCTGCAACCGCGCCGCTTCGGCGGCTACGAATTCGCGCTGCCCGATTTCATTCGTGTCATGATGGCGGTCGCGCGCGGGTGCTCAGAAAGCGCCTGGGTACTCGCGCTCACCTCCGGCCACACGGTGCTCGCGGCGCAATTGTCCGAAAATGCCCAACGCGAAGTTTTCGGCGCCACCGGCGATCTGCGCGCTCCCGGCGTTGGCATGCCCGGAGGCGTCGGTGTTCCCTCCAACGGCGGCTATAGCGTGAAAGGCGCCTGGGATTACGCCTCCGGCTGCGACCTCGCCACGCATTTCTTCGGCTCCACCTTGGTGCACGATCCCGAAACCAAAGCCCCGCTCGGCAACGCCTGGATCCTCTTCGACCGCGATCAGTTCAAAATCGTCGACAACTGGAACGTGATCGGGATGCAAGGCACCGGTTCGCGGCGTGTGGTCATCGAAGATGCGTTCGTGCCCGCCGATCGCGCGCTGTGGTTTCTCGACGGGCAAGGCCGGCCGGTGCGCGATCAGCCTGGCCACGCGCTACATCCCAACCCGATGTATCACGGCTGGCTCGCGCCGTTGCTCATCTCGGAAGTGGCGGCGGTATCGGTGGGCGCGGCGCGCGGTGCTCTCGATATCTACGAGGAGATCCTCAGCAACAAGAAGACCAATTTCCCGCCCTTTCATGTGCGTTCGCGCGAGTGGGAGTTCCAGCAGCATTTCGGCGAAGCGCAAGCTCTGATCGACACCGCCGAAGCTGCGTTGCTAAAGTTGACCGCGGACTACATGGACCTGGCGCGGCAGCATGTCGCAAGCGGAACACCGCTAGAGGAAGAGATGGAGCGCCGCCTGATCCTGATGGAGCAGCACGTCATCCGCCTGGCATGGGACGCCGTGGAACTGATGTTCCGCACCGCCGGCACATCCGCCGCCGCGAAATCCTCACCACTCGGCCGCGCGCTCCGCAATCTCGCGGTGATTCGCACGCACGTAACGCTCCAACTCGACCACACCGCGGGCAACGCCGGTCGGCTGCATTTCGGACTTCCACCGTTGAGCCGGTTTTAACCAAGCCCCTACAGCGCCCCCCTCGCCCGCAGCTCCCGCTCCAGTTGTTCCGCCGACAGAAACTGCACCGCGTCCATCCCGTGCGCCCGCGCCGCCTCGATGTTCACCGCCAGATCGTCGGTGAAAAAGCACTCTCCGGGACCGCACTGCGCCCGCGCGATCGCCTCCTGATAAATCTTCGCCTCCGGCTTCGCCGCGCCCACTTCGTACGAAAGCACGTAGTCGTCGAAGTGCCGCAGCAGCGGATAAGCCTCCTTCAGCATCGCGAAATGAATTGGGTTCGTGTTGGAAAGGGCCAGCAACCGATGCCGGCTCGCGAGATCTTCCAGCAACTCTTCGGGCACCAAGGGCTCCGGCAGAAAAACGCAACTCCACCAGTCGCAAAACTCCTGATGGCTGATGTTCAGTTTCAAAGCGCCGCAGAGCTCGCGCACAAACGGCTCGGCTTCGATCTCGCCCTTCTCGAACGGCCCCACGAGGCCAGTGGCGCGAATCCGCGCGGGCACTTCTTCCGCCGGGCACCCGCAAAGGGCGGCCATCCGCGCATAAGCCCGCTTGAAATCGAACGGTATGATGACGTTGCCCAGGTCAAAGAGGATGGTCTTAATCATGCTTCGAGTGATCGCACGTGACGTTGGCGGGAATATCGAATCAGCTGGGCATCCTTTGTCACGAGCTTTGCGCCCAAAACTCGAGCCGTCGCAACCAGCATTCGATCCGCCGGGTCGCCGTGCATCTCTCCGGGAAGATGTCCACTTTCAATCGCAATCTCGGGGGTCAACGGTGCAACCGCGATTCCCGGCTTGCTCAATGCCTGCTCCACCCAGGCCCGAACGTTCATTGGAAGCGCCACGCGCCCGCGCTTTACGAGCATCGCCAGTTCCCAGATCGAGATGACCGAGATGCGCAAATTGCCTTCGCGCTCCCCATCCTTGATGGATTGGAGCGCCGCTCGGGACAGTTGCTGGACAAGGCCTAATTGAGCTCAGATCCAGCAATGTGTGTCAAGAAGTAGAAGGTCGCTCGGCATCCGCCTCCCACTTCACGTCGATGGGGGCAATGATGTCGCCTACGATTTCCATGGTGCCCTTCATGCTTCCGACAAAGCTTTCGGAGCGCTCATTCACGGGGAGATTCTCGCTCATAACCATATTCATCATGGCACGGTCCATATGACAGGCGGAAAACGCGCCGCAGTGAAGACGTCTTACCCACCCTCCCGCGCCACGCTATAATTCAAACGAATGGACATCTATGAGGAAGTCGTCCGGCTGCGCCGCCTCGGCCAGAAATGCGCCCTCGCCACCATCGTCCAGGTCAACGGCTCCATTCCCAGCTACGAAAGCGCCAAGCTGCTGGTTCGCGAGGATGGTTCCATGCTCGGCACCGTCGGCGGCGGCTGCGTTGAGGCCGAAGTCTGGAACGCCGCGCGCGAAGTCATGGAAACCGAGCGGCCGCGCCAGATGAATTTCAGCCTCGGCCAGGACGCCGCATACGACAACGGCCTCATCTGCGGAGGACAACTCAGCGTGTTCGTCGAGCCCGTAGTTCCCCAGCCCCGCGTTTTCATCTTCGGCGCCGGCCACATCTCGAAAAGCATTTCCAAGGTCGCCGTGCTCGCCGGATTCTCTTCCGTGATCGTCGATAACCGTGAAGCGTTCGCCAATCGCGAGCGGTTCCCCGAAGCCGACGAAGTCTACGCCGAAGAGTACGAGGAGGTCTTCCCCAAACTTCCTATCCGCGACACCAGCTATGTGGTGATCGTCACGCGCGGCCATCGCGACGACATGCGCGTCCTGCGTTGGGCCGTGGAAACCAACGCTAAATACATCGCCATGATCGGCAGCAAACGCAAGGTGATCGGCGTGGTGAAGGAATTGGAAAAAGAAGGCATCCCGCGCACTGCCTTCGACCGCGTTTTCGCTCCCATGGGACTCGAGATCGGCGCCATCACTCCCGAGGAAATCGCGGTCTCCGTGGTCGCTGAAATGATCGCCCTCCGCCGCGCGCCCGACTCCGAATGGCGCACCGCGGCCAAATCCATCTTCGCCAGCGAGGCCTCGCGGGCCGTTTTGAAGTGAACCCTGCTCTAACCACAGGTGCTCCGAAGATCGCTGGCATCATTCTTTCCGGTGGCGCTTCCCGCCGCATGGGCACTCCCAAAGCGCTGCTCCAATTTCAGAACGAAACGTTTCTCGATCGTCTCATCGGTCTCTTCTCCGCCGTGTGCCATCCAATCATCGTCGTGGTCGGACTTCACGCAGAGAAGATCCGATCAGGCATCCAGCGCGGTAGCGATGTCCTGTTCGCCGTCAATCCCGATCCCGATCGCGGCATGCTCAGCTCGCTGCAATGCGGACTGGCGCTTGTGCCGGCGGAAGCCGACGCCGTGATGTTTCTCCCGGTGGATCACCCGCAGATCGCGCTGGAGACCGTGCGACGCGTGGCGGAGCGATTCCACCGTGACGGCGCGCCGGTCACGGTTCCCGTGCACCTGGGCGAGCACGGCCACCCGGTTTGTATTGCACGTCCAGTGTTTGACGAGCTGCTCGCATCGCCGGTCGACGCTAAAGCGAGCGACGTTATTCATCGGCACGTTGGACAAACCAGCTACATCGAGGTCGATGACCAGGCGGTGCTCACCGACATCGACGATCCCGCTGCATACGCCGACCTGATCGCGCGGCGTCCATGAGAATTCTTTGGCGTTCGTCTCTTATCGTCCTGCTCAGCGTGGTGGTCTTCGGTTTAGCCGCGCCTTTCCTCAACGCCGATCGCTTCCGCCCCCGTATCCAAGCAGCGCTCGAAGCCGCGCTCAATCGCCCCGTTCACCTTGGCGCTGTTCACTTGAATCTCTTCACCGGCCCCGGCTTCACCGTGGACGATGTCCTGATCGACGACGATCCAGCCGCCGGCATCGAGCCCTTCGCGCACGTCGAATCCATGCAGGCGCGCATCCGCTGGACCAGCCTGTTCGCGGGCAATCTCGCGTTCTCCAGTCTCCGCCTCTCGGCCGGACAGCGGGGCGACACGCCCAGCGTCAACGTGGTGAAGATGGCGTCGGGCCCCTGGAACATTCAGCCGCTGCTCGATCATCGCGCTCAGTCCAGCGCCCCGCATCGCCGCGCGATTCCGGATATTCAAATTCGCGGCGGCCGCATCGATTTCAAGTTCGGCGATACCAAGTCCGTCTTCTATATCAGCGGCGCCGATGTGGACGTCTACGCCAATGAAAACGGCGATGTGGTGATCCGTTTCTCCGGCGCACCGGCTCGCACCGATCAGGCGTCCCAGAGCTTCGGCGAACTCACCGCCCGCGGCCTTCTGCAATCCGGCGCGAACGGCGAAGACCAGCTCAGCATGGGAGTTCATCTGGATCGGACCGCGATTTCCGAGCTCACGCGACTGTTCCACGGCAACGACATCGGTGTGCATGGCTTCGTGCTCGCCAACGCCAAGTTAGCCGGTCCTCTATCCAACATCGGCATTACCGGCGACCTCAACATCAGCGACGTGCATCGTTGGGATTTGATGCCATCGCCCGGCGAAGGCTGGACGCTCAACTACCGCGGATCGCTCAATCTCAACGGCCATCATCTCGAGCTCGCCACCCTGAACACCCCAGCCACAACGCCGGCGCAGCCCGACCCGGTGTCGGCCGAATTCCTCCTGGACGACTATCTCGCCGCTCCGAAATGGTCCGGCAATCTTCAGTTCCACGACCTTCCCACCGCCTCGCTCGTCGAGACCGCGCGGCATTTCGGTGCGCCGTTTCCACCCGGCGTCCAACTAGAAGGCAAAGTGGAAGGCAGCATCGGCTACTCCAGCCAATCAGGTGTCGGAGGACAGTTGACGCTGGCCAGCGCGGCCGTGAAGTTCCCGCAGGGCGGCTCGGCGCAATTCGATTCGGCGCAAGTGCAAATCTCGGAAGGCAAGGTCGTTCTCGCGCCTTCGGACGTAGAGATGGAAGACGGCCAGTCCGCGCAGATCGAAGGCGAGTATGCGCTCGACAATAGCCACGCCGCGCTCCGAATCAGTACGCGGCAGTTGACCCTTGGCGCCGTTCACTGGTTTGATGCCGCGGCCATCCCGCTGTTCGAACACCTCCAGCAGGGCGCTTGGAAAGGCTGGATCTCCTACGAGAGGACCGCCGAGAATCCCGCCGTGTGGTCGGGCCAGTATGAGTTGCAGAATGCCGTTGTCGAGATTCCAGGGCTTGCGTCGCCGGTTCGCATCGCCGCTGCCTCGGTCCAGATGAATGGCGGCGAAATACAAATCACTCGCATGCACGGCCGCGCCGGCACGGTGAAGTTCGACGGTGAATATCGCTACCAAGCCGCGGCGGTGCATCCGCACCGGCTGCGCCTCATTATTCCCGAGCTGCAGATCGCCGAGGTCCAGCGCTTGATGCTTCCCGCTCTGCGGCGCAGTGGGGGCTTCCTCGCCCGGGCGTTCCGCTTGCGCGATCAGCCGCTTCCCAAGTGGCTGGAGGAGCGCGACGCCGACATCACCGTGCAGGTGCCTGCTGTTATGAACGGCGAATCGCTGCTCGGCGAGTTGCGCGCCCATGCGGTTTGGCGTGGAGCATCCATCAATGTTTCTAACTTGGAATGGCGCCTGGAAAACACGCACGCGGCCGGCAAAATGGCCGTAAACCTCGCCAAGGCCGAGCCGGTCTATCAATTGAACGGCAGCATGGAAAATTTCGACTATCGAAGCGGCCAGCTTGACGTGGATGGCGAATTTATGACCAGCGGGACCGGCTCCGATCTGCTCCTCAATCTCCGCTCCACCGGCACGTTTGAAGGCCGCGGCATCGTACTGGCGCCGGACGCCGAGATGCGCGCGGTCTCGGGGTCCTATCGCGTGGCCGTCGCGAACGGCATTCCGCGCCTGCTGCTTTCGAATGTCCAGGTTTCACAAGGCGCGGACATATTGGTCGGCCAAGGCTCAAGCCAGCCCGATGGCCATCTGGTGCTGGAGCTTACCAGCGGCCGCCGGCAGGTGCGGCTGACCGGAATGCTGCTGCCCTTGCATCCCGAACCCGCGCCCGCGCGGTAAGTCCCCGTAACTGAACCGCGACCGTGAGGGAGCGTTGCGTGAAAGCAGTCCGATACAATAGTACTGGTCCCTGTTTTCCCATGAATGAAGCTACCAGCGAGCTCCTGGCCGATGCGAACGATATCGTTCGGGAGCAGTTGGCCATTGCCTGGCGCGAGCATATCGAACACGTCCGCGATGTGCTCGAAGTGCAATGGCCCGAACGCATGGAACGCGCAATCGAGGAGACCATCGCTGGCTTGGTGGCGCGTCTGGAAGGCGAATATCACGATGCTCTCGAAGCGGGGGGCCGCGAAGCAGCGCAATCTGGAAAGACCGAGCGCCGCGATCTCATCCAGAAATTAAATCAAACCGCGCGCCGGCTGCGGCACTTTGAAAACGAAGGCCAGTGGAGTCACACGCTGGTGGACGCTACGCGCGGCTTTTGCGGGCGAGCCGCGCTGTTCCTGGTACGCGATGGCAAGCTGCACTTTGAGGCCGCGCGAAATATCGACGGGCCGGGACCTGCCGATGGTGTTGCGCTGGAGTCCGCACCGGCGTTCGTCACCGCTGTTGAAACTCGCGACACGCTGGTTGCCATGCGCACCAGCCGCGAATTGTCCGAACCGCTGGCTGCTTATCTGTGCCAAAGCCTGGGCCAGGAAACCAGGTGCTGCCTGTTTCCGATCGTCACGCGGCAGGGAGTTCCGGCGGTGCTTTACGCGGATTCGAGTGAAGTGGACGTCGACGCTCTGGAGCTTCTGGTGGCCACGGTGGGCGCAGTGATCGAGACTCGTCCGGCGCCGCCCGCGGCTTCGCCGCCCCCGGAAACATTGGTAACCATCAGCGCGGCCACCCCCAGCGCACCCAGCAATAGCGCGCCGGCGCAAAAGCCTGAGATTCTCTCATGGTTTTCCCTGAGCCACGAGGATAGGCAGCTCCACCTACGCGCCCAGCGCTTTGCGCGCGTCCAGGTGGCCGAGATTAGGCTTTATCAATCCGAAAAGGTAAAGAATGCCCGTGCCGCGCACGATCTATATACGTCCCTTAAAGAAGAGATCATTTCCGGGCGCGAGGTTTTTCGCAGTAAGTTTTTGAATGCATCGGACTCGATGGTGGATTATCTCCATCTCGAGCTGGTGAGAACGCTGGCAAACGATGATGTTGAATTGTTGGGTCAAGATTATCCAGGCCCGATGGTCTAGACTGGCTTCGGCGGCCGCGATCGCGAGCGTGTGCGCCCTAGCTGTGTCCAATATGGCTGTGTCCGCGCAGTCTCTGGACGCGCTGGCGGACCGTTATCGCAAGGCACCTACTGCCCCCGGCGCTCGCGCGGCCGTGCTGCGTTATGCCGAAACTCACCACACCGACCAGAACGGTGCGCTGGCGCTCTTGCTTCTGGGCGCGACGGAGAACGATCAGCGCCAGTTCGGAGACGCGCTGGCTCACCTGAAAGCGGCCGGCAAGCGTCTACCGGAGCTGGCCGACTACACCGCCTATCTAAGCGCCGTGGCTGAATCCGGCCTGCGCCAGTTCCCAGATACCGCGTCAACCTTGCAGCCGGTTTGGCAATCCACGCCTGCCTCGCCTCTGGTGACGAAAGCGGCATTGCTCCAAGCCGAATCATTTCTCCAAGGCGGCAATCCGGCGGGCGCCGTCACCATCGTCCAGCAGCATTTGGCTGACTTGTCGGCTCCGCAAGCTGAGCTGCTGCTTGCGCGGGCCTATGAGGCGCAGAATAATGCGGACGCCGCCGCGCAACATTATCGAAAAATCTATATCGAGTATCCTCTGTCGAAGGAAGCCGCCGACGCCGAAGCAGCGCTCACTCGCTATCCCAGCATTCCACCCGAAGCTCTGTTTGCTCGCGGTCTGAAGCTCGAGAATGGCGGCGATTACACGCGCGCCGGGAAGGAACTCACCGTGCTCCTGCCGCGCTTGAGCGGCGAGAACTACGCCTTGGCCCGGGTCCGCATTGGCGCCGCTGCATATCTGGCGCGAGAAAACGAGGCGGCTTACAAATATCTGATCTCTTTTGAAGCCACCGCGCCGGAGCCCGAGGCTGAACGCCTCTACTACTTGCTCGAGTCCCAGCGCCGCTTGAATCGGCTGGACGACATGAACGCCACACTCGAAAAGCTGGCGCAATCATACCCGCAGTCGCACTGGCGCTTCGAAGCGCTAATGTCCGTGGGTGATTACTACGCGGCACACGACCAGCCGGACATCGCGCAGCCGCTGTACCGCACTTGCTACGAATCCTTCGCGAACGACCAGCAATCGGCGGCGTGTCACTGGAAAATCACGTGGTTTGCCTACCTGCACGATCCCGCACCAGCCGAGGGGATGCTGCGCGAGCATCTCACGCGGTATCCGGCTTCGGATCAGGTGAGCCCGGCCCTCTACTATCTGGGACGGATCGCGGAATCGAAGTCCGACTGGGCTGCCGCGCGGGCCTACTACGATACCATCAACAACGCGTATCCGAACTATTACTACGCCATTCTCGCCCGCGAGCGTCTGGAGACTCCGTCCGTCGCGAAGGCCACGGCATCTCCCGGCACCAAGCAGTTTCTTACTGGAGCTCAATTCGTCAATCGGCATGCTCCGGAAAGCTTCGACGCTAGTCTGCTCACCAAGCAGCGCATCGCCCGCGCCCATTTGCTGGATGTCGCCGGCCTGGACGATTTGGCGGAAGGCGAGCTGCGCTTCGGCGCCAAAGCCGACGGGCAGCCGCAGATCATGGCGCTGGAACTGGCCGAGCTCGCGAGCGAGCGCGATGCCCCCGATCAAGGCATCCGCTACATCAAGCACTACGCTCCAGGCTATCTATCGCTGGCGCTCGATGCCGCGCCCGAAAGGTTCTGGCGGCTGGCTTTCCCATTGCCTTATCGCAAATCGCTCGAGGAATATTGCCGCGCGCAGATGCTCGATCCTTACTTGATGGCCGCGCTCATCCGGCAGGAGTCGGAGTTCAATCCAAAGGCGATCTCGCGCGCCAACGCCCGCGGCCTCGCGCAAGTGATGCCCGCTACTGGCCGCCAGCTCAGCAGAAAACTCAAGATCCCGCGCTACAGCACCGCGATGTTGTTCACTCCGGATACCAATCTGAAGATGGGCACCTACTACTTGAAGCAGCTTTCCGACGAGCTCGAAGGCAAGTGGGAAGCAACGTTGGCATCCTATAACGCGGGCAAGTCGCACGTGAACAAGTGGATGGCATCGGGCAACTTCCGCGAGCCCGCCGAATTCGTCGAGAGCATTCCATTCAACGAAACCCGCGTATATGTCCAGAGCGTTTTGCGCAACGCCGAAGTGTACCGCAAACTCTACGGCCAGAAGATCGCCGTGAAGAATTAGCGAATCCGCAAAACTGCTGCGCCGCGAATCGCGTCGTTCTTCAGCGCATTCAGCGCCCGGTTCGCTTCTTCGAGCGGGAAGACTTCAGTCGAGATGTGAACGGGAATCTCGGCGGCCACTTTCAGAAAATCATGCCCATCCTGCCGCGTGTTGTTCGCGACGCTCCGAACCACGCGCTCCCCATACAGCAGATCGTAGTCCAGCGGGGGAATGGCGCTCATGTGGATTCCGCCCAGCGCCAGTGTCCCGCCCTTTCTCAGAGCCTTCAGCGCCGCGGGCACGATCTCGCCGGCCGGCGCGAAGATGATCGCGCTGTCGAGTTTCTTGGGGGGCTCGGCCACCGTCCCGCCCGCCCACACCGCGCCCAATTCCAACGCCAGCTTCTGGTGCCGCTCATCGCGCGTGCAGGCGTAGACTTCGGCGCCCCAGTGCCGAGCCACTTGAATCGCCACATGGGCCGCCGCTCCAAATCCGTACAAGCCCAGCCGGCCGCCGCGTTCGATGGCGGAGAGCCGGAGTGCCCGAAAACCGATGATGCCCGCGCATAGCAGCGGCGCAGCCTTGAGATCGTCGAAGCCTTCTGGAATCGGATAGACGAAGTTTTCTTCCGCCAGCGCGTACTCGGCGTAACCACCGTCCACAGTCCAGCCGGTGAACGCCGGATCGTTGCAGAGATTTTCTTTTCCGGCGCGGCAGTATTCGCAGGTGCCGTCGGTCGAATGCAGCCAGGCGATTCCAACGCGCGTTCCTACAGCATGCTGCTGCGCTCGCTCGCCGATGGTCTCGATAACGCCAACAACCTGATGCCCCGGCGTGATGGGCGACTTGCGTGGCGCAAGTTCCCCCTCGATAACATGCAGATCCGTGCGGCAAACGGCGCACGCGTTCACACGCACCAGAACTTGGGTTCCGGAGGGCGCGGGCCGCTGCACGTCAGTGTATTCGAGCGGATTGCTCTCAATCGGCGCCGGGTGATGAAGAACGCAGGCTTTCATCGGCTCTTTTGGTTAAACGGCAGCACCATAGTAACCTGGGAGGCGTAGCCTGATATCAATGCCACTTCCCGGACGCCACTTCGCCCTCAACCTGATCCACCGGCGCACGCTGCTGCTGCAAATGGTCCGTCGCGATTTCGAGCAGCGATTCATCGGATCCACCGCTGGATGGATGTGGGGCCTCATCCAGCCGCTGGTGCAATTGCTGAGCTATGTTTTCGTGTTCCAAGTGTGTCTCAAACAGCAGGTTCCGCCCAACGAATCGACGCAGAACTATCCGCTGTACCTGTTCTGCGGATTTCTTCCGTGGCTGTTGTTCCAGGATACGGTGACGCGCTCGGCATCGTCGATGGTGGACAACGCCACCCTCATCACCAAGACCGTTTTCCCGGCCGAAATCGTGCCGGTGTCCATCTTCTTGTCGTCGCTGATCAGCCATTTAATGGTGGTGGCCATAGTGATCGGAATCCTGGGCGTGGCGATGGCACACTTCAGCCTATGGATGCTGTTGCTGCCGTTCTACATGCTGCTGATCGGGGTGTTTGCCATCGGCATCGGCTGGATCGTGGCCAGCTTGCAGGTATATCTCCGCGATACGGCGCAAGTGCTCTCGGTGATCCTGGTCTTCTGGTTCTGGGCGACGCCGATTTTCTTCACCGAGCAGCAAATACCGCAGCGTTTCCGGTTTATCCTGCACTTGAACCCGCTGGCGTTCTTGGTGCGCGCCTATCGCGACCGGCTGCTGTCATACCGCGTCCCCAGCCTGCACGATTTCGCGATCATCGCGGCCTATGCGATCACGGCATTCGTCGTCGGCGGCCTCTTCTTCCGGCATCTGAAGCGCGGCTTCGCGGACGTGTTGTAATAACTACTTTTCGTCGGCGGTCGGCCCGTAGAGTTGCGGCAAAGGGATGTCGTTCAACCGCAGGTATACGCCCAGTTGGGCGCGATGATGGACGGTGTGGCTCATCACAAAGGTGCGGATGACCGCGATCCTCGGCATGGTCATGAGCGTTTTTCCGCCGGCCATCAATGTCCAGGGCCCCAGCATCTTGCTGTCGTCGGCGGCGGCCAACGCGGCGCGCGCCTCGGCGACGCTCTTGTCGAAGGCGGCAAGCAGTTCTTTGTTTGATCCAAATTTCGGAGTCTGGTACGGCGGTGCGCCGGGGGGAGCATAATCGAAAGAATCGCTTTGCATGGTCAGACCGGCCCAATCGGGCATGTTCGCGATGTGCGCCGTCAGGGCGCCGAACGTAGACGACTTGGGATGCGGTTTCCAATCGCCTTTGCCGTCAGGCACGCGCTCGAGCACCTTGCGCGTGTTGGCCATCTCCTGGTCGAATTCAGGTAGCAGGGTTTCGCTGATTTTCATTTAGGGTTCCTTGTAAGGGAGAATCAAAGTACTTGGCAATCATAGGAGAACAATTGGCGAAATGTCAAGCCCTATGTTCAAGCCCTCTGTTAAAGTTAGCCAACAATGCAACCGGGACGCGCCCCGCTCATCCAATGTAGTGGAGAGGCGATGGGAGTTAGCCTCCAGGAAGGTTTATATGCTAAATAAAACATTCAAGAAACTTGGGCTCCCGATCCTAGCGTTAGCGGGCGTCCTGATGTTCGTTGGCGCGCCACAAGCTAATGCCGCGGTGCGCTTTGGCGTGGGTGTCGGCGTGGGCGTGCCCGGTTATTATCCGTATGGCTACGCGTACTCTGGCTACCCTTATCCGTATGCGTATGGCTACGGTTATCCCTATTACGGCGGCGTCGGCATCTATGGCGGCTATAGGGGCTGGGGTGGCGGCTACCAGGGCGGTTGGGGCGGATACCGCGGCGGCTACTACGGTGGTCGCGGCTACGCGGGTCGCGGTTACGGCGGATTCGGCGGTGGATTCCGCAGTGGTGCAGTTCGCGGCGGTGGCGGCGGTGGATTCCGTGGCGGCGGTGGTGGTCGCGGCGGCGGTCATCGCTAATTGAGAGCGTCGCTCGCTCGCTCCCGCTTCGGGCTGCCTCCAACCCGGAGCGGGAAGGTCGTCTGTTAAGAGAGTAAAATAGGCCATGGCGACTCAGCGCATTGGCATCTTGACGGGCGGCGGCGATGTTCCCGGCCTTAATTCCGTCATCAAAGAAGTTACCTACCGAGCCACCGAGAACTGCTGTGAAGTAGTGGGCATTCGGCGCGGCTGGGAAGGGCTCACGCACGTCGATTTGTCCGACGCAGCCAGCAAGAACCGTTACATCCTGCCTCTGACGCGCCTGAATACGCGCACGATTGACCGGTATGGCGGCACGGTCCTGCACAGCAGCCGAACCAATCCAGCGAAAATGTTGAGCCTTCCGGATTTTTTGAAGGGGCAGAGCTTCCCGCAAAAAGAGGTCAGCAAAGGCGGCAAGACATCCACGGTCCATGATCTGAGCCCGCAGGTGCTGAAGAACATCGAGGCTTTGGGGCTTACGTCCTTGATCGCGATCGGGGGCGACGACACGTTGGGCTATGCCGCGAAACTTCACGGCTTCGGCGTCAAGGTGATTGCGGTGCCCAAGACCATGGACAATGACGTCCGCAACACCGAATATTGCATCGGGTTTTCCACCGCGATCACGCGCGCGACCGACGCCATCGCGCGGCAGAGAACCACGGTAGGCTCGCACGAGCGGATCGGCATTTTTCGCGTGTTTGGGCGCGATGCCGGCTTTACGTCGCTCTACACGGCGTTTGTGGCATCCATCCGCTGCTGCATTCCTGAATACAAGGTCAATCTGGAGAAATTGATCGACCTCCTGATGACTGACAAGAAAAACAATCCAAGCAATTATTGTTTGGTGATTCTGTCGGAAGGCGCGGAGTGGGAGGGCTATCAGGTGCGGGAATACGGCGAACCTGATGCATTTGGCCATCGCAAGAAGGAGAATGTGGGGGAGGCGCTGGCCAGCGAGATCCATGCTCGCTCATCTGAGGAGACCATCGTCAGCGACTTGACCTACGATCTGCGCAGCGGCGTGCCGGATTTTGTGGATAAACTCGTGGCCTCGACATTCGGCACCATGGCGCTCGAGGCGGTGCTCGATAATCAGAGCGGATTGATGGCCGCGCT
Organism: Bryobacterales bacterium; assembly: GCA_003166865.1. GTDB lineage: Bacteria > Acidobacteriota > Terriglobia > Bryobacterales > Bryobacteraceae > Palsa-89. Next base: position 156,102 of record PMUP01000088.1, read on the forward strand.
GGTGGACGGCCGTTACGCAATGGCGGCTATTCCCGATCCCGCGCTGGGTCCACGGCATGTGGACGTCGCCACAATGTACAACACTGAGCGCTATCGTCCGAATTACGCCAACAAGACCGGACTCCCGATTTTCCTGACGCGCGGCTGATGTTCTGGAAAAAAACCCAAGCGCCGGCGATTCCGTCGCGCGATATCGTTCGGCACTTCAACGAAGCGGCGGCCGATGAGGAGAATTTTCCATCCACCATCGATCCGCGGATCTATCATGTCCAACTGATTCTCGAATATCTCGGCGATTTGAATGCCAAGCGCGTGTTGGATGTGGGCTGCGGCAAGGGGCGGTTTGCGCGCGTGCTCGCCGAGCGTTATCCGCGGGCGTTTATCGTAGGGCTCGACTTGGCCGAGGCAATGCTGCACCACGTACCCGCGGGAGTCGGCGCCTGCGCGGGATCTATGACTGCCCTTCCGTTTCCGAGCGGCGTCTTCGACTGCGCTTATGCGACCGAATCGCTGGAGCACGCAGTTGAGATCGAGGCTGCGGTGGCGGAAATGTGCCGCGTGGTGCGGCCAGGCGGGCGTATCGTGATCATCGACAAGAATTCGAAGCAGTGGGGACGGCTGAAGACACCCCAGTGGGAGAAGTGGTTCGGCCGGAAGGAGCTCGAGAAGCTGCTCGAGCGGCACTGCAGGAAGGTTTCCAGCCGTCCGATTTCCTATTGGGAAGACGTCGCGCCGGACGGTCTGTTCCTGGCGTGGCTCGCGGAGCGGTAGGATTGACATCATGATGCCAGCGCCTTAGCATCAAGGTGTGCCCATCAGAACTACCATCACTTTGTACGAAGACGTTCGCGCCAAGCTTGAGGCGGAGATGCGAAAGTCTGGAGAGTCATTCAAGGAAATCGTGAACGAGACCTTGCGGCTTGGGCTGGTTTCGCGTCAGAAAATCAGAGCCTCCAAGCCCTTCAAAATCCGGGCACGGGACATGGGCCTGAAACCGGGCTACAGCTTCGACAAGCCATGGGACCTCATCGAAGAGATCGAGGGACCGGACTACAAGTGAAGCTTGTTGATCTCAACCTCTTGCTGTATGCATATCACACGGCTGCAAAAGAGCACCAAGCTGCGTTGTCCTGGCTCACCGAACTGTTTGCAGGTCGAGAAGCGATTGGCCTTTCCTGGGTAACGTTGCTCGGTTTCTTAAGGATTGCTACTGCTCCGAAGATCTTGGCGACGCCGTATGACCTCGGACAGGCGGTGGAAATCGTCTCGACCTGGCTAACCCGGAGCAATGTATCGATCGTTTCGCCGACGGAGAGACACTGGCCAATTCTGAGTGGCTTCCTGCCCAAGAACCGCATTCGAGGATCCCTGATCGTTGACGCTCACCTAGCCGCACTGGCCATCGAACACGGCGCCACGCTCTGCACCAACGACCGCGACTTTCTGCGCTTCCCCGGCCTCAAAGTCGAGTTTCCGCTCCAATAGCGGGTATCCTATTAGTTGGAAATCAGCAAGTTGGAAACCAGGTCCATGACCGCGCACAGCCAGCCCCTCCCACTCCAAGAGCGCGTCGAGGCCCAGGGCCACTTGATCGACTCCCACATCATGGAGCAGATCTTCGACACCGTGGTCGAGTTCGGCGGTCGCTTCGAGGTGGAACAGTTCCGCATTGGACGCACCAATAGCGACGGATCCTATCTGCGGCTGAAGATCGACACCGATGACGCCGAGTCGATGGAGAAGATCCTGTCGCAATTGCTCGGGCTGGGTTGCGCGATGGTGGAATCCGGCGACGCCGAGCTGTTCACCGTGCAGCGCGATTGCTGCGCTCCAGAAGATTTTTACTCCACCACCAATCACAAAACCTACGTGCGTCGCGGCGGGCAGTGGGTGGAAGTCCAGAATCAGCGCATGGACGCGCTGATCGTGGTGCACGAAGAGCAAGCCTGGTGCCGGCGCCTGCGCGACATCAAAGCCGGCGATCAAGTTGTCACCGGGATGCGTGGTATTCGCGTAGTGCCGGAGTCCAAGGAGCGGGACCGGCTGGCTTTCGCGTTCATGAGCAACGGCATTTCGTCCGAGCGGCAGGTGGAAACGGCCGTCAAACAAACCGCGGCGTTGATCGAGCAGGCTCGCGCGGCGGGGCAGGGCATCATTGCCGTGGCCGGACCGGTGGTAGTGCATACGGGCGGTGCTGGGCCGCTGTCACGATTGATTCGCGAAGGCTACATCACCGCGCTGCTGAGCGGGAACGCGCTGGGCGTGCATGACATCGAATCGGCCCTGCTCGGAACTTCGCTCGGGATCCGCCAAAGCGACGGCCGGCAGGAAGAGCACGGGCATCGCAATCACATGCGCGCCATCAACGCCATCTACAATTGCGGCGGAATTCGCGGCGCTGTGGAAAGCGGGCGCCTGCGGACTGGCATCATGTACGAATGTGTTAAACACAACGTGCCGTTTGTGCTGGCGGGCAGTCTACGCGACGATGGGCCGCTGCCCGAGACCATCACCGACATGAATCTGGCACAAGACGCCTATGCCGAGCATTTGAAGGGCGCGGGACTGGTGCTCTGCCTGGGTTCGATGTTGCACTCCATCGCGGTCGGAAACATGCTGCCGAGCTGGGTGAAGATCGTCTGCGTCGACATCAATCCGGCCGTGGCAACCAAGGTGAGCGACCGCGGCACGGGGCAAGCCGTCGGCGTGGTCACCGACGTCGGGCTGTTCCTCGATTTGCTGTCGCGTATGCTGATTCCCCCCAAATGAAACGTCAATATACCGATGAACATGCCAGCGCGGGAGTTCACGCTGTCCTGCCAGAGATCGAGACCTGGCCGAACCAGTATCCCGGCTATGAAATCGAGATCGTCCTGCCGGAGTTCACCTCGGTTTGTCCGAAGACGGGGCTGCCGGATCACGGTGAGCTGACGCTGCGCTACGTTCCCGACCAGCTATGTCTGGAGCTGAAGTCGCTGAAGATGTACATGCTCGCGTATCGCAATCTGGGAATCTTCCAGGAGAACGTGGTGAATCGATTTTTGCGCGATGTGGTAAAGGCGTGCCGGCCGATGGAGGCCGAGCTGACGGGCGAGTTTACGCCGCGCGGCGGTGTCTTCACAAGAATCACCGCCAGCTGGAGCAAGAGGAAACGTGGATCCAAAGGGTGAAGAACTCGCGGCGGTGATCGCCGAAATCCGGCAGCGCGTGCGCGCGGGCATTCCCAACGGCGCGGCCCAAGAGCCCATCCCGTTGCCGGATCTGACGCCGCTGCTGCACGCTCGCGACGCCACGGAAGCTAAGGTGGCGAGCATCGGGACCGTGAATCCCCGGTCCGGCGGGCTAAAGAATTCGATCGTTCAGACGCTGAAGCGCGGCATCGCGCGGGCGCTGGATTGGCACGTGCGCGAACAAGTGGAGTTCAACCGCGGCGTGATGGCGTGCGTGCAAGCCACCTTGGAAAATTTGAACGAATGCAGACGGGCGCTGTCGCTGCTTTCGGCCAAGCTAAGTCAAGAGACCTCGATACTGCGCGGGGAAGGGGGTGAGCTGCGTGAGGAGGCTCGCGAGCTGAAGGACATCCGGTCCCATTGGGTTGAGTGGCGCGCGGGCTGGGAACAGAAGCTCGCTACGACGGAGATTCAGTTCTTGCGGAGCGTTGCCGAGCTGCAGGCGGCGTTTCATCATCGCTTCGCCGACCAGGCCAGAACGCAGCATGCCGAATTGGAGCGTTCGATGCTGCGCCTGAACGAGGATATGCAGCAGAGATTCTGGACCGAGTTGGCTCGCGCGCGAGCCGAATACGAGCTGATCATTCATTCCGAGCTGCGGATGGTGCGGCAAAAAGCCTCGCTGGCACGCACCGTGGAGCGCGTTTCCGAGAGTGCTCCGGCGGAGTTCGCGAATGTCGATTGGCTTAAGTTTGCGGAGAAATTTCGCGGGTCCGAAGAGGACATCCGCGCTCGCCAGCAGATGTACGCCACGCGCTTTCGCGAGCACGCGCCGGTGCTCGACATTGGCTGCGGACGCGGTGAGATGATTCAGATCCTTCAGGACGCGGGTATCACGGCGCGGGGCGTCGATTCCAACGACGACTCGATCGCGCTGTGCCTAGCCAAGGGACTGGACGCCCAAAAGGCGGATCTTTTCACCTACTTGAGCGATCTTCCGGATGCATCGGTGGGTGGCGTGATTTGCTGCCAGGTGGTGGAGCATCTGCCGCAAGGACGATTCCCGGAGATGATCCGGCTGGCGCATGCCAAGCTGCGCGCGGGCGGCCTGCTGGCGCTTGAAACGCCCAATCCCGAGTGTCTCGCGATTTTCGCCACCCACTTCTACATCGATCCCACGCATAAGCATCCAATCCCACCGGTGCTTACCAGCTTTTATCTCGAAGAGGCCGGCTTCGGACTTATCGAAATCGAGCGCTTGTCGCCGGCCATCGAAAGCATGCCGTCGCTGGCGGAGTTGCCGGAGGCGTTCCGCAAGGAATTTTTCGGCAGCTTAGATTACGTCGCGTTTGCGATCAAGCTAGGCTAGATTAACAGGCCGTGGTCGAACCGCTTGCTCACGCGCGCGGCTCCGTAACGCGCAGAATTTGCTGAGCCGCGCACGTCAGTAAGCGGTGTTTCGGAATTTGTGTCGCGGGCTGCTAGCCTGTCTCCCCACCACGCCAGCGCCTGTAAGGAAAACGCCGTCGAAACCGGATTTACGAATGGCAGCGCCTCGCCTTGTTTACGGCCGAACAGGAATCCGCCGGAGACGCGGGGATCGTCGGAGGCGATCTGAAAACTGGCCGCCTGTTCCGCCTCATGCGCGGCCGCGATTTCATCGAGCGGCAGCACGCCGTGCGCCCCCCCCACGAGGCGCGCCCGCAGCAATTGCGCGTACACATCGGAGCGGGCAAAAACGGGCGCGATCTCGCGAAGGAGCCGTGAGGCACGGTCCACGCCATCGCGAAACGCCTGGGCGCATTCGGGACGATCGAGCACCGGCAGGAGCCCTTCGAGAAAATACGCGTAGGCGTGCAGGCGATCCATGATACGCAGCGGGTCTGAATCCGCGGCGAGGAACGCGCGATTGTTTTCGAGGGCAGCTTGGAGCGCCGCTTCATAGCCGCACAGGAACTCGCGAACACCGGTAGCCTCGAAAAGCTCGTGCCACGCCATCGCCGATTTCAGTTGATAACATCCCGGGCTCGCCGACCAGCGCGGTTCCCACGCGAGCGGACGCTTGTCCGGCAACGCCAGAATCGGATGGATTGCCTGGCCTGCCTGGAAGTCAGTGAGCATCGCCCGGCCGGCGGCAATGGCGATATCGCGGAACTCGGTTTCCCCGGTCACGCGCCAAGCACACAACAGGCCGCGCACGATGATGCCGCAATCGAAAAAATACGCGAGCGCCGGGCCCGATGCAGTCACCGGGTGCTCGAACGGAAAAGTGCCAAGCTTCGCATCCCATGCCACGCGCGTAAGAAAGCGTGCCGCGCGGAGCGAAGCAGCTAGATACGCGGAGTCGCCCGTGCGCTCATGCAGAAAGAGGAGAGCGCCCACCGCATAGCCGGTGATTTCGGTGGAGACGCGGGCGCTTTGCCCGAGGTCAAGGCGGTAGTAGCGTGCCAGGCCGCCACTCGCTTCTTGAATTCCTGAGTGCAGGAACCAGCGGCCGGCCGCTCGAATCAAGTTATCCGTCGGTGACAAAGAGAATCATTGTAGCATCCGCCCCGCGGCGCATTCGCGCGTTACACTTGTGCTTGAGTTATGGGCCGGCGAAGCGCGGCCGTTACCTGCCTTGCCAAATCAATACGTCATCGGAATCGATCTGGGAACAACCAACTGCGCTCTGGCCTTTGCGCAGCAAGGTGGCGACGCGGGCGAGCGACCACAAGTAACGCTATTCGAGATCTCGCAGTTGGTGAATCCGGGTGAAGTGCGCGACGAGCCGCTGTTGCCGTCATTTTTGTATCTGCCCGGACCGGCCGATTTTCCGGCTGGATCGATCGCTCTGCCTTGGGACGATTCGCCGCGGTTTGTCGTTGGGGCGCTGGCGCAGAAGCGTGGCGCCGAGGTGGCCAACCGGCTGGTGGCATCCGCGAAATCGTGGCTCTCGCATGCCGGTGTCGATCGAACTGCCTCGATTCTGCCCTGGCGTGGACCAGAGCAGGGTGGCCCAGAGATGAATGCGCCTGAGGGCGTCGCGAAGGTTTCGCCGGTGGAGGCGTCGCGCCGCTACCTGGACCATATGCGCCAGGCGTGGGATTCGAAGGTGCCGGACGCTCCGTTCACCCAGCAACAAGTGCTGGTGACCGTGCCCGCATCGTTCGACGCGGTGGCGCGAGAGCTTACACTGAAGGCCGCCGAGCAGGCCGGTTACGAAAACCTGCTGCTGCTCGAAGAACCGCAAGCAGCCTTCTATGCCTGGATCGAGCGGCACTCCGATTGGCGCGAGCGCGTCGCGGTGGGCGATCTGATCCTGGTGGTGGACATCGGCGGCGGCACCACGGATTTCACCTTGATCGCCGTAACGGAGCAGTCTGGTGAACTCGCTCTGGAGCGCGTTGCGGTGGGCGAACACATTTTACTCGGCGGCGACAACATCGATCTGGCGCTGGCGCGGCATATCGAGCAGCAATTGGCCGCCAAAGGGGCCAAGTTGGACTCGATGCAGTTGCACGCGCTGTGGCAGCAATGCCGGCTGGCCAAGGAGCGGCTGCTCGTAGGCCCAGACAAGAAGCGGGATGACAAGAAGCGCGAAGAGCCCGTCACGATTCTCGGGCGGGGCACGGGACTGGTCGGCGGAACAATTAAGACCAAGCTCGCGGCCGAGGATGTCGAGCGGATTTTGGATGAAGGCTTTTTGCCCCCGGTTTCGAGTCACGACATGCCACAGCGGCGCAAAATGGGACTCGCGGAGATCGGGCTGCCCTATGCGGCCGACGCGGCGATCACGCGCCACCTGGCACGCTTCTTGCGGCAGCAGGCGGTGCAGTCCGAACATGGCTCGGTGCGCCGGGGCGCGAGCGGACTGGCTGCGCCCACTCACGTGTTGTTTAATGGCGGTGTGTTGCGCGCGGCAGTGGTGCGGAGGAGGATTCTCGACGTTTTGAATGGCTGGCTCGCTGACGAGGGTCTCGGTCCCGTGACTCCGCTGCTGGGCGAGGATTTGATGCATGCGGTGGCCCGTGGCGCTGCCTATTACGGACTGGCTCGGGCGGGACATGGAATCCGGATTCGCGGCGGAGTGCCGCGCACGTATTATGTCGGCATCGAAAGCTCCATGCCCGCGGTCCCCGGCATGCGTACTCCCCTGAAGGCGCTCACGGTTGCGCCGTTCGGGATGGAAGAGGGCACTTCCGTCGACCTGCGCGAGCGTGAATTTGGGTTGATCGTCGGAGAGCCGGCCGAGTTCCGCTTCTTTCAGTCCGCTGTGCGCAAGAATGACGCGGCGGGCGCGCTGCTGGATGACACCGGCGATGAACTGGAGGAGTTGTCACCGGTGGAAGTGACCCTAGGCGCCGCCAGCCAACCGGGAGGCGCCGGCAGCGCCGGAGAATTCGTTCCGGTGACCCTCGAAACTGTCGTCACCGAGACCGGGATGCTGCAGCTTTGGTCCGTGGCGCGCGATGGGAGGCGCTGGAAGTTGGAATTCAATGTGCGGGAGAAGGTGAAGGCGTCCTGAGCTCATCCCAGTTGAGCACCCAGTTGAGCACCCTAGAAACTGGAAACCGGCGCATTTCCCGATTCGTCAGTGATTGTTATACTGGGGCGGTACCTTACTTAAGTCTTATATCATGAAGCATCTCGCTCTTCTATTTTTGGCCACAGCTGTGGCGTTTCCGGCACAGGCGCAGGTGGATTTTCTCACGGGGCAAGCCGCGCGAGAGGTCTTCGGCGAGCCGACTTTTACATATGAAGGCGGCAACCTTCCAACTGCGTCGGCCGCTCAGTTAGGCGCCGTGGACGGCGTGGCGTACGCGAACAACACGCTATTCGTGGTGGATTCCAATCCCCACGGGCTACTGGCGCCGAACGACAATCGCGTCCTGATCTATACCGATATTTCGCGTTACGTCTACGCTCCGACCGCCGAGATTCCCCAGGGTAGCCGCTGCCCGGTCTGCATCGGGAACCCGTCCGTGGGGCAGGCCAGCCTGGTGCTGGGCCAGCCGGATTTCACCACCACGACGAACCCATATACGACCCAGTTCGGCTTCCGTAACCCCACTGCTATTGCTTCCGACGGGCACATTTTGGCTCTAGCCGACACGGACAATAACCGGGTTCTCATCTGGAAGACGCTTCCAACCACGATCGATCAACCGGCCGACATCGTGCTCGGGCAATCGGATTTCACTACCTCAGCGATCGGGCTCACCAGTTCCACGTTTCGCGGTCCGCAAGGCGTCTGGGTACAAGGAACGCAGTTGTTCGTAGCCGACACGGACAACAGCCGCTTGATGATTTGGAATAGCATCCCAACGTCCAACAATCAGGCCGCCGATCTCGTATTGGGCGAGCCGAACTTCACCACCGCTCCGCCTTCCACCACCAGCAATCTTCCGCCAACCGCCAGCAACCTGTTTAATCCGGTTTCCGTAACGTCGGACGGGCAGCGCCTTTTCGTGACCGACCTCGGCAACAACCGTGTGTTGATTTGGAATTCCATTCCGACGCAGAACGGGCAAGCCGCCGACGTGGTGGTGGGTCAGCCGAACATGACTAGCGGCGCCGCCAACAACGTTCTTGGTAACTGCGTGACGAACGGCACGGATGCCGACGGCCACCCAACCTATCCGTCTGGTTGCCAGGCCTTTTGCCCTTCCATCGGCACAGACAGCAATGGCACCGCGATCTATCCAGGGCGCTGCGGGTTAACTTTGAGTTATCCTCGATACGCCCTGTCGGACGGACAGCGCTTGTTCATTGCCGACGGCGGCAACGATCGCGTGCTGGTATATAACAGCATTCCAACCACGAATGGGGCGAAATACGATGAGAACCTGGGCCAAGTGGACGAGTTCAGCGATCAAGTCAGCAGCCCCATCGACACCTTCCGGCCGGACGCCAATATTCTGGAGTCGGCGCCGAACACGCTCCGTTCGCCGATAGCTCTCGCCTGGGATGGGACGAATCTCTACGTATCGGATCCGGACGACCTGCGCGTAGTGGTGTTCACGCCGGGATCGCCCAATATTCCTCTCGGCGGCGTTACGAATGCGTATAGCTTGGCCACCTACGCTATCGGCTCGGTGAGTTTAACGGGTACGATTACGGCCACCGACACGATAACGATGTTGATCTCCGCGCCGGGCGTTTCGGCCACCGCATGCCCGGCAACAGGTTTGGCGTGCTACACCTACACGGTGCTCAAAACCGACACGCTGGTTTCGATCACGCAGGCTCTCGCCGACCTGATCAACGGGACCGCGAAGGGCGGCACGCCGGATCCGAATGTCATCGCGACCACGGATATCGTTGTTGGAGCTCTTTATGTGCTGAACTTGACCGCGCGCACGCCGGGTCTAAACGGAAACGGTATTGGGTATTCGGCCACCGTCGCGTCGGCTTCCAGCACCGGGACGCCGACAGAGACGGCCACGACGGCGGGGGCCGATCTTGCCGGCGGCGCGGCTGCGGCGGAATTGGCGCCTGGCAGTCTGGTGAGCATCTTCGGGACGAATCTGGCTGATACACCCACCCCCGCTGGTCTGTCGGCGGTTCCAAGCGAGTCTGGCAATTATCCCACGACTTTCGACGGCGTGCAGGTGTACTTTGACGGCATCCGTTCGCCGATCTTGTTCGTGTCGCGCACGCAGATCAACACTCAGCTTCCCTTCGATGTATCCAACTCAAACGGCGTCAGCGCGTTTGTGAGGACCGTGCATGACGACGGTACGATCACCGCCACCACTGCGATTGGGGTTCCGGTGGTGCTCGAGAATCCGGGTATTCTGGCCGAGTCGGGCCCCGATCCACGGGTGGCGTATGCCTATCACACCAGCGGAAATGCGATCGCGGCGGTGGCATTCGATGGAACCACCACCGCGGGCGACGTCGTTACGCTCACTATCGACAACAACAACTACAGCTACACGGTCCAGCAAACCGATTCGCTGCAAAGTCTTCGCGATGCGCTGATCGCATTGATAAACGCGAATACGAACGAGAGAGTAACGGCGGCGCCGGCTGGTGAGTTCACCGATATTATCCTGACGGCGAAGGTGGGCGGACCGGCGGGAAACGGCATCCCCATTACGTCTTCAACGAGTTCCGGCGCCACCGAGGAGGTAGACGTTTTGGACAGCACCGAGACGTGCTGCGCGAATATCGCGGGCTCGCGGATCACCAACGATAATCCGGCGGTTCCGGGCGAAGTGATCACGATCTACGTCACGGGCATCGGGCCGACGACTCTGGAGGATGGGGTGACGCCGGCCGGCGCCACCGGGCAACTCTATCAAGGGCCGGCTTTAAATGTTCCGGTGGCCGCCGTGGATAACGCGCAGGTGGGCGGGACCACGGCGCAGGTGCTGAATGCGGGACTGCTGCCGGGCTTTCTGGGTGTCTATCAAGTGCAGTTGCAGCTGCTCGATTCGCTGCCAACGAATCTGTTTACGCAGATGTATATCGCGCAGAACGTGTTCACGAGCAACATCGTGACCATTCCCGTGGTAGCCCAGGCGCCGCCGGCGATGTAAGGCGCATCCTGGCTTCAGGGCCGTGTTCTGGCGCCATCGAGCAACGCCCGATATTTTCGCAGGAGTTCATAGATTACGACGCCGCCGGCGGTCGCGACATTGAGCGAGTGCTTGCGGCCCAGCATCGGAATGCGTATGTGGGTGTCGCAGAGGGCCAACAGAGGCTCGGACAAGCCATCCACTTCGTGGCCGAACAGGACGCAGACCGGAAAGCGCGGCTGCCAATCGTAGAGGTCGGTGGCGTGAACGCTGGTTTCGATGGCGGCGATTTCCGCGCCTTGCTCGCGCAGTTGCCGGATGAGGGTGCCGGGTTCCGGATGATGTTCCCACGCGACGGTTTCCTCGGCGCCAAGGGCCGTCTTCGCAAGGCTTCGGTGCGGCGGCCGGCCGGTGATTCCCGACAAGTACAGCTGGCCGCATCCGGCGGCGTCGATGGTGCGGAAGAACGCGCCGACGTTATAGAGGCTGCGGACGTTGTGCAGCAGGATGGAAACCGGAATCGGGCGAAGGCCTTGGTACGGCGCGGCCACTTGCGTCGCCAGATACGGGATGCGCTCAGTAGATCTCAAAACAGAAAGCTCGATTGTCGCCGTTCGGCGAGAGCGCGTATTCGCCATTTTCGAGAGGCTCGTCCACTTCCACGCGGTAGAGATGGCCGGAGAGCTGTTTCACGGCTAGGTGCAGAGCGTGCGATCCACCCCGCCGGCGGCTGGAATTCACCGAGACCTCGCGATTGCCGCCCTTGACGTCCAGCCGATAGAGCTCGAAGCTCTGGGGCGAGATCTGTTGGGCGTCGATAAGGAAAACCGGCTCAGCCAGCGGCGTGCGCGCCGCCGACGATGCGCCGGCGATGGCGAACTTCGAGTCGTCTTTATGATTTTCCTGCCGGGCTTGCGCCACTTCGGTTTCGATGAGATTGGACGCGTGGACCAGGTATGGGATATCGGGCTTGGGCGGCGTGGGGCCGGTGTATTTTTCAGCGGCGAAGAGGCAACCGGCGGTTAGGAACGCGAAGGCGATCTGGTAGCGCATAGTGACTCTATTTTCCCGCGTTTCATCGGGCTTGTGTAGCCCAGGCGTCGCGGACGGTACTGGCGAACCCGTCGGAATCCTCGGCCTGGTAGAGCACTGGCCTGCCGTCGCCTTTGGGAGGAAGCAGAATGAGACGCTGGTTTCCGGGACCGGTACAAGCGCACCTTTTGGCCGCTGGCGACGCGGAACCAGCCGGACTGGTAATACGAATTGGCGAAGCCGTTGGTGCGGGCGGTGGGGCGCCATTCGGATGGTCAGCGCTGCGGGCGTGTAGCTAAGTGGGCCGCGGAGCATCGAATGCCGGCGCGGGCGCGGGGTAGGATACGGGAACCGGCGCTGAAGCGCGGATGGCATTGAGAAACCCATCCACGTCGTCTGGGCTGAAGACCGCTGTTTTTGAGCCAGTGATCACGACCACCCGGTTATTCTTATTGGTAACGTACGCTTTGAATTTGCCGAGCTTGGCCGAGCGGAATAGGCCGTAGTATCCGAAAAGTCCACCGCTGCCACGGAGGCGGATCGAGCGGCGGAAGTCGTCCGGCGTGGCTCGCCGCGCTTCGCGAACGTCGTCCAGCGCGATGCGGGGCTGGCCGGCGAGGCGCTGCACTAAAATCGAGCGATCGGTGAGCAGGTAGCCGCGCGGCGAGTATGCGTACGACACCAGGATCAGGAGCAGCGCGACCGAAGAGAAGACCAGGCTGCGAGTGTCGGCGATGACGGCGACCAGGAACAAACAGACCAGCGCCGAAATGATTTTGGTGGCGCGGTCGTAGGAAGCGGAAAACGTCATGGTTGCCGCCTGGGTCTATTCTCGGATGAGCAGGCTGGTCTTGTCTTCGACGGCGCGGCAAATCCTGTACAAATCCGTGTCGTCCACCGGCTTGGTGAGGACATAGCCCTCGCTGTTGCGAAACGCGCGGCCGACGTCGCTATTGAACGCGTCGGTGAGCAGAACGAAACCGCCCACGCGCAGGCGGACGCGTTCGCAGAACTGGACCCAATTCAAGCCGGGCAAGCGGACGGCGCAGATCACCATATCGAAGCGGAGCCGCTCGACGATGTCCAGGCCCTCCTCGGCGCTGGAAACCGGAACGACGCGATCGCCGCGATTGCCGAGCATCTCCACCAATTTCCGTTGCACCTTGCCGTCCGGCTCGACCACCAGAACGGTGAGCTGGCGGATGGCCTCGGAGAGTTGCGAGGGGCCGGAGCTATCCTGCCGGGCTTCGATAACGGGCAGCTCGATGTCAAAGCGCGCCTGGCCAGGAGCGGTGCGAACGACGCGGAACTCGCCGCCATGGCCTTCGATGATTCCGCGGCAGACACCCAGGCCGAGAGCTCCGGATCCGGCGTGATCGCCGTCGGTGGAGTCGCCTCGATTGTCGGGTCCGCGCGTGGGATAGGCGATCTCGACCAGAACGCGCTTGGCGAGCAGGCTGCTGGAGACGGTGATGACTTTGTCGCGCGCCTCGGCGGCGGATTTTTCCGCATCCACCAGGAGGTTGAGCAGCACCTGTTCAATCTGTCCGGGCGAACCGAGCACAATCGCGCGCTTGACCGCGAGATGGGACTTGATTTCGACCCCCTTCACCTTCCATTCCGGCGCGCGGAACTTGAGCAGGCCCGAAAGGATGGCATTGAGATCCAGCGGCTCGGCTTGCGACTGTTCCACGTTGGCGAACGAGACCAGGCGGCCGACGATCTCATTGGCCCGGCGCGCTTCGGTGGTGATGGATTCCAGCTCGGGATGCGACGCGTCGCCGTTTTGCGAGCGCAGCGCAGTGGCCAGCATGGCGATGGATTGCAGCGGGGAGCGAAGCTCGTTGGCGACGTCGGAGATCAGTTGTCCAGCCGCGGCAAGTTTTTCGCTGCGGAACAACTGTTCGCGCATGGAATGCTGTTCCTGCAATTTGAGCGCGGTCGCGATCTGGTTGGCCAGGTGTTGCATGGCGGCCTGCTCGGCTTCGCCGAAATAGTGGAAGTGATTGGAGTGATGGATATCCAGCACGCCCATCAACTCGGCTTGCGCAAACATGGGAACGAACAGCACGGAGCGCGGCGATACCGCGGCCTCTTCCCGGCGGAAGTGGGGACTGCGGCGGGTGTCCGGGATGGCCAGCAAGGCATGCTTCCGGAAGCAGGCGGCGACGCCGGAGGCCATGGAGCTGCCTGGGGCCTCGGGATCGACGACGTTCACGGCCGAACTCGAAGTATGAATGCCCTCCAGTACCCTGCTTCCCCGATTGTGGATGTAGAGGCCGACCCCGGAAGCATTCGAGAGCGCGGTGAGATGCAACGTCAAGCGGCGCAGGATCTCGGTTGAAGATGTCGCGCCAATCACCTGTTCGCCGAGCGAATTGAGCAGGCGCATCTGGCGGCGAAGGCTGGCCATACGGCGTTCGCGGAACCACCAGATCAGTGCCAGGGCGCCGGCCAGAATCAGGGAGGCGAGCAGAACGGGCGGCTGAATCACCCAGCCTCGCTCGAGAACGGCAATGGAACTCGGGCTGGGAATAAGCACCTGAAAAAAGCGATCATAAGGCGGCAGCGTGCAGTATTGGCTGGCGATTCCGGTGATGCGGATGCGATCGCCAATCCGAAAGCCGCTCAACTGCGGGCCGGAGTCCCGCCGAGCCCGCGGCAAGAACACATGCAGCTCCTGGCTTCTTGCGCCAATCAGGAGCAGGTCTCCGCCGCCATTTTGATCCGCGCCCGTCACGATGTTCTCGGTCGAGACCAATACTCCCAGGTAGCGGAAGGATGCCAGGTCGGATGCGGCTACGAACTTCGGCGCAGGCAAGGGCGTGTGGCGCAATCGCCGCAGAGTCTGGGGCGCCAGGATGGGCGATCCGGCCCGGTTGGCGATGGTCCCTTGAGCTTCCACCCAATCGCCCTGGTCCAGGCCTTGCAACTGCGTCGCCGAAGGTTTGAGCAAGATTCCATAGTGCGCGTCGTCCTGGATGGCCAGGTAGTAAGCATCGGTGACCCAGATGGGGTGGGTGGAGACTTGGCCGGTGACAACCACCTGCTGGCCTTCATAAGTGGGAACGAAGTCGGGTCCGGTGCGCGATCCGGCCTGTTGGAGCGTGAGTTTGGTTGGAGTGGGGGCGGGCGCGGCCCATACCAGGCACGGCACGGCCAAGGCATAGCAAAGGATATGCCGGTTGATCATACGAGCCCAAGAAACCACGCTGGGATCCACACTAGATAGATCGGCTGAAATCGCCGGAACTCCAACGCGGTCAAGGTGTTTGGAGCGTCGCGATGCACGGGTGAACCGGAACTTGTGTTCTTAACGGGATGATAGCATAGGCAGGCGCGGATATTGGGTCAGAATCGCGAGCCGGCGGGCCTGAACGTGTTTTGATTGAGGAACTCGCGCTCCCTCACGGCTGCGGTTCAAAAAGAGGCGCTGGCGGCACGGGCGGGCGGTTGCATGTAGAAGCGCACATGTTCGATGTGGCGGGACTCGTTGAGGCGCATCAGGCGCTGGGAGAAGGCTTCGACCTGGTCTTTTGAAAAAACGAAGCCATGGTCGGCGGGCTCCCAGGGAACTCCTTTGTGTTTATGGAGTTCGAGGAGGGCGGCGGCGCGCTTGAGTTCGCGTTCTTCGTCGTGGCGGGGCCGACGCACTGGCAGAAAGAGCATTGAACATCACCCGTAAGGCGAGCGTAGCTTTCGGGCTGCTGGCAGCGCAGCGAGAAGTATACTAGTCGAAGCAGAGGCACGATGAGCACTGTAACTATCTCCTCTCCTATCCACCGTGAACCGGTGACCTGCCCGATATTTTGTAC
>PMUP01000087.1 GCA_003166865.1 Bryobacterales bacterium
GACCATCCCAAGATCCAATACGACTGGGAAACGCAGCACAAATAGGCTGTAATTCATATGCGTTTCATCGCAGTATTCTTGTTAAGTTCTGCGGCATTCGCACAAAATGGTGGAACGATCACCTGCACTATTTACGACGTGGACGGCATGGTGGTTGCGAATGCTCCGGTTCAAGTCACGAACAGAAGCACTAACCAGGTTCTGAAAGCAACTAGTTCGCAAACCGGCGGTTACACGCTCGTGCGACTGCCGCCTGGCGCTTACGATTTGTCCGTCGCCGCGATTGGGTTCAACGCGTACGTTCAGCGGAATGTGAGCGTCGGGACGGCCCAAACCTTGCGCCTCGATGTTCGCCTGGTGGAGTACCAGTTCGGTACCCTGGGAGACGGCCGGGAATTCAGAATTGATCTCTTAAGCCCACATCCCACGCCGTCCGGGCCGACGCCGCGGACTCAGAATGACAAACCGGATTTCTCCGGCGTCTGGTACGCGCAAAGGCCTGTCGACCCCGGCAAACCGGAGCCTCTGCCTTGGGTCGAGGCGCTGCTCCGGGAGAGGGCCGCGAACAACGAGAAGGACGCTCCTGGAGCACACTGCCTGCCTCGCGGCATAACCAACGCCGGGGCTCTCTTCCCTTACAGGCTGGTTCAAACTCCGGCCCTTCTGGTCATGCTCTTCGAAGATGACATCCCCAGCCATCGCCAGGTTTTTCTGGATGGGCGCAGCCATCCCCAGGATATGGACCCCAAATGGATGGGACACTCGATTGGGCATTGGGAGGGAGAGACGCTCGTGGTGGACACCGTCGGTTTTGACGACCGGTCCTGGATCACTGCCCAAGGTCATCCGCACACCGAAAAGATGCATGTCGTCGAACGTTTTCGCCGCCCCGACCTGGGGCACCTGGAAATTGAGTTCACGATCGACGATCCGGGGGCTTACGCGAAGCCCTGGATTATCAAGAGAGTTTCCGATCTCGACACGAAAGACGAGGTTGGAGAGTACGTCTGTACCGAGAACAACAAAGACGTGGAACACATGGTGGGGAAATAAATCAGCCACGCCTTTGGGCGACTCCTACCAAACCGTTCGGATATATTTCCAATAAATCCGAATAACGTCTCGCAATGCGACAAAGAAATCGAACGGCTTGACCTTGGAACCGCCGACATCCTCCCAGACATCCAGTGGAAACTCATAGATCCGCTGTGCGGCTAGGTCCGCTGCGCCTTGCTGGCGGATGTAGCGGGCCAGAAGCTCCACGTCAAAAACCCAACGTGTCCGGAATGATTCCGCAGTCAGGCCGCGAGTCTCTGGCCGGACACGGAAGATCTTGGCGCCACATTGCGTGTCGTAGATAGGTAGATGCAGCATGACGGAAACCACGGTTGCGAATACTCTGCCAAGGTAGTGGCGGCCAGTCCGGCGCTGCACGTGGCGTCCGAGCAACTTGACCCGCGAACCGAACACCATATCCAGATCGGGTCTGGCGGCGTACACCGCCATAAACTGGGGAATCGCGTCCAGCGGGGTAGCCAGGTCCGCATCCCAATAGCCGATGTAATCGGCGTTCTGGTGCAGGGCAAAGTTGAAACCCATGCGGACTGCTTCGGCCTTGCCTTGATTGGCCGGCGAACGCAGCACGAACACGCGGTCCTGTTGCCCCGCGCGAAGGCTCTCCAGCAGGTCCAATGTTTTGTCGCGGCTACCGTCATCCACGAATATGAAACGGACTTGAGATTCGCGCAGGAATCGAAGAAATTGATCCGCGCGAAGACGAAGCTCCTCGTTGTAGCAAGGCACAACGATCATGACCCGCGGTTCTGGCACGTTCAGATCATAGCAAGCACTTCGTTATTTTCAGTACGGGAGGGCGAGAGGGGAAGTCTCAGTCCAATAGTTCCGCAACAGGTACGCGAATGTCGGGATACTTTGTTTCCAGGATGCCGGACGCGGCTTCTACAATGCCGGCCTTGGTGGCGACGTGGCCTTTGCGCAGGCGTGGATTGATGATCCAGATGTACTCGACGCCGAAGCGGAGGTAGTCGTCGATCTTTTCCTGCATGTATTCCATGGTGTCGTCTTTGGAAAGAATCTCGATGCAGAGGTGAGGCGGGTTTTCGAAAATCTCGCCCTGCGGCTGCGAGGTCTTCACCACAGTTACATCAGGAACTCGAAAACGGGTTGGACTGACCTGGACCCGTTGCTCGGGAAAAGCGCGGACTGGAAGCTCCCTGCGTCGGTCCCAAAACCAGCCAATCAAATTTCCTTGAATCGAGCTGTGCGTCTTCTCGCCCAAGTTTCGCTCGACGATCAGACCGTCCACGAATTCGCGGTCGGGGCGATAGCTCGTGTTTAGGTATTGTTCGATTGACGTCCTCATCGGCTCACCGCCGGTGGCCCAAATGTCGATCGCACCAGTTCCAAGCCCTCCTCTTTGCTCTGAATGCGCGCTTCCAACTGCGCGTCTTCGGCCACCTCCAGCATGCGCGAAAAATCCGGACCGGGCGCATATCCGGCGGCGATCAGATCGTCTCCGGTCACCAGCCGCGCCGGCTGCAACTCCTCGGGCGCCGACTGCTCGAACTTCGTTTTGGCGAATTCGTAGTTGTCGAGATGTCCATGACTGGACGCGCAGTCCAGCCGATGCAGCTCCAAATGCTCCTCAAATCGATTCAGGCGCAGCATCCGTTTCAGCGTGCTCTCGCGCATCTGATGCACGTGCGAAAATCGCATGTGATTCGCGATCAGCGCGATTACTTGATCGATCTCCGCATTCGAGAATCGCAGCCGATTCAGGACTTCGCGCGCGATTCGCTCGGCCAGTTCCACGTGTCCATCGAATCGGATGCGATCGGCCATCCGAAATGTGCCCGGCTTGCCTACATCGTGCAGCAAAACCCCGAAGGCCAGAGCGGGCGCCGGAGCCCTCAGCCCTTCCAGCATGATCAGCGTGTGCGTCCACACGTCGCCCTCGGGATGAAACTCGGGCGGCTGCGCCACGCCTTGCATGGCGGCGACCTCCGGCAAGATGTCGCGGAGGAGTCCGGAAGCGTCCAGCAATTCGAACCCGCGCCGCGCGCCGCCTTCGGTCAGAATCCGGACCAGTTCGTCGCGAATCCGCTCCGGCGAAACTCGCAGAATCTTGGCGTGCAGCTTCTGAATCGCAGCCCAGGTCACCGGCTCGATTTCGAACTTGAAGCGCGCCGCGAAACGCACCGCCCGCAGCATCCGCAGATGATCTTCCTCAAAGCGTTGTTCCGGATCGCCGATCGCCCGGATGAGGCCCGCTCGCAGATCGGCCAGGCCACCCACGTAATCCACGACCCCGTATTCCCCGTCTCCCTTGTATTCCTTGTCTCCCTTGTCTCCCCAAGAGTTCAAGACCGCCGGGTCCAACAACAACGCGTTCATAGTGAAGTCCCGCCGCAGTACATCCTGCTTCGGATCTGTTTCAAACGTGACGCCCTCCGGATGCCGGCCATCCGCGTAGGCATGATCGCTGCGGAACGTCGCTACTTCCACGCCATCCACCAGCACCACGCCGAAAAGCGCGCCCACCAGTTGGGCCCTGGGAAACAGCCGCAGCAGTTCCTCGGGCCGCGCGTCGGTTGCGATATCGTAATCCTTGGGTTCGCGCCCCAACACCAGATCGCGCACACAGCCGCCGACCAGCCAAGCCTGGAAGCTGCGTGACCGTAACTCGGACGCGATCTCGATTGCCCCGCTCCGGCTCATAGAATCATCGTAAGATAGAACATTCGGCTCAAGTAGAATAAGAACACGCTCCATAATGTCCACGGAAGTAACCAAGCCATCATCGACCACCGCCAAGGTCGTGGTCGCCACCACGGTAGCTCTTTCCTTCATCAGCTTCTGGCGGGGCGCTTCCATTGTTCTTGCTGATTTAGCCTCGTCGGCATTTTATGCCGGCGGCATCGCCGAGACAGCCGTTGGCCCGGCGGCTCCCTGGTTCGTGCTCGGGGTCATGCTTTTCAGCTTTGCGGTCCGCTCGGTTTACATGGAAAGCTGCAGCATGTTCGTGCGCGGCGGCGTGTACATCGTGGTGAAGGACAGCATGGGACCCTTCACGGCGCGGCTGTCGGTCTCCTCGCTGGTCTTCGATTACGTCCTGACGGGACCCATCAGCGTGGTCAGCGCCGGCCAGTACCTGGGACACTTGCTCGACGAAATAGCGAAGATGCTCGGCCAGTCGTTCCCGTTCAACGTGAACTACTTTTCCGCGTTCTTCGCCGTCATCGTCACCGGGTACTTCTGGTGGATGAACACCAAGGGCATTCACGAATCCAGCGGCAAGGCGCTGCGCATCATGCAGATCACCACCGTGATGGTGGTGGCGTTGATGATCTGGTGTCCGTTGACTATTCTGCTGCGGGGCCATATCACGTTCCCGCCGGCGCCGCTGCCTCGCAATCTGCGATTCACCAACGAATCCCTGGGCTGGTTCCGAGGGACCATCTTCCCGGCCATCCCGATCGTCGCCTTGATCATCGCCTTCGGGCACTCGCTGCTTTCCATGAGCGGCTTCGAAACACTGGCGCAGGTCTATCGCGAGATCGCGTACCCGAAGATGAAGAACCTGAAGATCACCGCGAACATCGTGTGCTGGTATGCGGTGATTTGCACCGGCGTGATCACGGTGTTCGCGGGAATGATCATCAGCCCCTCCGATATTCGCAACTTCTTTACCGACGATCTGCTGGGCGGCCTGGCGATGCGGCTCGCGGGTCCCGAATTGCTCAAACTCGCGTTCCACATTTTCGTCGTCATCGTGGGCGTGCTGATTCTCTCGGGCGCCGTGAACACATCCATCATCGGCGCGAATGGCGTGCTAAATCGCGTGGCCGAGGATGGTGTTCTGCTGGATTGGTTCCGCAAGCCCCACAAGCGCTTCGGCACCACCTACCGCATCGTCAACATGATCGTGCTGTTGCAAATCACCACTATCGTCCTCAGCCGCGGCGATGTTTACCTGCTCGGCGAAGCCTACGCGTTCGGTGTGGTGTGGAGTTTCTTCCTGAAATCCCTGGGTGTGCTGGTGCTGCGCTACCAGCGGCACGATCAGGAGTACAAATTCCCCTTCAATTTTCGGATCGCGGGAGTCGAGATCCCCGTGGGTCTTGGTGCTACGACTCTGCTGCTAGGTTGCGTCGCCATCGCCAATCTGTTCTCGAAAGAGTACGCGACCATGTACGGAGTCGGCTTCACGCTGGTTGTGTTCGCCGTGTTCACGCTCTCCGAGCACCTCAACGCCAAGAAACGCAAGTTGACGGCCGACCACAAACCGCTGGAAGAATTCAACCTGGATCATCAGGCCCAGGTCAGCTCCGCCACCTTGCATGCGCGCCCCGGGTCAGTTTTGGTCGCCGTCCGCGATTATCACAACATGGAGCACTTCAAAAAAGTTCTCCAGAAGGTCAACCTGCGGCGCAACGATATCGTCGTGATGACAGTTCGCACCATCTCCACCGGCGCCGGCGAATACGATCTCTCGGACGACCAGATCTTCAGCGACTACGAGCAGGAACTGTTCAGCCACGTGGTCGAGATGGCCGAGAAGGAGGGCAAGCCGGTGGAGTTGCTGGTGGTGCCGGCCGTCAATCCTTTCGATGCCGTGGTGCAGACCGCCTCCAGGCTCAAGGCCTCCCGCTTGGTTACGGGCGTGTCGGAGCGCATGACGTCGGAGGAACTGGCGCGCCGCATCGGCCTGGCGTGGGAAAGCCAGCCGGAACCGCGCCATGCGTTTTCGCTCGAGGTCATCAGCAAGGAACGGCCCTCCATGTACGTGAACCTGGGGCCGCATCCTCCGCGCCTGTGGCCCGAAGATGTCGATCGCCTGCATGAGCTGTGGCTGCGGCTCTGCGATTGCGAGGGCGTCGGATCGCGGTTGCATCATCGCGACATTGTTGGACTGGCGCTGCGCCGCCTGGAAAAAGATTTGGCCGATGGCAAACGGGAACAGGTAATCAGCGATCTAGATCACGAACTCCGGAAGGACTGAAGAAATATGCGCACACCCACACTAGCAACCTTGGCCTTACTCGCCGGCTCCTTGTTGACCGCTGTAATGCCGGCCGCTGAAATTCCCCGGGCCGCGCCGGATCTGCCGATCCCGCTCCCCAATGGCAAGCAGGTCAAGATCAGCGACTATCGCGGCAAGGTTCTATGTTTCGTCTTCATCCTCACCACCTGCCCGCATTGTCAAAAGACCACGCAATTGTTGGAGGGCATCTACCAGGATCTCGCGCCCAAAGGTTTTGAGGTGCTGGAAGCCGCGCTCAATGAGAACCCTGACGTTCCCTCGTTTGTCTCGAACTTCAAAGTGCCTTGGCCGGTCGGCACCGCGGGAGTGCTATCGGCGATCGACTTCATTCAATTGCCGAAGGACAAGCGCCCGCTGGTTCCGTTTGTAGTGTTCATCGATCGCAAAGGCATGATTCGCGCCCAATATACCGGCGTCGACGAGGCCTTCTTCGATGCCCAGCAGGAGCAGCACATTCGCGACGAAGTGGAGAAGCTGCTGAGCGAAGGCGGAGCAACGAAGGCCAAGCCCGCGCATAAACCGCCCTCAAGTTGACCCGTATAGTCGCCCATCGTGGCGCGTCGCGCGAGGCGCCTGAAAACACGCTGGCTGCCTTTGCCAAGGCCATCGAGATCGGCGCCGACATGATCGAATTCGATGTCCGCCGAGCCCCTGACGGCGAGCTTGTTATTTCACACGATCCGGTTCGCAAGACCGCGCTCCTGCCTACTCTTGAAGAAGCGCTGCGCCTCACTCAAGGCCGCATTCAACTCGATGTCGAACTCAAGGAGCCTGACTGCGAGCGGGACGCCATCGACCTGCTGCTCCAGTATTTTCCCCTGAGCGACTTTTGTATCACGTCGTTCCTCGCGCCCACGCTTCGCGAAACGCGCGCGATTCATCCCGGCATTCGAACCGGCTTGATCTTCGCGATTTGGGGCGAAGGAGTGGTCAGCTCCGATGCCGATTTTCTAGTGCCCCACCACCGCCTGCTCAAGAAGGCCGAACAAATCGGCAAGGCCCTGTTCGTGTGGACGGTGGACGATCCCGCGCGTACACGCCGCCTTTTCGAGCGTCCGCTGGTCGAAGCGATTGTCACCAACAACCCCAGGCAGGCTCTCGCGCTGCGCGCGGAATTGCAGAAGTAGGCTGAAAGTTGGCAGATCCACAGAAGGGTTATATTCTTGCGTGGGCTGGTCACTTGGCTCGGAGGCCAATGGCTTGACAGTAATGCACCACGTCTTTCGTAACCCAGACGGTGACGCCGCCGACGGGTTCCCAACCGGGACCCTGGATTAGGGCGTCATTGACTTTGTTGATCAAGTCACCCATGCTGTCAATGGACACGATGACGTTGTAGCGTTCCAAATAGCACCTCCTCTAATTGACTGCATCGCCAACGCTGTTTACTCCAACAATTGAATTGTAATTGCGTTGTAACATTTGTCAGCCGGGGCGATGAAATCGATCTGTAGGATTGACCCTAAAGCCGGCCGGCCGGCCGCCGCGCTCAGATATCGAGTCGATTACGGTACGCTATGATACAATTCTAACCCATGGAAACTTCGAAGAAAATCGGACGCTACGAAATCCTCGAAGAACAGGGACACGGTGGGATGGGAACCGTGTACCGGGCGATGGACCCGTCCATGAATCGCATTGTGGCGCTGAAGACGATCAATGCCGTGGGATTCCCGCTCGAGAACGAGTTTCGCGAGCGGTTTTACCGGGAGGCGCGCGCCGCGGCAGTTTTAAAGCATCCGGGGATCGTGCCGGTGTTCGACCTGGGCGAGCACGAAGGCGTGCCCTTTCTGGTGATGGAGTTCGTCAACGGGCGGACTCTGGCCGACTCAGCGAAAGAGGGCGAGTGTTGGAGTCCGGATCGCATTTGCGAGATCGGGCAACAGCTCGCCGAAGCGCTGGGGTACGCGCACCAGCGCGGGGTGGTGCACCGCGACGTCAAGCCCCCCAATATCCTGCTGACCTCGGCTGAGTTCTATGGCGTCGAGCGGCCGAAGATCACCGACTTCGGCCTGGCCAAGCTCGCCGGACAGATCACGGTGACGGGAGAGTCGCTGGGCACTCCGGCATTCATGTCGCCCGAGCAAGTCGTCGGCGCGGCGGTCGACGGGCGCGCGGATATTTTCTCGTTGGGCGTGGTGCTCTACTGGATGGCTACGGGCAAGCAGCCCTTCCCCGGCGAGAGCGTCACCGCGGTGTCCTACAAGGTTGTGCATACCGATGCGGTGCCGCCGCGACAGCTAAATCCGGCGCTACCAGCCAAACTCGAGAACCTTATTCTGAAGTGTCTGGCAAAGAACCCGGCGGAGCGATACCAGACCGGGGAGGAATTGGCACGCGACCTGGGTGAATTGGGGAAAGCCGAATTGGGGAAAGCTGAATTGCGGACGGATGGACCTGCCGCGGTCGAACCCGCCGCCACAACGCAGCATGCCGGACGCGCGTTTGCACTCCAGGGAAAGCGCGGCAATTGGCTCGCCGCAGCGGCGCTGATTGTGGTGCTGGCGGCGGCAGGCAGCTGGTACACTTTGCGGAGCCGAGAGAAACCCGTGGTTCGAGCGGCGGCGCCGCCTCCCGCAGCGATAAGCGTAGCACCTTCTCCGGCGATAAGCGCGGCGCCTGTTCCCGCATCGGCGGAGCCCAGCGTCTCTAATGAAACTGCGAGTGCCGGCGAGCCAGAGCCCGCGGCGCCAGTCGATGAAACAGCGGCTGCCGCGGCGCCTGCTGATGCGGACGTCGCCCCAAAGAAACCCAATGCCAAAGTCCCCGTCGAAACTGCCGCTGTTCCAGTGCCTGAGCCGGTCGCGCTGGACTTCGATCCGAAAACGCTAGATCCGAAACAAAACGCCCGGCTGAAAATCGACGCCACGCAAATGCCAAAGGGTCTGGATTTTACGGTGGAGATGAACGGGAAGCTCTATTTCCGGAAGGCTGACACTGGAAGCAAGGTTCGCGGCGAGCAATTATTCGTTCCGCCTGGGGTGCACGAACTTCGCGTCACGGCCAGAAGCGGCGCGGTGAAGAAGATCTCGAACACCGTGAGCACTGAGTTCAAGGCGAGGAAGCAGAAAACGCTCATGATCGAGTTGCGGCTCCAGGGAAAGCCGCGCGAAGCCGGGATGCCGCAAGGCCTTTATCCGAGTTCCCAGATCGTAGCAACGCTGAAATGACGGGCGTGGCCACTCTGTGACCTGCGCTGGGTAGGTCACCGGGCACAGCACGCTACTTGAGCTTCTTATGGCAGAAACTATGGCAGAGCTACAGGCGCGGATTGACCTGGCCCGGCCCCCCGAAGGCTGCCCGGTGAGGATGACCAATGACCAGCCTTGCCATCGGCCCAGTTACCAAGCAGCCGGTAATGACGTGAAAGCTCTCTGCCTGATGCATTCCCGCGATCCGAACAAGGACAACAAAGCCTTTCAGGTTGAGATCGAGGATGTCTTGAGGAAGGCCGAGACCAGTGGGGGCGTCGCGGACTTCCGGGGATTCGTCTTCGTTGAAGCCGGTTACTTAGGCCGCACACTCAAGCCGTCATGCATCTTTTCTGGGGCCATGTTCACGCAGGAGGCCGACTTCCGCGGAGCCACGTTCGTGCAGGACGCCCACTTCCGCGCGGCAAGATTCATGCAGATCGCCAACTTCCGCGGGGCCACGTTCACCGAGGTCGCTCACTTCAGCGAGGCCACCTTCACGCAGGGCGCCCAATTCAGGGTGTCCACATTCGCGCAGGACGCCAACTTCAGCGAGGCCAGGTTCACGCGGGACGCTCACTTCGGCAAAGCCACGTTTACCGGAGACGCTCACTTCGACCAGGCCGCGTTCGCACAGGATGCCAACTTCAGCGAGGCCACGTTCACGCGAGACGCTTACTTCGGCCAGGCTATGTTCGCGGAGGATGCCGGCTTCAGCGAGGCCAAGTTCATGCGAGATACTCACTTCGGCCAAGCCACGTTCGCGCAGAAGTCTGACTTCAGCGAGGCCATATTCGCGCAGGATGCCGACTTCCGGGAGGTCACGTTCACGGAGGAAGCCAACTTCAATGAGGCAAAATTGAATCAGCTCGCCGACTTCAGGGATGCAAATTTCCGGGATGTTTCCAGGTTCAGGAGAACGCGCTTTCGAGGCGACCCGGGATTGCTGGCCTTCCCGGTCCATTCCGGCGCCCCTATAAGAGATGAAGGGAGACTTCCCGGACCGGTCTTCACGCGAACAAAGTTCGAGAATCCGCAAAACGTAGACTTCTATCAGACCTATCTCGGGCAGGCGTTGCTCCACAACTGCGATGTTTCAAATCTCTCCTTTTCAGATGTGACCTGGCGTCGCCGGCGGCGGGGCGCCGGAAGGCTCATGGTTTTCGACGAAGAGATAGAATTTGGCGCGGACGACTCTGGCGCCACCACGAAGAAAAACTCCGATTATCGCTGGGACGTTACCGAGGCGCTCCGTCCCGGCCATGGCGATCCTAACGAGCGCAGTTATAGCCTGATCGCCGAGGTTTATCAGCAACTCAATAAGAATTACGACGAACGCCGGGACTATTTGGCGGCCGGTGATTTTTATTACGGGGAAATGGAGATGAATCGCCTGGCCGGCCCGCAGCGCATTCGCGTGTTCCGCTGGTGGCATCAAAACCTGGGGCTGGTGGCCTGGTACAAATACGCGAGCGCGTACGGTGAGAGTTACATTCGGCCGGCCGTCGCGCTGCTTATCGTTCTCGTCATTTTCACGGTGCTTTTTCCTTGGACCGGTCTTGTTTCAACTGAAAAACCACCAAATCCCAGCACCCAGGTAATCGTGCAACCAACCCCGCCCCCAGCCGCGGCGACCGAACTCAGCTACCAGCATTTCGCTGACTTCGTTCGGGCATACCACGGCAGAAAATGGGCCGCCCCCGCGGCATTCTTCGGCAACAGTTTAATGACCTCGCTGGGCATGTTTCCCTTCCAGAAGGAACTCAAGTACGAGCCCAGCTATCCCTGGGGCCAAACGCTGGCTCGACTGGAACTCGTGCTCACCTCCACACTGATCGCGTTATTCCTTCTCGCCGTTCGCCGTCAATTCAAGCGCTGACGATTGATCCTGTGCCTGTTGCCTGTTATGCTCGACAAAATGTCTCCGAATCAAACCGCCGCTCGAGTTCTGGATGGAAAATGGGTCCGCGACCAGATCCTCGCCGAGCTGAAGCCGCGTGTGCAAAAACTCACCGCCGCGCACCGCCCCCCCGGACTCGCCGTCATCTTGGTGGGCAACGATCCGGGCTCGGAGATCTATGTCCGTCTCAAAATCAAAACCTGTGGCGAGCTCGGAATCTACAGTGAAAAGATCACGCCGCCGGAAACCATTACCACCGGCGACCTGCTCGGAATCATCGAAGGCCTGAACCAGCGGCCCGAGATCGACGGCATTCTGGTTCAAACGCCGCTGCCTCCCCAGGTGGACAAGGACCGAGTCCTCCGCACCATGAGCCCCGATAAAGACGTGGATGGATTCCATCCGCTGAACGTCGGCGCGCTGGTGGAAAACATTCCAGGGCCACGCGCCTGCACGCCGGTCGGCATCATGGAAATGCTGCGCCGCTACGACATCCCAGTGGCTGGACGCAAAGCCGTGGTCGTTGGCCGCAGCGATATTGTCGGAAAACCGATGGCGCTGCTGTTGCTGCACGCCAACGCCACCGTGACCATCTGCCATTCGCACACGTCCAATCTGGCGGAAGAGTGCAGACGTGCCGACATCCTGGTGGCGGCCATCGGGCGCGCTGGCCTGATCACGCGCGAGCATATCCAGCCTGGAGCTACCATCATCGACGTGGGCATGAATCGCAAGCCCGACGGAAAAGTGGTGGGCGACGTCAATCCGGACGATGCCAGGGCGCTGGCGGGCGCCTATACCCCGGTGCCGGGCGGCGTCGGCCCGTTGACCATTGCCATGTTGATGGCGAACACCGTGGAGATCGCTGAACGCCATCTATGCTCCGCGTAGACCTATGCTGCGTGTAGGCCAATGCTACGTGTAGGATTGACCGGCGGTTTGGCGTCGGGCAAAAGTTTCGTGGGCCACGCGCTGGCTGAGCTGGGTTGCTATCTCATCGAAGCCGACAAGCTCGGCCACGAAGTAATGCTGCCGGGCGCCGAAGCGTACGATGCCATCGTGCGGGAGTTCGGCCGCGGCATCCTCGATCCGGGCGGCCTCATCGACCGCCCCAAACTCAGCGCCCTGGTCTGGGATCATCCCGAGCGCCTGGAAAAGCTCAACAGCCTCGTCCATCCCGCGGTCCGCGCCCGCGAGGAACGGCGCATGGCTGAAGTCGCACAAGGCGATCCCCACGCCATCGCAGTTGTGGCGGCGGCCATTCTGGTCGAAACTGGTAGTTATAGGAATTTCGATAAGCTGATCGTCGTCACCTGTACGGCGGAACAACAAATGGAACGCGCACTGAAGCGAGGCTCGTATAGTAAAGAAGAGATCCTGGCGCGTTTAAGCCGGCAGTTGCCTCTCGAAGAGAAGCTGCGCGTGGCCGATTATGTGATTGATACGTCCGGCCCCAAGGAGAGTACGCTCGAACAGGTGCGAATCGTTTACGAGTCGCTGCGGAGTTTATCAGTATGAGATTGCGCATTTTTGTCATCACTGTCTTGTTAGTGAGTGGATTCCTGCTCCTGACCACCAAGACCGACTGGGGGCAACGCCGGATGCTAAGTCCGGTCACCGGTTCGGGGCCGCTGTGGTCGGGGCCCTCGACAGCGCACGCCACCAGCCTGAGCTCGGATGAAAACAACAACATCGATATTTACAAGGCGGCGCATATCGCTACCGTCAATATCACCAGCACGGTGTATCGGCGCACCATTTTCTGGGAAGTTTACCCATCCAAGGATCAAGGCTCGGGCTTCTTGATCAGTTCGGATGGCAAGATCCTCACCAACAGCCACGTGGTCGCCAACGAGAAGCAGCTCGAAGTCACGCTTCCCGATCAATCGCACTACAAGGCGCGGTTGCTGAGCCGCGATGAAGCCAACGATGTTGCGCTGCTGCAAATCGAACCGCGCACCAAGCTGCCCTCGCTCCACTTGGGCGATTCCGACGGATTGCAAGTCGGCCAGAAGGTGCTCGCCATCGGAAATCCGTTCGGTCTGGAAGGCACGCTGACCACCGGCATTGTCAGCTCGCTCGGCCGAACCATTCGCGGAGAGAACGAACGCACCCTGGAAGGTTTGATTCAGACCGATGCCGCCATCAATCCCGGCAATAGCGGCGGACCGCTGCTCGATTCCTCGGGCAACGTCGTCGGCATCAATACCGCGATCCTGGGGCCGAACGGCGGCAACATCGGCATCGGATTTGCGATGCCCATCAATCGCGCCAAGCTCATGATCGATGATTTCCAGGCGGGCCGGAAACGGCCGAGGCTCGGCGTCACGGTGGTGCAGGTCGCCGGCGACTATGCCGATGCTCTGCATCTGCCCTCGCGCGGCGGATTGCTGATCCAGGAAGTGGATGCCGATTCCCCAGCCTCTCGCGCCGGTCTCAGAGGCGGCCGGCAGGAAGTCCAAATCGGTAACGCGCAGGTGTTGGTCGGTGGCGATTTGATCATGTCCATTGACGGCCAGCCCGTGGATCGCGACGACGCCATCAGCCGGGCACTGGCACACAAGCGCAGCGGCGATACACTCGAGCTCACCATTTTCCGCAACGGCCGCACCACGAACGTGCGGGTAAAGTTGGGCGAAGAAGGCGCCATCTAGCGCCGCCGTGGCGCACGAACTCTTGCGTGCCGCGTTCACACTCGTGTGAACGCATACTTAAATCCGTTGGCGGCCATCTCTTCGGCCGGCAGCCCGAACATTTTCTCAGCCAACTCATACTCTCTCGTCAGCGTGGTTTGAAAAAACGCCGGATCGTCAGTGTGGATCGTGATCGGCACGCCTGCCTGATATAACTTACGGATTGGATGCGCATCCAGCGACGCCACGGCGCCCGTCGAAACATTGCTCGAGATGCAGACTTCCAGCGGCACGTCGTCCTCGCGCAACCGGGCCATTAAAGCCGAATCCTTCACCGCCGCGATGCCATGCCCGATGCGTTCGGCTCCAATCGCGAGCGCAGACCATACCGATTCCGGGCCCGCCGTCTCGCCGGCGTGGCACACCAGGCGCAGTCCACCGTCGCGCGCGTAAGCGAACACATCGCGAAACCAATGCGCCGGCCCCCGCAACTCGTCGCCTCCGATGCCGTATGCGATGGTCCCTTCGTTGCGGCGCGACACGGCGAACTCGGCCACTTCCATCCCCTTTTCCGGACCAAATTGGCGGATCGCGTCTAATATCCAAAAGGTTTTGACGGAAGACCGCTGCGACTCGCGCCATACCGCATCATAAACCGCCGCTAAATCCTGCTGCTTCCAGAGCACCACGCCGGCCGACAAAGTAACTTCGGCGTAAGTCACCTCTTGCTCGGCCAGCGAGTCGAGTAAGTGGCGCGTCGCCAGGGCGTAATGCTCCGGTTTTTCCAGTTGCTTACTAACCCAGATGTAGCCACGGAGAAACTCGGCGAATGAGCCGCACTTCAAATTGCCTTCGATGTCTTCTCGCGAGAGCGAAGGATCGATCGCCATCAACGTCTCCGGCCCGATCGATCCTTCCAGATGTACGTGCAACTCCGCTTTCTTCATTCGTGTAACGAGTTCTGAACTCGTGAATGCTTCGAGCCCTCTGCCATAATAACTGTGCATGACTCCGCAAGAACTGGAAGCCATCCTGAACGGCACGCACGGCGATCCTTTTCACGTGCTGGGGCCGCATCAAACGAACGATGGCTGGGAAGTACGCGCCTTCATTCCGCAAGCCACGGACGCGGCAGTCCGGGTGGAAGGCGTCACGCATCCCATGCGGAAGATGCGCTCGGAAGGCTTCTTCGCCGCCACGCTGGGGCACGATCCAGGAAATTACACGCTCGATCTCACGCTCTGGAACGGCTCGCACGTGGAGATGGAAGACCCGTACCGGTTCCCACGGCTCATCTCCGATTTTGACCTGCACATTCACGGAGAAGGCACGCAGTACGAGAGCTATCGGACCATGGGCAGTCACATTGCTGAGTGCCTGGGAGTATGGGGCGTCCGCTTTGCGGTGTGGGCGCCGAATGCGGAAGTCGTCAGCGTGGTCGGCGACTTCAACGATTGGGACGAGCGCCGGCATCCCATGCGTGTCCGCTCCGGCGGCGTCTGGGAGATCTTCCTGCCTGGCGTGGCGGCGGGCTCCAACTACAAATATTCCGTGCGAGCTCCCGCGCTCGGATATCGCCAGCAAAAGGCCGACCCCTACGGATTCGGCACGGAGGTTCCGCCCAAATCCGCTTCCGTCGTGTGCGATCTCGCCACTTATCAATGGAACGATCAGCCTTGGATGGAAGCGCGCGCCCGCAAAGATCACCTGAAGGAACCCATCTCGATCTACGAAGTGCATCTGGGTTCCTGGCTGCGCGGCCCCAACAATTT
Organism: Bryobacterales bacterium; assembly: GCA_003166865.1. Lineage (GTDB taxonomy): Bacteria > Acidobacteriota > Terriglobia > Bryobacterales > Bryobacteraceae > Palsa-89. Next base: position 15,561 of record PMUP01000087.1, read on the forward strand.
GTTTCTGAGTTATCGCGAGCTGGCCGACAAGCTAGTCGATTATGCCGTCCATCTTGGTTACACGCACTTGGAATTGCTGCCGGTGATGGAACATCCATTTTCCGGTTCGTGGGGCTACCAGGTCACCGGCTTCTACGCTCCCACTTCGCGCTTCGGACCGCCGCAGGATTTCATGTACTTCGTCGACCGTTGTCATCAGGCCGGCCTGGGCGTGATTGTCGATTGGGTGCCGGGACATTTCCCCAAGGACGCGCACGGCCTGGCGCATTTCGACGGAACCGCGCTCTACGAACACGCCGATCCGCGCAAGGGCGAGCATAAAGAGTGGGGCACTCTCATCTTCAACTATGGCCGCAATGAAGTCCGCACCTTTCTTATCTCGAATGCCCTGTTTTGGCTGAAGGTGTATCACATCGATGGGCTTCGTGTGGATGCCGTGGCATCCATGCTGTATCTGGATTACTCGCGCAAACCCGGTGAGTGGATTCCCAATATGTACGGCGGCAACGAGAATCTGGAGGCCATCGATTTCCTGCGCCGCTTCAATGAACTCGCGCACCAGGTTCCGGGCGCGATGACCACCGCCGAAGAGTCCACCGCGTTTGCCGGCGTCTCGCGGCCGACTTACTTGAATGGCCTCGGCTTCACCATGAAGTGGAACATGGGCTGGATGCACGACATGTTGAATTACTTCGACAAGGATCCGGTTCATCGCAAGTACTATCACAACGTCATCACTTTCAGCATGCTGTATGCGTTCACGGAAAATTTCATCCTGCCCATTTCGCACGACGAAGTTGTCCACGGCAAGCGCGCTCTGCTGAGCAAAATGCCCGGCGACACGTGGCAGAAGTTCGCGAACGTGCGCGCGTTTCTCGCCTACATGTATGGTCATCCCGGCAAGAAGCTTCTGTTCATGGGCTGCGAGATTGGCGTCTGGGACGAGTGGTACGCCGAGCACGGGTTGCCCTGGGAGCTGCTCCACTACGAGTTTCATCGCAAGCTGCAAGCATTGGTGGGCGAGTTGAATCGGTTGTATCGTGCGTATCCGGCTTTTTATGAAGTCGACTTCCATTGGGCGGGCTTCCAGTGGGTGGATTTGGGAGACGTGGACGGCTCCACCATCTCATTTATTCGCCGCCCGCAAGCTGCCAAGCCGTTTCTGCTGTTCGTCTGCAACTTCACGCCCGTGCCCCGTATGAACTATCGCGTGGGCGTTCCCGATCCGGGCGTCTATCGCGAAATCCTGAACACCGATTCGGAACTGTGGGGCGGCAGCAACCTGGGCAACGGCGGCCACGCCGGGTCCCAGCCTATTTCCTACAACAGTCACTATCACAGCCTTTCGATTACTTTGCCTCCGCTCGCGGTGGTGGTCTTCGAATCGCCCGCCTGATCATGCTCCGAGTCACGCGCCGCGTCACGATTTCGCTGGCCGCCCTCGCATTGCTGATCTGCTACGCTTCCACGCTCCGCGGCATGGCGAACCAGTGGTGGACCGATGAGGATATGGGTTACGGATTCATCGTCCCCATTGTGATCGCATGGATCGTGTGGAACGAACGGGCACGCTGGCGAAAGCTGCCCATCCAAGGAAGCGCCTGGGGATTCGCGGTTCTCGCCGCCGCGGCGTGCTTGCAAGTCGCATCCGCGTTCGGAGCCGGTCTCTTCGCCGCTTCTGTCGCCTTCGTACTCTCGCTCGCGGGCGTGGTGCTGGCCACGCTCGGCTTCGCCTGGCTGCGCGCCTGGGCGCTTCCATTCGTCCTGATGCTCTTCATGCTGCCCAAGCTCGCCGTTGTGTATAACCAGATCACTCTGCCTCTGCAACTCCTCGCGACGCGGCTCGCCGGAGGAATGCTGTCGATCGGCGGCTTCATGGTTATCCGCGACGGCAACATCTTGAATGTAGCCGGGCACAGTATCTCGGTTGTCGAGGCCTGCAACGGAATCCGCTACCTGCTGCCCCTCGCATTTCTTGCGTTGGTATTCGCCTACGCCGGTGGCGCCAAGGTCTGGATACGATTCGTCATGGCCGTCGCCGCCATTCCCATCGCGATCATTGCGAATGCCATCCGCGTAGCCTTCTCCGGATTGTCGCCCGCGCTGACATCCGGCACCGTTCACGCTGTTCTGGGGACGGTCATTTTCCTTATGTGCCTGGGGTTGTTAGCTGGGATCTATCACTTACTCGCGCGCCTGCAAGTTACAATCGGAGTTGCAAAAAACTGACGTAATCATCATTGGAGCCGGACACAACGGCTTAGTCTGCGCCGCGTATCTGGCCCGCGCCGGACGCCGCGTCCTGGTGCTCGAACGCCGCGAGCTGGTCGGCGGATGCGCTGTCACTGAAGAAATCTGGCCGGGGTACCACGTCTCCACTGCCTCCTACCTCACCAGCCTGCTGCAGGAGCGAGTGATTCGCGATCTCGAACTGGAGCGCTTCGGATATCGCGTCGACGCCAAGGACCCCGCGTTCTTTTCGGCGTTCCCCGATGGCCGCTATCTTTTCATGTGGCAGGATCGCGACCGGACCGTCCAGGAAATCGCGAAGTTCTCGCGGCACGACGCCGAAGTATTTCCTGCCTACGAAGATCATCTCGAACGACTCTCGCAGGTCGTGGAAAGCCTGCTGCTGACTACTCCGCCCGAGTTTCCGCCGCAAGGGCTCGGCGATTTCGTCGACTACCTGAAGCTGGCGGCGAAGATGCGCGGCCTCAGTCCCAAGGAAATCGTGGGCCTGGTCAAGATCTTCACGCAAAGCGCCGTCGAGTTCCTGGACGAATGGTTCGAATCCGGCGAAATCAAAGTGACGCTCGCCACCGACGCCGTGATTGGAGCCAACGGCGGGCCGCGCTCTGCAGGCACCGCGTACATCCTGCTGCATCATGTGATGGGAAGCGTCGCCGGCCATCGTGGACTCTGGGGCTTCGTGCGCGGAGGCATGGGCGCGGTTTCAAACGCCATCGCCGATTCGGCTCGCAGCCGTGGCGTCGAGATTCGGACCAACGCGGGCGTCGAGCATATCAAAATCGTAAACGGTCGCGCGCGCGGTGTGGTGCTCGGAGGCGAAAAAGACGGCGGCGAAGAGATCGAGGCCGACCTGGTGGTCAGCAACCTGACGCCACAGCTCACGTTTCTTCATTTGATCGAGTCGCGTGACCTGCCCTCCGATTTCCTCGCTTCCATTCGCAAATACCGCAGCGAGGGAACGTCCTGCAAAATCAACCTGGCGCTCAGCGGCCTGCCAAACTTCCGCGCGCTGCCGGGCTCGGAAGGCCCGCAGCACCGCGCCACCATGCACCTCTGTCCCTCGCTTGAATACATCGAGCGCGCCTGGGACGACGCCAAGTACGGCCATCCTTCGCAATCGCCGCTGCTCGAATTGACGGTGCCCACCATGTACGATCCGTCGCTTGCACCCGCGGGCAAGCACATCATGGGGATCTTTATTCAATATGCACCTTACACTTTGAGTGAAGGCCACTGGGATGAACTGCGCGAGCCTTTCGCGTACCGCGTCTTCGACATCATTGAAGAATACGCGCCCGGCTTCCGCGATCTGATCATTGAAAAGCAGGTTCTCACGCCGCTCGATCTGGAGCGCCGCTTCGGCCTCACGGGAGGTAACATCTTCCACGGTGAGATGTCCCTGGATCAAATGTTCGTCATGCGGCCGGTGGCTGGCAGCGCGCGTTACAGCACACCCATTCGCGGGCTGTATTTATGCGGGTCCGGAACACATCCGGGCGGAGGTGTGATGGGCGCCCCCGGGTACAACGCGGCGCACCAAATCCTGAAAGACTAAATCTGCGCCGGGCCTTCCAGGCTTCGCCACAAATACCACACCGCCACCGAACAATACGGTCGCCACGCGACCGCCAGCTCCTCCATCTGTTGCGGATGCGGCAGCTCCTCCAACTGATACGCTTTGCGAATCGCGGCGCGCACCCCCAGGTCCCCGGTTGCCAGGATATCCGGGCGCCGTAGCGCGAAGATCAGGAACATGTGCGCGGTCCACACGCCGATGCCTTTCACCTGGGTTAAGTGCTCGATCACCTCGTGATCGGCCAGCTCGGCCAGCGTTTCAAACTTCACATGGCCTTTCAGGGTCTTGCGCGCCAGATCGCGGATATAGGCGGTCTTCTGTTTGGAGAGGCCGGCTTTACGCATCCGCGCCGGCGTGAGTTTGAGAATCGCTTCCGGGGTCACCTTGCCGGAGGGCAGCATGGCGATCAGCCGTCCCAGAATCACCGCCGCTACCCTGCCGCTGAGCTGTTGGTAGACAATAGATCTGACGAGTGTTTCAAAGCTCGGTTCGCGATGCTCGATCCGGTAAGCGCCCACGCGCTCGATGATCGCGCGCATCACGGGATCGGCTTTTTTGAGGTGAACAATGGCCTTGTGCATTGGAACGAGATCTAGAAACCGTGCATCTACTACTATAATTCCTATGCGTCCCACTGCCTTGATTCTGGTTTCCGCTCTGGCCTCCACCCTGGCGCTTTCCGCGCTGCTGCTTGCCCAGGACGACGCCACCCTGAAGGTGGAAGTCAGCCTGGTCAATATTCTGTTCAGTGTTCGCGACAAGAAAGGCGGGCTGGTCGGCAATCTTAATAAGGATGACTTCAAGGTTTTCGAGGACGGCAAGGAACAGGAAGTCAAATTCTTTACCCGAGAGACCGATCTGCCGCTAACCATCGGGTTGCTCATTGACGTGAGCGGGAGCCAGATGAACCTGATTGATATCGAAAAGAATGCGGCCTATCAGTTCTTTGGATCGGTCTTGCGCAAGCAGGACCTGGCGTTTCTGATCAGCTTCGGCGAAGAGTCCGAGTTGCTGCAGGATTACACCAACTCTCCGAAGCTGCTGCGCGCCGGGTTGGATGGGCTGCACGTGAGTTCCGGCGTTGGCGGGTTCGGTCCGGGCCCGGTACCGACCATTTCGCAACCGCGCGGGACTGTTTTGTATGACGCCGTCTACGTGGCATCCGCCGATCAACTCAAGGGACAAGTGGGACGCAAGGTACTGGTGCTGATCACCGACGGCGAGGATCAGGGCAGCAAGTACAGGATCTCGCAGGCCATCGAAGCCGCGCAGAAGGCCGATGCGATTATTTACGGCTTCTACTACGTGGACCGCGGCTTCTACATGTCGCGCGGCATGGTCTTCGCCGGAGGCAGCGATTCGGCGCTCCGCCAGATGTCGGAAGATACCGGCGGCCACGTGTTCCATGTGGATCGCAAAACGACGTTGCAGCAGGCCTTCGAAGAGCTGCAAGACGAAATGCGCAGCCAATACGCCGCCGGTTACACGCCCTCTAATCCGACGAAAGACGCCACGTTCCGCAAGATCGAGATCAAGACCGGCAACAAGGACTGGAAGGTTCAAGCCCGCAAAGGCTACTACGCTATCAAGAGTGAAAACTGAGGCAAGAGCGAAAACTGAGGCAGGTCGGAAAACTGATCGCGTGGTGCCGGGTTATCTGATCCGCAGTGGTGCGGCCGGCGATGTCGAAACCATCGTGGCGCATCGCCGCGCGATGTTCAGCGAAATGGGATATCGCGACCAAGAAGCTCTCGATAACATGTGCGTAGCCTTCGAGCCATGGCTGGTGGGCAAGATGCAAACCGGCGAGTACCTGGCGTGGTTCGCCGTGGGAGCGGATGCAAGCATCGCCGCCGGTCTCGGGCTCTGGCTGATGGACTGGCCGCCGCACATGATCGGTCCCGGCGCCCGGCGCGGGAACATTTTGAATGTCTATACTGAACCTCACGCCCGCCGGCTGGGTCTGGCGCGGCTCCTGATGGAGACAGCGCTCGCGTGGTGCCGGGACAACGGCATTCGCGCGGTGACTCTACACTCGAGCTCTGAAGGCCGGCCACTCTACGAATCGATGGGCTTCGAATCGACCAACGAGATGCGGCTGGAGCTCGGCTGAAGCCGGATCATTCTTCCGTCATTCCTCACGGAGGGCGACGGTGCAGTCGACCGCTGTGGCACGGCGCAGGGGAACGTAGATCGCCACCGGCGAAATCACTAGAACTGCGACGGCTGCGGCCGCGAGCGTGAGCGGATCGCGCGGCTGCACGCGGAACAGCAGAGCTTCGAGAAACTGGCTCAGAGCGAAGGTTCCGGCCAGCCCGATCGCAAGGCCGAGGGCCACGGGGATCAAACTTTGGCGCAGTATCAACCGCCCGATTTCGGCAGGAGTCGCGCCAATTGCCATACGTATACCGATTTCGCGCACACGCGAAGCCACCAGATTCGAAAGCACTCCATAAATCCCCATCATGGCGAGCAGCAGCGCCAGCGCCGCGAAAATCCCGATCAGCAGGGTGTTGAACTTGCGTTGCGCCAGGATATCGTTCAAGTAGTAATCCATGGTCAGCACCTGGTCGGCGGGTAGATCGCGATCCAGCGACCAAACGGCGCCCTGTAGCGCCTTGCCATAGGACTCCGGCGCGCCGCGCGTGCGGATCAACAGAGTGGCGTTGGCGAGGCCCAGATTCGGCGAGAAAATCTCCGGACGCTCTCCCGCTTCCGCGCCAATCGGAGTGAAGTCGGATACCACGCCGACGATTTCGGACGCGCGAGTCTTGCTGCTATCCAGAATCCGCTTGCCCAAAGGATCTTCATTGGGGAGAAACTTCCGAACAAAGTCTTCGTTGACGATCGCAACGGTGTCGTGACCTCGTTCGGTTTGCGCCAGATCGGCGTCGGTGAAGAAGCGTCCGGACACCAGACGTACTCCAAGGACGCGCAGGAATTGCGGATCGACATGGGCGATGTCCGCCATGGGCAAAGCTTCACTCGGCGGCTCCGGGTGGCCGGCGATTAAGAAGCCGGTCAGCCTGATTTGATGCAAAGGCAGATCGTCCACCGCGCTGGCCATTGTCACGCCGGGAAGCGCGCGGACGCGATCAAGCAGGCTGCGGAAGAAGCGCGATTCGCTCGCGTCACTCGAGTAGCGCCGCAGCGGAAGGCTGATGTCTACCGTTACCAGATGCCCGGTGTCAAAGCCGACGCCCGTGGAAACAAGTGTGTACAAGCTACGCAGCATGAGTCCCGCGCCGGCTAAGAGAATGAGCGCCAGCGCGACCTCGGCTGCGATCAAGAACTGGCGGCTGCGCAAACCAGCGGACGAGCCGGCCCAGCCGCCCGCCGATTTGAGCGTCGAGGTCAGGTCCGCGCCCGAGACGGCGATAGATGGCGCCAAGCCGAACAACATGGTTGTGAGCAGGCTTAATCCCGCGGCGAAGGCGAACACCGTCCAGTTGACCCCGATCAATTCCGGACGCTGGAGGTCCGGCGGTTTGAGCGCCAGCATCCCCTGGACACACCAATGCGCCAGCAGAAGCCCCGCCGTGGCGCCGGTAATGGAGACCAGCAACGATTCCGCGATGAGCTGTCGAACGATCCGCGGGCGCGTGGCGCCCAGCGCGAGGCGAATCGAGATTTCGCGCGATCGCAACGAGGCGCGAGCCAGCGTGAGATTCGCAAGATTGGCGCAGGCGATCAGCAATAGCATCCCCACCGCCGCGAGCAATACATAGAGCGCGCGATGCAGCGAGGGCGAAGTGTCTTCCACTTCAAAGGGGAAAACAGAGGTGGTCCAGTCTTTGTTGAACTTGTTGAGGTCCCAAAGCCGGTGCTCGATTACGCCCATTTCCGTTCTGGCCTGGGCCAAAGAAACGCCCGGCCTGAGCCGCGCCGCGACAAATAGCAGATGTTTGGTCTCGTCTTCGGCGCTGTTCCAGAGACGCGAAAGGGGAACCCAAACCTCCGGCCTCTTTTGATCCATGCCCTCCCACATGGCGGGAAGGTGAAAACCCGGAGGCAACACGCCGATGATGGTGTAGGCCGCGCCGTTGATGGTGAGGGAGCGGCCCAGCGCATTCGGATCGCGATTGTAGCGGGCGGCGAAAAACGCGTCGGTGAGCAGCGCCACGTGATCCTTGTCTTTGATCTCCTCGGCCGCCGTGAACAGATGCCCAAGACGCGCGCGCACGCCCAGCAGCGGAAACAGATTCGCGGACGCGAATCCAGTATCGACATGGTCCGGGTGCTCGATGCCGGTTTCGTTCAGCCTGAAATCGCAGAAAGCCGCCATGTCGCTAAACACCGTGTTCTGGCGCTGCCAGGCCTGGTAGCTGTAGTGCGTGGCCTGAATGCGGCTGCCGGGCGGATCGGGCATGTTGGGATAGCGCTCCCAGACCAGCACCAGGCGCGACGGATCGGGGTAGGGAAGCGGCCGGAGAATCACCGCGTCGATGACGCTGAAAATGGCGGCGTTGGCTCCGATGCCCAGCGCCAGAACGGCGACGCAAGTGAGGGCGTATCCGGGACTGCGCCGCAGCGCGCGGAGGGCGCTCAAAAGGTCAGTCGGAAGCGGCACCGGTTTCAGCGTATCAGGTCCCAACAGCCGGGCGGCCCTCGACAGTGTCGGGGTTACCGCAGACACCGAAAATGGGCCACGTGGAACGTGTGATCGACCCGAGCTAGAATCTGAGGTTGAGCCCGCCATCCCGCCGACCATTGCAAACTCTCGATCGAGCGCTCCGGATCGGCGCGCCGCTGGTTTGCATTTTGATACTGGTGGCGCTGGCCGCAGGCGTGCTCCGGAGCGTTGCGAATTGGGGCTGGAATAACATTCGCCTGGCCCGCGGCATCGCTCTGTGGTACGGCTATAGTCTGTATCCAGGACGCGACAGCAGGGTGCCAATCATCGGCACCATGCACGGTCCCGTCCCGCACCTGCTCTATTCCTGCCTGGCGTTTCTGAAGGACCCAACGCTGTTGCTGATCGCCGGCTGCACGTTGTCGTGTCTGCTCTATTTCGGAGCGGTGTTGTGGTTGCACGTAAGAGCCGGACGGAGCGTGGCTGGCGCGTACGGGTTTTTTGCGTGTACGGCCCTATTATTGACAAGCACCGGCGCGAGGTACGCCGGCCTAACGGTGCACGTGGATGCTTTCGCGATGTGCTGCGCAGTGGTTGCCGCCGGGCTCCTAATGCGTGGCGGGCCGCTCGGGGCCGGGACTCTCAGCGTGTCCGCGGTCTTGGTAATGCTAGCCGTAGCGTCCAAGCAAACCATGGCTCCGTCCGCCATCGCGCTGCCGTGTTTCGTGCTGATGTCGGATGGGAAGCGAGCATTTGCGCGGTATGTCGCCGTTCAGATCGCCGCTGCGGCATCGATCTTTCTAGCGATGCTCGCGCTGTTCCGGCCGCCGCGCGACCTCCTGTTCAACACCTTCACTTTGGCGATACAGCAGCCGCGCACCGCTTCGGTGGCCGCCAGGATGATGCTAGGCCTGTTTCAGGTGCGGAGCGAACTCGCGGCCGCGGCGGCGCCGTTACTGGTTCTCATCGCAGTCGTCGCCCTTAGTCCGGGAAGCATCCGTGGGAAAATCGCGAAACATCGCTGGCTGGTTTTTCTGTGGATGGCAGTGCTCCAACTTCCGGTGGAGCTGCGTGCCTGGTCGACAGACGGCGGCAGCACGAATCATTTGGGAGTGGTGACGCTCCTGGTTTCGTTGGCGACCACGTGCGGTTTAGTTGGACTCTGGAGACCGAACGGAAATGCAACGAATGAGTGGACTGGACTTGCGGCGCGGATGCTGTTGATCGGAATGTTGCTGGCCTATATTCCTTTTCCCTATGAGATTTTCCGGGATCTGAGGCTGGTGCGCACCAGCGCGACACAAGTTGCTTACAATTACGAACGGCAGCATCCAGGCCGGGCCTACTTCCCAGTCAACCCGCTAGCCGCGCTTCTGGCCGAAGGCCGGCTGACCCACCTCGACGCCGCGCTATTTGATCGCGAACTTGCAGGCTTCCCAATCAACGCCGAGCAGTTCGCCGCCGGGCTTCCTTCGGGCTACCAATTAGTCGCCTACCCGCCGGGGCATGCGCCTCGCGCCGCGGTTCTCCGCGAGTTACTGAAGGACAAACCACTGGTCGAGGAGCCCGGGCTGGAAGGCTGGAGCGTGTACAGTATCGGTCCGCCGGTTACTCGATTAACTTCAGGCTGGCAACCTTGATCGTATCGCCCTGAATTTCGCCCGTGACTTCCACCTTCAAGTCGTCTTCCTTTTTGGAGGCGCGAAGTACGGCCAAAGCTTTGCGGCTGCCGGCTTCATCGAACTTCAGGTATTTGTTGTCGTAGGTGAACACGCCGTAGCCGCTTTTCTGGCAAGCGGGCATAAGAGCGCATTCCCGCGTATGCGCTTCGGCCACGATCATGCCGCCTTCCAGACGCGGGCCGGCCACGATGTGCACCTCGGCCTTGGAAGAGCACGTCTGGTCAATGAGAATGCCTTGAACTTGAGCGGCGGACACCACTGCGGCACAGCCGGCCAGCAAGGCCGGAATGCACAGAGACAATCGAACGAACACGGATAGCCTCCTGGTGAAAAAATAGCGGCGAAGGCCGCCCTATTCACAAGTTTACTTCAACTTGTCGGCGACCTTGGCGAGCGCAGCGTTGGCGCAGGCAGCGTCTTTATCTCCGCCCGGAGCGCCGCTGACTGATACCGCGCCGATGAGTTGATCGCCTACTTTGATCGGCACGCCGCCCATCGCGTTGACGGTGCCAGGCAGCACTGGCGCAGGAGCGGGAGTGCCGGGAGGCAGATTGGGCGGGGGACCCGACGGCCGTCCAAAAGCCATCACGCTGTTGGCCTTCATGCGTCCCATTTCCACGGTACCGTTGCCCGCGCCATCGTCGCGCAGGAACGCTTTTAAGACATTGCCGCTGTCGACCACCGTGACGGTGACCTTATAGCCATCGGCGCGGCATTTGGCCATGGATTCTTGAGCGATGGTCTCGGCCACGTCGATGGTGAGCATTTTCTGGGTGGGAAGTTGGGCGAACGCGCCGGCCGATAATGCCGCGACGGCCGTCGTGAGAATCAGAGAGCGAGTCAGCTTCATGGGTGAAATCCTCCTTGTGAGGGGTCGCTAGATAACTTAACACACGGGGGAGGGGTTGGTGGTTAGGGATTGGGGATTGGCCGGATGGTGGCTGGAACAGAAAAAAAACGCGACCAAACACAAAAGTAAGCCACTTGCGCCACCCGCTCCCGTTTTTGAGGGCTGGTGGCGAGTGGCTGGACGACGTTCAACATGCTGATGGAAGAATAACGCGTGGAAAAGCTGCCCGGCGCGTGTGTCGCCTGCAAAGCGATGAGGGGGAAGAGAAGAAAGTGGAAGTCGCGATGTCATCGGCGGGGAAGCTGGGCTAACGGGTGCAGTTGTAGGAGCGCGGCGGGAGGTTTCGGATTGGAGACCGGTTTGGCGCAGCCGAGCCTGTTCGTAATTCCGGCCTTCTGGTTCGTATACACCACGTATGCTGGACTACGAGGTGACGTCGGGGGCGTCCATGGCGAGCGATACGCAACAAATCGCGCTTGGGTTGCGCCGGGGAGATGTCGTTGTCCTTGAAGCGCTGGTCGAGCAATACCAATATCGGCTTGTTCGCTATCTCATTTACCTGTTGGGCCGACGCGACGGGGTTGACGATCTGGTGCAGGAGACGTGGCTGCGGGTTCTAGAGCGAGGCTCTTCCTACGATGGGCAGTCCCGCTTCGAGTCCTGGCTCTTCAGGGTCGCACGCAATATTGCTGTCGATGCCATGCGTAGGCGGCGGATGTCCGGTCTGGACTCAAACGATGATGATGACGTTCGGCTGGCGCCCGCATCCGATGAGCCTTCGCCATTCACGATTGCGGCGCGGACAGAAGATGCTGACCGGCTTGCTCGCTCGCTCGAAACCCTGGAGCCCGTCTATCGCGAAGTCCTCGTACTGCGCTTTCAAGAAGACTTATCGCTACAGGAGATATCCGCCATTGTGGGAGCTCCGGTCTCTACCGTCGCTTCAAGAATCTATCGAGGGCTGGCAACGCTGCGGCCGCAGTTCCAAGGAGAAACAGCATGAACATTGACCGTCACGAAAGTTTCCAGCACATGATCGACGAGAGCCTGGCGAGCGGCATTTCGGCTGAGAGGGAACGATCTCTTCGCCAGCATCTCGACACCTGCGCTCTATGCCAGGAGTATCTCAGTGCCAGCAACCGGGTTATCGCGGGCCTGGGCGGTTTTTCCTTCGAGATGGATCCAACGCTCAATGCCAGGGTTCTCGCGTCCCTCAGGCGACCCGCGCAACAGGTCCAGGCCGGGCAGCCAGGCCGCCGGCGATGGGCGTTGATCGGCGTTACCGCCGTCGTGCTTACACTGGGCGGCTCGTTCGTCGATCTGCAATTCGGTGGTCTGATCGCTGCTGTCTTCGATATACAGCGCACGCAGGTGCGGCAGGAGCTGCTTGCGTTCTGGATTGTGCCCTCCCTGTGTGTCTTACTGCTGTTTCCGCTTTTGCCTTTGTTATTGAAAGCCGGCGCTCACCGGGAAGAAAGGACTCTATGAGACTTCGTCGATTTTTGAGTATTGTTCCGAAGGCAGTTCAGCTCTGGGCTTCGGTTCTTGTGGGCTGCGCGTTGCTGATCGGGTTGATTGTGGGATACAAGGCCGCTGACCGAGGCGATGTGTTGCGGACGATGTCCGCGGATGGCGGCGCTGCCTTAGTGGTCGGCATCGTGCTCGCTATCTGGCTTCTGTGTCTCGGGTTCGTGTTTGCCGACGCTCGGCGGCGCGCTATGCGGTCAGTCCTCTGGGTACTGGTCGCAGCCTTGTTTCCTCACTTGCTGGGATTTCTTCTTTACTTTGTCATGCGCCAGCCGATCGCTTCGACTTGCACTCATTGCGGACAGACCACTCCGCTGCATCAGCGATTCTGCTCAAGCTGCGGTACTCCGCAGGCCTCTTCGACCTCGGACAACGTGCGACTGGCGGTGGACCAATGTTAGGGCGCGGGTCAGTGAGTTCAAATACGCCAGCGAACGGCTATCGGGGGATAACCCTGCGTCAGGCAGCGCTGGTCGCGGGCTTCGCCTATCTGCTCAATCCTGTCAGCTACGCTGAGTTTTCTATTTACCCGAAGCTGGTGGTTGCGAGCAACGCCGATCAAACGGTGCTGAACATTTCCGCCCATTTGGGCCTTTTTGCCGCCGCTATATTTTGTTACATCATCAGCTTTATCGGTGACGTCATCATTGCCTGGGCGCTGTATGTCCTGCTGGCACCGGTCAACAGAGCGCTGTCCTTACTTACTGCGTGGTTCCAGTTGGCGTACGCCGCCGTCGCACTCTGCGCTGTATTTGGCTTGCTGGATGTTTATCAACTTCTGGCCACACCGTATTACCTGACCATCTTTGGATCCGGTCCGCTGCATGCGCAGGTTTGGCTTCGGCTCCATTCGTTTCATCTCACATGGTCCATGTCCCTGATCGTATTTGGAATTCATCTTGTTCTCCTGGGCTACTTGATCTTCCGGTCCGGCTACATCCCATGGATATTGGGAATCGCGTTGTGCGTCGCTGGATTGGGCTGGATGATTGCCGGCATCGGGCCATATGTTCTTCCGAATGCCAACCTTGACTTCACTTTCATCACGGCCTTCGGCGAAGTGTTCTTCATGCTTTGGCTCTGGATCAGGGGTTGGAAGGTCCGGGAGCCGACGGTAATCTCTCGCGTCGATAGCCGTGTACAATGATCTAACTGGAGGAAGAATGCGCCCCATCCGCGCCGTCGTTTTGTGCGCCGTTTATTGCTTGACCGCCGCAGCGATCCTGACCCGACCTGCCCGCGCTGACGAAATCTCCGAGCACGCGCATAAGCTGCACTTCAGTTCCATCGTGCTGGACACGCACGATGACACCACGCAGCGCTTCTTCTCGAAGGACTTCGATATCGGCAAGCAAAACCCCGACGGTCACGTTGACATTCCGCGCATGCGGGAAGGCGGGATGAACGCCATCTTCTTCTCCATCTGGATCGACGGACGCATCATGGGACCGCCGGCCGTGCAAAAAGCCCTCGACCAGATCGACGCGGTCCGCGAGAACGTCAAGAAATACTCGAACGACATGGTGCTCGCGCGCACCGCCGACGACGTGCGCCGCGCTCACGCACAGGGCAAAATCGCCGCGCTGATGGGCGTGGAAGGCGGCCACATGATCGGCAACGACATCCGCATGGTTCGCATCTTTGCCGATTTGGGCGTGCGCTACATGACCCTCTCGCACTTTTACAATACTGAGTGGTCTGACTCCTCCACCGACAAGCCCGCTCACAACGGACTAACCGACTTCGGCAAAGACGTGGTCCGCGAAATGAACCGTCAGGGTATTGTGGTGGACATTTCCCATGTCGGTGATAAGACTTTCTACGACGCGCTGGAGGTGAGCAAAGCGCCGCTTCTGGCCTCTCACTCGTCGTGCCGCGCCCTTTGCAGCCACGTCCGCAACATGACTGACGACATGATCAAGGCGCTGGCCGCCAAGGGCGGCGTCATTCAGATTAACTACGAAAAGAGCTTCATCGACCAGGCTTATAAAGACGCCGACGACAGAGAACTCGGCGGCGTAGTGGGGCACCTGAGTGAAGTCGCGAAGAGCTGCAACAACGATGAGGCTTGCATCTCGCGCGAGTCGTCTAAGCTCCAAAAGAAGCTGACGGCCGAGGGAAAACTGCCGCACGTCAGTTGGGAAAGAATCATCGACCACATCGATCACGCCGTGAAACTGGTTGGCGCCGAGCATGTGGGCCTGGGTTCCGATTTTGATGGCGCGGACATGCCGGATGGCATGGAAGATTGCTCCAAGCTGCCGAAAATCACCGAGGCGCTGCTGCGCAAAGGCTATTCCGACGCCGACATCCGAAAAATTCTCGGAGAGAATACTCTGCGCGTCATGGAGCAGGCCGAGCGGGTGAGCAGAGAATTGCAAGCGCAGCACTAAGCTGGATAACTCAACACAGGGGCTAGATAACTTAACACGCGGGCGGGATTGGGGATTTGCGTCCGCCCGACAATCGAGTAAGTTTCTGCAACTAATTCCGGACTCGACCGTATTTGTCATATGATCTCCGATCTTCGTCTCGCCTGCCGCACATTGGCCAAGAGTCCCGCTTTTGCTTTTACGGCCGCCGCCGCGCTGGCTCTGGGCATCGGCGCGAACACCACCATTTTCAGCGTCGTCAACCAGGTGCTGCTCAACCCCGCGGGTGTGGATCATCCGTCGAGCGTGGTCGCGACGCGCGTTCGTTACGACAAACTTGCGCTTAAGAGCATCGGCGTATCCGCTCCCGATTTCAAAGACGCTCAGAACAGCACGCAGGTATTCGAATCGGCGGCCATCCTGACGGGCGGCAGTTTTAACTACACGACATCGGGTGGTCCCGAAAAGCTGGATGGCGCCAGCGTGTCCTCGGACTGGTTCCGGGTGTTCGGCGCCAAGCCGAGGCTCGGCCGGACGTTCGTTCCTCAAGAGGATCAGCCCAACGCGAATCAGGAGGCGGTGCTGTCCTTCGCGGCGTGGAAGCGATTGTTCGGCCAGGACGCGGGCATCATCGGCAGGACCATTCAGCTAAACGAAACACCGTATCGAGTGGTGGGCGTTATGGGCCCGGAGTTCCGGTTCCCAGCCGGCGTCGACCTCTGGGTTCCGCTCGGCCTCGCCGCCACTAGCTTCACAGAACAAAATCGATTCAACGAAAGTTACCTGGGCGTCGCACGTCTCAAGCCAGGAGTTTCGTTCCAGCAAGCCAGCGCCTTGATGAATATGTTGACCGACCGCCTCAAGAACAGCAAGACGCAGTACGCGGAATACGGCAGGGATTCGGCGTGGGGCATGTTCATTGTGCCGATCACCGATTTCATCGCTGGCGATACGAAAACGCCGTTGCTGGTATTACTGGGCGCGGTTGGATTTGTGTTGCTGATCGCGTGTTCGAATATTGCGGGACTGATGCTGGCGAGGTCGTCGGGACGCGCCCGTGAAGTCGCGGTTCGCGCCGCGCTGGGCGCCACTCGCTGGCATCTGGTTCGACAGGTGATGGCCGAGAGCCTGGTGCTGGCCCTGGGCGGCGCGGTGGCAGGGCTGGCTCTCGCGTACGGAGGTGTTCAGGGAATCGTCGCGCTGGCTCCGGCGACTGTGCCGATTGCGCTGGACGTAAGGCTTGACCCATTCGTTTTGTTCTTCACCGCGGGCGCCGCGATTGCCGCCGGTCTTCTGTTCGGTATCGCGCCGGCCTGGCAGATGTCGCGGTTGGACCGCTATGAAGCGTTGAGAGAAGGCGGCCGCTCCGGTACTGCGGGCCTTGCCCGTCAGCGCATGCGCGCTGGATTGGTGATGGGAGAAGTGGCGATCGCGCTGCTGCTGCTGGCTGGAGCGGGATTGTTTCTGCGAAGTCTCGCGAGTCTCGAGAACGTGCACCCCGGCTTCGAACCCGAGGGCGTCATCACCGGCAGCGTCGCCCTGCCTCGCGCGGGCTATTCCGAAGATGCCCGGCAGGTTGCGTTCTATCGCGCCGTGCTGGATGGGTTAGCGAAGATCCCGGGTGTCACGAATGTCGCGGCAGCACTGCCGGTGCCATTCAGCAACGATGGCGGATCCGCTTCGTTTCAGATCGAAGGCCGGCCCTCGCCCGCCGGCGATCCCGGCCCGCATGGAGACATCGCCCAGGTCTCACCCGGATATTTCGGCGCGCTGAAGATCCCGCTGCGCCGCGGCCGCGTCTTTTCCGATCACGATGTCGCGGGAACGCAAGCGGTGGCACTGGTGGATGAAACGCTTGCCAAGCAATATTGGCCGAATGAAGATGCCATCGGGCAGCACATCCGGAACGGATCGAAATCGCCCTGGGCCACCATCGTCGGCGTTGTGGAGCACGTAAAAAATTCCGACCTGGCGGGCGATCAGATCAAAGGCCGATACTATTACCCGTTGTTCCAGCGGCCGTCCGCGAACGCTACTGTGATGGTCCGTACCCAGGGCGATCCGGGCGCGGCCGCTGGAGCCATTCGAGCCGCCGTCAGCGCGGTGGATCCGAGTGAGCCGATTTCGCAGTTGCGCAGCTTGTCCGCCATGGTGAACGCATCCCTTGCGCCGCGCCGCTTCGTGGTCAGCATGCTGGCGGTTTTCGCCGCGCTGGCGCTCCTGATGGCGATCATCGGATTATACGGCGTAACCAGTTATTCGGTGGCTCAAAGAACGCAGGAGATCGGCATCCGCATGGCGCTGGGTGCGCGGCGGAGCGAGATTCTGGGCATGGTGATCCGGCAGGGCATGTGGCTCACTGGCGGAGGTGTGCTGGTGGGGCTCGCCGCGGCGCTGGCCTTGAGCCAATTGCTGCGGAGCCAATTGTTTCAGGTGAGCCCGTTCGATCCGCTCACCTTTGGGCTAACGGCTGTGGTGCTGATCGCGGCTGAACTGGCAGCCTGCTCGATTCCGGCGCAGCGCGCGACGCGCGTGGATCCGATGGAAGCTTTGCGCCACGAATGACGGATGGGTCCGGCGACTTAGGTCACTGCAGTTTGGCGTATTCCGCCCGGGCTTGCTTGAGGATCGGGATGCCGGGGTCGGCGTCCTTCCAGAGGGTGAGGAAATCCTGGTAGGCGGTCTTTGCCTTGGTCTTATCTCCCGACAAAGTGTACGCTCTGCCGAGTTGCAAGTGCGCCAGTGCGCCAATGGGATCGGCCAAAACGATGCCGCGGTGATCGAGAATTTTCTGGAACTCCACGGCGGCTTCGGCGCCCTGGTGCGCGGCCAGAAGAGCTTCGCCGCGCACATAGACCGGATAGAGACCGCCAAAGTTCGCAAAGAAGGCGATCCCCGGTACGGCCAGTTCATAGGGAACGGCAACTTGAAGCAGTTCGATGGCGTGGGAGGGCTGGCTATGGTTCAGCGCAAAAAGCGCACGTAGCGTCGGCAGGTAACTGAATCGGACAGAGGTGTCCTCCGGGAAGCGCTTTTCGAGGTCGCTCGCGAGTGCTTCCGATCGGGCAAAATCGCCCGCAAGCGCCAGTGCGACAGCCGCGGCATACTCTACATCCCGGCCCTTTGAAACGTCCAGCGCCGCCGCCGCGTGTCGCCTGGCCCCAACTGCGTTCCCGAACAAGGCTTCCCAGACCGCGGCTGCAGTTTCAAACGTAGCAGCCGCTTCCGGCTGACCGCTCTGCTGAGCCAGATCCATCGCGCGCCGCGACGCGCTGCTGGCCTGTTGCAAGCGACCAGAATGGGCCGCAACAAGAGCCTCTGAGTTGGCGACCCAGTATTCCGCTTGGGGATTGCCTTTGGCCCGAGTTACTGCCCGTTCCATTCCCACCGTGTCACCTTTCAAGAAGGCAATGCCGTATCGCATCACCAAGAGCTCAGGGATTTCCAGTTTGCGCTCGAATGCCCTCTGAATGGTGTTCTCGGCCTCGGGGAGGCGGTCCAGACAGACGTAGCTGAAGGCAAGGTTGACATAACCGAAAGGGATGTCGGGATCGAGCCCGATCGATATTTTGGCTTCTTCGATCGATTTTTCAAACTGGCCGGCGCCCTGAGTAACGAACCCCGACAATAGTCCGTGCGGCAGATGCTCACGAGGATAAGTTTGCCCCCACAATTCCAGGGTCTGTTGCGCCTTTCCCAGGTTTCCCGTCACCTGTCGATCGTAATTAGCCGCGATAAAGAACTTCTCCCGATCACTGGAGCGATCCCGCAACTGATAAGCCTTGGTGGCGCTCTCCGCGGACAGGACAGACTCCCCAATATCGCTGTACAGGAGCCCCAGGTGCGCATGAGCCAGCGCGAATTTGGGATCGATCTCAATGGCGCGCTTTAAGTTGGGGATCGCAGAGACAGTACCTTTTGAATGGGCAATCGTCAGCCCGGCGCTATAGGCTTTCAAGGCTTCGAGCGACGGCGTGGAAGCCTCTTGGAGCGGAGTGTCGTATTGCTTGACCGTGGCGAGCGATTCGCCAACTCGCGTGCGGAACTTGCTGGCAATTTGACTCAGGGCGGTCAGGACGTCTTCTTTCTTGGCTGCTTGGACCTGCTCCTCATCGATGATGTCTCCGGTGCGGCAGCTCCTGGCGCGTAATCCCAATACGAACTGGGTTCCGAGGGGTGCGATGGATCCATCCAGGACAGCGGCGCTCGCGGTTCGCTCGCAGACTTCCCGGCCGAGCTCGGGAGTCAGCCGCGCATCCGCCGGCTGACCCATCTGACCCAGCGTCTTATGGATACGCTGGTCGGAGACCAGGCTGAGGAAAGGCGACTGTTCGAGCTGCACTGACAGCCCTTGACTCAGCGTTTCGTCGAACACCGGGTCGCCAGTCGTGTTTGAGAAATCGGCCAGGACAATGGTGTCCTTGTCCGTGAGCCTGGGTTTGCGGTTGAAATAGAAATAACTTGCGGCGACGATGGCCAGCACGGCGATGGCTAGTACGGCGATGGCCACGGCGGGAACCATCAGCTTCCAGCGCTTGGGGACGCCAGTTGCGACCGCCACCCGTCCCGAGTCCGTGTCCCGTTTCAGGCGCTGGAGGTCGGCGCGAATTTCCGAAGCGTGCTGGTAGCGCAGGTTGCGATCTTTTTCGAGGCACTTGTCGATGATGCGCTCTAGCTCCTGCGGCACGTCGGGGTTCAGGCGCACGGGAGGAACGGGACTGCGGTTGAGAATTGCATCGAAAATTGCCCCTGAGCTATCGCCGCGGAATGGCAGCGTGCCGGTGGCCATTTCATAGAGCACCACCCC
>PMUP01000041.1:0-294042 GCA_003166865.1 Bryobacterales bacterium
GACTCGTCCTCGCCTATAAGAATTTCGCCGCCCAGCACAACATCAGCCACATCGGACTCGGCGTCTCAGCCCTGAACACCTGCAAAGTCCTGCGGCGCGCCGGCATTGTCGTGGATGTCTGGCCCATCCTCGGCGCCAAAGACTTGTGCGACCGCTTACGGCGCGATCCTGCCACCCACGTGGTCATCTCCGCGCCCTGGATGCCCTCGTCGGACACTCAAGCTCTCGTGCTCGCGAACTCATCCATCCGCTTCGCCGTCAATTGCCACTCCAACGTGGGCTTTCTGCAGGCTGACACCAACGGCGTGCGACTGGTTCGTGAGGCGATGGAGGTGGAAATGGCGGCCCACAATTTCCATCTCGGCGGGAACAGCCTGAGGTTTTGTAACTGGGTTCGCTCGGCCTACACGCGCCCATGCATCTACCTGCCCAACCTCTACTATCTCGAAGCCGGCTCCCTTCCATACCGTCCTCTTTTTAACGGCGGCACTCTGCGCATCGGCGCTTTCGGAGCCACGCGGCCGCTGAAGAATCTGATGAGCGCGGCGGGCGCGGCGCTCGAAATCACGCACCGCTACAAGGCCAACCTCGAGTTCTGGCTTTCCGCTGGACGCACCGAAGGCGGCGGGGACACTATCCTTCGCTCGGTGCACGCCATGCTTGACGGCCTTCCCAACGTCAAGGTGATCGAGAACGGCTGGCAGTGCTGGCCCAAGTTCCGCCAGAGCGTCGCGCATATGCATCTATTGCTCCAGCCCAGCTATACCGAATCGTTCAACATGGTGACGGCTGATGGCGTCGCCGAAGGTGTGCCCTCCGTGGTTTCAGAGGCCATCGATTGGGCGCCCGAGCATTGGAAGGCCATGATGGACGACGTGCTCGACATCGCACGCGTCGGCCGCTATCTGCTCGCCGACCCGCACGCGCCCCAGGAGGGCCTTGAGGCCCTTACATCCCACAACACCGAAGGCCTGAGGGCGTGGCAGGCTTTCTTGAGTCTCTGACGACACCTAAACAATCAACATGCAATCCCCATACGAATAAAACCGATATCCCGCCCGCACCGCGTGTTCATACGCCGCGAGCACCAACTCCCGCCCCGCGAACGCGCACACCAGCATCAGCAGACTCGACTCGGGCAAATGAAAATTGGTCAGCATCGCGCCGGTTCGCTGAAACGCGAATCCAGGCTTGATAAATAGATCCGTCTCTCCCTGCCTGCCCAAGCACATGCTCTCCACCGCGCGAACACTCGTGGTTCCGGCCGAGATCACGCGATGTGCCGCTCGAATCTTCGCCGCGGGCTCTTCCGAAACCTGAAAGCGCTCCGCGTGCAGCGATTCGCCGCGCACCGGTTGAAATGTCCCCAGCCCCACATGCAGCGTGACGTACGCGATCTCAGCCCCGGCTTGGCGGCAAGCATCCAAAATCTCGCCGGTAAAATGCAATCCCGCCGTCGGCGCGGCCACCGAGCCCACTTCCCGCGCGAACACCGTCTGATAACGCTCTCGATCGTCCACCGTATCCGCCCGCCTGATATACGGCGGCAGCGGCACGTGCCCGATTTTGCGCAGCAATTCGTACAGATCGCCAGCATAGTCAAATCGCAAGGTCCGCTCGCCGTATTCCCCGCGCGCGGTGACCTCCGCCTCCAACGCCACCTCCGCAGCCGGGCCATCAAACTCAACCCGCTCGCCCACGCGCATCTTCCGGCCCGGATGCACCAGCGCGGTCCAAGTCTTCGCGTCCTCGCTCACGGGATGTACCAGCAGCACTTCCACGACCCCCGAAAAGCCAATCCGCCGCCCGTACAATCGCGACGGAAAAACTTTCGAATCGTTCAGCGCCAGACAATCGCCCCGCTGCAAGAACCGCGGAAACTCACGGAACGCTCGATCTTCCCAGCGCTGCTCGCCGCGATATAGCACCAGCATCCGCGACCCCGCGCGATCCGGCAGCGGCTCCTGCGCGATCGACGACTCGGGCAAGTGATAATGAAATGACGAAATGTCCAAACCACACCATACCAGTGCAAGTCACCCTTGAAAATCCTGGGAATCGAAACTTCGTGCGATGAAACCGCGGCGGCCGTCGTGGAGGATGGAACCACGGTTCACTCTTCCGTCGTCGCCTCCCAACTCGCCACGCACGCAAAATACGGCGGAGTGGTTCCCGAGCTGGCCTCGCGCGAACACTTGCGCGCGATCGTCCCCGTGGTTCGCCTCGCTCTTGAAGAAGCCGGCGCCGGCTTCGAGGACCTGGTCGCCATCGCAGTCACCGAGGGTCCCGGCCTGGTAGGCTCGCTGCTGGTCGGCATCACCTACGCGAAGTCGCTCTGCTTGGCCCGCGATCTGCCTCTCATTGGTGTCAACCATATCGAAGGCCATATCCACGCCGTGATTCTCCAGGCCGGCGCGAGCATCGAATATCCCGCGCTCGCATTAGTGGTCAGCGGCGGCCACACACACCTGTTTGAAGTCCGCGAGGGATTCACCTACCGGCTGCTCGGAAAAACGCGCGATGACGCCGCCGGCGAGGCTTTCGACAAGGTCGCGAAACTGCTCGGATTCGGATATCCTGGCGGCCCCATCATCGATCAGCTTGCTCCGCATGGCGATCCGCACGCCGTAAAATTTACGCTCGCGCGCATGAAGGGCAACACGCTCGATTTCAGTTTTAGCGGATTGAAGACCGCCGTGCTCCGCTGGGTGGAACAGCGCGACTTGACCTCGGAAATCGAAGCCCGCCGCCGCTCCCAGGCCACTTCGGCTGAGGATTTTCTCCCGCTCACGCCCCAACCCACGCTCGACCTGCTGGCCTCCTTCCAACACACCGTCATCGCAGAGCTGCTCCGCCGCGCTGTTCGGTCCATCGAAGAAATCGGCGCGCGATCGTTCATCATCTCCGGCGGCGTGGCTTCTAACACCGGCCTGCGGATCGCCGCCCGCGAAGCCGGTCTCGCATGCCCAGTCTATTTCCCCACTCCGGCGCTCTCCACCGACAACGCGGCCATGATTGCGGCCGCCGCGTTTCCAAAACTTCACGCCGGACATTTCGACGATTTCTCGCTCCGCGCCCAGGCCAACCTCGCGCTGGCGTAAAGCTACAATGTCCACGTATGCTGTATCGCCTCTCAGCCACGATCCTTCTGAAGAACTCGCGCAAAACGGAGTGCGGCGCGAAGCAGTTCCTGGCCCGTCTTGTGGTGCGCGCCGCACCCTTTGCGCTTCTGATCGCCAGCACGTCCTTCGCAGCCGTCACTAGCATCGACGTTACCGAACGATCCGACGACGGCGGCTACCAGCGCATCGTCGCGAAGGTCCACTGCGCCGTTACTCCTCAGCTCGCGCCGAATCGAGTCATCGCCGACATCGATCTCGCGCCGCGCAACGCCGAAGGCAAAGTGGAATTCTCCGCGGACCTCTACATCCTCCGCCCGCGCGACGCGACCAAGCGCAATGGAACGCTGCTGGTGGAAATCCCCAACCGGGGCGGCAAAGGTTTGCTTGGGATGTTCAATCTCGGCGACAATTTTTTGCTGGAACAAGGCTTCACGCTGGCGTGGGTCGGCTGGGAACTCGACCTGCCGCCAACGCCCGGCCTGCTCCGCGCCGACGCGCCCATCGCGACTAACAAGGGCAAACCGATTGTTGGACTGGTGCGCTCCGAATGGGAAGGCGGCGATGGCGCCGGAAGCAGTCCGCCCACGGACCGCGTGACCACCATCTCGGTCGGCGATCGCGGCATGCTTGGCTACGCCGCGGACGACCCCCAGAGTCTCGCCAACAAGATCTTCGTCCGCGACACCGTCGACGGCGAGCGCCGCCTCATCGCCCGCGACGATTGGAGCTTTTCCGATCCCACTCATGTAACCATGGCCGCCGGCTTCGAGCCCGGCAAGATTTACGAAGTCATCTACCGGGCCAAGGACCCCGTGCTGGTCGGTCTCGGTCCCACCGCTGTTCGCGACGTCGTGTCGTATCTCAAGTACGGTGGCGTGGACACCCCGCTGGGCGACTTCAACAAGGATGTCCTGCGGGCTATCGGCTTCGGCGTCTCGCAAAGCGGCCGGTTCTTGCGCACCTTCGTGTACGATGGCTTCAACCAGGACGAAAATACCCGGCGCGTTTTCGACGCTGTCTGGGCCGACATCGCCGGCGCCGGCCGCGGCGGCTTCAATGCACGCTTCGCTCAGCCCTCCCGCGATGGCCATCCCTTCTTCAATATTCTCTATCCGGTTGACGTGCCGCCGTTCACCGACGAAGATCCAACCAGCAATACCGGCCTCCTGGCCAAGACCAAGCTGACCGACACCGTGCCGAAGATTTTCTATACCAACGGCTCCTACGAATATTGGGGCCGCGCCGCTTCGCTCATCCACACCACGCCTGACGGCGCAAAGGACGCGCCGCTCGCCAAGAACACGCGTATTTATTTTTTCGCCGGCTCGCGCCACGGATCGGGTGCTCTTCCTCCACGCCGCCTGGAAGCCCAGAACCTCGACAGCACGAATGACTATACCGCCAGCATGCGGGCATTGTTGGTTGCGCTCGAAGCCTGGCTGGCCGAAGGGAAGCACCCCCCGGCTTCCGTCTACCCGCTGATCGCGCCGCCGGACGGGAAAGCCCAGCTGGTCTCCGTTAGCGCCTATGCATTTCCGAATATCCCCGGCGTTGCTCTTCCGCACCACAATCGACAGGCCTTCCGGCTCGACTTCTCCAGCGAGCCTCCCAAACTCGGGCCGCCCTTCCCCACCTTGGTGCCGCAAGTGACTCTCGACGGCAACGAAACCTCCGGCATCCGCATGCCCGAGATCCAGGTCCCGCTGGCTTCCTACACCGGCTGGAATCTGCGCAGCCCCAAGATCGGCGCCCCCGATCAGTTGTACAGCATGGCCGGATCGTGGATTCCGTTCCCCGTAAGCAAGGTCGAGCGCAAGAAACGCAAAGACCCGCGCATGTCCATCGAAGAACGTTACCGCACCAAGGACGACTATATCGAGAAGATCGCCGCCGCCGCACAGCAATTGGTCAAGGACGGTTTTTTGCTCGATCGCGACATGGCCTACCTGCGTGATCGTGCCGCTAAGGAATGGGACTTTGTTATAGGATCGACCCGATGATCTAACATCAAGGTGATGGCCCCCAACACAGCGCAAGCCGAACAGCCGAAAGTTCCGATCGCCGGCGTCCAGAATTTGATTGCCGTCGGATCCGGCAAAGGCGGCGTGGGAAAGACCACCGTATCGGTGAATCTGGCTGTCGCGCTATCGCGCTTGGGCCACAAAGTCGGGCTGCTCGACGCGGATGTTTACGGGCCCAACGTGCCTCTCATGATGGGCGTCCGCGCCCAGCCGCACGCCATTGGCGAACGCATCCAGCCGCTCGAGAAGAACGGCCTGCGCATCATGTCCATGGGCTTCTTAAATCCCGGCGACAAGCCGCTGGTATGGCGCGGCCCCATGCTGCACAGCGTCATCCAGCAGTTCCTGCGCGGCGTCGATTGGGGCGAGCTCGATTATTTAATCGTCGACCTGCCGCCCGGCACCGGCGACGTGCAACTCTCGCTCATCCAGACCGCGCCCCTCACTGGCGCAGTGGTCGTCACCACGCCATCCGAGGTCTCGCTCGAAGACGCGCGCAAAGCCATCCACATGTTCCAGCAGGTGCGCGTGCCGATCCTCGGCCTGGTCGAGAACATGAGCTACCTGGAATGCCCGCACTGCCACGATCGCGTCGACGTCTTCAGCCACGGCGGGGGACGCAAGACCGCGGAAACGATGAACGTTCCGTTCCTGGGCGAATTGCCTCTGGATCCCGCGGTTCGTATCGGTGGCGACACGGGCCAGCCCATCACGTTGGGCGACGCCGGTGCTCCATTCGTGGCCATCGCGCGCGAAGTTCAGCGCCGCGCCGCCGAAGAAAGCGTCAAGAAAGGCCCCTCCATCCAAATTGAGGAGTAGGTCCGCCTACCTTCTAGCGCGCCGCACATAAACGATCGCGGCATACGTCAGGATCAGCACGCCTGCGACGATAGAAGCTTCTTTCAGGTTGTGCTCCACCACGCCGAGAATCTGCTCCCAGCGTGGGCCGAAATGATAGCCGAGGAAGAGAAACGTGCTCACCCACAGCAGGGCGCCCGTATAAGCGAAAGCCGCGAACCCGTGGTATTCCAGCTTCGACGTGCCCGCCACGATCGCCGTGAAGTGGCGCACGCCAGGCACGAAGTAGCCGATAATCAAAGCCCAATGCCCCACCCGGTTGAACCAGTCATGCACCCAGCGGATCTGGTAGTCGCGAATATGCAGCCATCGACCAGCGCGCGAGTGCAGGAACTTCCATCCCAGCGTCCGCCCGATGGTGTAGCTGCACGTGATGCCGCACATGCTACCCGCCAGCGCGCTCGCGAACGCTGGAATGGGATGCAGCTGGCCTCGATAGATGAGAAAACCGCAGCCGGTGAGCAGAAACTCATCGGGTATGGGAAGGCCGACAATGCCCAGCACCAGCAGCCCGAAGATGGCGAGATAGCCATAGGTCGCGACCCACTGGAGAACGGCGCTTTCCAACCAGCGATGATAGCGAAGTTGCCGTGGCGCCTGCCGCGTTAATGAAACTTACCCGGCCGATTTGCGCACCGGGGTGACGGCCTTGCTCGGCACCACCGAGAAGAACTCGATGAAGCGCTTCTTGGCCTCCGGCGCGGCTGTGGTCTTGGCTTCCAGCATGGATTGCGCGAGCGACGTGAATTGCCGGCCCAGTTCGCTGCCCTGTTCCACCCAGCGTCCCGCCGTCATGGCGCGCTGCACTCCCTGGTAATCGTTGGCGAACGTCATGTAGATCGGCACGCCCAAGAGCTGTTCAATCTGCTGGGGTGTGATCAGCGAGCGTTTCGGGCAACGATTCAGCAAAACGCTGACCCGCTCGCCCAGATCAAGCTGCTTCAGATACAGATACTTCTCGCGCGCCAGGTGCAGCGCGGGAATCTCCGGCGTGCACACCAGGAAAATACGCTTGGATTCGTGCATGATCTCGAGCGAGTACCGTTCCAGGTTGCCCGACATGTCGAAACACAGCGCACTATAGTTACGCCGCATGAACTCCATCAGATGACGGATCTGCGTCGGTTCGATGCGGAAATCCGGATTGAGCTTTCCGGCGTGCAGCACGTCCAGCTTGTCGATGCTGGTCACCATGGTCGGCCACAGGCTCTCGTCCATCTCGAGCGCATGCTCGGCCGCGTCCGTCACGCAATACGTGCAATCCAGCTTCAGCATGAACCGCACCATGCCCGAGTTCAGGTCGAAGTCGGAGAGCAGGACTGAGGAGTCCGGCACGCGCGACATCGCCACCGCCGCGTTCAACGCCACGGTGGATGTTCCCACGCCCGCTTTGGCCGGCAGAAAGCTGAAAACCTGATTGGTGGCTTCTATGGCCGGAGGACGCGCGTGCACCGTATCCTTCACCCGCGCTAAAGCGTCCACCAGCGCCTGGCGATCGAACGGCAGCGACGCAAACTCGCGAATCCCGGCCCGCATCACTTCCAGCAGAATCTGCGGATCGACGAAGCGGCTGATCGCGACGATCTGAACCCCCGGCGTGTTCTTCTCTACTTCGCGCGCCACCTCCATCGCCTTGGCCGTCGACTCCGTGCTGACGAAGATCACTTGCGGCGCATGCGCGCGCAAGAAGCGCAGCAATTCCAGACCGCTCGGATACCGGTCGAGTGTCCGCGTGATGCTCACGATCCCGATCTCCGTAAGTATCGCTTCCAGACGTTCGTTCAGGTCTGCGTCAGGACAGATAATTATGCCTCTAAGCATCTCTTGACACTCCTGAATGTAGACTAAGGCTGAAGCACGGTATGGACAATTAGCTCTTAGTACTAGTTCGAGCCAGGGGTCGCCTTAGGACGGAGGTCGTTGCGGGCATACCGCTCGGGGGAACACCTTAGGCCGGAATCCGGCGGGGGACCCCTGCCAACCTGCCAATCAGCACCGCCCGACCCTACGGCACTTGAACGGTAAATGGTTGAAGACTTTACCCTGTCCCCAATGGAAGGGTCAACGAAAGACGAGTCGCCGTCGATAGATGATCTGTGGGGCTCGGACTGATTGCTCTCGGATTCGCTCTGTCCACCGCGATCTGCGCAGTTGGCTGGCGCCGCGCGCGACGGCGTTCAGCGATGCGCGGGCGTGGGCTGGAGACAATCGTGCGCTCCATTTCGCTGGATGAGTTGAAGTCGGTGGTGGAAGCGCTGGCGCCCGGTTGTTCCTGCTCGCTTCAGTTGCCTGACTACGATGGAGGCGGCGTCACACCGAACATTGTGGAAGATAGTGGTTGGACGATTCCGATTCGCGACTCGCGCAATCAGGTGGTGGGCTCGATCACCGCGCGCGACCGGCGGGAATCGGATTTCCTCCAGCGGCTCGCGAGCCTGGCTGGGACCGTCCACGAGCGGCTGACCAACGAACAGCGCTGGCGTGAGCACGCCATCCACATGGAACTAGCCGAGAGGGCCGCGGGGTTCGGAACCTGGGAAGTGGATCCCGCAACCAGTACCATCACCGTCTCTCCAGGTGCGGCGGCGCTGACCTGGGGCGCACAAGCTGCCGCCGGCGGATCGGTGCGGCTGACCATGGAAGAATTCCTCAACCGGATTGCCCCAGCGCATCGGGAGAGCATCATCGCCGAGGGGCAAAAGACGCTGGCGGGTGACCAAGAAACGCAGTCCGAATTCCGCTTGGTCCACCCGGATGGGTCGGTCCGTTGGCAGCGCAGCCGTGGCCGCGCCGAATTCGTCGATGGCAAGCCCAAACGAGTGATCGGCGCGCTGATGGATATCACGGCGGAGAAGGAGCTGATCGCCGCGGTGGAGGCGGTGGCCAATGCCAAGAGCGAGTTCCTGGCCAACATGAGCCACGAGATTCGCACGCCCATGAACGGCATCATCGGAATGACAGAGCTCACCTTGGACACCGAACTTGATGCCACGCAGCGCGAGTATCTCAATGCGGTCAAGTATTCCGCGGATGCGCTCCTCACGGTCGTCAACGACATCCTGGACTTCTCCAAGATTGAGGTGGGAAAGCTGAGCCTCGATCCTATCGAATTCAACCTCCGCGACTGTCTCGGACAAGCGATGAAGATGCTGTCTATTCGGGCCCACGAGAAAAATCTCGAATTAGCCTATTCGGTTCCGCCGGATCTGGTGGATTTCATCGTTGGCGATCCAGTCCGGTTGCGCCAGGTCATTCTGAACTTGGCGGGCAACGCGATCAAGTTTACGCACCAGGGCGAGGTCGTCTTGCGCGTCCAGGTGGAAACCTCGGATGCTGACGGCATGATGCTGCATTTCGCGATCAGCGACACCGGGATTGGCATTCCCCCGGAGAAGCAGAAGCTCGTCTTCGAACCTTTCGCCCAGGCCGACACCTCCACCACTCGCAAGTACGGAGGGACCGGGCTCGGGCTCTCTATCTCGACGCGCTTGATTGACATGATGGGAGGGCGACTCTGGTTGGAAAGCGAGCCGGGTAAGGGGGCTACGTTCCACTTTACGGTGCGATTCGGGAATGCCGCTGCCACCGTCTCCACTGGCGTCGGCAACGACCCCGCGATTCTGGAAAGCGTGCGGGTGTTAATCGTGGATGACAACGCCACCAACCGGCAGATTCTGGAGAACACCTTGGGCTACTGGCGGATGAGGCCGGCCGCCGCGTCTGGTGGCGAGGCCGCTCTCGCTCTGCTCCAGCAAGCCAAATCGGCCGGCGTGCCCTTCGGTCTCATGATCGTTGACTGTCACATGCCCGAGATGGACGGTTTCATGCTGGTCGAGGAAGTCCGGAAATCAGCCAAGTTGGCGGGGCTCACCACCGTCATGTTGACGTCCGGCGGCGAGCGGGGAGACGGGCAGCGATGTAAGGAACTAGGGATAGCCGCGTATCTGATCAAACCGATCCTGCAATCGGAGTTGTTGGAGGCGCTGGTGCGCGTGCTGGGATCTTGTCCTGACGTCAAGCCCGTTCCGCTGGTAACCCGCCATACTCTCCGGGAAGGGCGGAGGCCGTTGCGCGTTTTGCTCGCCGAAGACAATGTGGTCAATCAGCGGGTCGCTGTGCGGCTCCTCGAGAAGCAGGGGCACATGGTATTTGTCGCCTGCGACGGCGTCAAAGCCTTGGAGGCGCTGGAACGAGACCGCTTTGACGTAGTTCTGATGGATGTACAGATGCCCGTCATGGACGGAGTTGAGGCCACCGCCGCGATTCGAGAAAAAGAGAAACGAACCGGTGACCATATCCCGATTGTCGCCATGACGGCGCACGCGATGGCCGGTGACCGGCAGCGTTTCCTCGGAAGCGGTATGGATGGTTATGTCTCAAAGCCCGTCCGTGCACAGGAGCTGTTCGACGCGATTGAGACTGTGCTTGCACCTGCTGGCGCGTCGGTCTAAACCGCGCACTCCGCTACAAGCGGCAAATCAGTAGCTCCCGCTCGTAAATCATCTCGGGCGGTAAATGATCGTGCAGCGCCAAAAACAACTCCTCGTGCTGGATCACTTCCTTCTGCCACGCCGCCCGGTCGAAAGCCTGCAGCTCCTCGAACTGCTCGCGCGAAAAATTCAGCCCGGTCCAATCGATGTCGTCATACCGCGGCATCCAGCCTATGGGAGTCTCGCGTCCCAGCGCCCGCCCATGCGCCCGGTCCACGATCCATTTCAGCACTCGCATGTTTTCGCTGAAGCCCGGCCACAGGAACTTGCCGCTCGCGTCCTTGCGGAACCAGTTCACATGAAAGATCCGCGGCGTCTCCGTCAGCGACCGCTGCATCTTGAGCCAGTGCCGGAAATAATCGCCCATATGATAACCGCAGAACGGCAGCATCGCCATCGGATCGCGCCGCACTTGCCCCACGCCGCCCACCGCCGCCGCCGTGGTCTCCGAGCCCATGGTCGCGCCCATGTAAACTCCCGCGCTCCAGTTGAACGCCTGGTACACCAGCGGCATCGTGGTGGCCCGCCGCCCGCCAAACACCAGCGCGCTGATCGGCACGCCGGTGGGATCTTCCCACGCCGGATCGATGGTCGGACACTGCGCGGCCGGCGCCGTGAAGCGCGAGTTGGGATGCGCCGCCTTGGCCCCGGTCTCCTTGGCGATGTGCGGGGTCCAGCGGTTGCCCCGCCAGTCCAGGCACTCGGCCGGCGGCTCGTCCGTCATGCCCTCCCACCACACTCCGCCTTCCGGCGTCAGCGCCACGTTGGTGAAAATCGAGTTGCGCGCGAGCGTCGTCATCGCGTTCGGATTGGTCTTCACCGAAGTCCCCGGCGCCACGCCGAAAAATCCCGCTTCAGGATTAATCGCGCGCAGCCGGCCGTTCTCGTCCGGCTTGATCCAGGCGATGTCGTCCCCCACCGTCCACACCTTCCAGCCCTCGAATCCATTGGGCGGAATCAGCATCGCGAAGTTGGTCTTGCCGCAGGCGCTCGGGAACGCCGCCGCCACGTAGGTCTTCTCGCCCTCCGGATCTTCCACGCCCACAATCAGCATGTGCTCCGCCATCCAGCCTTCATCGCGCGCGATGTTGGAAGCGATCCTGAGCGCGAAACACTTTTTGCCCAGCAGCGCATTGCCGCCGTAGCCCGATCCGTACGACCAGATCTCGCGCGTCTCGGGGAAATGCACGATGTACTTCTCGTCGTTGCACGGCCACGGCACGTCCCGAACCCCCGGCTCCAGCGGCATGCCCACGCTGTGCATGCACGGCACCACGCGCTTCACGTCCTTGTCGATCTCCTGAAACACCTTCAGCCCGATGCGCGCCATGATGCGCATGTTCACCACCACGTAAGGTGAATCGGTGAGCTGCACGCCGATCTGCGACATGGGCGATCCGATGGGACCCATGCTGAAGGGCAGCACATACATCGTTCGCCCACGCATGCATCCGCTGAAAAGCCTCTTCAGCGTCTTGCGCATCTCAAACGGATTCACCCAGTTATTGGTCGGCCCGGCGGTGTCTTTCGCCAGCGAGCAGATGAACGTCCGGTCCTCCACGCGCGCCACATCGCTCGCATCCGAGCGCGCGTAATAACAACCCGGCCAAAGATCCTGATTCAGCTTGATGAACGTGCCGCTCTCCACCATCTGCGCGCACAGCGCCGCGTTCTCTTCCCCGGAGCCGTCCACCCAATGAATGTCCCGAGGCTTGGTCAACTCCGCCATCTTCTCCACCCATCGCAGCAGATGCTTGTTGGAGCTGAGCGGCCGGGCCACGTCCCGGGCCGTCTTTGTGGTTACCGTCGACATAAATTCCATTATGACGAATCTCGGAATCGTCTCCAAACTGCTATTGCTTCCGCACCATCCGGCTCTATCATGGGACTATGAGGTTAATTGCGCTGGGCTTGGCCTGCGCCCTGCTCTCCGCGCAGATCATCCCATTCGAATCCAACGGACTGTTGTACAAAACGCTCACCAAGGGCGGCGTCACCGTCATGTTCGCTTACCTGCCCGCGCACTTGAAGGAATATTCCATCATGCAGGTTTCGATGTCCAACGGTTCGCCGGTCTCCTGGACCGTCAAGCCCGAGGATTTCACCTACCACCAGTTGGATGGCGCCGTGTGGCAAGCCTCGTCCGCCCTGAGTGTCGTGAACACCATGCTCGCCAAAGCCGGCCGTCACGATGTGATCAAACTGGTCACCACCTATGAACGCGGCGTCTACGGTAACGAGCACATGCAGACCACCAACGGCTACGAAGCCCGCCGTCAGGCCGCGCTGGCCTACGGTGTCTCGTCACGGCTGAAGGCCGGCGCCGCCGCATCCGCTCTGGCCCTGGTGACCACTAAGCTTGCCTCCGGTGAATCCACCGATGGCGCCGTGTTCTTCCCCAGCAATGGCAAAACTCTCGGCCCCGGTACGCTCATCGTGCACACCGGCGGCGAGACCTTCGAATTCCCTTCCGACGGCGAACCATCCAAGTAGCCGCTATCCCGGCGCCCGTCCCGAAAA
Organism: Bryobacterales bacterium; assembly: GCA_003166865.1. Lineage (GTDB taxonomy): Bacteria > Acidobacteriota > Terriglobia > Bryobacterales > Bryobacteraceae > Palsa-89. Next base: position 13,012 of record PMUP01000041.1, read on the forward strand.
GCAGAAGCCCTTCCCGTGCAGCCAGCACGTCTCCTCCGCCTCATGCGCATCCCGGCGCAGCGACTGCACTGAAAACAGCTTGGGCGAGCCGATCTGCCTCATGAGCAGCCCATTCACCTCCGCATCGCGCACGCTGGTTGACGAGTAAATCATCACCAGCGTCAAGAAACGCGCCGCGTAGCGATCGCCTTCGCGCCGAACCAACATCATGACGCCCTTGCCGATCCCGCCGCCAACGTCGAACGTCAATGGAAGCAGCAAGCGCCCGCCGTCCGTCAGCCGATCCAGCCACAACGGATGCGGATGCGTAACGCCCGCGTTCACGAAGATCGCGTCTACCGGCCCAGGATCGAACTCGCCGCCATCTCCGGTCCGCATATCCACATTCGGCCACGGGTCCAAGTTCGCCCGCGCGCGTGTTGCCAGATCGGCGTCCACTTCAATCGCCGTCACGCGCCCCGCCGCGCCCACCAGGTCGCTCAGGATCGCGGTGTAATATCCCAGACCCGCTCCAACATGAAACACGTGCTCGCCCGGCGCCACCTCCAGCCGATCCAACCATGCTGCCAGCGTGCCCGGATGCCCGTTGTTCAAATTGCGCTGCCTTTGAATCACAACCGCCACGTTGTGATAGATCCGGCGCGGATCCGCGTCTTCGGTCGCGCGATAGTTCACCTGCGGTCCCATGCCGAAATCAGGCCCTGCAATCTCCCATGGCCCTGGCCCGAGAAAATGCTCGCGAGGCATCTTCGCGAACGCCTCCATCAGGGCGGCTGATCGCAGAGCGGTTACCGCTGCGATCTCCTCAGCGTAAAACCGCCGGTAATCTTCAAGCGCAATTGCCGTGCGGTTAGCACTCACAAATCTTCGAGGTCCCTCCGCGCCCGGTCCAGAATCTCTTCCACCTGCCTCCGCAGTTGCGGATCCCGTGTCGCATGTTTCATCGCGCGAAACGTAGCCTTCATCAGCGGACCCAGCGGACTCCCCACGATCCACTCCCCCCAATCGCCCCAGTCCGACGTCCGGCGCCAGATGTCCTCCGCCGTCGCGCTCTCGCGCTGCAACTCCTGCCTCCCGAGCTCGGTGAGCTGGTACACCCGCTTGCCGTCCTTAGTCTCGGAGACGATCATCCCCTCGTCTTCCAGTTGCTGCAGCGCCGGGTACATCGTGCCCGCGCTCACGCGATAGCTTCCGCCCGATCGCGCCTCCAGCTCCTTCATCAATTCGTAGCCGTGCCGCGGCTTATCCGACAGCAGCGACAAGATCGCAATCCGCACCTCGCCCGCTCCGAAAAACCGTCCTCGCCTACTCCATGGCGGGGCATAAGCCCAACTTCCCCAATCTCCAGATCCGTATCGCATTTGAGCCCACCCTTCCATTCGATACAGTCGAACGTAATATATCGGCGATACTAGCGTACGATATATCTTACGCTAGCGCAAGCTCCACTTTGACTATAAGCTACAATAAGATCGGGGCTAGCTGTCAATTGTGGATCGTTAAAATCGCGCTCAACCGACCGTACACGTTCATTGTTCTGGCGCTCCTGATCCTGCTGATCAGCCCGCTGGTCATCCTGCGCACGCCCACCGACATCTTCCCCAACGTCGACATCCCCGTAATCGCCGCGCTGTGGAGTTACACCGGTCTTAGCGCCGAAGAAATGGAAGAGCGCATCACTTCACAATATGAGCGCTCGCTCACCACCGTAGTCACCGACATCGATCACATGGAATCACAAACCGTCAACGGCCGGAGCATCATCAAGGTCTTCTTCCATGCCGGCACTCGCGTCGACATGGCGATGGCTGAGCTCACCGCCGTCGCGCAGGGCACCATCCATTCGCTGCCGCCGGGCGCCTCGCCGCCCTTCATGATCGTGTACAGCGCCTCCAGCGTCCCCATCCTTCAGCTCGCGCTTTCCGGTCAAGGTCTCTCGGAGCAGCAACTGTTCGACTACGCCGCCAACTTCATCCGTACTCAGCTCGCCACCGTGAAAGGCGCGGCGGTGCCCTGGCCCTATGGAGGAAAGCAGCGCCAGGTGATGATCGATCTTCAGCCCGCGCTGCTCCAGTCCAAAGGCCTCTCGCCTGCCGACGTCGTCAACGCCGTCAACACCCAGAACCTGATCCTGCCCACCGGCACATCGAAAATTGGGCAGTTCGAATATGACGTCGGCCTCAATGCCAGCCCCGAGACGGTCCAAGAGCTCAACGATCTTCCGGTCAAGGCCGCCGGGAACAGCACCATCTATGTGCGCGACGTCGCGAACGTGCGCGACGGCTTCTCGCCCCAAACCAACATCGTCCGCCGCAACGGCCAGCGCAGCACCTTGCTCAGCATCCTGAAAATTGGCGACACCTCCACGCTCGACATCGTCAAGGAAGTGCGCGACATGCTGCCCAAAATCGCCGGCACGCTGCCGCCCGCTCTGAAGATTGAGCCGATCGCCGACCAGTCGCTGTTCGTCCGCGCCGCCGTCAACGGAGTGGTCCGCGAGGCAATGCTCGCCGCGTGTCTTACCGCCATCATGATCCTGCTCTTTCTCGGGAGCTGGCGCAGCACTTTGATCATCGCAATCTCGATCCCTCTTTCGATCCTCTGCTCCATTTGCGCCTTAAGCGCGCTCGGCGAAACCATCAACATCATGACCCTCGGCGGCCTGGCCCTGGCCGTCGGCATCCTGGTGGACGACGCCACAGTCACCATCGAAAACATCGATCGCAATTTCGACGAGGGCAAGGACCTGCATACCGGCATCCTCGAGGGCGCTGCTCAAATCGCGCTGCCGGCGCTCGTCTCCACGCTCTGCATCTGCATCGTCTTCATCCCGATGTTTTTCCTTACCGGCGTCGCGCGTTATCTGTTCATCCCTCTGGCCGAAGCCGTGGTGTTCGCGATGCTGGCCTCCTACGTTCTATCGCGCACGCTGGTGCCGACGCTCGCAATGTACCTGCTCAAGGTACGCGGGCATAACGCTTCCGAGCCTCCATCCTGGAACCTCGCCGCACGATTCCAGCGCGCGTTCGAGCGCGGATTCCACGCTGCGCGCAGCGCTTATCTGCGGGCTCTCGAAACCTGCATTCGCCGCCGCGGAGTCTTCGTTCCCGCGTTCCTCGCGCTCTGCGCCGCTGCCTTTCTCCTGATCCCCTGGCTCGGGCGCGACTTCTTCCCCGCCACCGACGCCGGCCAGTTCAACCTGCATTTCCGAGCCAAAACCGGCACCCGCATCGAAGAGACCGCCCGCCTGGGCGACTTGATCGAAACCGCGATGCGCGAAACCATTCCCGCGTCCGACCTCGCCAGCATCATCGATAACATCGGCCTGCCGTACAGCTCCATCAACATGGCCTACAGCAACTCGGCGCCGGTTGGCACCATGGACGCCGATGTTCTGGTCACGCTCAAACCAGGTCACCGGCCGTCGGATCTCTACGTTCACGAGCTCCGCCGCAAACTGCCGCGCGAGTTTCCAGGCGTGTCTTTCTACTTCCTGCCCGCCGACATCATCAGCCAGATTCTGAACTTCGGTCTGCCCGCGCCCATCGACATTCAAGTTTCCGGCCCCAATCTGGCCGCCAACCACGCTTTCGCCACCACCCTTCTCGGCGAGCTCCGTACCGTGCCCGGCGCGGTGGATCTCCGCATCCACCAGTTATTTGACCTTCCGCGAATTCAAGTCAACGTCAATCGCACCAAGGCCATCGAGAGCGGCTACTCGCAGCTCGATGTCGCCAACAGTCTGCTGATCTCATTGAGCGGGAGTTTTCAAACCACGCCCTCCTTTTGGCTCGATCCCAAAAACGGCGTGAGCTACAGTTTGGTGGCCCAGACACCGCAATACGACATCTCGTCCGTCGGCGATCTGAACAATATCCCCATCACCGGCGAGACCGCGCACCGCCCCGAAATCATGGGCGATGTCGTCAGTACCAGCCGCCGGGCCGAGATGGCCGTCGTTTCGCACTACAATATCCAACGCGCCATCGACATTTTCGGAAACGTGCAGGATCGCGACCTCGGCGGCGTCGCCACCGACATCGACCGCATCGTCGAAAAGGCACGGCCGAACCTGCCGCGCGGCTCGCAGTTGATCGTCCGAGGCCAGATCGACACCATGCAGTCTTCGTTCCGCGGCCTGCTCGGCGGCCTGGCTCTTTCCATCGTCCTGGTCTATTTCCTCATCGTGATCAATTTCCAATCCTGGCTCGATCCGTTCATCATCATCACCGCGCTGCCCGCCGCCATGGCCGGCATCGTCATCTTTCTCTTTATCTCTCGCACTACCTTAAGCGTTCCCGCGTTGATGGGCGCCATCATGAGCGTCGGCGTAGCTACCGCCAATAGCATTCTGGTCATCAGCTTCGCCAAAGAACATCTCGCGGCGGAAGGCGATCCCACGCGCGCCGCGCTCGAAGCCGGCTTCACTCGCTTTCGGCCCGTGCTGATGACCGCGTTCGCCATGATCATCGGCATGATCCCCATGGCCATGGGAATGGGAGAAGGCGGCGAACAAAACGCCCCGCTCGGCCGCGCCGTGATTGGCGGATTGATTTGCGCCACCATCGCCACGCTGTTCTTCGTGCCCACCGTGTTCAGCATGTTGCACCGGAGTCGAGTAATTGCCGATGCTAGATAACAGGACCATGCTGGAGACTCCGATCGCGAATAGGCCAATTCCGCCTCCCGGTCCTCCGCCCGCGCGTCCACGAACGCTGAGGGTAGTGGTTCTCCTTGTGCTCGCCGTGCTGATCGTGGCAGGCGTCGTTTTCTGGGGCATCAACGCGCGCATCCAGACCGCCGCCGCGGTAAAGGAAACCACGCAGGAACTCGCGGTTCCCACCGTCTCGGTCATCCACCCGAAACCCGGCGCCATGAAGGACGACGTCGTGCTCCCAGGTAACGTTCAGGCCTTCACCGACTCGCCCATCTACGCGCGCTCCAGTGGTTACTTGAAGCAATGGAACGTCGACATCGGCGGACACGTGAAGGCCGGGCAAGTGCTGGCGACGATCGAAGCGCCAGAGGTCGATCAGCAGGTCACTCAGGCCAAAGCTACACTGCAACAGACTCGGGCGTCTTTGGATCAGGCAATCGCCAACCAGCAGCAAGGCAAGGCCAACGAAGAGATCGCTCGCGTCACCGCGGAGCGCTGGCAGAATCTGGTGAAGAAGGGCGCGGTCTCGCGCCAGGAGAACGATCAGTATCAAGCGCAGTATCAGGCGCAAGTGGCTAATCTCAATGCGCTCGAGCAGGCCATTGCGGCCGCGCGCAGCAACATTGCCGCGGCCGAGGCCAATCTCGGCCGGTTGCAGGAGATGCAGAACTATGAAACGGTGAAAGCGCCGTTTGACGGCATCATAACGGCTCGCAACATTGATGTCGGCGCGCTCATCAATGCCGGCAACGGTGGCGCGGCCCAGGAACTTTTCCACATGGCCGCTACCGCCAAGCTCCGCGTTTATGTCAGCGTTCCGCAAGCGGATTCGCGCGCGGCCGTTCCTGGCCTCAAGTCATATCTGACGTTGGCTGAATTTCCCGGCCGCCGTTTTCCCGGCGAATTGGTCCGCACCTCGGGGGCCATCGATCAGGCAACCAGGACGCTGCTGACGGAGGTTGACGTTGACAACGCGTCGGGCGAGCTTCGGCCAGGAGCTTACGCCGAAGTCCATCTGCTGATTCCAGAAGGTTCGCGGTCGCTCATTTTGCCCGTCAGCGTGCTGATGTTCCGCAGCGAGGGCTTGCGCGTTGGCGTGGTTCGCAACGGCAAGCAGGCCGAACTCGTCCCGGTAGTGCTCGGCAAGGATTACGGCAACCAAGTCGAGATCGTCACCGGCCTCAATGAAAACGATTTGGTGATTGCCAATCCGCCCGACTCGCTGGCGAGCGGCGCGACAGTCCAGGTTGTCAATTCTTCCGACGTCCGATGACAGCCGGTTCACGGCTCGGGACACCGTCGGTTGGAACCGGGAACTTACTGAGCCGCGACCGTCAGGGAGTCGGTGTCCGCGAAGAAGAGCCCGTGCCTCAATAAAGTATCGAAGGCAGGAACGCGCCCCTCGGTTCGCTGTAGAGTCCGAGAGACATTAGCGTCATGGGCTGGACCACGCGCAGGCCATTGGCCAGGCACCAGCGGAAGAGCTCCGCGTTGCGCGATGGCACGAGTATTCCTGGGCCTCCGAAACCGTCCGCCGCTGCGATGATCGCCTGGAGGTCCGGATTGGTCTCTGCCACAGCGTGCCCGGAAAATGCCAACGAACTGGCGTATCCGGTGATGCGGCCGTGACGTTCGACGACGGTCGATGTACCTTGTCGAATGGCGTCCGCGAGTTCGCCGCCCCGGTGCACGCCATGCACGCGAAGCGCGACTTCGTTGCACGCCTCAAGATCGGACGGCCGCGCCGGGCGCACCGCATATCCGTCGTAGGTCTTCTTGATGGCCGGGCCCTGGATCACGGCCAGCGGCTCGCGAACGTCGAAGCCCAGCGTNNTGCGCTCGCGCGCGCGATCCAGCACGGCGTCCATCAGCTTGCGGCCGGCACCGCGATTTTGCGTCTTCGGATCGATGGTGATGGGTCCGATGCCGGCGATGGCGTCGCGTTCGTCCAGGCAGTTGCTTCCAACAATGCGGCCATCGGCTTCGGCCACCACGCAGTAGAATCCGGTGTGCGAAAACATGTGGGTGAACATTCCCGCGGCCATTTCCGGCGAGGGAAAATCGGGCGGAAAATTGTGATCGGTGCTGATCTTGTAAAAAGCTTCGTAGCAGATTTGCCCGCAAGCGGGCGCGTCTTCAGGTTTCGCGCGGCGAATAGTGACCGCGGCGCGACTGGGAGCAGCAGTAGACATAGGCCTCTGAGCGGGGATTAAAGTTTCAACAGCGCGCGCAGCCGCTTGGTTTGCACGCGGCTCACGGGCACTTCGGTTTGCTTCTTATCATCCATGCGGAGCTGGAAGCTGGACTTGAACCACGGGATCACTTCCTTGATCCGATGAATATTCACCAGGAACGACCGGTGCACGCGCCAGAAGGTGGCGGGATCGAGGTTGGATTGCAGTTCTTCGATGGTGCGGTAATTCGATTCGCCCTCCACGTTGGTTGCCACCACCGTGATGAGTCCGTCATCGATGGTGGCGTAGACCACGTCCTGCGCGTCGACGATGAAGTTGCGATTGTTGTTTTTGACCAGCAGCTTGGTGCGTTGCGGCGCGCCTCGCAGCGGCGCGATCTCCGGTTGAGGCGCGGTCTTGGTTTTGTCAGTAACGGCTTTGCGCGCCCGCTCGATGGCCAGGGCCAACCGATCCTTCTCGATCGGCTTCAGCAAATAATCCAACGCTTCCCAGCGGAAGGCTTGGATGGCGTACTGATCGTAGGCCGTGGCGAGAATGAAGTGCGGCAGCGGGACGTTCTTCTCGCGCAGGTTCTGGATCACGCCGAGACCGTCCAGGCCGGGCATCTGCACGTCCAGGAAGACCACGTCGGGTTCCAGATTTTCGATCAGCTTGACGGCCTCCAGACCATTGCGGCCAGTAGCGAGGATCTCGATGTCCGGAAATTCCCTCAATAGGTAGGAAAGTTCCTCGCGCGCCAGTTGTTCGTCATCGATGAGAATGGCGGAAAGGGTGCCGGTTGCGCGCTCTGTCATCAGCCCTTAGTATACCCGTTACATCACGGAGTGACCGTGACCTGGCGTCCTCTTGGCCGGCCAATCCGTCGGTGTACATCAGTAACAACCCGGTTTGAGACGGAGAATTACCGTTATACGGACCGGTGAAGTAGAAGTTGGCTGCATTGTTCGGATAGACTGTCAGGTTCGTCGACCCGTTGGGCGGAACCGCGAACTCGCCCTCGCCTGCGTACACCGTGGGCTTGTCCAGCTCGTACTGCATGGGGCCAATGAAATCCGTGAGATTGCCCGTGTAATAGTTGTCGAAGGCCAGAACGGAGAAAATGAACGGCGTGGAATAGGTTAGCTGCAAGCCGGTGGAAGTCTGGAGCGCGCTGAGCGGGACGGTAAGGATCGCATTGGCAGAATCCAGATCAGCGATGGTGTAGAAATACGGTCCGGAAGCCGTGCTATTTGTAAGATCGGCGATAAACACGCCGTTCTGTCCGGTATTGGTGGTTCCTGTGGTAGCGAGTCCGATGTCTGCGTTGAATATGTCGAGATCCGCTATGCCATCCTGGTTAACATCGATGTAAACGTCGAACTGCGCCGGAACATCGGGATGGAACCTCTGCCCGAAAGTGCTGATTGCAAATTGCGCGCCGAGTGTATCGCAAGCCTGGTCGAGGCAGATTAGCCGCACCCCCACCGCTTGAAGGTTAATCAAGGCATAATCGGAGCCTGGCGCCGGCAGGTCCGAAGCGGGAAACTGCACGCCCGTCCCAGTGAGCGAGAAGACAAATGGCGTTGTTGGGGCTGATGGTTGCATTCACGGCCGATGATGTTAAGGCGCTCTTGATGAGATTGCTGGTGGCCTGGGTGATCACCAGCGTCGGTACAAAATCCGATCCGCCACCCTGGGAGAAAGTAACCGCGTCGCCGGGCGCGACCAAACCGATCAAAACGGCGATGGCACCAGCGTGCGCCGCGCTATCGATCTTCAAGCTCACATTGCACGATCCGCGGTCGATCAGCGCAATCGCCCCGCTCGGGTTGGCCAGGTATGGATCGGCGGGACTGCAGTGCTGATGGAACCGGCCGGGCATCCCCGTCCAACGTACACGACATTCCCGGTGACGGTAGTGTTTATCGGAGCAAAGCTCACTGTCGCGGTGTTCGGATAGGTCCCCTTGATGCTGGCGGGAGAATTGACGACCAATGGAATGCCAAAGGCGGTGGCGCTGTTAGTCGCGGCCACGGCGAGGACTTCGGGCGTTGCCGCCGGACCTCCAACAACGTAGGGAATATCGCCGCTATTGCCGGCTGCAATGACGCTCATCACTCCGAAGTTCACCACGTCGGTGAACGCCTCACTACTGTCCTCTTCCCGTTGCCCAAAGTCGCCACCGATCGACATGCTGATAACGTCCACAGCGTCATTCAAGGTTCCGGTGTTATTGGGATCGAGTGCGAAATCAAGACCTTCCAGGATCGCGACGCCGCTACAGGAGCTCGAGACCGAGCTGCAGACTTTCACGGCATACAGCTCGGTTCCGGGGGCCGTGCCGACATGCTTGCCGTCCAGACTGTGTCCTCCAACAATGTCGGAGGTGCGGGATCCATGGCCATTCAGATCGATCGGATTCGGGTCGGGCGCTAGCGGACCGTTCGGCCATACTTCGCCGGTGAAATCATACTTTCCGATTACTTTCTGCGTTGGGAACAGACTCGGGGGCGGGGTCCCGCTGGCGACGGCCGTCGCCGCCGTATAATCGGACACCTTGCCCGAACCGCCCAGATTGTAGTGCGTGTAATCGATTCCTGTATCGAGCATGGCGACCCGGATTCCAGCGCCGGTGATGCCGGTGCTCTGCACCGCCGTGGCTCCGATGGAGGGCAGCGTGCCGTCCTCAAGCGAGAGCGTGAAATTGGGCACGGGCCGTACCGCGAGGACGCCGTTGATGCCATGCAGCGCCTGTAGCCGGCTGGCGTCTATCGAGACTATGAGCGCGTTGTGGCCCTTAGTGACACGGCCTATTTCGACGCCTCCCATCGAACTTACCTGTGACATGACCGCGTTTTGTGCCTGCGTCAATTGCGCCAGATATGCGCGTTGCTGGGCCGCTCTCATTACGATGCCCGTTTGTTTGGCATTAGCGCCCACTTCCACCACGAGGGGCGGAGCCTGGAGCTTGACGACGACCTGTACCGTGCCGGTCAGGCCATTCTTCGCGGCCGCCCCCTGTGGCATGGCCACCGCCGATCTCGGTCCGTTGTAGACAGACGAGGGCAGGCTGATCGGAGTACCCACATGGCGCGGGTTTTGAGCGAATGCAGAGACTTGCAGGAGCACGGCTCCCAGGCAGGCAAATCGAAATGAGTAGTTCACGCGGGCCTCCATTCTTTTGAGCGCGGTTAGGGTTACTACAGTCGGCTAACGGGTCCGCAGTTTTCCGCGAAAGAGGACCAGGGCCCCGAAGACCGCGACAGTTAGCGGCCAGGTGGCCGGCTCGGGAGTATCGCTGATCTGGATGTCGTAATAGATGAGGTCGAAATCGGGCGAAGTGTCGACTCCACCGTCCCATCCGATGACCGGATCGCCTCCGCCCATTGTGAGATCCGGTCCTACGACGTCCGTCGAAAGTATCGGCGAGAAGATATAGCCGCTACTGCTCAGCGGCGAGTTCTCCGAACGCGTGATGGCTAAATAGTAAATTCCGGCGGTCAACGGACCTAAGGCGCCACGGGAGGATGGGCAAGGATTGATGACGGAATAGGCTGAAGGCAGGCAGGCTTGTGTATCGCTTCCGCTGATGTCGTCGTTTTCGTACACGCCGAGCCCGCTCGCGTTGAACAGAAACAACTCTGGATCGGGTACGTCGAAGAAACGTTGACGGTGTACGCGGAAAAGTCCAACGGATTCAGGATGTCGATCTTGAACACGACCACACCGTCGGGAAAGTCCAGCGTGCCTTCGATGCCCGTCAGCGAAAGGTCACTGGAAAGGTCTTCAGCACTGCTCGGCATCGGTCCGGACAAAACTGTAGCATACGTGGCTCCTTTTGGCGTTCATTCCGGGGCAATTGGGCGTACCAGTACTCTCTGCTGCGCTCCATTAGAGCCCTCCTCTGGTTGTAATCTCGCCGGTCGTTGTAATCTTGCGATCAGTCGCGCGCTCTGCGACAAAATGTTAGAATACCGAAGGATAGGCGTCGCAAGCCCGTCTCGAGGGCACATTGGAGCCTCGCGCCACCCAAGGAGATTCGCAGTTGTCCACCACAGGAAACACCAGGATTGCGCCCGCCGGAGGTAAGTTGGGAGTCCTGATTCCCGGCATTGGAGCGGTCAGCACGACGTTCATGGCGGGAGTTGAAGCGGTGAAGCGGGGACTCGGCCAGCCCATCGGTTCGCTCACGCAACTCGGAACCGTCCGCCTCGGCAAACGCACCGAAGGCCGCAGCCCAAAGATCAAGGACTTCGTTCCGTTGGCCAACTTGGAAGACCTGGTTTTCGGCGGCTGGGATATTTTCAATGACACCGCGTATGAGTCGGCCGTCCACGCCGCGGTGTTGGAATCGGCGCTGCTCGAGAAGGTTCGCGAACCGCTAAGCGCCATTAAACCAATGCGGGCGGTCTTCGATCCGGAATATGTGCGGCGTTTGAATGGACCGAATGTCAAGACCGATGGCTCGAAGATGGATAAGGCCGAAATGCTGATGGAGGACATCCGGCAATTTCGCGAGTCCAGCGGCGCGGAGCGGCTGGTGATGATCTGGTGCGGGTCTACAGAAGTGTTTCACAAGCCCGTAGCCGTGCATCAGAACTTGAAAGACTTCGAGTGCGGATTGCAGAAGAACGATCCGGACATCGCGCCCAGCCAGATTTACGCGTATGCCGCGCTGAAGAGCGGGGTGCCGTATGCCAATGGCGCGCCGAATCTGACCACCGACACGCCGGCGCTCATCGAGCTGGCTCGCGACCGGCAGGTTCCGATTTGCGGCAAGGACTTCAAGACCGGACAGACATTCATGAAAACGCTGGTGGCGCCGGGATTGAAAGCGCGCATGCTCGGAATGTCGGGCTGGTTTTCAACCAACATTCTGGGCAATCGCGACGGCGAAGTGCTGGAAGACCCGGGTTCGTTCAAGTCCAAAGAAGAGACCAAGCTGAGCGTGCTCCAGCAGATTTTGCAGCCCGAACTGTATCCGATGCTTTATAAGGATCTTTATCACGCGGTTCGCATCAATTACTATCCGCCGCGCGGCGATGCCAAGGAAGGCTGGGACAACATCGACATCTTCGGATGGCTGGGTTATCCCATGCAGATCAAAATCAACTTCCTGTGCCGCGATTCCATCCTGGCCGCGCCCCTGGTGTTGGATCTGGTGTTGTTCTTGGATCTGGCACAGCGCTCCGGCATGAAAGGCATTCAAGAGTGGCTTTCCTTCTACTTCAAAGCGCCCATGACGGCTCCGGGATTGTATCCCGAGCACGACGTCTTTATCCAGTTGATGAAGTTGAAGAATACGCTGCGCTGGATGCGCGGTGAGGACTTGATTACACACCTTGGGCTCGAGTACTACGACTAACGGATCCAAGCGTCAGGAGCCGGCTAAGCGAAAGGTGCTGGTGATTGGCGGAACTCTGTTCATCGGCCAGGCGCTGGTAAAGGCCTTGGTGCACGCCGGGCACGAAGTCACGCTTCTGCATCGCAAGGGCCGGCACAAGCTGGGAAAAAAGGTCGCGAATATTGTCGCGGATCGCAACAATCCGGAGGCGGTGAAGCGCGCCCTCGCCGGTAAGAGCTTCGATGTCGTCTACGACAACGTGTATGACTGGGAGCATGGCACCACGGCGGCGCAGGTGGAAGCCACGGCGCGAGCCTGCGGGAACAATCTGCACCGCTATGTTTTCATGTCCAGCGTGGGCGCCTATGGAGACGGGCTTAATCATCACGAAGGTGACGCGCTGGCGCCGGACGATCATTCCGATGCGTACGTGCGCAACAAGGCGATGAGCGAGCGAGCTCTGTTCCGCATGCGGCAGCGCAACGGATTTCCGGTGGTGACGCTGCGTCCGCCGTTCTTGTATGGTCCGGGCAATCCGTTCTATCGCGAAGCTTTTTTTTGGGATCGTTTAAGAGACGGGCGTCCCTTGATCTTGCCTGGCGACGGCCGGCGGCTGATGCAGTTCGTGCATATCGACGATCTGGTGGGCGCGTGCATCAAGGTGATGGACACTCCCGATATTGAGGGGCACGCGTTCAACATCGCGAATCCCCGGCCGCTGACGCAAGTGGAGGCCGTGGAGGCGTTCGCGCGCGCCGCGGGGAAAGACCCCACCTTCGTGCGTCTGCCGCGCGAGCGGATTTTGCGCTCCGGCGGGCATCCCATGGGGCCCAAGATGTATTTCGGAGTCTATTTCGATTTGCCCGCGATTACCGTGGTGGTGAACAAGGCTCAGCGCATTCTGAAACTCAAGCCGGTCGAGTTCAATGCGGGGTTGAAGGGGACCTACCGCTGGTATGTGCGGCACAAGTTTCCCAAGCCGGATTATTCCTTCGAGGACGGCTTGATCGCTTCCGCGCCGGCGTCGGCCTATTCGGCGCCGGTAGATTGAGCGCATAATAGAGAGGAGTCCGCCGATGTCGAGCGCCACACTCGTTTCTGTCCAAGAATATCTCGCCGCGAGCTTTCGTCCGGATCGGGATTACGTGGACGGCGAGCTCCAGGAGCGCAATCTGGGCGAGCGACCGCAGGGACGGACACAAGGGCGTTTATTCGCTTTCCTCTTTCAACGGGAAGGTCAATGGGGAATCTGCCCGATCGTCGAGCAGAGGGTTCAGGTCAGTCCGACACGCTTTCGTGTTCCCGACCTGTGTGTGCTTCTTGCCTCCGATCCCGTCGAGCCGATTGTGAGACACGCGCCCTTCCTATGCGTCGAAATTCTTTCGCGAGAAGACACGGTCATCCGGCTCAACGAACGAATCTCGGATTATTTCCAGATGGGCGTTCGCTATGTTTGGGTGCTCGACCCGCTTGCGCGCCGGGCCTTTTGCTATACGCCGGGCGAGATGCACGAAGTCCTGGATGGAATGCTGCGCACGAATGACCCGGAAATCGTAGTTCCGCTCGAAGAAGTCTTCGAAGCGTGAGTCAGGCGCCGCGTTCTTCCGCTCGCACTTTCTCGAGCCGGTCGCGCAGCGGCTCCGATAGCCCGGCTTCGATTTCCGGTGTGATCAATCCGACCGAATCCATGTCGATGATGTGAGTTTTATCCTTGATACGGAAACTGGTGAGCTTCATACGCACCAGATCAGGGACCGGCGCCAGCAGAATACCCTCGACGGTTCGAGTAGGTTCGGAGAAATCTGGAATGGCGAGCACATCTTGAGGGCGCACCTTCTCGCGAACGAACACCAGATGGACGGCGCTTTTTGCCTTGGGATTCTCGGCGCTGACCAGCATGTCCACGCCGGCGGCGTGCCGATAGCGGAAGCCGAAATCCTCCGCTGCCTTTGCGATGCGCTCCAGGTCGGCTCGATCAACAGCAATATCCACATCTCTGGTGAAACGCGCCGCATCAGGATCACGCGCGCTGATCTGGAGAAATACGGCCATTCCTCCGATGACGCGATATTCGATTCCGGCCTTAGCAAGGGCGAAATGGAGACGCTCCAATAGATCGAAAAGCTGTTGCACGTGCAGATCCAGCGCTTTGGCGGTAATCATTCGGCTCGCTGCTTCATTTTGGCACAAGCGCGCCACGGTGATCTTTCGAGGAGCGGTGGTGGTTACTTGCCCGTCGCGCGACGATATTCTTGCACGGCTAAATTATGCTCCGCCATCGTTCTTGAGAATTGGTGACCGCCGGAGCCGTCGCCCCTGGCGACAAAATAGAGATAATCTGTTTCGGCGGGCGCGAGCGCCGCTTGGAGCGCCGCCAAGCCCGGATTCGCGATGGGGCCCGGAGGAAGCCCCGCGTGGCGGTAGGTGTTATAAGGGTTGTCGCTGTTCAAGTCGGATCGATGAATGGTGCCCCGATAACGCCCGTCGAGCAGCGCCGCGTAGATTGTGGTGGGATCGCAATCCAAGCTCATTCCGTTGCGCAGGCGATTGTCATACACGGAGGCCACAATGCGCCGCTCATCGGGAACCGCGGTCTCCTTCTCCACCAGCGATGCCAGCGTCACGAGGTCGTTGACGGGAACCCCTTGCGGCAGCGAGCTCTCCAAATCGCGCCAATGTTTGCGGAAGAGGCCGGTCATCATCACGCACAGCTGCTCGACGGTTGTGCCGCGCGTGATGCGATACGTGGAGGGGAACAAGTAGCCTTCGAGCGTGGGAGCATCGGGCGCCAGATCCCGGATCAGAGAACTATCGCGGGCTGCGCGCAGGAAACCGGCGGGGTCGATAAAATCGAAGCGGGCGAGGCTGGCGGCGATGTCGAACATGGTGCTGCCCTCGGGCACCACGAGTTCATAAAAGAAAACGTCGCCGCGTCCGATCCGATCGAGGATATTGGCTGGCGTGTCAGAGTGCTCGAACCGGTATTCCCCGGCTTGCAGCTTCTTGCCGGAATGGAGGGCGCGGGCCATCAGGAATTGCCACGAATAGCGGATGACACCGGATTGTGCCAGCTCGTCTGCCATAGCTTGACTGCTGGTGCCCTTCGGAAAATCGAGGATCACCTGATCGCGAAAGCCTTGGTAGGTAGTCTCCAAAGACACATAAGCCAATCCCGCGGCGATAACGGCCAAAAAGACCAGAGCGAGCAGCAGACGCGTCATGATAGGCGGGAGTCGAGATAACTTTCGAGAAGAATGACAGCGGCCAGGCGGTCGACCGCTTTGGCGCGCTTTTCAATGCTGATGCCGCTCTCGCGGAGCACGCGCTGCGCCTGAACGGTGGTGAGGCGTTCGTCCCAAAGTTGGATCGGGATGCCCGTTACGGCTTCCAGGCGCGCGCCGAATTCGCGAGCGTGGGCCGCGCCGCGTCCTTCGTGACCGCTCATGTGCAGCGGGTTGCCCATCAAGATGAGTGAGACGTTGTGGCCGGAGGCGAGTTTCGCTAGGCGCGCCAAGTCCTCGCGGAGGTTGGTGCGCTGGAGGGTTTCCAGGCCCTGAGCGGTGATGCCGAGCTCGTCGCTCAGCGCCAGTCCGATGCGCCGTTTGCCCAAATCGAGGGCCAAGATCCTGCCTTCTGTCATGAAAATCCCCAAAACGCGTCAGTTGGCTCTAATTTTGTTTGCCGTTCTACCGATTTCATTTCATCATAGAAGAGGACTTGAGGTTTCCGATGTCCACGCTTATTCCTACGCCTACCTCCGCGCCCTCGCCACCGGCCCAGACACCGGTACACGCCGGCATCACGATCCTCGCCATTGCGGCGGGCATAGCTTTGCTGTATTTCGGGCGGGTCTTCTTCATCACCATGGTGGTGGCGATTACGATCGCGTTTCTGCTGGACCCGGTGGTGACGGCCTTCGTGAAGCTGAGGGTACCGCGCGCGGTGGCGAGTTTCATCGTTTGCAGCAGCGCTCTGCTGGTTTTGTATCTGCTCGGGCTCGGGCTGTACACCCAGTTCTCCGGGTTCGTGGAAGAACTGCCGGCCTACAGCCAGCGCATGAACGACATGGTGGACAACATAGCAACGCGCGTGGACGACGTGGAGAAGCGAACCTATCAAGTTGTGATTCCCAAGCGATTCCAGGAAGCCCCGCCACCGCCAGGCAATCCGGCTCCTGAGCCAACCCGCAGACGGAGGGGAAGCAAGCCCGTGGAACCTGTCGCGCCGGTTCAGATTCCCGAATTCCGCATTCATTCCGACCCGACGCCGCTGCTCACGTATGTATACGGGTACGTGCGGTCGTTCTACGATGTGCTGCTGATGGCGAGCTTCGTTCCGTTCCTGGTGTATTTCATGTTGAGCTGGCGCGATCACATGCGGCGCAGTTTTCTGTATCTGTTCAAGGGCTCCGAGCGGCAGATGATTGGAAAGAGCTGGGAGGGCGTGGCGGACAT
The DNA here is from genome assembly GCA_003166865.1 of Bryobacterales bacterium. Taxonomy (GTDB): domain Bacteria; phylum Acidobacteriota; class Terriglobia; order Bryobacterales; family Bryobacteraceae; genus Palsa-89. The sequence continues at coordinate 29,641 of PMUP01000041.1, forward strand.
GGTGCGGGCATACGTCATCGGCAATTTCATTCTGGGCTTGATGCTCGCCACGATCAGCAGTGCATTCTTTTTTGCGATCCGGCTTCCGTATTGGCCGCTGATCGGACCTTTGAGCGGGTTTCTGAGCCTGGTACCGTACGTTGGGTTACCGATGGCGATGATCCCGGCGTTGGCGGCTGGGCTGATCGTCTACACGCAGCCGACCATTTACGTGGTGATCGCGGTGGTGGTTTCGGTGCTGCACCTGACCGCGATGAACCTGCTGTATCCCAAGGTAGTGGGGTCGCGGGTGCATCTGAATCCGCTGGTAGTGACGGTGGCGCTGATGTTTTGGGGCACGCTGTGGGGCGGCATCGGACTGCTGCTGGCGATTCCGATCACCGCGGGGATCAAGGCCGTCTGCGATAACGTGACGCGCTTGCACGGATACGGCAAGCTGCTGGGGGATTAGCATGCGAGTAACCCGATGAGCAAGCAACTTCTGATCTTTTTCGGAATCGGCGTGGTGGCGGTGGGGGTCGTGGTGTTCTTAACGGTAAGCGGCAATGAGGGATCGCATCTCCAATTGCAGGGGAAGATTCTGAAAGTCCGCACCGGAGCGCTGGGCGATGGGAACAGCATCGCTGTGCTGGATTTTCGAGTGGAGAATCCCTCGGACATTCCTTTCGTGGTGGGGAACGTGGAAGTGTCGCTCGAAAAGAAGAACGGCGAGATGGTGGACGGCGTGACCACGTCGAAGAGCGATTTGAAGCAGCTCTTCGAATACAACCGGTTCTTGGGCGATCGGTACAACGACGGACTCGGGCTGAAGGATACGATTGCGCCGCACAGCATGGTGGATCGCATGGTGGCCGCGCATTTCGAAGTGAGCAATCAGACCCTGGATGCCGCCAAGGCCGTGCACCTGAGCCTGCATGACGTGGATGGTCCAAGGTGGGAGACCAGCCATGCCATTCAGTAGGGTGGCCGGTAGCGCGGCGTGCGCAGGCTGATCATTCGGCCGGGCGGGATTGGCGATTGCATTTTATCGCTACCCGCGATTGAATACCTTCGAGCCGACTACACCGAAGTCTGGGTTCCTTCAGGGGTCGTGCCCCTGATTGGTTTCGCCAAGGCGCGCGCGATTGCATCGACGGGGATCGATTTGCTGGGACTGGCGGGCGTGGATTCTCCGGCGGGCTTGATCGCGCGATTGCGCCAGTTCGACTCGATCGTTTCGTGGTACGGATCGAATCGCGAGGATTTTCGCAAGCAGATGCGCGAGTTGGGATTACCGTTCCAGTTTCTGGCGGCTCTGCCTGATCCGAACGCGAGAATCCATGCGGCCTATTTCTTTCTGCGGCAAGCGGGCGGAGATGGCTTGGCTGTGCCGAGGATTGAGTGCGAGCAACGTGGACGCGGGGATTTCGCGGTGATTCATCCGTTTTCGGGAAGCGCGCGGAAAAACTGGCCGCTGGAGCGGTTTCGCGAGGTGGCGTCTCGGTTAGCGACGCCGGTTCGATGGTGTGCCGGACCTGATGAGCCGCTGGACGATGCTGTGCGCTTCGAGAATCTTTATGAACTGGCATGTTGGCTCGCGAGCGCGCAGGTCTACATCGGCAACGATTCCGGGATTACGCATCTGGCCGCGGCCGTGGGGACGCCAGTGGTCGCGATTTTTGGGCTGGCCGATCCGGCGGTGTGGGCGCCGCGGGGAGAGCGAGTGCGAGTGGTGAGCGGCGGAAGTTTGGACGGGATCGCGGCGGATGCCGTTTTGGAGGCGGCGCGTCAAATCAAGGCAGAGTGAATGCCACGAGCACATCGCCCAGCGGATCTTCCGGGATTTTTGGGTGACCACCCGCAGCGATCACTAAATACTGTCTGCCGGTCGAGCTCACGTAGGTGATCGGCGTGGCGTTGCCGCTGGCTGGTAACCGGGCCTTCCAGAGTTCCTTTCCATTCTCAACATCGAAGGCGCGGATGTATGGGTCCGTAGTGCCGGCGATAAATGTCAGGCCGCCAGCTGTCGCGATCGGTCCGCCGAGGTTAATGGATCCTGGCGGGATGGGATCGTGGGCGCCGCCAAAGTTCTGCATGGAGCCGAGGGGAACTTGCCAGCGAATCTTGCCTTCGGTCATGTCCACCGCGGCGAGCGTGCCCCAGGGCGGCGCGGTGCACGGCAAGTCGGAGGGCGACTGCAGAAAGCGGCGAATCATTCCATATGGCGATCCCGTCTGAGGCCCATATTCGCCGTCTTCCTGGTTGGATCTGACTTTGTTGCGGGGAATGAGTTTCACCCTGTTGGGAAAATTATTGGTATTCACGATCAGCAGCCCGTACTGAGGATCAAAGGCATACCCGCTCCAAGTCATGCCGCCCAGGTTTCCGGGCACAGCCAGCGTGCCCTTAATGCTGGGGGGAGTGAAGATGCCCTGGTTGCGAAGCCGTCCAATCTCGGTGCGGCACCATTCGCGATCCTCAGCCGTGGGACCCCAGATATCATCCATGGAAAACTGTTGTGGCACGAGCGGAGGCGGGGCCACGGGAAACGGCTGCGTGGGTGAAGTCACTTCGCCGGGGATATCGCTCCGAGGTACGGGGCGTTCTTCCACTGGGAACACCGGTGTGCCGGTGTCGCGGTGAAGCACGTAGAGAAGGCCGGTTTTGTTGCCTTGGATGACGACCGGGATTATTTTACCAGCGTGATTCAGAGTAGCAAGTAGCGGTGGCGATGCGGTGTCGTAGTCCCAAAGATCGTGATGGACGAGTTGGAATCCCCAAGCGAGTTGGCCGGTCTTAGCGTGCAGGGCCACCACGGAGTTGGCCCACTTGTTATCGCCAGGCCGCAAGCCGCCGTAATAGTCAGGGCTCGCGCTGCCGGTGGGAACGAAGACCAGGTCACGAACGGGGTCTATCGCCATAATCGACCAGGCATTGGCTGCGCCGGTGCGCCAAGTCTTGGGCGACGCGGCCGTCTGCGCAGTTGGCGCATTGGGCGGAATGGGGTCCCAACTCCAGCGCAGCACGCCGGTGCGAGCATCGAAGGCGCGCACGACACCGGCCGGCATGTCCACGCGCTGGTTGTCATCAATGGCCGATCCCACCACGACGATGCCGTCAATGACGACGGGCGGCGAAGTCATGTGATACCGGCCGGGGATGTACCCGGGAACGTTCCGCAAGCTAACTTGACCGTGTTCACCGAAGTCGGCGCAAGGTTTGCCCGTGGCGCCGTCGAGAGCGATGAGACGAGCATCCAGCGTCGATTCAAAAATGCGCCGGCGGCAGGGCTGTGCTTTGGAGCGCGAAGGGTCTAACCAAGTGGCGATGCCGCGATTGACCAATCCATCGCCGTACTCCCAAGTGGGATCGATTTGGGGATCAAAAGCCCAACGCTGCTCTCCCCCAGCGGGATCGAGCGCAATCACGCGATTAAAGGCTGTGGTGATGTAGAGGGTGCCGTCCACCAGGATCGGCGTGGTTTCAAAACCGCTGCGCTTCCTTCCGCCGCTGCCGAATGACATATCTCCAGCGTGAAACACCCAGGCGAGCTTGAGTGTTGACACGTTGTCGCGATTGATCTGGGTGAGCCGGGAAAACCGCATCCCACCTGGGTCATTGCCGTAGTTCGGCCACTCGCCGTTCCCAGGAACTTGCCCGAGCGCAGCCGAACCCGCAAGTGACGCACAGAAGACAACGATTAGCCCGCACCTCTTTTCGCCCCCCGCCATTCGGCCGCCTCCCGCTCATCCAACTATAGGGCAAAGAGGTCCACGCCGCAGGATTTGAGGTCCGCGGTTTGTCGTTCATGTACGTGCGTGTTGTTAGATGACGCCGCCTACCACGGGAAATGGTATTCTAATGCCATGAAAAGTACCATTGATCGCGCCGGACGAGTCGTGATTCCTAAGCCGATTCGAGAGGCGGCTGGGCTCAAGCCAGGATCGCCGTTGAAGATTGAATATCGGGACGGAAGGGTTGAGATCGAACGTAAATCACCGAAGGCGCGGTTGGTAAGAAAGGGGGGGGTGTTAGTCGCTAGCATTCCGGGCGCGCCAAAGATGTCGGTGGAGCAAACCAACGAGTGGATTCGCAAATCTCGCGACCGCGAAATGTAGCGCATGGAATAGTGGATGCCAGCCAAGCAACTTCGAGTCGCGCTGGACTCGAGCTACCTGATTGCGCTCCTCTGCGATTGGCATGCCCATCATCACAGAACGCTGCGATCGTATCAATACTGGCATGATCGCGAGGCGCAAATCATCCTTCCCGTCCATGCCATCTTGGAGTGCTACTCGGTCCTGACGCGGATGCCTGCGCCTTATCGGCTGCCGCCGGACATTGCCAGGCAGACCATCGAGGGGAACTTTGCGCGGACCGCCGTGGTGGTTGGAGTGAGATCCCGTGGCGTGTGGGAGAGGATGGCGAGTCTCGCGCGCCTCGGATTCGGAGGCGGACGAGTGTACGACGCGTTGATCGCGTGGTGCGCGGTTGACGCTGGGGCGAGTGTCTTGCTGACCTGGAACTTGAAGCACTTTGCGGCAATTGCGCTTCCGGATCTTGAGGTGCGGGAGCCGTAAGCGGGCTATTCTTCACGAAGGGCTTGCATTGGGTCGAGGCGCGAGGCGCGGATCGCGGGTATCAGGCTGGCTGGGAGCGCAACCAACGCCAGCAGCAGCACCGAGAGGACGATGGTCAGCGGATCGGTTGGGCTGAGGCCATAGAGTAGCTTCGTGATGGCTTGGGATGCAGCCAGCGCGAAACCGATCCCGAGCAGCAAACCGGCGAGCAGCAGTTTGCCGCATTCGCTTCCGATTAGTGTGAGCACGTTCGCGCGGTTTGCGCCCAGCGCGATGCGGATACCGATTTCGCCGCGGCGGCGCGCGACGATATACGCCATCACGCCGTACAATCCGATGGACGCGAGCAGCGCGGCCAGGAACCCGAAGAAGCCGGACAGGGTTGCCATCAGGCGTTCGCGCAGTAGAGAATCGGCGATCTCGGATTGGAGCGTGTAGAAGTTGAGGGACATGGCGGGGCTGATGGCGGCCATTTCGCGTTTGATGGCGGCGAGCTGGGAGGTGAGCGCCAGGTGCGAGCGGCTCAACATGATCGTGCTGGCTCCGTACTTCGGCGTCTGATCCAGCGCCGTGAAAACCGTGGGGCTGAACGGATCGCTGAGACGGACGTATTTCGCGTCTTTCGTTACACCGACTACTTCGTAAATGGTTTCGGGCTCGCCGGGGCCGGTTTCGATGCGCATCCGTTTACCGATGGGATTGGCGCCATTCAGGAATTTCTTGATGAACGACTGATTGACGATCGCGACTTTGGGAGATTTCAACGTGGTGTCGTGCTCGTTGAAGTCGCGGCCTGCGAGCAGTGGAGTGCCGAGCGTACGGAAGTAGCCGGGGCTTACGGCACTGAAGTTGGACAAAAACTTTCCCGAGGGATTGGCGCCGACGAAAAGGAACTCGTCGTTCCAGCGGTCGCCGCTGATCGGGAGGATGGAGGTCGCGGCGGCCTGTTCCACGCCTGGGAGGATGCGAATCCGGCGCAGGATTTCGCTCTGCACTTCATTCCAGCGCTGCGGCGGATAGTTCAGGGTTGAGAAGTTGACTTCCGCTACCAATACTCCGCTCTCCTGAAATCCGGCATCGAGGGTCAGCAGCTTGTGCAGGCTGCGAACGAACAGCAGCGCGCCTACCAGAAGAACCAAAGAGAGCGCCACTTGCGCGACTACCAGGATGCGGCGCAGGCCGAAGCGCTCGCGAGCATCGGTGAGTCCGCGGCCGCTGGCTTTCATCAACGTGCCTGGATTGGCGCGAGTGGCGCGGATGGCGGGCATCAATCCAAAGAGCAGGCAGGTGAGGACGGCCAGGGCGGCGGTGAAGCCGAAGATTCGCCAATCCGTACCGAGGTCGACGTAGAGCGGATTGTCGGTTGTAGTAAGGAAGCGGACCAGATAGCTGCTGAGGAACTGCGCGAGCAGGGCTCCGCAGGCAGCTCCGATGGCGGCCAGCAGGAGGCTCTCGGCGAGCATCTGGCGAATGAGGCGAGGTCGAGAAGCGCCGATGGCGAGCCGGACGGCGAGTTCGCGTTCGCGGGCGCTGGCGCGCGCCAGCATGAGATTGGCGAGGTTGGCACAGGCGATCACCAGCACGAGAGCCGCGATGCCCAGCAGGATCAACAGAGGATCCTGGTACTTCGACCGCAAGTCCGACACGCCGGATCCGGCGGGATTGGCGGTCAGCTTAAATGCCAGATACTTTTTCGCGGTCTCCGGAGTGTAGCTCGGCGGAAGGGTTGCTTCGAACAGACCGGAGGAGATGGCTTCCACGTGTGCGTGCGCCTGGGCGAGTGTCCAGCCGGGCTTCAACCGTCCGATGACCGCGAGCCACCAATGATCCCGCTTCGGTGTGTTTGCGCTTTCGCCGTCGATAAGACTCTCGGCGCATACGGGAATCACGACATCGAACGCCTTGCCGACTTCGACTCCGAAGAAGCCGGCTTGCGCGACGCCGATAATCTCGAAAGGCTTGCCCTCGATCGAAATTTTGCGGCCGATCGCCGACGCCTGGCCGCCGTATTCGCGCTGCCAGTACGAATGACCGAGCACGACGCCGGGTGCGCCACAGCCAGGGCGGTCATCCTCGGCGGAAAAGACACGGCCGAGAGCGGGGACGACGGCGAGAGTCCGGAAAAAATCGCCGCTGGCGTAAAGCCCCTCGACATTGCGCACTTCGCCGCCTGTCGCCGTGTTGAAGCGGGTCGGCTCCCAGACGAACAGGCCGGAGAAGGCCTGCTGATGGGTTCGAAGCTGGTCCCAAAGTGCATAGGTGAAATCGGAGTGACTGCTGCTGAAGTTGCCGCTTCGTTGACTCGACCCTATTTCTAGTTCGACCAATTCCTGGGGGTTCGCCACCGGCAGAGTGCGCAAGCGCACAGTGTCGAGCAGATGGAAGATGGCGGTGTTGGCGCCGATCCCGAGCGCGAGGCAAAGAATCGCGACACTGAAAAAACCCGGTTCGAGACGGATGAGGCGGGCAGCGTAGCGAAGATCCTGTCCCAGGGTTTCCAGAAAGCCGATGGTGTTCATACGGTGGGTGGTCTCCTTGGCGATGGTGACGTTGCCAAATTTGCGCTGCGCTGCGAAGGCGGCTTCTCGCGGATTCATGCCGCGCGCGATGTTGTCGTCAATTTCGTGCTGAAGGTAGGCATCGATTTCGAGGGCGAAGTCCTGATCGCGCTGCGGACGGCGGAAATATCGAAGCCAGCTCATGTGTTACTCCGTTGCGGGGCCGAGCACGCGGGCGATGGCGTTCACGATCTGGTCCCAACGGTTCCGCTCGCTGGCAAGATGCTTTCGTCCGGTGGGCGTAATGCGGTAATACTTGGCTTTGCGGTTGTTCTCGGACGTTCCCCAGAAGGACGCGATGAGGCCGCGCTCTTCCAGGCGGTGCAGGGCCGGGTAGAGTGAGCCGTGCTCTACCTGAAGGATGTCTTCCGAAGTGCGTTCAATCGCATAGGCGATGGTATGGCCATGGGCGGGTGCCAGCAGGAGGGTGCGTAAAATCAGCATGGCGAGGGTGCCTTGCATCATATCGCCACGGTCGTCGTTCGTTTTGCTTCTGGCCATGCTCCCAGTGTACCAGAAGACAATCTAGTGGTGGGAGCCGGGCTGGCGAGGTTGGGACGGGGTCAGAGCTCCGAGGGATCTTCTTCGGTTTCCCCAAGGTCGGGCTTGCGGTTTTCGATCTGACGATCCTCTTTCGCCCAGTCGGACGGAAGGTCTTCGATCGGCTCGGGGATGTTTCCCTCTTTTATGTCTTCGTCGATTTTCTTGTCAATTGGCTTCATACTTCAGTCTCCCACCTTCTAGACGCTACTTGAATCCAATTTCGCTCAAAATGATTCCGAGCTGGCGGCTGTCTCCTGGAGCGGAAAAGATCTTGTCGACTGTAATGGTGAGCGTGACGCTGTCGCCATCGGGTTTCAGGGGCGGGCTGGACAGTACATACGTGCCAGGAGCGGAGTAGGTTTGGGAAGCGATGGGGTGGTCATTAAGCGCGACGGAGACTTGGCGGGCGGGCGAGCCGTCGGGGATGTAGAAGCGGAGGGTGACGGGTGTGGGTTGGTCGGGCGGCTTCAAGAGGATGGTCGCGGTTTGGCTCATCCAGCGCCATTGGCCGTTCTCAAGCTGATAGACGCCGCTGACGATTTGCTGGCCGGCCTCGGGCGCATTCATGGGTAGATCGGTGAGGGTGGGTTTGCGCTCGATCATCAGCTCGGCGCTGAGCCGGTCCATGGGTGCGAGGGCGGGTGCGAGCGAGATATCGAAGGGGCGCAGGCCGAGCATGGTGGTGGAATAAGCCGCGCGTCCCTGAAGCGCGACCAGGCGCAGGGGGATGGCGGACGTGATGGTGCGTTCGGCGATGGGTGCGAGCACGCCTCCTCCGGTGGTGAAGGCGATGGGATAGCCCAGCTTGCTGGAGACAACGATTTCGCCGGGATGGATGGCCTGGCCTTGATGCAGCGGAAGGCCGCCTTCTGATTCCAGGTAGTAGCGCAGGCCCCACTCGCCATTGATCCAAACACGTTTTGAGTGCGCGTCGCTTTGAAGGGCGCGCGCAAACTGACGGTAGCCATTCCAGTGCTGGTAGTTGACCACGGCGAGTGTGAGGCTGAGAGCCAACCCGCAGGCGAGGCTGACTTGGAGCAGGCGCGGCCGGGCGCGCTGGGTGGCGAGAATAGCGATGGGCAGCGCGATGGGGAGCAGGTAGCGCGCGGAACCGGCGAAGAAGATGGCGAGCGCGCCGGCGAAGAAAATGAGGACCCACTGCGCGAGAAAGTCCCGCCAGCGCTGGGCGCAGCGGATGAGAATGCCGACTCCGACGGCGATGGATCCCCAGAAGAGCGGGTTGAGATCGTAGAAAGCGGCGCCAATGGCGAAGGGGATGGTGAGAAGCGCAAAGGGTGCGGCGCGCTCCATGAGCCCATGCGAGGGACTGCTCGCGCCGCGCTCCGTTTTGCGCGCGTTCAAGAGGAGAGAAGGTATCGAAAGAGCCGGGAAGACGAGCCAAGCCAGATGACCGGTGAGCGCGACCGCGCTCTTCAGTTTTTGCGCGAGGGCTTGGAAACCGTAGGTGGTCATGTAATTCGCAAGGACGCCGGCGGGGAACGCACCGGTGGAGAGGCGTTCGAAGATTTGCCAAGCGAGCAGGATTGCCAAAGGCGTGAAGGCGGCGGCGAGGGCGGGGCGCCATTTGCGGCCCCATTGCAGGCAATAGACGAAGAGGATCGGGACCAGCAGGATGGACTGATAGGCCGTGAGCGCGGTCAATGCCATGGCAAGCGAAGAGGCCAGGAGCAGGGGCGCGGAGCCGCGATCGACCGCCGTGACGTAGAGAGCCGTTGCAAGAAGCCAGAGCGCGACGAAGGGGACATCCGACTCGAGCGACGTGCCATTAATGACAAACGCGGGCGTCGCAAGAAATAGCATCGTGGCGAGCAATGGGTGTAGGCTAAACCGGCGCGCGAGCGTCAGCGCGCTGAATGCGGCGATCAGAGAAAAGAGAATGTAGGCGGCGTGGAAGGGAATTTCCGAGACGTCTTTGCTTAGGGCGAGCAACAGCGCGAGAAACCAGGCGTCGAGCGGCGGATGGGACTGGCCGCGCATATCGATGTCACGGCCCATGAACACGTACTCGGTGTGTTTGGGATGGAGCGGATCGATTTGCGCGTGCTCGGCCTCGGTGAGATAGAGGATGTCGTCGCCCTGAATGGCCTGGTTGAGGAAGGGCAGGCGCAGGGCGAAGACGACGAGCGCGACGATGATGAGCTGGCGGCGCACTGGTTGGCTAGGTGCCGATGTTAAGCACGACGCGGAAGCGCGCTTTGCCGCTCAGCATGTGGTCGTAGGCTTCGGCCACGCGATCGAGCGGGAAGGCTTCGTTCATGGAGCGAACGCCTGAGAGCACGCTGAAGTTGAGCGTGTCTTGGGAATCGATGGAGGTGCCGGAGTACCAGCCGCTGACGGATTGATTCAAGAAGATCATTTGCAGCGTATTCACTTCGAGTGAGGGAACCGCGCCGATGACCATGAGCTTGCCGCGGACGCCGAGGCCGCCCAGAACAGCCTTCATGGCGTCGCTGCTGGTGACGGTGGCGAGGATGAGCTTCGCGCCGCCCAGCTTTTGTAGTTCGGCCGATGGGTCTTGCGTTTTATTGTCGATGTAATAGTGCGCGCCGAGTTGCCGGGCGAGCGGCTCTTCGTCCTTGCCACGCGCGATGGCGACTGTTTTGCAGCCCATCTTGGCGGCAAACTGAACGGCGAGATGGCCCAACCCGCCGATGCCGATGACAGCGACCAGGTCGCCAGGCCGAGCGCCACTATTGCGAAGACAGTTGAAGGTGGTGACGCCGGCGCACATGAGCGGCGCCGCATCGGTGGACGAGAGATCATCGGGCACTAAAGCCAGCGCGCTGATGGGCGCGAGCGTGTAGTCGGCGTAGCCGCCGTCGCGAGTGATGCCGGTAACATCGGTGGAGGTCTGGCAAGCGAAGAAGTCGCCGCGGCGGCAATTATTGCAGTAGCCGCAGAATCCGCCGTTCCAACCCACGCCGACTCGTTGTCCGGGCTTCCAGCGGGGGACGCTGGGACCAACCGCATCGATCAATCCGATGACCTCGTGTCCGGGAACACGCGGATATTGGATGCCGGGAAACAAGCCGTCCTTGGTCACCGTATCGCTATGGCAGACGCCACAAGCTTGCACCTTGATTCGCACGTAGCCCGGGCCGGGATCGGGGATGTCGCGCTCGACAATTTCCAGGGGACCGCCGGGGCGTGGGACTTGCACTGCTCGCATTTTTGGCATGAGTTTTTCTCCACTCATGATCTTGGCACGGGTCGCCGTTGAATTGTCGTACCCTAGTGGAAGGGACGAAGAAGATGCCAACAGCAACCACCGTCATTACTCCCGCGCGATTCGAGCAGGGGCTGACGTACGCCAATTTCCTGGCCCAAGCGGCCGTGAACGTCGACAAATTTGAGCACAACTACCAGAGTGCGCCGCTGACGCCGGAGGACCTGGCATTCTTTCAGAAAGCCGCTTCGCTGCCGCAGGGGCCCGCCAAGATCGTAGCCATCGCGGAGGCCTGGTGCGGCGACGTATATCGCGAGCTGCCGACGGTAGCGCACATCGCGGATGCGACGGGCATGGCGCTGCGCGTGTTTTTGCGCGACGAGAATCCGGACATCATGGACGAGTTTCTGAGCAACGACGGAAAGTCGCGGGCGATACCGGTGTTTGTGTTCTACACGGCCGATATGCAGTACATCACGCACTTCACCGAGCGCTCGGCGAGCGCGCATCGCGAACTGGCCGAGGTCCTGGATCAAGTGAAAGCGAAGTTGGGTCTTCCGAAAGAAGCGACGTTCGCGACCGCTCCCGAAGACCGCAAACAGGAGCTGCTGCGTGAGGTGATCGCGAGGATTCAGCCACGCTCCGACGATTGGCGCAAGGAAGCGATCAAAGAGATGCGCTTGTTGATGTCGACGGCCTTGCGCTTGCCCGATCGCGCGTCGTAGGGCGCGGCCTGGGAGCGAGGCGCGTCCATTCAAACTTCCCATCCATGCAAACTCCGGTTGTCTACACGATTCGCGGCTGCGATGCCTGCGTGAAGCTTCTCAAAAAGTGGGAGGCCGAGGGCGTTCAGTACGAAGAGCGCCGGGTTGAGTTGAGCCAGGTGGTGTTGGATGAGGCGCGCAAGCACGGGGACATGGTGCCGATCGTCTTGTGGCCGGATGGGCGGGTGGAGCAGGGGTTCGAGGGCAGTCTGGGGTGTTTTATTTAGGCGGTGTCACTTAGGTGCAGCCCAGCGCAGGATCGGCTTGCGGGCGGCGGTGACTTCGTCCACCCGGCTGGTGCGGGTGTCGTGCGGAGCGGTTAAGACCAGGTCGGGAGTTTCCTCGATTTCCTTGGCGATGGAGACGAGCGCGTCGACGAACAGATCGAGCTCGGCTTTGCCTTCCGTCTCGGTGGGTTCGATCATCATCGCGCCGGGGACGATGAGCGGGAAGCTCACGGTGTAGGGATGGAATCCATAATCGATCAGGCGCTTGGCGATGTCGCCGGTGCGGACGCCGCGCTGGGCTTGGCGCGCGTCGCTGAAGACGCATTCGTGCAGGATCGGCGCCTGGTGCGGAAGCTGGTAGTAAGGCTCCAATAGAACGCGCAGATAGTTGGCGTTGAGAACGGCGTCGAGCGTGGCATTGCGCAGGCCGTCGCCGCCGTGAGCCATGATGTAAGCCAGCGCGCGAATGTGCATTCCGATGTTGCCGTAGAAGGCGCGGACACGGCCGACGGATTGCGGCAGATCGTAGTTCCAGGTCCAGCGGCCGTTGGCGCCGTCATTTGCACGAGCAAGGCGAGGCTTCGGCAGGAACGGGGCGAGATGCTGCTTCACCGCCACCGGCCCGGAGCCGGGGCCGCCTCCTCCGTGGGGCGTCGAAAACGTTTTATGCAGGTTGAGATGCATGACGTCGGCGCCGAAGTCGCCCGGGCGCGCGACGCCGACCAGCGCGTTCATGTTGGCGCCGTCCATGTAGAGCTGCGCGCCTTTCGCGTGCAGGATTCCAGCGATGCGGGTGACGTTCTGTTCAAAGACGCCGAGCGTGTTGGGATTGGTGAGCATCAATGCCGCGACGTCCTGGTCGACGGCGCGGGCGAGCTCGTCGACGTCCACCATTCCGAGGTTGTTGGACTTGATGTTCTCGACCGCGTAGCCTGCCATGGCGGCGGTGGCAGGGTTGGTGCCGTGCGCCGAATCCGGGATGAGCAGCTTCTTGCGGGGATGGCCTTGCGACTCGAGCAGCGCGCGGACCATTAGAATGCCGGTAAATTCGCCGTGGGCGCCGGCGGCGGGCTGCAGCGTGACCGCGTCCATGCCCGTGATTTCGGCGAGCATCTGTTCGAGCACCGCCATCACTTCGAGGATTCCTTGCGCGAGTGATTCCGGTTGATAGGGATGCGCCCAGGCGAGTCCCTCGGTGCGCGCGACCTGCTCGTTGACGCGCGGGTTGTACTTCATGGTGCAAGAACCAAGCGGATACAAGCCGAGATCAATGGCGTAATTCTGGGTGGAGAGGCGGGTGAAATGACGGATGGCTTCGACCTCGCTGACTTCGGGGAAGTCCGCAATTTCGGCGCGCGTGTTTTCGGCGCCGAGCACGGACGCGGGATCGACGGGCGGGACATCGAGCGGCGGCAATTGGTAGCCGCGTTTTCCGGGCGAGCTGCGCTCAAACAACAGGGCCTCGTTTTGATTTATGTGCGGACGGACTTTCTTGATCATCAGGTGAAAGCCTCCGCGACGATGTCCATGTCTTCGCGCCGCGACATCTCGGTGGCGCACAAAAGCATCGCGTGATCCAGTTCCGGATAAAACCTTCCGAGCGCCAGGCCGCCGATGATTTTGCGTTCGAGCAAGGCTCGGTTGATCGCGTCGGGCGCGCGTGAACTGGTGGATACGACGAACTCGTTGAAGAACGGTCCCGTGAATCGCAGCGGCAGTTTTCCGGCTAGATAGTGGGCCTTTGCCAAGTTCTGCGACGCCAGCTCGCGCAGGCCTTGTTTGCCGTAGACAGTCATAAAAACCGTGGCCATGAGAGCGATCAGCGCTTGATTGGTGCAGATGTTGGAGGTGGCCTTTTCGCGGCGGATGTGTTGCTCGCGTGCGGCGAGCGTGAGGCAAAAGGCGCGATTACCACGGGTGTCCTTGGTCTCGCCAACGATGCGGCCGGGCATCTGGCGCATGAACTTTTCCTTGGTGGCGATGATGCCGGCGAACGGGCCGCCATAGCTGGGCGAGATCGCGAACGATTGCAGTTCGCCAGCGACGATGTCGGCATCGCGCGGAGGCTCCAGCACCCCAAGTGATACGGCCTCGGCGAAAACAAAAATCAGTAACGCGCCGTGGCGGTGCGCGATTTCGGCCGCGCGGCGCACATCTTCAACGATGCCGAAGAAATTGGGCGATTGAATGATGACGGCGGCGGTCTGGGCGTCGATCTTTTGTTCGATCTGGCCGAGATCGAGCGCGCCAGTTTCGCGCAGGTAATCCAATTCGTCCACCGGCATGCCTTGATTCCGGGCGTAGGTGGCGAGCACTTCGCGATATTCGGGATGCACGGTGCGGGATGTGAGGATGCGATCGCGGCCGGTCAATCGCACGGCCATCATGGCCGCTTCCGGCACGGCGGTGGACCCGTCGTACATGGAGGCGTTGGCCACATCCATGCCGGTAAGCTGGCAGATCATGGTTTGGAATTCGAAGATGGTGGTGAGCGTGCCTTGCGAGATCTCGGCTTGGTAGGGCGTGTAGGAAGTCAGGAATTCGGAGCGAGAGACCACCGTATCCACCAGCACTGGCCGGTAATGCTGGTAGACACCCGCGCCGAGGAAGGAAGCGTAGCCATGACTGCCTGGGGGCGCGCACGCTTCGCCGCGCGCGCGAAAGTAATCCACGATTTCGTATTCCGATTTTCCCGGTGGAATGTTGAGAGGCCGATTGAGCCGGACCTCCGCGGGAAGATGGGCGAACAGGCTTTCGAGAGATTCAACGCCCAAGGCCGACAGCATCTCGCGGCGCTCGATATCGGATTTCGGCAGATAACGCAAGAGCGCAGCGGCCGGGAACGCTAGTGCCCGGTTTCCTCCTCCGCTACGTATTTTTGATAGTCCTCCGCGGAGAGCAGGCCCGAGATTTCGCCGGGAGCCGACAGGCGGATTTTGACCAGCCAGCCGTCGCCGTGCGGGCTTTCATTCAGCTTCTCCGGCGCGGTAGAAAGCGCGTCATTGATTTCGATGACCTCGCCGGACACTGGCGCGTAAATGTCCGATACGGCCTTCACGGATTCGACCGACCCCATAACTTTGCCCTTTTCAAGGGCGGCTCCAACGCGGGGAAGATCGACATACACAATGTCGCCGAGCTCTTTCTGAGCGTAATCGGTGATTCCAACCACGCCGGCGCCGTCTGAAAGGCGCACCCATTCGTGTTGCTTGGTGTAGTGCAGCTCTTCTGGATACATTTTTATTTGATCCGTTTGTAGAATTGCGCCGGAATCGTGACGGCTTCCACGGGTTGATTGCGGATGACAATTTGGATCCGCTGGTTCGGCTTCGAGCGTCCAGCCGGAAGATAGCACATTCCGATGTTCTTGTTCAGCGTGGGCGATGGCCCGCCGCTGGTGACCCAGCCCGCGGGCGATCCCTCCAGGAGGACTTCGTAATCGTCGCGGCCGATGCCGCGGCCGGTCATCTCAAAGCCGATGAGCCTGCGCGTAACGCCTTGCTCTTTTTGGCGAGCCAGCGCAGCGCAGCCGATGAAGTCGCCTTTGTCCAGCTTCACGATCCATGCGAGTCCGGCTTCAAAGGGCGTGATGGTGGCGTGGATCTCGTGGCCATAGAGCGCCATGCCTGCTTCCAGACGCAGCGTGTTGCGCGCGCCCAGGCCGCAAGGCTTGATGCCGAATTCCTGACCGGCGTCGAGAATCTGGTTCCAGACGCGCTCGGATTGCTCGGGCGCGAAGTAGATCTCGAAGCCATCCTCGCCGGTGTATCCGGTGCGAGCGATGCGTGCGGGAGTTCCCGCGACCACGCCATCAATGAAGTGATAGTAGCCGATGGCCGCGAGATGGGCGGTGGTCAGCTTTTGGAGCGTCTCGAGCGCGCGTGGGCCTTGGATCGCGAGCTGAGTGTAACGGTCGCTTGCGAAGTCCACCTTAGCTTGGAATCGGTTGGCGGCGGCGATGTGCTGATAGTCCTTATCCTGGTTGGACGCGTTGACACACAGGAAATAGTGATCGCTGGCGATTTTGTGCACCAGAATATCGTCCACGAATCCGCCGTGCGCGTAGAGCAGGCCCGCATACTGGACTTGCCCGATCTCAAGTTTGGCGGCCGCGTTGGTGGTGACGTAATCCGTGAGCGCTCCGGCATCCGGACCATGGATTTCGATCTCGCCCATGTGGCTCACGTCAAAAACGCCGACGTTGGCGCGGACGGCGCGGTGCTCTTCCAGGATGCCGGAATACTGGAGCGGCATGTCCCAGCCGCCGAAATCGACCATCTTGGCGCCCATTCGGCGGTGCGCGGAGTGAAGCGCGGTGGTCTTAGGGCGTGCGGTCGGCTGGGTCATCAGTTGAAACAATGAAGCTGCGGACGGCGGAATCTTCGTCGGGAAACACCTCGAACACCTGATAGAGCCTGGTGAGCTGCATCACGTCCTGTACCTTTGGCGTGAGCTTCATGAATTTCAGCTTGGCGCCCTGGCGCTGAGCGCTGGTGCAGGCGGCGACCAGTTCGCCGAGGCCGCTGCTATCGATATAGTAGACCTCGGCCATGTTCAATAGGATCTTCTTTCTTCCGGACGAGACGGTGTCGTGGAGCAACTCGCGCAGCTTCTGGGTGGCTTGGCCGAGGGTGATGGGGCCTTGCAGGTGCAGGACGAAAACGTCGCCCACCTCCCAATCGAAATATTCCAAGGCCATGCAGCGACGGTATCGCGGTTGGGGGCGGGTGTCAAATGAGGCGCGCGCTAAAATATCGGTGCCGATGGAAAGCGAGAAAGTTCAAAAGCATCGATCGCAAAGGCGTGGCGGCGCCTGGCGGGGCGCTTTGACTACTCTTGCTAACGGCTGGGGGCTGATACAGGCTGGAAAATGGCGCATATTACTTTACCGGGTCCGCATGAAATGGAACCGAATCGATCTCGGGTACGTTTCGGTAAAGGATCTTGGATCAACTGAAGACCGTTCCATGTGCCACTCCAGCTCAGGGGGGCCCGAGCTGGATTCTATTCTCAAGACGCTGCCTATTTCCACTTCCGATGAGAAGGTCGATCTCGGATGCGGCAAAGCCGGAGCTATATTGACCATGGCCAAGTATGCCTTCGCACGTGTGGACGGCATTGAGATTTCGGAGATGTTGATCGAGGTAGCACGGAGGAATCTGAGGGGGATGAACGTCGGCAAGTCGAAGATTTTCCATTCCGACGCAGCCGAGTTTACGGACATCGATCGGTACACTTTTTTTTACATGTACAATCCGTTCCCCCGCATTGTGACGAAAAGTGTTTTAGAGAACATGAGGCGGTCGTTAGAGCGGCGGAGAAGGAGGGTGACGCTGATTTTTAACAATTCCGTAGATCACGATCTAGTATTGGCATCTGGCATTCGAGTCGAAGCTGAGTTCAAGCACCTGGATACGCCATGCCCGCCTATGTGTACAGCGCGGGGGGATAGATTCACCCTGCAAGACTGTTTCGGACTCAATGGACTAGCTTGTCGAGACGCCACCCATCATCGCTCTTGCGGAACAGAAAAGAAACTGGCGCGTCCTCCCGGAATTCGCCGTGCTTCACTCCCATGATTGGTAAGGCATTCGGGAAACAGGCGTGCTGTAGCTTAATTCCGGCCTTCACGTCCACTAGCTTTGTACCATCGGTTTCCCCGTCTCGAATGCCCGACACTCCGCCCACTTCCAGTGAGAACGCGCCTCGGACCTGCGCGTAGGGCTGATGAAATTTGGGCTCTATCGCCGGATTGTCGCCGAAGTTAAGGTCGCGACCCTTGGAAGTCAGCCGAGCAGTGGTCCGGTCCTGCGACACCTGCGCCGGAGCCTCCCACAACTCCGATTGCACGCCGCAGTCCAGCTGCATCGGGGTAAGCGTGACTTGCTCTCCATCCAGATTGACGGCATTGGCCTCCAGGATGTCCTTGGCTACGCCTTCATCGAACTGGTCTTTGCTTCCGCAAGCCAGGGAAGCCAGACACAGTCCGAAGATAGTGCTCAGGAGCCAGCGATGAGTCATAGTCGCCATGTGCGCTTCTCTTTGTTCATCGACTGCGCCGAGATTTGACTTTAGGTAGACCGCGCTGCCCGGGCGAACGTATGGTAGGCGACAGGCCCGAAGCCCCAGCAATTAATTGATTTTCTTTAGTTGTCTGGCGCGCCCGGAGGGACTCGAACCCCCGGCCTATTGGTTCGAAGCCAATCGCTCTATCCAGCTGAGCTACGGGCGCCGTTCAGGTGATCGCGATCTCATGGTATCACCGCGCGGGCCAGCCACATGATGATGGTGGTTCCGATGCGCGATCGTAACCTTGCATAAACCGGCCGCGAACCAAATTGAAATACATCGATAGTCTTCACGCTGAGCAGGTCCTGGTAGGAGTGTACTGCGCACTCCACCAGTACCAATACATTTCTCGTCACGAATGGTTTTTCCACAATTCAACCGACTGTAACGCCTGGCGGGTTACAAAGGGCCATGCGGTGCGATTTACATGTCCATACGCGCCATTCGGGCATGTGCAACATTCCCGGGTTTCATCGTTTCTGCCGCGAGAGCTACAACGAACCGGAGGCCGTGTACCGGACTTTGAAGCGGCGCGGCATGGACTTGGTGACCGTCACCGATCATGATTCCATCGACGCCGCCGAGCACCTGCGCCACTATCCCGATTTCTTCCTGAGCGAAGAAGTGACGTGCACCACGCCCAGCAGAACCGAGATCCACGTGGGCGTGTACGGCATCGAAGAGCGGCATCACATCGAGCTCCAGCGGCGGCGTAACGACGTGCCAACGTTGGCTGCCTACTTGCGCGAACAGAAGATCCTGTTCAGCATCAACCACGTGTTCTCAAGCCTTACCGGACGCCGCACGGAACTGGACTTCGATATGTTCGAAGAGTTGTTCCCGGCGATGGAGACGCTGAACGGCCATATCCCCGCGGGCAATAACCGAGCCGCCGCGCGATTAGCGGAAGATTGGCAGAAGGCGGCGGTGGGCGGAAGCGACGCACACACGCTGGGGACGCTGGCGCTGACTTACACCGAGGTGGCCGGCGCGGACAATGCGCGTTCCTACCTGGAAGCTGTCCGGCACAGGCGCGGGCAAGTGGCGGGCGCGTCCGGCAGCTACGCCAAGCTAACCCAAGCGGTGCTCGGCATCGGATCCAGCCTGGTTCGCGAGCGGCCCTGGACTGTCGTGCTGACTCCCCTGATGCTGGTTGTGCCGCTGGTGACGGCCGTGAATTACTTCTGTGAATTGGGCTTTCACGCCCGCTGGTCGCGCTCGGTTTGGCCGTCCGCACTGCCTGAAGCGAGTTGCACGGAAGCCGCTGAAAGCTAGTTCGGCTGTCTTGCGTGCATCTGCCTGTGTTGATATATTGAAACCGCGCCATCGAAGGCCATTACAGTTGATATAATCTCGCCGGAGGTAAAGCACCATGTCTTTGGTATCGGGTATCCACCACGTCACCGTTTGTGCATCTGGAGCCCAAGAAGACGTAGATTTCTTGACGCAAGTCTTTGGGCAACGGCTCATCAAACAGACCATCCTTTTTGATGGACGTTATGCCCATTACCACTTGTATTATTCGAACGCCAACGCGGAGCCGGGTTCGGTTTACACCACCTTCCCGTATAAGCGCGTGCCCGGGCGGCCGGGATCTGGCCAGATCCAGTCCACCGCTTACACGGTGAAGAAGGGGGCCACCAAGTTTTGGGATGAACACCTGACGCACCACAAGGTGAAGCATGGCGGCATTCAGGAGCGGTTCGGACAGAAGTTCATCCGGTTCAGCCATCCCTCCGGTTTGCAATTGGAAGTGATCGAGGATTCCGCCGACGATCGCAAACCGTGGACCGTTGGCGAAATCAGCGCCGACGTGGCAACGCATGGGTTCCATGGGCCGGTGGCGTCGGTTCGCGAGATTCCGGAGACCGAGCGGTTTTTCGTGGAGGCGCTGGGCTTCAAGAAGACTGGCGTGGATGGCGCGTATCATCGCCTGGAACTGAACGGCGGCGGAGCGAACAAGACCGTCGTACTGCTGCATGAACCGGACCGTCCTTCGGGAAGCTGGGGATTCGGCGCGGGCTGCGGCCACCACGTAGCGCTGGATGCCGGCACCGATAAGGGTCTCGCCGAGCAGAAGGGCATTTACGAAGAGCTGGGCTACACCGATTGCTCTGAGATCAAGGATCGGGAGTACTTCCATTCGATTTATTGCCGCTGCCCGGGCGGAATCCTGGTGGAATGCGCGGCCACGGCCGCGGGTGGATTTTCTCGCGACGAGCCGTCCGATGCGCTGGGACATAAGTTGCTGCTGCCTCCGTGGTTTGAAGAGCGCCGTGCCGAGATCATGACCATGCTGGAACCGATTACGATTCCGGAAAACAATTTCCCGGTGCATCTCGAAGCGGTTGCGGTGAAGACCGCGACACCCGGCGGAACACCGGCGGCCGCGGAGCCCGTTAGCACCGGAGCTTCCCGGCGCCAGGCGGTGTTTATTGGTGGAGACGGCGGTCAGAAAAAGCAGTAATCGTGAGTAGTGGTAGTACAAGGCCCCGCGTTCGCGCGGTCGGTTCGGCGCGGGGCGCCTCGCAATTCGCTGGCGTGTTACTCCATGGCCGGGGTAAAACGCCGGAGGAGAAAATTGATTTAGCCGCTCGCTTTGGCAATATCGAAGGGATCCGCTGGGTGGTTCCGGAGGCCGAGACTCCGGGCAGTTGGTACCCCGGCCGTTTTTGGGACCCTCGGGGGGCGAACGAGCCCTACCTGAGCGAGGCCGTCGAGCGGTGTCACGAGGCAGTGCTGGAAGCCAGCGAGGATAGCCGGCTGGGGCCGGAACATCTGGTGATCGTCGGTTTCTCGCAAGGCGCCTGTCTGGCGCTGGAATATGCCCTGCGCCATCCTGGCCACGTGGGTTCTCTCATCGTATTTACCGGCGCATTGATGGGCGTGCCGGGTTCCGATTGGAAAGCCGGCGCGCCTAAATCGCTCGCGGGATTGCGCGTCCTGCTGACCGGGAGCGACGTTGACGATTGGGTGCCCGAATATAACAGTCATGAAGCGGCTCGGCTGTTTCGGGACCTCGGCGCGGATGTCCAACTCCGCATCTACCCAGGACGGCCGCATATCGTGAGCGAAGAAGAGATCAGCGCGGCGCGGGATTTTCTGAACCGGATTCAGATAGAGTAATTAGACATGAAACTGCTGACTGTTCCTATTCTGTGCCTGGCGCCATGTATTTTCGCGCAGAGCGGATCGACCCCCGAGCATTGGGTGAGCACTTGGGCGACATCGCCGCAGCAACCGCGACCATTTCCGGCGCCGCGTCCGCCGGCTCCTCCAACCGCAGGAGCGATAACACCAACGCCGCCGACACCGCCAGCGCCCCCCCGGCCGCAGGCGATAACGAGCTTCCATAACCAGACGCTGCGGATGATCGCGCATACCAGCATCGGCGGGCGGCGCGTGCGCATCGAGCTTTCGAATGCGTTCGGCAGCGCACCGCTCGGGATCGGTGCGGCGCACATCGCGCTGCGGGACACAGAATCGGGCGTAGTTCCGGCGTCGGATCGGACGCTGTTGTTCGGCGGCCGTCCTACGTGCTGGATTCCTCCGGGCGCGACCCTGATCAGCGACGCGGTGAATCTTGACGTGCCGGCGGCGAGCGATCTCGCGGTAAGCATTTTTATTCCCGACAGCGCCACAGCGGACACCATGCACGCAGTTGGATTGCACACAACCTATATTTCCAAGGAAGGCGACGCCACCGCCGCGCCGGCGATTGCGGATGCAACCACCACGCAATCGTTCTACTTCCTGACCAACGTCGATGTGGCCGCGCCGCCGGATTCCGCGGCGATCGTGGCCTTTGGAGATTCGATCACCGATGGGGCGGTTTCGACGCCGAACACCGATCGCAGCTGGCCAAGCTTTCTGGCGCGGCGTCTCGCGGCCTCGGGCGGCGCGAACATCGCGGTGTTGAACCAGGGCATCTCGGGCAACCGGCTATTGCGCGATGGCGCTGGAGTGAACGCGCTGGCACGCTTCGATCGCGACGTGCTGGCGCAGCCGGGCGTGAAGTGGCTCATGATACTCGAAGGGATCAATGACATCGGCCTCGGATTGCGGGCCAATGCGGCGGCGAGCGATGCGGTGGGCGCGGACGATTTGATCGTGGCGCTGAAGCAGCTCATCGAACGGGCGCATGAGCATGGCATCAAGGTGATCGGCGGCACGCTGACTCCGTTTGAAGGCGCGGCGTATTACAGCGAGGCGGGTGAAACGGTCCGCGAGACCGTGAACCAATGGATCCGGTCGGCCGGGGCGTTCGATGCGGTGGTGGATTTCGACGCCGCCACGCGCGATCCTGAGCATCCCAAGCAGTTTCGCGCTGGATTTAACAACGGCGATCACTTGCATCCGAACGATGCGGGCTATCAGGCGATGGCGGACGCGATCGATCTGTCGGTGTTCGGTTTGAGGCCGGCCGCGACGGCAGCGAAGACACAATAGAGCGTCACACCTTCTCGATCAGCGTCGCCATGCCTTGGCCCACGCCGATGCACATGGCTGCGAGCGCGTAGCGGCTGCCGGTGTTCTGCAATTGATGTGTCGCGGTCAGGATCAGGCGCGCGCCGCTCATTCCGAGCGGATGGCCAAGCGCGATGGCGCCGCCGTTCGGATTCACCTTCTCAGAATCATCGGGCAATCCGAACGCGCGCGTCACAGCTACGGCTTGCGCGGCGAACGCTTCGTTGAGCTCCAGAATATCGATCTGATCCATAGACATTTTCACGCGTGCCAGCAGCTTCTGGATCGCGGGAATTGGTCCGACGCCCATGACGCGCGGTTCCACACCGGCGGCTGCTGCGCCCACCACGCGCGCAAGCGGAGTGAGACCAAATCGCGCGGCGGAATCTTCGGAAGCGACGAACAGAGCGCATGCGCCGTCGTTGATACCGGACGCGTTGCCGGCGGTTACTGTGCCACCCTTGCGAAACGGCGTGGGGAGCTTGGCCAAGCCCTCGAGCGTGGTGTCGGGGCGAATGTGCTCGTCCTCGCAGACCGTCGTTGTGGAGCCTTTGGGACCGGGAATGACGACCGGTGCGATTTCTTCGGCGAAGAATCCGGCTTTCTGCGCGGCCGCCGCCTTTTGCTGCGACCACAGCGCGAATTTATCTTGCGTCTCGCGATCGATCTTGTAATCTTCCGAGACGTTCTCGGCGGTCTCGGCCATCGAATCCGTCCCGTACTTCTTCTGCAGCACGGGATTGATGAAGCGCCAGCCCAGCGTGGTGTCGAAGATCTCCGGATTGCGCGCGAAGGGAGTGGTCGCCTTGCCCATCACGAAGGGCGCGCGGCTCATGCTTTCCACTCCGCCGGCGATGGCGAGCGACATCTCGCCCGCGGCAATCGCCCGAGATGCGAGGGCGACGGCTTCCATTCCGGAAGCGCACAAACGGTTCACCGTCACGCCGGGCACCGTGTGTGGAATGCCGGAAAGCAGCAGCGCCATCCGCGCGACGTTGCGGTTGTCCTCGCCGGATTGATTCGCGCAGCCCAGCACCGCTTCGTCGATGGTCGCCCAGTCGCTCTTGGGAAATTTGGCGCGCAGTGTCGCGAGCGTATGGGCGGCCAGATCGTCCGCGCGGACTCCGGAAAGCGATCCCGCATAGCGGCCGATGGGTGTCCGGACGCCTTGGCAAATGTAGGCAGTTGGCATAGTTTGCTTGTATTACAATACCTCAATGAATCGTCTCGGCCTCGCTGGTGTTCTCGCGCTGGGCAGCACTTATGGCGCGGCCTATGGGGCAACCTGCGACCGATCCTGTCTGAAGACCACGCTCGATCAGTATCTCGCTGCGGTGGTGGAGCACAATCCGGCGGCAGCGCCTCTTTCAGTGGGGTTCCGGCAAACCGAAAACGCGATGGTGCGGCAGCCGGGAACGGGGCTGTGGCAAAGTGCCAAGGCTCTGGGCAAACTACAGCGCAGATATTTTGACGCGGAGAGCGGCCAGGCCGGCTATTTTGGAACGATCGAAGAGGCGGGCGGCGCAGCGATCGCCACCCTCCGGTTGAAGGTGGAGGACCGCAAAATCACCGAGGCCGAGTGGATTTTATCGCGGAAGGGCGATCCCGGCATTGGCCCGCAGGCGGGACGACAGGCTGCTGCCGCGTTCAACGATTCGGATTATCTGATCGCGCATCCTCCGGCCGAGAGGGTGGTTCCGAAAGGCGAGCGGGTTTCGCGCGCGGATTTGCTCGCCATCACCAATAGTTACTTCGATGGGCTGACGGCGCATGACGGGTCCATAATCATGGCGCACCCCGGGTGTGCGCGACTCGAGAACGGAGTGCTAACCACGCAGCGGCCGATTGAGGGCGGCGGTTCCACCGACTGCACAGGTACCGCGGCTATGGTCAACATCTTCGCCGTAACCGCGCGGCGCTATCCGATCGTCGACGAAGAGGCGGGCGCGGTGCTTGCTCTCGGAGTCTTTCAGCGCAAGCCGGGTGTTGCCATGCGCCGCAATATGTTCAGTGAGTGGTTTTTCATCGAGCAGGGGAAAATCCGCTCGATTTACTCTTCGATGTTTTACCCAGACCAGGACGCGGTGGTGCCGAACTGGCCGCCTTTCGACGGCAACTGGCAGATTGCGCCACCGGCTCCGGTCGCTAAGTAACACCGGATTTCTAATATGATGGGACACTATGCGATTTCTGCTGGTGCTGCTCGCGATGGCGGCGTGGGCCCAAGACGGCGCGACACATGCCGATTGGCCGCATTACGGTGGTACGCAGCTCTCCTGGCGATATAGCGCGCTCGATCAGATCAACACCGGGAATGTCAATAATCTCGTTCCGGTCTGGCAGTTCCAGACCGGCGACTATGCCGAGAACCTGCAGGCCACCCCGATCGTGGTGGATGGCGTAATGTACCTGATTACGCCGCGTATCCAAGTGTTCGCGCTGGATGCGGCCTCAGGCCACTTGCTATGGCAGTACAAATATCCAACACCGAGGCCGGGACGTCCAGGCGGGATGACGTTCCTGCAAAATCGCGGGGTCGCGGTGGGCGACGGCAAAGTATTCTTCGGCACCACGGATAACTATCTTGTCGCGCTGGATCAGAAAACCGGCGCCGAGCAGTGGAGGGTCAGCGTGGATGATCCGCGCCAATGCGGCTGCGATATCACGGCCGCGCCGCTGGTGGTGAAGGACAAGGTGATCGTAGGAGGCAACGGCGGGGACGCCGCGCATCGCGGTTACTTGACGGCGTTCTACACCAAGACCGGGCGCCTGGCGTGGCGCTGGTATGTCATTCCAGGGCCCGGCGAAAAGGGTCACGAAACGTGGAAGGGCGATAGCTGGAAGCTGGGCGGCGGCGCTCCATGGATGACCGGCTCGTTCGATCCGGAGCTGAACCTGGTCTATTGGGGCACGGGCAACGCCGGCGGCGATTTCAACGATGAAGACCGTCTGGTTCCCGGCGCGAAGGGCAAGGAAGCGAATCTCTACACGGCTAGCGTAGTGGCTCTGGACGCCGACATCGGCAAGCTGCGCTGGTATCACCAGGAAGTACCCGATGATTTGTGGGACTTCGATTCGGCGTATGAATGCGTGCTGATCGATCGCGCGATCAACGGCCAGATGCGAAAGCTGCTGGTGCACATGAACAAGAGCGGCGTGACGTTCGTTCTGGATCGCGTGACGGGCGAATTCATCGGGGCCTTCTCCATGGCGGAAGTGCAGACTTGGATTTCGGGCATCACCGAAGACGGCAAACTGGTGGGGCGCAGAGAGCCTGAAACGGGCAAGGTGGTGAATACTTGTCCGAGCGCTGCTGGAGCGAAAAGCTGGAACTCGACGGCGTACTCGCCGCGCACCGGTTATATCTATGCGCCAATCAATGAAGTCTGCAACGACCTCACGTCCACGCCCACCGAGGCGATGGAAGGCCGCTTTCACGCCAACGGTGGATTCTCGTTCAAGCTGCCTCCGAATCGAAAAACGTACAGTCACCTGGATGCGTGGGATCCCATCACGCGGAAGCGCGTTTGGAGCATGCCGTATCGATACGTTTTGCTGGCTTCTGTGCTCGCAACGGCGGGCGACCTGGTGTTCACGGGCAATCCCGAGGGCGACTTCTTTGCGCTGGACGCGCGCAACGGCAACAAGCTATGGAGCTACCAAACTGGCGCGGGCAATCGCGGGTCGGCGGTTTCGTATTCGATCGCGGGGCGGCAGTACATCGCGACACCGACGGGATGGCAACTGGCCATCACCGGGGCGCAGCTCGCGCCGTTGTTTCCCGATCAGAACTGGCGCGGAGGTTCCACGTTGATCGTATTCGCATTGCCGGAGGCCTCGAAATGACGCGAGCGCTTCTGTTTCTACTTGTGCCGGTGCTGGGCTGGTCGCAAAGCTTGGGCGAGAAAGTGTTCGCCCAATCCTGCGGGACTGGGTACTGTCACGGCGCGCGGGGTACGCCTGCGGGTGCGCCACGATTGGCTGGCCGAGGCTTCGATCAGAGCTACATCACGAGCACCATCATGCGCGGGTTGCCGGGTACTGCGATGCCGGCGTTTGGGGCAACGTTGTCGCGCGCCGATTTGATTGCCGTGGTCGCGTACGTCGCGAGCTTGAACGGCATCGCCAATCCATCGATTGACCTTGGGCCGGGACCGGGCGCCGCTGGACCTGCGGAGCCGGCGCTTTCCGCGGAAGCCGAGCGAGGCCGCGCGCTGTTCTTCGACGCGGTGCGCGGATTCGGGCGTTGCTCGACGTGTCACGAGGTGAATGGGATCGGGATTCCGGTGACGACGCTCATCGAGAAAATTCCTACCGACGCCGCGGCGCTGCGCGCGCTTGCGACGCCTGCGATCCGGACTGCCACCGTCGCGGGCGAGGCCATGCCCGCGTTGATCGTGAGCCAAGGCAAGACACGCGCGCTGTTTTACGATTTGACGTCCGTGCCGCCGGTGTTGCGAACCGTGGATCCGGATGCGTTGAAAGTCTCCGAAGGCAGTGCGTGGCGTCACGCATCCGTGACCGGCGCCTACAACGACGCCGAGTTAGCTTCGATACTCGCGTACCTGCGGGAAGCGATCAAGCCGTAGAATGTATGCATGGCGCTACGGTTCACCACATCCTACGTGGAGGATTCGACCGCGATCTTCCGGTACTACAAAAAGCTTGCCGAGCGTGCGATCGAACAGGTGAGCGACGATCAGCTCTTCGCCGTGCTGGATGACGAGATGAATTCGATCGCGGTTATCGTGAAGCACATGTCCGGCAACATGCGCTCGCGCTGGACTGATTTTCTGACCAGCGACGGAGAGAAGCCGGGCCGCGACCGTGACGAGGAGTTTTCCAGTCCACCCCCTGCTCGCGAAGAGCTGCTCCAAATCTGGGAGGATGGCTGGCAGCGCCTGCTCGGGACGATGGAGTCTCTCTCGGACCCCGATCTCGGCCGCACCATCACGATTCGCGGCGAAGCGCACTCGGTGATGCAAGCCATCAACCGGCAGGTTGCGCATTACTCCTACCATTGCGGTCAGATCGTATTTCTGGCGAAGCATTTTTGCCACGACCGATGGAACACGCTGAGCGTGCCGCGCGGCGCATCCAGCGAATTCAACCGCCGCGTTCGCGCGGGCGAATCGAGCCAGCGCTGATTTCGAAAACTGCGAACTAAGGCTACGAAGTGGTCGCCACGCCAGCCGGTTTGTGGATTTCCTGGAGGCTCCAGACGCGGATGGGATCGCGCTTGCGCGAGACAATGGCCTGAGCGGCGGCCTTGGCTCCGCTGAGCGTGGTGATGCATGGAATGCGGTACGCAACCGCAGTGCGGCGGATGTCGCGCTCGTCCTTGAACGTGTGGCCGCCCGTGGTGGTGTAGATCACCAGCTTCAAAGAGCCAGCCTTCATGATGTCGACGGCGTTCGGCCGTCCCTCGTTCACTTTGAAAACTGTTTTCACTTGGAGCCCCGCGGCTTTTAGGACGGCTGCCGTTCCGCGCGTGGCCGCGAGCTGAAATCCATATTCGGCGAATTTGGCCGCGACTTCCACCGCGGCTGCTTTATCGCGATCGTTCACGCTGATGAACACCGTGCCACTGTCCGGAAGCGGAGTGCCGG
Source organism: Bryobacterales bacterium (assembly GCA_003166865.1). Classification (GTDB taxonomy): domain Bacteria; phylum Acidobacteriota; class Terriglobia; order Bryobacterales; family Bryobacteraceae; genus Palsa-89. The sequence goes on from PMUP01000041.1 coordinate 57,624, forward strand.
CGCTCAACTGGGCCTTGCCGAACGCTTCGCCGAAGTTTTCGCCCACGCCCATCACTTCGCCGGTGGAGCGCATCTCAGGACCCAGCGCGGGATCGACGCCGGGGAACTTGCCGAACGGGAAGACGGGCGATTTCACGAAGCACTGCGGTACGGGAAGAACGCCGGATGTGCGGCCCCCAGTCAGGTGCTCGAAGTCGCGGAGTCTCTTGCCGAGCATCAAGCCGACCGCCAGTTTCGGTAGCGGTACGCCAGTGGCCTTGCTGACGTAGGGAACGGTGCGCGAGGCGCGTGGATTGACTTCCAGCACATACACCATGCCGTCTTTGATCGCGTACTGCACGTTCATCAGACCGATCACGTGCAGCGCGCGCGCCAACCGCTCGGTGTACTCCTGAATGGTCTGAAGCACGGCTTCGGAAAGCCCCTGCGGCGGAAGAACGCAGGAGCTATCGCCCGAGTGCACGCCGGCTTCCTCAATGTGCTCCATGATGCCCGCGATCAGCACGCCGCCATCTTGATCGGCGAGAGCATCCACGTCGACTTCGGTGGCGTCCTCCAGGAAGCGGTCAATAAGCACGGGCCGCTCCTGCGAGAAGACCACGGCCTCGTGCATGTAGCGTTTGACCATCTCTTCGTCGTAGGCGATCACCATGGCGCGTCCGCCCAGCACATAACTCGGCCGGACCAGCACCGGATAGCCCAGCCGTCGAGCCACCGCGCAGGCTTCTTCCGCGCTAGTGGCCGTGCCGTTTTCAGGCGACGGAATGCCGAGATCGTCGAGCAGTTTGCCGAACAGCTTGCGATCTTCCGCGCGGTCGATATCGGCCGGATCGGTGCCGATAATCGCAACGCCCGCGCCTTTGAGGGCGAGCTGGAGCGGCAGGGCGAGGTTCAGCGGAGTTTGCCCGCCGAATTGAACGATTATGCCATCGGGCTTCTCGACGTCGCAAATGTTGAGCACTTCCTCGAGCGTGAGGGGCTCGAAGTACAGCCGGTCGCTGGTGTCATAGTCGGTGGATACGGTCTCAGGATTGCAATTGACCATGATCGACTCATGGTCGAACTCCGCCAACGCGTACGCCGCGTGGCAGCAGCAATAGTCGAATTCGATGCCCTGGCCGATGCGGTTGGGGCCGCTGCCGAGAATCATGACTTTCTTGCGATCGCCCGGGTCGGATTCATTTTCCGATTCGTAGCTCGAATAGAGATAGGGCGTAAAGCTCTCGAATTCGGCCGCGCAAGTATCCACGCGATTGAACACTGCGGTGATGCCGAGCTCCTTGCGGCGCGCGCGCACCGCGTTCGCATCAGTACTGAACAACTGGCCCAGGCGTGCGTCGGACAGCCCGTCGCGCTTGGCTCCGAGAATCCGCTCCCGAGAAAGCGAGCCCAAGCTTTGCCCGGACAGACCGTGCTCGAGATCCGCCAACTCGCGAAGTTGCTTCAAAAACCACGGATCAATAGAGGTGATCTCGTGAATCTGCTCCACGGTCCAGCCTTGTTCGAGAGCGAAGCGGATATAGCCCAAACGCTCGGGGTTCGGCGTGATCAGGCGCTGCCGGATGAGCGCCCGATCGTAGCTCTCGGAAGTGACCGACTTGCCCGTCTCCAGGCTTCGGATTCCCTTGCACAGCGCCTGTTTGAAGGTGCGGCCGATGGCCATCACTTCGCCCACCGATTTCATTTGCGTTCCGAGAACCGGTTCCGCCCCGGGGAATTTCTCGAATTGCCAGCGCGGAATCTTGACCACGACATAGTCGAGAGTCGGCTCGAAGCAAGCGGGTGTTTCTTTCGTGATGTCGTTCCTGATCTCGTCCAAGCGATAGCCGACCGCCAGTTTCGCCGCGATCTTGGCGATGGGAAACCCAGTGGCTTTGGAGGCCAGCGCGGAGCTGCGCGAGACGCGCGGGTTCATCTCCACGATGACCATGCGGCCGTTTTCCGGGTTGATCGCGAACTGCACATTCGATCCGCCCGTGTCCACGCCGATTTCACGAAGGCAACGCAGTGAGGCATCGCGCATCATCTGGTACTCGCGATCGGTGAGTGTTTGCGCCGGCGCGACGGTAATGGAGTCGCCCGTATGGACGCCCATTGGATCGAAGTTTTCGATGGAACATACAATGATGGCGTTGTCAGCCAAGTCGCGCATCACTTCCAGCTCGAATTCCTTCCAACCGAGCACGCTCTCTTCGATCAGCACCTCGTGCACCGGAGAGAGATCCAGGCCGCGCTCCAGAATCTCGGCGAGATCTTCGCGATTGTAAGCGATGCCGCCGCCCGAGCCACCCATCGTGAAGCTGGGCCGCAGAATCACGGGATAGCCGCCCGGAACACGCTCTGCGAAGGCCAGTCCGTCCTCGACGTTGTTCACCAGTTGCGATTGCGGCGTCTCCAGGCCGATCTTCCGCATCGCATCCTTGAACAGCAAGCGATCCTCGGCTTTCTTGATGGATTCGATCTTGGCCCCGATAAGCTCCACGCCGTACTTGTCGAGCACTCCGGCTTCAGCCAGGTCAACGGACAAGTTGAGACCGGTCTGACCGCCGACCGTGGAGAGCAACGCATCGGGGCGTTCGCGCCGGATCACTTCCTCGGCATAAGCAACGCTGAGCGGCTCGACATACGTACGGTCGGCCAGGTCGGGATCGGTCATGATGGTGGCCGGATTCGAGTTGATCAGCACTACTTCATAGCCGTCGGACTTGAGGGCCTTGCAGGCCTGCGCGCCGGAATAATCGAATTCACAGGCCTGTCCAATGATGATTGGTCCCGAGCCCACGATCAGGATGCAATGAAGATCGTTGCGTCGAGGCATGGCTACCGGACCCCGTAATCCTTGATCAGTGTCATGAAATCATCAAACAGATAATGTGAATCGTGTGGACCGGGCGCCGCCTCGGGATGGTATTGCACGCAAAACACCGGTTCGTTGCGATGGCGGAAGCCCTCCAGCGTTTGGTCGTTCAGATTGACGTGAGTGAGATCCACTTCGTTCATGTTGAGAGAATCGGGATCCACCGCGAATCCGTGATTGTGGGATGTGATCTCCACCTTCTGAGTTACCTGGTTCAACACCGGATGGTTCGCTCCGCGGTGTCCGAACTTGAGCTTGTAGGTCTTGCCGCCGAGCGCGAGGCCAAGAATCTGGTGGCCCAGGCAGATGCCGAAGATGGGCTTCTTGCCGATCAGTTTTCGCACTTGGGCCGCCTGGAACGCCAGGGGCTCGGGATCGCCGGGGCCATTCGATAGAAACACGCCATCCGGATTGAGCGCCAGCACGTCTTCGGCCGATGTGCCCGCCGGGACTACCGTCACGCGCGCGCCCACGTGAACCAGGCGGCGCAAGATATTGCGCTTGATCCCGTAATCAAACGCGACCACGTGGCAAAACTGCTCGGCTGGTTTCGCGAGCGGGTCGGAAGGGGAGCAGGCCGTCACCGGCTGGTCCCACGAGTAGCTGGAAGAAGTGGAGACGCGCGTCGCCAGGTCGAGGCCCGCCATGGACGGAGCGTTTCTTGCGCGTGCGACCAGTTCGTCCCGGCTTCCTTTACCCACCGAAAGCACACCCCGCATCACGCCGCGCGTTCGCAGGTGGCGCACCAGCGCGCGCGTGTCAATCTCCGCAGCTACCGGGATTCCGCTGCCGGCGAGAAACTGTTCGGCGTTTTCCTCCGATCGCCAGTTGCTAGCCAGACGCGAGAATTCACGAACCACCAACCCTTCGATATACGGACGCGACGCTTCTTGATCGTACGCGTTGGCGCCATAATTCCCGATCTGTGGATTCGTCAAAACGACGATTTGGCCCGCGTAGGACGGGTCCGTGAAAATCTCCTGATAGCCCGTGATGGCGGTGTTGAACACCACTTCGCCCAGGCTGTCTTTCGGCGCACCAAAACTCTTGCCCTCGAAGACCGTCCCGTCTTCCAGGGCGAGGATTGCAGCATTCAATTCGGATTGTCCTCCAGTGTTCTCGGGAAGGGGTGCCACTCATATTGAAGCATGTTGGGACGCGAGGTTCAATAGGCGAGCGTCGGCGTATAATTGACCTGTGTGGAATGGCGATTATCTCTTCTTAATCCGCAACCTGGTGGAGAAGGACTTCAAAGTCCGCTATCGGAACATGTCGCTGGGCGTCCTTTGGTCGCTGTTGAACCCCTTGATCATGATGGCGCTGCTCACGTTCATCTTCACCAAGATCTTTGCCCGGCCCAACGACAGGAATTTTCCGCTGTTTGTTTTGTGCGGCCTGGTTCCGTTCAACTTTTTCACGGTGGCCTGGATCACGGGCACGACATCGGTGTTGGATAACGCGTCGCTCATCAAGAAAGTTCCAGTGCCGCGGCAGGTGTTCCCGATCGCGAGCGTCCTGTCAAATTGCCTGCATCTGCTCATACAGATCGCGCTACTGCTCGGCATCGTCTTGGTGTTCGGAAGCGGCGTAAACGTCCACTGGCTGTGGCTGCCGCTGATCTGGGGGCTGGAGATTCTGTTCGTGATGGGATTGGCTTTCGCCTTTTCGGCCGTGAACGTTTACGTGCGGGACACGCGCTACGTGGTTGAGTCGACCAATACCATGCTGTTCTGGCTGGTGCCTATCTTCTATTCATTCGCGCTCATTCCTGTCCGGTTCCGGGGCCTGTATCAATTCAATCCAGTGGCCGCATTGGTCCTGATGATGCGCAACGTCTTGCTCGAAGGCCATGCACCGCTCGGTTCCACGTTGATTCGTCTGGCGATCGTGTCGGTTGCCATGTTCGGGGCGGGCATATTTATTTTCGGGAAGTTGAAGGATGGCTTCTATTCGCGCTTGTAGGCCGGCATGCCGCTGATTGAATTTCAGAACGTTTCCAAGTGGTTTCCCCACAGCACGGGACGCCAGTTACTGCGCACGCATATCGCACGATGGTTTGGCGGAGGACACAACGAGCCCTTCTGCGCCTTGCGGGATGTGTCTTTCAGTCTGGAGGAAGGCGAGAGCCTGGCGATCATCGGTTCCAACGGAGCCGGCAAGAGCACGCTTCTGAGCCTGGCGGCCGGTCTGACCTTGCCGGACCAAGGCGCGGTGCGGGTGAACGGCCGGATCGCGGCGCTGCTCGAATTGGGCTCCGGATTTCATCCGGATTTGACCGGCGCCGAGAATCTGGTTCTCAACGCCGCGCTGCTCGGGCTCTCCAGGCGCAAGACCAACCAGCTTTTCGACCGCATCGTGGAGTTTTCCGGCATCGGCGAATTCATCGGCGATCCGCTGCGGACCTACTCGAGCGGCATGATCATGCGGCTGGCTTTCTCGGTCGCGATTCAATGCGAGCCGGATATTCTGCTCATCGACGAGGTTCTGGGCGTCGGCGACGCCAGCTTCCAGGAGAAAAGCAAGGAGGCTCTAGTATCGTTCCGCCGGGCCGGCAAATCGCTGCTGTTCGTATCGCACTCGCCCGCCTCAGTTCGGGAAATGTGCGACCGCGCGCTGTGGATCGATCATGGTTCCGTGATGATGGATGGCTCTGTCAAGGCGGTTCTCGAAGCCTACCAGGGGCGCGCCGTGGCGAAGCAGGGGCTCTGACCGCGATAGGCCGGAGGCGAAGTGGGTAAACGAACCAAAAGCATTTCGGTAAAGACCGCCACGATCCAAAAGGCGCTGCTCGCTACCTTGGATCCGGCGCGTCAGGCTTTTGTTCCGGCCGGGATCGATGCGATGGCGCAGGACGCAAACGGCATCGCGGACGTGCGCGAATTCACGCCAGGCCACTACCGTATCCACTACACGTGCGCTACGCCGAGTCTGTTTGCGTGTCAGCAACGCCTACTTCCCTGGGTGGACGGCACATGGTTGGACCGCAAATGGAAGGACCGCGAAATCGGGCGCCCAGAATTTGCCCGTGCTGCCGGTGGACTACGCGCTGATACGCGTAGCCGTGCCAGCCGGACAGGGTGATTTGGTGCTGGATTACCATTCCACTTATTTCGTGCCCGCCGCGTGGGCGACACTGGTGGCGCTGCTGGCGTGCATCGGCCTGCTGGTCTTTGGCGTTAGCTCACGAGCCGGAAATCTTTGCGCTTAGTGGTAGCGGCAGCTCGCTACCCCAGCGCTCCGCCAGATCCGTGTGAATGCCGAACTGATCCAGCACGCGCATGACGATGTGATCCACCAGCTCTTCGATCGACCGCGGGTGATTGTAAAACGCCGGCACCGGTGGAAGAATCACCGCGCCCATGCGCGAGAGCTTCAACATGTTCTCCAGGTGGATGTCGTTCAGCGGCGTTTCGCGCACCACCAACACCAGCTTGCGGCGCTCCTTGAGAACCACATCCGCGGCCCGGTGCACTAAGTGCTCGCCTTGGCCGCTGGCGATCGCTCCCAGAGTCCGCACGCTGCACGGCGCGACCACCATGCCTGCCGTCAGGAACGAACCGCTCGACACAGCCGCGCCCTGATCGCTCGCTGCATAAGAATACGACGCCATTTGCCGCACCCGATCGAGGGTGTACGAAGTTTCTTGCGCCAGCGTGTGAGCGCCCCATTTGCTGACGATCAAGTGCGTTTCCACGCTGGATCCCTGCAAAGCTTCCAGCAGCCGGATCCCGAAAATTGCCCCAGTGGCGCCGGTGATGCCGACCACTAAGCGTTGAGGATGGCTTTCGGTCATTCGAAATGCGCTCGAATCCGATCGTATCAGGGCCACGCTGTCCTATACAAATGGCCGCCCGTACAAATCGCCGGCTACTCGGCCGCCTGTTTTTCTGGAGTCCACCGCAGACCGGCGGTAAATTCAGCGCCCACCGCATACTTCGATGCGGCCGTGCGGACACAATAGCGGACCGAAGCGTTTCCCAGCAGTCCCAGTTGGGCTGCACGTAGCATCACGTAGGTGTGCAGGGGCGGCGCCTCTGGCATCTGCAACCGTATGCCGGACTCGGAAATGTCGATGGCTCGTGCAATGGCAAATTTGTGGTCGCCGCGAGCATCATGCCAAGTCACGGTGACCTTGTGCTCACACGGCCGCCGATCCTGGCGGCGCAGATCGTGCCGGGTTCCCATAATTCGATCCCCACTACAACCTTAGGCCCGAATCAGGTATTCACCATAGAACATTGGTTCCATGACCGGGCCGCCTATCGTACTACGAACACAGCCGATCAAATCGCCGGCAATCGATTGCGGCGCAGACGCTTACAGTGCGATGGAACCGCAGCGTTTCGGGCCTAATGGACGCTAACGGAGTACGGCATTACTTTCAGGAAACCTTGCTTCGAGAGGACTTGCCAGGGCAGCCGGCCGAACATTCTTTGCAATCTCATCTCAACGCCAGCTGAAGTGTCCATCCGGCTTCGAAAGAGCAAATCAAAAACGCTTCGCTGGCCAGGATAGGGCACCAGCGTGACTCGCTCGGAGGGCGACATGTGCGCTTGCTGTTTCAGGACTTCGATGGCGCGGTCCAGGCCGCCGAGCTGATCGATCAGCCCGTTCTGCTTGGCTTGCGCTCCCAGCCACACGCGCCCTTGCGCCAGCGGCTCGATCTGGTCGAAGGGCTTCTTGCGGCCATCCGCCACACGGCTCACGAAAGACCGGTAAAACGCGTCGATTTGCGTCGTGAGCTTCTGCCGCTCGTCATCGCTCAGCGGAGCGTATTCGGAATCAATGTCAGCATAGCGGCCTCGGGTGAGGAGTTGCGCATTTACGCCGATTTTGTCGTAGAGGCCATGCAGGTTGAAGCGCGCGAAAATCACCCCGATGGACCCGGTGAGCGTGTTCGGATACGCAACGATCGGATCGCCGGTCACGGCCACATAGTAGCCGCCCGATGCGGCTTCGTCGCTCATCGAGATCACCAGCGGCTTCTTCTTGCTGAGGTTCTTGGCCTCGTGCAGCATCTCATCGGAGGCCACGGCATCGCCTCCGGGGGAATCGATGCGTAGAATCACGCCCTGGATAGACGAATCGTTCTCCACTTCCTTCAGCAGTTTGATGAATCCGGTGGCGGTGAAACTTTCGTCGTCCGCGGTCTCATTGCCCGAGCCCTGCGTGATAGTTCCGTCTCCCACCACCAGCGCGATCCTGCGGCCGGCTCCAGCCGAGGCGAGCGCGGCCCTGACGTAGGACTTGCTCGAAACCTTCTTCAGCTCGGTCTGCTTCAGGCGGGTCTGCATCTCCGCTACCGCCTGGTCTTCATAGCCCAGCGCATCGATCAGGCCATCGGCGGCCGCGTCGCGCGCGAGGAACGGGCCATCATCCAACAGCGCGCGCACCGCATCCGGCTGTTTCTTGCGGCCTTGCGCCACGGTGGCGATCAGATCCCCGTAGTACTGGTCAAGAATGGCGTTCAAAACCTCGCGCGTTTCGGGCGACATGGACGTTTGCGTGAGAATGTCACCGGCGTCTTTGTATTTGCCCGCATGAATCACGTCGGCTTTGACCCCCAGCTTATCTAGGGTCTGCTTGAAGAACACGGATTCCACTCCCAGTCCTTTGAGATCCAGCGAGTCCTCCGGAGAAATGAAGATCTTGTCCGTGGCGGCAGCCAGATAATACTCGCGCGCGCTCGGGCTGTGCAGATACGTGATGATCGGCTTGCCGGATTTCTCGAACTGAACGATCTCGTCGTGAATCTCCTCCATCTTGCCCCAGCCAATATCCAGCCCGTGCGGTTCAAACAGAATTCCCTTAATGCGTGGATCGGCCGCGGCCCTGCGGAAGGTGTCCCAGACTTGTTCCACCGACAGCGGCGTCTGGTTTTGGAGAATCGGAATCGGGATGTCCGCGGGTAAGCGCTCCGGCACATCGCCTTCCAGATCCAGCACCAGCGTGGATCCGTCGGCGACGCTGACTGGCCGGTTGGCGTAGGAGCCGGCGAAGCGCGCGATCGCGAAAACCAGAACCAGCAGCGTGAGGCCGCACAGCAGAATGCCGATTACCAAGCCGATCAGGAAGTTTTTCATAGATTCTCCTCGTAATGAGACGCTCGAGAGGGGCTGAAGTTGTCGCCTCCGAGCGCATTACACCACGAGCAACTCATTCTACACTGACGGCTACACCGCCCGGCGCTCCAAGCGATCAGCGTGGGATTCGCACTCCTTTTAGGAATATCCGCGGCGTTGCCATCTCTTAACGAGGGGACGCAGGAGGCTGCGCAGCGAGAACAGCGAACGCTCAGCCGTGGTGGCGCCCCAACGCATCCAGCCTCGATCCTGTTGCTGCGATTTCGCTCTTGCCTGGATGGCCGCGTTTCCCCACGCCGGAATCGATCGCCCCAGAAAGGATTCCACCGCGGCGACGTCCTCGCGAAATAACTCCGAAAGGTACCGAATGTCATCCCCGGATAGCGTCGGAACGCCGAATGTGGCGCCGGGATTCCTGTGCACGGGTCGAAGCGCGGGGAACGGACCAATCCCCAGAAAGCTCGATATGCGCTGTAACGTTGCCGCCTGACCGCCGAAGAATTCCTCGGAGATTTCACAATGAATCTGTCGCCGGGGAAAATGATCTAGCAAATATGCGAGTTGCCGGCCGTAGAAGCCCCGCTCGACGTAGCTGAAACGACGCAGCAATCCCTCCACCTCCGCCTCGGATTGCACCCGACTGCGGCCTTCGCGAATAGCGTCGCTGAAGAGCATCGTGTCGCGTCCGCGGGCAGATGCCATGCGCCATTGCGACAAGGCCCGCTCCACTGGGTTGCGCAGCAGCAGGATCAGCTTGATATCGGGATTGTACTGGTGTACACGCCGTATCGCCGGCCGCCAATACAAGGTGACAGGTGTGGCTTCTCCCCGCAGTCTATTGTCGGACGCGGGAAAATAGGCATGCAGCTTGTTATAATCGGGGGCCTCCCAGGGGTGGCTTTCGTCATCAAAGAAATGAGTTTCCTTGCGGCGCGCCATCTGGATTTGCGGGTGCTTCCTAAAAATGGCGTCGAGGGTGCAGGTGCCACCCTTCTGCGTGCCTGCGATCAAAAAATCGAGTTTGCGCGACGGGGAACCTTGCATCTCCGTATCGCGCTAGGTTAGCACAACGATATGCTATGGAGAGCCATGTCATCGAACGCCATCGACTCCGTTCTCACCGAACATCGCGTCTTCGAACCGCCCGACGAGTTCCGCGCCGGGGCCCAAATCAAGAGCCGGGCCGAGTATGACCGCCTATACAAAGAAGCGCAGGAAGACCCGGAAAGTTTCTGGGCCAAGATCGCGCGGGAACTGCACTGGTTCAAGCCTTGGGACCGCGTGCTGGAATGGAAGCTGCCCTTTGCCAAGTGGTTCATCGGCGGCGAACTGAACATTTCCTATAACTGTCTGGACCGCCACGTCGCCACCTGGCGCAAGAACAAAGCCGCGATCCTATGGGAAGGCGAGCCGGGCGATTCGCGAACGCTCACCTATCAGCAATTGCTGCGCGAGGTTTCCAAGTGCGCGAACGTACTGAAGTCGCTGGGCGTCGCGAAAGGCGATCGCGTCGCGATCTACATGGGCATGGTTCCAGAGTTGCCCATCGCAATGCTGGCGTGCGCGCGGATCGGGGCGGCGCATACCGTGGTGTTCGGCGGATTCTCCGCCCAGGCACTGATCGATCGCATCAACGATTGCGGAGCATCGGCCGTGATCACGCAGGACGGAGCATTCCGGAGAGGCGCTGAAGTGAAGCTGAAGGAAGCCGTGGACCAGGCCCTGCCGCAGTGCTCCACCGTGAAAAGCGTGTTGGTTTACCGGCGGACCGGAGGCAATGTCACCATGCAGCCGGGGCGCGACCACTGGTGGCACGAATTGATGGAGACGGCCTCCGACGAGTGCCCGGCCGAATCCTTGGACGCGGAGCATCCTCTTTATCTGCTCTACACCTCCGGCACCACCGGAAAGCCCAAAGGCATTCTGCACACCACCGGCGGCTACTCGGTTGGCTCCTATATCACGGCCAAATGGATCTTCGATCTGCGCGATGAAGACACGTTCTGGTGTTCCGCCGATATCGGCTGGGTGACCGGCCACACCTACGTCGTCTACGGCATGCTGCAGAACGCTGCGAGCGTGGTGATCTATGAAGGCGGCCCCACCTGGCCCGAGCCCGATCGATTCTGGCGAATCATCGACAAATACAAGGTCAGCATCTTCTACACCGCGCCTACTTCCATTCGCGCGTTCATGCGCTTGGGCGAGCAATGGCCTCGCAAGCACAGCCTCAGCTCGCTACGGCTGCTCGGAAGCGTTGGAGAGCCCATCAATCCGGAAGCCTGGATGTGGTATCGCGAAGTGATCGGCCACGGCCGCTGCCCAATCGTCGACACCTGGTGGCAAACCGAGACCGGCGCCGCGATGATCTCTCCGCTTCCGGGCGCCATCGCGACCAAGCCCGGTTCCGCGACTCTGCCTTTGCCGGGCGTCATCGCCGATGTGGTCACTCGCGAAGGCGTGACTGTGCCCCCAGGCGCCGGTGGATTTCTTGTAATCAAACAGCCGTGGCCATCCATGTTGCGGACTATTTATGGCGATCCCGAGCGCTACAAGGAGCAATACTGGTCGCAGATCCCCGGCATGTACTTCGCCGGCGACGGCGCCCGCATCGATTCCGACGGCTATTTCTGGCTGATGGGCCGCGTGGACGATGTTCTGAATGTGGCCGGGCACCGGCTGAGCACCATGGAGATCGAGTCGGCGCTGGTCGCGAATCCGATGGTGGCCGAAGCCGCGGTGGTGGGGCGTCCCGACGACGTGAAGGGCCAGGCGGTGTCCGCATTCGTCACGCTGAAGGCCGGACAAGCGCCTAGCGACGAAAACAAGAATCTATTGCGCCAGTGGGTGGCGAAAGAAATCGGCCCGATCGCCAAGCCCGACGATATTCGTTTCACGGATTCGCTTCCCAAGACGCGCAGCGGGAAAATCATGCGCCGCCTGCTTCGCGAGCTTGCAACCAACGGCGAGGTGAAGGGCGACACGACGACGCTGGAAGATTTCTCCGTGCTAGCCAAGCTGGCAACCGACGACGAATGAGGTGGCGCACCGAGGATAGGAGTGCGTGCGCCACGGTCAAGCAGTGCGGGCGACACGGTCAAGGAGTGCGAGCGACACGGTCAAAGATGCGCGACACGGCCAGTCCCACCAAAACCACCACCACGCAGCCGATCACGTTGTACCACAGGAATGAAATCCTGGTGAACAGGTTGGCGGCGAAAATGGCGGCTTCGCCGGCCAGCACGCCGAAGAACGCGCCGTTCGCGCCGACGCCGCGAAAGAAGAACGCTAGCACGAAGACGCCCAGCAGCCCGCCATAGAACAGCGATCCGATCACGTTCACGGCCTGGATCAACGCTCCAAAGTTCCTGCCATACTGCGCGAAGCCCATCGCAAAGCAGCCCCAAAAGACGGTGGCGAAACGGGAGGCGATGAGATAGTGCCGATCGGAAGCTTCGCGCTTGACGTGGCGACGGTAGATGTCGATCACCGTGACCGTGGCGAGCGAATTGATTTCACCGGAAGCGGAGGACATAGCCGCCGAGAAGATCACGGCGACAATCAGGCCGACCACTCCAGCGGGAAGATAGCGCGTCACAAACGACAGGAAGATGTAGTTGGTGTCGTCGAACTCTTTTCCGACCAAGTGCTCGCCCGCGGTGTGGGCTTCGTTGAGCTCTTGCTGCGCGGCGCGGTAGTGTTCGATGCTGGCTTGGCGGCGCGAGCGGTCTCCGGCGTGGTTGGCTTGGACGTATTCATCGGCCGCCTGCTTGCGATCGGCGTAGGCCAGCTGGTAGCGGCGCTCCACTGCCGGGAAGCGCGCGTCATGCTGAACGTTTTTCAGCTCCACGGGCTGAAACAATAGCGGCGGCCTTTCATAGATAAAGAAAACGTACACCATCGCGCCGATGAACAGAATGAAAAACTGCATCGGAATTTTAGCCACGGCGTTGAATAGCAGGCTGAGGCGGCTGGCAGCGATGGATTTTCCGGTCAGGTACCGCTGCACCTGCGACTGGTCACACCCAAAATAGGCCAGCGCCAGGAACATGCCGCCGATCAGGCCGCTCCAAATGTTGTAGCGATCGTCCCAGTCGAAGTTGAAGGTGACCGGGTTCAGCTTGCCGGCGGCTCCGGCGAGCGACACGGCGTCCGAGAAGGAGACACTGCTCGGAAGAAGATGGATCGCGAGCACCAGGGCCAGCACCAGCCCGCAGAGAATGAGCGACATTTGTTGAACGTCGGCCCAAGTGACGGCTTTGATGCCGCCGAACGATATGTAGGTCATGACCAGGACGCCCATCACAATGGTGGTCGCGCGATCGGGCCAGCCCAGGATAATGGAGAGCACGACGGCCGGCGCGTACAATGACAGGCCGGCGGCGAGACCGCGCTGAATCAAGAAAATCAAGCTCACCAGCGAGCGCGTCTTCGCGTCGAAGCGCTGCTCCAGATACTCGTAGGCGGTGTAGACGTTGGCGCGATGAAAAATCGGGACGGCGGTGGCGCATAGAATCACCATCGCGATCGGAAGCCCGAAATAAAACTGCACGAAGCGCATTCCGTCGGTGTAGCTTTGACCCGTGGTTGAGATGAAGGTGATGGCGCTGGCCTGGGTCGCCATAATCGAGAGCCCCATCGCGTACCAGGGCATGGATTTGCCGGCCAGCAAGTACTTGTTCATGGTGCTGCTGCCACGTCCGCGATAGAGGCCATAGCTGACGATGAACACCAGCCAGCAAAACATCACCACCCAATCCAGTGGCCTCATGGACGAACGGCTCGGCCAAAAATATACATCGCGAGAATGAGGAATGCGAGATAGCAAATGACCAGGATGTAGATGCGGCGCCAGGACCCGAGGATGGGCGGCGGTTCGTCTTCCATGACGCGTGCGTGATCGGGGACATGGGGTTTGTGGCCGGGCGCGCCGCTCACAAGGTCTTCCCGGCGCTCAACAAATTCGCAAAGATTCGGAATGCGCCTGGAACGCCCGCCGGCAATTCGCGGAACCAGGAGAGCGCGGTGAACACGTAGGCGCCCTTGCCGTAACGCGTGTACAGCGTGCTGCCGGTTTGCGGTTTTTGCCCGGGGTCATGCGTCTCAAACAGCGGCTGGTAATGATCGTCCCATTTCGAGGCGAAGTAGAGGCCTCGCTCCTGAATCCATCCGTCGAAATCGCGCGCCGTAATCTCGTTCGGTTGGTGCAGCAGCGGGCTCGCGGGATTTGGAAACTGAACGGGAGCTTCTTCCACGGTCACGCGTTCCGAGCCGGTGGTCAGCGGATATGGGCCAACATTCGCAAGCAGCGTCGTTCCGCCGAAAGGATTTTGGCCGTCAGCCACGTTGTACTGCACCACCACCGTGCCGCCGTTCTTGACGTAATCCATCAGCCGGTTTTGATTGGCGCGCAGATCCGGCCGGACATTGTACGCCCGGACGCCGGTCACGATGGCGTCGAAACGGCCGAGATTGCCGCCAGCGAGCTCGTCCGCGCCCAGCAATATCACGTCCGCACCCAGTTGCTGCAGTGCTTGCGGCACTTCATCGCCCGCGCCCACCACGTAGCCAATGGTTTTCGGCAGCAGGCGGACATCGGCGCGCACCAGCTTGGCGGTGGCCGGAGGAAACAAAACCTGGGTAGGGATATGCGGGTAGTTGATGGTTTCGATCTCGGTGGAGACGGTTTGATCGCCCACCTGCGCGCTGGCTTGGAGAACGCCCTGCGCGTCACCAGCAGGCGGGGTGAGCTGAAACGAAAGCGCGCTTTGCTCACCGGCATCGACCAGCTGAAAATGTTCCGAATTCGCCGAGATTCGCCAGCCGGCGGGTATTTGTATGCGAACCTGTCCTTCTGCTTTTGCGATGTTCGCCTTCACTTGCAACTCGGCCGTTCTCGCCGCTCCTTGTGGAAACAACATCGCCGCTTCGGACCATTGCAGCGCAATCGGAGGCTCAACTACTACCGGGCGAATCAGCTCGCCCTGCGCGCGCTCGATGTAGCGGTACTGGACGGGGCGAACCACTTCGACGTCCTCGGATTCGATCCGCAAGTGAAAATGCGCATTGAACAGCGGCGGATTCTCCGGGAGGCCCACTTCGAGCTGGTTCGGGACCGTGTACGTGTCGCCCTGCTTGGGCTCCACCAGCCAGTAGGGTTGCGACAACGGCTGATGCTCTCCTACCGTGGCTGTCAGCGTGAAGACCTGGGGCTCGTTGAACGGAAGCACCTCGCCGAATTTGGCCTTGGTCGCAGCGGGTGCCGTGGCGGGCGCGATGCCTTCGATATCGATGGACTTCACCTGCACCGCCAGGTGATCGCGACTGAGGGCCGTCGCATCGAATTTGAGTCCGCCGCCGGGCGTCACGGCGTACTTGTCCGCCGTCGCATCCAGCCACAAGCCGGAACAGAGCGCGATGGTGTCGCTCAGCTCTTTCGGCTTTCCATCCGGCAGCGGCTGGCGCAAGGACGCCATGGCTTTTTGCGCTTTGAGCAGCAGCGGCACCACTCGGTCTGGGTTCTCTGGATCGAAACTCCGGGCGGCCTCAGCCAAAACATTTCCGACCGCCGTTCCGCCGGGGACGCGATTCCAGGAGATGTCGATGCCGTCGAAAATGTCGTGCGTGGCAACGGGGCCGGCCTGCGTGACCAGGGAATCCTTGGCGGATCCTTTGCGCTCCGCCGCGCCCATCCCCTGGCTGCGGTGCAGGCTGCGGGACATGCCGGCAATTTCTGCATAGGAATGGCCCAGGATGGGATCATAATCGCCGGGGTCGACGACGATGCGGTTGGGCATCTTCTCGACTTCTTCACGCTGCTCCTTGGTAAACGCGCCGGGATTCCACATCAGACGCTTGGTCTGCCAGGGCTGGACCCATTGCAACTGCTCCGGGAATCTCTTGGGATCGGCGGCGACGGTGAACGCTTCCTTGCCGAGAATAGCGGAAACCTGGTGCTGGCCATGACCGTCACGCGGTGTGCCGCTGAACCGAACGATGATGACGTCGGGGCGGAAGCGGCGGATTACCCAAACCACGTCGCTCAGGATCTTCTCGCGGCCCCACTTCTCCAAGGTTTCCTCAGGAGTTTTGGTGAAGCCGAAGTCGATGGCGCGCGTGAAAAATTGCTCGGCGCCGTCGATGCGCCGCGCAGCCAGCAGCTCCTCGGTGCGGATGATGCCCAAAGCATCGCCTTGCTCGGCTCCAATTAGATTTTGTCCGCCTTCGCCGCGAGTGAGCGATAGATAGCCGGTCCGGACTTTGCGCCCGCGCGCCAAATAGGCGAGCAGCGCGGTGTTCTCATCGTCCGGATGCGCCGCGATCATCAGAACGCTCCCGACCACGTTCAGGCGGTCGAGCGCGAGGCGGGCTTCGGCCGATCCCGATAGCTCGCGCTGCGCAAAGGCCGGGGTGAGACACGCACCAATGAGAACGGCTAGGATAGACGTGCGCACAAGGTCCAAACGATTATGATACGGGACGGGCAAGGGGGTTGGGGATTGGGGGATGGGGGTTCGCGGCGCGGCTCCGTCTACGTGTACTTCTCGCTGCTGGCGGTGGTGGTTCTGTTCTTCCACAAGCCGCTGTTCAGCGCCGAATACACCTTCCCTTGGGATTTTCGCGGCGTGCAGGTTCCGCTCATCACGGTTCTTCGCGACCAGTTGAGCGCAAACCACTTCGCTCTTTGGAATCCGTACACGTATTGCGGCTATCCGATTTACGCGAACATCCAGGCCTGCTTCTTTCACCCACTGGTGTTCGCAAGCGCTTTGATCAGCAGCCGATTGTCGTTGTCCGACTGGCCGTCGAGCTTGCCGATCCTGCTGGAATGGGCCGTAGTTTTGCAAGTGTGGATCGGAGGTGTTGCGGCGTATTACTTGTTCCGCGAATTTGACCTGCGATCGGCCGCGGCGTGGACCGGCGCGGTAATGTTCGAAACCGGCAGCTACTTTGCCTCGCGAGCCGAACACATCGATTCGATGATGGCCGCCGCTTGGATGCCGCTGGCTTGGCTGGCGGTCTGGAAGTTGCGGCACAAGCCGCGGGTGGATTGGCTGGCGGCGCTGGCGTTCGCGCTGGGCATGTCGGTGTGGGGTGGGTTTCCGCAAGCCACAGTCGCGGTGTTTGGATCAACCCTGGTGTTCGCGGCTCTTTTGGCGGTGCTGCGGCTGGCGCGCGCGAAAGTGATCGCCTGGACGTGTTGTGGTTGCGTACTGGGAGTTTTGCTGGCCGCGGTTCCATTTATTCCCACCACCCAGCTCACCGAATTGAGCGTGGCGAAGTATCGCCTGGACTGGCTGGGCACCGGCGGTGGACTCTATTGGCAGAGCTTGGTCTCGCTAATCGCGCCGAACCACTACAACATATTCGATATCAGCCGTTTCACCGGCCCGGGCGATCCGACATTTCTTTATTTGTACAGCAGCATCGGAGGATTGCTGCTGGCGATTTTTGCGCTGCTGTTGGCAGTAGTGACTCGGCGCAATCGGATCACCCTACTGTTCGCCCTCCTGCTCGCGTTCGGGATGTTTTGGATGCTGGGCGATAAAACCATCGTGTGGCGAATCTTCTTTCCGCTCTTGCCGGAGCAGGTGCGCATCGGAATTCATCCCGAGTACACCTATTGCATCTTCAGCCTGGCCATCGCTGGGCTGGCCGCGATGGGCCTGGATTCCATCCGCATCAGCGATCTGGCTCGCTGGGCAATCGGCGCGATCATCGCCGTGGATCTGTTCCTGGTTGGATCGGGGCGCCCGATGAACAACTCATCCATCCAGCAGGATCCGGGCGTGACACGGGACACTTTCGACGGCAATGCTCATTGCCTCGACGAGATCCGACGTTACGTTAATGAAAGGGTTCCGCCGTGGCGGATCGATACGGTTGACTCGAGCATGGAGTGGACCTACGGCGCGCCGATTCTCCAGGTGCCCAGCGCAAGCGGAATCAGTCCGCTGGCGCTCGAAAACACCATTCAACTACGCCTGTTTCTGCACGACGGGAACCGCTGGGGTTGGTATTATCCGCTGGAGAAGCTCGATTCGCCGGTGCTGGATCTGATGAACGTGCGCTATGTGCTCACGCGCGCCGCGGATATTCCGCGCTTCGCCGCACTCACGAAATTCCGGCACGTCGCGAGCCTGCCCGGCACCGAGGTTTTCGAAAATACGGCCGTGTTGCCCCGCTTCTACTTCGTGCGCCGTGCCAGACAAGTGGCCTCGCTCGCTGAAGCACATGAGTTGATCGAGCAGCACAGGATCGACCTGCATGAAACCGCGATCACGGAACAGCCGATCGATCTTCCGTCCGCTGATGATTCAGGCTCTGCCGGTGACGTGAAGGTTGTCAAATATGAGCCATCCCGGATCGAACTGTCGCTCGAAGCTTCTCGCGCCTCTCTGCTGGTTCTTTCGGAGACCTATTATCCAGGATGGAAAGCATGGATCGACGAACAGCCCACCGCCATCCACTCCGTGGATATTGCTTTGCGAGGCGTGGTTGTGCCGGCCGGCGCGCACCAGCTTCGCATGGAGTTCCGCCCGGCGATCCTGCCGGTCTCGCTGGGCATCTCTCTCGCAACCGCGATTCTATTGGCAATTTTCGCTCTTATGTACAGGGTCAAGGCCAGGTAGCCCACAGAGCCGAGCAGGGCTCCGTTTTGCGCGCGTTCCTCACAAAGATCGATACAATTGAAGTAAATGTCAAATTCCCCGTCCACCACCCACATTCGCGTCCTCATCGCCGACGATGAAGATAACCAGCGGGCTGGGCTCGCCAAGATGATCCAGTCTTGGGGATTTGTTGTGGAGACCGCGTTTGACGGCCAAGACGCATTGGAGAAGTTCACCCAGACGCCTCCACACGTTCTGATAACGGATCTGATGATGCCTCGCATGGATGGATTCGATCTATTAAAGCGCTTGGGATCGCTGAACATACTACCGACCACCATTGTGCTGACTGCGTTCGGCAATATTGAGACCGCCGTGCAAACGATGCACGACCTGGGCGCGTTTTGGTTCTTGGAAAAGCCCATCCAGCCGAGCGCCTTGAAGGTTTTGCTGGAACGCGCTGCGACACAAAGCCGCATGGCGGAGGAAGCGGAACGCCTGCAGCGACAACTGCTCTATCAGGGCGTGCTGGTGGATTTGGTGGGAACGTGTGCCCCGATGCAGCAAGTGTTTTCTCTGATCCGCCAAGTGGCGCCGTCCAGGGCCGCGGTGCTGGTGACGGGCGAAAGCGGCACGGGCAAGGAATTGGTTGCGCGCGCGATCCATCATCTTAGTCCGCGGCGCGACGGTCCGTTTGTGGCGATCAATTGCGCCGCGATGCCCGAGACGCTGATGGAGAGTGAGCTGTTCGGCCATGAAAAGGGAGCCTTCACCGGCGCGGTCGAGCGGCGGGCGGGCTGTTTCGAGCTGGCGCAGCACGGCACGTTATTGCTGGACGAAATCGCCGAGATGCCCGTTGGCACGCAAGCCAAGCTGCTGCGAGTGCTGGAGGATTCCTGCGTCCGGCGGCTGGGCGGAAAAGCCGAGATGGCCGTCGATGTGCGGGTGATCGCAGCCACCAACAAAGTGCTGGAGGAGGCCTTGCGCAAAGGCGAGCTGCGGGAAGACCTGTACTACCGCTTGAACGTTTTTCAGATCCCGCTGCCGCCGCTGCGCCAGCGCGAGGGTGACCTGCCGGTGCTCATCGAAGCGCTGCTCCAAATGCTCAATCGCAAGCACGAGACGCGGGTGGTGGACGTCAATGCCGAAGTACGAGAGCAGCTCAAGCGCTATTCCTGGCCCGGAAACGTGCGGGAACTACGCAACGTACTGGAGCGCGCTGTCATTTTGGCCGGCGAAGGGACTGTTACCAAACACCATCTTCCGCGAGACTTTGGCGTGCCCGCGGGGGCGCGTCCGGTGCTGCAAGAAGTGGAACCGGACGTGGTGCGATTGCCGGTGGGCACCACGGTGGGAGAGGCTGAAAAGGCTCTCATCCAGGTGACGCTTCAGCACACCCGCAACAACAAGACCCGAGCGGCTGAAATTCTCGGCATCAGTTTGAAAACTCTTTTCAACAAGCTCAAGGAGTACGGCTCCGCCGAGGCGGAGGCTGGAACGGGTACCTAGATGTCCTTGAAATCCCGGCTTCGGCGTCCCATCGTAGCGCTTGTCGCGCTGGTAGTTGTTGTGATGTCGTTGCTGTACCTGTCGGATTTCACGCGGGTGTCCTTTGAAGGCGCGGCGGATCGGGCCGATCTGGTGGCAGAGCAGTTCAAGCTGTACCTGGAGAATCATCTCAACCTGGAGATAGGCAGGCGCGGCCTCCAGCCCGCTTCGGAGACCGACTGGGAGAACGCCTGGACGGCGATCATCCGCAACGGCCCGGATATCGCCGAAATGCTCAACCGTACGCTAGCGAAAGCGGATTTGGCGCTGGCCATTCTGGTGACCGATAAGCACGGCAATGTCTTGGCGGCATCGCCGGCGGCCACCCAGAGCAGCGTCCTGGCCGGCGCGGACGATATCCACGATATCCAACGCCGCTGGTGGGCTGTGAATCTGTGGGACCTGATGACCCGCCGCGAGAACTACCTGGTGACGCGGCCTATCGGGTTCAAGGGCAGTAAGCAAGTGCTGTTCAACGTCACGATTGTGATCCGATCGGTTCTTTTGAAGCATGAAGTAGAGCCGGCCTTGAAGAGCCTAATGCTGGCCTTCGCGCTGGCGCTGTGCGTCGCGATCTTCTTGGGCGCCGTGCTGCCGAATTTGATCATCGATCCTTTGCAGCGTGTAAGCCAGAGCATCGATCTGATTCGTACGGGCCAGTTTGGCGCTGCCACCACTCCAGACCGGCGGGAAGCTCGCGAGTTCGCCGACGTCCACTCGAAACTTAGCCTTTTAGACGAGCAATACCGCGGCGCCAAGCAGGACGCCAGCGAGCTGCGCACCAACATCGAGCAATTGCTCGAACGCCTGGAAGAAAGCGTGCTGCTTTTCGACAATACGGGCCGGCTTCTCATGGCCGGTGAGCCGGCCGAACGCATGCTCGGCAAAACGCGCGGTGCAATGGCCGGACGCGCGCTGGACCAGCTGTTTCCGCCGTCCTCCGCATTGGGCGAGATCATCGGAAACGCGGTTCGCAACCAAGAGTCCGTGGGAGAACGGATGGTCACCGTACCGCGCGCCGATGGAGTACCACAACATCTCACGGTGGGCGTGCAGATTCTGCGAAAAGGCTCCAGTGAAACCATGGGGGCGCTGGTTACGCTGCGCGACGTGGAAAGCCGACGGCAGCTGGAGCGCCAGCTTGATTTTTCCACTCGGCTGGCCGCCATCAGCCGGCTCACGGGAGGCGTGGCGCACGAGATCAAGAACCCACTCAACGCGATGGCCTTGCATCTGGAAGTGCTGAAGAACAAACTGGCCGGGCAGCAGCCGGAGATCGATGTTATTGGCCGGGAAATCAAGCGTTTGGATACCGTGGTGAAGACGTTCTTGAACTTCAACCGGCCGCTGGACCTGAAGTACACACCCCTCGACTTCAATGAACTGGTGCAACAGATCCTGGCGCTGGTCTCCGTCGAGGCCAGCGCGAAGCACGTCCAACTCGAAACCGCTCTTGAAGACAAGCTTTGGATCAACGGAGACCCGGATCTGCTAAAACAGGCGATTCTCAACGTAATCAACAACGGCCTGGAAGCAATGCAGGCCGGCGGAACGCTAATCACCCGTACAACAAGGGATGGCGATGAGTGTTTACTGACGGTCCGCGACGCTGGTCCAGGAATCCCTTTGGAGATTCAGAACCGCGTGTTTCAACTGTACTTCACTACGAAAGAGAACGGCTCCGGAATCGGGCTCGCTACGACTTTTCGAGTGGTTCAACTGCACAATGGTACAATCGATTTTACCAGCGAGCCGGGTAAGGGCACGATGTTCCGGCTGCGCTTTCCAAGGATGATCGATCACGAACGTGAAGTGCTCGCTTCAGCCACGGCTACTTCCTAACCGAACTGCTGGTTGATTGCTATTGCGACCGATGTCACGCTTTTTGCGCTTGCAAGGGACCGTCGCGCTATTGCTGGTGCTGGAGCTATCGTGCCGCAAGCGGCAAGTCGCGGTTCCGGCGCCGCCGCAGCCGGCCGCCTCGAGTACACCGCAAGCAGCGGGACCAACCACGCCGCCTTCACAAGATTCAACGCAGCAGCCGGGCGCCGCGACAACCAACAATGCTCAGCAGAGCCCCTATCAGGTGAACAAACCAGCACCGCCTTCCGCGGCTCCTGGCAAGTCGTCTCGTTCCGTAGCCACGCCTGGCACATCACCCAACCCACCGGCATCTCAGCCTTCCGCGCCCGCCCCAGTACCGCCACCTCAGCTAGGAGATATCGTGACGCCAGATCAGCAGCGGCAGTACAACGCTGCGATTGACCAGAGCCTTGCGCGCGCTCAGGCAAGCCTAGCCGCCATCGCGAACCGGCAGCTGAGTAAGGATCAACAGGGGCTGGTCGAGCAGATCCGGAATATCATGCAGCAGGCGCAGGCCTCCCGCAGTTCCGACCTTCCGGGGGCCAAGAGCCTGGCGGGGAGAGCGGAAGTGCTGGCAAAGGATCTGGCCGGAAGCTTCCGCTAAGAGCACCACTCAATAACAAACAAAAACGCGGATGAACAGCCACAAATGTGTCCGTTCACCCGCGCTTCCGTTCGCAGGTGTGATCCGCTAGCGAGGCTCTTTACTGAGCTGGGCTATCCGCGGACGTATTGGAGGCTTGTGCCTGGCCGCCGCCGCCGGCGATGTCCAGTCGGTAGATCTTCACATCCACTCGCCGGTTCTCCTTACGGTCCTCGCGGGTCTTGTTGTTCGCGTCCGGGAAGTCGCTGCCGACACCCAGTTCGCGAATGGATCGCAGGGGAATATTGTGCTCAACCGCCAGGTAGTGGACCACCGCATCGGCACGCTTGCGGGCCAGCTCGCGGTTATTCGCCACATTGCCAGTTCGGTCAGCAAAACCTTCCACTTCGACCAGGTAGCCCTTCATGCCTTCGAGCTTCTGAGCGGTGTCATCCAGCTTGGCCTGCTCGTCCTTTGCAATAACGCTCTTGCCAAAACCGAAATAGACCGGCGAAGTGCTGATCAGCTTGTAGTTGTCCAGGTTCTGGATGGTTGTATCCAGCTTAGTCCCGGTCTGTTGCGCGAGAGTGTTCGCAGCCAGAGCTTGCTGTGCGGCTGCTGCGGCGGCACTGTTGGCCTGCGCGGCTGCCGCGGCGGCTTCGGCGGCCTTCTTGCCGGCATCGGCGGCCTTTTCGTCGGCCGTCGCTACTTGGCGGTCCAGATCACCGATGGCCTGGTCAGTCTGCTTGTTGTGACCTTCGGTCTGTGTTTGCAGAGTGCCCAGCTGTGCCTGAGTCTGATTGGCTTGGTTCTGGACGGGCGCGATAGCCTCACGGACGTGTTTTTTAGTAGCGCAGCCTACACTACCGATCGTCAGTACCCCCAAAACCCCTAAAACCACAGGTATGTTACGAAGTGACATTAGCGATCTCCTTCTTGGTCTAAGATAGCACGTCTCGTCTAAGATAGCACGTCTCCAGCCAAATGCAAACTAATAGTACTTTTATACTAGATCTTTCGTCCCGGCATGGTACTTCAATCGACTACGGGCTGGAACTACGAGCGCCTTCGTTCTGGGAACCGACATTTGCACAGTCTTCCAGGTAAAACTTGCCAAGACCATCCCGTTTTGACGTGATTGACATCCGAATGTGGCACCGCTTTCGTGGAAGTACCGCGCCCCGTGCGCTAAATTGGTTCAACGTGCAAACTTACGATCTCATCGTCATCGGTTCCGGTCCGGCGGGGCAGCGCGCGGCCATCCAAGGCTCCAAAATGGGCAAGCGTGTGGCGCTCATCGAGCGGCGCGAAGTG
Source organism: Bryobacterales bacterium (assembly GCA_003166865.1). Taxonomy (GTDB): domain Bacteria; phylum Acidobacteriota; class Terriglobia; order Bryobacterales; family Bryobacteraceae; genus Palsa-89. The sequence goes on from PMUP01000041.1 coordinate 81,483, forward strand.
GTTGGCGGAGTTTGCGTCAACACCGGCACCATCCCCAGCAAGACCTTTCGCGAGGCCGTCCTGCACTTGTCCGGCTACCACTATCAGAACATCTATGGCGTGAATTATCGCGTCAAGGAAAAGATCAGCATGTCGGATCTGGCGTTTCGGGTCCAGCACGTGGTGAAGACCGAAGTAGACGTGATCCAGGCGCAATTGTCGCGCAACAACGTTGAGCTCATTACCGGGATCGCGACCTTCATCGATCCACATACGATGCGCGTGGCCAGTTCCTCCGGCGTTCAGACATACGGCGCGGATTTCTTTGTCATCGCGACCGGCACCAAGCCCGCGGACTCCGCCAAAGTGCCGATCAATGGCCGCAACATCATCGACAGCGACCAGGTGCTGGAGATGCCGGAAATTCCGAAGAGCATGATCGTGGTGGGCGGCGGAGTGATCGGCGTCGAGTATACCTGTATGTTCGCGGCCTTGGGCGTGCGCGTCATTCTGGTGGAAAAGCGGCCGCGCTTGCTCGAATTTGCGGATTCTGAGATGGTGGAGGCCCTGTCTTACAATTTGCGCGATCACCGCGTCACCATGCGTTTGAACGAAGAAGTGGAGAGCGTGGAAGAGACGCCGGATGGTAAAGTCACCGCCAATCTGGAGAGCAAGAAGAAGCTCTCCGGCGACGCTCTGCTTTTTGCTGTGGGCCGGCAGGGCAACGTGGTGGAACTGAACCTGGAGGCGGCTGGCGTTCAAGCCGACGCGCGCGGCCGTATTAAGGTGAACGCTGAATACCGCACCGAGCAACCGCACATTTTCGCTGTCGGAGACGTAATAGGCTTCCCGAGTCTGGCATCGGTTTCCATGGAGCAGGGCCGGATCGCGGCCGCCGGAGCGTTCGGCAAGGTGGTGGTCTCGAATCCGGCGAGTTATCCCTACGGCATTTATACGATTCCCGAAATCTCCTTCACCGGAAAGACGGAAGAGCAGCTCACCGACGAGGACGTCCCCTATGAAGTGGGCGTGGCGTATTATCGCGAAATCGCGCGAGGCCAGATCCGCGGCGACACCACCGGCCGCTTGAAGTTGATATTCCATCGCGAGACCAAGCAGGTGCTGGGAGTGCACGTGATCGGTGAGGGAGCTTCCGAGTTGCTGCACATCGGCCAGGCAGTCATGATTCTGGGCGGCACGGTGGAGTATTTCATTGATACCGTTTTCAATTACCCGACATTGGCCGAGTGCTACAAAGCGGCCGCATTCAACGGGCTCAACAAACTGGCGCAGCAGTAGGCGCGTGTGCGTAAGAGAATGGAGGTATCGCAGGCACGTATCTGCGACGCAACATGAGCCGGACAATTGGAGTCACTACCGCCGAGCGCATCGCAACCGGGCTGGTCGAGGGTCATGAACTGGTTGGCAAGCTGCGCGTTCACGAAGAGGACCCTGGTGCCGAACCCCTGTTCAGTACTCCGCCCACGGGAATTGCGCAGCTTTTCGCCGACGAGATCCGGGCAGTGGCGGCCGGACAAACCGTGGATGCGATTGGAATCGGACTGCCTGGAATCATTCTGGACTGCTTCATCGAGGAGTCGCCCAATCTCCGCCAGCTCAAGGGCGTGAACATGCGGGACCTGGTGGCGGAGGCGTTGCGCGAACACGGAATCACGGCGCCGGTGTACATCTACAATGACGCGAATGTGCTCGCGGCCGGTTTGGCGGCCACGCACGGACAGCTCGACCGCTTCATCCGGGTGTGGACTCTCGGCCACGGCATTGGTTTTGGAGTCTATCCTCCTCGTCCAGGGATCTGGGAAGGCGGCCACGTGGTGGTCTCGATCGATCCGCGCGAACGCTATTGCGGTTGCGGCGGCGTGGGACATTTGGAGGGCATTATGGGTCACCGCGCGATGCGGCTGCGCTTCCTGGACATGGAGCCGGATGAGGTGTTCGAGAATGCGCGGAAGCGCGACCAGCGTTGTGTGGAGTTCGTGAAGCTGTGGCATCGCGCGCTGGCCGCAGCCACCGCGAATTCAATTCACCTGGCGGGCCCCGGCAAATTCTTCATCTCCGGATTCAACGCCAAGCATCTCGATCTCAACCTCCTGCATCAGTACCTTCAAGAGATGGTGAAGATGAGCCCACTGCAGAGCTACGTTTTCGAGGTGGCGCCGAGTAGCGACGAAAACGCGGTGATCGGAGCGGCCGTCAGCGCCGCACAAAGTATTCATGCGTGAGCAAATTTCTCCGGCGCGCGCTCTGAGCGGCGCGGTTCTGCTTCCGGGCGACAAATCCATCTCTCACCGTTACGCCCTGCTGGCGGCGATCGCCGAAGGTACCACGAAGATTGCGAACTATTCGAGCGGCGCGGACTGCCAGTCGACCCTGGCATGCGTGCGAGCGCTGGGCCCGGGGGTAGAGAAGCACGACGGCGCAGTCCACATCGACGGCCGCGGGCTGGAAGGATTGCACGCACCTGACGCCATGCTGGACGCGGGCAACTCCGGTTCCACCATCCGTATGCTTTCGGGCATCTTGGCCGCGCAGCCGTTTGTGACCAGAATCGGCGGCGATGAATCTCTTTCGCGCCGCCCGATGGAGCGCATCATGAAGCCGCTCGCGCAGATGGGAGCGCGCATCGAAGCGCTCGAGAACCGGTTTCCACCGCTGACAATTCACGGCGGCCGACTCCATCCCATGGAGTACACCCTGCCGATGGCAAGCGCCCAGGTGAAAAGCTGCGTATTGTTGGCCGGACTGTTCGCCGAGGGACGGACCACCGTGCATGAACCGGTGCGCACTCGCGACCATACCGAACTGGCGCTGCGTGAATTCGGCGCCGACGTGGAGATCGAAAGGCACTCCATCACTGTCACCGGCCGGCCGCGGCTCCAGGGTCGCGAGCTGCGCGTGCCCGGCGATCTTTCGGCCGCCGCGTTTTTCCTGGTGGCTGCTCTGATCGTTCCCGAATCCAGCCTCACGATACACGGCGTGGGACTCAACCCAACGCGATCGGCATTGCTCGATTTCCTGGCGGAAATGGGCGCGCAAATCAAGATCCTGGGTGTCACGTCAACCGGCGGCGAGCTCATGGGTGACGTGCTGGTTCGCAAATCGCGCATCCGCGGAGGCCTGCTCGAGAAGGCGCGCGCGGCCGCCTTGATCGACGAAATTCCCGTGCTGGCGGTGCTGGGAGCCGCTAGCGAGGAGGGCCTGGTGGTCCGCGACGCTTCGGAATTGCGCGTGAAGGAAACGGATCGCATCGCGACCATCGCCGAAAATTTCAAGCGCATGGGGCTCGCCATCACCGTCCGGGAAGACGGCTTCGAGGTCCCGGGACGCCAGAGCTTTCACGCCGCGGAACTGGACTCGTTCGGCGATCATCGCATCGCGATGGCGTTCTCGGTGGCTGCGCTGGCCGCCGACGGACCCTGCACGATGCTGGACTCCGGCGCTGCCTCCGTGTCTTTCCCTGAATTTTTCGGTACACTACAGCGAGTCGCTGAGTAAATCCATATGGCTGTCGTAGACCTGACACTGGAAGGTTTGGTGCACGATTTGAACAACGTGTTTCAGACCATCTCGGAGAGCGCCGAGCTGTTGGAAGACGATCCCAAGTGGGAGAAATTGGCGCACACGCTGCAACGCAGCGCCGACCGCGGCCACCGCATCGCGCACAGCATTCTGGAAACCAATCGCTCGCCCATCGAGCTGGCTCCGATTATCGAAAACGCATCTCAGTTTTGCCAGGATTATCTGGAATGCGCCAACCGGCCAAAATTGGAATTTTCGTCCGAGATTGATGCCGATTTTCGCCTCAAGGGTGATGCGGCCGGCTGGGAACGCGTCTTCGTCAATCTGTTCCTGAATTCCGCGCAGGCGGGCGCCAGAGAAATACGCATTCGCGCGCAGGGAAACGAAATCGTGGTAAGCGACGACGGCCCCGGCATTTCGCTCGAACTGCTGCCGACTATATTTCAGCCGCGCGTTTCGACAAAATCCATTATCTCTGGGCTAGGACTCTACGTCGTGCAATCGATTGTCGAACAAAATGGCGGCTTCGTGACGGCCGCCAATGGCCCGAACGGCGGCGCGGTTTTCACCATGAGTATTTAACCCTCTTCCCTGCCTCCATACGCCTCGTCCAGGATTTCGACCACGTGCGCAACACGTTGTGGTCCTCGTCCGAACTTCCGGACGCCCGCCCGCAATTGCAGCATGCATCCGGGATTTGAGGCCGCGATGACGCCCGCCCCGGTGGCATTCACATGCTCCATTTTCTGCTTGAGCAGCGCCATTGCCATGCCCGTGTGCACGACGTTGTAGACGCCCGCGCTCCCGCAACAGAGATCCGATAGTTGCATTTCCCGCAGTTGGAGTCCAGGCACGGACTCGAGCAGTTTCCTCGGCGCCGAGCGGATTTTTTGACCATGGGCGAGATGGCACGAGTCCTGATAGGTCACCGTGATTGGCAGCGATCGCATATTCGGATTCAGCTCGATAGAAGCAAGAAATTCGTTCACATCCTTCACCAGAGCCGAAAAACGCCGGGCTTTCTCTGCGTACTCCGGATCGTGTTCCAGCAGTTCCCCATATTCCTTCAGCGTGGACCCGCATCCACCGGCGTTGGTGATGATCGCGTCGTAGCCGCCGTCCAACAGCCCATCGATATTCAGGCGCGCCAGCTTACGCGCTTCGTCGCGAATTCCGGCATGTACATGCAAAGCGCCGCAGCAGGTCTGATTCGCGGGAATCGAGACTTCACAGCCGTTCTTGCGTAATACCCGCACGGTCGCTTCGTTCAGACGCGCGAAACTGATGTTGGCGATGCATCCTCCGAGCAACGCTACGCGATACCGGCGCGCGCCCTCGGCCGGCAGAGTCTTTCCGTAATAAGCGAAGAAGAACGGCGTTTCGATCTCCGGCGCCAGGCTTTCCAGTTCGCGGATCCGCGCGGGCAGAAACTCCAGCATGCCCGCCAGCCGCTTCAAGCCGCTCGCTTGATACAGGTAGAGCAACGCTCCGGCGATTTCGAGATTCAGCCTGGACGGCAACAGGCCGCGAAACACCAGCCACCGAAGCGCTCGCTCGCGCCACGGACGCCGCGTCTTGTTTTCGATTTCAGCGCGCGCGGCTTCCACCAATCGCCCATATTCAACACCGGACGGACATGCCGTTTCGCACCCGCGGCAGGCCAGACAGAGCTCGATGTGCTCCACGTACGAAGGACTGATCGGCGCGCCGTTGGCTACTTGCACCATCTGGTAAATGCGGCCCCGCGGCGAATCCATTTCCACACGCAGCTCGCGATAGGTGGGGCAAGCGTTCAGACACAATCCGCAATGCACGCAGCGGTCGAGGTCAGCTTGCTGCGGTTTGTCGAATGCTATGAGATCAGATGCGGCCATAAAGCCTGCCGCGATTGAGCAGACCCCGCGGGTCGAACATGTCCTTGATCTTCTTCATCATCGCAAAATCGTTTCCGGGCCGCGGCCATAGCTCGGTGGATTCGCGAAAACCTTGTGGCGCGAACTCGACCGCGCTGGTGCCCGTTGCTGGATGGCGTAATTCAGCCGCCTGTTCGAAGTATCCGTAGCAAACGCCCGAGCCCGCGCGAGCCGAAGCCTGAACCGGCCAGGCTTCCAACACGCGTCCAAGGTCCGAGAGCAAGCATGAAACACGCACCACCGCTCCATTCTCGTGCTCGCGGAGAAATTGCGGTGTCGCCTCGCGAATGTCGCGCCAAAGCACATCTTCCTCGGCGCCCTCCCGCACTCGCGCGCGAACCAACTCGCGTGAATAGCGATCCAGAACGGCGGGACTGCCCCCGGCCTGGATCGCGAGCCGATACCCTCCGACCATTTTGAGGATGTCGATCGCCGCGGGTTGCAATCTGCTCTTCAACACCTCATCGCGCGCGGCCATCACGCCCGCCATTTGTTCAAAGTCCTGGACGAACGTTCGAGTCCCCGCGGGCATCGGGTGTAACCGAAAATTCAGACTCGTCATCACAGCCAGCGTGCCAAACGATCCGATCATCAATTTGCCCATGTCGAGACCCGCGACATTCTTCACCACCATCCCGCCGGCGCGGATCAGCTTGCCTTCCAGCGTCGCGAAGGTCATACCGATGACCATGTCGCGCGCACTCCCATACAGCCTGCGGCGCGGACCGCTGGTATTGGCCGCCACGATGCCTCCGATCGTGGCTCGCTGTGAAATGCTGGCCCGGTCGGAGAACGGCGGATCGAGCGGAATCATCTGCCGGTGCTCCGCCAAGATACCGCTCAGCTCGCAATACGAGATGCCGGCGCCAACGCTGATGGTCAGGTCGCGCGGATTGTATTGCAGCACCTGGTTCAACGCGCGAGTGGATATCGTGACATCGGAAGGCGAAATCGGGCCGCCCATCCGATCCTTGGTCGAGTTTCCGCAAACCGTAACCTGGCGATTGCGCGCGTTTGCTTCAGCCAGACACTCGGCGAGTTCTTCCGCGCTGCCCGGAACGATGGTCATGAATTAGCTATCGTATCAACGAGCAGTGTCCATCTTCAGCCCGAGCGACCTCGTCGAACTTTCCCTAGCAGCGCTATTGTCGGCAATCGCTATCATTGCGCGCCCGTTCATCGAACCCTACGCGCGCAAGCTGGCTCCGAAGACCGGTTGGTGCATGCTGATCCTGGCGCTGCTTCCGGTCGCGCTCCGTCTGGCATTGCTGGCGCATCATCCAGTGCCGTCGCCCCAAGTGTACGACGAGTTCGGGCATTTATTAGTGGCAGACACGCTACTCCACTTCCGCCTCGCGAATCCCGCGCATCCGCTGCACCAATTCTTCGAGACTTTCTTTGTATTGCAGACGCCCACGTATGCGTCGATTTATCCGCTTGGGCAAGGTCTCGTGCTGGCGATCGGCCGCGCGATCTTCGGTCTGCCCTGGGTCGGCGTGCTGCTGTCGTCCGCCGCTTTGTGCGCGCTGAGCTATTGGATGCTGCTGGGGTGGACCACAACCCCAGAATGCGCGCTGCTCGGCGGCGTGCTTACTGTTCTGGAATTTGGACCCCTCAATCCGTGGATGAACAGCTATTGGGGTGGATCGCTGGCCGCGGCCGCCGGATGCCTGGTCTTCGGCGCTCTTCCGAGACTACACGCATCCGCCCGCGTTCGTGACGGCGCATTGTTAGGACTGGGACTCGCGATCCATTGGCTCACTCGGCCATACGAGACGATATTTCTCGCGGCAGCGGTGCTGCTATTTTTCCTGCGATCCCAACATTTGCGCCCACTCGCGAAACCAGCGTTGGCCGCGGCTTTGGTGCTCATTCCCGCCCTCGGACTTTCGCTGCTGCAAAACAGGCAAGTCACCGGCAGTTGGACCACGCTTCCTTACTCGCTAAGCCGCTACCAGTATGGCGTGCCCGCGGCGTTCACCTGGCAATCCAACCCCATCCCCCATCTCGAACTCACGCGCGAGCAGCAGTTCCAATACAAAATGCAGACGTCCTTTCGTGCAAGCGGTCCAGAGACCATCGAGAGATGTTTGCAGCGTCTCGAATACCGCGTCCGTTTCTACCGCTTCTTCTTTCTCGCGCCTTTGTACGTTGCGCTTCCATTCTTTTTCGCAAGCGTGCGCGAGTGGCGCTTCGCGTGGATTGTGCTTACGCTCTTGCTCTTCGCGCTGGGAGTCAACTTCTATCCTTTCTTCGAGGTTCACTACCTCGCCGCGCTGACCTGCCTATTCGTGTTGGTGAGCATCACGGGACTTCAGCGGCTCAGCCAGTGGAACGAGACCGCGGCGCGCATCATCATCTTCCTGTGCTTTGCGCATTTCGTGTTTTGGTACGGAAGAAGCTTCTTCGATCAGCCGCTCCCCGAGCGGCGCATCGCAGTCCATCAACAGCTCGCACAATCGCCAGGGAAACAACTGGTGCTCGTACGCTATTGGCCGCAACACATCTTCCAGGACGAATGGGTCTACAACGAGGCGGACATCGACCACGCGCGGATCGTGTGGGCACGCGACATCGGCCCCACCGAAGATCAGAAGCTTCTGCATTACTACCCGGATCGCACCGCTTGGCTTCTGGAGCCGGACGCCACTCCACCCAAGCTCAGCCCGTACCGTGTGGAGGAAGCGCCGAAGTCGCTGCCCGCTCCCCCACCACCCACTCCCCACAACCCACCACCTTTACGTTTCGAACAGGTTCGATAAGCAATGTATATCTTTCATCTGTTCCGATCCTTCATCCCCGCTCTCAATCCGATCGGCTTCAGCGCGAGCGACTTCATTGAACTGTTCGTCGCGCTGATATTGGTCCTATTCGCGAGCGCCATTCCGCGTAAGCCGCGGCTCGCCGAAAACACCGGCAGATGCATGCTTCTTCTCTTCATCTTGCCCATCGCGCTCAGGCTGGCGCTGTTGCCGCAATATCTGATTCCCACGCCCGGTGTTTCCGATGATTTCAGTTACATCTTGCTGGCCGACACACTCCGGCACTTCCATTTGGCGAATCCGCCGCATCCGCTGCACCAATTCTTCGAGACTTACTTTGTTTTGCAGGAGCCCTCCTACAGTTCCATCTTTCCCATCGGCCAAGGCTTGGTCCTGGCCCTCGGCTGGACGATCTTTCGTCATCCGTGGGCCGGCGTTGCGCTGAGCATTGGCGCCCTCTGCGCGCTGTGCTACTGGATGCTGCGGGCCTGGGTCACGCCCGGATGGGCGCTCATTGGCGGCTTGCTGGCGGTGATCGAGTTCGGCCCGCTCAATCAATGGATGAACAGCTATTGGGGCGGTGCCGTCTCGGCCTGCGCGGGCTGCCTGGTATTCGGAGCGCTTCCGCGTCTGCGCGAATCGGGGCGATATCGAGACGCGGTGTGGCTCGGCTTAGGCCTCGCGCTCCAATTGCTCACGCGCCCGTTTGAAGCCATCTTTCTGCTGATCAGTGTGCCGTTGTTTTTTCTTCCCGACTTGCGGCGCCTCGCGCGGCCGGCGATCGTCGCGGCGCTGGTGGTCGTGCCTGCCATCGGGCTCATGCTGCTCCAGAACAAGCAGGCCACCGGTAGCTGGACAACGCTTCCTTACATGCTCAGCCGCTACCAGTACGGCGTGCCCACCACTTTCACGGTGCAGCCGCTCCCAACACCACATCATCCACTGACTCACGAACAGCAGCTCGATTACGACGCGCAATCGGAAGCTCATAGCGCCAGCACTGACAGCTTGGCAGCCTATGCCGCGCGTTGGGCAAGCCGCATCCGCTTCTATCGCTTCTTCATGCTTGCGCCTCTGTATCTGGCGCTTCCCGCGTTTCTCGTGGCGCTCGGAGAGCACCGATTTGCATGGGTCGCCATGACGATCTTCATATTCAGCTTGGGCGCTAACTTCTATCCGTATTTCTACTCGCACTACATTGCCGCGTTGACTTGTTTGTTCGTCCTGATCTCGGTGGTGGGCCTGGAACGGCTCAGCCGCTGGGTGATTCGCGGCAACCGAGTGGGCGACGAATGCGCTCGCATCCTGGTGTTTCTCTGCGCGGCGCATTTCGTCTTCTGGTACGGGTTGCACGCCTCGCGCAATGACGAACTAATCGCCGCGATGACGCCCTACGAAACCGGGGATAACATAAATCACGGCGATCCCCAGGGCCGCATAGCCATTGATCAAGCGCTTGCGGCATCCCCGGGCCAGCAGTTGGTTTTCGTGCGCTACTGGCCGCAGCACCAATTTCAGGAGTGGGTTCACAACGTGGCCGACCTCGATCACGCGCGAATCGTTTGGGCGCGCGACCTCGGCCCGGAGGAGAATCAAAAGCTGCTGCGTTATTATCCTCAGCGGACCGCATGGCTGCTTGAGCCGGACGCGCATCCGCCCCGACTCGGCGTTTATCCGCAGTGACACACTACCATCCGCTCTGCTGCATGCGGTAGAGGATGTCCGCGCTGTATTCGTTCATTCGCTCGGGCTTTCGCTTCAGCGGCGCGGGAATAATCGCCGCTAATCGCGCGGCCTGTTCGCGCGTCATCTCCGAAGCGTGCGAGTGGTAGTACTGTTCGGACGCCGCTTCAGCCCCGTAGATACCGGGACCCCATTCGATCACGTTCAAGTACAGTTCCAGAATTCTATCCTTCGTCAAAAGGGCCTCAACCGGCGGCACCAGCGCGGACTCGACGCCTTTGCGGACAAGGGACCGCTCCGTGGTCAGAAACAGATTTTTCACCAATTGTTGCGTGATCGTGGAACCGCCGCGCCCCAGCTTGTGCCGCTTCATATCGTCCTCCAAAACCTTTTGCATCTCGATCCAATCGAACCCGTGATGCTGCCGGAACCGGCCGTCTTCGGCCGCAACGACAGCGTGCTGCAAGTTGGGCGAAATACTGGAGAGCGATACGAATTCGTAGCGCTTCTTGTAAGGGCGATGTGCGCGAAGGGCCTGCACACGCCGCTCGATCTGAACCGTAGTGGTCGAGGGGTTGATCCAACGCAGCAAGAAGATCCCGGCGCCGCACGCAACGTACAGCCCCACCACCAACAACAAAGAACCAAGAACCAGCTTGCGCGCTATCATCGAACTTCTGCTATGTCCCACGTCTCTCATCTGGAGTGTAGCGTTTGCGGCCAACGCCGCGAAGCCGGAAATGTACATACGCTGTGCGAATGCGGCGGGCCGCTGCTGGTCCGATACGATCTCGAGAAAGCGAAAGCAACGTGGAGCCGCGATTCGCTCGCAAAAGCGCCGCCCAATATGTGGCGCTATGCGCCGCTGCTTCCGGTCAAAGATTCCAGGCATATCGTGTCGCTGGGCGAGGGCCTGACGCCAATCATGAAAACCGACCGGCTCGCCGCGAGCCTCGGCGCAAGCCACCTCTGGGTGAAGGACGAGGGCGCCAACCCGACTGGTTCGTTCAAGGATCGCGGCATGTCGTGCGCCGTGTCGATGTGCGTTGAACTGGGCCTGTCCAAAATCGCCGTCGCGTCCGCGGGCAACGCCGGCAGCGCTCTGGCCGCCTACGCCGCCGCCGCTGGAATCGAAGCGCATATCTTCGTGCCGCGCGATGTTCCGCGATCGAACTATACCGAGTGCCGCGCCTACGGTGCCCACGTCACCTTAGTCAACGGATTGATCAGCGACTGCGGGCGCATCATCGCCGAACGCAAGCACGCCGAGGGCTGGTTCGATATCAGCGGGCTCAAGGAGCCGTATCGCATCGAAGGGAAAAAAACCATGGGCTACGAGATTGCCGAGCAGTTCGGCTGGAGCTTGCCCGCCGCGATCCTGTATCCCACCGGCGGAGGAGTGGGCCTGATTGGAATGTGGAAAGCTTTCGAAGAGTTGGAAGCGCTGGGCTGGATTTCGGGCCGGCGTCCGAAAATGATTGCCGTGCAGACCACCGGTTGCCAGCCTGTGGTGCGGGCATTTGAGCAAGGCGAATCGAAAACCGCATATTGGGAGGACGCGCATACGGTGGCCGCTGGGCTCCGCGTACCCAAGCCGCTGGGCGACGTTCTGACACTCTCCGCGATTCGCGAAAGTGGAGGCACCGCCATCGCGGTGAGCGACGAAGAGCTGCTGGACGCGAGCCTGGAGATCGCCGAGACAACCGGCATTTTCGCCGCGCCCGAAGGCGGCGCGTGCCTGGCGGGCCTCAAGAAACTTCTAGCTAACGGCTTCCTGAAACCAGACGAGCGTATCGTACTTTACAACACCGCCACCGGATTGAAATACTTGGAGGCATTTTCCACGCGATTTCCGCAAAGTAACCGCTCCGAGCACGACAAACTGGGCGGCCTGATTACCCCCCGCTAGCTGTGTAGCGCCTGGTTTGCTTTTGACATGCCAGTTGACTTTTGGCAAACTAGAGGGGTGTTTTGGGAGTCAGCCCTTCCTCCCGGTTTCGGGCCTGCTGGTGATTTCGAGTCCGCGGTGAACCTGCCTCTTCAGAAAGTCAAGGAGCCTTCTCAATGAAACTATTTGTAGGAAATCTCCCTTATGCGGCGACTGAAGCCGACTTAACGGATTTCTTCTCGCAAGCGGGTGTTGCCGTGGATAGCGTGAACGTGATGCGCGATCGTTTTACCGGTGAGGCTCGCGGATTCGGATTTGTCGAAATCAACGACGACACCGCCGCGAATCGTGCGATCGAGGCTTGCAACGGCCGCGACCTGCTGGGCCGCGCACTGGTGGTGAACGAAGCCCGTCCCATGGTTCCACGCGAGGGTGGCGGCGGTGGCCGTGGTCCCGGCGGTGGTGGCGGACGTGAGCGCCGCGGCGGACGGCCCGGTCGCTAGAGGTCGGCCCGGTCGCTAGAGTCCAGCCTACCCTTCCAGTATTTTCGCGATGGCATCCGCGTCGTTCGGAACCACGACTGGACGATTTCCCAGCCGCGCGTCAATCGCTCGGCCGTCGGGATCTTGCAATTGCCCTGTATGGTATTTGTAGACGTAGTCCGGATCCTTCAGGACGTTTCCCGTTAGAACCGCAACCACGTCTTGGTCCGCCTGAATCACTCCCGCCTGCGTCAGCTTTCGAATCCCCGCCAGCGTCGCCGCCGACGCCGGTTCCGAGCCAATTCCGCATTGCCCGATGATCGCTTTCGCGTCGGCGATCTCCTGCTCGCTCACTTTTTCCACGATTCCGTTGGTCACCGTGATCTCATGCAGCGCCTTGGGCCAGGAAACGGGATCGCCGATGCGAATGGCGGTGGCCAGCGTGCGCGGCTCGGGAATGCTTCGGAATTTGCCCTTCTTCTGCATGAACTCATAGAACGGCGCCGCGCCTTCGGCCTGTATAACAGCCAGACGCGGTAACTTCCGAATGAAACCGAACTGGCACAGCTCGCGCAGCGCCTTCCCGAACGCGGATGTGTTGCCGAGATTGCCGCCCGGTAGCACGATCCAGTCCGGCGGATTCCAGTCGCGCTGGTCCAGCATTTCGAAAATGATGGCTTTCTGTCCTTCAATGCGAAACGGGTTGATGGAATTCAGCAGGTAAATGCCGAGGCGCTCGGCCAGGACGCGCACCAGCGCGAGGATCTGATCGAAGTTCGCTTCCACTTGCAGAGTGCGGGCCCCATACTCCAAAGCTTGCGCGAGTTTGCCGTACGAAATATTGCCATGCGGAATGAAGACGATGGAATCCAGTCCCGCCGCGCTGGCGTAGGCCGCCATCGATGCTGAAGTGTTGCCGGTGGAGACGCACGCAACGCGCTGCCGGTCCAGCCGCACGGCCTGCGTGACGCCGCACGTCATGCCGTTGTCCTTGAAGGACCCGGTCGGATTGAAGCCCTGGTGCTTGAATGTGAGATGATCCAATCCGCCATAGCGAGCCGCGCGCGGCGCATCCAGCATCGGCGTGTTGCCTTCTCGCAGCGTGACCACTTGATGGTGATGGCCGTCGAACGGCAGCAATTCCCGATACCGCCAAACTCCGCTCTGTTCGAGCGTGTCGTTGGAAGTGCGCCTGGATCGCCATAGCTGCTTCCACGCTGGGGCATCCGCGCGCTCTTCGGTGAAGACAACTTCGAGCAGACCAGTTCCACAAGTGGGGCAATTGTAGATCGCCTCGTCGATCGGAAAGCGCGCGCGGCAGTGCTGCTCGAAACACGCCAACTCAGCTAGCATGATTAAAGTATCCCCAATATGCTCTCAGTTTGTCTTGAGAACGGCGCCATATCGGTGAGTAAGCGTGCCCGGCCCCGGCGCCCGGCGGGATTCGCGTTGATCCGCTTGCTCTTCGGTGGAATTTGCAACACCGACCTCGAGTTGCAGCGCGGTTATTACGGCTTTCGCGGTACGCCGGGCCACGAGTTTGTCGGCGAAGTCGTCGACGCGGACGACCGGCGATGGATCGGCCAACGCGTGGTTGGCGAGATCAATCTGGCGTGCGGCAAATGCCAGTGGTGCGCCCGCGGGTTGGGACGCCATTGCCCTACGCGCACCGTGCTTGGAATCGTCAAGCAGCCCGGTGCGTTCCGCGAATTCCTGACTTTGCCCGAGCGCAATCTGCATCGGGTGCCACCCGAGATTCCCTCCGAGGAAGCCGTGTTTGTCGAACCTTTGGCAGCGGCATGCGAAATACTGGATCAGGTGCGCATTCCGGCGGGCGCGCCCGTGGCTGTGCTGGGCGATGGAAAGCTGGGGCTGCTTGCCAGCCAGGTTTTGCATGCGCACGGCGCCGAGGTTCATCAATACGGACGGCACAAAGAGAAGCTGCGAATCGCCGAACGAGCGGGCGTCAGCACGGAGGTCGCAAAAAAACTGCCGGTGGCGAAATACGAATTCGTGGTGGAAGCCACTGGATCGAGCGAGGGTCTCCGGCAAGCCGTGCAAATGACGCAGCCACGAGGAACGGTGGTGATGAAATCAACGGTGCACGGGCTAGTTTCGATCGATTCGGCGCCGGTCATCGTCAACGAGATCACGCTGGTTGGATCGCGCTGCGGCCGCTTCGAGCCGGCGCTGCGGCTGCTGAAAAACCGCAAAGTCCGCGTGGATGGGATGATATCGGAGGTGCTTCCATTGAAGAATGCACGGCAGGCGTTCAAGGATGCGGCGAAGCCAGGAGTGTTGAAGGTTCTGCTTCATGAATAAATTTCGAATCGGATGCGGTCTGTTGGCTGTTTTTCTTACCGCTGCCGCCGCACAAACTCCGGAGTACGGCTATCAAGTGATCCACGCGTACCCGCACGATCCCAATGCTTTTACGCAAGGCTTGGAATTCCGCGCTGGATTTCTCTACGAAGGGACCGGGCTGAAGGGCCGCTCGTCTGTTCGGAAGGTGCAGCTCGAAACGGGGAAGGTGTTGCAGCAGATCGATATCGATGCTCAGTATTTTGGCGAAGGCATCACGGTCTTGAATCAACAGATCATCGAGCTGACGTGGCAGTCGGAAACCGGTTTTGTGTATGAACAACCATCCTTCCGCCGTCTCAGGACCTTCAACTATTCGGGCGAAGGCTGGGGACTCGCGAATGACGGCCAGCGGATCTACATGAGTGACGGCTCGGCGCAGATTCGCATTTGGAATCCAGGTACGCTGCAAGAGGAGCGGCATATCACGGTTCACGATCGCGGCAAGCCCGTCACAAATGTGAACGAGCTCGAGTGGGTGCGCGGCGAGATCTATGCCAATATCTGGCAAAAGGACGTCATCGCGCGCATCTCGCCGGCCGATGGCCGAGTGTTGGGATGGATCGATCTCACGGGCATCCTGAACGCCGCCGAGCGAACGGGATCGGAGGATGTTTTGAACGGAATCGCCTACGATGTCCTGGGCAATCGTCTGTTTGTCACCGGAAAGCAGTGGCCCAAGCTTTTCGAGATCAAAGTGGTTCCGAAGCCGCCGCCGCACAAATAGCAGCGGCCGGCACTATTGGGCCATCAGCGGAACAGCCGGTGCGCGCGATCCTTCAGCCTCGCATACCAGGAGCCCTTCACCGTCGCCTCGCGCGTCGCGGACGTGCTGGCCACCGGCTTCGGCGTGTCCACTTCCGGCGCCTGCGTGTAGGGCTCCTTAGCGACCATCCGGATATGAAAGCCCTCGAATGAATACGTCTTGCGGTATCGGCGCCCGTCGTTGCCTTCCAGGACGACAGAAAAGCTCGGCGATGAATCGGTCGTGCTCACTTGGACCGGATAGTAACCCACGACGTTACGCTCAATGTAGGCCGTTTCATAGCGATGATGTTTCAGACTCCACACGAACACGCGGAAGCTATCGAACTCATATGGCTCCCCACCCTTCGCGATGGTGGTCCAGAGCCAGTTGTTTTTCACAGCGTCGCGATCGCGCACTTGCCCGAGAGCAAAATACGAGGTGATGCGATGTCCCTCCGCATATTGCGCTACTTCATCGGGAATCGCCATGTTTAATGGGCGCGTCAAAACCCATCCCACTTTGCCGTCCTGAGTGCGGATCAGGTTCCAGTCGTCCATCGGAACTTCTTTCACTGCTACGAAGGGCGCGGGCGGAGGAACCAGAGGTGGTGGCGTCAGTGCGTCGGCTTTCGGAACGGAGAGCGCCAACCAGTTCTCCGGGGGCTTGGGCGCGGGCGGAAGAGGCGGCGGCCCAATCTTGGTCTGCGAAGATTTTGGCTTGGCCTTCTTGCGCGGCGGCGGCTTCACTGGCGTTGGCAAAGGGGAACCCTCGGCGCCCTGGACTCGCGGCGTCAGCTTGTGTCCGATTACATCCGCTTTGCCGTTCTCCGGGATCTGTCCAAAACTCGGGGATGTGCGGCTGGGCTCGGTATGTAAATTGAGCGATTCGAAAACCGTAGCCGCTCCTTGCGACGGAAAACGCGAAGTGCTTTCGGCCATGCCACGAAGTCCATCCATCTGGTCGGGCGTCAAAAGCTGTCGCGCGTCGGTCCAACCCTCGGCGCCCTGCTCCGTTCGAACCCTGACCAGCCGGTGCCGGTACTCGATCACCGCAAGCTTGTCTCCGTGTTTGACCGTCGCGGAGACCGGCGACTTCAGCGCTAAATCGCGGCGCAGAGTGAGCGTCGTGGGGCCAACGTAAGCGTCGCCAAGGGAGTGAACCGGAGGGGGCTGATCGCTGCAAGAAACGAGAAGGGCCAACGAGAGACAAAGTACAGCGCGAGTCAGTGTCACGAGCGCTAGCTTCTGTTGCTAGTGTATCAGTAATGGCCGATGAAGTAACTCATCTTGATGTAACTCGAGCGCAAGTCGAATTTTATTGTCCGCGCTGCCACACCGCGGTAACCGATCCGCTGGTATGCGGCGATTGCTCGGCCATCATTTGCCGTAGCTGTGGCGCGCCGCTGGAGCGAGTGGACGAGTTGGGGATCGGCTAAGGCGGCGCCTCAGGGCACCCAGGTCCGCAGGAATTTCACCGGGCCTTCGGGTTCAATGGAAAACGGCGCGCCGCCGGCGGGAATCAACCACGCCTCACCTTCGCGAAACTGCCGGCCCGCAATGGTCCCCATGCCGGTGACGAAAATCACGATGTGAAAGCGGCCAGGCTCCGGCTTGTACAACAAACTGGAAGCCGTCCTGTCAAGTTCCGTGTGGAAATACTGGCAATCGATCGGAAGCATGACGGATTGAGCATCGCTGGCTCCGGTGAAGGCAACCTGGATGGCCTTCTCCAAGTGCAGTTCGCGCGGACGGCCGTAATCGTATAGCCGATATGTGATGTCGGAGTGTTGCTGGATTTCACAAAGAGCGAGTCCGCCGCCGATGGCGTGGACCGTGCCGGCGGGAACAAAGAAAGCATCGCCGGCCTCAACCTCGATCCAATTGAGCAGTTGCTCGATTTCTCCACTTAACGATGCTTCGCGCAGCCGCTCCGGCCCGATCGGCTCTCGAAACCCGATGGCCAGACGAGCGCCCGGGTCGGCTCGCAGCACGTACCACATCTCGGTTTTTCCGCGGGAATTTTCGTGCGCGGCTGCGAAATCGTCGTTGGGATGAACCTGCACCGACAAGCGCTCGGAGGTGAACACGAACTTCACCAGCAGCGGAAGGTCGGCTTCAAACCACACTTCACCGATTTTCTGTTCGGCCTCTGGATACCACGGCAACAGATCCGTCGAGCCCCACACCTTCTCGAGAAAGCGTGTCGGCAGGCGGACGGGCACCTTATCGGTGACGGCTCCGGTATCGCTCACGCCCGGATAAAGCGCTCGATTCGATCGAGGCCGCGCTCCAATTCCTTCATCGAAGTGGCGTAAGAGATACGGACATGCTCGGTGGTGCCGAAAGCTTCGCCCGGCACGACAGCGACATGCGCCTCGGAAAGCAATCGCTCCGAGAACTGCAAGGCGGACGTAATGCCATTGCGGAAGCCAGCGGAGACGTTTGGGTAGGCGTAGAACGCGCCACGCGGCTCCACGACCTTGACGCCGGGAATCGCGCGCAGCCGCTTAACCACGTAGTCGCGCCGCTTGCGATATTCCGCCAGCATGATCGGGATCGAATCCTGGGGCCCGCGCAACGCCTCAATCGCGGCCTTCTGCGTCACCGAAGTAGGATTCGAAGTGGTGTGGCTTTGGAGCTTCATCATGGCGTCGATCACCGGCTTGGGCGCCAGCGCGAATCCAATCCTCCAGCCGGTCATGGAATAGGTCTTGGAGAGCGATCCCGCGATCAGGACGTGCTCCTTGGCGCCCGGCATGGACGCGATCGAGAACGGCTCGCTGTCATAGAGAAAGCGGCAGTAGCATTCGTCGGTCATCAATTGAATGCCGCGCTTCACCGCCAGATGGTAAATCTTCTCGAACTCCTCGCGGCTCAGCACGGCGCCGCTGGGATTGCATGGCGAGTTGATGATTAACAGCTTGGTCTGGCTGGTGATCTTGGGCGCGATGTCGTCGGCGGTGAAGGTGAAGCCATTCGCCTCATCGCTCTCCACGAATACGCACTTGCCGCCGGCATAGTTGACGACGTCTTTGTAGGTCACCCAATACGGCACGGGGATCACCACTTCGTCGCCCGGCTGGATCAGCGCCTGCATCAGGTTGAAGATCGCGTGCTTGCCCCCGACCGTCGCCAGACATTCGGCCGGCGTGTACGAAGTTCCATAGTCAGCATGGTGCCGAGCGCAAATCGCCTGCTTCAGCTCCACGGTCCCGCCAGTGGGCGTGTACTTGGTAAAATTGGCGTCAATCGCCGCGATGGCAGCGTTCTTGATGTTGTCGGGCGTCGGAAAGTCGGGCTCTCCAGCGCCAAAATCCACAACATCGACGCCTTCGCGGCGAAGTCTGTCGGCCTCGGCGGCAACCTTCATGGTCGAGGACTCGCTGATGAGCGAGATCCGATCGGCTAGTCCCAAAGTAGCTTGCGTAGCTTGCATGGAAGGGTTCACTCTTCTCCGTTTTCTTCGAGGAGTCTTCTTTTTAGTCTACCTTCAATCGACGGCGGAACGAGGTCCGCGATGTTTCCTCCCAGCCGGATTACTTCTTTCACCAGGCGCGAGCTGATGAAGGAGTGCGCCTCGCTCGCCATCAAGAACACGGTCTCGATCTCCGGACGCAGGCGGCGATTCATCAGCGCCATCTGTAGCTCGTATTCATAGTCGGAGACGGCGCGAATGCCGCGCAGGATGACACTCGCGCTGCGCTCGGCGGCGTAATCCACCAGCAGGCCGCCGAACGAGCCCACCTCCACGTTGGGAAGATCGCCGATCACTTCCTGGAGCATTTCAATTCGCTCTTCGACGCTGAACAGCGGGCGCTTCTCGTCATTGCGGAGAATGGCGACGATCAGGCGGTCAAACAGCGCCGAGCCGCGCTGGATCAGGTCCAGGTGGCCGTTCGTAATTGGATCGAAGGAGCCGGGGTAGAGGGCCACGACGGTGGCGGGTTTCGGTCTCAAGGTGGCAGTGTAGCAGATTGCCGGATCGCGAAATGCTACAAAGTGTTCATGGTGCAATCCGATCCGGCTCATCTCTTCACGCCCCTGCAACTTCGTGAGGTGAACTTACGGAATCGCATTGGCGTGTCGCCGATGTGCGAGTATTCCAGCGTCGACGGTTTCGCGAATGATTGGCACCTGGTGCATCTGGGCAGCCGCGCGGTGGGCGGAGCGGCCATGGTGATGACCGAGGCATCGGCCGTGCTTGCCGAAGGGCGCATCAGCCCGCAGGATCTGGGCATCTGGACGGACGATCATATCCCGATGCTCGCGCGCATTTTTCGCTTCATCGAAGAGCATGGAGCAGTGCCTGTGATGCAGTTGGCGCATGCCGGCCGGAAGGCCAGCACTGCGGCCCCGTGGGATGGCGGTGGAGCGCTGAATGAATCAGAGCAAGGCTGGCGCCCCATCTTCGGTCCGAGCGCGATACCTTTCTCGCCGGCGTCGCCGACACCCGAGCCGCTGGACGAAGCAGGAATCGCGCGAGTCGTAAAGGCGTTTGCGGACGCGGCGCGGCGGGCGCGCCAAGCAGGCGCGAGGATCGTCGAGATCCACTCCGCGCACGGCTACTTGCTGCATGAGTTTCTCTCGCCGTTGAGCAACACGCGCAACGATTGCTACGGCGGATCGTTCGAAAACCGCACGCGTATTCTGCGCGAGGTAGTGCAGTCGGTTCGCCAAACATGGCCGGCAAGCCATCCATTGTTCGTCCGCATTTCCGCAACCGATTGGGTCGATGGCGGATGGACTATCGAGGATTCAGTCTGCCTCGCAAAACAAATCCAGCCGCTGGGCGTGGATCTGATCGATTGTTCATCGGGCGGCGCCGTCCCCAATGTTCCAATCCCGGCGGGCCCAGGATTCCAAGTTCCCTTCGCGGAACGTATCCGCAAGGAAGCCGGGATTGCGACCGCGGCAGTCGGGATGATCACGTCGCCTGAGCAGGCCGACCATATTCTACGCACCGGCCAAGCCGACATGGTGTTTCTCACGCGTGAACTATTGCGCGATCCCTATTGGCCGCTGCGCGCGGCAGACCAGTTGCACCAGAACGGCCCGTGGCCGAAGCAATATTCGCGGGCGAAGCGGGCGTAGGCACGAAGCAAATCGAGCTGTTGGGCGCGCGAGAGGGTGATGAGCGAATAGGAATCGGAGACGACGATCACGAGCTCAGGCGCTCTAGCGTGTGCCGGTCGTCCTCCAGATCCGAGAGGCTGTAATGCATCGGCACCTCGTGGCGGCCGGCGAAGACCATGAACGCCTCAACCGGCGTTTGGGACAATTCCCCTGCCCGCCCCAGCGATATCTTGTTCTCGCGATAGAGTTCGAGCGCGAGGAGCATAGTAGAGTCCCTAGACGCGTCAGCGGGGTCCACCATGTTCCTAGATTACGATTCGATCCCCATCTGCGACAAGCGATAGCGCAGCGCATTGCGCGTTAGTCCCAGCAGCCGCGCGGCCTGGCTCTTGTTGCCATTGGCGCGATTGAGCGCCTCGCGAATGATGGATTGCTCGTAGGAATCGAGCGTCATGCCCTCCGGGAGAAAGCCATCCGCGGAACCGAGCCGCGGCTTGGGGGCAAGATCGAGCCGGATGTCGGCCGCTTCCAGAACATCGCCCGAGGCCAGCACCAGGCTGCGCTCGATGGTGTTCTCGAGCTCGCGCACGTTGCCCGGCCAATGATATTCCATCAACCGCTCAATCGCGCCGTCGGAAATGGATTCCACGCGGCTGCCCGAATCCTTGCTGAGCTTCCGCACGAAATGCCGAGCCAGGTAGGGAATGTCTTCCTTGCGCTCGCGCAGCGGAGGAATGTTCAGCGGTAGGACATTCAGCCGATAGTAAAGATCCTCCCGAAAAGCCCCCTGCTCCAGGGCCGCGCGCAGGTCCACGTTGGTGGCCGCGACCACACGCACATCCACATGCCGGACTTTATTGCTGCCGAGGCGCTCGAACTCTCGATCTTGCAGGATGCGCAGCAGCTTCACTTGAATCGCCGGAGGCACGTCGCCGATCTCGTCCATGAAAACGGTCCCCGTGTCGGCCTGCTCGAATTTGCCGGGTTTACTGATATTGGCGCCCGTGAACGCGCCCTTTTCGTAGCCGAACAGTTCACTCTCCATCAAATTCTCGGGAAGCGCCGTGCAGTTGATTTTGACGAAGGGCTTGCTGTCGCGCGGCGAGTGATGATGAATGGCGCGCGCGATCATGTCCTTGCCGACGCCGCTTTCGCCGCACAGCAGCACGGTGGCGCGCGTGGGCGCCACGCGCTCGATGGTGGCGAAGATCTCGCGCATGGCCGCGCTTCGTCCAATGATGTTGTCGAACTCGTAGCGCTGGCTCAGCTCGGCGCGCAGCTCGCGATTTTCGTTGCGCAGAGTGCGGACTTCCAGCGCCTTGTCCACCACGGTCATCAGGTGATCCAGTGAAAACGGCTTGGGAAGAAAGTCCACCGCGCCCGCTTTCATGGCTTCCACGGCGGTTTCAATGCTGCCAAACGCGGTCATGACAATCACCGGCGTGCGCAGGTCCTGGCTGCGCAATTGCTGGAGCATCTCGAGCCCGCTCAGTCCGGGCAAACGCAGATCCGTGATGATCACGTCGGCGCGATCGGCCAGCTTGAAGGCACTCTCCGCGGTTCCCGCCTGTTCCACTTCATAGCCCGCGGTTTTCAACTGCAGCTCGATCACGCGCCGCAGTTTCTCTTCGTCCTCCACGATCAATACCGTCGCCTTCATTTACTTTTCTCCGATACAGGGCCATTCTCCCGAAAGGGAAGAAACACATGGAACACGCTGCCCGCGCCCGGTTCGCTTTCCACCGTGATCTCGCCGCCATGCTCATCGACGATCTTGGAAACGATCGCCAGGCCCAATCCAACCCCGCTCGACTTGGTGGTGAAAAACGGATTGAAGATGCTTTCCCGGTCCTTGGGCGCGATGCCGGAGCCGCGGTCGATCACAACAATCTCCACTGTATCGCCCTCGGCTTCATCGCCCACCCCGGTATCGCGGAGCTGACGCGTCTTTACGGTAACGCTCCCTTGCGGCGGACTGGCCTGCGCGGCGTTCAGAAGCAAATTGTACAGCACCAGCTCGATCAGTTGGCGATCCAAAAGGAACGGAGGGATGTCGGGCGAGTAATTCTTGTAGATGCTCACGTCAAACGGAGGCGTGCGTTTTTCGACCTCCGCCACCGCTTGGTCGATCACTTGCGTCAATTCGGTGGTTTCAAGCCGGAGCGCCAGCGGCCGGGCAAAATCGAGGAAGCGCGTCACCAGCGCGTTGGTCCGGTCAACTTCGCTCGATATAAATCCCGCCAACTCATGCGACACGGCGCTATCGGCGTCCACGCTCTTGAGCAGCATTTCCGCCGACGTTTTGATGGTGCTCAACGGATTCCGGATCTCATGCGCCAGCCCCGCCGAAAGTTGGCCGAGAGCCGCCAGACGCTCGGTGCGGCGCACGGTAGCTTCAGCCTCCCGCAAGTGCCGGTTCGCTTCCGCCAACTGTTCCGCCACGATCTGCGCCTGGCGCGTGGCAGCTCGATTCGCTTCGAGCAACTCATAGGTGAGAAAGCCGGCGATCGGAAATGTCGCCTCGAACAGAATAAACACCGGCCAGTCTTCC
The DNA here is from genome assembly GCA_003166865.1 of Bryobacterales bacterium. Lineage (GTDB taxonomy): Bacteria > Acidobacteriota > Terriglobia > Bryobacterales > Bryobacteraceae > Palsa-89. The sequence continues at coordinate 104,462 of PMUP01000041.1, forward strand.
ACGTAGGACTCGGGCGGAAGGAACAGGAACAGCGACAGGTACCCGCCGCAAGCCAGGACGACGGCCGCCACCAGTCCGATTAGACCCAGTGAAGTGGCCGCCGACATCACCGGAAGCAGCATCAGCCAGTAGTAATTGCTGGCGATGCCACGAGTCCAATACATCAGGATGTACCAAAGCGCCAACTTGATCAGAAACGAAATGATGCTGCCCGTTCGCGAACCAAAAAACGGGATCTTCGGCTCGATGACTTGCATCAGGCCGAGCCCTACCAGAACCGTCGTTGACTCGGGCGTGAGGTCCGGTCCGTAAATCGCCAGCACCGCGAATAGCGCGATCCAGACGATGTCTTGCAGTCGAACAATTTGCCGGAAACGGCTGCGCTGCTCCACGCTGTCATCTTATCGCTCTCATCCCAAGCTGGGAGTATGACAAAATGGTTTTGCACTCAAGCTTCATGGAAAACCGATTTGCCCCCGCAATTCCCGCGTCGTCTGCCGTGTCTGAGGACGCTCCCCGGCCATCCGAAGAAAATTCGTTCGCCGATATCCTTTCCCAGTTCGAGCAACAGCACGGCCGTTCAAACCACGAAGCGCTGGAGGGCACGGTGGTTTCCATATCGCCCGAGTCGGTCTTCGTGGACATTGGACGAAAGATGGAGGGAATATTGCCGGTGGAGGTGTTTCGCGACGCGGCGGGCGCGCTCACCGTGAAGATCGGTGACAAGCTGCGCGTCACCGTGACGGGACGCGATCAGGAAGGCTCGTACACGCTTTCGACCACCAAAGTGGAGCGGCCCAAGGACTGGAGCGCACTCGAACGCGCCTTCGCCGAACAGCGCGCGATCGGCGGCGTGGTAACGGAACTGGTAAAGGGCGGCCTGCGCGTCGATGTCGGATCACGAGCTTTCATGCCCGCTTCGCGCAGTGGCGCGAAAGATCAAGCGGAACTGGAAAAACTGGTTGGGCAGGAAATCCAGTGCCGCGTCATCAAGCTGGATACGGCCAACGAGGACGTGGTTGTCGATCGCCGCGTGGTCTTGGAACAAGAAGAGGCGCAAGCGCGCACGAAGAAGTTCGCCGAGCTTCAAGAAGGGGCCGTGGTGCGCGGGACCGTCCGCGGCTTGACCGATTTCGGCGCGTTCGTGGATCTGGGCGGCGTCGACGGACTGCTGCACGTGGCCGACATGGCTTGGCATCGCGTGGCTAAACCATCCGACGTCGTATCCCCGGGTGACTCCATCGAGGTCAAGATTCTCAAGATCAACCCCGAGGGCCGGCGCATTTCTCTGGGCTTAAAGCAGCTCGCAGCCGATCCGTGGTCGACCGCGGCGGAGCGCTTTCACACCGGCGATCGCGTGCAAGGCAAAGTGTCGCGCCTGGCTGATTTCGGCGCCTTTATCGAACTGCTGCCGGGCGTCGACGGTTTGATCCACATCTCGGAGATGTCCTGGGCGAAGAAGGTCCGCAAGCCCAGCGATCTGCTGAAGACCGGCGAGATGGTGGAAGCCATCGTACTCGGGGTGAATGCCGCCGACCGCCGGATTTCCCTGGGATTGAAGCAAGCTCTGGGCGATCCCTGGGAAGACGCGATCAAAAAATATCCGATCGGCGCTGTCGCCGAAGGACCCGTCACCAGCCTCACGAATTTCGGTTGCTTCATCGACCTGGGCGGTGGCATCGATGGCATGATTCACATCTCCGACATCACACGCGAGAAGCGTTTGAATCATCCGCGCGAAGCTCTCACGGCGGGGCAAACGGTACGCGCGGTGGTGCTGGAGGTGGATCGCGAGCGCCGCCGCATCAAGCTCGGCATCAAACAATTGGAGCCAACCACGGCCGACGAATACATAGCCGAACACCAGGTGGGCGAATCGGTGACCGGCCGGATCGTGGAAGCCGGACGAGGGCGCGCCAAGGTCGAGCTGGGCGAAGGCGTGTTCGCCGAATGCCATGTCCGCGAAGAGACGGCGAACGGGTCGAACCTGCCCGAGCCCGCCGAAAAGGCCAATTTGGCGTCGCTAACTGCAATGTTATCAGCGAAATGGAAGCAAGGTCCGGCGGCTTCTTCGGGTCAGGAAGAATCGCCGCGCGCCGGACAGATCCGCACTTTCCGCATCTTGAAGCTGGACCAGCCGAACAAGAAAATCGAAGTCGAATTGGCCGGCTGATCGTCGCAACGCATGCGGGCGTGACCTTTTCGGCTCGCTTCCGTCTATCACATTGTTGCAACAGGCTACCGCAGTGCAGGCAGCCGTCAGAATGGACGAACCGGAGCTGATTCGGGCGGCTCAACAAGGCGATCAGCGCGCCTTTGAGCAATTGGTGCGCTTATACGATCAGAGTGTCTTGAGGCTGGCTACCAATCTGCTTCGTTCGCCCGAGGAAGCCAACGACATTTACCAGGAAGCCTTCCTGCGGGTTTATAAGAACCTGCACACGTTTCGATTCGACTGCAGCTTTCACACCTGGCTGTATAGAATCGTGAGCAATTTGTGTTTGGACGCGCTGCGGAAGCGCAAAGTGCGGCGCGAAGAAAGTTCCGTGGTGGAGACCAGCGAGGGCCTTCTGGACCGCATGGATACGGTGCAGGAACGGCGGGCCGACAGCGATCCCGAGCGGCAGCTGGAAAGCCAGCAATTGAAGCAGAGAATCCAGGAAGTTTTGGGCGGATTGACGCCTCGGGAGCGGGCGGTTTTTGAGATGAGACATTATCAGGGCATGCGGCTGCGGACCATCGGCGAAGTAATGGGCACGTCGGAGGAAGCGGCCAAGAACTGCCTGTTCAGGGCGACGCAAAAGATGCGCGCGGCTTTAGGAGATTTCGTATGACATGCGAGGAAGCGAGAAAGAATCTGCCGCTGTTCCTGTACGGGGAACTTTCCTTCGATGAGGAAGAGCAGGTGGAAGTTCACGTGGATGAGTGCGCCGCGTGCCGGCTGGCGCTGGCTCGGGAGAAGGCGCTGTTTGGGGCGCTGGATGGCGCCGAGATGGTTCCTCCTCCGGAGTTGCTGGAAGAGTCGCGGGCCGAATTGCGGCGCCGGCTGGGTCTGGCGGGCCGCACCATGCGCGCTCCCGGTATTTGGGACAAATTCCGCGAGGGATTCACGGTTCGCTTCCACTTTGCGCCTGGCATCGCTCAGGTGGCCGGCGCGGCCGCGATGCTGCTGCTCGGTTTCCTGACAGCGCGCGTAGCGCCAAACTCGTTCCTCGGCAATTGGCATTCAGCCGGCGTACTGGCGGAACCAACCACATCGCGCGTGCGATACGTGGAGCCCCTCGCTCCCGGAAGAGTGCAAATCGTGATCGACGAAACGCACCAGCGCGTGCTCTCGGGCAGTGTGGATGATCAGGCCATTCAGCGGTTGCTGCTCACGGCGGCGAAAGACCAGTCCGACGCCGGTCTGCGCGTGGAGTCGGTCGACTTGCTGAAGAACAATTCGCAATCGGCGGAGATCCGCACTGCGCTGGTGTATGCGCTCGAGCACGATTCCAACGCCGGTGTGCGATTGAAAGCGCTGGACGGGCTGAAGCAATTCGCGGACGATCCCAACACGCGGCAGGCTCTGACCCAGGTGCTGCTCACCGATGACAACCCCGGAGTCCGGACCCAGGTGATCGATCTCCTGGTCCAGCGGCACACCGAAGCGATGGTGGGAGTGCTGCAGGAGCTCATGGAAAAGGAAGACAACGGCTACATCCGCATGCGCTGCCAAAAGGTGCTGCAGGAGATGAACGCCTCGGCGGAGACTTACTGAGGCGTGAACCGAGGCATGCGGCAGTTTGTATCAGTTTCGATTTTCGTGCTGGCCGGGGCCGCGCTAATGGCCGCGCAGAGCGAGCCGGCTCCGGTCCGTGAGCATGGCTACTGGACTCGCACCATCCAAGGCCAGATCAACGCTTCCGGGATGGAGCGCTTGCGCGTGGAGACCACCGGCGACGTCACAGTGCGCGGCACCGGCGATCAGCAAGCCAGCTACACAGTGAAGTTGCGCGTGAAGGCGGCGGACGCGCGCGAAGCCGATGCGCTGCTGCGGGAATTTACCGTGAAGACCGGGATCGAGGGCGGCAGGACCTATATCAAGGTCACTCCGCCCCACCAGGTTTCCGGGGGATCGGATTTGACCGTCACCGCGCCGCGAACCTTGCAGGACGTCTGGGTGGAAACGCACGGAGGAAATGTGCACGCGTCCGACTTCGACGGCGCGTTGGAAACTCGATCGGGCGGCGGCGAGATCGCCGTGGACGGCATTCGGGGCCCCGCTGACCTTAGGACCGGCGGAGGCGACATTCAAGTTGGTAGCGTAAGCGGGCCGCTGCGATGTTCGTCCGGTGGCGGTGAGATTCGAGTGGAGAACGCGGGCTCCACGGCATATCTGGAGACCGGAGGCGGGGAAATTGTGGTGCATCAGGCCGCGGGGCCCGTGCATGCCGCGACGGGAGGCGGCAATATCCGCGTCGATCGCGCCACTAGCACCGTCTTCGCCCGCACTTCGGGCGGCCTCATCCAGGTGGGGCAGGCCGACGGCGCTGTGACGGCGGAAACCTCGGGCGGCGCAATTCAAGTGGATGCCGCCAACGGAGTGCGCTGCGAGTCAGCCGGCGGGGCCATCCGGTTGCGGAATGTGGCCGGCGCTTTGCACGTCTCGGCCAATTCTGGAAACATTTTGGCTCAGCTTGTGGCGGGCCGTCCGTTCGCTGATTCCCTGCTCAGCACCAACGCTGGTGACATAACCGTTTTCATTCCGTCCAATGTTGCGTTGACGATTCAAGCGACCAATGAGACCGGCGGCGCCGGCCGCATCATTTCCGAGTTCCCGCAGGTTCCCGTGCAAAAGGGCGCGCAGCCTGGAGTGGGACCGGTGGTGGCCGAGGGTGCGCTGAATGGAGGCGGTCCGGTTTTGCGCGTCAACGTCATGGGCGGCACCATTTATTTGCGCCGCGAGAAATAGATTCCGGGCTGATGTGATGAAGGGGGATGTGATGCAAGCTTATGTGATCAAGAACGCTTTGTTGGGCATGGCGCTGTTCGCGGCGACGGCAGCGATGGCGGTGGCGCAGGACCAGGATTCTCTTCAGCCGCCAGCCGCGCCGCTGGCGCCCCTCGCCCCGGTCGCGCCACAGGTGCGCGAACTCAGCGTCGCGCCCTTCATTGGAGGCACGTACCTGGGCGTTAGCCTGGCCGAGATCGATGCCAATCGCGCCAAGGAGCTGAAGCTCAAGGAAGCCTACGGCGTCGAAATCACGCGCGTCGAGGAAGGCAGCCCGGCGGAGAAAGCGGGCGTGAAGCCGGGCGACGTGGTGCTGGAATACAACGGGCAGCGCGTGGAAGGCATGGAGCAGTTTGGAAGGATGGTGCGAGAGACGCCGCCGGGACGCGAGGCGAAGCTGACCATCAGCCGCGACGGCGCCCCCGAGACACTTACTGCGATGCTGGGTTCGCGCAAGGTCCGCGGATTACCAGAGAATTTTCACTTTGAAATGCCGGAGATTCGCATCCCGGACATTCCCCAGATCTACACCACGCTGCGGACTGCCAGGCTGGGCGTCGAGGCGGAATCGCTCGGGTCACAGTTGGGAGAGTATTTCGGCGTCAAGGAAGGCGTGCTGGTTCGTTCGGTGCGCGAGAACACAGCCGCGCAAAAGGCCGGCATCAAAGCCGGTGATGTGATCACCAAGGTGGATGGCATGGCGGTGACATCGCCGAGCGAATTGTCGGGCGCGGTGCGGACCGCCAGCGCCAAAAAAACTTATACCGTGGACTTGATGCGAGAGCGTAAGCCCCTGATCGTAAGTGTCACAGTGGAGGATGGCTCGGACCGATCCCCGCGGGGCCGCGCAGTCCGCAACGTCGCGAACTAGCCGGAGGTCAGCCTGCGTGCAACGCGGCCGGCCAGCGCTTCTCCAAGCTAGCGCGCAGGCGCTGGATGGCCTGAGATTTTAGTTGCGAGACGCGAGACTCGTGCAGATTCACGACCTTGGCGATTTCCCGTAGCGTGAGCTCCTCGTGATAATACAGGCTGATCACGATACGTTCGGTGCGCGGCATTTTTTCGATCGCGGCCGCGAGCAGACGTTGCTCTTCCGATCGCTCCAGCAAACGCGAAGGCCAGCTTTCCTGGTCATCCGAAATGTATTTGAGAAGATTGCGGCTGTCATCGTCCGGCGCGGAGGCTTCCAGGCTGCCTAGATTCACGCCGCGAATATCCACCAGCCACTCATGGTATTCCTCCAGCGACAACTCCAGCTGGCGGGCGATTTCGTCCTCGGTGGGCGCGCGGTGCAGGCGTTGCTCCACCGCCGAGATGGCCGCCTCCACCTGCTTGGAACGGCGGCGCTGTTGGCGCGGCGCCCAGTCCAGACTTCGCAGGCTGTCGAGTATGGCGCCCCGAATCTTGTATTCGGCGTACGTTTTCAGTTTGACGTTGTGCCCCGGGTCGAAGCGGTCAATGGCGGCAATCAGCCCGATGGTTCCCGCGGAAACCAGGTCGTCCAAGTTGACGCTTTCGGGAAGACGTTCATGGATCCGCCGCGCAATGAGCCGGACTTGCGGCAGATGTTCGAGAATCAGGCGTTCCCGTTCCTCACTGGCGTGCTCCGGCGCCTCGTACCGTTTGCGTGTCTCGACGCGCGTTTTGGCCGTGCCTCTGGCTGCATCCACACCTGGAGAAAAGGCAGATCGGGGGCCAACTGGGCGGCGTGCAAGATCAAGAGCTTGGGAGAACGAGCACTGCCATGAAATTGCCGGGGGGCGCGTTACGGCAGATTTTTGTCTCGCGCATGATGCGCCGCGTCCTCACCTCTTCTTTGCTTTTTCGATCTCCTCCCGGGCGTGGGGATCAATGTTTAAATCCTGGCCCGAGCGACAGGATCGATAGAACACTATCGCTGCACAGAAAATGGCGCAGCCGAGAAGGACCGTCAGTATAGTTTTCACACCGAGAAATCGCGAGGATCAGGCGAGGTTCAGGACCCGCATGGTGGTCCCTTTTTCGGATTCGATCTTCTTCTGCAGCAACATGATCGCGTAGATCAATTGCTCCGGGCGCGGCGGGCATCCAGGCACGTAAACATCCACCGGAATCACCTGGTTCACGGGAATCAGCGCGTAATTGCTGAAGACGCCCGTCGAGGTGGCGCACGCGCCCATCGAGATCACCCATTTCGGCTCGGGCATCTGCTCATACAGCCGGCGGATGACCGGCGCCATTTTATTGGAAACCCGGCCCGCGATAATCATCAAGTCCGATTGGCGGGGCGATCCGCGCATCACTTCCGCGCCGAAGCGGGAAATATCGAATCGCGAACCAATCATTGACATCATCTCGATGGCGCAGCACGCCAGCCCAAACGACATCGGCCAGATGGAATTCTTGCGCCCCCAATTGATGGCTTTGCCAATGGTGGTGGTGATGATGCCCTCGGGAACCTCCACAGCGTCCTCGTTGTCGATGCGTGCGAACAGCTCGCTCGGAAGACTAGGTTGAAACTTAGGCTCACGATCCACGATCCTATTATCACATGGCCGCGGAATCGGACGAGATTTCCCGCAACATCGCGCCCGATCCGCTCGAGATCGAAAACGCTGCCCGGGCTTGGGGCGTGGAGACCGAGTACTGGGACATTTGGGGCCACCAGCACCACGCGTCCACCGAACTTGAGACCGCCATTCTCCGGTCGCTGGGCGTGGACACAAGTTCCAGCGCGTCGCTCCGCGAGGCAATCGACGGCCGCGAACAACGCTCGTCGCTCGCGCCTCTCGCCCCGGCGATCTTTCTCACTGCGGGACATCCCCCGCACGAGGTCTCTGTTTCGCTGCCGGCCGAGCTCACCGATTCACCCGCAGTGCTGCACCTGCGCCTGGAAGATGGGGGCACGCTTGATCTGGAGGTCAAGCCCGGCACGCAGCACATCCGTCTCCCGGATGATCTTCCCCTGGGCTATCACGAGCTGTCGCTGCAGATCGCTGGTGAGTCCTGGCCGCCCTCGCGCCTGATCGTTTGCCCGGATCGTGCGTTTGAGCCAGCTTGGCTCCACGACCGAGGTGTTGCCGGGCTGGCCATCAGTCTCTACGGCGTGCGCAGCCAGCGCAATTGGGGCTGCGGCGACACCACCGATCTTCGCGCCCTGATCGATTGGGCGGTGGAGCGCACCGGAACCAGCTTCATCGCCCTGAACCCGCTGCACGCCATTACAAACCGGGAGCCCTACAACACCAGCCCCTATCTGCCCAACTCCATTTTCTACCGCAATCCGATTTATCTCGACGTCGAAGCCATTCCGGACTTCCGCTCCTCGGCCCGGGCGCTGGCTCTCATTCAATCGCGGGCGGTCCAAAAGGAAATCGCCACGCTGCGCGACGCCGAGCTGGTGGAATACGCGCGCGTGTACGCTCTCAAGCTCCGCTTCTTGAAACTGCTGTTTCAAGCCTTCCTCGATAACGACTGGCGGGACTCGACCGCGCGAGGAGCCCAGTTGAAGAAATATATCGAGCGCGAGGGCCAGTTGCTGCACCGCTTCGCCGTTCACTCGGCGCTCGACCAGGCGATCCACAAAGAGTGCCCCGACGTTTGGAATTGGCGGTCGTGGCCAGAACAATATCAGGATCCGGAATCGGCCGCAACGCGCGAGTTCGCCCGCAAGCATTGGCGCACTGTTCTGTTTCACAAGTACATGCAGTGGCAGCTCGACCTGCAGCTCGCAGAAGCGCAGCAGCACGCGCTCGATCGCGGGCTCGGCATCGGACTCTACCACGACCTGGCCTTGGCGACCGACCGTTTTGGTTCGGATCTATGGGCGCATCGCCCGTTCTTTATCTCGGGCTGCAGGGTCGGCGCGCCTCCCGACGGTTTTTCGCCCAAAGGCCAGGATTGGGGGTTTCCTCCGCCCGCTTCCGAGCGGCATGATGAAGATGGCTATCGGCTTTTTGCAGAATCTATCAGAAAGAATTGCCGCCACGGCGGAGCGCTCCGCATCGATCACGTGATGCGCTTCTTTCGGCTCTACTGGATTCCGGACGGTATGGAAGCCACCGAAGGAACCTATGTGCGCGACCGTTTCCAAGCCCTGCTTTCAGTTCTCGCACTCGAGAGCGTGCGCAATCAGGTTCTCATCATCGGCGAGGATTTGGGCACGGTGCCCGACCAGGCGCGCGAGATTTTGCATCGCTTCGGGATCTTAAGCTATCGCTTGCTCTATTTCGAACAAGACAACGGCCGGTTCCGCGCGCCGCAAGAGTATCCTCGCAACGCTTTGGTGTCGGCCACCACGCACGATCTGGCAACGCTGGCGGGTTTTTGGCTGGGACGCGACATCGACGCGCGCCGCGACGCCGGGCTGCTGCCGGACGAAAGTGCTTATCAGAGCATGCGCGCCGGCCGGGCGCGCGAAAAACAGTGGCTGCTGGATCTGCTGTGGGAATTGAAGCTGCTGCCGGATTGGTTTCCGCGGGATGCATCGCAAGTTCCCGAGCTGGTTGGCGAGCTGCACAATGCCATCGTCGGGTTTCTCGCATCCACGCCGTCCAAGCTGATGGTGTTGAATCAAGAAGACCTGCTGAAGCAGGTGGAGCAGCAAAACCTGCCGGGCAGCACGGAGGAATACCCGAATTGGCGCAGGAAAATGAAATGCACCGTCGAGGAGCTGTGGACCTCTAACGAAATTCGAGACTTCGCGCTGATGTTCCGTTCGTGGCTGGATCGCACGGGCCGGCTGAATGCGCCCGATTCATCTCAATCTGACCCGGCTCAGGCGAAATAGTCTTTCACTTTGTCGAGCAGGCCCTTCTCGTGAGGCTCGTTTTCTTCGGGAAGCGTTTCGCGGAGCTGCTCGAAGAGCTTGCGCTGATCGCGCGTGAGCTTGCTCGGGACTTTGACGTCCACCTGAACGTACAGATCGCCCCGGCCGCTGCCCTGCAAGCGCGGCACGCCCAGGTTCTTCAACCGGATGCGCGATCCGGTCTGGATGCCTTCGGGGACTTTGACCGTCTCCAACCCGTCAAACGTCAGAAGGTTGATCTGGGTTCCCAACGCGGCTTGCGCGAAGTTGACGGGAACAGTGCAGAATAGGTCGTCGCCCTGGCGCTCGAAGATGGGATGCTCTTTCACCTTGACCACCACATACAAGTCGCCGGCCGGCCCGCCATTGAACCCGGACTGGCCTTCATGCGCGAGTTTCAGATGCGTGCCGGTGTCCACGCCGGCAGGAATGGTGACCTTCAGTTTCCGTTCGGTGCGCACCTGCCGCTCGCCGCGGCATTGCGTGCAAGGCCTCCGAATAATCTGGCCGCGTCCGTTGCACTGCGAGCAAGTTCGCCGGATCTGCAAAAAGCTTTGCTGATAGACTACCTCGCCGCGTCCGTGGCACATGGGACAGCTCACTAAACCGTCGGTCTTCTCCGCCCCGCTTCCCTGGCAGCGCGAACAGACGTCCATGCGGGGCACCTGGATCTCGACACTCAGCCCCCGAATCGTGTCTTCGAGCGGCATTTCCAGGTCATAGCGGAGATCTTCGCCGCGCGTCGCGCGATTGCGGGTTCCGCCCCGCCGCGCCCCGCCTCCAAACAGATCGCTGAAACCGAACAGATCGCCCAAAATGTCGCCGAAATCGTTGAAGGTGGACGGATCAAAACCTTGATTGGCGCCAAAGCCCTGCAGACCTTGGTGGCCGTAACGGTCGTAAGCGGCGCGCTTTTGGGGATCGCTCAGTACGCTGTAGGCCTCGGCGGCCTCTTTGAACTTCTCCTCGGCCTGCTCATCGTTGGGATTGCGATCCGGATGATACTGCAGCGCCAGTTTACGATACGCGCTCTTCAGCCCCGGGTCATCGCAGTCGCGGCTCACGCCCAGGATTTCGTAATAGTCGCGCTTAACGGCGTTCATTTCTTGGTTACCGCCACTTTGACCATGGCCGGGCGCAACAGGCGTCCGTGAAAATTGTAGCCGGGCTGGTATTCATCGAGAATGGTTTGTTCCTCGACATCGCCGGTCTCCACCATGTCGACGGCGTGATGGACGTGAGGATCAAATTTCGTCCCTTTCGTTGTAATCGGCTCTAATCCCAACTTCTTTAACGAGTCCGCGAGGCGCTGGTAAATCAGCTCCATGCCGCGCGCGTACACTTTATCGCTGGTATGAGTCTTCAGAGCCCGCTCGAAATCGTCCAGAATCGGCAAAATAGCCCGGACGCTTTCGGCATTCGCGAATTCCAGGACGTCCGCCTTTTCGCGCTCGGCACGCCTACGGAAGTTATCGAATTCGGCCTGGCGGCGCAGCAGGCGGTCCAGCAACTCGTGGTTCTCGTCGAGCAGGCGGTCGCGGTCGGCGGTGACCGATTCCAAAGCCGCCGACGGGGTCGCGGGGGAGTTGTCCGGCGGATCTGCTGTAGAAGCGCTGTCACTCGTTTCGACAGTGGGTTCCTTCATATCCATACTTCTATAACCATACTTCCAGTTTATAAGGTCGCTCAAAACGCGGCTGAGGAGCTCTAGACTAGCAGGCTTCCGAAGGCCTGCCCAACATGATACACAGCCGACATCGCTTTTCCGTAATTCATGCGCATGGGCCCCAGCACCGCGATTTTGGCGGATAAGCCGCCCGCGAGCGAAATCGAGATTCCGATGAGCGAAAGCTCACGCATGCTGGGATGCACCTCGGCGAGGCCCACCTGCACGGCCAGCTCGCCGGCGGGTTGTTCCAGGAAGCGATCGAGCAACTGTAAAATGCGCTTCTTCTCTTCCAGCGTGTGAAACAGCTCCCGCAGCTTTTCGCGCGTCAAGTGCAGATCCAGACCCACCAGATTGCTCGCGCCTTCCAAGTGAATCTCCGGCACAACTTCGATATCCAGCAGACCCTTGGCGTACAGCTCGTTCAGACGCTTCAAAATCGCATCGTAGGCCGCGCTCTGCTGCTCCAACCGCCGCTCCAACTCCGCGTGGATTTCAGAAAGCATCCAGCCAGTGAAGTTGCGATTGATGTAGTTGCGGATGGACACGAGCTCGCCTTCGGTGACGCTTTCATCCACCGTCACCACCCGATTGCGCACCCTGCGATCCCGCGTCACCACGATCATCAGCACGCGTTGATCCGCCAGTGCGATCAATTCGATCTGGTGCAGTGTTTGGCTGGACGCCGGGATAGCCGCCGTGATCCCCACGCTGCTGGTCATCTCGGTCAGCATGTGCGAGGACCGCTCCACGCGGGCCTCCATGGTGCTAAGCTGGCTCAACTCCGCCCGCAAGCGTTGTAACTCGGTAACCAGCACGCGCCCGCGCGTGAGCGACTGTACGTAACTGCGAAAAGCCTTTTCGGTTGGAACCCGTCCGGCCGAAGTGTGCGGCTGCGACAGGTAGCCGGTCTCGTAAAGGTCGGCCATCACGTTGCGGATCGTCGCGGGGCTCAGATGATCCTTGCCGTGCTTCGCAATCGTACGCGAGGCTACAGGTTCGCCAGTCTGGATGTACGACTCGACGATGGAGTGCAGCACGTCCTGTTCGCGATGAGTCATGTTTTGAAAAAACGAACCCAAAGGAGCAGCCGAGGCTCGAGAGCAACTCCTACTGATTTGATTGTAAAGGGCTTTATCGTTTTGGTCAAGCACTTGCCGCAGCCTTCCTCAGCGCCGCGATGCGGGGCGCGCGGCTTTTCGGGCTATCCAGGCTGAATGATCGGGCATCGCCCAGCTGGTTCCGCACAAATTTCTCTGTGCGCGTGACTGCCTGCTCGAGCGCTTTGTCCTTCTTGACGAAGGGCACCCAAGCGATTGATTCCGTGGGCTGGTCGTATTCCCAGACGCCAACCAGGCGGCCCCGATCCACGATGGCGAGGCTTTCGAAGTCCTCGAACTGGGTTCGGTGCTCAAACATCGAATCGATGCTACCCAGAAGCGAGTAATGAGGCTCCTTGGGCGGTTTAAAAGCGTCGAAACCGGAGCGCTCTCCGGGTAGAAAAAATAACTGATCGCCCGGAGTGATTTCGCCAGGCGCGACTTTAATGCCCTCCAGCTTTAAGGGCTCGAGGGCAGCCTTCGCGGCTTTGACACCCAGCCCCGAGAAGCGCTGAAATTCCGCCGCCGACGCGGGGCCGAACCAGCTGAAGTACTTTCGGGCAAGTTCGGTGTGTACCTCCTCCGACGACCGCTTGAATCCACGCAGCGGGTTTGGACGCCAGAGCGCGTATTGATAGCGCTGCTGGTCGAAGCGGCCGTTCACCGGAACGCGGCGAATATCGCCGGATTCCTGCAACTTGCCGAGAGCAACCGGGAGCGTCGTGGTGAGTCCCTTCTTTTTGCCCTCGGGGCCGAGATTGCGGACGGCTTTGCCTGTGGCTTCGCGCAGTCCGTCGGGATCGAGCGGGCCTTTTTCGAGGGCAGACACCACGGCATCGCACAGTTTATCGATTTCCTTTTCGGTTACTCCGAGCTTCGCGGCCGTCTTGATCTCGCCATCGAAGCCTTGTCCGGCTGCGAGCCCCAGCGCGAAATCGGACGCCGGGAGTACGTAGGTGCAGCCACGCGCGCTCGGCAATTCGTAGATCTGGAGCTTCTGGGCGGCCGCGTCGGCTTGCTCGCGACTGATCCCGGCGCGCGCAAACAATGCTAGATAGGGCGACACTCCTCCGACCGAGCGGGCCCAGCCCGCGCGCTGCAATACTTCAGCGGCCGATTTGCCTTCCAGCGAACCGTCCAGTCCTTGACTATGCGCGTACCAAGCTCGAAGTTTTGACGGATCAACCATCGCGATTCTCTTCCTCTTACCAGTGCTGCTCAGTAGCCGAAGAGCAGTTCGACAAATACTTGTTCTCGCCTTCCATGCGATCGAAAACCGATTGGATGGCGACGCGGCCTGGCCCCCACAATCGCAGCCAGTAATAACGATTGGTCCAATTGCCCCACATGTTGAAGCCGGAGCGGGGATGTTCGAAGTGCAATTGCATCTGGACGGCCGGGTCCTTGAAAATGAGCGCGGTCGGCTTCACCAGGATGGTCTGGCCGGGCGCCAACTCGCGCACGAACACGTTGCCTGCCGCGTGCAACAACAGCAGGCCGGGAGCTTGCGGCGCCGAAAACCGGTCCATGAACATGCCCACCGGGTAATGCGTTTCCCGGTCGTCGCCCGATCGCGTGGTGTACCAGACGTTGGTCGAGAACCAATCATAAGCGACGTTGTTGGTGGCCAGCATGAACAGGTGCTCGCGCACGTCCACTTCTTCACCGGGCTGCAGTGGAAGCGCGATCATTTCGCCGGGCGCGTCGCGCGAGAATGCGATGTGACCGGGGCCGTGCGCCTGCGTCATGATGAGCGGCAATCCGGCAAATACCCGCTTCCATCCCGAAGCGAGCGGCATGATTGTGATATTGACCTGGGGATCTTTCCATAGCAGGATGTGATGCGTGAAGTAGATGCTGTCGGAGCCCGCGAGGTTCACGTCGGCGACCGGAACGTAGAGGCCCTCGATCTGACAGAAGGAATCGCCGAACTGGAGCTTGGCCATGTCTTTGCGGCCCGGCAGCTCGGTCCAGCCGGAGGCGCTCTGGACCGGCGGTGCTTTGAGCGTGGCGCCGCAACGCGGACAGCTCAAGTGCGATGCATCGATTTCGGCAGCACACCAGGGACAAGTGCTCTGAACACCACTGGGAATTATGGCCGGGGGCGGCGGCTCCGGAGAGCGCGGCGCAGGTTGCTCGGGCGCGTGCTGCACCGCACTTCCGCACGCCGTGCAGAATTTGGCGGTGTCATGAACCGGATTGCCGCAGCTGGTACAGAACATGGCTACTCCGTGTGGTGATGCACGTACATGGACTGTATGCCGATGCGACCCGGTCCCGTCATGCGGGCCAGGCTCATATTCGCGCCTCCAAAGAGCCCGCCCAGGCGCTGGAATTCCACGTCCATGGTCACGCTGGAATCCTTGTACAGAAACGCGCCCGGTTCCACCATGATGCTCTCGCCGGCTTTCAGTTTGCGCTCGAAGACATTGCCGTAGCCATGCAGCAGAACCAGTCCCGGACTGTTGGTGGTGACAAAACGGTCCATGAACATGCCCTGGCCGCCGAACAAAATGTTGGCCAGACCTTTCACCCGGATGAACGAATAGTCGATCTGATGCGAAGCCAGCAGGAAAGCGTGCTCGCGAACGTCGAGCTCCATGCCTGGGTGCAGCGGCAGCACCACCAATTCGCCGGTGGCGTCGCGCGAGAATGCGATGCGTCCCGGCCCGGTAGCCACGCTGATGATGAACGGCATCCCGGCGAACGCGCGTTTCAGTCCGCCGCCCAGCTGCAGCACGGTAAGCGGAACGTTGTCGTCCTTCCACAGCATGATGTGATGTTCGAAGAAGACCGAATCGTTCGCGCCCAAGTGAATTTCGGCCACCGGAACGATCTCGCCTTCCACCTGGCAGGTGCTGGAGCTGAACTGAAACTCGGTCATGTCGCGCAGGCGCGGGGCTTCCCGCCAGCCCGATTCGCTGACCAGATTACGGATATCCAGCGGCGCGCCGCACGCATGACAGGTGAGCGCGGTCTTGGGGTTCATGCCCTGGCACCACTGGCATTGGATCCGTTCGAACGACTCGGCCGGACTGCCCAAACAACACCTCCGCGGGCTTGGTCAGCCTGCGGTTGTCATGATAGCAAGTGAACGGCGACCGCGATTCATCCAAACGCCCGTCCAATAAAGGAGCGCGGCTGTCCAAACACCGGCCTGTGCACTCGGCCCGCTGAAGCGCCCCTAGCCGATGCGCTAGGTCGGAAGAATGGTGCTATCTTCCTGGCTATGGCCCTCGATATGAAACGGGTGATCGATATCGCCGAAAGCGATATTCTCGACCTGATTTCAAACGGGATTGAAGAAGGGCGCGAGATCGATTACAAAGAACTCCTGAAGATCAGCTCCGATGGAGACAAAAAGGAATTTCTGGCGGATGTGTCTTCATTTGCAAATGCATCAGGTGGTCACCTCGTCCTTGGAGTTGCCGAGTCAGACGGACGCCCGACAGCAATCAAACCGCTAACAATTGCCAGTTGGGACGCAGAACGCCTCCGAATCGAGAGTCTAGTGCGGGATGGGATTTCGCCACGCTTTACGATAGAGCTTGCTGCAATCCCGGTGCCACCATCAGGGCACGTGATTGTGGTGAGGATTCCACGCAGCTGGTCCGGCCCCCACATGGTCAGCTTCCAGCACAGTGGTCGATTCTACTCGCGGAACTCAGGAGGCAAATATCTATTGGATGTGGGTGAACTTCGGACGGCCTTCACGTCTGGCGCACAGGTTGCTGACGCGATTCGGGTATTCAGACAAAATCGATTGAGTAGTATCGTAAGCGGCGAAACACCGGTTGGGCTGCCTGAATCCGCTAAGTTGATCATCCACTGTTGCCCCTATACATCCACAGCACTTGGGAACGCCGTCAATCTCCGTAAGGCCCACAACACCGAACTCATCAGGCCAATGTATGGCGGCTACTCAACTCGCTACAATTTAGATGGTCTCATCAGCTTTACACCTGACAGTAAAGTCCAAGGTTTGGCGCATTCGTACTTCCAACTATTTCGAGATGGCAAGATTGAATGCGTGGATTCCAATCTTCTGCGGCCAAGAGGTACGACAAACCACATACCTTGCGTCGCCTTTGAAGCGGCCTGTATAGCGTGTGTAAGAAGGCTTCTCGCGCTCTTGCGCACGCTGGAAATGGAGCCACCAGCGGCAGTCATGGTAACGCTGCTAGGCGTCAACTCCTACGCATTGGGTATTAATCCTTTGCGAGGATTTGACAGCGTTTTAATCGACCGTGATGCCTTGATCCTGACCCCGGAAATTGCCGACTCTTATGACGTTGACGCAGCCGCCCTTCTAAAGCCCACTCTGGATGCCTTGTGGAACGCAGCAGGCTTGTCGGGCTGTGATGACTACGACGCTTCAGGGCAACCCACTAAGGAGCTTCAGGAGGCAATGCAACGGGTCTGGTAGGGCGGTCGAAGAGGAATCAATACTTTACCGCGCCCACGCCAGCATCCAGGTACTGCTCGAAATCCCGGAGCCCGGCGGGCGACCCGATTTCATAGAAGCGCTCGTGGACTTCGAAGGCCGCTAAGCGGCCACTGATGCTTAGCTCGCGAAAGAGCACCACCAGGTCGGCGGGCCCGGGATCGTCAAAGAGATCGCGGCGGAAGCAGGAAAGGCCATAGTCGATGTGCTGCATGCCTGGCGCTGACGCTTTGTCGTATAGTACGACGCGCCCCGGTTCATAGATCACGTTGCTGCGATCCCAGCGTCCCTCGTTGCGAAGAACGGTCATCAGCGCGGGCTGGGCGCTGGCTTGAAACGCGCGCCAAATGGGGCCGAACTCGACCGGCAAGAACGAATCGCCATAGACGACAAAGAAGCGCTCGTCGAGTACGCCTTGCTCGCGGGCCAGCCGCAATGCTCCAGCCGTTCCGCGCAGCCGCTGGCCTTCGTCAACGTAGCGAATTCCGGAAACCGGCGGACGCTCTTGGTCCCAGTAGCGCCGGATCAGGTCGCCCTGATGGCCAATCGAGTACACCACTTCGGTGACGCCTTGCGCAGCCAGCCAGTGCAATTGGTGGTGCGCGAACGGACGGCCGCGCACGGGCAGCATCGTTTTGGGGCAGGCATCGGTGAGCGGACGCATCCGCGTTCCGAGTCCGCCTGCAAGGATCACGCACTGCATCGTAGTTAGTCCCGGGACAGCAGCTTCGAGCCTTCGTGATCGAACTTGAAGCGGAACTCGCGCAGCCCTTCGTTCAGCATGGCGCGGCGCAACGCATCGCGATCGTCCGCGTAGAAGAGCAGGAATCCTCCGCCGCCCGCTCCCACCAACTTGCCGCCGACCGCGCCGTTCTTGCGGCCGATTTCGTACCAGCGGTTGATGCCATCGTTGGTCGTGCCGGGCGACCGGTCTTTCTTGTGCATCCAGTGCTCGTGCATCAGCTCGCCGAACCGACGCGTGTTGCCCTGCTCCAGTGCGAGTTTGATGCACTGGCCAAGCTGCTTGGTGTAGTGCAGGTTTTCGAGCATGGCTGAGTCGCCCAGCTCAGAACGCACTTTCTGGTCATCCAGCACCGCCGAAGCATTGCGCGAGTAGCCGGTGAAGAACATCATCAAACGGTCTTCCAGATTGTAGAGCGTGCTGTTGCAAACGTTGAGCGGCGTGACGTTGACCTGGCCGTCCTCCAGGAACTCGAAGCAAGCCAAGCCGCCGAAAGCCGCAATGTACTGATCTTGCTTGCCGACCGGCTCCTTTAGAATTTCAATCTCGATTTTCGCGGCCTCCTCGGCGACCGCGGCGGAATCGACGTATCGGCGCTGAAAGGCATGCACCGCCCGCAATAGGCCCACCGTAAACGCCCCCGAAGATCCGAGGCCCGTTCCGGCCGGAACATCGGCCATGCTGACCACTTCGATGGGCGGACGGACGTCGTGCATCCGCAGCGCTTCCCGAATCAGCGGATGCCGGATTTCGTCCAAATTGTCTGCGCGTTCCATTGCGGAATACTTCAGAAAGTACCCGCCGCCGAAGGTTTCGTTGATTCCGACGTAAATATGTTTGTTGATGGCCGCTGAAATCACAAAGCCGCCGAAGCGTCGATAGTAGGAGGGCAGATCGGTACCACCGCCGCCAATCGAGATTCTGAGAGGTGTGCGCGTGATGATCATTCGGGAGCCGTCAAGCGAATTATCGGCATCGAGACGGCTAATCTATAGACAAGATGCGGTTTCCACGATCCAGCGGCATCCTGCTGCACCCCACCTCGCTACCCGGACGGTATGGCATTGGCGATTTGGGCGCTGAGGCCCGGCGCTTTGTCGATTTTCTCGCCGCCGCCGGCCAGACACTGTGGCAAGTCCTGCCGCTCGGTCCGACTGGTTACGGCGATTCCCCCTACCAATGCTTTTCCGCACGAGCCGGCAATCCATTGCTGATCAGCCTGGAGAGCCTGGTGGAAAAGACTTGGTTGGATGCTTCCGCGCTGGCGACGGCGCCCGAGTTTCCCGAAGACCGAGTCGATTTCGAGCGGCTGATCCCGTGGAAGACGGCGGTACTGGAATCGTTGCCTCCACGGGGCGCCGGTTTCGAGAAGTTCTGCGGAGCCAACGCACATTGGCTCGACGATTTTGCGCTCTTCATGGCATTGAAGCAGCAGCACCAAATGGCGGCGTGGACTCAATGGGAACCAGGCGCGCGTGATCGCGATCCAAAGGCCTTGTCCACGTGGCGCGAACGATTAGCCGGGCCCGTCGCCGCGCAGAAATTTCTGCAGTTTGCGTTCTTCGAACAGTGGCGTGAGCTGCGCGAATATTGCCGCGCGCGTGGCGTGCGGATCATGGGCGATCTCCCAATTTACATCTCGCACGACAGCGCCGATGTGTGGGCTAATCGGCAGTACTTTCATTTGGACGCGCTCGGCAATCCCACGGTTGTCTCCGGCGTGCCCCCGGATTACTTCAGCCAGACCGGCCAGCTTTGGGGCAATCCCATTTATCGCTGGGACGCGCTCGCCGCCGACGGTTACGGCTGGTGGCTGGGTCGATTTCGCGCGGCGTTTGAAATGGTCGACATGATACGGCTGGATCATTTTCGAGGCTTCGAAGCCTATTGGGAGATTCCAGCTTCGGAGCCAACTGCGGTGAACGGCCGATGGGTGAAGGGGCCGGGAGCCGCGTTGTTCCGCGCTGCGCAATCGGCGCTGGGCGAGCTACCACTGGTGGCGGAAAATCTGGGAGTGATCACGCCCGAAGTGGAGGCGATTCGGGAAGAATTCGGGTTCCCCGGCATGGCGGTTCTGCAATTCGCGTTCGGCACTGATGCTCAAGCGCCGACGTTCCGCCCGCACAACTATCCGCGCGAGGTGGTGGCTTACACCGGCACGCATGATTGCGATACGACGGTGGGTTGGTGGTCGAGCAAAGGGCGCGGCGAGAGCACGCGATCGGACGCGGACATTCGCCGCGAGCGCGATTTTGCGATGCGGTACCTGAACGCTGATGGCCGCGAGATCCATTGGGTGTTCATTCGCACGCTGCTGGCCTCGGTGGCGGATACAGTTTTGTTTCCGCTGCAGGATGTGTTGGGATTGGGCACGGAAGCCCGGATGAATCTGCCGGCCACGCTGGGCGGAAACTGGCGCTGGCGCTATCGCGCGGGGGCATTGAAGCCGGAGCTCGCGAAGCGTTTGCGGGATTTGACGGAATTGTACGAACGGCTCTAGCCTAGCGCTTGGCGAGCTACACTGAAAGCGACGTGGCATCCGATAGGCAGTACTCGATATGAAGACCTACAGTTTCAAAGTAGTCGTGGAACCAGACGAAGACGCCCAGGGCGATCCGGCTTGGCACGCCTACTGTCCAGCATTGGAGAGCGTCGGCGGCGCAACTTCCGGACGTAGCAAGGAAGAAGCGCTCAGGAACATTAATGAAGTGGTACGTATGATTGTTCAGGAGTTCATCGACGAGGGGAAGCCCTTGCCAGAAGGACCCGGGGATTCGGTTGAGATTCAAGAGGTCTCCCAAGAGAGGCCCCGCATCGCTGTCACTGTATAGACGTCACCATGGACTACCGCGGCATTCGGTCGCTGGATCTGAAAAGGCTACGGCTCCTGCCCTGAGTGAGTCTTGATTATCGCAAAGCGGCGCTGGCCAAAATGCTCAGCTTTTCCCAAGTTGGAACGCGAATGCGTTTCTCCAGCACGTCGAAATTGGACCGCTCAATTCTGGCGAGCAGACGCCGGTAGATTTCGATCAGCGCCCACAGCGATGGACGACTGCGTGGGTGCACCGACGCGATCAGGGGCCGCGATTGGTCGTAATAAGCGCGCGCGCGCGCGGCCTCGAAGCTCATCAGCCGAACGAAGCGCTCGTCATGCGTGGCAAGGTCAGCCCCGAATTTGCTGATGTCTTCCAGCGGAATGTAGATGCGGCCGTTCTGCTGGTCCTCGCGCACGTCGCGCAGGATGTTGGTCAACTGAAACGCAATCCCGCACTTCTCAGCCAACACCAGCGCTTCGGGAGAATCAAAACCGAAGATGTGAATAATAGTGAGACCAACCACGCTCGCCACTTGGTAGCAGTAGCGGTACAACTCATCGAAGGTTTGGAGCTGCTTGGGCTGCAAGTCCGAACTGACTCCCTCGATCATCTGGTAGAAGTATTCGCGCGGGATGCGGTAGTGCTCGACTGTGTCGTGAAAGGCCGGCCAGAGCAGGTTTTCACCGTACTGGCCCTGGAGGGCGAGATCCAGATCGCGCCGCCAACGCTCAATGGCTTCGCGCGAGGCCCCCTCGCCCTCGCTGATATCGTCGCAATAGCGCATGAACGCGTAAATGGCGCACATGGCGTCGCGCTGTTCGCGCGATAGCAGCAGGAAGGAATAATAAAAGTTGCGGGCCCGCGTGCGAGCAATGCGCCGCGAGAAGGCATAAGACGCCTTCAGAGTGCGTTCCACAGGCTTCCAACCAGTAGCTGCACGCGTTCGAACTTGGAAATGGCCGGACGCCGCGCCAAAACATTATAGTTTTGCTGTTCGATTTTTTCGAGCACGCGCATGCCACCGCGGCTGAACAGCGCGAGGTCGAACGCCAAGCGCCGGTCCACCGTTTTCACCAGCGGCAGGCCTTCCAAAAAGAGCTTCCGCGCAACATCAACGGCGTCACGCATCACGCCCTGAAACGCAGGATTGAACTTGCCTGCGCGCAAATCCTCCACCGTGTAGCCGTGCCGCGCCAAAACGTCGAGCGGCAAATACAAGCGATCTTTTTCGAGATCCACCGTTACATCCTGCCAGAAATTGGCGAGTTGCAGCGCGGTGCAGGTGGCGTCCGACAGGCGGTCGCGCTCGGCATCTGAATAACCGCATAACCGCAGCACCAGACGCCCGACCGGATTCGCCGAGCACCGGCAGTATCCGAACAGCTCGTCCCAGTCGGCATAACGAGTAACGCGCTGGTCCTGTTCGAAAGCGTGGATCAGATCGGAAAAAAGCTGCTTCGGCAGACTGTACTTGTGAACCGTGCCTTCCAAGGCGACAAACACCGGATGCTGCGTGCGCCCGGCGTACATTGCTTCCAGCTCCTCGCGCCACCAGCCGAGCAAGCGCAGGCTCTCGACCGTATCGCCGATCTCGTCGCCCAAGTCGTCCGCCCAGCGGCAGAACGCATAGACGTTGTAGAAGTCCTGATGCAAGCGCTTCGGCAAAAGAAAACTGACGACGTGGAAATTCTCGTAATGATGAGTCGCCAGCCAGCGCGTGTACTGCTCGGCCTGGACTTTTGTATAGGTGCCGCTGAGCGCCTCGGCCGAGTTAACGTAGTCCTTGGGCGCGAGGAGCGTTGCTTGTTGGGACACTACGGTATGATTGCGGTCTTCATGTGACCGTTGTGGCTCATCAAGTGCCGCATTACTTCCAGCAGGTTCGTCAGCGGTTCCACGCGATTGACGAAGTCGTGCGCGGTGATCACGCCGCGGCTCACGAAATCCAGCGCTTTGCGGATGTGCGTGGGGGTGTGATGGAAACTCGCTTTGCAGGTAATTTCCGAATAGTGCAGCCACTGGGTGTCCAGTTGAATGTAGCTGTCGTTGGAACAACCGCCGAAGAAATTGACCGTGCCCCCGCGTCGCAGGGATTTAGCGGCGGTCTCCCAAACTTCCGGATTGCCCACCGCCTCAATGGCGACGTCGGCTCCCCGGCCGCCGGTGAGTGCGCGGACTTTTTCCACGGTCTCGCCCGGGTCGCCGGAAATCACCAGCTCATCCGCGCCCATGGCCGAGGCGCGATCCAATTGCGTCTTGCGCCGGCCCAGCGCGATCACCCGCGCGCCGTATGCTTTGGCTAGCCGGACGAACATCAGGCCGATGGGCCCCAAGCCGATCACGGCCACGGTGTCGCCGGCGCGCACCGGAGTCTCGTCAATCCCTCGCAGGACGCAGGCCAGCGGCTCAACCAGAGCAGCGTCCTGGTAAGTAACGTGGTCCGGCATCTCGTACATATTCCGCTCGACAATGCGGGACGGAATGCGAATATACTCCGCGTACGCGCCGTTATTGAAGAGCAAATCCTCGCAAAGATTCGGGCTGTCGCGCTTGCAATAGAAGCATTCCAGACAGGGCGCGGAATTCGCCGCGACCACGCGTTGCCCAACTTTGAAGCCCCGCACTTTCTTACCAATCGCGACAATATCCCCGGCCAGTTCATGCCCGAACAGCGCCGGCGGAACGATCATGCGGGCGTGATAACCTCGCCGGAACACCTTAACGTCGGTCCCGCAGGTTAGCGCCGCTTGTACACGTACCAGTACGTCGCCATCTCCGATGCTTGGTACGGCCACAGACTCGATCTGCAAGTCTTCTTTGCCATACAGCACGGCGGCTTTCATTTGCTTCTCCACTAAGACCACGGCTCTCCCATTCAAGACAACCTCTGGGGCTGCACTATAATTTTCAACGATTTAGGCTCCGGATGCAACGCCAGTTCGATTCCATTCCGGATCTCGTTGAGCGCAAAGCGGTGCGATATCAAGTCCTCTACCGGCAGTGCGCCGCTGAAAACCAGGTC
Source organism: Bryobacterales bacterium (assembly GCA_003166865.1). GTDB lineage: Bacteria > Acidobacteriota > Terriglobia > Bryobacterales > Bryobacteraceae > Palsa-89. Next base: position 128,031 of record PMUP01000041.1, read on the forward strand.
AGCGGACTGCTTCTGAAGATCGACTGAGGCGCTGTAGGAGCCAAAAATGGCGCGCTCTCCCACGCAGATGTCGGCGCCGGACAGCTCCACGCGCTCCTGATGCGAAGTTTGGGCGAAGAGCAGAATCCGGCTGCCCGGCCGAGAATACCGGACGGCTTGCTCCACGATTCCGGGCGCGGACGCGGCCACGATCACCGCATCGGCCCCGCGGCCGCCAGTCATTTCCATGATCCGTTCCCCCAGCCCCGGATCGCGCGGATCCAGGGCCGCGGCCGCACCAAAGCGCAGGGCCAACTCCCGCCGGTAAGGCATGCTGTCGGTAACCACCATGGTAGCGCCGGAGCGGCGGGCTAGCATCGTGAACAGCAGACCGATCGGCCCTTGGCCCAGGATAACCACCACGTCCTCGGGTTGGGGGTCTAACTGGACCACGCCCTTCAGGCAGGTGTTCACCGGCTCGACAAAGCAAGCGCGATCATACGAGACGCCGTCCGGGATCTTTTCCACCCCACGCCGGGCGATCCAATCCATGACGCGCACATATTGCGAGAAGCCTCCGCCGGCTGGCTCGTACCCCGCCGTTACGCCAACTTTCTTGTAGACCGGGCATTGCGCGTACAGCTTGTGGCAGCAATAGAAGCATTCACGGCACGGGATGTGATGAAAGACGATCACCCGATCGCCGGCTGAGAATCCACGCACACCAGCGCCGGTCGAGGCCACCACCCCCGCGGTCTCATGGCCAAAGATTCTCGGGGGCGCAAGCAGGTTGTATTCAATCTTCTTGAGATCGGTATGGCAGATGCCGCAGCTTTCCACTTGAATCAGGAGTTCGCCCGGCCCGATGGCAGGCGTCGGAACCTGCTCCACGGACACTCTGCTGTCGCCTGTGTAAACCGCGGCTCGCATCGTGGGGAGCACGGGGGCGGGCGCGGCGACTACATCAGAATCGAGCGTCGGCAAGAAAATCTCCCAGCGCCTGAGCGGCGCGCTTCGTTCTCTTATTCAATTTAATCAGTTCTGGAAACACCGCGAGAGGTCTCCGCATAGCGGCCGCAAAAATCCTGGCGCGGCTAAAGCGCCCGTCCAAACGCCTCATTTGATTAAACTCCAGCGGAAAAGTTTCATCGCAGGTGTCGGTCACTACGCGGACGGCATAAAACGGAACCTTCCACTCGCGGGCGCGCATAGCCACGGCAGCCGCCTCCATCTCCACGGCATCCGCACCCGACTTGCCAAGTTCAGTTTTTTCGGCGGCGGTGGATACTACGCGGTCCATGGAAAGCAATTTCCCGGTTTTGAAAGACTTCTGACTGGCTGGCGCGAGCGCCGGCGCAACTCCTACCACTTCGGTGGCGACAAAAATGTCACAGGCGTGGAGTGAAGGCTGCAACCCTCCACAAAATCCGATGCTGATTAAGCCATCCATGCCTTGGTGCTCTCTCACTACGTCCACCGCGGACCCGGCCAGTTTCGGTCCCGGACCGTTCGCCACCATCACCACCCGGACCCCATTCAACCGTCCCACCCGGGCGAAATCCAGCGGCCAATCGACTCGCGCGACCTCTTCAACATGACCGAGCAAGCCTTCCAGCTCGCGGCGCTCCGACGCTACAAATACGAGCAATTACACGTAACCCGGCTATACATAACCATTGCTGCGAAACCAATCGACCGCGCGTTTCAGCGCGCCATCGACGGGCCGCGGATTGAATCCCAGATCGCGCTTCGCTTTGTCGAGCGAAACGAACATTTTCTTGCGTGCCATCTTCACCGCGTCGATCGGCGCCCGCGGCTCATGGCCGGTCAGGTTGGCCCAGCCGGTGCTCGCCAGGCCCGCGGCGTACGCCACCGCATACGGAATGCGCCAGCGCGGAGCTTTTCCTCCGCTGATGGCCGCCAGACGCGTCAGGATCTGCTGCAGCGTCAGATTCTCGCACCCCAGGATATAGCGCTCTCCGCTCTTACCGCGCTCGCAGGCGAGCAAATGGCCTTCCGCTGTGTCTTCTACATCCACCAGGTTCAATCCAGTGTCGACGAATGCCGGCAAATCGCCCTTGAGGTAATCGACGACAATCTTTCCCGTTGGCGTCGGCTTGAAGTCGTGATCGCCGACCGGCGCCGTGGGATTCACAATCACCACGGGAAGGCCGGCGCGCGCAAATTCCATGGCGACTTGTTCGGCTTGAAACTTCGATCGCTTATACGCGCCCGCCATTTCTTCCAGATGAACCTCGCTGTCCTCGTCGCCGGCCCGGTCCGCCGGCATGCCAATGCAACCCACCGTGCTGGTATAAACCACGCGCTCAACGCCCGCATCGCGCGCGGCCGTCAACAGATTCCGCGTGCCTTCCACGTTGGAGCGATAAAGCTCGGAGGGATCCTTGGCCCACAGACGATAGTCCGCCGCGACGTGATAGACCACGGCGCAGCCTGCGACAGCGCGTTCCAGCGATTCAGGATCGCGCAGGTCGCCCAAGACCACTTCCCCGTCCAGCTCCCGCACTCTGCTCGTGTTTCTTACCAAGGCCCGCACTCTCTCCCCGCGTGCAAGCAATTTTTTGGCGACGTGCCACCCCAGGAAACCGGTCGCCCCCGTTACCAGCGTCGGCCTCACACCATCAATGTCCGTTCGATCCGGACTTGATCTTTAGAAATGCGTTCAGCGCCAGTAGCGGGAACGCATTCCGGTACAAGTGGTAACACAGGTAGAAGACCTGGGGAAATCCGGTTCCCGTGGCCAGCTCTTCGTCCCACGTTCCATCGTTCTTTTGCGTTCGAATCAAATATTCAATGCCGTCGTGCAAGCTGGAGCTGGTGGTGTCGCCACCCGCCAGCAGCGCGAGAACCGCCCAGGCCGTCTGCGAAGGAGTGCTGCCCGCGGCCACGAAACTTTTCCGCCGGTAGCTCTCGCAACTCTCGCCCCATCCGCCGTCAAAATTTTGAATGGAGCGTACCCACTCCAAGCCCCGCTGGACGTAGGCTTCGCGGTCGCTCACGCCGGCCGCCGCTAATCCACGCAAGGCAAGAAACGTGCCGTAGACGTAATCGACGCCCCAGCGTCCGTACCAGCTCCCGTCTTCTTCTTGGGCGCGAATCAAATATTGCACGCCCTTCTCGACTCCCTGATGCGAGCGATTGTATCCGTGAGCGCACAAGGCCTCGAGCACGCGCCCGGTAATGTCCGGACAGGTCGGATCGAGCATGGCGTTGTGATCGGCAAACGGAACGAAGCTCAGCGGCCGCCAATCGTTATCCACGTCGAACGCCGCCCAGCCACCGTCTTTGGACTGCATGTCGAACAGCCATCGAATGGCGCGATGTTCGGAGGCTTGCTGGTCTTCCGATCGTGACGCGCTAGACCGGTTCAGGGCCAGCAGCACCATGGCGGTATCGTCGATGTCCGGATAGAATTCATTGGCGAACTCGAAATACCAGCCCGATGGCTCCGTCTTCGGACGTTTGACGGACCAGTCGCCTTTGCGGCGCACTTCCTTGGTCAACAGCCAATCCGCCGAGCGGCGCAGCGCATCGTGCGGCGGTTCGGGGGCCTCGCCCAACGCGAAGGCGGCAATCGCGGTATCCCAAACCACCGAGAAGCACGGCTGGAAGAAGAAGCGCTCGCCGTCATTCACCATCAACCGGTCGAACTGCCGTTGCGCTTCCAAACGCTCCGGAGAATCGGGCGGATAGCCCAGCAGATCCAGCGCCATGATCACGTACATCATGGGCGGATAAATCGCAGCGACACCATCCGTGTGTTGCGTGTGCTCCAGCATCCATTGCCCGGCCTTGCGAATGGCGCGCTGGCGGAGGGACTTGGAGCCATATTTTTCCCAGAGCTTCAGAAAAATGTCGAGCCGCAGGAAAACATTGCGCCAGGTGAAACTTGCCCGATCCGGCAAAAAGCCCATGTTCCCGTCGGCGGCTTTCCCATCCGCGATGAACAACTCCTTGAGATCGAAGCCCGCGGGAACCGGACGCCGCGGGTTGAAGGCGTGCACTATCGCCAGCGGAATTACGATCGCGCGCGTCCAGGACGACATTTCGTAGATGAAGTTGCGGAACAGCACCATCTCTGGAGGAATCGACGGCGCTTGATCGCGCGGAAACAGATCGAACAGACTCAGGTTGACCTTCACGTAGCTGTTGGCGGCCTGGATGCCGCCCAGCGCGAGGATTCGTTCCCGCGCCCGCGCCAGCCGCAGATCGTTATAGTCGAGACCGGCCAGCTTCAAGGCAAAATACGCCTTCACCGTCGCGCTAAGATCCGTGGGCCCCTTCGGATAAATGTTGAAGCCGCCATCCGGCAATTGCCGCTGGAGAATCGATTGCACGGCCTTATCGAGCAACGGGCGCGTGGGCGGATTCCAAACGCCATTCTCCGGCGGATGCAGCCAGAGCTGCAAAAGGATGTAATCGGATTCGAGCGTGGTGTCGGCGGTGAGCAATACCCGCCAGTAACCCGCCTGGTCTTGTGTACGCGCGAAATACTCGGTGGTTTTGCGCGTGGCTTGCGAAGCCCCATCTACAAGTGCGCCGGCAACTTGCAACTTCGGGGTCATACGGAAGCGATGGTAGTCAGCTTTAGCGCCGATCGCTCCAGGTCCGCCGGAAGATGGAAACGTACATCTTCTTCCTTCAGTTCCATCTCTTCCATGTAATCAAAAGCAAACTTTGTCTCAAGCGATTGGATTAGTTCCTGCACCAGATTTTCCGGAGCCGATGCGCCGGCGGTAACCGCCACCGTCCTCGCGCCATCCAGCCACGCCGGATTCACTTCCGTGCTGTCGTCCACCAGATAGGCTGGAACGCCTTCGTTCTGGCAAACTTCTACTAAACGGCGCGAATTCGAGCTGTTCTGCGAACCTACCACCAGCAGCACATCCGTCAGTGGCACAACAGCTTTGACGCCCAACTGCCGGTTTTCGGTTGCATAGCAAATGTCCTGGGTTTTCGGACCCTTGATGGCCGGGAAGCGCTCCTGCAAGCGCGCCACGATGTCCTTGGTTTCGTCCAGGCTGAGCGTGGTTTGCGTGAGATACGAGATCTTGGACGGATCTTTCACCTGCAGCCGGTCGACATCGGCCACCGACGAAACCAGAATCGTGAATTGCGGCGCCTCGCCCAACGTTCCGATCACCTCGTCGTGCCCGGCATGGCCGATCAGCACGATGGTGTAATCCTGGCGCGCAAACTTCACCGCTTCCAGATGGACCTTGGTGACCAGCGGGCAGGTGGCGTCGATCACTTCGAGCTTGCGCTCCTTGGCCTCCTGCCGCACCGCCGGAGACACGCCGTGCGCACTGAAGATCACGCGCGCGCCCTCAGGCACTTCGCTTAGTTCTTCGACAAAAATCGCGCCGGCCTGCCTAAGCTCATCCACCACGTGGCGGTTGTGGACGATCTCTTTACGAACATATACAGGCGCGCCATACAGGTTGAGAACGATCTTCACCACATCGATCGCCCGAACCACTCCGGCACAAAAACCACGCGGGCGCAGGAGGATGATCTTCTTCATGGGACTGGCAGTGTGGGCTTCGGCCATCGGCCATATTATAACAGCGGATCGGGCTGTACGAAAATGGTTACGCTTTATTAATCAAATGTTAACAGACGTACACGTATCGACGCTTGAACCCGTCAACCCCTTATTGCAACATGAGATCTCTCGCTCTATGGGTCGCACTTTCCGCGTTCTCGGCAATGGCGGAAGCGCAAACTGTCATTAACCTCGTCACCGACGCCGCCAGCTACGCTCCTCGAGTTGCGCCTGGCGCGCTAGCCTCCATTTTCGGATCGAATCTGGCCGACTCCACTCAGTCGGCGACCACATTTCCACTTCCCAAAAGCATGGCGGGAGCGACGGTTTACGTCAATTCATCGGCCGTGCCCCTGTTGTATGTCAGCGAGACTCAGATCAACTTCCAAGTGCCCAGCAACGTCGCCGCCGGAACCGCCAGCCTCTATGTCAACCGCGATGGCGGAACAAGCGCGCCGTTCAATTTCACGGTTGTTACCAGCGCGCCTGGCATTTTTCAGGACAGCAGCAATCACGCAGTGGCGCAAAACTTGGTCAACGACTCCTACTCCACGAACTCCGACAGCAACCCGGTGCCGTCCGGCGCCGTTTTAGTAGTCTATTTCAGCGGCGTTGGCGCGGTGAATCACCCCGCTCCCGATGGCAGCCCCGCTCCGGTTTCGCCGGTCGCCACCGCCACCGCAACCGCGACGGCCACCATCGGCGGGGTCAGCGCAACCGTGGATTTTGCGGGACTGACGGCCGGATTCGCGGGCCTCGCACAGGCTGACATCGTAGTGCCCTCGCTCGGAACGGGCGATTATCCGCTGGTGCTCAACATCGGCGGATACTTGAGCTCCTCGGCGCTGGTGTCGGTGTCTGGATCGGGATCGGCGCCACCCACCTACCTGACACTGGTCGGCCAGGTGACTTTCCTCGGCGGCGCTACCAACAGTGTCCAGATCTATGGAGACACAACCTATGTTTGCGGGCCCAATAACATCAACGTCATCGACACCAGCGCCGTGAGCGATCCGATTTATGACGGTGAATTCGGGGATGCGCAGCTCGCGGGCAACGGCGGCAATTGCGTTCTAAACACCGCCACCTCCGAGCCGATTCTCGTGGATATCGTGGGGCCAGGCAGCTCGCCGACCTTCGCTGTATATAGCCTGGAAGATCCCACCGATCCCGTACTGCTGTCGCAGGAGCCTACCGGCACGGGCATCTATACGTTCCTGACCAATCTCAGCTTTGTTGGAACTATAGGTTTCGCCAGCACCAGTTGGTACACCACCAGCGGGACCTCCATCACCGCGCAATATGGAAACTTCCTTGCGTACGACTTCGCCACTTTGTTTCCTGAACTCATTTCGGTGCTCTCGAGCGGGCCTGGGTCGGGTGGTCTCAACGTCATGCCAAACGCGCTCGCGTTACAACCCGGCAACTACCCGAACACCGCGTATATCACCACCACGACGGCCACCGGAGCCAGCAGCAGCGGTCAGGCTGAACTGGACGTCGTCAATATCAGCAATCCGTCAAGCATGCAAGGCATAGAGGGCGTCCTGGTCTCCAACGCCGCCATATTCACAGGATTCGGCTACGATGAGGACCTTTTGCTGGTGACGGGAAATACCGCCGGCTTTCGCAATCCGGGTGTGCCGAACTTCAGTATCGATGGCAATCTCACGCTCTCCACGATGAACATCAGCAACGTGGACGCTCCTGTGGGTATCGCGAACCTGACCACCCAAATCCCGACCACCGGCACGTATGTCGTGCAACCCTTTGGCCCCGTCGTCTCGAATGTATTCGCGATCGTCAATAATCCGCCGGCCAGCGATCCCGGCGGTCCGAGCAGCCTCTGGATTGTCGATGCCAGCACGCCCAGTTCGCCCGTGTTATATCCATTTGTCACCCAGTTCGGCATGACCGATGTTGGCGCCGCGATTCTCGAAACCTCCTCTGGTGGCTATATCGGCTATCTGCTGGTGCCGAACGTGAATGGGCTAGCGATCTACTCGATTCAATCGCCCTGACGCTGATCGCATTTTGGACTCGATCAGATCCAGGAGCTGGTCTTCGTTTTCCACCTGAACTCCAATCTTCAACCAATACAGGTTTACGCCGGCGCGCTCCAGCACCATGGGCGTGGACTCGGGCAGATTCATCGCGTCCTTCTCGGTGGTCAGCAAGACGCTGGAGCCGTGCATCTGAGCTTGCGCCGCCAAGCGCTGTACCTGCTCGCACGTGTAGTGGTGATGGTCGTCGAAAGCCCAGTGAAAGACCGGCGGAAGACACATCGATCGCAGCGTTCCCCAAAAGCTGTGTGGATTTGCGAGACCGCAGAACGCCGCCACCGGACCCTCCAGCAGCTGTTCAGGTTTGCGAGTGCCGTAGTTCACCCAATCGCGTGGCTGCAGGCGAGCCCTGAAAATCGGCGCGTGCGTGTTCCACGCCCGCAGTTGCCGCCGCACGCCTTCATATAGCCTCCCGTGGGCCGCGCGCATGATCACGAACGCTCCGGCGCGCGATAGGGCGCTCATCGGTTCACGCAAGGCGCCCAGAGGAAACACTGCGCCGCCCGCGAACGGGTTCAGAGCATCGATGACCACCAGGTCCAGATCGCGCTGGAGGCGGGTGTGCTGGAATCCGTCATCGAGAACGAAAACGTCGGGCTGATATTTTTCCTCGAGCAGGCGGCCCGTCACGAGGCGATTCTTACCGAGCCCCACGTGCGCGTATCCGGACTGGACGAAGATTTGGGCCTCGTCTCCAGTGACGCGGACTGGCGCCGGCTCGCCCGCTCCGATCAGTATCGTGGTTTCGATGGATTGCCGCCGATACCCCCGCGTCAATATAGCCGGATGATGCCCGCGTTCGCTCAATCGCTCGGAGAGATGATCCACCATGGGAGTCTTGCCCGCCCCGCCCATGCTGATGCCGCCGACGCTGATCACAGGCGTGCTCAGACGCCGTGCGCGCGCCGTTTTCCGGCGTTGCTGTCGCGCGCTCGCCAGCGCCCAAATCTTCGCAATGGGCCACAGCAGGAATCGTGCCGGGCTTAGCTGGCTCCAGCAAGGAACCGAGAGGTCGTGCTGGCGGAGAATCTCGGCCACGGCTTTCCGCGTTGCCCCACGTTTTGCTGCGGCGAGTGTTGCGGCCCGGGCGCCCAGTTCCTCTCGAAGTTGTGGCTGGTCGATCAAGTGAGCCACGGCGGCGGCGAGCTGGCTCGCATCGTTGATTTCCATGCAGGCGCGCTGCTCACGAAACTCCGCCGCAATCGCCGCGAAGTTTTCGAGATGCGGCCCGGTGATGATCGCGCGCCGCACCGCCGCCGGCTCCAGAACATTATGTCCGCCGCGCCGCGCCAGCGTTCCTCCCATGAAAACTACATCCGCCAACGGAAACAGGCTGGCCAGCTCGCCGATGGAATCCAGCAGCAAAACGCACGGCAGCGCTAAATCCCGTGGGACGTCGTCCGTACGGCGAACATATCGCACGCCGGCATCGCTCAGCTTTCGCTCGGCTTCGTCAAAGCGCTCCGGCTTGCGGGGAACCAAAATCAATAGCAGCCCGGGCCGGCTGCGGCTCAGTTCTTGAAATGCGCGTATCACCACATCGTCTTCATCCACATCGTGGCGATCCGCCCCAGCCATGGTGCTCGCGGCAATCCAAACCGTGGCGGGACGCAGCTTTTCGATCAGGCTCGTGATCATGCGCGGCGGTTCCGCACGAGATGGCTCGATGTCATATTTCAGATTGCCGATCACCTGCACCAAATGCCGCGGCGCTCCCAGCTCGATGTACCGGCGGGCATCTATCTCGCTCTGCGCCAGGATCGCGTCGGGCCGCTCGAAAGCATCTGAGAACAAGAATCGCCAGCGCCGATAGCTGGGGAAGGCTCGGTCCGATATTCGTCCGTTGACGATCACGAGGCCGCAGCGCGCCCGTTTTGCCTCGCGGTAAAGCACCGGCCAAATTTCCGTCTCGAGGATCACCACCAGCGCGGGCCGGACGCGCTCCAGCACCCGCCGCACGGCGAAGGCGTAATCGATCGGCGCATGGAAGATGCCGTCCACCAAACCAGCCAGCCGCTCTTCGGCGATATCGCGTCCAGCCACCGTGGTTACCGAAACATACAGCGGGATGCTCGGGCTGCGCTCGCGAATTTCGCGCAGCAGTCCCGTGGCCGATATCACCTCTCCCACCGAAACAGCGTGCAACCAAATCGCACCCGGAGGCGTCGGCTGAAAGGACTGGGGCGCGCCGCCCAAGCGTTCGGAAAACCCGCGAGCATACCCCGGATCGCGGACCGAGCGGTAAACGAAATAGAATACTAGCAGTGGAAAAGCGGCGATGCGAATCGCCCAGTTGAGGATTTGGATGAGAGCGCTTTCAATTTCCCTGATAATGTTCATGGCCGCGGCCACGCTACTGGCCGACAACAACAAGGACGCCGCCAAATTTTCGCCCGGCCCGGCTTCGTCCTATCCGGCCAAGCAGACCAATGACCACGTAACAGTGGCGGCAACTGCCTACGACACCGAAGAGCTGGCTCACTCGGCATTTGGGAAATTGAACCCCAATCAGTACGGCGTTCTGCCGATTCTGATCATCATACAGAATGACACGGACAAGGTTCTGAAGCTAGACCATCTGGAAGCCCAGTACACGGGCGTGGATGGACGTGAAATAGAGGCCACGCCGGCCGATGAAGTTCAAACACTAGGCGGTACCGAGAGGCCCAACGTGCCGACTGCCAACCCAATACCGATACATCGAAAGCACAAGAATCCGCTGAATGTTTGGGAGATCGACGGGCGATCGTTCTCAGCCAAGCTGCTTCCGGCGCACGAATCCGCCCACGGCTTTTTCTATTTTCAAACCACGCACCGGCCCGGTTCTAAGTTTTATTTGACCGGAATCAAGGTTGCGGCCACCGGCCAGGACATCTTCTATTTCGAGATTCCGCTGGAGAATCCCAAATAGCTACTTCGCGGCGGGCGCGGTCTTGTCGGCAGGCGCGGCGGCGGGCTCGGCCGGAAGAATCTTCGCCAGCTTGATCTTGTCGATCATCGGGAAATTCTTGACTAGATACGCGTCACCCTCTTCTCGAATATGGTCTTGATCCGGACGCTCGGCGTAGCCGCTGTAGATCATGTCGACGACATCCATCCCATCCGTCACCGTGCCAAACGGGGCGAACCCCCCAGGGTCCAGCCGGGCGTTGTCGCCGAAGTTGATGAATAGTTGCGTGGATCGCGAATTGGGCAGGGACGTCTTAGCGAACGTCACCATTCCGCGCTTATTGCTCTGCGTCACCGGATCGTCCTTGAGGTTCGCATTCTCCCAGGCTTTGCTCACGGCCGGGTTGGCGCTCATGCCGAATTGCGCCATGAAGCCCGGGAGCACCCGGAAGAACGCCGCGTTGGTGAAGAAGCCATTCTTCACCAGGTTGTAGAACCGGTCCGCGCCCAACGGCGCCCACTCTCGATGAACTTCAATTACGATATCGCCCTTCGTAGTCGTGAACTGCGCCTTGAATACTTCCGGGGCCTTGGCGTGCAATGATGCGGGATTCAGCAGCGACGGCCTGGCTGCCGGTGTTCCGGTCTTGGATGCCGTGCCCTTGCTGGTCGCGGGCGTCTGTGCCAGCAGCGCCGAACACAGGACAAAACTTGTGAATAGTGATTTCATAAAGCTCGATTATACTGAAAGTTGCGTGCCGCGTACCCGCTCCTGGGGACGCATGGTCTATACCAGAACCGTGAACGCCGTCTCGGTGCGCGTCACCGGCCGGTACAGCGTATCGCGCTCCATGGGCTCGCGGCCGGCCTCGCGAATCAGCCGCAGCAACTCGCTTCGCCGCAGGCTTTGGCTAGTGGTGGCGCCCGCATCATGGTAGATCTTCTCTTCCACCACCGTGCCGTCCAGATCGTCCGAGCCAAAACGTTGCGCGATTTGCGCGATCCGGGGCGTCATCATGATCCAGTACGCTTTGATGTGGCTGATGTTGTCCAGCATCAGGCGCGACACCGCAATCATCTTCAAATCCAAGAACCCGGTGGTCGTTGGAATGTGCTCCAGCGCCGTGTTCGCGGGATGAAACGCCAGCGGAATGAAGGTCTGGAATCCACCGGTGTCGTCCTGCAACTCGCGCAGCTTCACCAGGTGATCCACGCGATCCTCTTCGGTTTCGATGTGACCATACAGCATGGTGCAGTTGGACTTCAACCCAAGTTGGTGCGCGGTCCGCGCGACCTCTAACCACTGATTGCCGTCAATTTTGTGATCGCAGATGATGCGGCGCACGCGATCGCTGAAGACTTCGGCGCCGCCGCCCGGCAGTGAGTCCACGCCAGCGTCCATCAGCTTGATCAGCGTCTCTCGAATCGAAAGCTTACTGCGCTGCGCCAGGTACGCAATCTCAACCATCGTGAACGCCTTCAAATGGACCTCGGGGAAGCGCTCCTTCAGCCCCCGCAGCATCTCGCAATACCAATCCAGCGTCAGTTCGGGATGCAAGCCGCCGACAATATGAAACTCCGTGACAGCTTCGCTCCAGCCTTCGCCCGCGCGGTGCCAAACCTCATCCAGGGACCAAGTATAGGCCTTCGGATCCTTGGCGCGCTTGCCGAACGCGCATAGCTTGCAATTCGCCACGCAGACGTCGGTCGGATTGATATGGCGGTTGACGTTGAACCAGGTGATGCTGCCGTGTTTGCGCTCGCGCACAATGTTGGCCATGTAGCCCAGCGCCAAAATGTCGGAGCTTTGGAACAGCGCGACGCCGTCCTCGGCACTTAGACGAACATCCGCCCGAACCTTCTCCAGGATCGGCCGCAAGCGCTGGTCTTCGATATGAATCTGCATACTGGATCCGCAAGGCCCTCAGGCCTTAAGGCCGAAGAAATACATGTCGGCCGCCCAAAACAGAAAGAATAGCACGCTCACGTAACCGTTGACCGCGAAGAAGGCTGCGTCCACGCGCGACAGGTCGTTGGCTCTTACCAGGCTGTGCTCGTACAGCAGGAGCAGCACGATGGCCGCGATGCCTGCCCAGCTCAACACACCCAGTCCAAACGAGACCGACAGCATCCCGAGACACGCGATCATCGCGACGTGGAGCAGGCGCGCCATCCACAGCGCCCCCGCCATTCCGAAGCGGCGCGGCAGGCTGAAGAGCCCGGCCCGCGAGTCAAATTCGTAGTCCTGGCACGAGTAAATGATGTCGAAGCCGGCTGTCCAGAACATGACTGCGGCAGTGAGCCACAGAATCCTCGGATCGAGCGTACCCCGGACTGCGATCCACGCCGCCGCCGGCGCGATGCCGAGCGAAAATCCGAGGACCAGGTGCGAGAACGCAGTAAAACGCTTGGTAAATGAATAGAAGAACACCACCGCCAGGGCCAGCGGCGCCAGTTTCAAGCACAGCGGATTCAGCGCACGGGCCGCGAGCAGAAACACCAGCACCGAAACCAGCACGAAACCCCAGGCAAAGCGCGTGCTCAAGATTCCCGCCGGGATGTGACGCATGCGCGTCCGCGGATTGCGTGCGTCGATGTCCGCGTCCAAAATACGGTTGAAGGCCATGGCAGCCGACCGTGCGCCCACCATCGCCACCACGATCCCGAGCAGCTTGTAGCCGAATCCACCTGCGTCGAAACGGCTCTCCCGGAATGCCAGCAACGCGCCGGTGAGCGCGAACGGGAGGGCAAACACGGAGTGCTCGAACTTGATCATCTCGAGCGTCAGCCGCAACCGTTTCCAAAAGCCCATTCCCGTCTTCCCCGTATTCCTTGTCTCCCTCGTATTCCTTATTCTTGAATTCTGAATTCTGCCTTCTGAATTCTGTCCCTCTTGCTACCATTTTAGTTCATGCGGAATCTTCTCCTCACCGCTCTACTGATTCTTACGTCTTGCGGCCCCAAAGCTACATCGCTCGAAGATTTTCACACCCAACCCATCACGCTGCCCGGCGGCCAAGTGATCCGAGCGGAGATCATGATCAGCAATTTCGACCTGACGCGCGGCTTGATGTTCCGTACCTCTCTGGCGCCCGATCACGGGATGCTGTTTGTCCATGCTGAGGCCGGCAATTACCAGCACTGGATGTATCAAGTGCTCATCCCTCTCGACATCATTTGGCTGGACTCGAATCGAGATATCGTCGAGATGGCTGAAAATGCGCAGCCATGCAAAACGCAAGCGAGCAAGTGCGCGCAGTATGGAGGTAAGCAGATCTCGGCTTATGTGTTGGAGATCGGAGGCGGCATGGCCCGCAAGTACGGTCTGAGCGTCGGGCAGAGGGTCCAATGGTGACACCCACGCGGCGCAGCCTCAGCCAAATTGACCTCACCGTTTTTGCTGGGCTTTGAATCTTCGAGCCTTCATCCGATTGCCGCACACCTTCATGTCGCACCATCGCCGGGTATGGTTCTTGCTGGTATCCAGGAACAGCCAGCGGCACTCAGGATTGTCGCAAGCCCGCACGCTATGTACGGCATCAAAGTGTCCGGCGTCAGAGAGCATCAGATCGGATGCGCTGATGGACAGCACCCATAGCGGAAGCTCAGCGGCGTTTTCCTTCCAGTCCCATTCGAGCCCCTCTGGCTTCCAGCGGAGTTGCTGCTGAAAGCGCCCTGCCTGGATGGATCGTTCCAGTATTCTGAGGGACGCCGCGGCGGGACTTCGTCCATCCAATCGGGCGTAAAGGATCTCCGCGATCGCCTCACGAAGTTCGATGCAGCGCTTCAGCACTTGCGCGCCTGAGGCATGCCGGAGCTTCCGCGCCTGTGCCACAGTCAAAATATTCGATTGCTCCGAGAAGCGAAGCAGGTCGTCGTAGCTCTTCAGTGAGTCTTCCGGTCCTTCCTTGCGGAAGCGCCAATCCAGCGTGTTGACCAGATCGAGCGCGGGGTGACCTGCGATCAATTCAAAGGTTGTCATCATCGGTAACCCCAATCGGTAACCCTCTAATCCATCTTGACAGGTTACTATCCCATCTGTAAAGTGGTAACTGTCTATGGTGACTACAACGGTTATCGATACGCCGGCGAATACCAGCCCCGCCCGGCCCGGCATCCGCGTCTTCCTTGCGTTTTTCGCCATCTACGTTTTCTGGGGAATGTCGTTCCTTGCCATCCGGATCGCGGTCCAGGAAGTGCCGCCCCTCTTCGCCGCCGGAACCCGATTCTTCATTGCGGGCGTTCTGCTCTACGGTTTCATGCGCTTCCGCGGGCAGCCTCGGCCAACCAGAGCCCAATGGCGCAGCCTAGCCCTCCTTGGACTTCTCATGTTCGTTGCCGAGTACGGGCCGCTATTCTGGGCGGAAAAATACGTGCCGTCTGGCATCGCATCCGTACTCGAAGCGACGTTGCCCCTCATCACGCTGGTCATCGAGACGCTGGTCTTTCGGCAGCAGCGGTTCCACTGGCGTCTTCTCGTCTCCACTTTGCTCGGGTTCTGTGGAGTCGGAGTGCTGCTCTTGCACGGTGGAGAGCAGCAATTCGGCGTGCTTCCTTGTGTCGCAATTCTCACCGGGGCTACCGCCTGGGCGTTGGGTTCAGTGCTGAACCGTTCACTGGACTTGCCGGAATCCACGCCGTTAACCTCCGGCGCGGCGATGCTGCTGGGCGGTGGGATGCTGCTCGCGCTCTCCGCTTCATTCGGCGAGATGCACCCTTTCCCGCATGTTTCAATGCGCGCCGTGTGGGCCCTGCTCTATCTGATTGTGTGCGGATCTCTGCTCGGCTTCACCGCTTTCGTTTGGCTGCTGGCGCGCATGCCGGCCACTCGCGTGGCAAGTCATGCGTACGTCAATCCAGTGGTGGCCGTCGCGCTCGGCTACTTCGTTGCAAGCGAAATCGTCACAACTCGAACGCTCATTGGGGCCGCCCTCGTCCTGCTAAGCGTCTTTCTCATCCTGCGCAAGCAGAAAGCTGCCATTTGAGTCTCTCTGTTACCCTCAAGTAGAGATGGATTCCGATCAATTGCGCGGGCTGCTCGAGCAAGTCCACGCGGGCGCCGTTGACGTCGACGCAGCCCTCGACCAGATCCGGCACTTGCCGTTCGAGGATTTAGGTTACGCCAAGCTGGATCACCATCGCTTGCTGCGTCACGGCCTCACTGAGGTCGTGTTCGGAAAAGGCAAGACGCCCGAGCAGATCGGCGCAATTGCCGCGCGGCTGCTCGACAAATCCGCCAACCTCCTGGTAACGCGCGCGGATCGCCACGCCGCGTCCCTGCTGAAAGCGGATTATCCGGACGCGGAACACTTTCCGCTTTCAGGCGCCGTCCGAATCTGGCGCGACCGAACCATTCGCGGAAAGGGGAAGCTGGCGATCGTTTGCGCCGGCACCAGCGATATCCCAGTCGCCGAAGAAGCGCAAGTGACGGCCGAAGTGATGGGCAACGAAGTGGAATCGATCTACGATGTCGGCGTGGCCGGCATCCATCGCTTGATCGCCTCGAGCCAACGGCTGATGGAAGCGCGTGTTGTAGTGGTGGCCGCCGGCATGGAGGGAGCGCTTCCCAGCGTGGTTGGCGGCCTGGTTTCGGTTCCTGTGATTGCGGTGCCCACCAGCGTGGGATATGGCGCCAGCTTCAACGGCCTGGCTGCGTTGCTGGGTATGTTGAACAGTTGCGCCAGTAACGTAACTGTCGTAAACATCGACAATGGATTCGGCGCCGGCTATGTGGCAAGCTTGATTAACCGGCTCTGATCTTGATTAACCGGCTGTAAAGTTTTGCAACAGAGCGCGGCTTACGCCACGGCGGCACTCATACGAGCGCCAGACTCCTCGGCGTAGACAAAAAACCCAAACATGGGCATGCTTTCGCGCTTGCTCCACCGGCTCATCTTCCATTGCACGCGCACGAACCGGACATCGCTCTGCGATCCCAGATTCAAGAGAATGGAATACAGACCGCAATAGAACTTGGGCGGGAACTTCGCCAACGGCTTTGCTCCCCACCTCTCGCCATCCGAAGAACCGCAGACGGATAGCTCCAAGCTTTCTTGCTCGAGGATTCGAGTGATTCCGAGGGTAAGGACCAATAGCTTCCCTCGTTTGGAACCGAGATCAATCTCCGGTCCCGTGCCATCTGCTCGGGCGATGCTCTCAGGCAACAGAAAGTGACGCAGCATAATTTCCTCCATCCGGGGGACATGCCGGTTACAGCTTCTTGTGTGCTACCTGGCAGGTGTACCTACAGGGTAACTCTAAATTCGACGGAGGCGGTTGCCCGCCTCTTCCAGCGTCTCATACTTCTTGCAAAAACAAAAGCGAATTAATGTTGCACCAGCGTTAGAATCGGAAAAAAAACTGGAGCCAAGGCACCGCCGCCACACCTGGACTTTCGATCAGGTACCGAACGAAAGAGACATCGTTCGCAAAACCGAAGCCGCTAATATCGGTCATGATGTAGTAGGCTCCGCTGGGACGATAACATCGGAATCCAGCTTGTCCTAAACGCTCCAACAGAAAATCTCTCCGCTTCTGATATTCCAAGCTTAGTTTCTCGTAGTATGAATCCGGTAGATTCAAAGCCACAACACCTGCCTGCTGCAGAGGAGCCGCCGCGCCCACCGTCAAAAAGTCATGCACCTTTCGGATGGAATCCGTCAGATCTTCTGCGGCCAAAACAAAACCCACTCGCCACCCTGTGACGGAGTAAGTCTTGCTCATGCTATTCACCAGCACGGTACGTTCCCGCATTCCCGGCAATGTCGCTAACGGTAGATGAGATGCTCCGTTCGTACAAAATGTGTTCATAGATTTCGTCAGTAATTGCAAGCGCGTCGAATTCCTGGCACAGACCGGCGATCAGTTCCAGTTCGTCGCGGGTGAAAACTTTCCCAGTCGGATTGTTCGGCGAGTTTAGAATAACGGCCTTGGTCTTCGCGGAGAACGCGCGGCGTAATTCGTCCGGGTCGAAGGTCCAGTCCGGAGGCCGAAGCTGAACAAATTTGGGTTGCGCATCGCACAGTAGCGCATCCGGACCGTAATTCTCGTAGTAAGGCTCGAAAATGATCACTTCATCGCCCGGATTTGTCACCGCGAGTAACGTGGCGATCATGCCTTCGGTGGCGCCGCAGCAGACCGTGATTTCTCTCTCGGGATCGTAATCCATGCCGTACCACTTCCGGTACTTGGCCGCGATCGCATCGCGGAACGGCTTGGCGCCCCACGTAATGGCGTATTGATTGAAGTCGGCCGCGATCGCCTCTTGGGCGGCGCGCTTGATATCCTCCGGCGCGCCAAAATCCGGAAAGCCCTGCGCGAGATTGACCGCGTCGTGCGCGATCGCTAGCCGCGTCATTTCCCGGATGACGGACTCGGTGAATCCGGACGTTCGCCGGCTGCGGAATCTGGCGCGCTGGTGGGCCATCTCGATCGGCCGAACAGAGCTCACCGCAGAATGCCCATCTTCTTCGCCACGCTGGTCAGGATCTCCCCCGCCCGGTCCAGCATCTCGCGGGTGTGAGTAGCGGTTACAATCGTGCGAATGCGCGCCTTCCCCTCGGGTACCGTGGGAAAACCGATGCCAGTAGCCAGCAATCCGTTCTCAAACAGCGCCTTCGAATATGCATGCGCCGTCTTCGCCTCGCCCACCATGATCGGCGTAATGGGGGTTTCGCTTTCGCCCGTGTCAAACCCGGCGTTTTTCAACGCGGACTTAAAGTGCCGCGTGTTTTCCCACAGCTTTTCGATGCGCTCCGGCTCGCGCTCCAGAATGTCGAAGGCCGCCAGACACGCCGCGGCCACCGCCGGCGGATGCGAAGTGGAAAACAGGAAAGGCCGCGCCCGGTGATATAGGAACTCGATCAGATCGCGGCTCCCGCAAACATATCCGCCCAGCACGCCGATGGCTTTCGACAGCGTGCCCACCTGCACGTCTACCTTGCCGTGTAATCCGAAATGATCCACCGTGCCGCGCCCGTTGCTGCCCAGCACTCCCGAGGAATGCGCGTCGTCGATCATCATGATCGCGCCGTGGCGCTCGGCGATTTCGACCAACGCGGGCAGCGGGCCGATATCGCCGTCCATCGAGAACACGCCATCGGTGATCAACAGTTTGTGGCCGGGCTTGCCTTCTAGCTCATTGAGGATGGCCGCCGCCTTGGCCGTGTCCTTGTGCGGAAAAACGTGGATCTTAGCCCTCGACAGCCGGCAGCCGTCAATGATGCTGGCGTGATTCAGCGCATCAGAGATGATGTGATCGTCCGGACCCAGAATCGCGGAAACCGTTCCGGCGTTCGCCGCGAAACCGGATTGAAACACGACGCATGCTTCGGTGTGCTTGAACGCCGCAATCCGCCGCTCCAGCTCCATGTGGATGCTCATGGTGCCCGAAATCGTACGCACCGCGCCAGATCCGGCGCCGTATTTCTTCGCCGCCTCCACCTGCGCTTCGATGAGCTTCGGATGATCGGCCAGGCCGAGGTAATTGTTGCTCGCGAGATTGATTACCTCGCGCCCATCGAAGCGCGACATCGGCTCGCAGGGCGATTCGAGCACCCGCAAATGCTGATACGAGCCGACCTGGCGCCAGGCTTCGATCTGCTCGGAGAGATAGCTGAGTGGATTCGTGGTGGTCATTCATTTCATCCTATCGCGCTTCATTTTTCAGAAGAAGATGGAACGGCTGGTTGGTGCCCCAGCGATAAATTTCAAAGTCGCTGTCGAGTGTGAGGATGTCGCCGCTTTCGAATTCCCCTGCCAGATGCACCAGGCAGGCGTCAGCCAGATCCATTTCCCGGTCGCGATACTTGCGAAACAAGCGCTGCATGGGCGCTGCCGCCTGCGTTAGCTGCAATGGAATTTGGAATACCCCTCTCTTGACGTTTTCCAGGATCGCTTCGGCGGCTCCGGACTGCTTGCGCAACAGATAACAGCTCTCGGCGATGACCGCTTCACAGGTGATAAGCGGCGCGGTCGCTTCCTCAATGGCTTCCGCGCAAACAGTATGGTTGCGTTCACTGCGATCCAGGAGCGCCACAATCACTCCCGTATCCAGCAGAACGGCCCTCAACGCCCAAAGCCTCGCAGGTGTTTCTTGTTGGAGCCGAGATCGGAAACCCCAGAAGAGAACTTACCTAGCCCCACTATTTTCCGGCTCTTGGGCTGTGACGCGGCCAACAGCCGGATCCCCTCGCGAACTACCGTTGAGGGGCTGACGCCTAGCTGATCGACGAGCCGCGCCAGCGTTTTCTGAGTATCCGCATCCAATCTGGCCTGAACGGTTTTCATGTTTCATTGTAATACGAACGTGATATCCGTATTACCTTCCGTTTACCGCTTCTTCAACCGGTAGTCTTCCACGCCCGGCATCGGAACCAGCTTGCACATCTCAAACAACCGCGACCGCGCGCGCATCCCGATGCGTTCCTCCAGAAAATACTTGCTGTGCATGTCCTCCTGCAGACCCGAACCGCGTTTGTCGCCCGCCTCCGGATCGCGCAAGTTGCTGGTGACGATGGTCGCCTTGCGCGAGTTGCAGCGGTGCGTCACGATCGACGTCACCGTGTCCTCCACCCAATCGGTAATCCGATGCGCGCCCAAATCGTCCAGCAGCAGAATCTCGGCATCCAGCGCCGCGCGATAGGCTTCCTTGTCCATGGTTCCAGAAGCCTGATCGTAGCCGCTGCGGATATGGTTGAGCAGTCCCTGGAAATCGAAGAAGAGGCCCTCGAAGCCGCGCGCGATCAAGCCGCGCAGCGCCGCCACCGCCAGATGAGTTTTTCCCGTTCCCGGCGAACCCAGGAACAACAGCCCGGGCTTCGGAACACCCGGATATTCGCGCACGTAACCGCGCACATCCACCAGCACCTTAGCGAGCGCCGAACGCGAGATGGGATTCTCGCTCGGCAATATGAAATTATTGACCGATGCTTGCTGGTACAGCGGCGGGATGTTGGCTCGCTCCTCGTTGCGCCCCGCACGGCCTGCTTCGACGCACGCGCATTTCTCCGCCCCCGAAATTCCACCGCGCTCGACGATCTTCCAACCCGATCCTCCGCAGATCGAGCAAACTTCCACCGCGTTCATTGCATCCAGGGTACACCAAGCCTCAATTCCCAAACCGTCCGGTAAGCTAAAATCGTTCAACACCCTATGCCTCTGGCTCCCGGGACTCGATTGGGACCCTGCGAGATCCTCGCGCCCCTCGGCGCCGGCGGCATGGGCGAGGTCTACCGCGCCCGCGACACCAAGCTCGACCGCGATGTGGCGATCAAGGTCTTGCCCGCTGCTCTCGCCCAGGACCCCGAGCGTCTCGCACGCTTCGAGCGTGAAGCCAAGGTACTTGCGTCGCTCAATCACCCCAACATCGCGCAGATTTACGGTATTGAGGATCGCGCGCTGATCATGGAACTTGTCGATGGCGCAACGCTGCAAGGACCGCTCCCGCTCGAAACCGCTCTCGACTACGCCCGCCAGATCGCCGACGCTCTCGAAGCCGCCCACGAGAAGAACATCATCCATCGCGACCTCAAGCCCGCCAACATCATGATCACGCCCGCGGGCGTCGTCAAAGTGCTCGACTTCGGCCTCGCCGCCGTCGCGCAATCTTCCGATCCCTCCAATCCGGCGAATTCGCCGACGCTCACCATCTCTCCCACTCGCGCCGGCATGATCCTGGGGACGGCCGCGTACATGTCGCCCGAACAGGCTCGCGGCAAGGTGGTGGACAAGCGCGCTGACATCTGGGCTTTCGGCGTGGTGCTCTTCGAGATGCTCACAGGCCAACCATTGTTCGCAGGCGAGACCGTTTCAGACACTCTGGCGCAAGTGCTCACCAAGGAGCCGGATTGGGCGCAGGTTCCGGCGAAGCTGCGGCGGTTGCTCCAAGCCTGTCTGCAAAAGGACCCCAGGCAGCGGCTGCAAGCCATCGGCGACTGGAAGCTGATGCTGACGGACGTGCAGCAACTACAAGTAGCCGCTCCTTCACAGTCGCGGTTCGGTTGGGCCGCGGCGGCGGGGCTCGCACTGGCCCTGGGCGTGGCGCTGTGGGCGCCGTGGCGCGCTGCAAATTCCGTCGACCGCCCCCTCATGCGCCTGGATGTGAGCCTCGGCCCCGACGCCAACCCAGGAGCGAACTCGTCAGTAGCCATCTCCCCCGACGGCACCCGCATCGTCTTCCAAATCCGCGGCGCTGACGGGAAGCCCCAACTAGCCACGCGCCTATTGGATCAAGCCGCGATCACCCGGTTGCCCGGCACCGAGAACGGCTTTCGCGTATTCTTCTCACCCGACGGCCAGTGGATCGGGTTCGCAGCGGATAGCAAGCTAAAGAAAGTCTCGCTCCGCGGAGGAGCGCCGGTCACCCTCACCGATGCAAGCAACTTTCTCGGCGCAAGTTGGGGCGAGAACGGCGATATCGTGGCGAGCCTCAACGTAGTAGGAGGCCTGGTGAGCATTCCCGCCTCTGGCGGATCTCCGCATGCCGTGACGAATCTCGGTAAGCAGGAAAGTATCCACCTCCTGCCGCAGGTTCTGCCGGGCGGGAACGCCGTTCTGTTCACGGCGGCGCCCTCGTTGGCCTCGCTCGAACAAGCGACCGTCCAAGTGGTTGTGCTGAAGACCGGTGCAGTGAAAACGCTCCTGACCGGCGGTGACTCCGGCCGGTACCTGGCAACCAATGGGGCGGCGGGCCACCTGGTCTATCTCCACCAGAGTGTGTTGTACGCGGTCGCCTTCGATCCGGTTCGGCTGGAGGTCCGGGGCAGCCCCGAGCAAATCCTGGAGGATGTGGCAGGCAGCCGATTCGACGTCTCCGGCACCGGAACCTTGGTGTATCACGCAGGAATCGCGACCGATCAGAAATGGCCAGTCGTTTTGATGGACAGCTCGGGCAAGACCGAACCGTTGGTGACCACCCCAGGCAATTACTCCTCGCCGCAATTTTCTCCCGATGGCAAGCGCCTTGCGCTGGATGTGGATACAGGTAAGGGCCATGAGATCTTCGTCTATGACCGGCAGAGGGATGCCCTAACCCGCCTCACCTTCGCCGGAGGGAGCGGTCCCGTTTGGTCGCCGGACGGAGAGCACTTGGTGTACCCGTCGACTAGCGCGGCTACGTCACGGCTGAATTGGATTCGCGCCGATGGCTCGGGTGAAGTACAGGTTCTGCTGGAGAGCAAGAACGCCGTCCTGCCTAGCGGGTTTTCCCCCGACGGCCGACGCCTTGCTTATCTTGAGGGCAAGCTCGGCGGCGAAACCGATCTTTGGACGCTGCCACTCGATACCAGCGATCCGGAGCACCCTAAGCCCGCTAAGCCTGCGCCGTTCCTCCAAACAGCAGCCACACAGGTGTGGCTGGTCTTCTCTCCCGACGGCCGCTATGTCGCGTACTTCTCGAATGAGTCGGGGCCGTATGAGGTTTACGTGCGGCCCGCTCCGGGGCCGGATGGCAAACCAGGGCCAGGAAAATGGCAGATCTCAACCGGCGGCGGCGTGTATCCGGAGTGGTCGCCCAACGGCCGCGAACTGTTCTATTCGAGCCTCGGCGCCCGCATCATGGTCACGGATTACACAGCAACAACTGGAGGCTCGTTCTCTTGGAACAAACCGCGCGTGTGGTCCGACCGGCCGACCAGGTCGGTAGGGGCCTCTTTGAGCTATGCCCTGGCTCCGGATGGCACGCACGTCGCGGTGTTCCCGCTGCCCGAGACGACCGCCGAGGACAAGGGCGCTGGCCACGTGACGTTTCTACTGAACTTCTTCGACGAACTCCGCCGCCACGTTCCAGCGAGCAAGTGACAACACCCACCGATCGTCCCTCTACCAGCCGACCGGCTTGCCCTTGTTCTGCTCGTCCAGCCACTTCTTCAGCGGAGCGAAGTAATCCAGGATCGCCGTCGCGTCCATTTGCTCTTGCCCCGTCAGCGCCCGGAGCGCCTCAGGCCACGGCCGGCTCTCTCCCATCGCGAGCATTGCGTTCAACCGGTCGCCTGCGGCCTTGCTTTCATAAATCGAGCAGCGATTCAGCGGGCTCGTGCACCCCGCCACCTTCGCCAGCGCACGATGAAACTGGAACTGCAAAATGTCCGCCAGGAAGTAGCGCGCGTACGGGAAATTGGCCGGCACGTGATACTTCGCACCCGGATCGAAATCCGCCTCGCTACGCGCCACCGGCGGCGCCACGCCCTGATACTCGAGACCCAGCTTCCACCAGCTCTCGTTATATTTCTCGGGCGGGATTTGCCCCGAAAACACCTGCCAGCGCCACTTGTCGATCATCAATCCGAATGGCAGAAACGCCACTTTTTCGAGCGCCTTTTTCAGCAGCAGCCCGATGTCCTTGGAACTATCCGGCACCGTCGGCAGCAGCCCGATCCGTTTGAGATACTCGGGCGTCACCGACAACGCAATGGTGTCGCCGATGGCTTCGTGAAATCCGTCGTTGGCGCTGTCGCGGAATAGGAACGGTTGGTGGTCGTAGGCGCGCTGATAGAAATTGTGCCCCAGCTCATGATGGACCACCTGAAAATCCTCGGCGTTGATCTCGATGCAGATCTTGATCCGCAGATCGTCCACCGCATCCACATCCCAGGCGCTGGCGTGGCACACCACCTCGCGATCACGCGGTTTCACGAACAACGACCGTTCCCAAAATGTCTTCGGCAACGGCGCGAAGCCGAGCGACGTGAAAAACCGCTCCCCATACTTCACCATGTCCACCGGCTCGGTGCCCCGCCCCTTCAGGATCGCCGTCAGATCGTAGCCCGGATCGGCGTCCTTCGGCGCTATTAATGGATAGATGTTCTCCCATTCCTGCGCCCACATGTTGCCCAGCAGATGCGCTGGAATCGGGCCGCTGGCTGGAACAACGTCGCCGTATTTCTCCCTCAGCTTCCAGCGCACATAGGCGTGGAGGGAAAGATACAGCGGCTTCACTTGCTCCCACAGCCGGTCCATCTCCGCGGGAAATGCGTCGGCCGGCATGTCGTATTTGGAACGCCACATTGCGCCCATATCGCCGAAACCCAGCTCACGCGCGCCCTTGTTTCCCAGCTCGACGTATTTCTGGAATAGCGGCCGCATCGGAGGCGAAATCGTGCGCCACCCGCGCCAGGCATCCAGCAGTTTCTGGGGATCCGTGCTGGTCCGCAAAATGTCGCTCAACTGATCCAGATCCAGGCATTCGCCACCTGCTGAGCCGCCGCCTGCGCCCGCCGGACAATATTTTCCGCTGCCGTAAATGCCTTCCATCCGCGTCGCGATTTGCGTCAGCTCTTGCGCTTCCTTCGGATCGGAGGGCGCGGCCAGCGTCAAACTCAGACGCAGCAACTGAAACTGGCGCGCCATATCCTCCGGCATCTTCAGATGACTGAAGCGCGTGGACTCTTTCGCCAGTTGCATGGTCGCCGCGATCTGATCTTCGTCGGCCTGGGCGGCAAGAATCTCGGTGTCGTAGGTGATGAAAGTGGATTTCACCCAATCGGCGCGCTGCTGCTGAACGGAAAGCTCCAGCAGTTTCGATTGTGCGCGATCAAGGAAGGCTCTGGCTTCCGCCAGCGTGGGGGATTTCGCGTTATCGGCCAGGCAAAAGCCGGACCCAAGACAAAAAACTAAAACCAAGTTTCGCATTCGGGTAGGTTGTACTCCTCCGAGCGCTAGAGGGTGTCAAACTCGGACTCCCTTAGTGTACCTTCCCGAATGGCGCGATGATCGATAGGTTATGAAGCTATTATTGGACCACCGTCGGACCTTGGTTTGCTTGGGTCCGGAACTCGTACTGATGGATTTCAATCGCGGCCCGGCCCTCTTCGGAGCGAACCACGCGGCCGCGCGCCACCAGTTTCAAAGCAATCTTGCTGTTCAACTGCGCCGGCCAACTGATGGATACTTCCAGGCGCCGTCCCGGCAGCAGATAACGATCGGTTGTGAACAGAACCCCGTTGCTGCTCATGTTGACCGTGATTCCAACACCGCTTTCGCCGTCCGTGCTGCTCTTGCGGCTCAGCACCCGGTAGCGGACTTCCCGCTCGATCGGAAAGCGGTCCGCGCTGCGGCGATCATCCTTGTCTTTTTCCAAACTCATTTTTGCCCCCGCCAGCATCCTTGGGTTCCTTTCCATCCGTGCAACCATAGATTGCGGCACGGACGTGAGAGGTCAAATAGCAGAGTCCTCCCAATTTGGGGTGGTACCGAGCTCAGAAATGCTAGTACCCTCGGCGGGAGTTACCTAGGCGGCAAATCGCTCTTCGGCCTCTTGCGCGAGCGGATTTCTTCTAGCCGTTCCGCGATGCGCTGTTCCAGGCCACGGTTCGTCGGCTCGTAGAATCTTGTGCCTACAAGGGATTCGGGAAGGCACTCCATGTCCGGCAAGGCGTCTTCCAGTTTATGGGCGTGCTGGTACCCCGCGCCATAACCCCACTGTTTCATGGCTCCGGTCGGCGCGTTTCGCAAGTGAAAGGGCACCGGCTCGGCGACGCGCTGCTCCACTGCCTCCATCACCCGATTGAGCGCCTGATATGAAGCGTCGGACTTGGGAGCCACCGCAAGATAGATCGCGACTTGGGCCAGCGCCAGATCGCCTTCCGGGATCCCGAGAAAGTGGACAGCCTGCTGGGCGGCGATGGATTGTTCCAAGGCGCGCGGATCGGCCAACCCGATGTCCTCAATGGCCATCCGCACCAGGCGCCGCGCGATATACATCCGGTCCTCGCCCGATTCCAACATGCGGCCCAGCCAATACAGCGCCGCATCCACGTCGCTCGATCGCACGGACTTATGCAGCGCCGAAATAAGATTGAAATGCTCCTCGCCGCTCTTGTCGTAAAGCAATGTCTTGCGCTGCAGCGTGTCCTCGATGGCCTGGCGTGTAAGCTCGCCATTTTGAGACGCCCCAGCGGCAAGTTCCAGAATGTTATACGCGCTACGGCCGTCTCCATTCGCATAGGTCGCGATTTGCCGCAGCAGATCCTCGGAAGCGCCGATTCTCAGCACCGGCAGAGCGCGGCCGAGCAGCGTGAGAATCTCATCTTCCGCGAGCGGCTTCAGCATGTACACCTTGGTGCGCGAAAGCAGCGCCGAGATGACTTCAAACGATGGATTCTCGGTGGTGGCGCCGATCAGGCTGATGTCCCCGCGCTCCACATACGGCAAGAACGCGTCCTGCTGCGCTTTATTGAAGCGGTGGATCTCGTCGATAAAGATCAAGGTGCGCCGCCCAACCCGGCGATTGCGCTCCGCGTCCGCCATCACCGCTTTGATTTCCTTGATTCCGCTGAGAACGGCGCTGAACGGAATGAAATCGCAATGAGTCATGCGCGCGATGATTCTCGCCAGCGTGGTCTTGCCGACGCCCGGCGGACCCCACAGAATAATCGACCCAAGCTGATCGCGCTCGATTTGCACCCGCAGCGGCTTGCCCGGTCCTAGAATATGTTGCTGGCCGGCGAATTCCTCGAGCGTCGCCGGGCGCATTCGCTCAGCCAGCGGGCGGTGTCCGTCGTCCCCGAGGTTGGCCAATGGCTCCGGCTCGAATAAGCTCACCCGGCGGCCATCCTTTGCGTCCTCGCCACAAAAAGCGCGATACCGGCAGCGAGCGCGGCGTTGAGCGATTCCACGCCCACGGTCGGGATGCGAACCGGCGTGGCCTTTTCACTGAGACGTTGGCTGACGCCGCGCCCCTCGCTGCCCACCACAATGGCGCACTTCCGGCTGAAATCCGCTTTAGCAACTTCTATCGCACTCTTCGGCATCAGCGCGAACAGTTCGATCTTACGCTGCTCAGAAGCGGCCAGAAAAACTTGCGGATCAAGCGAGGGAACCACCGGTATCCGGAAGATCGATCCGGCCGACGCGCGCAGGCATTTGGGATTGTACGGACTCGCGGTCCCTTTCAGAAATGCCACACCGGTGGCGCCAAATGCCTCGGCCGCCCTCAGCACGGTTCCCGCATTCCCCGGATCCTGCACGCCGTCCAAGACTACTGTGAGCGCGTGTCCGCGAAACAGTTGTTCAACGCTCCATTGCGGAGGCCGCACTAACGCCATCACGCCTTGGCTCGCTTCAGTCGACGAAATACTCTGAAACAGATCGTCCGGAAGCACGCCGACGCGGATCTTCTTCAATCCGCGCACGTGGCTTTCCACCGCCGCCCGAACGGATTCGGCGGCAAAGACCGCCGAAATCTCGCAGTCACTTCGCAATGCTTCTTCCAGCAAGTGGAAGCTCTCCGCCACCGCAAAGCCTTGATCCGTAACGGTGCCGCGAGCAATCGCCTTACGCACATCCTTGAGCATCGGGTTTCTCGGACTGACCAGTGTTGGCATACAGTAGACTGTGAGGACGTTTCCTAACCGCCCGCCAAATCTATCATGAAATGGATCCTGGGGATTGCGCTAATAGTAGTCCTGGTGGTCGTGTCCCTGCAAGTGGTGCGTGTCTCGAAGGAGATCCAGCAAGAATCTCTCGTCGACGAAGCGCAGCCGGCTGACGCCATCATGGTCCTGGGCGCGGCCGAATATCGCGGAAGACCGTCCCCTGTGCTCGAAGCTCGCTTGAACCATGCGCTGTTTCTGTATTTGAAGGGATTAGCCCCGCGAGTCATCACCACTGGCGGAGCCGGAGGAGACCCGGTCTTCACGGAAGGTTCGGTTAGCCGCGCTTATCTCACCGCGCGCGGCGTTCCGCCAGAAGCCGTCGTGGTGGAGCGCGAGGGCGAAAGCACCGCGCAAAGCGTCGCGGCCGTAGTGGAAATCATGCGCCGTATGAATCTCAAGAGCGCCATCGTCGTCAGCGACGGCTACCACATCTTTCGTGTCAAGAAAATGCTCGAATCCAGCGGCCTGAAGGTCTACGGATCCCCGCGCCCGTCCATTCCTCCCGGTGAATGGCGTGCTCGATGGCAAGATCTTCGGCAGGCCGTCGGCTATCTTCTGTGGCGGGCCGGCATCACCATCTAACGGTTACTGACCGTACAACCACTATCCAAAAGACTACCCCACTAAGCAAATGGTTCTCGGCTGAGTCTGAAGCTCGCAAACCAATTGCCATGGCCGCGTCGTACATCAGCTCAGATACGAGGCAGTTAGAGCGAAACTGACGTCCCGGGCCGGGGTAAAACTCCAATGGTCAGTAACTTGCACCAATGGTTGCCAACGCAAGGACCTGAGGTTTCGAATGAGGTTCGATATGGACAAGGAACGCCGGACAAAATCGCGATACCCCCTCCGGTTGAATGTGCGCTACCAGACCATGGAGATGGCTGGCCGAGTCGCCGGTGTTGGACAGACCTTAAACCTGAGTAGCAGCGGCGTGCTCCTAACTTGCAGCATTACCATCCGCGAGGGAGCAAGAGTGAGGGCGGTGTTTGAATGGCCTACTCTGCTGAACGGAACCATACCTTTGCAGTTAGTAACCATTGGAATCGTTGTGCGCCGCCAGGGCTCAGGGCTTGCGATAGCTTTTGAGGGCTACCAGTTCCGAACAGCGGGCCGCGCTAACGTTGCGACCATGCCCGATCCTCGGCTTTCGCCCAGCTACTCCAGCCCTGATGTTGCGAATCTCCAAATTTCAGCCAAGTCGTAGCAGTAACTAGAACCAGGCACTTACGCCAGCACCGGGCTGAGTCCTTGGGGCAACGGCCACAGTGCACCATCACGCAATTCGTATTCAGTGTCCGTTGCGGCGTGCACGACTTTGACTATGTAGCCATCTTCGGCCAAGCTGCGGCATAATGCCTCGGCCGTGGAAAACCCGTTCGCGAGGTACAACGTCCCGGGGGATTCTGGCGAGCGCCAGAGATATAAGGCAAAGCCTTCCGAAAAGCTTGACGGACCCATGGCATACCTCATCGGCTACCCCGGCGTTATACTTTAGGCCGAGGGGCTAAGCGAACCCTAGCTACAGGACCGAAGCCAGCAACGAGCACATCCGCCCCATCGAGTCGGTATTGTGCGAAACGCGGATCCAAGCCACTCGTGCATGTTCGCCTGGGCCGCAGAATAACCCCACGCCGCCGGCTCCCAGGCGGTTATCGGACCAGTAATCCACCAGTTGCCCCTGGATGTACAGCGAGAATTCGTCTCCACGGACCTGCAAGTGCACGCGATACAGCGTATCACCCTGAAATCGTGACGGATACTGGGTGCGAACCGGCCGCGATGCTTGGCCTGCCACCACCCGATATCGCTCCGTCACTAATGCGGGCAGCGGTCCCGAGCCTTCCACCAGAACTCGAACTGCCTGGTAGGTTCTTGGGCCCGCCGCCCGAAACACCAGTCCGATGCCTTTCGTCTCGATTTGCACCAATGCATCCAGGTCGTAGTTCGTCAAAGGCATGCTCGGCGCGAACAAAGACAAAGCTCCCGGATTCACAAATCCGTTCTTGTCGTACGACCAGGTGCTGGCAAGCTCCTCACCGCTCTGCCAGTTATCCAGGCCAGCGCTGAAATCGTCGAACAGATCCACCTGTGCGCGATTCGCCACTTGTCCCTTTAGTTTTGCCCAAGGGTCCGGCTTGCTGCGCCGGGAGGGCGTCAACACCACCGCGCCAGCGATCGCCGCCACCGCCAGCAACACGGTAACGACTGCGATTTGCTTTCGGGCGATCTTCCCCGCCCTCGCCGGATAGGCGCCATAAGACGGCTCGGGCGCCAGGTAGGACAGTAACTTCCGGCAATGCGCCCAGAGACCCATATCTATACTTCGAGTATGGGTGCGCTAGGCAAAGAAAGTAATGCAGCATTCGGCGTGATCTTTGAAAGAATGGACCTGAGTACTGCTCGTAGGTGCGAGCCTAACACTCTTAAGTGGAAAAGTACCGGTTGTCTCAGTGCTTCGCTACTTTAGGCGGTTTTTCGTGAGCATCCACAGAGTGCTTGGGCGGTTTTTGTGGCTTGGCATGCGTTGCGGCAGCGTGGGGATGGTGCTTCTCGGCCGCATGCGGAGATCGGGAGTCGGCCGCGTGCGCATGATGCTTTGGGATGTATGGATGCGTGACCTCGCCCGGGGCCATGGAGGCCGCTAAAGCCAGCGCCATCGAAACCATCCACAATTGCCGGATCACGTAATAATGTTCGGCAAAGTGTTGCCGGGGCTTTAGCGCCAGCCCGCTTTAGCGCGAGCCCGCTTTAGCGCACTGGTCCCCTTCTGTCTTGTTCACGTTCCGCCGATAGCTCAGGTGTTGGAACGGCTAGATTCAGATTCGACCGCCACGCTATCGACAGCAGATGCGCGCAAGGAACGAATGCCACTGATCTGGATACCAGCAACCTTGTGCGTAGGACTATTGATCGCAGCCATCTATCTGGGAGGCAGAATTCTCACGGCGCATTCGCCCACTGCGGCGCCTGTCCAAGCCTCGACGGCTGTCCAGACCAGGCCCGCCGCTCAAGCTGCGCCTGCCATTCCCCCGCAGCCGAAATCTGAGGTGCCCGCGCCCCTGCCCGAGGCGCCCAAGCTCGTTACAGACGAGCAGATTCCAATGATCACTCCACAGGCCGGCGAGCGGTACATTCAAGTCAGCGCGTTGAGCGCGGAAGCGGCCGAGCGTTACATCCGGCAATTGCGCCAAGCCAAACTTGAACCGCACGTGGCTCCCGGACCTAGGCCGGAATTGTTGCGCGTCCTGATTGGCCCCTTCGCCGATCAGGACGCACTCACGCAAACGAAAAACGATCTCGAACGCGCCGGAATCAAGAACTTCGTTCGCCGGTATTAACAGGAACGATTAGCGGCGCCCACCGCCGCCAAAACCGCCATGCATTCCACCG
Source organism: Bryobacterales bacterium (assembly GCA_003166865.1). Taxonomy (GTDB): domain Bacteria; phylum Acidobacteriota; class Terriglobia; order Bryobacterales; family Bryobacteraceae; genus Palsa-89. The sequence continues at coordinate 159,293 of PMUP01000041.1, forward strand.
GCAAATCCGTGGCCAGCGCTCATGTGCGCCGCGCCGAAACCGCCGGCGTGAGAGGCCACCGCGCTAGCGCTCACGTGTCGGGCGCCCGCCACGAAGCCGTTTCCGCGAAAACCGTACCCGCGAAAACCGTATCCATACCAGGGCGCCGAGTAAACCAGCCAGGGCGAATAGAATGGCCACCCGAACGAACTGTACCAGATGCCATCGCCAGGAATGAATCCGTACATGCTCCAGGAGGGATTCCAATACCATCCCGGGCCATCCCAATATGAACCGCCGCCAACGAAGATGGTCCTCGCCGATTGCATGCTCGCCTGGGCCTCGTATTCAGAACGAAGGTTGCTCCAAGCGTACAGCGGATCTTGCGCCGCCTGTGCCTTGGCGTCGAAATGCGTGGCTTTGAATGGCTCGACCAGCGCCAATTGCCGGTCTTTTTCGAGATCCACGTTACGATTGTTGGCCTGGACGCTGGCTTTCCCGTCGAACACCCGCACTTGGCGCGCATCGGCGTCGAAGCTGTACAGCCCTTCCTTGTCCAAACGCGCGGAAGCGCCGTCCATCATCACCGCCAGGTTGCTGTCCTTGAAGATCTCGGTTACTTCCACGATCGCGCGGCCTTTGAGAAGCTCCACGCGGGTGTCACCCAGATTGGGCGAAATCAATCGAACCGCGCTGTTGTCGCCCAGCCTGAGAAAGACGCCCGGAGTGAGCAGCAATTCCGCCCGGCCCTGCCCGGTCTCGATAACCTGATTCGGCTCCAGCTGAACCGCACCAATCGACTGCGGCGTCACCAGTTGCCCAGCAATGCTCACTTGTCCTTCTACGTAATTCACCGTTCCTGGAATAGCACTCCCAGCCGCAATTGCCAGCCCGAGGGGCAGGGTCAACATCGCGAAGAGCGCCAGAAATCCTTTTAGTTGCTTAAACATATCATTTCCCTTTACTGTCCTACTGGTTAGATGTGCGCAGTTGCAACCAGGTTGCAGGAGCTGTGACCGCCATCTGGGGGTACCGAGAGCTAAGGTGATTCCGGCCAGAACCTTAAGGCGAACCTCCATACTGGATTCATGGAATTCGGCCGTTTAGATAGCTGGAGCCACAGGTGCGAGCGGCTCGAGGGAGAAGGCTATCACGATGAAGAGAAACATGGTTCCGCTGCTTGGGATTGCTTTTGTAGCGGCCATCATTTGCACTGGCATCTATTACGGATTGTTTGCCGGCAAGCTGCGGTCGTCGAGCGACATTCCCGGCCATTCGGTAGTGGTAGCGGCTCGCGATCTGGACCGCGGAACGGTCGTTCAGGCCAGCGACCTGCGGATCTCGGAGACGCCCGGAATATTGACAGGTTCGTTTTCAAAACGGGAAGAGGCAGTGGGCGCCACGCTTCTGACGCCCCTCAAGACCAACGAGCCGTTACTGGCCGAGCGTGTGGTGTCCCTCGTTTCTCCGTCTGGCGAACCTGTCAGTGGGATGGTCCCTTCGGGAATGCGCGCGATCTCCATCCGGGTTTCCGAGTCGGATGGTTTGGTGAGCGCGTTGCGGCCGGGAGCGCGCGTGGATCTGCAGGCGATTTCGGAGCGCGAAAACAACCAGGTAGAGCTCCGCAATATCCTGCAAAACGTCGAAGTGCTGGCGGTCAGCCCGCAAGACGCCAATAGCAATCGCGCGGCCGGCGCCATCGTTACCGTGTTGGCGCGCGCGCAAGACGCCGATGTGGTTGCGCTGTCCGACGCGGGGGGGAAGATTCGCGTGACGCTTCGAAATTCCTTCGACGAGGGGACGACCACGCCTCACGCCATGGCGCTGGCTTCGGTCTACTCGAATCAGACCAACCCGGCTGCCCTGAGCGCACCAATAGCGCCCGCACAATTATCGTCCGCGCAGGGATCGCCCACGGCCAGCGCGGCGCCGGCCACAGCCGGTAGCGATGCATGGGTTCATCCCATCCAATTGCACGTGCGAGTGCTGAACGTGAGTGATGGGGCGTTGGAAGAATTGGATTCGCAGGTGGCCGGCGGGAGCCCGGATGCCGCCTGGCGCGTGGGTTCGTTTCGCTCCGGCGAGGACGGCGCGAAGTTAATCCGGAGCCTGCAACAGAAACATGAACTGGAAGTGGTGTCGAGCGAGCGATTGATGGCCGGCGTGGGCCGTCCCATCAGCTACCGGACTGGCGCCGCGCCGTATCAGCTTCGCGTGCAGTTCTCGCCCGAGTTCATGCCCGGCGGCACAGTGAGCCTGCGAGTGAAACCGGAGATCAGCGCACCCAGCGGCTCGGGCGTTGCCACCAGCAAATATGACGCGAGTTTACCGTCGATTTCAAGCTTCCTGGTGGAAAGCTCTTCGAAGGATCATGCTCCGGACCGGTTGTTCCCAGGCCGATCTTGGCAGCAGCGCCATCTGGTGATTTTTGTGACGGCCTATTCCATCCAGCGGAGCTCCGCGGTGGCGGTGGCGCGCTCCGGCCGGGGGCGCTAAGTTGCTCGCGCTCTCGTCAATTCTGGTTTTCCTAACGACCTTCCTGGCGGCTGGCCTCGCGGTTCTCATCGGATGGTTCGCGCTGGAGCGCCTGGGGGCCGAGGCGTGGGCCGAAGACCTTTCCAAGCACCTTCTCGACGAGAGTCCGCCGTTGCTGAAAGACGACTCGTACAGCACCATATCGCCGTGGGCGCGCTTGCTCGAAAAGTCGGACTTCGTTCGAATTATGCACCGCCATTTGCAGCAGGCGGGGCTCACGTGGTCGGTGGGACGCGTCACGCTGCTCATGCTACTGGCAAGCAGCGTGGCGCTGGGGTTCGCGATGCAATTCGACTGGATTCCCGGTTGGGCGAATCTGCTGATCGCGGCGGCGGTGGCGGCCTTGCCTTACCTTTATATCCTGCGGTGCCGCGCCAAACGCTTCCGCAAGTTTGAAGAAAACTTTCCCGACGCGCTGGATTCGCTGGCGCGTTCGCTGCGCGCCGGGCATCCTTTTCCGGCCGCGATGGACATCGTGTCGGAGGAATGCGAACAGCCGGTTGCAGCCGAATTGCACCAGACCGCGATGGAGGGCAACTTGGGAACCTCCTGGGAGGCGGCACTCAACAATTTGGCTGAGCGCATGCCGCTGCTGGAAGTGAGCATGTTCGCATCCGCGGTGCAACTGCAAAACCGCACCGGCGGAAAGTTGAACGAAGTTCTGGGAACGCTGGCGGAAAATATGCGCGAGGCGGTGGGGCTGAAGGGTGAAGTCCGGGCTCTGGCCGCGCACGGCAAGCTCACCGGCGCGGTGCTGACGGTGCTTCCGATCATGATCTGCGCCGTCATGGCTTTCGTGAATCCTTCCTATCTCACCGTTTTGATTTACTATCCCAACGGCAAGTACCTGATTGCCGCCGCGGTGGTTTGCCTGGTGCTGGCGCACTTTGTGATTCGCCGCATCGTGGACATTGAGATATGACCGAGATCTGGGACGGCGCGGGGCTCTTCGCCTTCGTTCTCACCGGAGTGGTGGTCGCGGGCTACGTGTACCAGCGGCTCACCGAGCATCGCGGCGTGGAAGGCCCAGGCGAGCCGCCGGGCAATCGGGTTGTCAACTCGCCTTCCGCGGTGGCGAACCTGTTCCAGTCCATTGGCGAGAATTTTCCNNTGGCCGGCGGCGTTGCCGATTTTCTACGGCATCAAGTGCGGCAGCGCGTTGTTTTTCGCCGGGGTGGCCGGAATTCTGGCGTTGGTATACCGGGGCGAACCCTCGCTTACGCCGGTTCCGATGATTTGCGGACTGGGACTCGGCTTTCTGCTGCCCGACCGCGTACTCAGCTCGCGTGTGCGTGCTCGTGCCCGGCGGTTGCGCAGCGCAATTCCCCCGGCGCTGGATCTGATGGTGCTGGGCATGGAGGCAGGCCAGTCGTTGGATCAGGCCATTGCGGACGCCAGCCGCGGATTGAAGCGCAACTATTTGGATTTGAGCACCGAACTCGCGCAGCTCTACATGGAGTTGCGAACCGGCGGCAGCCGCGCCGACTCGTTCCGCGCCCTGGCTGCGCGCAACAACGAGCCCGAACTGCGCAAGCTAAGCAATCTGTTGATCGACAGCGACCGGTATGGCGTCAGCATCGGGCCGGCGCTGCGTTCGCACGCCAAGTATCTGCGCACGCGTTTTCGCCAGCAAGCGCAGGAGAAGGCCCGAAAAGTCGGCGTGAAGCTGATCTTCCCGGTCTTCTTCCTGATTTTCCCGTCGGTCCTGCTGGTGACACTCGGCCCAGCCTGCATCATGATGTATCAGCAGTTGAATAGCTTGCTGCGTTAGCCGCGCGCTAGTTCTTGTCCTTGTCGTCCTTCTTCTCGTCCTTCTTGTCTTTCTTCTTGTCCTTGTCGGCCTTGTCATCCTTCTTGGGCGCGGGCTTGGCGGCCGGCTGGGGCGCTGGTTTCTTATCCTCGGCCGACGGCGCTGGTTTCGGCGGCTCGGCGCGGGGCGCCGCAGGTGCAGCTGCCTTGGGCGGTTCTGGCGCGGATTCCTTCGGCGATTGTTGCGGCACGGGCCGGGCTGCGGGCGCAGGTGTGGGCGCTGCCGGCGCCGGAACTGGTTTTCCCGCGGCACCCGGTGCTGGTCTCGCGACCGGCGCCGCAGTTGGCGCTCGCGCTTGCACCTGCTTCACAAGCGGAGCGGGCGGCGGCTGTTTCTGCCGCAGTTGCTGAACCTGATTCACGTCCAGTGGACGTCCCGCGTTGGCTGCCAACGCTTGCTGTTTTTGGGCGAACGGCACGGGCGGAGGCGGGGGCGGCCGCTTCGCGACCACGGGCTTAGCTTGCAGGGCGGCCGGAGGCTGCGACACCTTCGCACCTGGCGCGGCGGTTTGCGTTACGCTGGCGCGGGTAGGTGCGACAGCGGCGGTAGCTACCACGGTTGCCGATCGAAGCACCTCGGGCCGAACTACGATCGCGGCCGATTGGACCGGCTTGGCGCTCGCGAACGCGGCCTGCTGCACCGCCATGACGGCGCCCGGAGCCTCGCGATTCACGTACTTCACATTCGTGATGTTGACGTTCGTGATATTGATGTTATTCACGATCACCGTGTTGGTGACGTTTATGCGATTCAGATAGACCGGACTGGTGTGATAGGTGGGCACGAAGACCTCGCTCGGCCCGAGCGCAAACCAGGCCACGCCGCCTCCAATGGCGCTGCCGCCCACCCAGGCCACCAAAGCCGGGGCGTACACCGGCCGCTCTGCTATGGGGCCCGGAATCCAGCCCCAATAGCCGCCCACATAGGCCCAGCGGCCGTAGTGGAACGGAGCGAATCCCCAGGGCGAGTCGTCCACCCAGGTCCAACCCCACGGATCCACCCAAAGCCAATGTCCATAATGATAGGGCGCCCAGCCGCCCGGCGTACCGTTGGGCACCCACACGGCGCCATATTGAGGAGTGGTTCGCCACGATCCGTATTTATCCAGGTCCTGATATCCCACCAGCTCACGTGAGACGTAGCGCGCCGAGGGCGATTGATCGTCGCGCTGGTCGCGCTCCTGGCTGAAGGTGTCGAACATGTCGGGAGGCGGAGCACCGACAGTCTGATAGTTCGGCTGATCGGCGCCGATAACCTGCAACTGTTCGCCCGCATGTACGGTGAAAGCTTGATTTGGTCCAGTCAGCTCGCCTTCACCTGCACGCACCGTCACCAAGGTGGTGGCCGAGTCGGGTTTGACCTCGATCCGGTATTCACCGGTGCGGAGCAGCGAGAAGGCCCCGTTGGGCGTATCCACCTCAAAGGAATCTTGATCGCCGAGATAGCGCAGGCGGACGATGAGCTTTCCTTCGTCTAGCCGGATCTGCGCGTTGGAGTCGTCCAGATTCAGGAATTGAAAAGAGGTCGTTGAACTCAGCCGCAATGCCGCGGAGCCCATTTGCAGTTCAGCCGTCGTGGTGAAATCGGCAAATACAGAATCTCCGCTGGTAAGCGGCCGATTGTAATCCGCCAGGACCCAGTCGTTCACGTCGGCGGGACGGAACGAAAGGGCTCCGTACATGTAGCTCAATCGCCCGACGCGGCCGGGAGGATCGCCTTGAGCCATCAGCAGGCACGCGGACACCGCCATTCCGCACATAATTCGAGTTGTCAATTGCATCCCCGTCTCCTTGTACTTAGTAAACGCCGCCGCGCCACTTTACGTTTCGTTACACGGCATTAAGTTAACTCTATCTTGCCACAACCAGATCACTCGAAATGGTTACGATGGGAATCATGAAAGGCGCGCTGGTGCGATGGATTTTTCCGCTGCTCCTGATGTCGGCCGCCGTCTGGGGGCAGCAATACAAGGCGGACAAAGCCGGGCCGCTTCCGCCTGAAGTAGCGTCCGGCGTTGCTCAAGTGCTGGAAAAGAGCGGTTTTCAAATCACGAACAATGGCGCAAAATATTGCGAGGTCTGGTTCCGAGCCGAATTGCCTGGCGCCGCCGCGTCAAAGGAGCCCAACGTGACACTGCCCCATGTTCCGGTGGGAACGCTGGTGGGCGTGATCCGGTTCAACGCACAGGGGTCGGACCGGCGCGGTCAGACCATTCAACCAGGAGTGTACCTGCTGCGATACGGGATCATGCCCGACAATGAACCTCATCAGGGAGCGGCGCCGCATCGTGATTTCCTGCTGCTGACGCCGGCGGGCGAGGATCAGGATCCCAACGCCACGCCAAATTTCGACGCGCTGGTTGCACTGAGCCGCAAAGCTTCACGCACTCCGCATCCGGCGGTGCTGAGCTTTTGGAAAGCGGACACCGATGCAGCAGGATTCTGGCAGCAAAGCGACACCGATTGGGTGTTGCAGACCAAGATCGGTGATACTCCGATTGCCGTGATTGTAGCTGGCGTCGCGGGCAGCTAGTGCTATCCTGGTAATTCCTGCCCTGAGTCTCGCCTATGCCGAAGCTGATTTATAAGACGCCAGGCGGAATCAGCGTAACCCGCCAGACGTCGTCGATTCCTTATCAAAAAGGCCTTGGATCGCTGCTCCACAAGCTGGACCGGTATCGCGGCATTTATCTTTCGTCCGGCTATGAATATCCGGAACGATACTCGCGCTGGGACGTGGCTTCGGTCTGCCCTCCGCTTGAAATCGCGGCCACCGGACCGGATATCGAATTCAACCCGCTGAACGCGCGCGGCGAAGTGCTTTGCAAGATGCTGTTCCGTCTGCTCGAGCGCCATCCGCATTGGGAACAGTTCGGATTTCAGGGCGCCGCACTGCGCGGACACTTGAAGCCCCTGCCGGCTCTGTTTCCCGAGGAAGAGCGCAGCAAGCAGCCTTCGGCTTTTTCGATTCTTCGCGCGCTGATCGGGGAATTTCAGAGCGAACTGGATTCGAGGCTCGCGCTGGTGGGCGCATTCGGGTACGATCTTCTGTTTCAGTTCGACCCGATCGAGCTCAAGCTTCCGCGTCACGGAGTTAAAGACCTGCAGCTCTTTCTGTGCGACGACATTTACTACATGGATCGCAAGAAAGAGCAGATCGAACGGTTTCGTTACGATTTCGAGCTGGGCGAGTTGTCCACCGCGGGTCTCGGACGCACTGGAACGCCCGCGCGCCGTTGGCCGAAGCGTCCCGTGAACGAAATCGAGAGCGACCACCAGCCGGCGGAGTACATGGCCAAGGTGGAAGCGGTGCGCGAAGGCATGCGCCTGGGCGAGTACTACGAAGTGGTGCTGCGGCAGACCTTCCAGGCGAACTATTCTGAAGGCGCTTCGGCGCTGTTTCAACGCATCCAGAAGGGCAGTCCCAGCCCGTACGAGTTCTTGCTGCAATTGGGGGACGAGCAGTTGATCGGCGCCTCGCCCGAAATGTTCGTGCGCGTGGAAGCAAGGCGCGTGGAAACCTGCCCGATCGCGGGGACCGCGCGCCGCACCGGCGATCCGCTGCGCGACGCCGACAGTATTCGCGAGCTGCTGAATTCCACCAAGGAAGAATCCGAGCTGACCATGTGCAGCGACGTGGACCGCAACGACAAGTCGCGCGTTTCGATTCCGGGCTCGGTGAAGGTGATCGGACGTCGGCTCATCGAATCCTACGCCGGCGTGTTCCACACCGTGGATCACGTGGAGGGGACGCTCGCGCCCGGCTTCGATTCGTTGGATGCTTTTCTTACGCACATGTGGGCGGTAACCATAATTGGAGCGCCCAAGAAGGCGGCGGCGCAGGCCATCGAAGATCTGGAGAAAGACGCGCGCGGATGGTACGGCGGCGCAGTGGGCATGCTGTCGCTGAACGGCGACATCAATACCGGCATTCTGATCCGCACCGTGCATCTGCGCGATGGAATCGCGCGCTACAGCGCGGGAGCGACACTGCTCTACGATTCGGTTCCGGAGCTGGAAGAGCAAGAGACGCGTCTAAAAGCCACCGGGTTTTTCCGTGCGTTGCGCGGCGTGGAGAAAGCGGGCGTGGCCCAGACTGAGGCGCGGCGAGCGGGCGAGGGAATCAAGTTGTTGCTGGTGGACAACGACGACTGCTTTATCCACACGCTGTCCAACTACGCGCGGCAGACCGGCGCCGAAGTGGTGACGTATCGCGCGGGAGTTCCGCATCAGCTCATCCTGGATTTCTCGCCGCACCTGATTCTGATCTCACCGGGTCCGGGCCGCCCATCCGATTTCGGCGTTCCCGATCTGGTGAAGTTCGCGGCGCGCGCGGGCATTCCGTTATTTGGCGTATGTCTGGGACTGCAAGGAATCGTGGAAGCCTTCGGCGGCGAACTGGGCGTGCTGGATTACCCGATGCACGGCAAGCCGTCCATCGTGGTTCATCACAATCAGGGAATCTTTGAAGGGCTGCCGGAGCGTTTCAAGGTGGGCCGCTATCACTCCCTGTTCGCGCGCAAGGAGACGTTCCCGGCCTGCCTGGAAGTGACGGCTGAGTCCGAGGACGGCGTGATTATGGGAATCCGGCACCGGGAGCTGCCGATCGAAGCGGTGCAGTTTCATCCTGAATCGATCCTGAGTTTGGATGGCAATTGCGGGCTGCGATTGATTGAAAACGTGATTTCGCGGGCTTCGATGCCGCGCCGGGCTAGTGTGTTAACCTGAGAGCTAATTTCATGCAATTCGACTTATCCGACATCGTGTTTCTCGTGGTCGTGCTGTCCATCGCAGTGCTGTTGATCAATAGCAGCGGAGGCGGGGGAGGCCATCGCGCGCGAGTGCCGGCACCGGTGCGCGGCTGAAACCGTGCGCGCGCCCGATTTTCTCTCCTAGTTTTCGATGCCCTCAGCGATTGTGATCGGCGGGGGCTTGGCTGGTTTGGCCTCGGCGTCCGCGCTAGGCCAGTCCGGATTCCAAGTGGACCTCTTCGAGGCCCGAGGGTTCCTGGGAGGCCGCGCCACCTCCTATCCCGTGCCGGGCGACAATTCCGAAGTCGGCGTTAATTCAGAAGTCATCGATAACTGCCAGCACGTACTGCTGCGCTGCTGCGTCAACCTGATGAATTTTTATGGGCGCCTGGGCGTCGCGGACCGGATTCAATTTCACAAGCGGTTCTACTTCATAGAACCGGGCGGACGAACGTCCATCTTAGAGGCCGGCGCTCTGCCCGCGCCGCTGCACTTCACTGGCAGCTTCTGGAAACTGCCCTTTCTTGGGCTTTCCGATAAGATCGGGATCGCCCGCGCACTCGGGGCGATCCGGCGCGAACACGGGCGCGTTCACCTCTCTGGCGGCCGCCGGGATCTGGACCGCATCAGCATGCTGGATTGGCTGCGCGAAAAACGCCAGACCGAAAGGGCCATCGCGCGCTTTTGGAATCAGGTCCTGGTGAGCGCGATTAACGAAGACCTGGACCGCATGGCGGCGAGCCACGGATTTCAGGTGTTCTGGCTGGGCTTCCTGGCCCGTGCGAACGCGTACGAGATGGGGATTCCGGCCGTGCCGCTCGGAGACCTGTACAATCCCGAGGTGCTGCGGCGCATCGGCAACGTTCGATTGCGTCTGCGCGCGGCAGTTGATCAAGTGATCGCGGAAGACGGAGCGATTCGCGGAGTGCTGGCCGGGGGCGAACGACACACGGCCGATTACTACATTTCCACGGTGCCGTTCGAGCGCGTGCCCGCGCTGCTTCCCCAGCTCGAGTTGAACCTGGACGGCTTCGAGCATTCACCGATCACCGGCATCCACCTGTGGCTCGATCGCAGTCTTACGCAGTTGCCGCACGCGACGCTGCTGGATCGGACCATACAGTGGATGTTCAACAAATCCGGCGGGCGGTATTTGCAATTGGTGGTGAGCGCGTCGAGGAGCTTGGTGGAAATGCCGCGCGCCGAAGTGATTGCGCTGGCAATGCGCGAATTGGCTGAGTTTTTTCCGCGGGCCAAGGACGCCAAAATCGAAAAGGCGCACGTGGTGAAGGAAATTCGCGCCACGTTTTCCGCCCGGGCCGGCCTGGAACAATCGCGGCCGGTGAGCGCGACGAAATTCCCGAACTTTTTTCTGGCGGGCGACTGGACCCGATCGGGATGGCCGCCCATTATGGAAGGCGCGGTTCGCAGCGGCTATCTGGCGGCCGAGGCGGTCAGCCGCGCAGCCGGTCAGGAGCAAAAGTTCCTGCTCCCGGACATCGCGTAGTGGGCTACCGGGCCAGTTGACCAGTCTGCAGTCTGCGGGACTCGGTGGGACGATTAAGCTGAGGTGGCGGCATGAAACTGCGAATCGCGATTTGGGCGGGAATAGGTGCGCTGGTTGTGCTCTTCTGGAACCTTTACATCTCTGAAACCTCGCCAACTCCGCTTGGGGCTTTGTGGACGCTGGTCGATGTGACGTGTCCCATTGCACTGGCTCGCCATCACGCCCTCAGTTTCTATTTTGTCCTTCTGATGAATGCCGCTACTTATGCGCTGGTGGGCACGATCGTGGAAGCCATGCGGCGGCACTTCAAACCAGCCCGCTTGAACGTCGCGTAAAGTTCCGCGTAAAGTTCTATCATGAACTGATGCGCGCACTAATCCTTTCGCTTGCCCTTGCGTTACCGATGTTGGCAGCGGACATGACCACTTTGACCATCGCGGTGAAGAGCCCGGGCGGCAAGCCGGTGGAAAACGCGAGCGTGATCGTCAAGTTCGTCAAAGGGCGCTCGAAGGCGAAGTTCGGCAAGAAGATCCGCTTGGACTGGGAGCTACGCTCCAACCAAGAAGGCATAGCCAAGATTCCGCCCATCCCGCAGGGCACGATTCTGATCCAGATCATAGCGAAGGAATACCAGACGTTTGGACAGAACTTCGATGTGGATGAGGAGCAGAAGACGATCGATATCACGCTCAATGCGCCGCAGCCGCAATATTCGGCGCATTGACCGCTTGCTCACGCGCGCGGCTCGGTAAGAATGGCGGCGATGACGTCGATTTCGACACTAACGTCGCGCGGCAGTTTGGCCGCCTGCACGGTGGATCGCGCGGGCGGATTCTTCGCGAAGTAGCGCTCATAGGTCTGGTTCATCGGCGTGAAGTCGCCCATGTCCTTTAAGAAGACCGTGGTCTTGAGGACCGAATCGAGCGAGGCTCCGCACGCTTCCAAAATAGCCTTCACGTTTTCGAGCACCTGCTCAGTCTGCGCCGAGATGCCGCCTTCGATTAGTTTGTTGTTGGCCGGATCGATGGCGATCTGTCCGCTCAAGTACGCGAGGCCGCCATACAGCACCGCTTGCGAGTAAGGACCGATGGCCTTGGGCGCTTTGTCGGTCGAAATGGTCTGTTTCATATCTGTAAAGTCCCCACCAGTTCTCGAACGTTGTCGATGTTCTCTTGTCTTAGGTATTCGTCCAGCTCGAGCGCGATGCGGCCAGGCGCCCCCGGATCCCAAAAATTCGCGGTACCCACTTGGACGGCCGACGCGCCGGCCACCAGGAACTCGGCTGCGTCTTCACCCGTGCGAATGCCGCCGAGACCAATCACGGGAATTCGCACCGCCTTGGCCGCTTCGTAGACTAACCGGAGCGCGATCGGCTTGATGGCGGGCCCGGATAAACCTCCGAAGCCGGCGCCGATGCGAGACCGGCGGGTATGTGGATCGATGGCGAGAGAAACGAACGTGTTCACCAGGCTGATGGCGTCAGCTCCAGCCTGCTCGGCGGCCGCGGCTAGCGGTTCGATGCGCGCCACGTTCGGAGAAAGCTTCACAATCAATGGACGCCGGGCCAGCGGCCGGACCAGGCTCACCAGATCGCCCAACAGCGCCGGATCGCTTGAAAAATAGATGCCTCCGTGCTTGGTGTTGGGACAAGAAACATTGAGCTCGTAGCCGGCGATGCCTTCAGCGTCTTCCAGAACGCGGATCACCTCGGCGTAATCGGAGGGCGCGTATCCGAACACATTGGCAAAAATCGCGGTTCGCAGATTGCGCAAGGCCGGGAGCTTCTGGTCGACGAAGGCGCGCACGCCGATATTCTGAAGGCCGATGGAGTTGATCATCCCGCCCTCGGCTTCCCACAGCCGCGGCGGCGGATTGCCCGCGATCGGTTCACGCGAGAGCCCCTTGACCACCAGGCCGCCCATGGCGTTCAGGTCGGCGACGGTCGCAAATTCCACGCCGTAGCCGTAGGTTCCGGACGCCGCAATAACAGGATTCACGAGCTGGATGCCGCACAGATGCGTGCTGAGGCGACTCACTTGGTCCAAGAATAGCATTGGCGGCCTTACTGAGCGGCCCGGGCCTCCACGGAGCTAAGGCTTATCCCTTATGCAGCAGACCTTAGGAAAGCCGATGGACAAGTATGATGGCCGAGCCCTCGAAAGGCGCATCGCCGACTGCCGATGCCATGCCAGCTCGGCCAGCGCCGCTGCGCTCGCTGGCCTCGAAATTCTCATTGTTCACCGCTGCGCTGGTTTTCTGGGTGGTCGGGACCATTATCGCGTACGATGTTCGCCAGAACACTTTGGACGCCGCGAAAGGAGCGCTGCTGCTGGTGGTGGTCCTGCTGGTTTCGGCGGCCATCTCGCGCTTCACGATCCGATTGCTCACCCGGCCATTGAGGTTGCTGCAGGACGGCATTACGTCCGTCCAGAATGGGCGCCTGGAACCGATCCAAGTGAGCAAAACCGGCGACGAAATCGAGAACCTGGGAGAGAGCTTCACCCGGATGATCGAGGCCCTGGCCGCTTCCGAGAAACAGATTCGCGAGCAGCAGGAGTTGCTGGAACTGAAGGTAAAGGATCGCACCGATCAGCTGGAGGAAGCCACGCGCATCGCACAGGCGGCCAATCAGGCCAAGAGCGAATTTCTGGCCAACATCTCGCACGAGCTGCGGACACCCATGAACGGCGTCATTGGGATGCTGGATATCGCGCTCGATCAGGACCTGAGCCCGGATCTGGTGGAACAACTTCAAACAGCGCAGCATTGCGCGCATTCGCTGCTCTCTTTGTTGAACGATCTTCTGGATCTCTCCAAAATCGAAGCAGGAAAAATGACCCTGGAAAAAATACCGTTCGATGTGCGCGCCCTGGTGGCGGATTGCATCAAGGCCCATCAGCCGAAGGCCCAGGAGAACTCGGTGGCGCTGCTTGCCGAAGTGTCGCCCAACGTGCCGCCAGAGATTACCGGAGACCCTTTGCGCATCCGCCAGATCCTGGCCAATCTGATCAGCAATGCCGTTAAGTTCACCGAGCACGGATCGGTGGCGGTGCGGATGGACGGCCAATTCTCGCGTGGATCCGAATTTACGCTCCGATTCACGGTGGAGGACAGCGGCACTGGGATTCCAGCCGACAAGCTCCTTTATATCTTCGACAAGTTTACGCAGGCCGACGGCAGCGTAAGCCGCAAGTACGGCGGGACGGGATTGGGCCTGGCCATCACCCGGAAATTGGTGGAACTGCATCGCGGCGAGATCAACGTGAACAGTGAACTCGGCCGCGGAACCGCGTTCACTGTCACGCTGCAGTGTGAAGCCAGGGCGGCTGTGAGCGGGAATCCAGGGGCCATCGCCACGCCGGCGCCCGCGGTGCCACCCACCACGGTGGTGCTTCACCATGCCCTTCGCATCCTGGTTGTGGAAGACAATCAGGTGAATCAAAAGGTGGTGACCGCGGTTCTGCGCAAGCGCGGTTTCTATATTGAACTGGCCAATGACGGCCAGGAGGCGCTGAGCAAATTGGAGAACAGCGCGGCCTTCGATTTGGTCTTGATGGACGTGCAGATGCCAGTGCTGGACGGTTTGGAAGCAACCCGGCTCATCCGCAAGGAGCAGCGCTGGAAGCAGCTTCCGATCATTGCCATGACCGCGCACGCCATGAACGGTGACAAAGAACGCTGCCTCGAAGCCGGAATGAGCGGCTACATCTCGAAGCCGGTACATCCGTCGCTGCTTCTCAGCACGGTGGACGAGTTTCTGTTACAGAAGACTTCGTAAGGCCGGATCACCCGGTGCTTTGCGCCGCAGACCCCACAAGACCAGCAAGGCGCAAGCGATGATGGCAATGCCGACAGTGATGAACGCAAATCCGACTATGTTCTCCTGCCACGGCTGAGCGCTATGGGCGGCTCCGGTGATCGGAGAAAGGATCGACGTGCCGAAAACCGCGGCGAGCATCGTGACAGCCCAGTTCACGTAGGTGCCATAGAGCGCGGTCCAGTAAGCTGTGGCCTTCGCCACCGGCGCCAACCTCACCTGGATCCATACCGCCCCCAGCGCCAGCAGGAAGGTGCCGTTCATCACGCCTTCGAGGTGCGCGGCCAGCCCCATGCGCATGTTGGCGAAACGCTGCTCGGCGAAGCCGGTCACGAGGCCGAGCAGGAACGGGCACATCCCGTGCCACATCAGACGCCGGTTGGCATCTTCCATCCCGATCATCTTCTCACTCGCCAAAGCTAGGGTCAAAGGTGACACACCGGTGCAACGCAGTCGGTGGCCGCTGGTCCAGATTCGTTTTAGCTCAGGTCCTCTTGGCGGCTTGCCGGACCAGGTTCCAAGTCTCCTCGACGTCCTCCCATTGCGTGGCCATGTTGCCGATCGCCAGCCGAAGCACGAATTTGCCGTTTAGTACGGTGTGCGACAGGAATGCTTTGCCCGACGAGTTGACGGCCTCCAAGAGCGCGCGATTTTCATCGTCGGAGCCGCGATAGCGGAAACAGATCAGGGAGAACGGCGTGGGCGCGGACAGCTCGAAATCCGGGTGCTCGCGAATCAAAGCGGCCAGGCGCTGCGCGTAGCCGATGTGCGCCCGAACCAGCTCGGCAATCCCTTCGCGGCCGTAGTGCCGCATGATGAACCACAGCTTCAGGGCGCGGAAACGGCGGCCCAGCTGGACTCCATAGTCCATGTAATTCACCGCGCGCGGGTCCTCGGCGGTCCGCAGGTATTCCGGCACCAGTGCGAACGCCTGGCGCAGGATTTCCGGCTTGCGTGTGTAGAACGCGCTCAAGTCGAAAGGCGTGAACAGCCATTTGTGCGGATTCACGACCAGGGAATGCGCGCGCGATGCACCGTTCAGGATAGATTGCAGCTCTGGAACCACGGCCGCCACGCCTCCATAGGCCGCATCCACGTGCAGCCATGCTCCGCACTCTTCGGCCACGTCCGCGATCGCATCCACCGGATCGATGCTGGACGTCGACGTGGTTCCCACCGTTGGAATGATGCAGAACGGCCGCTTGCCGGCGCGTTGATCCGCCGCGATGGTCTCGCGCAAGACATCCACGCGCATACGGAACGCCTGGTCCACTGGAATCTTGCGAATGTTGTCCTGGCCGATGCCGAGCATGATACCGGCCTTTTCCACCGAGGAGTGCGCGTGTTCGGAGGTATACATCACCAGGCCGCCGGAATTGCCGCGGGTGCGAGTTTCGGGATCCGCCATCTCGCGGGCCGCCGCGATGGCATGCAGAGTGCTCACCGATGCGGTGTCGTAAATGATGCCGAAGAATTCCTCCGGCAGTCCCATCCATTGGCGCAGCCATCCGAGAGTCACCTGTTCGAGCTCGGTGAGCGCGGGGCAGCTCTTCCACAGCATTCCGTTGACGTTGAGTCCGGCTGCCAGCATCTCCGCGAGAATCCCCGGCTCGGAGGCCGAGATGGCGAAGTATGCGAAGAAGCGGGGATGGTTCCAGTGGGTGAGCGCGGGAACGATGGAGCGCTGAAAGTCCTCCAGAATCGCGTCCATGGGCTCGCCGAAATCCGGGGCGTGCGCGGGTAAGCGATCCGCCAGGTCGCCGGGCTGCATCGCCGGTAACACCGGATATTGACGGATGTCTTTCAGATAAGCCGCCAGCCAGTCCACGACATCGTGCCCATACTGCCGGAATTCTTCGTTGTTCACTGCCTTCTATCTTCGCCCAATCGGTGCGGCCCGATCGCCTCGGGCCGGATCGATCCGCCGTGGCGTGCGTGCGCCACGACTCATCCCGTCTTCCTCTGTGATAGCTGGGCGAGAAAGCGCTTGGTCTTTCGCCGCAGTTCGCTCAACCACCGAAGCTGGATCTGGGAACCAGTCCTCGGTAGCTGGAGCAACTGTTCCGGATGCTTTGAGAAGTCGATTTTACTGGCGCCCCAGTCGGGCCGCCGTCCGTCGGTGTCCATGAATCGGTATTCACGCCCGAGTTCCCAAGAGCTGAAAAGCTGTCCCGAACGCTCTAAGATCGCCGGGTCTCCGGCCAATGCTACAACAGCGCGGCCCACGAACAACGGCGACTCTGATTCCAGGAAGCTCCGGTCTTTCTTCCCGCCTTCGCGCCAGGTCTCCTCTGTGACGCCGAATCGCTCCAGCATGGTCTCCGACCTAAGAAAACCGGGGGTAACTGCAACCGCAGCTACGCCATGCGGACGTAGTTCTGCCGCCATGTTGAGAGCCAACCCTTTGAGCGCAAACTTCACCGTCTGGGTCACCGGATTGCCTCCGGCGCTGAGCACTTCGTTTCCGTCACCTCCACAATAAGCCCGCGGCGGCTGCGAATCATATAAGGAGCCGCATGCTTGGCTGTGATGATGTGGGACAGGAGCGACTGCCGGAGGGCTGCCTCCGCATTCTTGAGATCCGTCTTCCAAAAAGAGCACCACTGTGCCATCAATGGATCTTCGCCGGCGATGCTGGTTCACGAGTACATCCAGGCGACCACGCTCGCGTTCCACTCGTTGGAAGAGGGCCTCCACCTCTTCCTCCACTGTGTGATCGACGCGAAGTGCGACGGCGGAGCCGCCGGCCACGCTGATCATTTCGGCTGTCTCCTCAACCGTTTCAGGACGATTGTACGGGGAGCGGTTGGCACGCACGCTTCGTCCAGTGCAATAGACCGTCGCACCAGCTTCTCCGAGCGCCCGAGCGATGCCGCGTCAAAATTGCCCACTACCGACCGACTCGTCTGTTAAAATCACCATGCATGTTTGGTAGCGTTCTGGTGGCCAATCGTGGCGAGATCGCCGTGCGCATCGTTCGCGCGTTGCGCGATATGAGCATACGCAGCATCGCCGTCTTTTCAGATGCCGATCGCGGCGCGCTGCATGTACGAATGGCCGATGAAGCGGCGCATATTGGACCTGCGGCTTCGGCTGAAAGCTATCTGCACCAGGATCGTATTCTGGAAGCCGCGCAGAAACATCGAGCCGATGCCATCCATCCGGGCTACGGCTTCTTGAGCGAGAACGCGGAATTCGCGGCGGCATGCGCGCGGGAAGGTATGGTCTTCGTCGGACCATCCGCCGAATCGATCAGGCGCTTGGGATCAAAGACCGCCGCGCGAATATTGGCTAAGCAGGCAGGCGCTCCGGTGGTGCCGGGCAGCGAAAAGCCGGCCAACGACGTGGAACATGCCCGAGCGCTGGCGCGTGAGGTCGGCTATCCGGTGCTGCTGAAAGCATCCGCGGGCGGAGGCGGCAAGGGCATGCGGCGGGTGAATGCCGAGAGCGAGCTTGAATCCGCCATTCGAGACGCAACCAGCGAGGCCGAGCGCGCGTTTCAGAATGGCGAGATATACATCGAGAAAGTGATCGAACAGGCGCGGCACATCGAGATCCAAATCGCGGGCGATCATTACGGGAATCTGGTGCACCTGGGCGAGCGTGAGTGTTCGCTGCAGCGCCGTCACCAAAAGATCGTCGAGGAGTGCCCATCGCCGTGGGTGGCGCAGCACCCCGATCTGCGGGCTGCCATGGGCGCAGCCGCGTTAAAGATTGCGCGCGCGGCGGGCTACGACAATCTAGGCACGGTCGAGTTTCTAGCCGACAATCGAGGAAACTTCTATTTCCTGGAAGTGAACACACGCTTGCAGGTGGAGCATCCGGTGACGGAGCTGGTAACGGGATACGATCTGGTCCAATTGCAATTGCGGATTGCGGCCGGCGAGGCGTTGCCGTTCTCGCAGAGCGATGTCCGGTGGCAGGGATGGGCCATGGAGTGCCGGGTCTGCGCCGAAGATCCCGAGACGAACTTCTTTCCTTCGCCCGGGATGATCGTGCAACTGCGCGAGCCCAGCGGTCCCGGTGTGCGGCTGGACTCAGGGGTGTATCCGGGCTGGACGGTGCCACTGGAGTACGATCCCTTGCTGGCGAAGTTGATCACTTGGGGGCCGGACCGGAACGCGGCCATGCAACGCTTGCGGCGCGCGCTGGGCGAATACACGATCACAGGCGTAGAAACGAACGTCGCGTTCTTTCGCGAGATTCTGGATGATCCTGAGTTCCGCGCTGGAAATATTTCGACCGAGTTCGTGGCGAATTTCTTCGCCCGCCGAAAGCTGCGGGCCGAGCCAGCGGCGCAACTGGACCTGGCAGTCGCGCTGGCAGCGGCGGCCTATGCCAAACCCCGCTTGCTTACGAGCGCGGCTCAGCATCGGGAGTGCGTGGATTCCCGTTGGGTAACCCTAGGGCGGGACCAACTCCTCCAATGAAATGGCAAGTCGTGGTGGACGGCCGCGCGATTGAGATCGATTCCCAGCAACTCGACAGCGTGCTGCAAGTGGAAGCCGGCGTGTATTCGGTGCTGCTGGACGGCGCGAGCTATGAGATACGGATTCAGCCGTCGCTTCAAGGATTGACCGCCAGCGTGGCGGGCCGGCGGTTTGCCGTCGAGGTCCGCGATCCGCGCGACGCCAGCCGAAGTTCACGCGCCGCCATCGGATCCGGGCGCCAGAATGTGACAGCGCCCATGCCTGGCAAGGTGGTGCGCGTGCTGGTGGAGACCGGAGATCTGGTGGAAACCTCGCAGGGCCTGGTGGTGGTGGAAGCAATGAAGATGCAAAACGAGTTGAAAGCCAGCAGGCCGGGCCGCGTGATCGAGATTCGGGCCCGCGCGGGCGAAACCGTGGGCGCCGGCGACACCCTGGTAGTCTTGGAATAGATTCTGGGAAAATGGGGATTGTATTACAGATTCGCGCGAGGTCTCGTTCGTGATCCGTAGCCGAAGCTGGCTCGCGATTCTTCTGGTGGCCGCGGCCGTGATCGGGACGTGGGTTGCTGTGAAAAAAAAGCCGCCGCCGGAGGTGAATTTTACCAAGGCCGCCCGTGAAACGCTGGTCAGCTCGCTGAGCACGAATGGCAAGGTAGAGCCGATCGAATGGATGCCGGTGCGCTCGGAACGCGCGGGAGTGATTACGCGGGTGTCGGTAAGCAAGGGCCAATTTGTGCGAAAAGGCGATCCGCTGGTGGAACTGGACACGCGCGTGGCCAGCGCTGATTTATCCAAGGCGCACGCAGCCATTCAAGAGGCCCAAGCGCAGCAGCAAGTGTTGACGCAAGGCGGGCGTGTCGCCGAGCGCCAGCAAATCGAAGCCGACCTCTCGCGTGCGCGGCTGGATCTGGACGCGGCGCAAAAGAATTACCAGGCATTGGAGCGATTGGTTGCCAAGCAGGCGGCAACGCGCCAGGAGCTGGATTCCGCGCGCCAGTTGGTGGATCAACTCGAGTTGAGAATCCAGGCGCTGGAAAAGAACAAGGCCGCGCTGGTCACCGGAACTGACCAGGACATCGCGAAGGCCCGATTGCAGCAGGCCGAGTCCGCCGCCGCGGTGGCGCAGACGAATCTCGACCTTAACGTGATTCGCGCTCCGATGGATGGAACGGTGTACGACTTCGATTTGAAGCAAGGCTCCTACGTCAATCCAGGCGATCCGATTGCGAAGGTGGGCCGCCTGGATCGCGTCCGCGTCACCGTCTACGTTGATGAGCCGGACCTCGGCAGAGTGCGCCCAGGCGAGTTGGTGGTAATTACGTGGGACGCGCTGCCAGGCCATCAATGGAGGGGCACGGTGGACAAGCTTCCGGCGCAGATCGTGCCGCTGGGGACGCGACAGGTGGGCGAGGTCGGTTGCGTGATCGAAAATCCGGACCGCGATTTACTTGCAAACGCCAACATCAACGCGGATATTCAGGCGACAGTGGTGGAAAACGCGATCGCGATTCCGAAGGAGGCGATTCGCCGGCAGGGTTCGGACACTGGCGTTTTGCTGCTGGAAGGCGATCGCGTGGTGTGGCGCAAGGTAACCCTCGGCATTTCGACCTACACCAAGTCGCAGGTGATTTCCGGATTGAAGGACGGCAACGCAGTGGTGCTGCTATCGGAGAAGCCGATCCAGAGCGGGTCTCGGGTGCGGCCGGTTTTTCAGTAACGCTCCGCGCAAACGCACTAATCAGATTGGCGCTTCGCTCATGCCCGAAATAAATTTGATTCCAGGAACACTCTTCCTGCTTAACCGGTTGTCATTGGTGATGAACAGATCAACGTCAGCAGCCGCCGCGCACGCGAGTTGAATAGCGTCGGCGGGATTAATTGCGCGATCCTGGCGGATTCGGGCGTACGCTTCCGCGGCGTCTAATCCGAACGGCGAAATGGTGAGCTCCGGAGCGGAAAAGAGTGCTCGATACCGTTCGGCCAACGACCTGTGTCCGGTGGACAGCGGCTTCACCAAAACCTCTCCGACGGTCATGGCGCTGGTGAAAAGCCGGTCATGTCGATGCAACATCCTGCGGCGCAGATCGCGAACGGCAGCGCCGAATCCAGGGCTGTCCTCAAGCAAATAAATGAAGAGGTTCGTGTCCCAGAAGATGTTGGCCAAGATTAGCTCCCAGCAGCGCGTTTATCTCCATACCAATCTGAACGCAGGCTCCGAACGTAGTCGTCAGCGTTGGTATCGGCCCAAATTTCCTTTCCAACGCCCCACATTTGAAGGATCGGATCGTCTTCCTCTCTGACGGCGGTCTGCTTACGGCAATATTCGCGCTCGTACCAGTCCAGCAGGTAGTGATATTTCTGTGGGAGTTCGTCCCGCTCCGGGATCATCTTGCCCTTCCGAGCGGGATGCGCGGCATCCGTCGGTCGAAACAGCCGGTACGTGTCGTCAGCGAGCTTATAGAACATCCGATACTTCGCGGAGTTTGGCTCGGCATTGGCCACGTTGTGAGAATAGATGTGTACCTGGATACCAGGCCGCAGTTCTGGATTGGCTTGTTCCGCCTTCACCCGATCAAGAATCTCTTTTGCCGAGAACGAATCCCGATCCAGATGCTCATACTGCAGCAGCGCCAACGACAGCCAAGCTTCATCCGCAACCCGGATTGACTTTTCTGAGGTTCCCATGGATATAATCTCCATAACCATGTATAACAGGTTTGTGGAGGGGCGTCAACTGATACCTGAAATAACCGTCCAATCGGGAGCTACTGGTACAACCTCCGCTCACGGCGCATGAAGGCGGGGACTTCCAGGTCGTCGGCGGTGATTTGGTCCGATACCTCTGGCTCAGCCACCGGCTCGGGTGTTGGCGGCGACTCCCGAAGGAACGACGATCCGCTGGGCAATCCGCTACTGAATCCGCCGCTGCTGAATAGTGGCTCAGGCGCTGGAGCGGGTGGAGGCGGTACGTTCTCAAACACCAGCGGCTCGATCATGGAAGACGCCGCCGAAGCGCCAGCGCGGCGCGCCAGTTGCGGCAGATTATCGCGCTGGAATCCAGTCGCTATCACGGTAATCTTCACCGTGTCCTTGAGCGATTCGTTCAGCACGACGCCGAAATTGATCTGCGCGTCCTCATTGGACGTGGCTCCGCGAATCAGCGAGCAGGCTTCGTTTACGTCGTGCAGGCTCAGCTTGCTGGAACCGGTGATNNTCGCCGGACGCCGACGCGGTGCCCATCATCGCGTAGCCCATGCCGAGCATGATGGCGCGGATATCGGAGAAGTCGCGGTTGATCAATCCCGGAGTGGTGATGATGTCGCTGATGCCCTGGACGGCCTGCCGCAAAATGTCGTCGGCGATGCGGAACGCCTCGAAGAAACTGGTGCCGCGCGGGACTAGCTCAAGCAGGCGGTCATTGGGCACGGTGATCACGGTATCCACGGTGCCGCCGAGCTCCGACAATCCGCGGTCGGCCTGCTTCATGCGGCGCGGTCCTTCGAAGGCGAACGGTTTCGTAACTACGGCGACCGTGAGCGCGTTCAGCTCCTTGGCGAGCGATGCAACTACCGGCGCCGCGCCGGTGCCCGTGCCACCACCCAGTCCCGCGGTGACGAACACCATGTCGGCGCCTTCCAACACTTCGATGATGCGTTCGGTGTCCTCGAGCGCCGCCTGGCGTCCCAAGGCAGGATCGGAACCCGCGCCCAATCCGTTGGTCACCTTGGATCCGATGGCTAGCTTGTTAGGCACCGGCGAGGCGTTGAGCGCCTGGACATCGGTGTTGAGAATGTGAAATTCGACGCCGCTGAGGCCCTCGTTCATCATGCGGGCCACCGCGTTCGAACCCCCGCCTCCGACGCCCACTACTTTGATCTTGGTGCCTTCCAGGGCCTCTTCTTGTATGGCGAACTTCAATGCGTCCATTCAAACCTCCTGTGATCGTGTTAGAAATTATCTAAACAACATCCCCATCAAACCGGGCGCTCTGCGTTTGGTCTCCCGATTCGTCTTCAAGCGCGCCGAGTACCGCGCCAGTCCGGACGCGGTGGACCACGCCGGGCTGCAAAGCTCGTCCGGAAAATCCTGGATGCCGTCTGGGATGGCATTGCGCGCGGGACAATTCAGGACGCGCTCGGCCATGTCGCACATGCCGTTGAGCATGGCCCCGCCGCCGGCCAAAAGGACGCCTTCCAACAGTTTTTGGTCCATGCCGATGGTCACCAGCTCCGAGCCGACGTGGATGAACAGCTCTTCGGCGCGCGCCTCCAAAATCTCGTTGAGCTGCTTGCGGGTGGCTTCGCGCGGCAGGCGTCCTTCGTTGGACGGCACCTCGATATAACTGTTATCGGAGGTGAGGCCCAGCATGGCGCATCCGTATTCGATCTTGAGGCGCTCGGCATCGTTGTATTGCACGGTGAGCCCCACGGCCACGTCACGCGTGAAGTGATCCGCCGAAATCGCGAGACTGCGCGCCAGCAACACAGCCTCGCCGTCGTAAACCACCAGGTCGGTCGAGTGCTTGCCAATGTCCACCACCGCCACGCCGCGGTTGCGATCGTCGCGGTTCACGGCGGCGTAGGCCGTCGCCACCGGCTCAAACATGGACTCCTCGACCGCGTACGAGGCTTGATGCACAGCGTTCAGCACCGCGTGGTGCTCCTGCTCCGAACAGATGACGATGTGAACGTTGGCTTCCAGGCGGGAGCAGATGGAACCGCGCGGGTAGCGCTTGCCGGAGCGGCCGTCCAGGGTAAAATCCTGCGGGAACAAATGCAGGATCATGCGGTCTTCTTCCAAGCGCACTTGCTCGCTGCGCTCGACGGCGTAGGCCATGTCATCGAGCGTGACGGGGCGCGGCCGTCCGAATTCGTAGATGCCTCGGCTGTTGCAACCGTCGACGCTTGCGCCGCCGATGCCCACCACCAGCGCATCCACGGAAACGCGCGCCCGTGCCTCGGCTGCGCGCACTGCGTCGCGCACACAGGCGGTCACGGCTTGCTGGTCGGCGAGTTTGCCTTTGCTCCATCCAGCGGAGGGGACTTCGCCGTGTCCGGCGTAGCGCAAACGCCCGTCCTCCAGCAACAAAATCAAGCAGCGCGTGGAAGAGCTTCCCAGATCGAGACCGGCGGCGATCCGCGGTTTATCGGGCATCGCGAGGCGCCTTCAGCCCGGTAATGCGATCGTCGAGCCGCAGGTCGAACGAAGTTGCCTGTGGCATGTTTCGATGAATATCCGGGTAGTGTTCCAGGAAATTCCTGAGCCGGGTGGAAAAGTTGCGATCGCCCAGCATCAAAGTCACGGCGCCGCCGCCCGCCTGTTCGGTGATCTTCAAGTCATCCAGATCGCTGGCGTCCACTTCGGACACGTTGTCGGACAGGGGCCCGAGCTCTTTCATCAGCCGCTGCATGCGGCGCACGCGAATGCCGCGCTTCTCCTGGCTCTCGCCACTCAGCACCCCGGCGAGCACCGGGAGCGTAAATGCGGCCTTGGGCGGAGGATCGAGTATGACGCCCTCATCGTCAATCAGCGCCCAACGCAGCATGGCCTCGGCGGGCAGTTTGATGAACGCGGCGGGCCTTCGTTCCGTGATCTGCACGATGACGCGATTCGGCCAGATCCGAGCGATGGAGGCGTCGTGCACCCAGCGGACGCCAAGCAATTCTTTCCGGCGCGCAGCCAGCGGAAACAGGTAGAGACTACGGCCATAATCGGGCTCGAAGAGCCGCAGCACCTGCTGGCGCGACGCATATCGAATCCCGTGCAATTCGAGACTCGGGCTTTCCAGCCCGTAATCGGGGGGGCCGGGCAGAAAAAAGCGGGTATCGCGAACGAGGAACTGCGCAAAACGGTCCGAAGCGTAAATGCCGCCGCTGAGGACCACGCCCGCCGCGATCGCAATGCCGCCGAAGCGCCAGAGGAGGCGCGCGACCGGCGTACTGGGAGCTTTCTTGGATGTCGAGCCGGATTTCGCGCTGGATTCGGATGCCACTTACGCGGCCTCCTTGAGCTTCGCGAGAACACGCTCGCCAACCTGCCACACGTTGCCGGCGCCGAGTGTCAGAACGACATCCTGATCGCGCACCTTTTCGAGCACTACGTCGACAGTTTGGTCGATGGTTCCGGTGTACTGGACGCAGCGATGCCCGAAATCACGAATCCGATCGGCGAGCGAGCGGCCAGTGACGCCCTCGATCGGCGCTTCCGACGCGGCATAGATGTCCAGCACGTACACCATGTCGGCTTGATGAAAGCTCTTGGCAAATTCATCCATCAAGTGCTGGGTGCGCGTGTAACGATGCGGCTGGAAAACCGCGTGGATGCGTTGAAATTTGCAAAGCTGCGCGGCGGCGAGCGTGGCGCGGATCTCGGTGGGATGATGGCCGTAGTCGTCGATCACGGTTACACCGCGGGCTTGGCCGCGCACTTGAAACCGGCGATCGACGCCCGCATAGCTGGCGATGGCCTCCCGGATCGACTCCAGCCTGACGTCCAGTTCCAGGCCAACCGCGATAGCCGCAGTGGCGTTGAGCACGTTGTGAACGCCGGGCACGCGCAAGTGAAATGTTCCTAAATCGCGCCCGCGCGCTCGTACCGAGAAGCGGCTCTCAAATGCCGCGCAATCCAAGTCGTAAATTTGCAGGCTGGCTTGCTGGCTGGTCCCGTACGTGATGACGCGGCGATTCACGGCGGGAAGAAGCTGCTGGATGTTTTCGTCGTCCAGGCACAGGATGGCTGCGCCGTAGAATGGCACCTTTTGGATGAACTCCAGAAATGCGGCGCGAATCTCGGCGATGGACGGATAGTGATCCAGATGTTCGCGGTCGATATTGGTGACGACGGCCAGAATGGGGCTGAGCTTCAGAAACGAGCCGTCGCTCTCGTCCGATTCAACCACCAGGAAATCGCTCTGGCCCACACGCGCGTTCGAGCCGCCCATGGAAGCGGCCTTCCCGCCGACCACCACGGTTGGATCCAGCCCGCCGGCGTGCAGAACGGTGGCGGTCATGGACGTGGTGGTGGTTTTCCCATGGCTGCCGGCGATCGCGATGCCGTATTTCAACCGCATCAACTCCGCCAGCAGCTCACCGCGCGGGATGACGGGAATCATGGAGCGGCGCGCTTCCTGGACTTCCGGGTTGGCGGCATCGACAGCCGAACTGACCACCAGCGCCTTCGCTCCGGTGACGTTGGCGGCCGAGTGCCCTTCGTAAATCCGGGCGCCGAGCGACGCCAAACGATCGGTGGTGGGGCTCAGCTTGAGGTCCGAGCCGCTGATCTGGTAACCCAAATTCAACAACACCTCGGCAATGCCGCTCATGCCAATGCCGCCGATTCCAACGAAGTGCAGGTGTTGCGGCTTAAAAAACATTTTAATCTAGTATTGTTTCGGCTTTCAAGACGAATGTCAATGGGCGATCACTGTCTCCAGCACTTCGGCTGCGCGCCGGGCCGCATCGGGATGCGCAAACGTCCGCGCGCGCTCGCCCATGCGCTGTAACATTTCTGGACGCGAGCGTAACTTTTGCACTTCTTCAAAGAGCCGGCCGCCGTCCATCTGATGATCGAGCAGCAGCACCGCCGCGCCGGCCTTCTGAAACGCTTCGGCATTCCGAAGCTGATGCTGATCCGTGGAGTGCGGAAAAGGAACCAGGATGGAGGGTTTTCCGGCCGCCGCCAGTTCGGCCACAGCGCCCGCTCCAGCGCGGCAGATCACCAGGTCCGCGCGCGCGAACGCCGCCGGCATGTCCTCGATGAACGGGGCCACCTCGCCCTCGACGCCGCTCTCCGCCAATTTCTGGGCCAGCACGGCGTACGCGGCAGTTCCGGTCTGATGAATGAAACGCACCGGAAAACGCGCCTCGCGAAAATAGCTCCAGCTTACGCGCGCCGCCTCGTTCAAAGTGCGCGATCCCTGGCTTCCACCGGTGATCAGGATGGTAAGCTTCGCTTCGCGCTGTTTGGGGACGATGCGGAAGAATTCGGACCGGACCGGCAGGCCAGTGATCTCGGATCTCCCCGGCGGAAAGAAACGCGCGGCATCCGGAAAACTCAACAAGGCTCGATTGACAAAGCGCCCGATTTGACGATTGGTGAGCCCCGGCATCGCGTTCGGCTCCATCACCACCAGCGGCAGATGTTTCGACAACGCGGCGATTACTACGGGCCCCGCGGCATATCCGCCCAGGCTGAAAACGGCGGAAGCTTGATGCTTTGCGAGCAACTGCGCGGAGCGGCGCACGCTGAAGGGAAGTTGCGCCAGCGTTCGGATGGTCCGCATGACGCCGACGCTTTTCAATCCACCGATCTCGATGAATTCGAGCGGAAAGCCCGCCGGCGGCACCAGCTTCGCCTCGAAGCCCGTGCGCGTTCCGATGAAGACAGATTGATGGCCGCAGGCCGCAAGTTCGCGCGCCACCGCGAGCAGCGGCATCACGTGCCCTCCCGTTCCTCCACCGGCCATCACGATCGTCGCCATCCGTTTTCCATCGAGTGCTTCAATATCCCGAGTGCTCGCTCACGCTCAGGAGCATTCCAAGACAAATGAGAGTGCTCATCAATGAACTTCCGCCGGCACTGATCATCGGCAGCGGAATGCCTTTGGTAGGTCCCATCCCTAATACGACGCTCATATTGATCAGGGCTTGGATGACGATGGATGAAACCACGCCCAGAGCCAGGTATCGTCCGAAGTCGTCATGCGCCACCCAATACAGTTGCAGCCCGCGGCCGAGGATCACCAGGAATCCGGCGAGGACCGCGCCACAGCCCCATAAACCCAGCTCTTCGCCAACCACCGCATAGATGAAGTCCGTATGCGCTTCCGGCAGATAGAGGATCTTCTGTTTGCCTTGCATGAGGCCGAGACCGAGCAATCCGCCGCTGCCCACCGCGATTTTGGACTGGCGAACCTGATAGCCCGCGTCTCGCGTGACTGATTGGCTGACGTATTTTTTGATCTTGCCCTCGTGATCCAGCATGCCAATCAACTTGTAGTCGGGGTCGAAGAAGCCCACGATGCGCGCCATGCGGTACGGTTTTGCAGCAATAAATCCGATGGCAATTACTGCCCCGACCGCGAGCGCCGCCACGACAAACTTGCGCTCGAGGCCTGCCACGTAGAACACTACAGCCGCGGGAACGATGAGCACGATGGCCGTGCCGAGGTCGCCCAATCCGACTGTCGCCGCCAGCACCGCCAGCGCGAGCGATGCAGCGACGATGGTACGGCGGGTGTTGATGGCCTCGCGCTTTTGCGTGACAAAGTAGGCGAAGAAGATGATGAGCGCCGGCTTGGCGAATTCCGACGGCTGCAGCGTCCCGACGCCCTGCAGGCGGAACCAGCGATGCGTCTTGCTGTCGAGGAAGAACACCAGGATCTGCAGAAACAGCACCATTCCGAGCGAGCCGAAGGCCCAGGTAGCGCTTTGCAGCATGCGGTAGTCGCGCCGCTTGAAGTACATGAGCGCGATGAAGGAAACGGCGGCCCAAAGCAACTGGTGCCCGACGTAGTAGAAGCTGGAGTTGATGCGGGGGTTGAGTTCGGCCACCACCGATGACGCGCTGTAGATCATCACCAGGCCGAAGCCCACCATGGCCACGATGGTTCCAAACAACAACCAATCGGATTTCATTCGTTGCGCCATTACCGGTCGCCCTCCGCAAGAGCGTTCACCAGATCTTTGAAGACCCGGCCACGCTGCTCGTAGTTATCGAACTGATCGAAGCTCGAGCACGCGGGAGCAAGCAGCACCGTATCGCCCGGGGCGGCCGAGCGTGAGGCTCGATCGACGGCGGCAGCTAGAGTGCCGCATGGAATGATCGGCACGGAGTCACCGAGATGCTTGGCGATTTTCGGAGCGGCAGCGCCGATCAACAACGCGGCGCGGGCTTTCGCGCGAAGAGGTTCACGCAGCACGGTGTAATCGCTGTCCTTGTCCCTGCCACCGAGGATGATCCAGAGTCCGCCGTCGAATGCGCCGATGGCCTTGAGGGTGGCGTCCACGCTGGTGGCTTTGGAATCGTTGTAATAGCCGACACCCGCGAGCGTGCGGACGAACTCCAGGCGATGCTCCACCGGGGCGAATGTTGCCGCGGCCTCTGCGATCTGGCTCCGGTCTGATCCGGCATTGATCGCGATCAGAGCAGCCGCCATGACATTTTCGTAGTTATGCCGCCCTCGCAATCGCAGATCATGGACGTTCAGCAGCGCTGAGCCCTCGATGTGAATCACGTCTCCTTCGAGCCACGCCCCGGAAATTGAGTGAGTGCTGCTGAACCAGGCGGTCTTAGCGGGTGTGCGTTTGGAAAAACCTACGGTCACTGAATCGTCGGCGTTTAGAATCGCAAGATCGTCTCGGCCTTGCGTCTCGAACAGACGGGCCTTCGCGTCGATGTAGTTCTCGAAAGTATGATGCCGGTCGAGATGATTCTGGGTCACGTTGAGGCAGGCCGCAATGGGCGCGCGAAACGTCTCGATGGTTTCCAGTTGAAAGCTCGAAAGTTCGAGTACGTTCCATTGATCCGGCCGCGACGTTTCCACCATTCCGGCGGGCGCTGCGCCGATGTTGCCGCCGACCTGGCAGGCAATGCCGCTCTCACGCAGGATGTGACCGGTGAGCGCGGTGGTAGTCGTTTTTCCATTGGTGCCGGTGATGCCGATGTTCCGCCCTTCAAGATATGGCGCGGCGAGTTCCAGCTCACCGATCACGGGAACGCCGCGAGCGCGCACCGGCGCGAGCAGATCGAGATCGGCCGGGACACCCGGTGAAAGCACCACCAGCTCCGCGTCGTGAAACGCTGCTTCGAGCTGTGGTTCCACCATTACACTCTCTATTTCTTCACCCATTAACTTTTCATCCACGGCGCGAACAATGGCACCCTTCTGGCGCAGAAGCCGTATCGCCGCCACGCCAGAACGTGCCATTCCCACCACGAGAACCCGTGTACCCTCCAGCTTCCGCATGCGACTTCCCTACCGCAGCGTCATTCTCATCGCAGTTTCAATGTCGTCAGCGCGAACAGCGCCATCACCAATCCCAAGATCCAAAACCGCGTGATGATTTTCGACTCTTCCCATCCCAGTTGTTCGAAATGATGATGAATCGGCGCCATCTTGAAAATCCGTTTCTTGCGGAGCTTGTAACTGCCGACTTGCAGAATCACCGACAGCGCCTCGAGGACATAGACACCGCCGATGAAGATCAACAGAATCTCCTGCTTGATCAGCACCGCCACCACGCCGAGCGCTCCACCCAGCGCCAGCGATCCAACGTCGCCCATGAAGATTTCGGCCGGATGCGCGTTGTACCAGAGAAATCCAAGGGATGCGCCCACCATGGAGCTGCAAAAGATGGTCAACTCGGATGCGCCCGGCAGCCGCGCCAGATCGAGATACTCGGCAAACTGCGCGTGACCGGTGACATAGGTCAACGCCGTCATGGCGAATGAAGCGATCAGCATCAGGCCAATTGCAAGGCCGTCGAGCCCGTCGGTGAGATTAACCGCATCCGACGACCCGACAATCACGAGCAGCATGAACGCGAAAAAGAAAACGAACGCGAGCGGGTAGGTGTACCAGTTGCGCAGCATCGAATCGATCAGCAAATCCGGCTTGAACGATTTGAAAAACGGCACGTTCATGCTGGTGGAGTAGGCCCTCTCCGCATGCAGCGCCAGCAGCATGAAACCCACCATCAGAGCCGCCAGTACTTGCAGGCCGAGCTTTTGTTTCACTGTCAGGCCGAGGTTCTGCTTGTGCTTGATCTTGGCGTAGTCGTCCCAAAAACCGATCAACCCGAAGCTCACCAATCCGAACATCGCGATCCACACGTAGGGATTCGCGAGATTCGCCCACAATAATGTCGGCACGACAATGGAGATGATGATGAGTATCCCGCCCATGGTCGGCGTGCCGGCCTTCTTCATGTGCGACTTGGGTCCCTCTTCGCGAATGTACTGCCCGATTTGAAACTCGCGCAGCTTGGCGATCAGCCAGGGTCCCAGCGCCAGACACAGAAATAGCGCCGTTATGGCTGCAAATGCGGTGCGAAACGTGGCATACCCGAACACGCGAAACGGCGTGAAGCGGTGAAACAGTTTTTCGTAGAACAGCCAATAGAGCATTTAGTTGGGCCGCGCGACAAACCTCTCCAGGGCGTGCTCGACGTGCGTGCCTCGCGAACCCTTGAACAAAATCACATCGCCTGGACGCGCGATCCGCCGCAGGTGTTTTCCTGCCGCGGGGGCGTCGCGGAAAAAAAAAGCGGCGTCCTCCGCCAAGCCTGACTGCCTAGCTGCGTCAACAAGGTGACAGGCCTCGCCGCGTATTCCTACAAGCACATCAATTCCGCTCGCCGCAACGTAGTTACCCACGTCACGATGTAGCGGCTCGGACCAACGGCCGAGTTCGAGCATCTCCCCCAGCACGGCGATGCGCCGCTTGGCTGGCGTATCCCGGAGCACGTCGAGCATGGCGCGCGCCGCATCGGGATTGGAGTTGTAGCAATCGTCCAAAATCATCACGTCGTTGTGGACCAGACGCCGACCTCGCATGGGGGGCGCCGCGAGATCCTTCACCACCGCGGTGAGTTGCGCGGGGCGGATGCCATACAGCGCGGCCACGGCCAAGCCAGCGAGAATGTTCGATACGCTGTGGCGGCCCACCAGGACGCTTTCAAACAGCACACCTTCCACCGTGAAACTCACGCCGCGATCGGTGAGCTGCACATGCCTGGCGCGGATGTCCGCGTCACAATCGATTCCAAACGTGATGGTGCGGCCCGGGTGAACGTCGCGAAACCGGCTGACCAGCGGGTCGTCGGCATTCAGCGCTGCAACGCCGTCCGGTGGCAGCGATTCGATGAGCTCGCGCTTGGCCGCCGCAACACCCTGGATGGAATCAAAGGCCTGCATGTGCGCGTAGCCCACATTCGTGACGACACCGATGCGCGGGCGTGCGATCGCACACAGCGCCCGAATCTCACCCGCATGGTTCATGCCCATCTCCAGTACCGCGACGCGTGCATCGCCCGGCAGCCGAAGAATCGAAAGCGGCAAGCCAACATGGTTATTCAGGTTCCCGATGGTCTTACCCACCGGCAGGCTGGCCCCGAGCATCGCCGCAATCACGTCTTTCGTGGATGTCTTTCCCCCGCTGCCCGTCACTCCCACCACTTCACCGCCCCATTGCTTCAAGGCCCAACTCGCAGTGGCCTGCAAGGCTTCGAGCGTGTCGGGCACAACCAAGACCGGCCCTGACCTTGCTTTGTTCGCGGCTGTTTCGTTCACAATCGCCGCAATCGCGCCCTTGCGAAGCGCTTCGTCCACGTACACGTTGCGCCAGTGCTTCCACTGAGTTGCCCACCACCCCATGGACCAAATGTTGCGATTTTGACTGCGCAGCGCGAAAAACAAATCGCCGGGCTCGGTAGTGCGTGAGTCAGTGCTCCAGCCCGTGACGCGGGCGTCACTTCCAACAATGACGCGGGCGTCACTCGCGACAGTTAGCCCCAAAGCGTGCGCTACGTCGCTCACTTCAAACTCCACCCAAGCTCCTCCAGCACGCCGCGCGCCACTTCGCGATCGTCAAAATGTATGACGCGATCCTTCAGCACCTGGTACGTTTCGTGCCCTTTCCCGGCCAAAATCAAGATGTCGCCGGTCCCCGCCTCCCGGATTGCGGCGCGGATCGCCTTGGCGCGGTCCGGCTCAACAATGTGCGGTGTGTCAAAACGGCGAAGCCCCACCAACGCGTCGTTCATGATCGCGATGGGATCTTCCGAGCGCGGATTGTCGGATGTCAGCACCACAAAATCACTAGCCTGCGACGCCGCCTGGGCCATTAACGGGCGCTTGGATCGATCCCGGTCGCCTCCGCAGCCGAACAGCGTGATCACACGCTTGGGATGCAGTTCGCGCGCCACCGAGATTACGTTGCGCAACGCGTCGTCGGTGTGCGCGTAGTCCACGACGACCAGAAAGGGCTGGCCCTGCTGAACACTCTCGAAACGTCCGGGCACGCCCGGGCAATTCGCAATGGCGGTGGAGATGGTCTTCCAATCCAGCCCGTAGCTCAACGCCGCGCCGCAGGCCGCCAGAATATTGTAGGCGTTGAACTTGCCAACCAGGGGCGAAATCAATTGCACTCGCTCGGCGCCATGCTGCACCGTGAACCTGAGACCCTCAAAATTCATGTTGAGCGACAAACCGCGCAGGTCCGCCCCTTCCTCAAAGCCATAGCGCAAAGTATGCGGCGCGGGATGAATCTGACGGCCATACGGATCGTCGTGATTGATCACCGTCCAAAGGGGCGCGACCGAACCTAAACCTTGGGGAGCGAACAGCAACTGCTTGGCCGCGAAATACTCTTCCATGCTGTGGTGGAAATCCAGGTGATCGCGGGTGAGGTTCGTAAATACGGCGGTGTGAAACGCCATCCCGTACACACGCCCCAAAGCCAGCGCGTGGGATGAAACTTCCATTGTGATATGCGTGCCACCGGCTTGTTCCAGTTCCTGAAATAGGCGGTACAGGTCCAACGATTCCGGCGTGGTATTTACGGCCGGCCGCACTTCGCCCGCCAGGTGATACTCGATGGTCCCCACCAGCGCCGTCGTGATCCCGGCCAAGCGCAGCACCGCGTCAATCAGAAACGTGGTGGTCGTTTTGCCGTTGGTTCCAGTGACGCCCGTCAGTTTCAGCCTCTCGGCAGGATTGCCATAAAAATTACGCGCGGCTAATGCCAGCGCTTGCCGGCCGTGCTCCACTTCAATCCACGCTCCGCCGAATCCCTCCGGCGCCGGAAGCTCGCTCACGGCGGCAATAGCGCCTTTGTCGACGGCCTGCTGCGCGAACTGGCGGCCATCGGCGCGCGCCCCCGGAAATGCGAAGAACAGAAACCCGGGCTGGACCCGCCGCGAATCGTACTCCAACCCCGCTACAGACAGCTTCGCTAAACCCGCCGCCAGCTCCTGCCGGAGCCTGACTCCCAGCAAGATCTGCTCGATCGTCATGCGGCCTCGCTAACGGCCAAATTGCACGCGAACCCAACTCCCCGAGGGCAGAATCACGCCTGGCCCTGGAGCCTGAGCGCGTGCGACTCCGCTGCCCGTGAACTCCACCGGGATGCCGAGCGCGGCGGCCTGCTGAATCACGCCGCGCACGGACTTGCCTTGAAAGTCTGGCACGAGCGGTCCAGCCAAATCCTGCTGAAAATCTCCATTTCGGGCTAAAAGACCCCGCTGGTCCAAAGCATTGTTTGCGGAAACCACCGGTCGGTCGTCGGTGGCAACGGCATCGCTCGCTTGGACCAGCGGGGGAGGGATGGAAGAACCAACACCTGCGATGGCGACATCGTTCTCGTCGGCCTCATCGCCACCCTCGGAAGGAAGCATTTCAGGCAAATCTTTCGGCACATCCATAACGCGCAATCCGGCCGCGGCCACTTCGCGGAACACCGGGGCGGATGTCGGTCCGCCGTAACCGGCCGTGCCTTCGGTCCCGTTGATGGTGACTACGATCACGATCCTGGGATTGGTCACCGGTGCGAAACCCATAAACGATGCGTTGTACATGTGCGTGTACTGACGCAATTTGTAGTCATATATCTGTGCCGTTCCCGTCTTGCCAGCCGACGTATAACCCAACAACCGTGCATATTTATGCCCGGTTCCGTAAGGTTTGAGCACGACCCCTTCCATCATGCCGCGCATCGTAATGGCTGTTTCGGGCCGGAGCACGCGCACTGGCTGGGCCATGGGAGCATCCGTACGCAGCCGGGGTTTCACCAGGAACCCTCCGCTCGCGATTACCGCGCAGGCCTGCGCCAACTGCAAAGCGGTAACGCCGATTTCGTGTCCCATAGCTACGGAGCCAAGGGAAGTCTTCTCCCACCTGCGTAGCGGCCGGACCATCCCGGAAGATTCTCCCGGAAGCGGCAGACCGGTCTTTTTGCCGAACCCAAACTTGCGGACGTAATCGTACAGATTCTTCGCGCCCACTTGCAGGCCGATGTTGATGGCGCCGATATTGCTGGATCGCGCCAGTACATCGGCCATGGATAACGCGGCGTAACTTTTGTGATCGTGAATGATGCGACCAAACAGGTTGATGCTTCCGTTGCCGCAATTGATCATGGATTCCGGGCGCAGCGACGTCGTCTCCAGCGCCGAGGAAAGCGTGATTACTTTGTATACCGACCCTGGCTCAAAGGGCGCCGAGACGGCCAGGTTCTCGCGCGCGGCCATGTCGCCTGGTTTGGGCGGATCGTTGGGATCGAAAGTCGGGAAGTTGGCCATCGCAAGGATATCCCCGCTGCGCGGGTCCATCGCCACCAGGCTGCCGGATTTGGCATGGTGCTGCGCCACCATTTTGGCCAGCTCCTGCTCGGCGACAGATTGAATCCGCGAATCGATTGTCAGCCGAACGTCCTGGCCGGGCTGGGGCTGGCGCTGGATGCTGGACGCGAATCCCCGCTTTTGGACATCCTCGGTCACCAGCAACTCGCCCACGTGTCCTTGCAATTCCTGGTTGAGGCTCTGCTCCACTCCGCCGTTGCCGTCTTCTTCAAAATCGACGCTGCCGATGACGTGCGCCGCCAGAGACCGATTCGGATAATAACGCTGGGTCTCGGTGCGGAACTCGATCCACTCCAGATTCAGATCGCGCAACCGTTTGGCTTCCTCCCGCGTGATCTTGCGCTTCACCCACAAGAAGCCGCGGCGGCTTTGGGCGGCGGCTTTCAACTTAGCCAGCAGGTCGCCCGATTCCAGATTGAGGACATTCGCGAGAATGTCGGCCGCGACGACGGCGTCGGGCACGCGCAAAGGATCCACGCAGACCGACTCCACCGGCAGGCTCATCGCCAGACGCTGGCCGTAGCGATCCAGAATCGCGCCGCGCGGCGCCTTGATCTCTTCCAATTTCTGCTGCTGATCGCGCGCCAACTGCGCGTACTGGCTATGCTGGACTACCTGCAGTTGGATCAAGCGGGCGGCGATCAGCGCGGCCCAGACAAAGGCCATGCGGACCAACATGTGCACACGACGTGTCGCCAGCGGATCCATACTTTAACCTCAGAAAAATCGCGATTCTCTACTTCTTTGCCAGAATTGTGTCCGACTTGTTGCCATCCAGATAGACCACGGCTTCGGGCGCCGGGTCGACAAAACGCTGCATGCGCGCCAGCTCTTCCAGACGCGCGGGGCTCACCAACTTGGTCTCCGCCAGTTCCAGAGAGGCCCGATCCAGCTCCAAGTGCTGCCGCTCCTGACGCAAGGCTTCCAGGCGATAGCCGGCCATCAGCCGATTCAGCGACGGAAGCAACAACCCGATCACCAGCACCGCGAACGCGAATGAGGAGCCGATCAGCCGCCAGCAGGCCTTCCGCGCCGCTGGGTCCGCTTCGCGCAGCACGCGCGAGTTATCGATGTGCTTTACATAGAAGTACACATCTTCGTTCGGGAATCGGGGGACCGCGAAGGGGTCCTCGTTGTCCAGCACCCGTGCGCGCGAACAATCGCCGGAGGCGCTGTTCGCCGTGGTGAATCGATCCATTATGGTTGCGAGAGTTGCCATTTTAGTCTCGGTTACTTCATTTCTACCGCCCGGAGCTTGGCGCTTCGCGACGGAGGGTTATTTATCATTTCCTCAGATGACGGTCTGACTACGTGCTTGGTGAGTATCGCCGCTTGCCCCGCACGCGCCAGCATTTGAAAGCACTGCTTCACTTTTCGATCTTCGAGCGACATGAACGAAAGAACCACCATGCGTCCGCCGCTTTTCACCAACCCCGGCGCGGCTGCGAGCAATTGATCCAATTCCCCTTGTTCGTCGTTCACCGCCATACGCAACGCCTGGAACGTTTGCGTGGCCGGATGTAACCTGCTCGAACGGGGCACGGCCTCCTCGATCACACGCGACAGTCGCTGTGTCGAATGGATTGGCCGCGCCCGAACGATTGCTCTGCTGATTCTCCGCGACCTCCTTTCCTCGCCGAATCGATAGATCAAATCGGCCAGTTCCTTTTCTGCAGTAAAATTCACAAGCTCGTCCGCGGTGAGCTCCTGGCTGCGATCCTGCCGCATATCCAGAGGGCCGTCGGCCATCAACGAGAACCCGCGCTCGGGCTCGGTGAGTTGATAGCGGCTCACACCCAGGTCGGCCAGCAAGCCGTCCACCCGCTCGATGCCCTGGGCCGACAGCGCCGAGCGCAGCTGGGAAAATGTCCCGTGGTGATAACGAATCCGATCCGTCCACTCTGCCGTGTTCTGCTTCGCAAGCTCCAGCGATTCCGCGTCGCGATCGTTTGCGATCACATACCCGCTGATCAAGCGACTTGCAATCGCGCCCGTGTGCCCGCCCAATCCGGCCGTCGCGTCCAGGTAAATGCCGTCCGGCCGTATGGCCAGATACTCCAGGCATTCGCCGAGCATAACCGGCACGTGCATACATGGCCGCTATTTGAATCCTTTCAGCACTTACTTAAACCCCTTCAATTTGGCCGCCTTCAGTTTCTCCGCCAGGCTGTCCTTGGCTTGCCGCTTGCGCGCTTCGTATTCGGCCTTCGAATACACATTGATCGCGCCTTGCGACCAATCCAGCCGGACTTCCTGATTCTCCAGAGCTAGCGCCCGCCGCAAGTCGGTCGGCAAAGTCACACGCCCCTGCGGATCCACCTTGGCCTCGGCGCCGTAATCGTTGGTCACGAACAAGAGCGCTTCGGCGGCGTCGGGATCTTCGGTAGCCAGCGCTTCCAAAACTTTTTCGTTTCCCTTCCAGACCGAAATCGGGTAGATTCGAGCTATGCGGTCGTCCACACTGGTCACAAAGAACTTCGCATCCCCAATCGCCGACAGATATTGCTGTAAATCCACCGGAAGTTTGAGCCTGCCTTTGTCGTCCACGTGGGCCGAAAAGAAGCCGCGCGGGGGCTCCACGGGCGTGGTCTGAGGCTTTTCTTCCACTTTTGTCCACTTTTGGCCACTTCGGCCTTAATGGATTGTGCCACGAACGAAAATCAGAACGCAAGGACTTTTTCTGCTTACCCTCGATCCACTAACACTTTGGCGATGCCACCACTAAGGCTTGGGGGACCGTTTCGGTGGAGCCCTCCCTGTACGATCTCGCTCGCGGGTTGCCTTGCTGGAGTAGCTCGGCTGTGATGGAAATCCCAAAAATTTGGGCTAATTGTCTTGGCGAAGAGCGGTGAGCGGATCCACGCGCGTGGCGCGCCGTGCCGGAAGGCAGCAGGCCAGTAAGGCAAATGCCACCAATGTGATAGCGGCAGCGGCGAAGGATTGGGGCTGCGCGGTCCGCCGTGCGATCAGAGAGAGCCGGAGAAGTTATTTAGCGCGTCTGGGACGCGGAAACCGCCGCATCCGGCTTCCGGCTGAGCCGAATGATGGCGGCAGCGGACATGAACCTGACCGCCGCATTGGAGTCCGACAGGTTCACCTCTAGTTTCGGAATCGCATCCGGGTTGCCGCATCTGCCCAAAGCCTTGGCTGCCGCGGCCTTCTCCGCCCAGTTGTCATCGCCGGTGGCGGCCGCTTCCAGCACCTTAAACGTCTGCGGATCGCATTCCTCCGCCAGCAGGTTCAGCGCTTGCATTCGAGCAGCGACCCGAGTGTTCTTGAAGAGCTGTTCAGCGGCGATCACGCCGATGTTAAACGGTCCCAACAGCGCGCCCGATGCTTCCTTCGCACCCAGCACCGCCATCGCCTTGGGATCGTGACGCAGCCGGTCGGCACGGTGCAGCGCACCCTTTACTCCGGCGTCCGTGGCCTCCTGCTGGCCGGCGACTACATCCTCGAGGAAACCGCGGCCGGTTTTGTCGCCCATGTCCCACAGGGCTTTGGCGGCGGCAAACCCGACTTCGCCCGACGGATCGTCGAGCGCGGCCTTCAGCGCTGGAAACGATTGCCGCGATTTCATCTCGCCCAGCTCCGCCGCGGCGGTGGCGCGAATCAGCGAATCGTTATCCTTCAGCGCCGCCTCCACAAGCTGCACCGCCTGCGGATCGAGACCTACGGCTCCGGTGGCTGTCACAGCTTGCCGCCGGTTCAGAGGGTTGGTGTCGACGAGCCCGGGCTTCAGCACATCCCACGCCGTCTTTTCCGGTTGCGCCAGCAGGCACGTCCCAGCGAGGAGGAATGCGACAGCGATGACTTTACTTGGCACTTTACTTAACGACAATATTGACTAGTTTATCCTGAACCACGATCACTTTCACCACTTGTTTACCATCCAACAACGGCCGGACCTTGGTGTCGCCGAGGACGAGCTTCTCCAGCGTCTCGCGCGGAGTGCCAAACGCGACATTGATGCGACCGCGCAGCTTGCCATTGACCTGGATCACCACCTCGGCTTCTTCTTCGCGCGCGAGTTCCGGATCATATTCGGGCCAGGCGTGACCGAACACCGGACCTTCGCGGCCCTGCTCCTCCCAAAGCTCTTCGGCCAAGTAAGGCGCGAAAGGCTCCAGCATCAGCGTGAGTTTCTCCAAAATTTCGGCGATCGCCGGCGCCGATAGATCCTTCTCGAGATCCGTAAGCACGTTCATGAGACCCATCAACGCGGCGATGGAAGTATTGAAGTGCCAGCGGCCTTCGAAATCGTCCGTGATTTGCCGCAGCGTCTGATGCAGTTTGCGCAGCGCTTTCTTATCGGCCGCAGTCGGTTCGGAGCCACCCTGTCCAAAGTTCCTCGTGACAAACCGATAAACACGGCTGATGAAACCGTACGCTCCGTTCGCGCCGGCATCGGTCCAGTCCATTTCCCTTTCGGGCGAAGTGGCGAAGAGTTCGAACACGCGGCCCGTATCGGCGCCAAACCGTTCGATCATCTCATCGGCGCTCACCACATTGCCCTTCGATTTCGACATCTTCGCGCCGTCTTTGATCACCATGCCTTGCGTAAACAGGCGCTTCGCCGGCTCGCTGTTCGAGATAAGTCCAAGATCGCGCATCATTTTTGTCCAAAACCTGGAGTAGATCAAGTGCAAGATCGCATGTTCGACGCCGCCGATGTACTGATCGATCGGGAACCAGTACGCGATCTTCTTGGAATCGAACGGCGCGCTCGAATTGTGCGGATCGCAATAGCGATAGAAATACCAGGACGAATCGACGAACGTGTCCATGGTGTCGGTTTCGCGGCGCGCAGGCTCGCCGCACTTGGGACAGGCGATGTTCACAAACTCCGGCACATTTTCGAGCGGCGAACGGCCCTTGCCGCCGATCGGAACCTTGAGCGGGAGCACCACGGGCAAATCACTCTCGGGCACCGGAACCATGCCGCACTTCGGGCAATAGATGACGGGGATCGGCGTGCCCCAATAGCGCTGGCGCGAGATACCCCAGTCCTTGATGCGGAACGTGACTGCGGCTTTGCCAAAATTTTCCGCTTCGGCTTTTGCGGTCATAACACGGCGAGCCTCGGCGCTTGAAAGGCCCGAATAGGAACCGGAATGTTCGACAACGCCGTCGTCGCCGAAGGCTTCCTTCATGGTGACGAGTTCAGCGAGAGCGCCGTCCACCGGCCGGACCACGGGCCGGATCGCGATGTTGTATTGTTTGCAAAATTCGAAGTCGCGCTGATCGTGAGCGGGCACGGCCATGATGGCTCCGGTGCCATAGCCCATCAGCACGAAGTTGCCGATCCAGACTGGAAGCTTCTCGCCGCTGAATGGATTGACGGCGTAGCTGCCGGTAAACAAGCCTTCCTTCTCGATGTCGCCCGGACCTTTGGCGGCGCGCGAATCGAT
The DNA here is from genome assembly GCA_003166865.1 of Bryobacterales bacterium. Classification (GTDB taxonomy): domain Bacteria; phylum Acidobacteriota; class Terriglobia; order Bryobacterales; family Bryobacteraceae; genus Palsa-89. The sequence continues at coordinate 199,886 of PMUP01000041.1, forward strand.
CATCTGCTTCACTTGCACTTTCGCCTCGCCGCTCACCAACTCGGCAACTAGCGGATGCTCGGGCGCGAGAATCACGCACGTCGCGCCGTAGATGGTGTCCACGCGCGTAGTGAACACGCGGATCGGCTTTCCGCTGCCTTCCAGATGAAAATCGATCTCAGCGCCTTCCGAACGCCCGATCCAATTGCGCTGCATCAGGAGCACACGTTCCGGCCAACCGTCCTCCAAGTCCTTTATCCCAGCGAGCAATTCGTCGGCGTAATCCGTGATGCGCAAGAACCACTGTTCGATCGCGCGCTGCTCCACGGGCGTCGACTCGTGACGCCAGCAGCATCCATCCACCACTTGCTCGTTCGCGAGCACGGTTCCGCACTCGGTACACCAGTTGACCAAAGCATTCTTGCGATAAGCCAGTCCGCGTTCCAGCATCTTGAGGAAGAACCACTGGTTCCAGCGGTAATATTCGGGATCGCAGGTGGTGACTTCACGGGACCAGTCATAACTAAAGCCCATGCGCCGATGCTGCCGCTTCATGTTCTCGATGTTGTATCTGGTCCATTCGTACGGATCGCGGTTGTTCGCGATGGCCGCGTTCTCCGCCGGAAGACCGAACGCGTCCCAGCCCATGGGATGCAGCACGTTGAAGCCGCGCATGCGCTTGTAGCGCGCCAGCGCATCGCCGATGGTGTAATTGCGGATGTGTCCGATGTGCAGCGTGCCGCTCGGATAAGGCAGCATCTCAAGCACGTAAAATTTGGGCTTGCTCGAATTCTCTTCGGCCTGGAAGAGCGGCGCGTTGGCCCATCGCTCACTCCACTTCAATTCGATCTGGTTGTGGTCGTACTGCTTTTCCGGCATAGCTTCAAAAAACTGTTGCGGAGCTTCGGGTGGTTGAGGATGCGGCGAAACCCGTCCTCTTCAATATAGCCTGACTATAATAATGGTTGGCGCTGGAGTTTGAGCGGAATCCGCGAAAGAACGCGGCTAACTTCGCAAAGCATGGCGTGTCGTTCGAAGAAGCGGCGACTGTGTTTGGCGATCCACTAGGACGCATCGTGAACGACCCGCGACACTCGGAAGAGGAAGAGCGGTCCGTCCTCCTGGGGCTCTCTAGTAACCAGCGCTAGTTGGCTGTCATGTTCACGGACCGCCAGGCAACGATTCGGATCATTAGTGCGCGACGGGTAACGGGTTCCGAACGGAGAAACTATGAAGAAAGCTCAAACTAAGCGACCAGCAGCCAATCGGAGCGATATCGACGAAATACTTCCGGAGTACGACTTCAGCCATGCCCGGCGAAATAAATATGCCACTCGATATCTCCCAGGCAGTGTGGTGGTGGTGCTCGACCCTGACGTCGCCGCCACTTTCGGAAGTTCCAGCGAAGCCAACGAGGCACTGCGCGCCTTAGCTGTGATCATACAGAAGCGTCGGCCCCGTAAGGCCACATCGCGCCGCCGCAGTGCTTGACCACAATGAACCAGAACAAATTTCCCGAGGGCTGGAACGAGGACAGAGTGAAAAAGCTGCTCGCATTCTACAGCGAGCAGACTGGCGATCAGGCCGTGGCGGAAGACGAAGCGGGCGTCGAATCAGGCGACACAGTCATGAACGTTCCTCGCGACCTTGTGCCAGTCGTCAGGGAGCTGATCGCCAAGCGACAGCGATAGCACAAGCTACATTAGCAACTTACTTGCGCAGGCTGCTTTTCCGGCATAGCGTCTTCAACGTCTCCATGTTCCTCAACTCGTCGCCTTCTTCGTCGACGGGAGTCTCCAGAATAAAGGCTTTCGTACGGAGCTTCGGGTGGTTGAGGATGCGGCGAAACCCCTCCTCTCCAATGCAGCCGCGTCCGATATGTGCGTGCCGGTCCAGGTGCGATCCGAGCGCGCCTTTGGAATCGTTGGCGTGGATCACGCGTACGTTTTCGATACCCAACACGCGATCCATTTCGGCCACCGTCTGCTTCAGCCCTAACGCGCTGCTGACATCGTAGCCGGACGCCAGGCAGTGGCAGGTGTCGATGCAGAATCCGATCTTGAGATCGGTCAGCTCGGCCGCGAACTGACGCATCACGCCCAGTTCTTCGAATCGGCTCCCCAATGCCGCGCCCGAGCCCGCCGTATTCTCGAGCAGCACCGTGAGCTTCTTCGTATCGAGACCTTGCGCCGCTTCGGCCAGCGATCGGATCACTGCATATATGCCTTGCTCCACCGAATGCCCCTTGCAGTTGCCGGGGTGCGCGACCAGGTATTCCGCGCCAATCGCGAGCGCACGCTCGATCTCGCCGCGAAAGGCCGCGGTGGATTGCAAACGCAGCGGCTCACTGCAGGACGCCAGATTGATCAAGTAGTTGTCATGGATCACCAGCGGAAAAAGATCGTGCCGATCGCGCGCCCGTTCGAGCAGCTTCACCGCGCTTGGCGCGGGCGGCGATGCGCGCCACATGCGTGGACTGGCCGAGAAGATTTGGAACGTGTTGGCTCCCACCTCCGCGGCTTTGATTGCGGCGTTTTCAAGCGACTTGGCGATGGAGGTGTGAAGCCCGAGGCGCAAGGAAATCCGATGGTAACAGGCCGCCGGGCGAGTGTATAAACCAAGCCCATATGCCGATATAAGGCTATGCGAGACCTTGCGACTGCGATCCTTTTGGCCGGAGCACTCCTTCTGAGCGCCTGCGCCCGTGCCCGAGTGACCACGCAGATTCAATCCGATGGTTCCTGGACACGGACGGTCGAGCTGACGGGGCAGCAGAAAAAGGACGGCCTCCAAGCCATGCCGACGCTCGACGACACTTTCGTAATTCCTACCGGCGCTGGATGGAAATCAACGGAACAAGCGAAAGACAACAGTCGCATGTTGACGCTGGAACGGTCCTTGCCCGCGGGCGGCACGCTCGAGGGCGACGTGTCCATCAAGAATTCCGAACCTGGCAAGAGTTCCGAACCTGGCAAAAGCTCCGAACCCGGAAAGCTGCGGCTGGTGAACCATGTCTCCGTGAGGGCAGCAGGGCCCCATCAATTGGAATACCGCGAGACGCTGCACTGGACGGGCCCTCCAAGCAAGCTCCTGGGCGACATCCGGCCGGAGGACCTGGCTCGATTGAAATCGCATCTTCCGCAGCCGCTCGCGACCGATGCCAATGCCCGCGCGCTTGCGGACAAAGCGACGGAGCTCTCAATCCCCGTGATGTTTGGACCAGGCGACCCTTTGCTCGTGGTTGGGCTCATGCATCCGGACCTGGCGGTATATCGCGCGAATCAACGCCTCGGCTCCATGCTGGTGAAGGCGCTGGAACAGCAATTCGGCGACCGGATGCAGCCCGCTGAGCGTCGTGAAGTGGCCCGGCAGCTCATTCAGGAAGCGTTCAACTCCGGAAAGATGCCGCAACCCGATCCCGCGGCCGCCGCGGCGACTCCAGCGAACAGCTCTGGATTGACCCCTCTCATGTTCATCGTGAAGCCGCCGGGCAAAGTGGTATCCACCAACGGCGAGATCGACGAGCTCAGCGGCGAAATTTTCTGGGCGCTCTTCGAAGAGGCCGCGTCGTACAAAGACGTGGTCCTGACGGCGGTGCTGGAATCGAACTAACGAAGGCTGTCTCGCACTGCGCCTGTACGCGGTTAGGGGTACAATGCCCCCATGTTTGTTCCTCTGACACCCATCCGGTGTCTCCACCGCGCCGTGGATTTGTTCCCGAACAAAATCGGGATCGTCTCGGGTACACGCCAGTTTACCTATCGCCAGTTCGGAGAGCGTTGCGAGCGCTTGGCCAGCGCCCTTTGTAAACACGGCGTCCAGCCCGGCGACCGCGTCGCCTATCTCAGCTTCAACACCCATCAGTTGCTGGAAGGCTATTACGGAGTGGTGCTGGCGCACGCCATCGTGATGCCGCTGAACGTCCGGCTATCTCCGGTGGAACTGGAAAACATTCTGAATCATTCCGGCGCGCGCATGCTGCTATTTGAAAATGACTTCGCTCCCCTGGTGGAGCAACTGAAGCCCGTTTGCCCCGGCATCCAGCGTTTTGTCACGCTCGATGAGCAGGTTCCAGCGGCCGATCTCGCCGCCGATCTCAGCTATGAAGAGCTGCTCGATCAAGGCCACGCCGAACGCGCCGACATTTCCAGCTTCGACGAAAACGCGATCGCCGAGCTGTTTTACACCAGCGGCAGCACTGGCGAACCTAAAGGAGTGATGCTGGCGAATCGCACGCTCTATTTGCACGCGCTCGCGGTAGGGAGCATATATCGAGAGCCCGAAACCACCGTCGACCTGCATACTATTCCCTTGTTTCATGCCAATGGATGGGGCCGGCCGCAGGCGTCCACCATGCTCGGGACCAAGCAAATCATGGTGCGCCGCTTCGATCCGCCCGCGGTCCTCCGGCTCATCCAAGAGCACGGCGCAACCGACATGGCGCTGGTTCCCACCATGGCCAACGCCTTGCTCAATTGTCCCGATCTGGCCGCACATGCTGTCTCCAGCCTGCGCAACATCGTGCTGGGCGGCGCGGCCTCCTCCCCCGAATTGATCGAGCGCATGGAGAACGCGTTCCACTGTGACGTGTACGCGGGCTATGGCCTGACCGAAACCGCTCCGCTGCTCAGTTGCGCTGCCCCAAAACCGGGACTTACGTACGCCTCCGACGCCGATCGTTATCGCCGCCGCGCCATGGCTGGATGGCCGATGTGGGGCATGGAAGTCCGCGTGGTGGACACGGAGATGAACGATGTCCCACGCGATATGCAGACCTCCGGCGAGATCGTAACCCGCGGCGACCACGTGATGGAGGGCTATTTCCGCGAGCCCGCCATGACCGCCTCGGTCATGACCGGCCTCTGGTTCCACACCGGCGACATGGCCGTTTGGGACGAGGAATCGTTTATCCAAATCATCGACCGTAAGAAGGAGATCATCATCAGCGGCGGCGAAAACATCTCGTCGCTGGAGGTGGAGAAGACGATTTTCGCCCATCCGGAAGTGTTCGAGTGCGCCGTGGTCGCGGCGCCGGATGAGACTTGGGGAGAAGTTCCGGCCGCCATCGTGGTGCGCAAACCGGGGTCGGCGCTGACTTCCGAGGATTTGCTGGCCTTCCTCAAAATGCGCCTCGGCAAGTTCAAACTGCCGCGAATTATAATATTCAGCAGCGAGCCACTGCCGAAAACCGGGACAGGCAAGATCCGCAAGCTGGTGCTGCGGGAGCAATTTTGGCAGGGCAAAGAGAAAAGGGTCCAGGGATGATCCGAGAGCGGTCCGGGAATAAGGAGGGCGCATGAAGCCTGTGTTTCTGCTTGCCATCGCCACGTTCGTCTTGGCCGGCCAGATCGGCCAGTATCCACCTGGAACCTATCCGCCGGGCCAAAACCCGCAAGGCCGTTTCCCGGGCGGAGGCAATTCGCGAGGATCCGGCAAGAACACGGATACCAGGTCCGCCAGCGTGTCGTCGGAGACCTATCGGGGCGTGGTGCGAAAGCTGGAATCTTCATCCATGGAACTGGAAATCGAGGACACCCGGTTTCTGATCGTCGATTTCTCGAACGCCAATCCCAAGCCGTCCGACCTGAGAGTTGGGGATGGCTTGGACGTCGTCGCCACAGCGGACAAAGAGGGTAATTTTCACGCCACCAGCATTCAATCGAACCGGGACATTGCGCAGACCATCAACGACCGGGACGGCATAGAAATCCAGAGGGAAGGGAGAACCGGGCCGCCGCCTACGATTTTGGTCAGGCCGGACTCCGCCTCCGCTGGTGATAATGATTCGGGCCCGCCCGTATTGAAGCACGGAAAACCGGCCCCGCACGCCTCCGATCCGATTCCCGACGATGCCCCGAGCACGCCGTCACGGGCGAATTCGGCGCCGGAGCCAGCGCGGTCCTCCGCCAATCCTCATTTAGCTCTTATTGAAAAAGCCCGGGAGGTCGCGTCGAAATTTTTGGAAGGATTGCCAAACTACGTTGTCCAGGAATCCGCCACACGCTATGTCAGCGAAACGCGGCAGCCGAGTTGGAATGTCGTCGATATCGTTTCCGCCGAAGTGGTCTTTGAGGAACACAAGGAGACCTATCGAAATCTCCAGATCAACGGGAAGCCCTCCAAAAAGCCGCCGGAGGAATCGGGTGCCTGGTCCACCGGTGAATTTGGAACCATTCTTGGGAACCTGTTCTCGCCTTACACGGATGCCGACTTCAAGTTCGCCCAAGACGATACGATCTTGCATCGATCCGCTTCCGTGTTCGACTTCAAAGTGCTGCGCGTCCGGGCCGCTTGGCGCATCTGGACCACCGGACAATACATTATGCCTGCCTATAGAGGCTCGGTCTGGATCGACAAACAGACCGGGGACGTGCTGCGCATAGAGATGCAGGCCAAAGAAATTCCCGAGGCGTTTCCCGAGATCTCGGTAGAAACCGCCGTGGACTACGATTCCATACGCTTAGGAACACCCGAGCAATTCCTGCTGCCGGTGCATTCCGAGGCGTTGAGTTGCTGGCGAGGATCCAACGATTGCCAGCGGAACGTCATCGAGTTCCGCAACTATCACAAATTCACCGGCGAATCGAACATCGAGTTTAAGTAGTCCGGGGAGTTTCAGTCAGGGGCTGGATTCCAAACAGCGGCCAGTATTTCTCGGGAAGCTTCGCCGGCTTCCTATCAGCTCCTAGAAACACGTGCTTGGTTTCGCCGGATGCGAGTTGGCGGCCGCTCTGCGCGTCGCTGATTTCATACTGAAACTGAACGGCGCGCCGGCTCGCATTGGCTACCCAAGTTTTGGCAATAATATACGTGACTGACAGAAGTTGTTAGACTCTGGGAATGGATCATCCGCTAGATGCGGTCCATGAAAAACTAGAACGGGCCCACGAGAACATCCTCAATCTCGAAAGAGAAATCCGGGTCTTTCTTGAAGGTGGTTCGCACCCAACTGTCCCCAATGATGATCCTGACGCCATCCAGGAAGCGGTTAAACTTGACACGGACAGAATCATCCCAAGGCGCTTCAGCATTCTTAGCGGGGAGATCATTCATCACCTGCGTTCCTGCTTGGACCATATCGCGTGGCAGTTGTCCAGCCCGCAAAAACGGGAGTCCGACCCTGCTGGCATAGAATTCCCGATCTTTTCGAGCAAGCCCGTGGAGAAAGGTGCAGTTCGCCGATACGAACGAAAAGTAGAGGGAATTTCGGACGCAGGACGCAAGATCATTGAGGAGCTGCAACCGTACCACCGCGATCCCGCATTCTTGCTTAGCGGTCCCCTCTGCCATCCGTTGTGGATCATTCACGATATGGACAGAATCGACAAACATCGTGAACTCGTTATCACGATGGCCACGTTTGACATTCCCGTGCGAGGTATCGAGAGTATGTACCTCAGGCTCTATCGTGAGTCCAATTTTCCCGAGGGCGATATTGTCGATCTTGGCAGAGCCTTCGATCCGAATAGCAAGATCACCACGCAAATATCGTTTCGGGAGTTCGGTGGGGGGAAAGTTGAGGCGGTTATCCCAGGACTCCATTACCTTGCGCGCAATGTCCACGAGGTCGCCGGAATGTTCTCGGGATGCTTCTGACAGAATGTGCATTGTTAAGCTCGTAAAAAGGATTTCATGAGGATCTCAGTAACCGGCATCGCTTGGTACAAGAGAGAAGATTACGAGAGGCTCAGGGCGTTGTTCATGGACGGAGATAAACTGCCATCAACCTACGACCAGTGGCTCAATAAGGCGGAGGACATCGTGAACCAATTCAGGAGTAACGGTCAAGCCTTCCAAAAAGTCTATATCGATCCCAACACGTTTGCCGATTGGTGTTCCGCTCGGGGCTTGGATATCGACGCCAAGGCTCGCATGCGGTTCAGTAATGAGGGCGCTGCCGGGAAACACGGTGACCGAGATGGATAGATTCATTTTAGTATGATGAAGCCCATGAAACAACCCTGCGAAGGGACCTGCGATCAGGGCAATCTGATCTAATCGCGCGTTGAATGAGCGAGTGACAATCACCTCGCGTGAACGGACGCGTTCTCTTCCGAATCCTTGCCGGGACGAAGAGGCTTGCCCGTTCGCGTTGGTGCGTCGGGATGGCGCTCTGCCATTGCTAGCCGTAGTTTAGCAAATCGGCGGAAGGGCTATCCGTGTACTCGCGTTTGGAACATCTGGCCAAATCGATTTGGCTCGGGAAATTCAATCGGAGCAATAGAGTCGTGGCGTACACGGCATACTTTGACGAAAGCGGACATCCAGACAGCGGGCAATTTGTTGTCGTCGCGGGCGCTGTGGCGGATATCGATCAGTGGATAGAGTTTCAACGCGAATGGCTAGACGCCCTTGGACACCTGGGAACCGTTTTTCATACCACGGATTTTAACAGTGGCACTCCACCATTCGATAAATTGACGGAAGACGACAAGGATATGTTGTTTGAACGACTGGTAGGAATCATCTGCCGCCACGTCGAAAAGACTTGTGCTGTAACCGTTGCCCTTGAAGAGTTCAAGCGGGCGAACAAGAAATACCTCTTGGCTGAGCAGCACGGATTCCCATACCCCTTGGCAGCGCGCTCATGTATGGCCGGTGTGGGGCAATGGGCGCACTACTATTCTTTCGACGTTAATAACATTCTGTTTGTTTTCGAAGATGGAGCCAAGCACAAAGGGCAAATCAAGTTGATCTCCGAAAGGGACGGGTTGCCGATTCCCAGATTTGAGAAGAAGAGCGAAATTACGGCACTCCAGGCAGGTGATCTAATCGCATGGTGTATCCATGCCATCCTTACCAAAGCCGCAAAAGCTGAACGATACGAGAAAGGTTTGCGGAGAATCGCCGAAATGCCTAAAACTTGGCGCGATGTAGACCTGAGGGACCCGGACCGTTTGCCGACGATCCTCGGTATCGCTTTGCGCGATCCTGCTATGAAGTACGAATGTCGGATTGTCAGACAGCGAGGTAAGCGGCGTGCTGTTATTACTCAACGACCGAAGAACGCGCCGGGCCAATTCAAGATTGATCGAAAGAACGATGTGATTCCCGAGGCAAGGCATATCTCGCTGGAGGAATACCGCGAAGCCGCGCGGCGCTACGATGAAGCGAAAGCCGCGCTCCCTAACGCTTTACCTTGACAGCACCTTGTGAGACCCACTGCCCGGTTTTCCTTATGGCATGATTAAACCATGAAGGCTAAGCCTGAATACGTGGAAGGCACAGAAGCATGGACGCGGTTCCAAAGGGCGATGAAAACAGTAATCGCTGTGCCACATGCCGAGATTCAACGACGGATTGAAGCGGAGCGTATCGAGTCAGCCAAGAATCCGAACAGACGCGGCCCGAAACCCAAAAGCAAGTGAACGGCCCTACGCGGACTTTCGCCCGCGCTTGAGCCTCCCGTACTTGTTACGCGATTGCTGACGGCGTTTCCGCCTCCAGTTTGCCGGTTAGCTCCGCATAGGTGAGGCGCTTGCCTACAGCCTGCTTCATGACTTCGATGAAGCGATCCGAATCATTCATCCCCCGTCTGTTGTTAAAGCGGAACGCCTGTTCGTCGATGTAGCGGAACAGATGGAACGGTTCGACGCTCACGTAGGTTCCGTGCAGCCCGCGCTTCAATAGCGACCAAAAGTTTTCCAATCCGTTCGTGTGAACCTGCCCATCGACGTAGCGCTCAGCGTGGTTGACGACTTGGTGCTTGTACCGATCGTCCATCTTCCACTGGCTTGCGTATTCATCCGAGAAGATCACCGAGCCAACATCGACGTTGTTTTGCACATGCTCACGAATGACCGGAACGGATCGATCCGGCACGACGGCGGCGCGTACTTCGCCCTTGCGCTCCAGCATACCGATGACCACAACCTTACCAGCGCGACGGCCTACCTTCTGGAGTTCGTTTTTGCGCTTCTTGTGCATGTTCCGCATCTTGCCGCCGATGAAAGTTTCGTCCACCTCAACTTCGCCGCCGAGGTTTCCGCCGGTCAGGGGGTCCTGCATCGCAAGCCGTCCACGTTGGAGCATGAACCAAGCGGTCTTCTGAGTCACACCAACGGCGCGGTGAATCTCCCAAGATGAAATGCCGTTCTTGCAGTTCACCAGCATCCACATAACCGGAAGCCACTTCTCAAGGCCAATCAGGCTTTCCTCGAAGATCGTTCCGACCTTGAGCGAGAACTTCGCCTTGTCGTGCGCGGGCTTTGCGTAGCACTTGTAAACCTTGGCATTCGGCAGGTAGGACACATCCTCCGAACCGCAGTGCGGGCACTTTGGCTTACCATCGGGCCAGCGCAGGTTCGCCATGAACTCTCGGCAGTTCTCGGGATCGGCGTAATGGATAATTGCCTGCTGTAAAGTCTTGATTGCTTTGGCCATGATTAACTCTATCATACAAAGCGCTGTCAGGCAAGTATATTATTGCCCAAGTTTTCACTGCAATCTCCTGGTCGTAGCGCGCGGGACGAAGATACCGGCAATGCGCCTCAACCACGGCCAGCAAAATCCCGTCGTCCACTTCCATATCGCGGTAGCGGCCGCCCGAAGCGCGGCAGTACTCGGCGCGCCCCACTTCCATCCAGACCAGGTAGTTGGCGTAGTAAACCACGCCCATCTGATCGGTCTCGGCGTACCGCACGCGGAAGCGCGTCTCATGAGAGCGGACCCGGCTTTCATTAGACATGGCTTCGTCAGGCATTCTTGTTGTTCTTGCGGAGCCGCCTCAGATCCTTCGCCGTGAATAACATGTCTTTCGGGCGAGTTCTTCGTTCACGGCAGTGGGCGAGATAAAGATATCCGTAACTGCGGGTGATGTAGTCGGCCGTCGAAAAACCGAGCAGCCGCGCCGTGCGGTCGATCCATCGCGGACTGCCCTCGATCTCCAGAAAATTGCCCACCGGCGTTTCGTCCAGCAGGACTTTGCCCGTGCTGGGCGCCTTGGCGTACTCGGTGCGGAACTTCTCGTAACGAAAGATGGGGTGATACCCGATCTCGTTGAGGATTTGATCGAGCGCGTAGGCATCGGGAAAGCTCATTTCAATTTCGCGCCGCTTCTTATACCGGCCTGGCTCCGACGGCCCTTTGTAAGTGAGCAGCGTGCGTGCGCCCACCCGCCGCACTCGGATCAGCTTTCCATGGCTCCGCAGCAGCCGCTTGGGCGTGTCGAAAAGTACGTTGGATTCATGCGCGCGGCTCTTGGAAACGCGGAAACCCTGGTCGCGCAGGGCAAGCCGGATTTTTTCCAGCTTGTCGGGAAGACGGAGCTTGATTTCGATTTCGAACTTCAATTGATGAGGCCCAGCTTTCTTATGAAAGCAGAACCGGGGCAGCTCTCACAAGCCGCAAGAAATGTTTGAGAACCGTGGAACACGCGCACCGCCGTTATACTGGAGTTATGGCGGGTCTAGTCAAACTGTCGGCCGCTCCCAAGCTCAACTTGAGAATCCTGAAGGCCAAGCAAGAGCGGCTGTTCTCGATTCTGAAGCCGATGCGGAGCGTCATCGTGGCGTACTCGGGCGGCGCCGACTCTGCCTACCTGGCCTGGGCCGCGCATCGCGTGCTGGGTGACGAGGCTCTGGCAATCACGGCCGATTCAGCCTCCATTCCCGAATCGCATAAACACGCTGCCGACGCGTTCGCGCGCGAGTGCGGATTCCGGCATGAGTACGTCGAGACCCGCGAGTTCGATAATCCGGACTACATCAAGAACGATCCCAATCGCTGTTTCCATTGCAAGGACGAACTCTTCACGCGCCTGGAAATTGTGGCGCACGAACGCGGCATCGAGCACATCGCCTACGGCGTAAATGTGGATGACCTAGGCGACTACCGGCCCGGGCAGCAGGCCGCCCAACTGCACCAAGCCAAAGCGCCGCTGGTCGACGCGGGCTTGACCAAGGCAGAAATCCGCGAGTTGTCGCGCCTCACCGGCTTGTCCACGTGGGATCGTCCCGCGTCCGCTTGCCTCAGTTCGCGCATCCCCTACGGAACACCCGTGACCCTGGAAAACATCAAGACTGTCGAACGCGGCGAAGAAGCCATCCGCCAACTGGGCTTCCGCCAATTCCGCGTGCGGTTCCACGGCCAACTGGTCCGCATCGAAATCGCGAAGGATGAACTCCCAGCCGCTCTCACACCGGAAATGGCCCAGAGATTTGTCGAGATCTTCAAGCCGTTGGGCTTCCACTACGTGACCATTGATCTGGAAGGTTACCGGCAGGGTTCGCTCAACGCCGTTCTCGCGGGCTAATTCCGCGTCCCGATGCTTTCAGTGCGCCCCGCCAGAGGTTTCACGATCGATCCGCCGCACACTCCCACGCCCGTGGTCAGCAGCGCGTTGAGCAAATTGTAGAGCACCGCGTACACCATCTGTTCGGTCACCGCCTGCTTGCCCGGCAGACGGAACGACGCGGGAAGCTCCTTGGTGATCTGCAGCCGAACGGAACCCGGCAGCGTCCGCCCCGACCGATCCTTTTGGTTGGCGAGCGACATCGGGGTTTGCAACACCGCTCCGGTCTTTCCGTCCACGTAGAATTGGCAGCGCGAAAACCAGCCCAGATTGCCGGGATCGGCTGCGTCAAACAACAACAGCGGGGCCTGGCGGTCGACGGCCGAAAGGTACAGGCACATGGATCGCTGGCTCTCCTCGATCCGGTACTCGAAACCTGCTTGCTTGGCGATGTTCGCCACGAAGTCCGGGTCTAGCTCGAGCAGCAGGAACTTGTGAGTCCCCGCCAACAGCACCTGCATCACACTATTGTAGCCCCTCCCGCGAAAATGCCCAGTCCTCTCACAAAAGAGCCCGCGGCGCGTTCGCGATATCCCGGGGCCGTTCACGATATAATGACAAAGGAGTTTCCCACTTGTCCATTCGAAGGTTCTTGCGCTTGAGCGCTCACATCCAAATGCTGCCTGTGCTCGAAAGCGGCGAAGAAACGCTAGTAGGCGGGCAGGCCGTCATGGAAGGCGTCATGATGCGCGCCCCGCACAGCTATTGTGTCGCCGTGCGCAAGCCCAATGGCGAGATCGTTACCGAACAAAGCCCGCTGCCACGTGTTTCCGAGAAGTATCCAATCTTCAAGCTGCCCATTTTGCGGGGCCTCGGAACCCTTGGACACGCCATGTACTTGGGCGTGAAAGCGCTTCAGTTTTCCGCCAACGTGGCACTGGGCGAGGCCACAGACGGTGAAAAGCCACCGGAGCTTAGCGGTTGGATGATGGCCCTGCCGCTTGCGTTCTCGCTGCTCTTTTTCCTTTTCATGTACAAATTCGTGCCGCTATTCCTGGCCACCCAACTCGGCAACGCGGTCCCATCGCTGCACGGCCGGTTCGCGGTGAACATGATGGACGGCTTGATCCGCCTGACCCTGTTCCTCGGGTTCCTCTTCGTTCTTTCGCGCATGAAAGACATTCGCCGCATGTTCCAATACCACGGCGCAGAGCACAAGGTAGTCTTCAATTTTGAATCCGGCCAGCCGGTAACGGTGGAAAACGCGCAAAAGTTCGTCACCTTCCATCCGCGCTGCGGGACCAGTTTCCTGCTGCTCGTAATGGTGATCGCGATTCTGGTCTATCCGCTGCTGCCCTTCGACGGATTCGCCGCGAAGCTAATTGCCCGCATTGCGCTGCTCCCGCTGATCGTGGGCGTCGCCTATGAATTGATTCGATACGCAGCCCGGCATCAGCAAGGATTAATGGCCACGCTCACCGCGCCCGGTCTGTGGTTGCAGCGCATCACCACGCAACCGCCATCCGACGAGCAAGCCAATGTCGCGATCCAGGCGCTCGACGGCGCGATGCAGCTCGAAGAAGCGCAAGGCGGCGAGTTGGTGATCGCTTAACGCGCCCGGCCTTCGCTGGAGCCCGCCATGCAATATTCGCAAAAGCTCAACGATATGGAAGCCCGGTTTGACGACCTGACGCGCCAGATGGCGGATCCGGCCGTCATTTCCGACGGCGAAACGTATCGCAAAGTCGCCAGGGAGCGCTCCGAGCTCGAAGACGTCGTCACCAAGTATCGCGACTATAAGCAGGCCAAGGGCAACTACGACGAAGCGCGTTCCATGGTCGACGATCCCGATGCGGAGCTGCGGCAGATGGCCAATGATGAAATCCAGCGGCTAGAGCCGGAACTGGTTCGCATCGAGCAAGAGCTGAAGGTGCTGCTGCTTCCCAAAGACCCGCTCGACGAGAAAAACGTCGTGCTCGAAATCCGCGCCGGCACGGGCGGCGACGAAGCCACTCTGTTCGCAGCCGAAGTGTTCCGCATGTATACGCGCTACGCCGAATCGCAGCGCTGGCGAGTGGAGGTAACGTCGGCCAGCGAGTCGGCCGTCGGCGGCCTCAAGGAAGTAATCGCGCTGATCAGCGGCAACAAGGTCTACAGCCATCTGAAGTACGAAAGCGGCGTGCATCGCGTGCAGCGCGTGCCGGCTACCGAACAGCAAGGCCGCGTGCATACCTCAGCCATCACTGTCGCTGTAATGCCCGAAGCCGACGAGGTCGAGATCAAGCTGGAAGCCAAGGACGTCCGCATCGACACGTTCTGTTCCTCGGGACCCGGTGGCCAGTCCGTTAATACGACTTACTCGGCCGTGCGCCTCACGCACCTGCCCACGGGATTGATCGTATCCTGCCAGGACGAAAAATCGCAGATCAAGAATCGCGCCAAGGCCGAGCGCGTGCTGCGCTCGCGGCTGTATGAAATGGAGCTGGACAAGCAGCGCGAGCAGATCGGGGCAGAGAGACGCAGCATGGTGGGCTCGGGTGATCGCAGCGAAAAGATCCGCACTTACAATTTCCCGCAGAATCGCGTCACCGACCATCGCATCGGCCTGACCCTGCACCAGCTCGACCTGATCATGGAGGGCCGCTTGGATCCGTTGATCTCCGCGCTCACTAACTACCAGCAGGGCGAAGCCGCCTAGCTCGGTTCATGACCATCCAGACCGCTCTCGTCCAGGGCACCAAGCTCCTGGAGGACGACGCCGTCATCGCGCCGCGCCTCACCGCCGAGGTTCTTCTCACCCACGCTTTGCATCGCGAGCGCAGCTATCTTTACGCGCATCCGGAAGAAGAGCTGACCGAGGTCGCCTGGATCCACTATGGCCGCTACCTGCACGAGCGGATGCGGGGCAAGCCGACGCAATACATCACCGGCCGCCAGGAGTTCTACGGCCGTGATTTTCGCGTGAGTCCCGATGTTCTGATCCCGCGGCCGGAGACCGAGCATTTGGTGGAGGCTGCCATCGCCCGCATCCAATCGAACGATGTTGTCGTGGACGTCGGCACCGGCTCGGGTGCGATCGCGATCACCCTGGCACTTGAGACTCGCGCACGCGTTTTCGCCTCCGATATTTCCGCCGCCGCGGTGCGCATCGCGCAAGAGAATTCCCGTGTGCTTTCAGCTCACGTCGATTTCCTGGTCGGCGACCTGGCGGATTTTTTCCGCGAGCATAGCATCGACCTCGTCGTCTCGAACCCTCCCTACGTTCCGAGAGCCGACGAAGCCGGCCTCCAGCGCGAGGTCCGCGATTATGAGCCACACATCGCCCTCTTTGCCGGGCCCACTGGCCTTGAGATTTACGAACGACTCATCGCCGAGGCCACTCGCGTCCTGCGCCCGCACGGCTGGCTGCTGCTCGAACTCGGCTACAATTCGTTAGAATCGGTGCGCGCGATGCTGGAACGCGAGTGGAGCGAGATCACCGTGATGCACGATCTAGCCGGCTTCCCGCGCGTGATCGTTGCCCGGCTGCTCTCCCGCGTGTCCCCATGAAGACCTATTTCCACGTCGACATGGACGCCTTCTTCGTCTCCGTCGAAGAACTCTTCGATCCCTCGCTCATCGGCAAGCCCGTGGTTGTCGGCGGACAAGCCAACCAGCGCGGCGTCGTCTCGGCCGCTTCTTACGCCGCCCGCAAATTCGGCGTCCACTCCGCGATGCCGCTGAGAACCGCCCACCGGCTCTGCCCGCAAGCCATCTTCGTCGATGGCCACCCCACGCGCTATCGCGAATACTCGGGCAAGGTTTATCAGGTGCTCAAGAGCTTCTCGCCGCAAGTGGACATGGCGTCGGTCGACGAAGCCTACATGGATCTCACCGGCACCGAGCGCCTCCACGGGCCGCCTCTTTCGGCCGCCCACCGGCTGCACGACGCCATGAAGCGCTCGACCGCGCTCAACTGCTCCATTGGAATCGCGGCTTCGCGCATGGTCGCCAAAGTCGCGTCCGATCAAGCCAAGCCGAACGGCGTGCTCTGGGTGCTGCCGGGCGAAGAGGCTCGTTTCCTGGCGCCTCTCGACGTCCGAAAAATTCCCGGCGTCGGCAAGGTCACCGAAAAGAATCTGCAAGCCTGGGGCGTCCGCAAGGTCGGCGATCTGGCCGCGCTCGATGAAGATTTCCTGCGCCAGCATCTTGGCCAATGGGGTTTGGCGCTCGCGGGAAAATCGCGTGGCATGGACGCCGGCGGCTGGTTCGATGGCGAAGTGGGCGACGACAACACGCCAAAGTCCATCAGCCACGAGTTCACGTTCAACGAAGACACCGCCGATTCAGACACGCTTGAATCCACGCTCGCGCGGCTCTCTGAAATGGTCGCCCGCCGCCTGCGCGAACATGACTTGCACGCTCGCACCATCCAGCTGAAGCTGCGCTATTCCGATTTCTCCACCATCACCCGCGCGCATTCTTTCGATCACGGCACGCAGCTCGACACGGAAATCTTCCAGCAAATCCGCGCCCTGTTCCGCGCGAATCGCAAAGCTAACTCTACCATCCGGCTCCTCGGCGTCCACGCATCCGGCCTCAAACCCGCCGAAGGCCAGCTTAATATGCTCGATGAGACAAATACCAACCGCTGGCGCAAGGCCATGTCCGCCGTGGATCGCCTGCGCGACAAGTTCGGCGAGGACAGCGTTTCGCTCGCCATGGGCCTCCGCGGCCGCTTCCGCGAGCGCGTGCACGAGAATCCAGCGGGGCTCCCTGGAAAAACCGCCGGCAAGACCCCGCGCGAAGGCGGCGAGCGGTAAACTAACTAGCAGGCAGACCTGGCATGAAACAACTCATCGAAGACATCGCGAAGGCTCTCGTGGATTTGCCCGACGAGGTCACCGTCAGCGAGGTGCGGGGCGAGCAGGTCACGGTATTGGAGTTAAGAGTCGCGCCCAGCGACTTGGGGAAAGTCATCGGCAAGCAGGGTCGAACAGCCCGATCCATCCGCACCCTGTTGGGCGCTGCCGGAATGAAGCTGAACCGGCGGTTCACGCTGGAAATTCTGGAATAAATCTGAAGCTCGTCACCATCGCGCGTCTGCTTCGCGCACGCGGAAACAAAGGAGAGCTGGCCGCTCTCCCGCTCACCAGCCAGCCTGCCCGCGTCGGAAGTGTGTTCGTGAACGATGTCCCCATGGAAGTGGAAAATGCTTGGATGCATGGAGATCATCTCATCCTCAAGTTCAAGGGCGTCGACACCATTTCGGACGCCGAAAAGCTGGCCGGCGCCGACGTTGCGATCCCCTTCGAGCAGCGCGCCGCGCTAGCCGTGGACGAAGTCTATCAGTCGGACCTGATCGGCTGCGAAGTAGTCGACGCCGCTGGACGCTCGCTCGGAGTCGTCGACGATTTCCAGGAGACCGGCGGTGCGCCGCTGCTTACCGTGAAAACCCCCGCCGGCCGCGAGCTCCTCATCCCCTTCGCCAACTCGATCTGCACGAAGATCGATCTGGAACACAAACAGATCACGGTGAATCCGCCCGAAGGTCTCCTGGACTTGAACTAGATGATCTTTCGTATCCTCACCATCTTTCCTGACTTCTTCCAAGGCCCTCTCCAATACGGCGTTGTCGCCAAGGCAGCCGAAGCCGGCCTGATCCAAATCCACATTCATGACCTGCGCAAATGGACTCACGACCGCCATCGCACCGTCGACGATCGTCCGTTCGGCGGCGGCGAAGGCATGCTGCTGAAACCCGCGCCCATCTTCGAAGCCGTCGAAAGTATCTGGCCCGAGCGCGTGCCCAACCAGCGCCTGATCCTGCTCTCCGCCCAAGGCCAGCGCTTCGATCAGGAAGCGGCGCGCCGTCTCACCCAATATCAGGAGATCTTTCTCATTTGCGGACGGTACGAAGGCGTCGACGAACGCGTGGCCGAGCACCTGGCCGACGAAGAGCTCTCCATCGGCGACTTCGTGCTGAGCGGCGGCGAACTGGGCGCAGCCCTGGTGATCGATTGCGTCGCCCGGCTCCTCCCCGGCGTGCTCGGGAACGAAGACTCGGCCCTCCAGGAATCCTTCACCGCCCCTGAACTCCTCGATTGCCCGCAGTACACTCGCCCAGCCGATTTCCGTGGCTGGAAAGTTCCAGAGGTACTATTGAGCGGGAATCATGAGGAGATCCGAAACTGGCGCCGCGAGGCCGCCCGTGACAAGACTGCGCGCGTCCGTCCGGACTTACAACCATGAGGCCGGATCTACTACAATGAAGATTCAAGGATTTGTCACATGCCGAACCTTTTACTGAACAAAATCGTCGCCAAACACCTCCGCCAGGTGCCGGAATTCCGCCCAGGCGACACCATTCGCGTCCACGTCAAGATCAAGGAAGGCGAGAAAGAACGTCTGCAGATCTTTGAAGGAGTCTTGATCGCCCGCAATAACTCGGGGGTCAGCGAGACCATCACCGTGAGAAAGGTCAGCTTCGGCCAGGGTGTCGAGCGCATTTTCCCGATCCACGCCCCCGTGGTTGACCACATCGACGTGGTGCGTACCGGCCGCGTGCGCCGCGCAAAGCTTTACTACTTGCGCGAGTTGAAGGGCAAAGCAGCGCGTCTCCGCGAGCGCGAATAAGTAGCGCTCTGGCGGGCGCCCGAGTAAATGAAGTGCCAGGGAAAATACGAGCGCGACGCCCGCGCGCAGGGCTTCCAGCACATCGCCGGTGTCGATGAAGTCGGACGGGGCGCTTTGTTCGGCCCGGTGTTTGCCGCCGCCGTCATTTTGTCGCCCGATCGCCCCATTCGCGGCCTCAGGGACAGCAAGCTACTGGATGCCGAACGCCGCGAGACGTTGGCCCCGCGGATTCGGGAGCGCGCCATCGCCTGGTCCGTCGCCGCCGTGGACGCTTTTGAAATCGACCGCATCAACATCCTCCAGGCTGCGCGTTTGGCCATGCGCCGCGCCATCCAGCGGCTCACCCCGGCCCCCGATTACTTGCTCGTCGATGCTGTCACTGTGGACCTTCCCACCGCTCAGCGCGCCCTGATCCACGGCGACGCCCTATCGCAATGCATCGCGGCAGCGTCTATTATTGCGAAGGTGGAACGCGACGCCTGCATGCGCGAATGGGACCGGGTCTTCCCCCAATACGGTCTCAAGAACCACAAGGGCTATTCGACGGACGAGCACTGGAAGGCGCTCGAAACCCATGGCCCCACGTCGCTGCATCGCTTCAGCTTCTGGCCCGTGCGCGAACACGCTCGGCACGCGCTCTGGACCGGCTACCCGCGCCAGGGCGATTTGTTGGGATCAGAACCGAGCCGCGACCGTGAGGAAGCGGTTGCAGAGGATGTCGCATGCATCCAGTAGAGGCGCCAACCCACGTCAAGCATAGCTGGGCGCACAAGCTGGGCGTCATCTTGTTTGTCATCGTCTGCTTTGAAGTGGGAGTCTTCCTCCTTATTTTTCCCTGGACGCAGCAATGGGATGCCAACTCGCTCGCCAACCTGCTCCCCTGGCTGCGCGACTACTGGACCAGTTCCTACTTCCGCGGCGCATGGAGCGGCCTGGGAGTGCTCAACATCTATATTTCGATTGGCGAGTTGCTGCGCCTTCGCCGTCCGATCCGCCCGCCTGCCGTTCGACTGCCCGCCTGATAGACTAAGGTATCGACGTTATGAAACCCACTCTGGATCGTGGAAAAGCGGCAGTGGCAGCCGAACCGGGCACCTCCGCGGTGGTTGCCAGGCCTGAGCCTCCCCGCGGAACCATCGCTGAATGGACCATCACCATTCTGCTCTTGCTGTTCGGCACCACCACCCTGGTGCAGGCTTTCGTGATCCCCACGGGGTCCATGGAAGACACGCTGCTCATCGGCGATCACCTTTTAGTAGACAAACTCGCCTACGCACCCGGGGGCAGTTTCAGCAAGTACATCCTGCCTTATGAGAACCCTCGTGACGGCGACATCATCGTGTTTCGCTATCCCGTGGATATCTCCCAGACCTTCGTCAAGCGCGTGGTTGGCATTGCCGGAGATCACATCAAGATCATCGACCAGCAGGTCTATCGCAACGGGAAGAAACTCATCGAGCCTTACACCGTTCACAAGAATCCTTATCCGGATTCGTTCCGCGATAACTTCCCCAATAGCGAGCCCAATCTCATGTTGCTCGACCGCGCCCGCGACATGCTGGCCAATAACGTAGTGAACGGCGAAGTCGTCGTGCCGCCGGATTCCTTCTTCGCCATGGGCGACAATCGCGACAATTCGCTCGACAGCCGCTATTGGGGCTTCGTCCCGCGCGGCAACATCATTGGCAAGCCGCTCATCATCTACTGGTCCTACAACGCCAGCACCGAGAGCCTGGCCAGTTCGTCCGTCAACAATCTCGCGAGCCATTTCCTGGATCTGGCCGAGCACTTCTTCACCAAGACTCGCTGGGATCGAACATTCCGGCTGATCCATGGCTACTACAACTACTAAACCCGCCCAGCCCGCGACTCCGCCCGCCGAACCCGCGCAGCGCAATTCGATCGCCGAGTGGACCATCACAATCCTGATTCTTCTGTTTGGAACCTCGACCATCGCGCAGCCGTTCGTGATTCCCACGTCTTCGATGCACAACACCCTGCTCACCGGCGACCACTTGATCGTCGACAAGCTGGCCTACGCGCCGCCGGATGCGTTCAGCAAACACGTGCTGCCCTATGAAGAGGTCCAGCGCGGCGACATCATCGTTTTCCGCCATCCCACGCTTCTCAACGAGAACTACGTGAAGCGCTGCATCGGCATGCCGGGCGATCATATCAAGCTGGCCGCGAAACAGGTCTTCATCAACGGCCAGCCGCTGAACGAGCCATACGTCATCCATCAAAACGATTTTTCGATGTATCGCGACAACTTCCCGCAAGGCGAGCCGGAGTACACGCAAGATCCGAAGATGGCCGAACGTGCCTACCAAATGCTGCACGACGATGTCGTGAATGGCGAGCTGGTAGTGCCCGAGGGCAATTATTTCGCCATGGGCGACAATCGCGATGATTCGCTCGATAGCCGCTATTGGGGATTGGTGCCGCGCGACAATATCGAAGGCAAGCCGCTGATCATCTGGTGGTCCTACGACGCCCCCACCGAGGATCTCAAGGATTACAACTTGCACCACTTCCTCGATCTCGCCACGCACTTCTTCACCAAGACCCGCTGGAACCGCACTTTGCGATTGATTCACGGCTATCACGACTATTCGCTGAACTGATGCCGCGCTCAGCCAACGATTACGGCCTGATTCTGGCCGGTGGCCGAGGTACGCGCTTCTGGCCTCGCAGCCGCCGCGCCCACTCCAAGCAAGTCCTGCGCTTCATCGGCGATCGATCTTTGATCCAGCAGACCGTGGATCGCCTGAGCCCCGTGATCCCGCCCGATCGCCTTTGGATTCTGACCAACGACCATCTGCGCGCCGAGATCGTGCGGCAGTTGCCCGAAGTCCCGAGGCGCCAGATCCTGGCCGAGCCCGCGCAGCGCAACACCGCCCCTGCCATCGGACTCGCCGCCCACATCCTCGAATCCATCGATCCCAACGCCGTCATGGGCGTCTTCCCTTCCGACCATGTCATCGCGAAACCCGCGCGCTATCTGCGATTCGTACGTGGCGCGTTGCGCGCGGCCGCCGGCGGAAAGATTGTCGTGCTGGGCATTCAAGCGCGCTGGCCCGAGACCGGCTACGGCTATATTGAGTTTCCGAAGGACGTGCAGGCCGGATCGCGCGAGCCCGCCACAGTTCGACGGTTCCGGGAAAAACCGGATCTCAAAACCGCGCGCCGCTACGTGAAGGCCGGCAACTTCTATTGGAACGCGGGCATGTTCTTTTGGAAAACGTCCGTGCTGCTCGACGCGCTCCGCGAATATCTGCCCAAGACCGCCACCCTGCTCGCAAGCTTGCCCGAGTTCTCGAAGCGCGGCTTCAATTCGAGGTTGAAGGAAGCCTTCCCTCACTGCGAGAACATTTCGATCGACTACGCCGTGCTCGAGAAATCACCCCACGTCGTGGGTTTTGCCACGGACGATTTCGGCTGGAACGACGTCGGAAGCTGGAACGCGGTCTACGAGCTGCTCGCGCGCGACGGAAACGGCAATGTCTTCCGCGGCGAAGCTCTGGCTCGATCCAGCTCGGGCAACTACGTGGATGCCGAAGGCAAGCTGATCGCACTGCTCGGCGTCAGGGATTTAATCGTGGTTGACACGCCGGACGCGCTGCTGATTGCCGACCGCGCGCGCGCGCAGGAAGTCGGCGACATCGTCAAGGAATTAGAGAAACGGCACCACCACCTGCTCTAACCGGCGTCAGTTCTGTTTCAACGGCCGCAGCAGCATCGGATCGTCCAGGGCTCGCTCATCCAAGCCGAACTTGAGGAGGAACGCCTCAATCTGCGGCGCCGGAGCGGTGAGCACGGGATGATTGTCCTGCACAAAACTTGCGAACGAGCTCGGCACTTGCTGGCGAATCCATTTGGAATCCACGAACTGAAGCTTCAGCCCCTCCTTCACCGGACGGACGCGAACAAAGACGTGGCAGGGAATAGCGAAAGCGCCCGGGTCGGACGTGGTCAGATCCAGTATCCTCTGGTCACCGATCTTGGCAAGGCGTCCCTCCATCCCCACGATCCGCGGAGTTTCCGTACCCTCCGCTCCCAACCAGTGAATGCGGTAACTCTGTTCGTCGCCCGCTTGAACAATGACGACCGCATCGCCGGCGTTCCAGGCGCCAACCAGAGCCGGATCGAAGACCGTATTCCCCTTGTTGGCCAAAGCTTCCACGGAAGGCAAATCGCCGCACCCCGTCAGCAGGGCGGCCGCGAAAACGAGTGTCATCCATAACGCGCGCATCGTGAACCTATTGCGCCGCTGCCGGCATGTTCTCGTTGAACCACTGCACAATCCGCTCGAACCGGTCGCGCATGTGCTGCGGATCGTGGAACCCGTGCCCCTCGCCCGGATAAAGCACAAACTCGGTCTTCACTCCGAACGTCTTCAACGCGTGCCAAAACTCGTACGACTGCGCCGGCGGGCACTCGGCATCGCGATCGCCCACCATCACTAGCGTCGGCGTCTTGACGTTCTTGATGAAATTGATCGGCGAACTCTTCGCGTACACTGCCGGATCGTCATAAACGGACGCGCCGAAATACGGAATCATCCACTGATCGATTCCATTCTCCCCGTAATAGCTTTGCCAATTCGCAATACCCGCGCCCGCGAACGCCGCGCGAAAACGGTTGGTCTGCGTCACCGCCCACATGGTCATGTAGCCGCCATAGCTCCAGCCCGCGATGCCCACGCGCTGGTCATCCACTGGATAATTTTTCACCACCGCGTCTACGCCCGCGAGAATATCGTCCAGATCGCCATGGCCGAAATCGTGCGCATTGGCGCGCGTGAAAGCTTCGCCCTCTCCATAACTCCCGCGTGGGTTCGGCATGAACACGAAGTAACCTTGCCCGGAAAGAAGCTGCAGCGGCAATCCCGGATGCGGCCAACCCGGCCGAACCCCCGCCGCCGGGCCGCCGTGAACCGACACGATCATCGGATAGCGCTTGGCCGGATCGTAGGGTTGCGGGAACAGCAGCCAGCCCTGGACGTCGAAGCCGCCGCTCTTCCACTCGATGCTCTTGCCCTCGCCCCATCCGCGCTGCTGCGCGTTGTTGGAATGCGTGAGCTGCTGCCACTTCCCGGTTACGCCCGCCCAAACCTCCGGCGGGTGGTCGAACGAGCTCCGGACCACCGCGCTGGTGGCCGCATCGCCCGAAAATAACACGCTCTCCGCGCCCTTCCACAACGTTTCCACGCTTCCTGACGCCAGGTCCAGCGTGGAGATCGCCGAGTTTCCGGAAATGTTCTCCGTCATGATGATTTGCTTCGACGACGGCGACCATCGGAACCAGTTCGGCGACGCCTTTCGATCCGGCGTCAGATCGCTCAGCGTGCCGCCCTCGGCTGGAATCGCGTAAATGTCGCCTCCCGTGACGCCTTCGTCGCTCATCAATCCGCCGATGAACGCGATCGTTTTTCCGTCCGGCGACCACCGCACGTTCGCCGCTTGCAGGGAGGGTTTGAAAATGTGCCGCACCGCGCCCGAATCCGCGTCGATCGCGTACAGCTCCGCGAGGTACCAGTTGTTGTCGCCATCGCCCGGCGCAGCCAGGTACGCTAGATTCTTGCTGTCGGGTGACCAGTCGAACTCATACACGTACATGTCCGCCGGTGAAATCGAGCGCGCGGCACCGGTGGCCAGGTTGACGATCGCCAGGCGTTTCTCCATGACCGTGGAGGCGATCACGCCCGTTGCCGGCGCCGTCGCTTCCGTGGGGCCCGGCACGCGGCCGCTGCCTTCGATCTCGAGCACCGCGATACTCTTGCCGTCGGGCGACCACTGCGGCTGTTCGATGTAGCCCTTGAACTCGCCGATCTTGCGAGGTTTTCCGCGCCCCGGCTTCTCCGCCATGTACAACTGCATCTGCCCGTGCGAATCCGCGTCGGAGAGAAACGCCAGCTTGCCATCCTGCGACCACGCCAAACCCTGCGCCATGGATGACGGATCGCCGATGCGCTTGGCCCCAGCACCCGCGTCGCGCAAATCTTTGATGTAAACAGAAAGGCTCGGAAGGTCGCTCTCGATTTTGCCGGGAGCTGACTCGATCCAAGCCACCTTGCCGCCGTCCGGAGAAATCGCAACCTCGCGAAAATCGTGCAGAGCGAAGAGCGAATTCTGCGCGGCATCCGGCGCCGGTGATAATGGTCCGGCCACCAGCGGCAGGCCACCGAATAGGACTACAGAGAGAAATGTGAAGCGCAAACTAACAGTAGTATAACTTGCGCCCGCACTACTGAGCTGCCGGCGGCCGATGCATCGTCCGGCTCTCGGTAATCGAGTAGCCGGCGGGAACGGTGAACAGCGCCGGATCCGGCTCCACCCGGTTGAGACCGCTCACCTGATACACCGTGTCGCCAAAACGCGGATCGCTGGTCTTGCTCTGGACCACCATTTGCAAATCCGGTGAATACCAGGTCTCGGTGACGATATCGATTTCCTTCTCGTTGCCTTCCTCGCCCGCCGGAATCGCTCGCGTCACGCGCTTGCCCTGCGCACTCATCCCTTGAATCACCTGCGTGCCCAGATCCTCGGTCTTCGCCCCCGCCCGATCCGCAGATGCCCCGTGCCGGTTGTGAGCTTCCTCCGAACCCGCCCGGCGGCTCTGTGGTATCAGCATCGAGCGTCCAGTGTGCCTCGCCGGATCGAGCGCATAGCTTAGGCCAGCCACGGGATCGTGGATCACGATCGCACGAGTCGACCGGCCCGCCGCCGCCGAGAGAGCGCCCACCGTCGCAATCGACCGGTCCATGCGCGTCCGCCCCTGGCTGTCACGCGCAATGGAGGCTGTCGTCGTCCGCTGAATATGATCGCCGTTCGCCAGAGTCTGCGTAAACTCAGTCACGGCCTGCGCCGAATACGGCGCGCCTTGCACAACTTTATTGGAAATGCCGAATTCCGCTCGCACCAGCGCAAAGTCGCCATCCCCTTGCGGACCCCCGCTTAAATGCCTTCCCGGGCCCTGCGCAAACAGGCTGGCTGCCAGCAGCCCCGCAGCAGAAATAATCGATAGTCTACTCAGCATGATGTGTACCTCCAAATCAAAAAACTATTGCACCAGCCGCACGCCGCGCGCCAAGCCATCCTGGCCCAGCAATAACTCGGCTTGCACCGCGGCATCGGCGCGCTCTTCATCCACCGGAAATCCCATCAGCCGCAGCGATGAGACCGGCAATTGAACCCGAACCACCATCGCGTTTTCCACAGCCGGTAGCGCTTCGGCCTGAGGCAAGGGATAAAAACTCGCGTCCGCCTCTTCTTCCTCAACAGCGACTGATCCACCAGTATCATGCTGAGCGGCCAGCACGCCCGCGGCCGGTTTTGGCGCCTCGCGAACCCAGACCAGCAGCGCGATTCCGGCGGCCATCGCCGCTACGCCGGAGAAAGACGCCCACACCCCCACGCGACGCCGCCTGCTCCGCTTCCGGAACTCGGCCCGAAGTTGCCGCTCCACGCTATCCGGCGCACCTTGCGGCCCATCCGCGGCCAGCGCCCGCAAATTTTCTAAAAGCTCCCGGTTGTCTTCCATACCGCAACCCTTTCGCCCGCGCGCAGCTTTTCCATCAGCAGCGCCCGAGCCCGATGCAAACGCGACCGCACGGTTCCAATCGCACATCCCAGGGCGCTCGCCGCCTCGGCATAATCCCGCTCATGCAAATCGCACAGCACCACCACTTCGCGATACGCGGGCGGCAGCGCCAGCACCGCCTTCCGCAGCGTGTCAATTCTTTCGCTCCGCGCCAGGTCGCCCAGCAGATCCTGGTGCTCGGCGGTCAACTGGCTTGCATAGTCGCTATTCACGTCGTCCAGCATCGTGATGTAAGGTCTCTCGCGCTCCAAGGCTCGCAGCACCACATTCCGCGCGATTCCATAGAGAAACGCCGCCACTGACCCGCGTTCGCTGTCATAGCGTGCGGCCGACCCCATCACAACCATGAAAACGTCCTGCGTCACTTCCTCGGCGATCTCTGGTTTCCCGCTCATCTGCAGCGCAAACCGGTACACCAAGCCTTGATGCCTGCGATAGAACTCGAGAAATGCCGCTTCGTTGCCCGCTGACAAGAGCCGAAGCAGATCGCCATCACTATGGGACGGGGATTCCAGCATTAGGTGATTGCGGCGATCCGCCTCGGCCTTTGATAGTAATTCCGGGCGCCGACCGGAAAAGTTCCATTTTCTTGTCATCGCAGCGTCACCCCCGCAGCGTAATTATGGTCGCGCCCCAGCCGCCAGCCTCCGCCGGCGCATCCGAAAAGCTTGCAACAAAAGGCGTTTTCGCCAAAATGGACCGCACCATCTCGCGCTGCACGCCGATGCCCCGCCCGTGAATGATTCGCAACGCGCGGAAACCCATCCGATGCGCCTCCTCCAGATAATTTTCAACCACCGGCTTCACTTCGCGCGCGGGAACCGTGTGCAAATCAAAGACATCGGTGACTGGAATGCGGATGGGTTCGTCGTCCATATTTACGCGGCGTTCCGCCGCTTCCGGGGCTGCACTGCTGTTAGCCTAGCATTGTGAATCCTTTGGCAGAGTACCAGGCGCGATTGGAGGACCGCCGCCGGGCGTCGCAGCGCCTGGAACAGCAGTTTCGAAGCATCGGCAACGCCCGTCTGGCGGCCGGTTTTGCAGCAGTGGTGGTCGCCTTCTTCGTCTTCGGAGAAGTTTGGATCTCGGTGTGGTGGCTGCTGCTTCCGCTGGCCGTTTTCGGCGCCTTGGTTATCGTTCACGCGCGAGTAGTGGAACGAATGGAACGCTCGAAACGCGCCATCCAATTCTACGAACGGGGTTTGGCCCGATTGGAAGACCGCTGGATGGGCACCGGCGAATCCGGCGAGCGCTTCCGCGACGCCGCGCACGTCTATGCCGAAGATCTCGATCTATTCGGCAAAGGCTCGCTGTTCGAGTTGCTCTCCACCGCCCGCACGCGCTCCGGCGAGGATACGCTGGCGCGCTGGCTGCTCGCGCCTGCATCCCCGGACGAAGTCGCCGCGCGTCACGTTGCCGTGCAAGAACTTCGCTCGCTGCTCGATTTGCGCGAGGATCTCGCCGTGCTCGGCGCCACAGTCCGGTCAAACCTCAATCCGGATGCCACGGCGGCTTGGGGCGAAGCGCCAGAGGTTCGATTCCCAGCCGGAGCGCGCTACGTTGCACCTCTGTTCGGCGCCGCGATGGTGATTTCGTTCGGGCTCTACATGGCTGACGTCTTCACCCGGACGCCGGTCCTCGCCGCGCTCCTCCTCGATCTGGCCTACGCGTTCTTTCTTGGTCCCAAAACCCTGCGGGTGGCCACTGCGGTCGACTCGCCTTCCCACGACCTGGCATTGTTGGCGAAACTCCTTGAGCGCCTGGAGAGCGAAACCTTTAGCGCCCCGCTGCTTCGACAACTGCGTGCGCGATTAAAGACTGGGAGCGAACAGATAGCATCCGCCCAAATCGCGCATCTGGGACGTCTCGTCGCCCGTCTCGATTGGCAGCGCAACGCTATCTTCGCCCCCATCGCTTTCGTGCTGCTATGGGGTGCGCAAGTGGCCACGGCAATCGAGCGCTGGCGCAGAATTTCCGGCCGCCACATTCGCGAATGGATCGATACCGCCGGAGAATTCGAAGCGCTGTGCTCGCTCGCAGGCTATAGCTACGAACACCCAGCGGATGTTTTTCCGGAGGTGATCGGCGTTGCCGGCGGTTGCTTTGAAGCCGAAGGCATCGCGCATCCCCTGATGCCAGACGCCGATTCCATCCGTAACAACGTGAAGCTCGGCAGCGAAACCCGGCTCTGGATCGTTAGCGGCTCCAACATGTCCGGCAAGAGCACTCTGCTGCGGACCATCGGGATCAACACCGTGCTGGCATGGGCCGGTGCGCCGGTACGCGCCACGCGCCTCAAGATTTCGCCGTTGACCCTGGGTGCGTCGATTCGAATCCTGGATTCGCTCCAGGATGGCCGCTCGCGCTTCTACGCCGAAATTACGCGCCTGCGCGAAATCGTGGCCCTCACCAGCGGCCCCCACCCGGTGCTGTTCTTGCTCGACGAGCTACTCAGTGGCACCAACTCGCACGACCGGCAAATTGGCGCGAGCGCCATCGTGCGAGCTCTGATCGATCGTGGCGCTCTGGGACTGCTCACCACCCACGATCTCGCGCTCGCCCACATCGCCGATGAGCTTCCCGGCCGCGCCGCCAATGTCCATTTCGCCGACACGCTCGAAAACGGTCTACTGCATTTCGACTACCGGCTGCAGCCCGGCGTGGTGGAGCGAAGCAACGCTTTGGATCTCATGCGCTCGGTCGGGCTGGAGGTTTAGTTGGTCAGAAATTCTCAAGGAGCCAGAAGTTCGACTCCGAAGTCCGCTGCATGAACGTAAGGCGACGGCCATCCGGTGACGGTAAAGCAAAATTAAGCACGTGGTTTCTTCCTTGATCGAGCAGCACGCGGGTCTTTCCGTCCAACTCAATGCGAGCGATCAGGCCCTCCGTTGATTGCACGGCTGCGAACAAAGCGGCACCATCTGCCACCCACTGTAGGGAGTAGATGTACCACCCTTGCGGAAGTTGAAAAACTCGGTCTGTGCCATTCTGTGAATTGAGAATGTGGATCTGGCCCTTACTGGGAACGGCAACGTGGGTACCATCCGGCGAAACGCCGAAAGCGGGCCCAGCCGGCCCTTCAATTCTTCCCACTTCCTTACCCAGGCCCTTCAACGGATCCAGTTCATAGAAACTCATATGGCCTTGGTCCGCGCGGCTGAAGACACAAAAGCCTCCGGGCCCAGACGGACACTGGAAATTTGGTGAGGCTTGATCGGGAGCCTCTAAAACCTGCTCGGGAGATCCCCCCGAACTAGATATTCGCATTAACTTGAGAAGCGACTGTTGGGCGCTGCCCCTCGGCGATGTCCAGTAAAAAAACCAAGCACCATCTGGGCTCAATTCGGCTTCCCCGTCGTTACCCGGTCCCTGAATCAACGGTTCGGCAGTCTCTTGATCCAGCTGTTGCTTGAACACTTTGGTGTTACCCGTACGATCTGACGTAAAAACAACGCTCTTGCTATCGGGCGTCCACGCGGTAGGATAGTCTTCGCTATCGCTAAAAGTCAGACGCTTGGGAGAATCCAGACGTGTCCCGTTCTCGGTAAGCTCGGCAACGTACACATCGTTCCGGATATGAGTCTTGAAAACGGCCAGACGGCTGCCATCCCCACTCACGCTAGCTGCCAGGGGGCTGACGCCAAACCAATTAGTTATTTTCGCCGGCTTCCCTGTGGTCTTTCCGGTGCGCGGATCAGTCGGGATTTCCCAGAGATTTATGTTGCTGCCTTCGGCGCTGTCCTCCAATGCAAAGATCAGGCGGCCATCGCGAGCCCACCGAAGAATCGTGTAGCTGCCTGCGTCTAGGTGCGGATCCGAAAGCACCGGACTGGGCGAACCTCCGTCCATTGCCACGGTCTCAATGGAACCTCCGAAGTTGTACAACACAGCCTTCGGCTTTGTGTACGCGAGCCGCTGGCCGGATGGAGACCATGCCAGAGCTCCTACCCGCTCGTTCTCGCTGGTCAAGATCTTTTTCGGATTCTCGCCGTTGGCCCCCATGACCCATACTTGGCTGCCTCCCGGGTTGGTGAAAGCAATCAACGTTCCGTCCGGCGAAACCACGGCTGCCCGGGCGCTCGTTCGCAATTTACGCGGAGCGCCACCGAAGATAGATTTCACCCAAATCTCCGAGTCATCGGTCTTACTCTGAAACGTGAGCAGTAATTTCTCCCCATCCGGGAACCAGTTCACCTTCCACAGCTCTGTTTGTATTTCCTGCGGAAGGGGGATGTCATTGATCTCACCGGTATCGATTACGTTCAAATGGAGGCCGTTCGTATCGGCGTAAGCAAGGTGCTTGCCATCCGGCGAGATCGCACCGCCGCGGGCGGGTTTTTCAGACGTGGTGTGCGTTAACTGGCGCTCAGTTACTAGCCCGTGATCAGCGGATCGCCCACTCTTAAACCAAAACCATCCGAAGCCAAGGGCAAGAGGAACCATCGCCAGCATGAACCCGTAGAGCAATTTATGGCTGTGGCTGCCGCCCTTTTGTGCTTGGGCAACCGAAGACGGATTGGCTTGCCGGCCTGATTCCGTGTCGCGCTTCAGCCGCTTCAGATCGGCGCCCATATCCGCCGCATGCTGATAGCGCAGGTCTCGGTCTTTCTCCAGCGCCTTGCCGATGATGCGATCTAGCTCGCGCGGAATGCCCGCATTCATGGTGCTGGCGGGCGGCGGCGTCAAGCTGAGAACAGCCTGGTGAATCAGCGCCGTCGTCGCGCCCGCAAATGCCGCCCGGCCCGTAGCCATTTCGTAAAGCACCGCGCCAAAACTGAACAAATCTGTGCGAGCGTCGAGCGCTTCCCCGCGCGCCTGCTCCGGCGACATATAAGGCACCGTCCCGATCACCATGCCGGGGGTTGTCAGATATTCTTCAGTTGGCGAAGCACTGAGCTCCGCGGCCTCGCCGCTCACCGGCGCGGTGACTTTGGCCAGTCCAAAGTCGAGAATCTTGACCTGCCCGAACCTGGTAATAAAAACGTTCGCCGGCTTGATGTCGCGATGTACGATCCCGTTCCGGTGTGCCGCATCGAGTCCATTTGCGATCTGCACCGCCCAGTCCAGCAGCGCTTCCGTCTTTAAGGGCTTGGCCCCGATGCTTTGCTTCAGCGTTTGCCCTTCCAGGAGCTCCATGGCGATAAAGGGCTGGCCCTGGTGCTGGCCGGTTTCATAGACCACGCAGATATTTGGATGATTCAAAGCTGCGGCGGCGCGCGCTTCCCGCTTCAGCCGTTCTAGCGCTTGCGTTGTTCCACCCAAGTCACCGGGAAGAAACTTCAACGCCACCGGACGCGACAATACCAGGTCCTCGGCGCGATAAACCACACCCATGCCGCCCCGCCCCAGCAAGCTGACGATGCGAAAGTGTCCGCTCACCAAATCGCTGGCCGACAGGAGTGTCGCAATCGAGGAGTCCGCGGAGCCGGCGTCGGCAAGGAAACTCCCGGCCCCCGCATCGCGGGAAATCAGCTCTCGTACTTCAGCCACCACGCTGGGACTTTCGTCTGATTCCTCGAGGAGATCGTCGCGGGCGGAAGGAGGGCTGTCAAGCGCCCGTTCGAACAGAACCTTGACGCGTTGCCAGCGCTCGGCGCTCATCCGTATAACTCTTTGTAGAGCCAGGCGCGCGCCATTCGCCATTCGCGATTGATGGTGCGGGCTGAAACGCCCAGCACTTCCGCGATCTCATCCTCGGACATGCCGGCGAAGAATCGCATCTCTACTATCTGGCATTGGCGGGCATCCACGATCTCCAATCGAGCCAGCGCCTCTTCCAGCATCAGCAGATCGCCGGAGCGCGCTTCGGCAATATCCAGCGCCTTATCCAAGCTGATGTCCGGAGCGCCGCCGCCCCGTTTGCCGGCGTTGCGCTTACGGGCGCGATCGATCAGGATCTGCCGCATCACATGCGCGGCGACTTGGAAGAAATGGGTGCGATCGCGCCAGGGCGTGCCAGCCTGATCTACCAACCGAAGATAAGCTTCGTGAACCAGGTCGGTAGTCTGGAGGCTGCGAGCGGATCGCTCCCGGCGCATATGACCGGCGGCGATCTTCCGCAACTCGCGATAGGTCAGTTCCATCAGGCGCGCTTCGGCATCCGGCTCGCCATTCCTGAAGGCCCCGAGAAGACGGGTTATCTCGCCATCACGCGTGCCCTGCATTACGGTTCCCTACATCATACCTGCCTTTTAAAGGCCCGCTGCGAATGCGGCTGGGACCAATTGTCGGCAATTCCGCCCTTTTCGCGCCATTACTAGTGAGGGAAAAACATGACGAACAGAAAGCAAGCGAGATTTCTTAGTTTGACGTTACTGGTGGCGAGCGTAGCTCTGCCCGCCCTGGCTCAACCGAATAAGCCCACCATCACGGTGATCGATGCTCCAGGCGCAGGCACGGTGTCTTCGCCAGCGTGCGCACCCTTTTGCGGCACTACCGCTTACGCCATCAATGTATTCGGAGACATCGTGGGTTCCTACACGGATGCAAACATCGTGCCGCACGGCTTCCTGCGCCATGCCGACGGTCGCTTCGTCTCCTTTGACGCCCCCGGAGCCGGCTTGGGGGCTGGCCTCGACCAGGGTACCGCTGCGTACAGCATCAATGAACTAAACGCGATCGCGGGGCAGTTCCAAGACCCCAGCAACGTGTTTCACGCCTTTGTGCGCGACTTTTACGGCTTTATCACTACCTTTGACGCTCCAGGCGCCGGCACGGGCGCTTACCAAGGCACTTTGGCTTTCAGCATCAATCTGGAGGGAGCAACTACGGGGATCTACATTGATGGAAAAAATGTGTACCACGGCTTTGCGCGTTCGTACCAAGGCGACACGGTGTCCTTCGATCCGCCTGGCTCGGTTTATACTTACCCCTGCCAGGAAACGTGCATCAACTATGACGGGTCAATCGTTGGGTTTTACGCGGATGCCAAAAGCACTGTACACGGCTTTGTGCGCGATCCGGACGAGAAGATCACGACCTTCGACGCGCCTGCAGCGGGAACGGGCAACTTCAAGGGCACCTACGCTGCGAGCATTAACCGGGAGGGTCTAATCGCGGGGTACACTGTAGACTCGAAAAACGTGGCCCACGGCTTCGTGCGTTATCCCGACGGCTCCTTCACTACGTTCAATGATCCCGTAGCGGCCGCCGGCTCCGGCCAGGGCACGGCGCCTTTCAGCATCAACCTCGAAGCGGCAACAACAGGAGAGTACCTGGACGCAAGTAACATCAGTCACGGATTCGAGCGCGCTCCCGGCGGGCAATTCACCACCGTCAATGCTCCGAACGCTGTAGGGGGAACGCGTCCCACGATGAACAACTGGCTCGGTGTCGTCACGGGATACTTCTTCGATGCAAACAGCGTAGTTCACGGCTTCCTCTGGAACCCCTAGGGCGCCGGCAGAGCCCTAGCCGAACTAGCCCACGGATTGGCCCACTTCCGGAATCCAACGCACCAGCGCGTCGCGCAGCTTCTCCAATCCAACCGGCTTGCTGATGTAGTCGTCCATGCCGGCCGCCAAACACCGCTCGCGATCGCCCGCCATGGCGTTGGCAGTCAGCGCGCAAATGGTCTGGTGGCGGCTCTTACCTTCGCGGCTGCGGATCACAGCCGTAGCCTCGAAGCCATCCATGTCCGGCATCTGGCAATCCATGAGCACCAGATCGTACTTCTGCTTTTCGAGCGCCTCCACCGCCTCGCGCCCGTTCACCACCGCGTCGGCCGCCAACCCCAGCTTCTGCAGCAGGCGCAGCGTGATCCGCTGGTTGATCTCGTTATCTTCGGCCAACAGGATCCGCATCGATTGCCGCCCGGCACTTTCCCTCGGAGCTTCGCTCGACCGTGCGCCCGCCGCAGCAGTTTGAGCCTGAGCCGTGCCAGTTTGCGATTGCCCCGTCGCAGTTTGAGATTGCCCCGCCTTCACCCGCGGCGTCAATGCTTGCCGAATGCGAGTCTGGGCCTCCGCGGGCACAACCGCTTCCGCCTTGGCTGCGTTCCCGAAGCTGGATGTAAACCAGAAACGGCTTCCGGCGCCCGGCTCGCTGTCCACGCCGATCTCCCCGCCCAGTAATTCCACCAGTTGTTTCGAGATCGCGAGACCGAGTCCCGTCCCCCCGTATTTCCGCGTGTTCGAGTCATCCGCCTGCGTGAAGGTCTCAAACAGCCGGTCTCGATCACTGGCTGGAATCCCGATTCCCGTATCGCTCACCGTGAATCGCAATTTCGATTCGTCGCGCGTTTGGCTCACCAGCTCCGCCGCAAGTTCGATGTGTCCGCGCTCGGTGAACTTCACCGCGTTGCCCAATAAATTCGCGAGCACCTGCCGCAGCCGCGCTGGATCGCCCACCACTGCGTCCGGCACACTGGACGCGATGGAGGAAGCAAAATCGATCCCCTTGACGCTAGCCTCCGACGCGAACTCCGAGGCGGCCAGCTCGATCGCGGCGGGCAACGAAAACACCACGCGCTCAAGGCGCAGCGTTCTGGCTTCGATGCTCGAGAAATCCAAAATGTCGTTGATGAGCGACGTCAGCGAACCAGCCGACCCCTGGATCGCCTCCGCGTACTCCCGCTGCTCCGGATCGAGCTGGGTACCCAGCAGAAAATCGGCCATCCCCAGCACGCCATTGATCGGAGTGCGGATCTCGTGGCTCATGTTCGCCAGAAACCGGCTCTTCGTCCGGGTGGCCTCGCGCGCCGCGGCCAGCGCCGTCTCCAGCTCCTGGTTCTTTTGTTCCAGCTCCTGCGCGACGTCCTTGAGCCGCCGCTCATTGGATTTGCGCGTAGTGATGTTGCGAACAATCGCGATCCATTCGTCCCAATTGAGTGGCAGCAGCCGCATCTCGTAGGTTTGCTGGCCCAGCCGGTCCTCAATCGGGAACTCCACCACCTCCACCGCGCCGGTCTTGCGTACCTTTTCCTGCGCGCTTCGGACGTGTTCCAGGACGCCCAGCGGCAACATGTCCTGCAGATTCCCGCCCGCGAACTTTTCCGCGCTCAGAAACGAATCGCTGCTCTGCCCGGCTTGGGCATCCAACACCGCGCCGTTCCGGTCCAGGCGCAGAAATAGATCCGGGAACGCCTGAAACAAAGCGCGGAGCTCGGTGGCATTCCGATACGCGGCGTCTTCGCTGTGTTTGCGCTCCGTCACGTCGATGGACGCCATACGCATGCCTATCACCACGCCGTAGCTGTTGCGCAGCAATTGCTCATGCACTTCCACGGTCACCCGCCCGCCGTCCGGACGCGCATGCTCGCGCTGATATGGCGTCAGCACCGTCTGGCCGGCCATCTTTTGCTGGATCTGCTTGCGATACCGGTCGCGATCCAGCTCTGGAATAAATTCGGCGCAGTGCAAGCCTAGCAATTCGTTCTCGGCGAGGCCGCGCAACTTGCACTCGCTGCGGTTGACCCGCCACACTACTCCCTCGCGATCGATTTCCAGATACCCAATCGGCGCGACGTCGAACAGGTCGCCAGTTATGTCTCCGTCGAATGCCTCGGCCGCGATCTTGAATTTCTTCTTGGATCCATGCTTCCGCCAGCGGATCCACAGCCAGACCAGTCCGGCGAAGCACAGCAAGACTGTCAGGAGAGCCATCAGCTACCTATCGGAGGAAGGGATTAAATCCTTTAGATCTAGGATCTTCGCCCGATTCTTACTCCGCAATAAGACGAATCGACCCGATGCCGCCCTGGATGTCCAAGCGCACCGTGGTTTTAGCGCGTCCAAGCGCGTCATTGACATACCGGCCGTCCCTCTTCTCCAAGCCGGTCGCCTGAACGCCCCCGATACCGCCCTTCGCCTCTGCCTCAATGCCAACGCCCGTAGGAAGATAGACTGTCGCCTCGCCGACTCCGCCACGAATGGAAACCGCGTAGTCTTTCTTGGGCGTGCCTCGCAGGTCCATGCGCAGTTCGCCCACCCCCATCTCCACATTCACCCGCCGCAGCGATAGATCTCCAAGATCCAGATGGCTTTCGCCGGCGCCGCATTTCACTTCCAGATCCAGGGGTTTGTCGTTGTTGAAAGCCAGGTCCCACTCGTACCGGTTGGACCCGCCGTGGACGCCGCTAGGCTCTTCCACCAACAGGTGTCCGCGGAAACCTCCGGCTGCATTGTGATACGTGACTTCCGGCCGCAAGCGCAGGCGGTTATAAACAAACCTGGCTTCCATCAATTTGGCGGCGCCTCCCCGAACTCGCAGCTCTCCCGCCCCCATCCTCAGCTCCGCCCGCACTTCTTCGGAATTATCCAGTTCCACGCTCCGGGTCTCGGTCCGCTCGGGCCCAGGAGGGCTCCAGTCCGGGCCACAACCGCTCAGCAGCACCCAGCTAGGCAATAGCACGCTCGCGCCAATCAGCGCGGGAAGACTTCGCGATAAATGCAGCATCCGTTGATTACCTTAAACCAGCATACGAGAAGCTGCTGGCCCCAAGTTCCGTCAAGATTGATGGAAAGCCACGCTGCTAAGGCCCTTTACTTAGTCCGTGCCCTACCGTACTCCCATATCACTCGTATTCTTTGCCTTAGTACATATCGTCGTCACCGGCTGATTGCTACACTGGATCATCTTGAGCGACAGTCCTATTGGCTGCCTATATTGCCGTAAGAATATCAGTCCTTTGCGCAAGCTGAAGGACCCGCACTTTTGTTGCGACGAGCATCGCAAGAAAGGCGCCTCGAAGTCCGCTCGAGCGCTGCGGGAAGCTGAAGATTTGTATGGCTTTGGTAGCACTATCAGCACTTCCAAACCCGAGGATAAATCCGAGCGGCGGGCCGGATTTGGCGGCATCATTTTCGTGGGTGTCATCATCGTGGTCCTGCTGCTTGGGCTCTCGCGCGTTTCCACGAATTCACCAGCTCCTAGGGCGGTCTCGCCTCTGCCGGATAATCCACACAACAACAGCGCAGGTTTTGGACAAACCATCGCCAATCTGATTCAAGACCGGACTTCTGGAACCTTGCGCGAGGATTTCCGTTCCGGCTTCTCGAATTGGGACGGTCTCAAATCGGTTGGCTCGGACTGGACCCTTCAGGCCGGCCAGGTCCGCCCCGCATCGCTGCGCCTCTGGAAGCCTTCCTCCTCGCTTTCCAACTATGAGCTCGAGTTCCTGGGGCAGATCGATCACAAAAGCATGGATTGGGCGTTTCGCGCGGCCGACCTTCACAATTACTACGCCACCAAGCTGGTCATCACCCGTCCCGGCGCATTGCCCAATGCCGGACTGGTTCGTTTCGTTGTCCTGGATGGCCGCGAGCGCGAGCGCGTGGAGCTGCCGCTGCCCCTCACACTCGAAAGCGGCGTCGATTACCGCGTGCGCGTCAGCGTGCGTGGCAACCGTTTCCTCACTTCCGTCAACGGCCAGTTGATCAGCTCCTGGATGGATAGCCGGATCAGCCGCGGCGGCGTCGGCTTTTTTTCCGAGGACGGCGAGTCCTCCATGCTCAAATGGGTCAGCGTGTCGGAACGCGACAGCTTCCTGGCGCGCATCGCGTCGCATTTCTCCCTGATTACGTTCCCCACGGCGGCCGTCCCGGCCCGATAACAGCCTAAAACGTCTCGCCCACCAATTTCGTAATTCGTTTGGCGAGATCGTTAGTGACGCCCAGGTTTTCGCCGAAGAAACGCACCCGCCCGGTGATCTTCTGGTCCATCAGCACACGCCCGTCGCGAGCCGTCACCGATGCGGCAACATCCACCTTCGTGGCGCCGAATACGGTGGTGAGCTCGCGCTTGGTTTGGCTGCCTTCCTTGAAGCCCTCCACCTTGGTGTGCAGCGTGACCAGGTCCGTGACGGCATCGGCGGCGTGATCGCCGGTGCGATAGACCTTTTGGAACGTGCCGGACGCGCGCACGCGCTCCACTAGCCGTTCGTAAACAGCGAAACGGAACTCCGCCGGAATCTGAATGTCACCGGCTTCCACCATTGCGATTTGAATGGCTGACGCAGAAAGTTTCGGCTTCGCGGCGGTTTGAGCCGAGACCATGGCTGGGATCGCGAGCATCGAAAGCGAGGCAATCAGGACGAACTTCCGGCTCTTCACGGCTTGCTCCCGTCGCTGGCCTTTTCCTCGGACAGACTGGCGTGCGCGCCCGCCTGCATCAGTTGCGAGCGCATCTGTTCAGCCTGGCCGATTGGAAGCGCGAAAATAGCGCCGTGAACAGCACCATCGGGATCGTGAAACGCCACTGTGAGTATGTCCACCTTGGTGCGCATCATGATTGTCAGCGCTTTTCCACTCCCGTAGGGCGCGGCGATAGCTGCTGTCTTCACGGCGGTTCCCGTCTTGCCGCCGCTCTGCGTGGTTTCCGTGCCGATGAAGATGTCATCGATGGCAGAGATCGCAATCTTGTTCTCGGCCTTGCCGGTCGTGAACTGCAGTGCGCCGTCCTGAACCATCAGCTTGCCTGTGGCGTTCCGCTGGATGGTGTCGAGGCCGATAACATGGCGGACATTTGGGTTCGCAGCCGTAGTTGTGCCGGGGCTGCTCGATGTGGCCGTCTGCGCCGGCGCAAGGCTTGCCGCGCCCAAGGCAACGATCAGGGTAGTGGTTAGTTTCACAAGATCCTTTCCGCCAATCCCTCGCGTGGTGAGAAAACAAGCCTATCATAAAGCGACAGCTCCCTTGCGCGCGCCGCCGCCGTGTCAGCTAGTGTAGATATAGAAGTCGCGTGATGGGGAAGCGTTTCTCGAATGCGCACTTGTGGTTTGTTGTTCCTTGTCTTCGCCGCTGCCGGCGTCGTCCTGGCATCCGATCCCAAACAAGCTGAAAAGCCCTTCAAGGACGGTCTTCGGTACGAACAGAATAGCCAATGGAAGGAAGCCGAGGCGGCCTACTCGGAAGCCATTCAGCTCAACCCCGCGAGCGGGCTCTATTTCCTGCACCGCGCACGCGTCCGGTTGGCCCGTGGCGATGCTCCGCGCGCGCGTGAGGACGCCACCGCCGCCAGCCGGTTGGAACCCCATAACGGCGAGGCGTTCCAACTGCTGGGCAGCCTCGATGTGCAACTCCAAAACCCGCGCCAGGCAGTCGCCGATTACAGCCGCGCCATCGAACTCGGGGCGAACGACGCCGCGGTTTACAACGGACGCGCGGCCGCCCATACCAACTTGGGCGAGTACGCTCCGGCTGTGGCCGACTACACCGCCGGAATCAAGTTGCGCCTGGATGACCCCGAGCCCATCCGATCGCGCGGCGATGTCTACGTCGCCATGGGCCGCTTTAGCGACGCCATCGACGATTACGACCAAAGCATCAGTCTGAAGCCGGATAACCCCGACGCGTTTATGGGTCGTGGCTTCTGCCGGGGGCAATTCGGCGACTACCGCCGCGCCATCGAGGATTTCGATAGGGTGCTTTCCGCGCGTCCCCAGGATGCCAAAGCTCTCACGCTGCGCGGCGCGGCCCGCTTCCGGCTCAACGAGAACGTACTAGCCGTCGCCGACTTCACCGAAGCCCTGAAGACCGCGCCCAAGGACGTATATCTCTACCTGGCTCGCTCCTCCGCGCTGGTGAGGCTCGAACGCCACGCCGAGGCGCTTCAGGATCGCGAGGAAGCGGTGCGATTGGCGCCCGATTCGGCCGAAGTTTATCTCGCCCGCGGAGGCTCCTATCATCAGCTCGGCTTGCATGAAAAAGGACTCGCGGATCGCAGCAAGGCGATCGATCTGAATCCGAAGCTACCCGAAGCCTGGCTCGCGCGTGGCAGCGCTTACTATCTGCTCGGCGATTATGGCAAGGCGCACTCCGACCTCCAGCAGGCCCTGCTCTTGCGTCCGGATTATCAGGAAGCCGCTGACGTTTTGGCCAAAGCGCGAGAGCGTTTAGAGGAAGCCAAGAACACCGCACCGCCGCCGGCCGTACTGCAGCCAGCCCCACCACCCGCGCCTTCCCCACAACCCCCGCCACCCGCCCCGCCCGCAAAACCCGACATACGCCCAGTTGCTCCCGCACCGGCAGTAACCGCCTCAGAGCACGAGACCCGCGGCCGCGCCTTCACTCAATTGGGGAAATATCCGGAAGCGCTCGCCGAGCTGACCCAGGCTATTCAGCTCAAGCCCGATATCGCCACCGCTTACAATGCGCGCGGCTACGTCCATCTGCTCACGCGCGACTATCAACGGGCGCTCGCCGATTTCAATGACGCCATCCGTCTGAAGCCCGCCTATCCCAACGCGCTGCAGAACCGTTCCATCGCCCTGAAAGCTCTCGGTAAGGCATCGCCCTAACCGCCCAGCCACTTGCCCAGATCGGCCGCCGGACAGCGAATCCCGACATAAAACGTTCCGAACAGCGCATAATCCGCGCTCACTTCGTCGAACCGCATCTCGTAGATCAGCTTCTTGAACACCAGCGGATCGTCGGCAAACAGATCCACGCCCCACTCCCAGTCATCGAATCCAATCGATCCGGAAATGATCTGCTTCACCTCGCCGGCGTATCTGCGTCCCACCATGCCGTGCGCGTGCATCTGCCGCTGCCGCTCGGCCATCGGCAGCCGGTACCAGTTCTTCAGCTCGCCGCGTTTGCGATCCATCGGATAAAAACACAGGTACTTGTGCGGAGGCATATCGGGGTAGAGCCGCGGCGCCATGGCCTCGCGCTGCCGCGCCAGCACTTCTTCGATCTCAGCTGACCACTCAGGCGAAAACGGAGCAATGCCGCGCGCCGCCAAAGCACCGTAGGTCTTTAGGCTGGAATCGTACAGCCCTAATTCCACCACGGACAGATACGACGACGAAGGTTCCAAATAATCCCACAGCCTGAGCCCCGCCAGCTTCCGCTCGGCTTGGTTCAGCTCATCGAACGAGCGCCGGAAATGCACCAGAATCAAATCGCCCTTGTGCCCCAGCAGCGAGAAGATCGCGCTCTGGCCGCTCGCCTCTCGCTCCATTTCCACGAGCATATTGGATGCTTCCAAGGCAATGTCGGCGCGCTCGGAGTCCGCAAGCTGCTTCCACGCCGTCCAGCGCACGCGCAGCATCTGGTGCAGCATACTCGCGCCTTCCAGCGTCAGAGGAACGGCCGGCAGATGCTCAGCGGCGATTTCCGGAGGGTGCGTAACGGTAGACATAAGGAGAGTCTGAGCCTCCTGTCTGAGTCTAGCTAATATCGCAACTAGCTTGCGATTTTTCCCTCCCGCCGCCCACTGCTAAAGCATGAAAGCATCTCTCTCTCTTTTCCTAACCAGCGCCCTCCTACTGGGCGCAACTTCGCTGGCCTTTGGCAGTCCCCGCGCAGACGAAAACAGCGACCAAAAAGCCAAGCATGCCAGCTCCGGCCACCGCTCTCGCAGCTCCACGCATCACCGCAGCACCGGCTCGCAGCACCACAACAACACTAACTCCGGTTCGAAGACCCACAGCAACGTTCCATCGAACTAGGCGCGCTGCCGAGCTGGGCGCGTGAGCAGGCGGACCGTGTTAACTTGTGTCCTTGCCCGCGTCACTCTACTCCTCGCGGCTCCGCTGGGACCTCGCACCCAATCGCCTCACGCGGCTGTTGGATGAACGAAGATCCGCCGGAGCCGCCCTTCTCGACCTCACCGAATCGAATCCCACCGCCGCCGGATTCGCGTATCCGTCCCATCAGATTCTCGCGGCGCTGGCCGATCCACGCGCGCTCAGCTATCAGCCCGCTGCAGCCGGAATGCCTTCCGCCCGCGCCGCGGTTTCCAAGGATTACTACTCCGGCCGCGTCGACCCCGGGCGCATTCTGCTCACCGCCAGCACCAGCGAAGCCTACGCGTTCGTCTTCAAACTGCTGGCCGACCCCGGCGACGAAGTCCTGGTCCCGCGCCCTTCGTATCCTTTGTTCGACTTTCTCGCCGCTCTCGAAGCGGTGCGCGTGGTCCAGTACCCGCTCGTGTACCATAGCGCGTGGTCCATCGATTTCGACGCGCTCGCCGGCTCCATCACTCCACGTTCCCGCGCGATCGTGCTCGTGAATCCGAACAATCCGACTGGCTCATTCCTCAAGCAGTCCGAACTCGGCCCACTCATCGCGCTCGCCCGCGAACACAACCTCGCCCTCATTTCCGACGAAGTCTTTTCGGACTATGGGCTCCATCCGGACCAACCGCTCGTGCACTCGCTCACCGCAGTCACCGATGTCCTGACGTTTTGCTTATCCGGCCTCTCCAAAGTCGCCGCCCTTCCACAGTTGAAGCTGGGCTGGATCGTCACCGGCGGCCCAGCCCGTGAATGCGAGCAAGCCTTCCAGCGCTTGGAGCTGATCGCCGATACCTATCTTTCCGTTGGCGCTCCGGTGCAACTAGCCGCGCCGGTGCTGCTCGGCCTCCGCACTCGGTTGCAGGATCAGATTCTCGCGCGCGTCCGCGCCAATCGGGCATTCCTCGCGAGCCAGCTCGGCCCTCGCTCGCCCTGGAGACTGCTCGAAACCGAGGGCGGCTGGTATGCGATCCTCGAAGCGCCGCGCATTCAATCCGAGGAAGAGTGGGTGCTGAGCTTGCTCGCTAACGACGGCGTGCTGGTCCAACCCGGCTTCTTTTTCGATTTTGAAAGGGAGGCGTTCCTGGTGCTGAGCCTGCTGACGCCCGAGGACGTTTTCCACGAAGGCGTTCGCCGGATTCTCGCGCGAGCCCCGCTTACCTGAGCTACGCCGGCTTCCGCAAATCCTCTCGCACGGGCTCCGCCAGAGCGATCTGGGCGTTGGCCAGCTCCATCAGCCGCGCGCAGCAACCGCTCAACGAAATCGTGATCTCATCGAGAGAGACGCCGTGGAAATGCAGGCGCGGCGCCTGGTGATGCTCCGGACAACGAACCCCGCGCAAAAGGTCACAGGCTCCCTGGGCGAAAGTTTCGTCAGACTGATGCCGCGAGCGTTGCATTGCGAACTAGATTAAGGAGCCTCTTGGCATCTCGATTCCACGGCGTGCGTCGAACTTCTTCCTGCAACCAACGGACCGCGATCTGAAGGTACTCCGCCGCAGCTGCACCGCCATAGATCTCGCGATACCTAAGCGCATGGTCAGCGAACTTCAGGGCGTGATAGGTCTTCCGCTTGTCATATTCGTAACATTCCTTCAGAATCGTCATGCTTCGCTGTAGCGTTTGGACCACGACGGGGTCGTTCGCTGGGCCATTGATATTAGCCTGAAAAAGAATGATGGCGTGAGAATGACGAATGGTTGGGTTACGATTTCTGGTCATCTGCACTGCCTCATCGATTACAGCGAAGGCCTCCTTGAAACGCTTCTTGTGCGAAAGGTATAGCGCCTCCTGCTGCAGAAGATACGGCGATTGATCACGGAACATTATTCTTTCATAAAATTCTTTGCCATTCTTCCATTCAGGGAACGCTCTGAGCGCAAAGCTACAGTCGAAGCCTCGACGCCGGAACACGTCGAACGCGCAGGTTCTTATTGGGGAGACGTTCTCGTGAAAGGTCTCGTAGACCCGCCTAAAATCGACCGCTGGG
This sequence comes from Bryobacterales bacterium, assembly GCA_003166865.1. GTDB lineage: Bacteria > Acidobacteriota > Terriglobia > Bryobacterales > Bryobacteraceae > Palsa-89. The sequence continues at coordinate 243,761 of PMUP01000041.1, forward strand.
ACACGCTGAAGAACCGCCTCGGACATGATCATAGATCTTGGTATGAAATAGTCTTGACCATCACCAGCAAGATCGCCGCCATAATCCACGACCATACTGCCCAACCGGCTCATGAGGTCCAGCACTTGCTCGGGGGTCAGGTTTTCATTGCGAAGAAAGGCAGAAGCAGTATCGTAAGACACCGGAACGCGGCAAGAGTGGAGATAGCACGACATGACCAGAAGATCATGGAGCCGCGGATCGGACGTCTTCAGTTGGGCCAGCACCGAACCGAAACGCTCCCCTAGCGTTGGCTGAATTGTATTGAGTGCAACCACTTCATAGAGCGAGGGTGCCGCGTTGTGCTCGAACTCGGGCTGGATGAACCGCGGCTTTCGAACGTCCGTCGGAATACGTTCATAGATCTGCTGGATGTCGGCGAGCGTAAGGTCGCTCACATCAATAACCGAACACCTGCTCCGGTCTATGCGATGAGATACTATTTCAAAATAGTAATCTCGCTCAAAACCAACTAGCTGAATGTTTCGCGCGCCGAGGAACATCTCCACGGCTTCGATGTTGTCGGTGGCGTCATCAAGAAAAACAAGAGCCCGATCTCCACGCAGACGATTGAGAACAAGCTGTGCCTTTTGTGACGTGACCGACGTGAGAACCAGTTTGTGGGCTGACGTCGTGACGTGGGCCGCAACTTGCATCATCACCGTTGTCTTTCCGCAGGCGGGGATGCCGATCACCATGAGACTCTTTCCGGAGCTCACAGCATCCAACACGCTGTAGAACTGCGTCGTGCGATGTAGACGGCCTGAAAAGACATCGTACCAAGTAGGCGCGGAGCCGCTGTAAAAATCCTGTATAGGCCGGACGGGAACATTTCCGATATCGGGAATCGCTTCCGCGCGAAATAACTGCCTGCTGTCTTGGGCGGAGCGCGGGGGCTCAGGCTTTCGCTTAGCGGTAGCTATCGACAGCCAATCCAGTATCGCCTCGGTCCTGGCAAAAATGGCCTGGAAACCCAGCGCTTCGAAGTAGGACACTGCAGCGGCGTCGCGGTTGGCTAGGACAATCCATCTAGGCTGGTATGATCGACCTCGAACCGTTGTTGGATTCAACGCCTGAAGGACACCTGCATCGGCCAAGCTATAGCCCCAAAATAGCGTCGGATACTGCTGCAATCGATTAGTCAGAAAATGCCACCGGTCGGGATCTGACGAGAATGCACCCGCAAGATCTAGAGGGCTGAAAGAAAGCGGCTCGCCCTCGTGAGCTACGCTTCCGTGAAGTGCGACGTAGTCCACTGCCGAGCGATCACGAAACGCTGGCCCCTGCATCATTACGTCTCTGACGTAAAAGCCCCTGCTATTGGCGTAAATCTTGAAGACCAGATCGTCCACGTTCGTCGTAAAGATGGTCTTTAGATTGGCGTTTTCTAGGACATGGTACCGCGGGTCGAATGTCTTGATACTGAATCGTGAAGTACCTGTGCAGGCGCTCCCTTTGCGTGGATTCTATGACCGCGCATACCTGAGCCAAGGTGAGGCCGGATGCATTTTCGAGGGCGAACTCAGCCACCAACTCGTCCCGCAGTTCGTCACCAATAGGCATCGGGCGACCTGCATCGTTTCGCGAAAGAAGGGAAAATCCAGCACCCACAAAAAGATTAAGCCCGTCAGCGATCGCCGCGATTAGGGTGTGTTCCTGTTGAATTTCCAGCATAATGGTCGCATTATTGTATCACTGGCGTCCTATGACTGTCGGGTAGGTGTTAAGTTTCTCGCGCGCGTCCGCGCGAATCGGGCATTCCTCGCAAGCCAGATCGGCCCTCGCTCGCCCTGGAGACTCCTCGAAACCGAGGGCGGCTGGTACGCAATCCTCGAAGCGCCGCGCATCCAATCCGAGGAAGAGTGGGCGCTGAGCCTGCTCGCGAGCGACGGGGTGCTGGTCCAACCTGGCTTCTTTTTCGATTTTGAAAGGGAGGCGTTCCTGGTGCTCAGCCTGCTGACGCCCGAGGAAGTTTTCCGCGAAGGCGTCCGCCGCGTCCTTGCGCGAGCTTAGGCCGGCTTCCGCATTTCCGCTTCCGCTGGCTCCGCCAAAGCGATCTGAGCATTGGCCAGCTCCATCAGCCGCGCGCAGCAACCGCTCAACGAAATCGTGATCTCATCGAGAGAGACGCCGTGGAAATGCAGGCGCGGCGCCTGGTGATGATCCGGACAACGAACCCCGCGCAGCTTCTCCCGGGTGGATTGCTTGAACCGTTCGACGCGCATCCGATCGGATTCCGTGAACACCACAAACATCTTAGCATGCGTTTGTTACAAACAAGATTGCGATCGGATGTGCCAGGTGAATCGACCAGGCAGGCGTAAACTGGTGGAAATGATCTGGCGGGACTCCCTCTACGCGCTGCGCGCCATGCGCCACAATCCGGCCTTCGCCGCCACGGCGGTTCTCACGCTGGCACTCGCGATCGGCGGAAACACGGCGATGTTCACTGTCATCCGCGCTGTGCTCCTGAAGCCGCTTCAGTACCGCGACCCCGATCGGCTGGTAAGCCTCTCGGGAGGCGCCACGCCATTCCGTTTTTTTGAGATGAGGGCCGCTGCGCACTCCTTCACCGACCTCGGAGCTACCACGGGTGAGGAAAACATCACTCTCTCCGGCGCAGCCGAGCCAGCGATCCTGAAAGGCGCCCGCGTATCGGCCAGTTTCCTTCGGATTCTCGATGTGGAGCCGCTGCGCGGACGCGGTTTTCGTCTCGAGGAGGATTCAGCCTCGGGCGCGCCAGTCGCGATGATCAGCGCTGAACTATGGCAGCGCCGTTTCTCGGGAGATTCCGCGATCGTCGGCAAGACCGCGACTCTCGGGTCCACACCATTCACCATCATTGGCGTTCTTCCGCCGCGCTTCCAGTTTCCTTCTCCGGGAGTGGACGTGTGGATGACCGCGCCCTCGGAATGGCCGCTCATGTCTCCCAAGTCCAGAGTCGACAGTCCATTCTTGTCCCTATTCGGCCGTCTGAAGCCGGGAGTGACCCTCAAACAAGCAGACGCGGAGTTGCAGGTGATTCGTCGCCAATACGCGCTATCCCATCCCGACATGCTGGACGCCAAGCCGAAGACGCCAGTGGAAGTCACGCCCATGAAAGACGACCTGGTGGGCGAGGTGCGCTCCATGCTTTGGATGCTTTTTGGCGCGGTCGGGTTTGTGTTGCTGATCGCTTGCGCCAACGTGGCCAGCCTGCTGCTGGCGCGAGCCACCGCCCGTTCGCGAGAATTTGCCGTGCGCTCGGCGCTGGGAGCCGCTCGCATGCGCTTGATCGGACAATTGCTCGCCGAGAGCGTTCTGCTGTCGCTAGGCGGCGGCGTACTCGGCGTCCTGCTGGCCGCTTGGAGTCTGCGCGCGATTCCTCTGATGACTGCTTTCGACCTGCCGCGCGCCGGAGAGATTCACCTGGATTGGATGGTCCTCGGATTCGCCGCGGCGCTCTCCGTCGCAACCGGAGTGCTCTTCGGACTGGCGCCGTCCATTGGCGCGTCCCGGCCCGATCTCATCCAGGTATTGCGAGCCAGCGGAGAAGCCGGTAATCAAGGAGTCAGGAGGGGCGCCTTGGCCGGGCTGAACGTTCGCGCGCTATTGTTGATCGGACAAGTCGCGCTTTCCATCGTGTTGCTCATCGGCGCGGCGCTGCTCATCGAAAGCGTCGGTAATCTGCGCGGTGTCGATGTGGGATTCAACCCCTCGCATCTCCTCACGATGCAGGTTCCTCTGCCACCGCTGCGCTATGACACGAACCAGAAAAGGACCACGTTCTTTCAGGAACTCCTCCAGCAGGTAGGGGCGTTGCCAGGTGTGCGCGGCGCCACGGCGGCCATGTTCCTCCCGATGATGGGCTATGCCGGAACGCCCGTGCAGGACGCCGCGAAACCACCGCTGCTGTTGAACGAACGCCTGATCGCGACGTACTGGGCGGTTACGCCGGGATACTTTCGCACGCTCGGAATTCCGTTGCGGCGCGGAAGGGATTTTACCGATCGCGACAAGGCAGATGCACAGCGTGTCGCCATCATTGACGAGGTCCTGGCTCGCCGCTTTTGGCCGGCATATCCAGCCGGTGTGGATCCCATCGGCCAGCGGCTCTTGATCGGAGGAGTGAACAAAAATCCCGCGGAAATCGTCGGAATCGTCGCGCATGTGCATCAAGGACTTGAAACCAGCGCTTGGCCGGAGAGCGTGTACGTCTCCTTCGCTCAGAACGCTCCATTGTTCGCGACGCTCGCCATTCGGACCACGGGCGACCCGCTGCGCTTCACCAGAGCCGTTCGCGAGCAGGTGCAGGCGTTGGACCATGATCAGCCCATCGCACTGGTGCGCACCATGGATGATCTGGTGGAGGAGCAGGTGGGCCAGCGGCGTTTGCTGGTGATCCTGCTGGGATCGTTCGCACTCGTGGCGCTGCTGCTCGCGTTGATTGGAATCTACGGCATCATTGCCTACTCGGTCGCCCAGCGCACCCAGGAAATGGGCATCCGGCGCGCATTGGGCGCTCAGCCCAGCGACATTCTCAGGCTCGTGGTGGGGCAAGGCTTGCGCCTGGCTTTGGTGGGAGTGGCGGTTGGCATCGCCGGAGCTTTTGGCTTGACGCGTCTGATGACCACTCTGTTATTTCACGTCAACCCCGCCGATCCCGCGACCTTCGTGGCGGTCGCATTGCTGTTCCTGTTGGTTGCGCTCGCGGCCAGCTACATTCCGGCGCGCCGTGCCACTCGAATCGATCCAATGGCGGCCCTGCGTGTCTAAAATGCCGCGGAATACAATTGGACCAAGATGCGCATCGCGGCTGCTAGCCTTGCTGTGATTGGCCTGGTGAACGGGCAGTCCTTAAAATTTGAAGTCGCATCCATCAAGCCGAACCAGACTGGCGAGACCCGCTACGGGATACGTCCTGCCCCCGGCGGCGAGCGATACGTGGCATCCAATGTCACGCTGAAGCTGATGATAACCGTAGCCTATCGCATCAAGGCCGACCAGGTCGCGGGAGGGCCGGCCTGGATGGACGCCGACCGCTACGATATGAACGCCAAGGCCGAGCGCCCATCCAGCGTGGAAGAACTCCACACCATGCTTCAGGATCTTCTGGCGGACCGGTTCAAACTTCGGTTCCATCGGGAGAGCAAGGAGCTGCCGATGTATGCGCTGACGGTGGACAAGGATGGTCCCAAGCTGAAACCGCACGAAGCGCAGAGCGCCGGGGATCCTTGGATCGACCAGACGCAGGACCATTTTCCTCAGACCACCTGGCACGCCACATTCGCTCCCATGGATTATTTTGCGTGGCGGCTCTCCCAGATTTTGGATCGGCCGGTAGTCGACCTGGCCAAACTCAAGGGAGGTTATGATTTCGATCTGAAGTTTACACAGGAGCTGCCCCCAAACATTCAGCCGGGTGCTCTGCTCAACGGAGAGGCGATCGATACTTCCGGTCCCACGATTTTCGACGCGATTCGCCGGCAGTTGGGACTCAAACTGGAACGTCAAAAAGGTCCAGTGGACATCATGGTGATCGACCAGGCCGAAAAGCCGGTCGAGAATTAGCCCCCGAATTCTGCATTCTGAATTCTGAGTCTCCACCGCCCCCCTTGCGCTTCGACAAGACATGTCGTATCCTCTCATGTAGAAGCGAAAAGGGAAAGCAAAGCATACATGCCCACTCAACACGTCGACCTCCCGCAAGGCACCTTGGACCTCCTGATCCTCCGCACTCTCGCTCTCGGACCTCAGCATGGCTGGGGCATCTCCGAGCGCGTGCAACAGATTTCGAGCGATGTGCTGCGCATTCAGCAAGGATCGCTGTATCCCGCCCTCCACCGGCTGGAGCGCAAGGGATGGATTAAGCCTCGCTGGGGAACATCGGAGAACAACCGGCGCGCGAAATTCTACGAGCTCACCAAGAGCGGGCGCCGCCAGCTCGAAGTAGAAGAGGATGCCTGGAAGAAGCTGACGGCCGCTGTGGCCCAGGTGCTGGGAACGGCCTAGGAAGTTTCTCATGCTCAGCGATTTATTCTTCCGCGTCCGCTCCCTCTTCCGGCGCAAAGCGGTAGAAACAGAATTGGACGACGAGCTGCGCTTTCACTTCGAGCAGCAACTCGCCAAGTATGTGAATTCGGGGCTGACCGCGCGCGAAGCCCTACGCCGCGCGCGCATCGATTTCGGCGGACTCGATCAGGTGAAGGAAGAGTGCCGCGAGGCCCGCGGAGTACACATGATGGAAACGGTGTTCCAGGATGTTCGCTATGGATTGCGCATGCTGCGCAAGTCTCCCGGCTTCACTGCTGTCGCCCTGCTCACCCTCGCGCTCGGCATCGGCGCGAACACGGCGATCTTTTCCGTCGTCTACGGCGTCTTGCTGCGCCCGCTGCCCTACCAGGATCCGTCGCGGCTCATCGTCCTTAGAGAGACCACGCCGAAGGTTGGGACGGTCGACGTTTCGTATCCGAATTTTCTGGACTGGCGCGCGCAGAGCCGTGCGTTTTCGAAGATGGCAGCGGTCTCCAGCGTCGCGTTCAATCTGGCTGGCCCCGGCAGTGGATTAGATCAGCCTGAAAACATAAACGGCGCCGCCGTTTCGTCCGATTTCCTTTCGATGCTGGGTGTGCGTCCCATGCTCGGGCGCAACTTCGACGCGTCCCAGGACCAGGCCGGCACCGCGCCAGTGGTGCTGTTGAGTTATCCGCTTTGGCAGTCGCACTTCGGCGGCGCACTGAACGTCCTGGGCCGAACGGTGGCTCTGGATGGCCGCAGCTTTACGATTATCGGCGTGCTCCCGCCGGACTTTCGCTGGATCGAAAAAATCGACCTCCTGGAGCCCATCGGTGTGAAGGCCGAAGACCCCGATTTCAACGAACGCGGCGAACGCGGTGACATGGTTGTACTTGGAAGACTGGTCCCAGGCGTCAGCTTCGCGCAGGCCCGCGCGGAAATGGAAGGTATCGCAGCGCGGCTGGCACAGGCCTATCCCGGCACCAACGATCAGTTTGGCGTCGAACTCCGGCCCATTCGCGAGGTGTTTGTCAGCGACCTGCGTCCCGCGGTTCTGGTTCTGTCTGGCGCGGCGGTTTTTGTCCTGCTCATCGCCTGCGCGAATGTAGCGAATCTGTTTCTTATGCGCGGAGCCAGCCGCACCAAGGAAATCGCACTGCGCATTGCAGTGGGCGCCAGCCGGAGCCGCATTATCTGTCAAATCCTAGTGGAGAGCCTCGTTCTGGCCTTTCTTGGCGGCCTGCTGAGCTTAGGGCTCGCGTTCGCTGGAATTCGTGGAATGGCGCGGCTGATTCCCGTGGACATGCTGTCGGGCGCCAGCGTGAGTCTGAACGGCCCAGTGCTGCTCTTCGCCGCCGGCGTGATCGTGTTGTGCACCTTTGTTTTCGGACTCGCGCCGGCCACACACTCCACCAAGCCGGACGTGCAGTCGGAATTGAAAGAAAGCGGCAGGGCCATGAGCGGGAGCATAGGACAAGGGCGCATGCCCGGCGTTCTCGCTATCGCCGAGGTCTCGCTCGCGCTGATTCTTCTGGTAGGCGCGGGCCTGATGATGAAGAGCCTCTATCGGCTGCTGTCCGTGGATCCGGGATTTCGACCCGATCGCGTGCTCACAATGAACATGAGCTTGCGAACGGCGCAATACGCCAAGGATCCCGCTAGGATGAATTTCTGGCAGCAAGTCCTCGCCGGGGTCCGTGCGCTGCCCGGCGTGGAAGCCGCGGCCTTGGGCACCGTCGTTCCGCTGACGGACAATCATTCCCGCAGCGACATCACGTTGGAAGGCATGGCGCTGCCCAAGCCGGGGAGCTTTCCGCATCCCGATATTCACATTGTCAGCCCGGGATACGTGAACACGCTCGGTATACCATTGCAGCGCGGCCGCGAGTTTACGGATGCTGATATCGGAACCGCTCCGCAGGTGGCGATGATCAATGCCGCGCTAGCCCAGCGATACTTTGCCCACCAAGATCCCATCGGAAAGCGCCTCATGTTCGGCCGTCCATCGGCGAAGCGTGCGCCGGAGTGGATCACCATCGTAGGGGTGGCCGGCGATACCAAACTTTACGGCCTCGCGAATCCCGCGCGCCTGGAAGTATACGTTCCCTTTCGGCAATCCGCATCCAGCGACATGACCCTGATCGTGAAGTCGGGGACTGAACCCGCCGCGCTGACTTCGGCGATTCGCACTGCAATCGCTTCCATCGACAAAGAACAGCCCCTTTTCGGCGTCGCTACCATGCAACAGCTCGTCGATAATTCCGTTTCCACGCGCCGCATCACTCTCATCCTCCTCGGAGTCTTTGGCGGGCTAGCACTGCTGCTGGGGGCCATCGGAATTTACGGCGTGCTGGCCTATTCCGTCGCGCAACGCACTCACGAAATCGGCATTCGCATGGCGCTGGGCGCGCGGGGCGGAGATGTAGTGCACATGATTCTCGCCCAGGGAGCCAAAATCGCGGGCGCGGGCGTCCTCATCGGCATCATCGCCTCCTTTGGCCTGACGCGTTTGATGACGAAGCTGCTTTTTTCCGTTAGCCCCGCCGATCCGGCCACGTTCGCTGCCGTGGCCATTGTGCTGGTCCTAGTGGCGTTGCTGGCTTCTTACGTCCCCGCCCGCCGCACCCTGCGCGTCGATCCGATGATCGCGTTGCGCCACGAATAGCTCAGCGCCCGTTCACCCACGGCCCGCTAGGCCTATCCATTGACCGAAGCCGTACTCGCTGCTAAACTAGCCGGATCGAAACGATCAACGGCACCGAACTCTACTTCGAGGTCCACGGAAGTGGTGAGCCGCTCATCTTACTGCACGGATTCTCGGGTTCGAGTCAGGATTGGACGCCGGTAATCACCGAATGGCGCACACACTTCCAGCTCATCGTGCCTGACCTGCGTGGCCACGGCCGGTCTGGCATTCTGTCAAAACCTTTCCGCCATCAGGACGCCGCCGCGGACATACTCGCGCTGCTCGACCACTTGAAAGTTGATGTTTGCAAGGGACTCGGAATGAGCGCTGGCGGCAACGTCCTGCTGCACATGGCCACCATGCAACCAGAGCGCGTCAAGGCCATGGTGCTGGTGAGCGCGACCCCTTACTTCCCCGCCCAGGCGCGCCCCATCATGCGCCAGTATCGCGACAGCCTTCCCGAGCAGCAGTGGGAGATCCTGCGACGCCGGCATCCCGGCGGAGACGCACAGATCCAGGCGCTCCTGGCCAGCACGCAAGCGTTCGCCGACAGTTATGACGACCTGAGCTTCACGCCGCCACACCTCTCCACGATCCGGGCCCGCACACTCATCGTGCAGGGCGATCGCGATCCCTTGTATCCGGTCGACCTGTCTGTCGAGATGGCGAAAGCGATTCCGCTCTCAAGCCTCTGGATCGTGCCCAACAGCGGCCACGGTCCCGTCATCGGCGAAAGATGGCCCGAGTTTCTGAAAACCGCTCTTGGATTCCTGCGGGAATGATGCCCAGCGAGCACCCGCCCAAGACCCTCCGCCCGGCTTGTATACCAAAAAAAGCCCCAAATGAGGGCATGATCGGCACTTTTGGGGGCTTGACAACCGAACCTACATGCTTAGAATGGGGATAATCTCCTATTCGCGTTGTCTATGCAGCCCTGCAATCACACCCGTACCGAAATCCTGGCACGCCGCGATGGCGTGGACTATGTGCGGTGCCTGGATTGCGACCAGGTGTTCGAAGCCGAAGACCTGGAGGCCATCGTCTCGGCCTACGACGAAGACGATGAGCCCGCCGCCTAGCTTACTTACCCTCATCGCACCGCCCACAACCCACCCCCACTGAGATTTTTCGCCCTATTTCAGTACCACAGTTCTATCCGAAGGTCCCGTGCGCTTTGAGGCCAAGGGTTCATTTCGTCAGAGCTGGGAACCTGAGATTCTATATATGGAAATGGAACCGCTTCGTATCGTCGCTATCGGTGGGGGAACCGGCCTGTCGTCGCTTCTGCACGGCCTGAAACGGTTCGCCCTGGAGCCGCGCGAAGTCGAGATCACCGCCGTTGTCACCGTCACCGATGATGGCGGCAGCTCCGGACGTCTCCGCCGCGATTTCGATGTCCTGCCGCCCGGCGACATTCGCAACTGCATGGTCGCCCTTTCAGAAGACGAAGCGCTGCTTTCCAAGCTCTTCCAGTACCGTTTTTCCGAGGGCCGCGGTCTGAAAGGCCACAGCTTCGGCAATCTGTTTCTCACCGCCCTCACGGATCTGACGGGCGATTTCGCGAAAGCCGTCAAGCTTTCCTCGGAAATTCTCGCCAGCCTCGGCCGCATCTATCCCTCCACCAACGTCAACGTCGTCCTGGAAGCGGAACTGGAAAACGGAAAGATAGTGAAAGGCGAGACCAGGATCGGCAAGAGCCGCTCGCGCATCCGACGCATTCAACTTCAGCCGCGCGTCTGTAAACCGCTTCCGGAAACCCTGGCGGCCATTCACGAAGCCGACCTCATCACACTGGGTCCCGGTTCGCTGTTTACCAGCGTCATCCCGAACCTGCTGGTGGAAGGCATCGCGCCGGCCATTCAGCGTAGCCGCGCGTTGAAAGCCTGCTTCGTGAACCTCATGTGGCAGCCCGGCGAGACCATCGGGTTCCGCGCCTCCGATCACGTGGAGGCGATTCACCGCCATGCCGGCATGCGCCTGATCGATGTCGCCGTGGTGAACTCGCGCGCCATCAGCGCCCGCCAGCGGCGGAAATATGCCGCGGAAAACGTGCGGTCCGTGCTCAACGACATTGACCGGATGGCCGAAATGGGCCTGCAAGTAAAGGCGACGGATCTGCTTGGTTCCGGCGACAGCGTGCGCCACGATCCGCGCGCCTCCGCCGAGGTTGCACTACAATTGGCAAAGCGAGGACGCGCGGGACGCAGCAAGATCCGTGTTCTCGGAGATCACTAACCGCACGGATGAAATCTCAGATCAACGTCGTGGTCCTGGCCGCCGGCCTCGGGACGCGCATGAAGTCCAAGCGCGCCAAGGTGCTGCATCGCGCGGGCGGCCTGTCTTTGATTGAGCACGTCGTCGCAGCCTCCAGCGCCATCGCGCCCGCCGATCACGTCACCGTCGTGGTAGGTCATCAGGCGGATCAAGTCCGCGCGCTGCTCGCGCCTTCGGGCGTTCGTTTTGTCGAGCAACGGGAACAAAAAGGCACCGGCCATGCGCTGCTGGCCTGCCGCGAATCGCTCGCTGAACCAAGCTTGGTCAAATCAGGTTTCGTCGTCGTGCTCTATGGCGACTGCCCGCTGCTCGCGCCCGAAACGCTCGCGGAGTTGGTTCGCCGCCAGACTTCCGGCAAAGCCGCCGCGACCCTGATCACCACGCGCCTCGACGACCCCACGGGGTACGGCCGCATCATCCTTGGCGAGCACGGCGAAGTTCGAGCCATCGTGGAACAAAAGGCCGCCACGCGCGAGCAGCTTGCCATTCCAATTATCAATTCCGGGATTTATTGCTTCCAGGCCGATCTGCTGTGGCGGCACTTGCTCGAGATCCGGCCCGACAACCCCGCGCACGAATACTATCTGACCGACATCGTCGAGATCCTGAATCGCGCCGGCCATAGCGTAGCCGCGATGGAAGTCGAAAATCCTACCGAACTGCTGGGCATCAACACGCGCGTCGAGCTGGCCGAGGTGGACCGCATTTTCCGCGAGCGTAAAGTGCGTGAGCTGATGCTGGCTGGCGTCACCATCGAGAAACCCGAAACAGTGACCATCGACGCAGGAGTCCGCATTGGCGCGGATTCCATCGTGGAACCGTTCGCGCAAATCCTCGGCGATACCACCATCGGTGAGGAATCCCGCATCGGAGCCTGCGCAATCCTGCGGGATTCCACGCTCGCGGCCAAAGTTGAGATTGCCCCATTCACCCACATCGTGGATTCCAAAATCGAAACCGGCGCTCACATCGGACCTTACGCGCGGCTGCGCGGCGGAGCGCGGATCGGCTCGAACGCCCGCATCGGGAATTTCGTGGAGCTGAAGAACACGCGCTTCGGCGCTGGCGCCAAGGCCAATCACCTGGCGTACCTGGGCGATGCGGAAATCGGCGAAAACACCAACATCGGCGCGGGCACCATCACCTGCAACTACGATGGCGCGAACAAGCATCCCACGCGTATCGGCAAGGATACCTTCGTCGGCAGCAATTCCACGCTGGTGGCGCCGCTCGATATCGGCGACGCGAGCTATATCGGCGCCGGCTCCGTGATCACCGATCCAGTGCCCGCCGAAGCTCTGGCACTCGGCCGCGCGCGCCAGGTGATTAAGGAAGGTTGGGCCGCCAAAAGAAAAAAGAAGAAGAAATAACTACTTCTTGGCTACTTTTTATCGGGCGGCTTCTGCGCCGGCCGCACCACTACCAGCCGCGCGATGTCGCCCTCATCGGTGGTTACGAAACCCACTGTGACCTTGGCGCGAACCCGCAACTTGCCCTCGACCCGAGTATCGGGCTTGATCCCAAAAGTGCATTTCTCGGCGGGCTTTCCAAGAATACTACGCGACACCGTGATCTTGGTGGGCGACAGCTCCACGATCAAACCGGAAAACGTTTCGTCGTACTTGGGCTCGCTCTTGGGTTGGTTCTTGGGGGCTTCGGATTTGGCGGGCTCTTGCGACCGGCCGCTGGTGAGCAACGCCCCGACAACCATCAACAAAGTCGCGAGACGAGCCTGCACACTTGCATCATAAACCAACGCAGTCGGAGCGGGTATTAAACTTGCTTCATTCGACGCTTCGCCCGTCAGAGCACCAGAATCGGATGATAGACATGCGGAAGGCGCACCTCCCCAATGGCAATCAGATCGCCTTCGGGACCGACGGCCTTCACGTACTTCGAGCCGGACCGTTCTACAAACGGTGAGAGCCGAAAATCCTTGCCTTGCCGGATTTGGCCGGCGGTCAGCGTGTCAACCAGAGCGTTCGGAAAATCGGGCAATACGTGAGCAGCCGGAATCAGCGCCTCCCGCAGGTTGCCTGCACGCGCGAGGGTTTCCAGAGCCTCCAAGGTGAACGCCTGGACTTCTGCGAACTCACCCGACGCAGTGCGGCGAAGAGCCGTTAGAAATGCGCCGCAACCAAGCTCGCGGCCGGCATCGTGCGCGATTCCCCGCAAATAAGTTCCCGCCGAGCAGCGCAAACGGATGCGAGCAGTGGCGCCGTCAAACTCCAAAAGATCGAGCTCGAACACGTGCACTTGGACCGGCTGAAGATCCACCGGAGTCCCTTTGCGCGCCAGGCGATATGCCGGCGTACCGGCGACTTTTTTCGCCGAAAACGGCGGAGGCGTTTGCAGAAACGGACCCCTGAATCGCGCCAGCACGGCGTCCAATTCCTCGCGCGTGAAGCGCGGTTCAACGGGCTCGGAAACACGTTCGCCTTCGCGGTCGTAGGTGTCGGTGGACCAGCCAAATTGAATGCGGGCGTCGTAAGTCTTTTCACCGCCGGAGAAGAACTGCGCCAAACGAGTGGCGCGGCCAAGCACCAGCGGCAGGACGCCGGTGGCCAGCGGATCTAGAGTGCCCAAGTGACCAACCTTGCGCGTGTTCGCGAGCCGCCGCATGCGATTCACAACATCATGTGACGTTAGGCCTTGCGGCTTGTCGACAACAATAACCCCATCCACGAGACCACTGTAACAGGACGCTCTAAGAAACCTGACGAGGCCAGGGTACGTCCTTGTGACTTAGGCGCCTGATCCGCGAAAGCGGCGCAGTTGCCGGCCCGGTGAGCATCTTCCTCCGAGTGCTCACCGGCTTTTCTTTGCGAGGGCTCGCTCTACCGCGCGCGTGATGCTGGACGGCAACTGATAGCGGGCGAACTCGTCCATTCCACACCAGGCCACTTCAGGCGCTTCTTCCGTAATGGCAAACTCCTCGGAGTTTGCGTCAAAAGCAAAGATGAGATCGTGATGCAGATGGAACGGCTCGCGCTTGCGCGCGGGAATAACGTGAACATCCATGCCTACGAGCGTGGCCGAGCCCGAGGGCGCAATCGCAACCGCCGTCTCCTCGATTGCTTCGCGCCGCGCAGTGTCGCTCAATGTAACGTCGGACTCTTCGACATGCCCGCCGGGCAATAGCCAGCGCCGATGCCGATGATGGTGCATCAGTAGAAACTGGTGGCCGTTGGGATGCAATACCAAAGCGGTACAAGTAATGTGCCCCGGATGAAACTGTTCGCGCGAGAACGGCGCTTCGGTCAATTCGAGCAGCGCCAGGATCAGCTCGCGGCTTTTTTCCTCTTCCGGCGATGCTTCAAACGCACGCGAAAGCGCGAGGGCCATGGCGGTGGATGGCATTGAGGGTTAGAACTCGATGGCCGAAAGGACTTCCGACGGCCGCTTCTCAAACGCGCGGCAGATGGCCAGCAAACTTTCGATGCTGGGCAGATTCGCGCCGCGCTCGATGGAGCTGATCTGCGAGATACTGAGCTTGGTGGCGCCGGCCAGGTCCTTAAGCGACCAATCGCGCTCCACGCGCAGCATCTTGATCTGATGGCCCAGACGTTCGCGGAGGCGGTCCTGCGTGGTGCGGCCGAATCCGTATTTATCGATGGCGTTGTGCAGCGTCTGCCGGAGCTGCGCGAGCGAGAAAGGTTTCGAGATGTAATCGAACACCTTCAGCTTGAAGGTGGCGCGCATATCCTCGAGCGACGGATAGCCGGTGACGATGATGACGCACAGCCCCGGATAAGCGGCCAGAAGCTGTTCGAGCACCTTATCGCCTTTGAACTCGCCCATCTTCATGTCGAGCAGAACGATGTCGGGAACCCTCTGTTCACACGCAGTAAAGAGCTCATCGGGATGACCAAAAGCGCGGATGAAGTAGACGCCATCGTCTTTGAGCGCGTCTTCCAGATAATTGCAAAAGTCGGGATCGTCATCCAGGATGGCGAGATCCACCAAGCCGCTGTTGCTTCCTGGTTTTCCCTGAGATTGATCGGGCGGCGGATCGGGCACTCGCTCAGATGTGGGTTTCATCATGAGGCCGAGGTTCCCTGTCGCCTGGAGCCGGACGCCGGCAAGGTCACTTCAAGACAGGCGCCGCCTTCGGCACGATTGGAGGCCGCTATGGTGCCACCGTGCTGGTGAATGATTCCCTCGGCGACGGTGAGGCCGAGGCCGGTGCCCTTGGCGTCGAGACGGGTGGAGACGAAAGCTTCGAAGATGTCGGGCAGCACATCGGACGGGATGCCGGGGCCGTTGTCCTCGACGGCGATGGAGATCCAAGGCTGCGAGTTGCGATTCAAGCGGCGCGAATGAACGGTGATTTCACCCGCGGCGGGGACCGCATCCAGCGCGTTGCGCAACAGATTGACGAACACCTGCACCAGCCGGTCGGAGTTGCCAGTGACTACATCGCCCGAGTGCACCTGATTGGCAAAGCGCGAGGCGGCGGCCTTCTTGTCGATGGCCACCAGCGCCCAGGCTTCATCGAACAAGTGGCGCAGCGGCACCGGCTCCATATGCTGTTTGCGGACGCGCGAGAAATCCACCAGGCCTTCGCTGATGCGGCGGATGCGCTGGGTGACGCGCAGCATGCGGGCCAGGCGCTCGAGGGTGGCGGGGTCGCCGGTGTTTTCGGTGAGTTTCTCGATGGAGCCTTGGAGGACCGTGAGCGGGGTGTTGAGCTCATGCGCCACGCTGGCGCTGAGCAGGCCGAGGCTGACCAGGCGGTCCTGCGCTTCGAGTTTGCGGAGCGCTTCCTCTAAATCCTCTTCGCGCTTGCGGAGCTCGATGACGGTGGCGTTGCGGGAGCGCATGATGTGGCCGATTTCGTCGGCGGGAATGAAGGCTTCGCCGATGAGCTCGTGATCGCGGTCGCCATGCTGCGTGGCTTGATCGGCTTCGAGCATGAGTTGCAGCGGGCGGTAGACATACAGCGGCATGATGGTGGTTTCAAGCACCAGCACGGCCAGGATGTAGATGGCGCCGAGAACGATGAACAGGTTGGTTTTGGCGGGCGCGGGGAGATAGGGGTAGAGCACGAAGTAGACGCCGAGGGAGAGGATCAGGAAAAAGACATTGTGAAGCACCATCAACTTGAGGCGGACTTTGAGATCGCCAAAGAGTCGCGTGACACGCTTGGGCGATCGGACGTGCACCGGGACGCTGAGAGAGTGAGTTCGGGACAAGGGGCCTTCCATATGATTCTACGCTTGCCGACGGGCGGTGGGTGGTGGGTTGTGGGTTATTGGTGCGTTGTGGCGGGGCGAGAATTTTTCCGCGGCAGGTGGCGCAAGAGGGGGTGTGTTGTGTATGCGAGTGACGCTTGTTTTCAAATTTAGCGAAACGAAGCCAACAAACGCAGTGTTGGGCCGCGTATGAAGCATCCAGGTTCAGAATACAGGCGTGGGGTGGGCGCTGGATGGAGAGGGGCAGGTAAGTGGGGAGAGATGCAGGGAAGAGAAATTTTGGGGCGGCGTGATTACTATTTTGCGGCGCTTTCGGACCAGGGCGGCACAATCCCGTTCATGCGCGCGTAGGCTATTAGCTGCCCCATGTGTTCGTTGGCGTGAATAATAATTCGGAGGTATATGCCATCCACAGTGGCGCCGGCGCTTTCCACTTCGGCTTTCGAGATCGCAATGTGCATGAAGACCTCGCTGCTGGATCGCACACCTGGCGCCGCCTGGGCTTTTTTCAACATTGGCTGCTAAAGACCATTGAATTTCAGGGAAAGCGGGTGTAAGCTTCTACGAAGCATATGGATCTAGGTATCAGCAAATTCTTGGCGGATGCTGCAAGCCATTTGTCCGCTTACGTAATTGCGTTGAGCATCATTGGCGGTGTGAGTATGGCTCTTCTGCAAACCTTGAAGGATCTTCTTCCCACGCGGCAATGGTTCCAAAGTTACTACCTCAAGAAGTGGATGGAGGAGGGCGCGGCCGAGGCTCGGAAGAACCTCGACAATCCGAGTGTGTCCGCCTCGAAAGCTGAACAGGACCTTTTGACCATGGCGGTGGATGGAGACGCGGCCGCCCTCTACGATTTGCAGATCGAACAACTTTGCGGACAATATACTGCGGCCATCCAGATGGTTCTCGAGTTCCCTTCGGCCCACGTAGATTTGTTAGCTGTTACCGCCTCGCAGGCGAATAGCGCGGACATTAACCTGGTTCTCGCGGGACCAACGGTTCCACCGACTCAGGCCTTCCTGGACGCGCGCAACCGAGTCACCCACCAGTGCCAGCGAGCTATAGACGCGCTTCAAATCACGGCGGGCTTCCGCTGGAAGTGGATGTTGCAGATTGCATCCATCGTGCTCAGCGGCGTGCTGGCCTGGGTTGCGATGGCGTACGGCCCGGGAACAATTGCCGCGAACCCATTCAGTATTGTCGTTAGCGCGATACTCGCCGGGTTTCTCGCTCCGGTAGGGAAGGACCTGCTTGCCGTGCTGCAGAGGGCCCGCGGCCAGTGAGCGATCCGGTTCAAGTCAGCGTTCGCCAACCGTTGACGAACTCGGGCGGTCCGGTGGTCCCGGCGTGGGAGCAGGGCGGTCATCTGGACGGCAGGGGTAATCTGATCATCCTGGTTCACGGGTTCAATGTTAGCCGCACCGACGCGCTGGGGTCGTATGGCCAGTTCCTGGATAACCTAAAGAAGAAATTCAACACCCAGACAGCGCCGATCGCTGAATTCTTATGGCCGGGCGACGAGCCGAACAAGATCATTTCGACACTAAGTTATCCGAATCAGATAAAGCCGGCGATTGATTCGGGGAGAGCGTTGGCCGCCTTCTTGAGCGGGCTCCAGCATTCGGGTCCATTAGTGGTGAACCTGGTGGGGCATTCGCTCGGATGCCGCGTGATTCTCGAGATGCTGGCGGAGTGGACGGGCGGATTACAGCCGAACGTCTTTGTCGGCGTGGTGGTCTTAATGGCGGCGGCGGTTGTGGTTAAGCAGGTGAATGCCGGCGGGGCTTTGAGAAGCGCTGCGACGATGACTCTGAAGAACTCTGTGCTTTATTCGGAAGGGGATCCGGTGCTGCACTGGACTTTCCCGATTGGAGAGACGGCCGCGGGCGAGGGTTTTTTTCCAACTGCAGTTGGACGGACCGGAGGTCCAGGCGCAACCTGGCACTCTCCGTATCCGATGTCGCACAACGGTGTGGCTTACGTCCACGGTTCGTACTGGCCTGGAGAAGAATCAGCCACTGCGGTTGCTTTCGCTCTGGGCGGCGCGCCGGCGAGAATCACTTCGGAGAACGGGGTGGTGGCGAGCCCGCCTCCAGTGGAGAACTCAATCGCAAGCCGTGCCACGCCTGTTCGGAATCTGGATTCACGCCCGGCGTTCGGGTAATTCCTGAGTGACTTATGCCGGCTCGCGGAACCTAATTGGCGTGGCCCTTCTGGTAGCCAGCCTCGTAGGCTTTCTGGTCTTCGTCTTTCTTGAAGTGGTGTTTCTTGTAGTGATCCCGGTTATGCGCATGATCGTTTCGGCCTTCGCGCATGCCTTGCTGGTAGGTTTTGTTTTTCGAATAATCCGGGCCTTGGTCCTGGGCCTGTACGGCGCCTGCACCGATGCCCAAGCCAACTGCTACCGCCAGAGCCCAGATACCGTGTCTCAGTTTGTTTTTCATAGAAGTGATACGGCACGCGCAGGGCCGTTCGGGATTAGTGCGCCGATGGTTGCGTTTGCAAAGGTCCAGGCGCGAGCCGCTAACCACATATGGTCATCCGACCGCTTATGGTCAGGTAAGCTGAATGCATGCACGTCAAACCTACGCGTCTTTTTTCCCTAGCGATTATCCTGCCGGCGGCCCTGTTGCCCGCAGGAGCTCTCTGTCAGCAGCCGGCCCAACATCAGCAAATCCTGCAACTGGTGGATGAGCACGCGGCGCACTTTTCCGGGATTTCCAAAACCATCTGGGGCTACGCGGAATTGGGCTATCAGGAGCAGAAGAGTTCGGCTCTGCTGCGGAGTGAATTAGAGGCGGCGGGTTTTCATGTGCAATCACCGGTAGCAAATGAACCGACTGCCTTCGTCGCCAGCTTCGGCCAAGGTAGCCCGGTGATCGCCATCCTGGGCGAATTCGACGCGCTCCCCGGACTTTCGCAAGCCGCTACGCCAGACCGCAGTCCCGTGGTGGCCGGAGCGCCCGGCCACGGCTGTGGACATAACCTGCTGGGATCCGGGGCAGCGCT
Organism: Bryobacterales bacterium; assembly: GCA_003166865.1. Classification (GTDB taxonomy): domain Bacteria; phylum Acidobacteriota; class Terriglobia; order Bryobacterales; family Bryobacteraceae; genus Palsa-89. The sequence continues at coordinate 262,961 of PMUP01000041.1, forward strand.
GGCGGCGGTGGCGCTGAAAGAATACATGCAACAGAATCGCGTTACAGGGACCCTGCGCTACTACGGAACGCCGGCCGAGGAGGGTGGCGACGGGAAAGTGTACATGATCCGCGCTGGGTTGTTTCAGGACGTGGATGTGGTTCTGCAGTGGCATCCGGCCAGCGAGAATATCGTACAAAACGGCGGCATGCTGGCGATGAACAGCGCCAGGTTCCTGTTCCATGGAGTGGCCGCGCATGCGGCGATGGCTCCGGAGCGCGGCCGTTCCGCTCTGGATGCGGTGATGTTGATGGGCAGCGGCGTAGAGTTTCTTCGAGAACATGTCCCCAGCAATAGCCGAATACACTACATCATCACCAATGGCGGCGCGGCGCCCAACGTGGTTCCCGATACGGCCGAACTCTATCTCTACGCCCGCAATCCCTCGCTGGTGGTGCTGGGCGAGGTTTGGAATCGAATCCTGAAGATCGGCCAGGGAGCTGCGCTGATGACGGAAACCACGCTCGAAGTCAAAGATGTCGGCGGTACGGCCAATGTGCTTGGCAACGATCCTCTTTCTAAAGTGGCGCAACGGAATTTGCAAGAGGTGGGCGGTTTCCACTATACGTCGGAGGAAAAGCATTTTGCGGAGGAACTGCAAAAGAGCTTGCCCGCGGGCGGAGCCGGCGAGTTGGATTCGACGGCCTTGATTCAGCCCCTTCGGCAGCCGGATCCTAACGCTGCGGCCGCATCCACCGACGTCGGAGATGTTAGTTGGAACGTCCCGACCATCGGTTTTGAAACGGCGACGTTTGTACCGGGAGTGGTCGCCCATACCTGGCAGGCGGCTGCCAGCGCAGGCATGAGTATCGGGCAGAAGGGGATGATCGTGGCGGCAAAGGCGCTAGCCGTCACCGGGGCGGATTTGTTTTCGGATCGGCAATTGGTATTGGATGCGAAGACGGATTTTCAGCGCCAGCTGAAAGGAAGAGCTTATGTGTCCGCCATTCCAGCCGGCCAGACGCCGCCTTTGAACTACCGGGAGAAATAGGGCCTACTGCCCTCGCTATCTTCCCTTATAGACTCGTCTCAGGACGGCAGCCCCTTCGCGATCGTCCACTACCGGGTGCGCCGCCATGTCAAGCTGGTCCGACCGCTCCGCGATCGACTCATAGAGGGCTTTCCCGTCTTTGCAGTCCGCCAGCGCGAATCCCAATCCAGCTATGGGACCGGCATCGATTCTGATGCTGCTGTTCGCCGCTGTTAATCTCCTGCGGATGTAGAAGTCACAGTCCAGGTTCCGGAGGTATTCTTATATGTGCAAGTAAAGGTTCCGGTGGCTGTGACTGCCGCGCCGGTGACGACAGCCTGGCCGCTAAAGTTGCAGAACACGCCCTCGACGGCGTTGACACCGAACGTGATTGCGCCGGTGGAGCTTACAGTTCCCATCCCGCTTCCAGGACTAGTCACCGTAACCACGCCGTCGTCTACCGTGGACGTTATCGAGCCGGATAGCGTCTTTCCGGTATCCGTAGTGCCGCTAAAGGTACCGGTGTAGGTTCCATTGTAGGGGGATTCGGCCGGTGGGGGCGGTGGGGGCGGTGGGGGCGGTGAGGTGGAGGGCTCAAGCTGGTAGGTTACGTCGGCATAGGTTATGAGGCCCGTCGAAGTGTATCCGTAGTCGATCCCCGGGGCCGTGAACATCTGCGGCTGCTGCTCGTTTTCGACGGTCAGAGTTCCCATCCCGGCCGGCAGAGTGTCCAACACATACGGAGGAAGCATGAGCTGTTGAGCGCTGGCAAGAGCCGTGCAATAGAAATTAACACTCAACGAAACCGCCGGCGCCGTTGAACTGCCCTCGACTATTACCCAGCTATCTGGAACGCCGCCGGTCCAAGTGATGAGTTGTCCCTGAGACTCCGTGATGGTGCCGGTGGTAGGGTCGCTCGTCCGAGGTTTGGCTAATGCGCCTGGCGCCATCACCGCCGCCGCCGTGCCAGTGCCGAAGTTCCAAGTCACTGGCTCCTGGTAGGTGAAGTCCGCTGTAAACGTGTCGCCGAGGAAGGTGTACGTGGCGCCCGGCATTGGAGCAGGGGTGGGGAACGATGCAGTGTACTGTCCTATGTTGTTCGATGATTGGGGCAAGGTCACCCCCAGGGAAAGGGTGAGCTGCAGTCCTTCACTTATCCCGCCGGCGGTCGCAGCCCGGCTGGTTGACGCTGGTTTCGTGGACCGCACGGCTGGTTTCGTGGACGTCGTATTCACGAGGCAGCTTCCAGGGGAAACGTAGGGGGCGCCGTTCGCAAAATCGTAGCCCGGCTCGGAGAAAAAATTCCCCTCGGCGTAGTAGTAGGTCCCGTTCGACTGAACAATCTGGAAAAGCGCCAAGCCACCGACCGTGACAGTGCTCAGGCTTAACTGCGGGAACCCATTCCCGGTGATTCCGTAGTCGGGATCCTTGCAAACGCCGTTGTCGACGGCGACCGGGAGCGTCCCGTAATTGCTCGTAATGCCGTTTGCGACCACGAACACCGAATTCGTGCAGCCGCCCTGAAATCCAGCGGAGGCGCGCGGGACGTCGCGGCCTTCAAAGCTCGCAGCTTCAAAGGCGGGTGCGGCTCCCAAGGCCGGCACGTACACATCGATCTGATCCACTCCCGGAAACAGGGATCGCCCGGCATACAGGACATCGGCTTTGACGCCGCCAATGTAGACCGTCGCATCATTGAGATTGTCCTGCTTCATCGGATAGATTCGATCATTATTGGCCGTATCGGCGCCCAGACCGGAACCCCACAGTATGATGACCTGGCCGGGAGCAGCCGAGGCGGTGGGTGTAATGTCCTGGTACTGGAGGTTGTACGCCTTCGCCCCCGCATTTGCGGTAAGAAGGCCAAATGCGCTCTTGGTCACCACAAAGGGAGCCACACTGGTTTGGTCGTTGTACTTAACGGTGATGGTTCCTGTACCGACCGGCGTGGTGGATGGAAGGACGGCGGCGACCTGATCCGGGGTGGCGTAGTAAATGGCCGGGTTGACGACGACGCCGTTGACGTCGACGAAAATAATCATGCCGTTCAGCGTACGCGGCAGGCCCGCCGGCGGAGCGCTGGTTTGAACGACGAGCGGGACATTGTCGCACATACCGCTGCCATAAATAACGAACGTGCTGCCGGGGGCAATACCGTAATTGGGCAAGCCCGGCAGTGAGCCGCCGAAATTGTTGGTTACCGCGTTGATTACCGGTGGGGCGGCTGTGGCCGGGAGGATGAGAACCAATGCGGCTAAGAGATTCCGAGAAAGTTTCGACATAGTTTCTCCCCTAGAGATTCGCGCAACCAGGATTGAACGAACTCCTATTCATGGTACTGGAAGATCACTGGTAGATGACGTCGGTCTGAGTGAAGGAGCCGGCCACCACGCGGCCGCCGTCGAGCCCAGTTGCCGAGAAGCTCACCGGGTTCGCTTCGTTGAAAACAGTCAGTTGTCCGCTACCCTTCGGGAGTGCTTCCAACACATATGAAGGAATGGTGAACTGTTGCTCGACTACTGGAACGTTGCAAGCGAAACTGACGGTTTGCGGCACGACCCCGACCGGTGGCGACGTCATTGAGTTGCCACTGATGTACATGAAAGAGCCTGTAGCGCCTCCCGTCCAGGTGATTAGCTGCCCTTGAGACTCGGCGACTGTGGAGATCGAACTCTTGTTCGTCCAAGTTACCGGGACCGGAAAGGTGATGGTCACTTTGAAGGGTCCGACCTTTTTTCCGCCGGGGCCTGTGAAAGTGTACGCAGTGCCGCCACCCAAAGGGCTGGTCAGAAGTGCATCGTACGATCCAACGGTCTTCGGCGGTTCGGTTAATTGCACCGAAAGGCTCCCTCCGGCCAGCCCGATCGAGGTTCCAGCATCCAAGCCGTTGACCGTCCCGGGAAGCCCGGAAATGTTCGCGGGCAGGCTTACGATGCAGTTTCCGAGCGAAAGATAGGATGAACCGCCGACAAACGATGCGCCAGTCGTGGAAGAGAACATCGCAGACGCGTACTCGAGGGTTTTAAACGACTGTGCTTCCGGGTTCGTATGGGAGACGTCGGAGTTCTGGGCTGGCTGGGTCCCCTGGAACAGGCTTAGAGTTCCCCCCTTGACAGTGCCCTGGCTGCCGGTTTGCGACAGTTCGGTCCCGTTGATTCCGTACAGCGCGTCACTGCACACGCCGTTGCCCGGGTTAACCGGAAGCGTCCCGAAATTGCTTGCAATGCCGTTCGCCACCACGACTATCGCATTCTCGCAGCCGGCCTGAAATCCAGAATCCCCCTCCTCCTCCCAGTTCAAGGCTTGCTGGAGATCGAGCGAGGAAGCGGACGCGGCGTCGTGGCCCTTCCCTTTGGCGGAGCGGAATGCGGACGAGGCTCCCAACGACGGTACGGTCACATCGATCTGATCCTCTCCTGGAAACAGGGATCGCCCGGCATACAGGACGTCGGCTTTGACGCCGCCGATGTAGACCGTAGCATTCTTGAGATTGTCCTGCTTCATCGGATAGGATCGATCATCATTGGCGGTATCGGCGCCCAAACCGGAACCCCACAGTATGATGGTCTGCCCGGGAGCAGCCGAGGCGGTGGGTGTAATGTCCTCGTACTGGAGGTTGGTCGCTTTTACCCCCCCGGCGCCAGTCAGATTTAACGTAAGTATCCCAAAAGCGCTTTTCGTGACAAGAAGGGGCGCCGACGTGGACCCCTTGTAGTTGACGGTGATGGTTCCGGAACCGGACGGCGTGGTGGAGGGAAGAACAGCGGCGACCTGCGTTGGGATCGCATAGTAAATCGCCGGGTTGGTGGTGACGCCGTTCACGATGACGGAGATGCTCATGCCGTTTAGAGTGGTAGGCAGGCCCGAACCAGCGCTGGTTTGAGTGACGAGCGGGACATCGTCGCACAGATGGCTGCCATAAATGACAAACAGGCTGGCGGGCGCAATGCCGTAACTGGGCAAGCCGGGCAGTTCGCCGCTAAAGTTGTTGATCACCGCGTTGACGACGGGTTGGGCCAGGGCTGCGGCTGGAAAAACGAGAGCTAAAACAGCTAGGGCATTCCGCGAAAACAGTTTCGACATAGTTTCTCCTCTGAGAGCCGGCAACAGGGGGTTGGACGATCTCCTATTGATGGTACGCGAGAATTGGGACGAAAGGGAGCGCTGAGGGGAGCCAAACTCGGGGCGGCTAGTCGCCGGTGACGGGCTCTTCGGCCAGGCGCGCAGCGCCGGACTCCTGATCCTTATACTGCAATTGGTACAGCTTCCAATAGATGCCGCGCATCGCGAGCAGCTCCTGGTGCGTGCCGATCTCGCGCAGCTTGCCTTTGTGCATGACGATGATGCGATCGGCGCGTTGGATGGTGGAGAGCCGATGCGCGATCACGATGGACGTTCGACCGACCACCAGGTGCTGCAGCGCCTCGCGGATGCGCAGCTCGGTTTCGGTGTCGACGCTGGACGTGGCTTCATCGAGAATGAGGAAGCGCGGGTTGTGAGCGAGCGCGCGGGCGAAGTTGATGAGCTGCTTCTGGCCGGTTGAATATCCAGCGCCGCGTTCGCGCACGGGCTGATCGAAGCCTTCCGGCAGGCTCTGGACAAAGTCGAGCAGATTGAGGCGCGCGGCGGCTTCGGCCAATTCGCCGTCGGAGATGCCGGACGTGCCGAGGCGGATATTTTCGGCGATGGTGCCAGTAAACAGGTGCGGGTCCTGGAGGACGATGCCGAAGTTGCGCCGCAGATTTTCGAGATCGAACTCGCGAATATCGATGCCGCCGATGCGGATGACGCCGCGCTGGGCCTCGTAAAACCGGAGCAAGAGGCTGGCGATGGTGGTTTTTCCGGCGCCGGTGTGGCCGACCACCGCGACGGTTTCGCCGGGCTGGATGTGGAAGCTGACGTCCGTCAACACCCAATCCTGGTCCTTGTAGGCGAACCACACGTGGTCGAATTCGACGGCGGCGGGCGAGCGCGGAAAAGCCACGGGTTGGGCGGGAGATTGAATCTGGGCGGGCGTGTCGAGAAGCTTGAACACGCGTTCGGCGGCGGCCATGGCCGATTGCATGATGTTGTATTTTTCGCTCAGATCTTGAATGGGACGGAAGAATCGGAGGCCATATTGGAAGAAGGCCACCAGCACGCCGATCTGGATGCCGCCCCCGCGGACTCGAAAGCCGCCATAGCCGAGCAGCATCGCGAGCGCCAACATACCTAGAAACTCTGCAATAGGATAAAACCATCCGTAGGCGATGATGGCGTCCTTGTAGGCTTCCATGTGGGCGCGATTGATGCTTTCAAACTCGCGGCGGCTGCGCGCCTCGCCATTGAAGAGCTGGAGGACGGCGATGCCGCCGATGTGTTCCTGCAAGTAGGAATTAATGCGCGCGATAGCCACGCGAATCCTGCGGTAGCTCTTTTGCACGGCGCGCCGGAACTGCATGGTGACCAGCACGACGAAGGGCGTCACGGCGATCAGGAAGGCGGTCATGCCGGGGCTTAATGCGAGCATCGCGATAACGACGAAGCTGAGCATGAGCAGGTCGCCGAGGATCATGAGCAGACCGGAAGAGAACAGCTCGTTCAGCGCGTCGACGTCGGTGGTGATGCGCGTGACCATCCGGCCGACCGGGTTGTGGTCGTAGTAAGCGAGATCGAGTTTCTGGAGCTTGGTCATCATCTCGCGCCGCAGATCGAACATGGCTTTCTGGCCTACCCATTGCATGATGTACTGCTCACCGAAATCGCATAACATGCCGAACACCACGGCCAGCAGATACAGGAACGAAATCTGGGCAAGGCCGGTCCAGGGATTGCTGGACAGAAAAGGATCGAGAACGGTATGGGTGATTTTGCCGGACGGCGTGAGGTAGCGATCGACCGCCAAGGCGGTGAGCAGCGGGCCGACGACTTGCAGCAGGGCATTGAGAAGCAGCAATACCAGGGAGATGGCAACGGCTGCTTTATAGGGACGAATGTAGGTAAGCAGACGCCGCATGAGGCGCGCGTCGTAGGCTTTTCCTAAGACCTCTTCTTCCACGTAATTTCAGTGTAACCCGCGGGATTCCGCTCCCTTCTGATGGCGGCTCGGTTCGTCGTGGATTGGTTGGGTTCGGTTACTTCTCGGGGAGCGGCGTCATATCGCCGATGTTTTCCAGCGTGCGGGGGGCCCATCCGAGATGTTCGGTATCCTTGGCTTCGTCCTGCGCAATTTCGGAAGCAGACAATGGCATGTTCGTGGATTTGTACTCGCTCAGCTTGCGCTCGCGATCGTGAGTATGAGCTACATCGGAAAGGTCGTCAACGGCGGTGACACTGACATCTTCTTCCTTAGCCATGGAAAACACCTCATGCTGTTGACGCCGGTGGGAAGGTTAAGTTTCGACGCGGTGGAAGGCGAGGACGGCGTTCAAGCCTCCGAAGGCGAACGAATTCGAGAGCGCGAACTCGATGGCGGCGGGGCGGGCGACGTTGGGGACCACATCGAGGTCGCAGGCCGGGTCGGGCTGGTTGAAATTGGCGGTGGGAGGCAGAATTCCATTTCGCAAGGCGAGCAACGTGGCGGCGGCCTCGATGGCGCCAGCCGCGCCGAGCGTATGGCCGTGCATGGACTTGGTGGAGCTCACCGCGAGCCGATCGGCGTACTCGCCAAAGACCTTGCGGATGGCCGTGGTTTCGGCGGCGTCGTTGGCCAGGGTCGCGGTGCCGTGCGCGTTGATGTAGCCGGTCTTGCTGGATACAAAACGGGAGGGTTCAACGCCGGCATCGGAAAGAGCGGCGCGCATGGCTCGGGCGGCGCCATCGGGCGAGGGCTGGGTGATATGGAAAGCGTCGGACGACATGCCAAAGCCGACGATTTCGCCGAGTATCGAAGCTCCACGCGCGCGAGCGGCATCGAGGGGCTCCAGCACCAGCATCGCCGCGCCTTCGCCCAGGATGAGACCGCGGCGGTCCCTTGAAAACGGCCGGCAGGTGTCGGGCGAGACCACGCGCATGGCCTCCCAGGCCTTGAGAAATCCGAGGCTGAACACCGCTTCGCTGCCGCCCGTGATGGCCATTTCGGCGGCGCCGCTCCGCACCATCCAAAACGCCTGCCCGATGGCGTGATTGGAAGAGGAGCAGGCCGTGGAGATAGTGTAGGTTGGTCCGACCACGCCGGTCTCGAGCGAGATTCTACTGGCCGCGGCGTTTTCCATGGTGCGCGGAATGGTGAGGGGATTCACGCGGGGGATATTGTTGCGATACAGATTGACGAAGCCGTCATCCGCGGTGGTTTGTCCTCCGACGCAGGAGCCGGTGATGATGGCGGTTGATTCGCGTAACTCCTTCGTCCATTGGACGCCGGCGGCGGCAATGGCTTCGCGCGCGGCAATGACGCCGAACTGAGCAAAGCGATCGAGGAGGCCCAGCTCCTTGTCATCGAAGTATTGCGCGGGCGCGTAATTCCGCACTTCAGCGCCATTGGGAAAACGGAGCAGGGTGCGGTCGACGGCTTCAAGAGGCGCGATCCCGGAACGTCCCGCTTTTAAGGCTTGCCAGAATTCGGCGGCGTTGTTACCTATCGCAGAAATGACGCCGAGGCCAGTGACGGCGACGCGGCGAGGCATTGTCAGGCGCTGACCGGGGCCTGGTTCCCTTGGCCGCTCTCGAGCAGTTTGGCGATTCCGTCGATCACGTCGCGAACAGAGCGCAAGCTTTGCGCGGCCTCATCCGGGATATTGATGTTGAATTCGCTTTCGACGGCGAAGAGGATATTGATCCCATCCAGCGAGTCGATGCCAAGCTCCTGGAAGGTGCTGTCGGCTGTGATCTGCTCCTGGGGAAGATGCTGGGTCGCGGCAATGATGCTCCTGACTCGCGCGGTCAGTTCTTCGTGGGACATAGAATATCCGTCACCTTTTCAAAACGAAAGCCTTGCTCCATCAATTTTGGCAAAAGTTCGCGCACGGCTCGGAGCGTGACGCCGATGTCGGGGCGGTGCTGAAGAACTCGGCCATCATGCAAGCAGAGAATCGCACCGGGGGCCGCACCTTCGATGAGCCGCGAGACCACACTGGGCTTCTGCCGTTTCCAGTCTAGCGCAATGCTGCTCCACATCACGCCGGCGAGGCCCAGGCGCTGCTGGGCTTGACGCAGGCCGAACCAGCGCACGCCGTAGGGAGCGCGGAAATAGCGGGGACGCTGGCCGGTGGCACGCTGGATGGATTCTTGCGCGGCGGCGAGTTCGCGATCGATAAAGCCAGGCGATTTGAGCGCCAGCAGGGGATGCGTGTCGGTGTGGTTCCCAATTTCATGCCCGGCCGCGACAATTTCGCGGGCAATTTCGGGCAAGCGGCGAACATTCGCGCCGATTTGAAAGAATGTGGCGGGTGCGCGATGGCCGGCAAGGATTTCGAGCAGCTCCGGAGTTGATTCGCTGGGCCCGTCGTCGAAAGTGAGCGCGATGGCCGGACGGACACCGGCTCCGCGATGAACGGAGGGGGCGAGCAGCGAACAGGAGGGTACTCGAACGGCGTAAGCCAGCACGCCCGCTGACACGGCAGCGGCGCCGCCGAGGACGATTTCGATGCTGCCTGTGAGCGGAGGCATATGGGAGCAGGGTAGCAGGCAGGGGGTGGGGGGTGGGTCGTGGGCGGTGGGTCGTGGGAAAAACGCTAGGCGCAGCGGGATTGAATGAAAGTTGAAAGCTGACGAACCAAGGACGTGAGGCGCTGGCGCACGTCTGGAATTTGCGGACTGCCTGGAAAATCAAGCTCCGCTGCGATTTCGAGCAAGGTATCCAATTCGTAAGCGGATCCGAGGGCGATTCTGGCGAATCGAGCGACCTCAGCGTAACTACCGCGGCCCTTCCCTTCGGCGATGTTGGCGGGAATCGAGACGGCTGCGCGCCGGATTTGACTGGTGAGTCCAAATGGTCCCATTTGTCTTTCCCACGCCCCACTTCCCGACTCCCCACCACCCACCACCCACCACCGTTACTAGGCGAGCAGGCCGCCATGCCCGAGGCAGGCGACTTCCCATCCGGACACCCGATAGCGGGCCAGCATGGGGGGCAGCATCAAGTCGACAACATTGGGCTTGGCGGAGCGGAAGCAACCAGGCGCGGACATGACAGGGATATCGTCCTTGTAGCTCAGCAGAAACAGATTGCCAGGCTCAACTGGCGCAAGAAAGCGCTCCACCTGGCAGCCGGCGCGTATCATCGCGCGGCCGATCACGTCTTCCGGACCCGCTGGAGCGGTGGTGGACGCGATCAATACAACGGTAGGTTTGGCGCGCAGCAGATGCTGCAGGCTCCGTGCGACCGAGCCTTCCTCCTCGACCGAGGAGAGCACGAAGCTGGCGGCGGCTCCGAGCCGCTCGAGACGCTGGCGCATGATGTTTTCAAAGAGCTGGCGCGCGCGCTCTCCATTCGCCGGGTCCGTGTAGAGGACCGCAACGGCGGGAGAACGTATGGGCCGGGCCTGCAAGATTGGCCCGCGTTCCTTGACGATGGAAATGACGGCCTCCAGCTCCGGCTGGGCCACCGCGAAGGGAGCGCTCTTCACCGTCGCCACGCGATTGCCAGTGCGCGCATACGAAAAATTGGGAGCAGTGGCGATGGCCATGCTGACGGTACAGTTGATTTGCTTGAGCAGCTCGTCGTCCACCAAGACGCAACTCGCTTCAGTGGCGAATAGATTGGCTCTGCCTCCCGCGGCGAGACGGATTTCGAGCGTTCCACAGCCAATTTCGCTCGCGACCTGCATGACAGCGTCGTCCTCTCCTACCTCTCCATCCTCGAGCTCGGTGACCCAGACTTCGTTCATGCCTTCGGTCTCGAGCATGCGAGCATCCTCTTCGCTGATCATATGGCCCTTGGCGAGCAATTTCTTACCGCCCGCCCGAAAGATGGTACAGCAAAGAATTCTTCCTGTAGCTTGCTTGACGTCGATGGTCTGCGCCTTCATACGAATTTGCGATCCCTCCCCAACTTCTGCCAAGTATGCTTCAAATTATACACAGCCCAAGTGGAAAATCCAGGAAAAACTCTCATCAAACACGTTTTTTATAAAAAAACTCGACGCGCGATCAAATCGCATTCAATCGCGCCTGGGATGGGGCAGCTGCACGAGTTCGGCGGGGAACTCAAGCGATACTGGTACTAATGGATCAGGCTTAAGGGCTTTCATTACAGCGATTTCATCGCAGCACTCGAACTTCGGACAGGTGAGGCAGTCCTTCCAGACTTTGAGCGGAAGCAGGCCGCGGTCGACCTGGTGGAAGCCTAGCTTGAGAAAGAAATCAAACACATAAGTGAACGCGAATATTGCGTGCAGATCGTTGTGAATGGCTTCATTCTCCAGGGCTTCAATCAAAAGACGGCCGATGCCGCTCTCCTTGCTACTGGGGGCGACCGCCAGGGACCTGACTTCTCCGGAGACAGGAGTATAGAAGTGGAGCGCGCCGCATCCGAGCAATCGCGGACCGGTATAAACAACCGTGAAATCGCGGATGTTTTCGGACATTTCGAATTCGGTTCGCGGCAACATGATGCCTTGAGCCGCGTAGCCGTTGATCAACTGGAGCAGTGCGGGAATGTCTCGTAGGGTGGCCTTGCGAATAATCTGGCGTTCTATATCTTCTAGTACTTCGACCGGCGAATCGGAACTAAGCATGGTCCACTCCCTGACGGTCATGGCTCGGAAGAACGCGTGAAGCCCCCAGATGAGTAACCAGACGCGTGCCGATGGCATGGCCTGCCAGCAATTGGGCCACGATATCCGGAGCGGCGCCGGGCGCGATCACGACTTCGGCGATACCCGCTTCCAAAGCCTCAACAGCGGACTCGAGCTTGGCTCGCATGCCGCCGGCCGCGACGCCATTTTCGATAAGAAGGCGGCATTCATCCAAGCTCAAGGTCGAAAGGGCATGATTATCCTGGTCGCGGACCCCATCGACATCGGTTAAGAACAGAAGTTTGTCCACCTGTAGCGCTACCGCGACCGAAACCGCCATTTGATCGGCGTTGACGTTGTAGAAATGCCCTTGGCGATCGCCCGCCACGCAGGCCACCACCGGCAGATACTTAAATTCAATTAAGGTGTGCAGGAGCCGCGAATCGGAGCGCACGGGTTTTCCCACCAAGCCGAGCTCATCGCTGATGGGCCGCGCTTCGGTGAGAAGTGCATCCATTCCGCTCAGCCCAACCGCGGGAGCGCCGCACGCGATAAACGCCGCCACCAATTCCTGATTCACTGAACCGGCCAACACTTTCAGCACGGCGTCCAAAACCTCGGGCGTAGTAACGCGCAGGCCGTTGATGAAGTGGCTCTCGACACCGCGGTCGGCCAGATAGCGCGTCATCTGCTTTCCGCCGCCGTGAACGATGACGGCTTCGAGACCGTCGCGGAAGGCCCGGGCGATTTCCTCCGCAAGGCGGCGCCGCGATTCTGGCGTGTCGAGCAATGTGCCGCCGAGCTTGATGAGCGCCTTCACGAAATCCTCATGCCAAACCCGCCGTTTCCTCGCAGCCGAGGATCAGATTCATATTCTGGATGGCTTGGCCCGCGGCGCCCTTTACCAGGTTGTCGATGGCGCTGACGACAATCGCCCGTCCAGAGGCCGCGTCGAACTTGAGTCCGATGTCGCAGAAGTTGGTGCGGTTGACCGCGCTGATATCCGGAAGGCTGCCGAGCGGATAAAGTCGCACGAATTTCTCGGATTGATACTGGCGACGGTAGATGTCGAGCAATTGCTCGCCGGTTTTGATATTGCGCGTGCGAACGTAAATGGTCTCGAGAATTCCGCGATCGATGGGCAGCAGGTGCGCGGTGAAACTGAACTCTGGCTCGTCGAGACCCGAGACCATCAGGACTTCGGGCACGTGGCGGTGATCGAGCACAGAATAAATCGAGAAATTCCCGGTGACTTCGCAGAAGCTGGTGTTGAGGCTAGCCTTGCGTCCTGCGCCGCTCACACCCGACTTGGCGTCGCAGATGATTCCGGCGGCGCGATCGATCGCCCCAGCGGCGATCAGCGGTTGGATGGCGAGATTGGCGGCTGTGGGAAAGCAACCGGGATTCGCGATCAGGCGCGCGCCGCGAATACGCTCCCGGCAGAATTCGGGAAGCCCGTACACGGCTTCGGCCAAGAGATCGGGCGCCGTGTGCTCTTCCTTGTACCAGCGCGAATATGTAGCGGCGTCGCGCAAGCGGAAAGCGCCACTGAGATCGATGACTCTTGCGCCGGCGTCGAGCATGGCGGGCGCGAGTTCCATGGAAACGGCGGGCGGGGTGGCGAGGAAGACGACAGCCAGGCCTTCGGCGCGAACAGCGTCGGCAGTGCAGGGGATTTGGCGGAACTGCGGTTGGTCGAAAGGCTGAGGGCGGTCCCCTTGATCTTGGCGGTGTTGGAGGAGGACCGGTTCGGCGTGGGGATGGGCCTGGAGGAGGCGGACGAGTTCGGCACCACTATAGCCGGTGAAGCCGGCGACGCCGATGTTATATTTATTCATCGTACTGAATAATTATACTGTTTTTTAGTCAGGTAGTGGCTCCGGGTTGTGTTGGTTGTTTATGCATGGCCTGTGGTTTCAGAGACTTGGAAGTAGTATAATCTTTCCGTGATCCCTTGACAGCCATGCCGCGACAGCCTCGTTTTGGCGATCTTTGTATAAACATACATTTCCCTAGCCCAAAGTCTAGTAAACGCCATCGTATCAAAGAATTAGACTGGTGCCAACCAGCGTTAGCATGCGGGACAATATTGGTATGGGAAGATTCTGGAGGTGGGTCAGACAAGCATGGGATGCGTTTCGCCACCTTAGGGCTTTTCGCGACCTCTTGGGGGCGCTTACCGTTTGGCACTACGTTCTTTTGGGGTGTGCATTGGTAGGCGGACTTGCGCTCGCAGTATGGTCGTGGGTTACTCACCTACCGGGGCCGGTTGCGGTATTGGTGGGCATTATTGCGGTGCTGGTGATCATGGGTTTGTTGTCATTGACGATTAGGACTTGGAGACAACTACACCAAAGAAATGCAGCCAATGAGCAATTCGCGGATGGAACGACACAAGAAATATCACGGCCTCCAGCATGGGTGCTGACGACTATCGCCATCGTTCTTATTCTCGCGGGAATAGGATGGCTGTTCAACCGCAAGCCATCTCCGACCGATGCGTCGCCCTCCACAGAACATCAATCGGGGTCACAGCCTCAGGCGAAGACACAACAGCCGCCGACTGCCGCACAGGAAACGCCAAAACCTGCTCGACAAAAGAAAACAATCAAGCCTTTGACGGGAGATGCTGGGAGACAGGACGCGGCTCTTCCAACTCCCAACACTGCGCAAGGAGCAACAACTGGTCCGGTAACCGTTCAATCTGGGGGCGCGGCATCGTTCGGACAGCAAGGCGGTATCACGGCTGGACAGATCTTCATCGGCCCACCGCCGGGACAGCTTCTAATAAACGGAGTGCCTGGCAATATGCCCGTTTCCGTTATCACGGCATTCGTCAGCGCTGCCAGGATTGACGCCACCAAAAAAATGGCCAACGCCGTTTACGTTGTTATTCATCTCAGTGAGGTCAGCGCGTATAACAAATTGACCACGAGAATCGGCGAGGCAAGAACAATACTATCGAGCAACCCGTCTTTCATCGTCTTCGATGACACGCGTGGTGCGTATGTCCTAAAAGAACCTGGGCCAGACCTAAGAACCACAGGAATTTACTGGCTTAGCGCTAGTCCGCGCCCTGGATTGGTGTGCTACTTCAACCAGGAGAGCAAGGATGCGGCCGAAACAATCCAGAAGTTACTTGAACCCCTTGGAGTTAAAACCTCCATGTATTGGCAGATCAGGAATGACGAAAACGATCCCCAGCAAATGGATCGCTATAAGTTTTGGGTCGCCTCCGGTATTGATATCGAGATATCTTTATGAAACTACACTGCCGCGAGAAACACAGTGGCGTCTGCAACTAGGATCTCCTGAATAGACCATACGTGATCGGTCAGTCCCGCTGCTATCGCCGGAGTAGCGCCCTTGAGGGTCATGTGCTTCCGGCAGAAGTTATACCACGCGAAGTGCAGCGCCAGCGCCGCACGGAGGTTGCCCCACTTCTTGGAGAACCCGTTTGTCAGACGGGTGAGTCTCCGCATGCACATGCGCATCGTCAAATTCTGCCGTTCAACGTGCGAAGTGCAAATCCGTTTCTCGTCTGGGTCTCCGTAGACGGGTGTTGGAATCGCCTCAGCCAGGCGCGCGGGGCTGTAGCGTCGCACGTCTTCGGAAGCGTCAGGCGCGTATATCTTGATGAGTCGAGCGTAGTCAACGCGCTCCCCTTGATGGCCGAGAACGTTCCCCACTGCCAGCGGATAAGCTCCAAGGCCATCTGTGGTCAATTGGAACTTCTGAGTCGGATCAGTTGCGCTGGCTAGCTTCCGCATGAAAACTGTCGCGTGTTTGACCGTGCGCTTACCGAGATGATGGGCTAGTACAAGCTTGCTTGTTCGCTCGATTCCCACGAATACCCAAGCGTGGCCGATCTCCGAAAAGTTGTCCTCGGTACCACGCTTATGGGCGTTCTTCTTACCCACAAATCCCCAAATTTCATCGCACTGCACGTCACTGACCGGCAGGTTTCGCAGTTTGGCGGTGAGCAGCGCTTCGCATCGCTCCCCGGCAAGCTCCACTAGCCGTAGAATCGTATTACGGCCCAGCCCTGTGATCCGGTGAGTGGTCCTGAGGCTATTTCCCTCCACGATCAACTTACTATTGGGATTTAGGACCAACCAAAGTGGCTCCAGGTGGTGATAGGATGGACGGCCTGGAGTCGTTTCATTAATGGCTAGAACAACCAAATCACTAGACATCAAAGGACCAGGAACCAAGATGATAGAAGGCAGGGGTTGGACGCTGGTGAGTCCCGCTGGGCTCACTTTTCCAGCGATCCTTCGCCGTCGATTCAATATTGGCCAAGAGAGTGTGGCAGTCTTTCAGGTAACAGCGGCACACCGCAATCCTGCCAGCAGAGCATGGGTCACAAGGAAGGCAAAGGCGCTAGCAGTTACTAAGTAGAACCAACACAACCTGGAGCCAGCACCTTCAGTCAGGTAGTGGCTCCGGGTTGTGTTGGTTGATTATGCATTCGCGTATGCAATCGGGAATGCCTGTAGTAGACTTTGGCGATGGAAGGGAAGCCACCGCCCCGTTATACATGGCGGGTCGCTATTTTTCAAGGCGTCTGCTGGGCCGGTGCTTGGTATCTCGTTGGCAGTCCATCGTCTGTCGGTGTCTCGGTAGCCCTGCTTGGCCTTGCGGCGGTCGTCATGGCAGTTAGGGCCGACGTGTTTAGTCGCACCGAAAAGATTATGTGGATTCTGTTGGCGTCAGCGCTGTGCTTCGCAGAGATCGAGTCTATTCGTTCAGATCAGAGACAGCGGGCTAGCGAACAACAAGAAGCGATTGAAGAGGAAAATGACAGGTTTGAGCAAGTGCTAAAGCAAAACCAACGATCCTTTGAGGCCTCGTTGTCCACCATGGCGTCTATCGGTAGTACAGCCGCCAGAAACCTGAGGGAGACGACTGGAGGAAAAAGTTTTTGTTATGACTGGATGTTCGTCCAAGATAGTGGCTTGGCCCATCAGTTACTATCCGCTCATGGATTGTATGACGTGCAGTCTTGCCATGGATATGTCGCGCAGGTAGATCCATTTGTGCTTGGGCAAAGCTTTTTGGGCCCCGTTAACATTCAGCGTGGAGCTTCCGTTATACTGCCTGACATTCAGCTTGATGTTGCTTCCCAAAAGCGCGGCTACAACGTTTTCATTACCGCACGCAACGGAATATTTACGGAGTTCATCCGAATCCGGCGTGTAGACGCCACGCCCTCCACCCAATCCAGATGGAAGACGGCAATTCGGGTAACGGCGCTGTATTATGACGCTCCCCGGACGGAGTATGTTGTGCTTGATCAATCTGACCGAGGCTTTCCGCTTGAGAGCCTCGGAGATGATAAAGATTGGAACCGAGCCGGTCATCTGCCCAAACTCGATGTCATACGAGTAGATCAGAAATAGTCCACACGCGATCTGCGAGTCCCGAAGCCATCGCTGGAGTCTGGCCTTTCAGGCTCATGTGCTTCCGGCAGAAGTTGTACCACGCGAAATGCAGTGCAGGCGCTCCGCGAAGGTTGCCCCACTTCTTGGAGAACCCGTTCGTCAGACGGGTGAGTCTCCGCATGCACATGCGCATCGTCAAATTCTGCCGCTCAACGTGCGAAGTGCAAATCCGTTTGTCGTCTGGGTCTCCATAGACGGGCGTGGGGATTGCCTCAGCCAAATGCGGAGGGCTATAGCGCCGCACGTCTTCGGGAACGTCCAGAGCGTAGATGTCAATGGCGGCAGCCGCAGCACCAACTCAAGGCCAAGAAGGGTGCCTGTCGGTCACGCTCGTTGACGAAGCCGCAGCAACGGTAAATGCCATTGCGGATTCGACCGGCGAATCAGTGGAGAGCCTTCTTGAGATATCCATCACGTTGCTCAAGATACTGGTGGAATCGAAGAAAATAGGCAGACGAGTGGTGGTCACTACGAGGTGGTTGTGGCCTATCAAGGAACTGACGTTCCCTCGACTCTGGGATTCAACCCACCCCTCTAATTCCACATGGCCATCGTCCGGCGGATTCGCCCGGAAAATGACATAGCTCGTCCGCTCAGCCGTATTGCTCTGTGGCGCTACGTCGTGGTTTCCTACTGCTACGTGATTCTGATACTAGTTGCCCACGATCACGCTCTGCTTGCTTGTCCTGGCGCTAACCGCTGATATCCCTTCGCTAAATAAGGTAGCCCAAAACGAATGGGAATTGACTGCTCTCTTCGTCTCTGGTGGAGGCATCGGAACGTGGCTAGTCAAAGCGGCTAACAGAGAACATAAGTGCGCGCTCCTTCATGCCTTGTTGGATGAGATCTCCCAAAGACCTCCTAGCAAAGCGAAAGACAAACAAATGCAAGAGATCTTGGATAGATTGTCCTAATTCGGCATCTCCGCCGTCTCAACCAACACAACCTGGAGCCAGCACCTTCAGTCAGGCGGTGGGGTGAGGTTAAATCGCAACAAAATATTTAAGAAGTACTGGTTCGGCTATTCGTGTGGTGCTATAGTCTGTGCTGGGAGGCGTTCTGCTTGCAAACGTTGGACGCCGTGTTACCGAGTTGCCCCCGTTGCGGACGCGCTCCCAGCATTAACACTATCGGTCGCTGCAAATCATTTCAGTAGGACTCGCTAAGCAGCGGGGAGGGATCGCCACCTCGATCGCCCCGCTTAGATTAGGACCAACAAAACCTGGAGTCCGGTACCAGATTGGTTGGCCCACTATCTCTTAGGTTAGCCAATCGGCCGCCCTTTGTCGCTGGCATCATCACAAAGTCATGCGGTTACGTGCGGTTCTCCTAGTGGCGACAGAACTGCTAGTACTCCGACGCTGGGAGGCGATCGGAACCAACCCCGGGGCCCCGTGCCATCGAGTGCCCCACCACCGACCGCGCTCCCAGCACTTCATTTATCAACGTCGCGCAAAACGGAGTGCGGCGCGAAACAGTTCTTAGCAGACTCACGGGGCGCGCCGCACCCTTTGCGCTCCTAGTAAACATCGCGCACAACGCAGCGGGCCGCGATTGTTTTCTCACCTATGCGAGCTCGTCCCGCGCTGTGCGCTCATTTGCCTTACCTCCGCCGCGGCTTTCGCCGAGGTGCACCCGCTTACCCTGCGGCAAGCCGTGGATATCGCCCTGAAACAGAATCCCGACCTGGTGCTGGCGCGCCTGGATGAACAGAAAGCGCAGGCCGCCATTCGCATCGCCAAGGATCCCTTCATTCCGAAGGTCTACGCGGGCAGCGGCGCGGCGAAAGTGTGGGGCTACCCGACCAGCATCGAAGGCGCGGCGCCCGCCATCATCGAAACCCGCACCGACATGGCGCTGTTCAACCGGTCCAAGACCTACGAGCTGGCCCGCGTGCGCGAAACGGCGCGCGGCGCTCAGCTGGACACGCAATCGAAAGGCGATCAAGTAGCCTATCAGACCGCGACCCTCTTTCTACAAGCCGAGCAGATGGCCCGCAGCGCACAATCTTTGCAGCTCGAAGTGGAAAGCTTGAAGCGCGTCGGCGGCGCGGTCGGACTCCAAGTGGAGGAGGGCCGCCGCCTTCCCATCGAGAACAAGCGTGTCGCCGTGGATCTTGCGCGCGCCAGCCAGCGGTTTGAAGCGTTGGGCGGCGATCTGGATTATGCCGAAGCTTCGCTCGCGGTGGTGCTCGGCTATTCGGCTGCCGACCGCGTCCAGCCGATGCAGGAAGAGCGCGCGGCGTTTGAAGTACCGGCTAACGAACAGGCCGCGATCGAGCTCGCCTTGCAAAATAGCAGGGATATTCGCAAGCTGGAATCGCAACTGCAGGCCAAAGGGTTTGAAGTCAAAGAGGACCAAGCGGCTCGATTGCCGGTGATTGATTTGGTCGCGCAATACGAGCTGCTTGCCAAGACCGACTATGAGGGCTTCTTCAACCGCTTCCAGCGCAATAACGGCGAACTGGGCGTATCCATCCAGATCCCGATCCTGACGGGATCCGCGAGGAAGGCACTGGCTTCCCAAGCGCAAACCGACATCCTGGAGCTGCGGACGCAAATGGGCCAAGTCCGCAATAGAATCCAGCTTGACACCGAGAAGAGCTACCGGGAACTCAAAAAGGCCACTTCGGCGCAAGAGGTAGCGCGTCTGGATCTCGATTACACACGCGATCAGGTGTCGATGTTGCTGGCCCAACTGGGTGAAGGACGCGCCACCCAGCAACAGGTGGACGACGCGCGGCTGGCCGAGCAGGAAAAGTGGATCGCGTTGTACGACGCGCAGCATCTGGTTGAGAATGCTCGCTTGGATTTGTTGCGCGAGACGGGGACGTTGCAGGCGGCGCTGCGCTAAGGCCGAGCGAGAGTTTGCGGCGGACTGCGGCACTACGGTATTTGAAAACCGCGAGCCTTCTCGTACTCCCGCTGCTGGTATTGCTCTCCGCTTGCAGCACTGATCCAAAGGTGGTCGGCCGGAAGTACGTTGACAGGGGAAACAAATACTTCGCTCAACGCAAGTATAAAGAAGCATCCATCCTCTTCCGGCGCGCATTGAACAAAGACCCGCGCTCTCCGGATGCCTGGTATCGCCTGGGCCTGGTCAACACGAAGCTGGGCGCACTGCCTGAGGCGCGCAAGGACTTTAGCCGCGCGATGGAGTTGAATCCCGCCAACCAGGACGCGGTGGTCCAGCTCGGCGATCTGGATCTCGCGTTCTATTTGTTGGACACGGCAACTGGACGTCCGTATCTCGCCGACCTCAAAGAGATCACCGGGCGATTGTTGAAGCAGGACCCGCGATCGTTCTCTGGACTTCGCTTTTCGGGGAACATCGCGCTGGCGAGAAACGATACGCCGGCCGCCATACAAGCATTTGAAGCAGCCAATCAGGTGAAGCCCGATCAGCCGGAGCTGGTGCTCACTCTGGTTCAGACCATGTTTGCGGCCCAACAAAACGAAGCGGGCGAGAAGCTGGCCGAGCAGTTGATCGCAAGCCGGAGAACCTTCGCACAAATCTACGACGCGCTCTATATCCACTACCTGCGTGGCAATCGGCCGGAGTTGGCGGAACAAGTGCTCGAGAAGAAGATTTCCAATAATCCAGCCCGCGGGGCGTACTTGATCCAGCTCGCTTCGCACTATGCTCTGGTTCACCGCCCAGCGGACATGCTGGCCACGCTTGCGCGTCTCACTTCCGACGCGAAGAGATTCCCCGATGGGCGTCTGGAAGCCGGAGAGTTTTTTGTGCGCGTTCGGGATTACCCGGCCGCTCTGCGCGAGTTCCAAGCAGGTCAGCAGCAACATTCGCGGCAGGATCCGAAAGCCGCGCGCGTTTATCGCAAGAAGATAGCGGAGGTGCTGGCAGCGGAGGGCGCCCGCGATCAGGCTCAAAGCATGGTCACGGATCTGCTCAGAGACGATTCGAAAGATCCCGAAGCACGAGCTTTACGTGCGGCGCTAGAGCTGGCGTCCGGCGAAGCGCACCAGGTAAAAGCCGCGATTTCCGAGCTGCAAGAGCTCACCAAGGCGATGCCTTCCAATGCGACGTTGCACTTTAATCTTGGACGCGCCTATATGGCGGCCACGGATCGACAGAATTTAGAATCGGCACGGGAACAGTTGGAAATCGCGCTTAGAATCGACCCTCATCACGCACCCGCCAAACTGGNNGGCACGTTTGATTCGCGCGAGCAGCCTCGTGAAAATGGCGGAGCCAGAGAAGGCGCGCGGAGAGCTGACGGTGTTGCTCGGGATGGACCCTGCGTCCCCCGACTCTACCGCGTCTTCCATAATCAATGACGCTCGTGATCAGCTCGCCGAGTTGGATTTGCGCGAGCGCCGGTACATACAGGCCGAGGCCGGGTTCCAGGCGCTCCTGCAGTCCAACGACAGCCGCGGCGCACTGGGCCTGGTTCGATGCGGAATCGCGCAAGGGCATTGGCAGCAAGCCATCCAAATCGCAAGCGAGCAACTGCAGCATTCGCCGGATCGCCAGGATTATCGGCTGGCGTTGGCGGACGTCTACGTGGCCTCGGGCAACTTCCGCGCAGCCGCCGAGCAATTCCAGGCACTGATCGGGAAGGATCCGAAATCAGCCCAGCTCTACTTGCAATTGGGCGAAGCGAAAGTCCGCGGCGGCGACAGCGCCGGCGCCCTGGCCGCTTTTCAAACGGCTCGTCAACTTGCTCCCGCCGATGCCGCGCCGGCTCTCGATTTGGCTCTGTTGTACGATCAGACGGGACGTTCGAAAGAAGCCCGCAAGCAATATCAAATCGTGATCCAGCTCCAGCCCGAGAATATTTCGGCGCTCAACAATCTTGCATATCTCGACGCAGAGGAAGGTGTGGATTTGGATCAGGCATTGGCGCACGCGCAACGGGCGCAGCAAGGGATGCCGGACGATCCCAACGTTCAGGACACGCTGGCCCTGGTTTACGTCCGGAAGAACCTGACCAACGATGGCCTTCGCATGCTGCGCGATCTGGTCAACCGCAATCCGGACAACGTTGCGTTCCATCTGCATCTGGCCCTCGCTCTGTACCAGAAAGGCGACCGGCCTTGGGCCAGGCGCGAGCTCCAGGCTGCCTCACGCAACAAACCGGACCCCCAGCAGCAGGATAAGATAAAGGAGTTGCTCGCGAAAATAGGATGATCTCTTAGGACCTGCGTTGACGGCGGAACGGAAAACAGATTGGGCAGCTTTGCCGTATGTGTTGCCGTTCGCCGTATTTCTGGCCTTCCTGGCAATTCAGAAGTACGTTCCGATTCCCGCCACTTTCGTATACGCGGTCCGCGATTTGCTGCTGGCAGTAGTGCTGTTCGCAGTCTCGCGCCACGTGATCGAGCTTCACAGTTTTCATCGGCTTGAGACTGTAATCCTGGGCGTGGCGGTGTTCCTGGTCTGGGTGGGACCTGATCTCATATTCCCCACCTACCGCCAGCACTGGCTGTTTCAAAACGCGTACCTGGGGCAACTCACCAACTCACTTCCCGAAAGCGTGATCCGCGATTCCGTCGTCCTTTGGCCGCGAATCATCCAAGCCGTCATTATCGTGCCCATCCTGGAAGAGCTCTTTTGGCGCGCGTGGCTAATGCGCTGGCTGATCTCTCCACACTTCGAGAAAGTTCCACTTGGCGCGTACCAGGCCGGGGCGTTTTGGATTACCGCCGTGTTGTTTGCGTCCGAGCATGGTCCCTATTGGGATGTCGGATTGATCGCCGGCGTCGCCTACAACTGGTGGATGGTGCGGACCCGCAGCCTGGGCGACTGCATTCTAGCCCATGCGGTGACAAACGCGTGCCTGTGCGGCTATGTTGTTGCCACGCGTCATTGGGAGTACTGGCAGTAATTCGTAACTGGGGGCATAGCGCGGAGACGGGGGCTGTTGCTCGCGCTGGTCTTCTTCGCGCTGCTTGCGGCTTCGGAAGCCCGTGAAGTCTCGTCGCAGCGCGCCGCCTTTTGCGTAGACGTTAACCTCGGCTTCCACCGACGGCGGATGTATCTGGTAATTGTAGAAGGCCGCGATTTCCGGCGTGATTCGCAGACTTGAGGCTGTGGATCGAGGGTAGCGGGTCAGTTTGAAGTTTTCCATCTGGCAGTTATCTGGAGGGCCCCTCGTTCTGGAACTGAATTGCGTAGGCACCCAAAACAGTCGGGTAGGAGATGGCGGTCGACCCGTTGTACATTGTTACCTGAATCGCGCTCGACGAGCCTGGGGCATATAGCGAGCCACCGTGAGTCTTGGCCGCGCTGTTCGAAAAAAAATCCCAAATGTAGTTGGTTAGCGTCGCGAAGCATGTAGAGCAGTTGCCGGCCGGCAGCGGTCGCTCGACCACCCATTCGGCGCTATTACCGACTAGCTTTGTACCGGACGGGGCCGGTACGCTCAGATTTAGATACTCATTGGTTGTTTCGTTGACGATGTACACGTATCCCTGCGTCGCGCTGGTATTCCACACCTGGATAAAGATGTCATCCCCGGCGAACAGGGGCAAACCGCTGAGTTTTAGCTCGAGGTTGGGTTTGTCGGGAACCCACTCGATCCACGCATAATATTCTTGGGATTTGATGCCATTGACGCAAGATGCATCAGCCTCAGTGCCGGCTTGAAATAGATCTTTTGCGCCTGAGCCGTTGTCGCCATCGATTCCTACCCAGGTGGAGGAACGGTCCCATGATCCGGTGCACGCGCCAAAGGCCTGTGACGCCATTGGTACGACATATTCAGCTTGTACGATGGAGAATGAGGTTGTGGTGTTGTAACTGCTTGCACCGCTTTCCACAACGACAGCACTCCAGTTTTTGGACGAGGCTGTTGAATTCTCTACGTGCGTAATCTGCGCGGGACCATGAAAAATATCCGTGCGTTGGAGTTCCGGTATGATGCTCCGCTTGGAGGCAGCCATTGCCCGCTGCCAGCTCTTGTAAATTTCGGGTGCGCCCTGGGCATCGGGGCGGGGAGGAAAACCAAACACGGCAAGGTCTTCATCCGAAGCTGTTAGCGGATTAAACCACGCCGGGGGATCCGCAGCCGCGGTGATGCCGGGTAGGTTGGTTGGAATACCATACGCCGGAGCCTGAGCCGCGATATTTGGGGCGCCGCATATAAGCGCCATAAAGATGACCGCTACGCTGGTGTTCATCATGTTTCTTCCTTCGTATTCCAGGGGACAAGCAAGAATATCAGTAAAATGCAGGGTTCATCAAGCAATCAATGCACATTAAGCGACAAAATAGGGTGAACGACGCAGGCGGTTTTGACCCACCTTAGCCGGCAATCGCCGCCTGGTTGATGGGGCACGGGCTCCCCTGTGCGCGGCCTCTGATTTCCGGGTGGTTGTGCAATACTGGTACGGAAAACTGGTGAAGTGGAGGTTTCCATGAAGATTCCCGACCGGAACAGGTTGCTGGTGGCCTGGATGGGCCTGGTGCTGAGCGCGTTGCCCGTGCTGGCGCATCACTCCTTCGCCGCCGAGTACGATAGCAAAACCCTGATCACGCTGGCCGGCGTCATCAGCAAGGTGGAGTGGACCAATCCGCACATTTACTTTTATGTCGACGTCAAGGATGCCAGCGGCAACGCCGTCACTTGGGCCGTGGAAGGCTATCCGCCCAATACTCTCAAGCGGACCGGGTTCACGCGAGACGATTTGAAGACTGGCGACATGGTGAGCGTCACCGGCTACAAGGCGAAAGACAGTTCCTTCCGCGTCGCGGGCCGGGAGGTCACGTTCCCGGATGGAAGCAAGAAGTTTGCCGGACCCGCTGGCGGCGCGGGACCTCCGACTGACGCGAAATAGATAACGACATGACTACCCGTCCAGTGCGCTATTTCGCAATCGCGGCATTCTCGGCTTCGCTGGGATTGGCTGCCACCATCCCCAGGACCGCCGACGGCAAACCCAATCTATCCGGTGTCTGGCAGAGCGGCGGAGTGAGCCTTTACGGCGAGCCCGGACTAGCCGCGCGTCCCGCCGCGCCGCCACCGGTGAATCCGCCGCCCAAGCGCGAGCCGATCCCCTATCAATCCTGGGCTGAAACCAAGAGCAAAACATTTACGCCCGCCGATGATCCAACGCTGCGGTGCCTGCTGGCGGGAATTCCGCGCATCACCTCGATGCCCATGCCGCTCGAGATCATCCAAACGCCCAAGGAGATTGCGATCGCTTACGAATCGTTCCACGCTTTTCGTATCATCCCGATCAACGACAAACTGCAGCACCCCAATGATCTGGTGCCGACCTGGATGGGCGATTCCGTCGCGCGCTGGGATGGCGACACGCTGGTGGTGGACGTCACCGGATTCAACGACAAGACCTGGCTGAGCGGCACCGGGAGCTTTCACAGCGAAGACCTGCACGTGGTGGAGCGCTTCCAGCTCAACAGCGACGACACCATCACCTACACGGCTACCGTCACCGATCCGAAAGTGCTTACCAAACCGTGGACCACGGGCGCATTGCTGCGGCGTCCACCGAATACACGCGTCGAAGAGTACGAGTGCATTGAGAACAACCAGGACGTCCCGCACATGGAAGTGAAGAAGTAGCGGCGAAAGCAAGAGCTAGCGCAAGTAGCGCTGGTGTTCCTTGAGAATGCAGCGGTCGATCACAACCGCCAGTCCCGCGGCCTTGGCTTTTCGGGCGGCGGCGTTGTCGACCACGCCCTCCTGCATCCAGACCGCGGCGGCGCCAATACGAATGGCCGATTCCACCACCGGGGCCACTAACTCCGAGCGCCGGAAGATGTCCACGATATCGACGTGCTCGGGAATGTCTTCCAATCGCGCGTACGATTTCTCGCCGAGCACTTCGGACTCATTCGGATTCACGGGAATGATCCGATATCCCTGCTTCTGCATGTATTCGGAGACGCTGTAAGACGGGCGCGCGCGTTTGTTCGAAAGACCCACCACCGCGATCACGTGGCAGTTACGCAGCAGTTCAGAGATGGCCGCCATCACCCTATTGTTCCTCCATGGCAAGCAGTTTCCGGAACCGCCTCACCTCGGCTGGCGTGAGATGCCGGAATGTGCCCGGCCGGAGCGGCCCCAGCTCGAGAAACCCGATCCGCACGCGCCGCAGCTTTTCCACCAACCGTCCGAAATTCTTGAACATGAGCCGGATCTGATTCTGCCGTCCCTCGATCAATCGTACTTCGTACCAGGGGTTCTCCGCGCGGCGTATCAGCTTCAAACCAGCCGGCGCCGTTTTCTTCCCACTGAGCGGCACGCCGTCCCGGAACTTGTCTTCCTGCTCCGGCGCGAGCTGGCCGTTGGTCTTCGCGAGGTAGGTCTTGGTGACATGATTTTCGGCGGAGGTGATACGCTTGGCGAACTCGCCGTCGTTGGTGAGCAAGAGCAGTCCCTCGGTCGCATAGTCCAAGCGGCCCACGGGATAAACGCGCGCCTTCACTCCGCGCAGGAGGTCCATCACAGTCGGCCGGCCCTCCGGATCGCTGACCGTCGTCACGCAGTTCCTGGGTTTGTTCATGGCCAGGTACACCAAGTGCTCCGCGGCGCCCACGCGCTTGCCATCAACTTTGATGTGGTCCCGCTCGGGATCGGCCTTGGTGCCGAGCTCGGTGATCACCGCGCCGTTCAGGGTCACGCGGCCTTCCAGAATCAGTTGCTCGGACCGGCGCCGGCTCGCGATGCCCGCGTGAGCCAGCAATTTCTGCAACCGTTCTTCCGCCATTACTTCGCCGCCATTTATTCCGTCGCGATTTATTCGATGATAGGAGGTTCCGTCCGCTCGGAGGCTACTTCGGCCGCGGACCCGGTTACCGCTGGCGCCTCGAAGGACGGCTCCTCATCGGGCATCTCATCCATAGTGGACAGCCGGCCGAGCTCCTCGAATTCCTTCAGGGTCGGCAGTTCGCTCAGATCTTTCAACCCAAACTGCACCAGGAATTCCTTAGTGGTCTTGTACAGGATGGGCTTGCCGAGCACGGCTTTTCTTCCCGCGGTAGCGATCAGCTTCCGGTCGATCAGCGTCTTCAAAACGCCCGCGCCTTGCACGCCGCGCACTTCCATGACTTCAGGCGCGGTGATCGGCTGCTTGTACGCGATCAGCGCCAGAGTTTCCAACGCGGCCAGCGACAGCTTCAACGGGGGTTTGAGATTCTTGACGAACGCGCGGACCGCCTCGTGGTGCTCGGGCTTGGTGGACATCTTGTATCCGCCAGCCACTTCGCGAATCGTCAGCCCGTGCTCGGACTTGTTGTATTCGGCGGTGAGCTCTTCGAGCACGCGCCCAATCCTCGCCGCCGGCTGTTGGAGTGCGGTTGCGATCTGATCGGCCGTGAGCGGCTCATCGGTCACGTAGATCACAGCCTCGACCACGGCTCTGAGCTGTTCGTCCGGCAGTTCGATGTGAGGGATTGCGACGCCTTCGAACAAATCGCTCGCGGCGTCAAGTTGCACTTCCATGGGTTCCATTTCGGCTTAGCTGTATTCCTCGACCTAACTATATTCCTCTTCGATGGCAACGAGCGATTGGCCGACCACCTCGTCAAAGGCGCGCTGCTTCTTCAGTCCAATGTCGCCGAAGGCGTCCTTCTGCGTCAACACGAGCGCCTGGCGACGTACCAGCTCGAGCAAAGCGAGAAACAAGCAGATCATGGCACGGCGGCTGCCCTGCCTCTCGAACAACTCGGCGGCCGGAATCGACTCGCCTATGCGCAGATTGCCGAACACGCGCTCCAAATAGCGAATCATGTCCGGAATGCTGACGTCCTCTGTGCCGACCTCATAGATGGGCCGGTTCTTGGCCCGCTCCAATACCGTCTGCAGCGTCTTTACCAGGTCGAAGAGCGAGACCGCCAGTTCAGGCTCATCGGCCTCGGACAGGAACCGCGCCATCTGCGGATTTGACCAGGAGGCGTCTTCCACCATGCGCTTTTGCTGCAGCATCTCGGCGGCGTTCTTGAACCGTTCGTGTTCGAGCAACCGGTCCACCAGCTCCTGGCGCGGGTCTTCCTCGGGCGAAATCTTGTCGAGCTCCGGATCCTTGGGCAGCAGCATGCGCGACTTGATGTGGATCAGCGTCGCGGCCATGTAGACGAACTCCGAGCTTAGCTCGATGTCCAGCGCGATCGCGCGCTGCATGTATTCGAGATATTGCTGCGTGATGGAAGCGATCGGGATGTCGTAGATGTTGATCTGCTGCTTGCGAATGAGATCGAGCAGGAGATCCAGCGGACCCTCGTATTGCTCCAGGTGAAAATTCAACGGCGCGGCCACTTCCTTATAGAATACCAGCCAGGGGACTCCGCAGAACCGGGAGAGATTAGCTACTCCGAGCTGGTCCGCGTAGAATTCCGATCGGAGGCGCTCCGCGGCATCGGGGCTGTCTTCACCGATGTTCAGAAGAATTTCGCTAAAATCAGCTCTTGCTTCGGCCGTGAGCCGAGAGCGCCGCTCCACGCGCGAGTGGCTTTCTTCTTTGCGCGCCTGCGTTCCTGGATCAACTGCCTCAGCTCCTGAAATACCTCGTCGGCCTTGAGCAATTCTCCGCGCTCCGCTTGAGAAGCGCCGCGTTGCAACTTGCCCTTCAGTTGCTTTAGACCTACCTCACGCTCCTTCCCCTGGTTTTGCAGAAGTCGCAGGGCCTCTCGCACAACTTCGCTGGTGGTCTGGCAGCGCCCGGACTTTACGCGGCTCTGAAGAAACGCGTCGAGCTCGGGCGTCAGAGAGATGTTGACCGTCGTGCGGGTTGCCACACTTCAGCAATATCGCATGTGGCACATTGGGTCAAATTGTGCCAAGCCGCCGGACACCAGCTCATGCTTCGGCATCCTTTGGAGCTTGGCACGGAGCTCTTCAAACTGGCTAGGCGCAAAACGCGGTTAACGACGAGAGGGGCCAATTTCGTCCGAGCGCACTTGCTTGGGAGCGAGGATGTTCTCCCGGATCTCGAAGATGTCGCGGGCGTGAGGGACGGGTGGCGCGTTGCGTTCGGCCGCGGCTGCAAGGTCCGCGGTTAGGTGGCAGTTCTTGTATTTCTTGCCGCTACCACACCAACATGGTGCATTCCTGCGTACCTTCGCCTCGGTCATATAATCTTGCTCCAGAATCAGTGTATCGAAGCTTGACCACGCTCACGAGCGGCCGACCGCGCTACTTATTGAAATACAACGTCACGTCCACCGTGTGATTGCGCGCGTTGATCTTGGTCTCGGCCCGCGTGGTTTTGAGACCGTCGAACACGCCGCCTGCCTTCACCCGGCTCAGGAAATGGTCCGGATATTCGACATTGAACGGCTGGCCCGGCGCGATACCCCACATCTTGCGGATCTCCGGCTCGCTCTCGATATCCAGCCCGACCATATCCACCTTGCCCAGCGTATAGAGCGGCCCTGGATCAATCTGAAACTCGATGCTCACCGTGTGATCGTCGTCGTTCACATCGCGCTTCACCTGCGACGCGGCGTCGAGATGCCCCGCCCGCCGCTGGTTGGCTCGAATCCGATCCTGCGCAGCTTTCACCTCGTCGAAGTTCACGGTCTGATTGTTCTTGAGCTTGGCGAGATCTTTCCATTCCGAGCGGGAATAATCGGCGCCCACGAAGCTTACCTGGTCCAGGTTGTACAGTGGGCCCGGCGCCACTTGCACCGTAACCGAGACGCCGTCCACATCCTTGGCAGGCGCGATGTCGATCTTGGGAAACGTCACGCGGAGCATCCCGTGCGCTTCATAGATCGGCCGGGCTTGATTGTCCAACAACTGCCGGAAGCGCGGCTCCTGGTACGGCACACCGATTGCGACTGCGTACATCGCCGTTTGCAACACTCCCGAGGGAAGGTCTCCTGCTCCGGTAAATATCACGTGCGCGATCGACGGGTACCCTTTGGCGGGCCGGAACAGGAGCGTCAGATCCTGGTTGCCCTCCGGGCTCGTCAGCTTTCCCGCGATCGGCGCGTGATAATCGTCCGCGGCCAGAAACTCGGAAATCCACCCTACATAACGATCCACGACGGGCTTGGTCGCCGGGATCTTGTCTCCAAACAGCGGGTCTTTCTGCTTGAGCCAAGCGCGAAGCTGATCATCGCGGGCGGGCAGATCCTCAAACCGGATGGGATAAAGTTGTCCGACTTCAGCAACCTCAAACACCACGTCGTAGCCTTCGCCGTCTTTCGATGGCGCGAAGCGATAGCTGACGTTGTCGAACGCTCCGGTTGCCTCCAGCTTGTCACGCGCCGCATCGAACTCGGTCTTTCCGCCTAACTGGCCGACGCGGAGTCCCGCTGCCGCAAGGATCTGCTCGGCAGTGTAGGCGTGGTTGCCTTCCACCGTAAAGGCCTCCACCGTATACGAAGTCGGGGCCGGGGGCAGAGGGGGCTTGGCGGGTTTCGGCGTCTGCGCGGAACTAGCGCCGAAGGTCAGTGCGAGCAACGCTAATGCCCGGACGAGTCTCATTCAATTTCGACGGTCACAAACATCAGCCGCCCGGAGCGTTCGATCTGCATGGCCACTTCGTCACCCGGCTTGAACTCATTCACCTTTTTCCGCAGCGCTTCCACCGTAGCCACCGGATCCTGGTTCACCGAATAAATGACGTCTCCCGGCTGGAGTCCGGTTCCACTGGTGAGATCGGTGGCGCTGGAACCGGCGGCCACCAGCACTCCGTAAGAGTTCCGCAGACCCGGAAGCATGGCGGCCAGATCTTTGTCGATGCCCATGGCTAAAATGCCGAGCCTGGACACCAGGTTGTCCTCGGGATTTACCATGTCGGCAAAACGCTGCGGATCGTCCATGCTCTCGATCACTGGCACATCCATGGTCAACTGATCCTTGCCGCGCAGCACCTGTAGCGTGATCTTCTCCTTCATCGGAGAACGATAGATGTAGCCCTCGAGCTGCCGCGCATTGCGCAGGTTCCTGCCGTTCGCGGTCTCCACCAGATCCCCGACCTTGACACCCGCCTGGTCGGCAGGCCCTTCCGGCGTCACGTCGCCCACCAGGACTCCCCAGTC
>PMUP01000041.1:294115-429857 GCA_003166865.1 Bryobacterales bacterium
TTGATGGGAGCGTCGGTCTGGATGTACGCCAGAAAGTCGTCGGGATGCAGCTCGCGCGAGGTGGAACTCACGATGCCCATGCTGACCGATCCTTCGAGTCCCCTCGGGGTTCCAAAGGCCATCACCAACTCACCCTGCCGGACAGCCTCCGAGTTGCCGAACTGCAGATGCGGAAGACCGGCCCGCTCGATCTTGATCACCGCCACGTCCATCTCGCGATCCATCCCAATCAGTTTCGCGTCCAGCAATTTGACTTCTGGCTCGAAGGTCGCGGTGCGGCCCCGAGTACGCGCCACCGAAAGCCGGACTTGGATGCGCCTCGCTCCCCGGACCACGTGCGCGTTAGTGACAATGAAGCCGTCGTCGGAAAGAATGATTCCAGAGCCTGTGCTGCGTTGCTGCGAAAGCAATGCCGCGGTATTGCTGGACTCGGAATCGTCGGCCGTCACGTAGCCGGTGGAAAAGATCTGCACCACGGCCGGGCGGACTCGATTGACCAGTCCTTCCAGCGAGACGCTGAGTTCACCCAACGAGACCGGCGGCGGCTTGATTTCGGTCGTCTGCGGCGTGTCCTGAGCTGGAGCGAGAGCGGCCAAGGACGCCAACAGGCCGAGGAGCGGAAGCGCGGGTTTTCTCACATTCCCATTTTCCCGCATGTCGCGGGACAATCGCCGGGTACCCACGTGGCGCACGTTCTTAACGTGCCGTGTTCGCACTCATGCGAACACTGTGAATGCAAGGCCTGGCGTCGCCATGAGTGGCGACACGGCACGCAAGAGTGCGTGCGCCACGCTACGGCAGCCGCGCCCGCAGATTCTTCACCGCACGCAGTCCCGCCTGTGACACTTCCGAATCCGGATCCTGCGCTAGCGCCTGGAGCGGCGCAACCGCATCCGGCCCGCCGCTCGAGGCCAGCACTTCGGCGAGGCCGGTCTTCTCATCCCTGGTCACCACAGCTTCCTTCAACACTGGATACAGCGCCTGGCGGACCGCCAGATCGCGCGCCAGCTCAGTCAGGTAAGCGCTAGCGACGCCGCGATAGGCGGTCGAGTTGAGATTGTTGACCAAGTACCGCAGCGGATCGAATTCCGCGGTGCCAAGCTTGCCCAGGTCCACCAGGGCGAACGCAGTCGAGAGCCGCGGCTCGGTCTTGTTCTCGTTAGTGAAGACGCGCTCCAAGGCAGCCCTGTCATCGGGATTCTTGAGCCGCCCCAAACCCTCGACCGCGGCTTCCCGAAGCCCGTCGTCCTTGTGGTCCAGGTAGGTGGTGTAAATGCCATGCAGCTCGGGATCGGGAATCTGCGCCATGGCGGTGAGCGCTGCCCGCTTCACCTTGATCTTGCGGGAGCGGTCCAAGACGTCGCGCAATTCATTGACGGCGTCGCGGTTCATCAACAAGCCGGTCGCCTCGATGGCGGTGATCTGGACCTTTTCGTTCAGATCGTGCAGCAGAAACGTTAGACTCGGGCCAGCGCTCGGATCGCGGATCTTTTCGAGCGCCACCAGCGACTCGTAGATCAGATCACTATCTTTGGATTGCAGCGCCTGCTCCAGATCCGGAACCGCCTGGCGCCCCCGTAAAATGCCGACCGCTCGCGCCGCGTTTGCGCGCGTATCCAAAGCGGACCCCCCACTGACGATCCGGCCGATCGCCGCGATAACTTCCGGGCGCACCTGGATGTAGGGATCGATCACCAGATCGTTCGTGTCCGTAAACTTGCCCTTGATGGATGATCCGGCGCGCCGCAGCGGCGCCGTCAATCCAGTCTTGAGATATCCCGGGACGTAAAAGTTGACCAGCCCGTCGACGGCGCGAGTCTGGACTTCCGGATCGGTATCGGCACAGGCTTTGATCAGCGGATCCAAGCTACGCTGCGTTCCGATGCCGGCAATCGCCTTCACGGCTTCCAGGCGCACGTCCACTTCGGTATCGGAAAGGAACGGCTCGATTTTGGGAATGTTTTCCGAGCCGCCTTTGCCGAGCTCGCGAACACCTTTCACCCGCGCCTTGACGTCGTCCTGAGCCAGTAGCGAGAAGGCCGCCAGAGCCACGCACGCGCACAATGCAACACCGCGCCGAATCCACGACATAAGAGAATCCCTAACGCACAAACTCTACGGTGACTTTCTTCGAGATCAGACCAGCCTCATAGCCCATGTCGAGCAACTTCTGGGCCGCTATCGGCACCAACTCGCCGCAGTCCACCGTGAAATGATTGACGTACATGCCGACGAACTTCTCAGCCAGCCGCGGCTCCAGATCGCGCGCGAATTGCAGCGCATAATTCAACGATTCTTCCCCGTGGTCGAGCGCGTATTGAATGCTGTCCCGCATCATCCGGCAGCACTCGCTTTTCAGCTCGTCCGGGAGCGACCGCAGCAGCACGTTGCCCCCCAGCGGCAGCGGCAGATCGTACTCCGATTTCCACCAGCGGCCCAGATCGATAACGTTGTGAAATCCGCTCTTGCTGTAGGTGAGCTGCCCCTCGTGAATGATGAGTCCCGCGTCCACGGCGTGTTCGGCTACCGCGTCCAGGATCTTATCGAAGGGAATCACCACTTCCTCGAAGTCGGGTTCGAATAACTTCAGCGTGAGATAAGCGCTGGTCATGCGCCCCGGAATCGCGATTTTCTTGCCTTTGATTTCCTCCGGCGCCATCGGCTTTACGCTGACCAGAATGGGGCCATACCCGTCTCCGATGCTGGAACCGCTAGCCATCAGCACGTACTTGTCGGCCACGTACGGATAAGCGTGATAGGAAATCGCGGTGAGCTCGTAGGCGCCTTCCAGCGCCTTGCGATTTAGAGTCTCAATGTCTTCCAGAACGTGCCGGAAGTTGACCAGGCGGGAACGGACCTTCTTGGTCGCCAAGCCATAGAACATGTATGCGTCGTCGGAATCGGGGCTGTGCGCACAGACGATTTCCGTTACCGAGGTAGGTGCCATAGGGGAGCAGACCACCACTATAGCAAACAGCATGTGTGTTTCCGCGGACGCGGAACGCGCGTTGGGATTGCCTCACGGCGGCTATTGTACCTGGAGCGACTCGAGCTCGGGCCGTAGCGCTTCCAAGGCCTGCTCGAGCTGGAACAGTCCCTCCGTGGCGCCTGTGAGGTCTCTGCTGCGTCCCTGCTTTTCGAGCGTGAACGCCGCTTCGAATGCGCGGCTGGCGCCGAACGTGGATACGGAGCCTTTGAGGCTGTGCGCGCTATGCTCCAGCGCGCTAGCGTCGCTCGCGGCCACGGCGCTCTTGATTTTCTCCAGCGTGGATGGGTAGTCGTCCAGAAACAATTCGATGACTTCCTTCAGCAAATCGACGTCGCCTCCCACGCGGCTGAGCGCGAGCGATTCATCCAACTGCCGTAGCTGCGCGCCCACCGAGGCGCCCTCCCCTGCCAATTCAGTGTTCATGCAATTTCCTCCTGCTCCAACAGATTCAATCATCTTCAGCAGCGCCGGAACGTGCACCGGCTTTGTCACGTAGGCGTCCATACCGGATGCCAGACACCGCAGCCGGTCCGACTCAAAGGCCTGCGACGTCATGGCGGCAATGGGAACGTGTCCGCCGGTAACGCGCTCCTTCTCCCGAATGCGGGTGGTAGCCTGCAAACCGTCCAGACCAGGCATCTGAACGTCCATCAGGATCAGATCGAACGGACGCTGTTCGAACAGATCCAGGGCTTCTTGGCCCGACCCGGCGATGGTGACCGAGTGCCCCTCGCGCTCGAGCAGCCGGGCAGCGAGACGTTGGTTGACGCTGTTGTCCTCGGCTACCAAAATGCGCATGTTTCGCTTGGGCGCGGTCTGCTGATCCTCGGCCGGCCGTACCGGATCGCGCGAAGCCTGTTCGGCCGGCAATTCGAGCTCAATCGTGAAATGGAACGTGCTGCCGGCGCCAGGCTCGCTCTCCAGCCAGATTTTCCCATCCATCAGTTTCACTAATCCAGCGGATATCGACAGCCCCAATCCGGTCCCGCCATAGCGGCGCGTGGTGGAGCCGTCGGCCTGCGTGAACGGTTCGAAAATGGTCTGGTGCATTTCGCGCGGAATGCCGATTCCAGTGTCCGCGATGCTGAAACTCAGCCTGACGCGAGAACCTTCGACGAATTCGGCGTGCAGGCGGACAGCGACCTTGCCCGCAGTGGTGAACTTGATGGCATTACCAACGAGATTACGCAGCACTTGACCAATCCGCATCGGATCGCCGATCAACTGGTCGGGTACCGCATCGTCCACTCCAGACTCGAAAACCAGGGTGCTCACCGAGGCCCGCAGGGCAAGCGGACGCAGCACCTCTCGCAGCAAGGTGCGCACCGAAAACTCAACGCGATCCAGGGCGAGTTTCCCGGCTTCGTACTTGGAGAAATCCAGCACATCGGTCACCAGGCTCAGCAAAGCTTCCCCCGACGATTTCACCAGCTCGATGTATTCCCGCTGGTCAGGTTGCAGGTCCGTCTCGAGCGCCAGTCCGGTCATGCCGAGAATGCCATTGAGCGGGGTGCGGACTTCGTGGGTGATATTGGCCAGGAAATCGCTCTTGGCGGCGCTCAGCGCTTCCGCGCGATCCGCCATCTCGCGGGCCAGCCGCCCGGTTTCCTCCAGGCTCAGGTTCGCCGAGATCAGCTCGCAGTTCGCGGCCTCGGCCGCCTCCTTGGCACGCGCCAGCTCCTCGGCGCTTCTTTTTTGTACCGTGACATCCCGCAGGATGAACAGCATTTGCGGCGTCTGGCCGGGGATTTCCACGCGCGTCGCCGAAATCTCGAAAATGCCGGAATGTCCGTGCGCGAAGTGCAGCTCGCTCTCCAGGAAATGTTTCTTGGCCGGAGATGCGAACCGCGCGAGATAGCGTTCCCAGACCGTCTCGCGCTGTTCCGGGTCGAACAGAGCGGTCACGTGCATGCCTTCCAACGCGCTGATGTCCGCCGCCAGCAGGCCGGCGAAAGCCGCGTTCACCCTGACGATGGTGCCGCTTGGGTCGGTGAGAAACATCGGCTCGCAGGACGCCTCCCAGATGGAGCGAAACTGGGTCTCGGATTTCAACAGTTCCTGCTCCGCCCGATATCGATCCGTGATGTCGACCCCGGTGGTGATGTAGAACTGGACTTGGCCCTGCTCGTTCAGCGTAGGTACGTTGGAAAATGAAATCCGGCGGCGCTCGCCCGATTTGGTAATCCACTCGTTCTCGAAGGCGCTCGCCGCCCTGGTCAAAAATGCGTGCTCCAGCCGCTGCCGGCTCTGTTCCCGGCCGTCCGGGCTAACCAAAACCTCGAAGAACACCCGCCCAATGAGCTCTTCGCTCGCATAGCCCAGGACGCGCTCCAATGCTCGATTCAAATACACAATCCGGCCCTGGGCGTCGAACACTATTACCAGCGCTCCGCAGGTTTCCAGAACCGCGGTGATAAAATCACGATCTTTTGTTAGGTCGCCGTGCACACAGGTTCCCCACTCTTATCGGCGCTTACGGCGGGATTCTTATTGGTACCAACGTCAGGGAAGTTTCTCCCCGAGCGGTGGCACGTTCCTAAGGTGTTCACCGCATTGCCGGATGGGGCGGAAAACGTTAGGCTGGAATCGTGAAGCGCCGTATTTTCGTTCCGCTGGCCTGCTCGCTGGCCACGCTCGCCTGCTCGCTCTCGCTGGCTGCCCAGCAATCCACCGTCAGCGACTCCACCAGCGTGGATGTCAACGGCAACCGCGTCAGCGATGGCCCCGTGATCAGCCGGACGAAATCGGCCACTGGCTCAGTGACCACCGAAAGCCGCCGGTCGATCAACGGCGGAACGGTTCCCGTGGAACAAGTGGAGGAGCGGGTGCTGCGAGAGGACGCTTCCGGCAAAGTGACCGAGCGGACCATCCGCAGATTCGATCCACAAGGCAACCCGATGCCATCGGTCAGGGAAACCATCGAGGAACAGAAACGTCCGGACGGCAGTTCCACCATCCAGTCCACCACCTATCGCGGCGACATCAACGGGAACATGCAGATCGCCGAAAAGACCACCACCGATTCCCACCCGACTGGCTCAGGCGAAAGCTCGGAGACCCTGGTGCAGCGTGCAACTGCGGATGGGCTCACCACGGTGGAAAAGCGTGATGAGTTGGTGGTGAAGCAACCCAATGGTTACCAATCGGAATCCACTACCTATCGAAGCGATGGGAACGGCGGATTTTACACCGCAGTTCGCCAGAACACGGAGCACACGGAACAAAATTCCCAGTCCTCCGACAGCAGCGCGGAGTACGAACGCGGACCGAACGGTGACCTGCAGCTTCACAGCCAAACGGTCACCAAGACGGTGACGCGCCCGGATGGCTCCAAGGATGCCGTGGTGGAAATCTATGGACGAAACGTCCCCGGTACGGTGTCCGGCAGTGATTCAGCGTTGAAGCTGCAGGAACAGCAGGTGATCGAAGTTTCGCCTGGACCCAACAACACGGTGGTTCAGACGCTCAGTGTCCGGAGGCCCAGCGTTTCAGATCCGCAAACGCTCGGGCCGGCGCGCCAGATTTCTGAAACCGTCTGCCAGGGCGACTGCAAGGCGCAGAAGTAAGCTACCGAACCACGACCGTGAGGGAGTGGCTTCTTATCCGTGTCCCAGCTTCATCAGCCAGCCTAGGCCAAGCAGCGCCGCCAGAAAATAGGCGAAACAACGCACCCCATAGCGCAGACGCTCAGCGTCCGTTCGCTTGGTGATGACGCCCAAAACCACTGAGGCAAACAGCGCGAACAGTATCGCGGCTTCAAAATGCGAAAGATTCATTTTCGGCATTTAGTCCTTCTTCTTGGTCGCGATTTCGTAGGCGTCCACCATGGCCAGGACGTTCAGCAGGCCCGCCGCCACTAGAAATTTCGTCCCATAGTCATGCACATGGCCGGCCATGTCGGGCTGCGCGTATCCTAGCCACACCGTCAGCAAGTACAACAAGCCGGAGGCCAGATCGCCCAAAAAGCCTCCGCAATAGATGATGGTGGTGAGCACGTCGCCGGTTTGCGGCTGGAACATCGTGCCGCGCATCATTAGACCCAGTAGAAACATCAACAGGACGGAAGCCATCAACAACGCTCCGCGCCACGGCCGCTTCAGCAGGAAATGGCCCGCTCCGGGCACCAGCCACGCGAGAAAAATCGTGCCATACCATCCGCCGGCGGGCGGCGCCACTGGCTGTGCTTTTGCGTTCGTCGCCATTGTTTCCAGTGTACCCGATCTCGGCGCCCAGCCTGCGTATGCTCCGAAGGGCGTGCGTATTATGGATAAAAGCCATGCCAACGCGCAGCCAACTGTTGAACCTGGATTACTACGCCCCCGTCCTTTCCAACGCCATCCGCGTCTTGCTGATCCTGGTGTTCGCCTACATTGCGACGCGTGCCGTGGCGCGGCTGCTGCTCGGCCTGCGCAACTACACCGTGAAGATGATGCTGTAAGAGCGGCGGCAGCGAATATGAGCTCGAAAAACGCGCCGAAACCATCGAGAATTTGTCGGGCAAGGCCCTTTTCGTGCTGATCTGGATCATCGCAGTGCTCATGATTCTGAAAGAAATGAACTTCGACGTCCGGCCGTTACTGGCGGGCGCGGGGGTGGCCGGCGTGGCCATCGGCTTCGGCGCGCAGAACATCATCAAAGACGTGCTCGGCGGCATGTTTATGATGATGGAGAACCAAATTCGCGTCAATGACATCGCCGTGATCAATGGCAAAACCGGTTTGGTGGAGGAGATCAATCTCCGCACCACGGTTCTGCGCGGCGAGGACGGCGCAGTGCATATTTTCCCCAACGGAGCCATCCAGGGGCTTTCGAACCTCACGCGCGAGTACTCGTTTTATGTCTTCAATCTGTCGGTCGTCTACGCCGAGGACACCGATCGCGTCGTCTCGGTTCTGGCGGGAATTGCCGAAGAGCTCAGCCAGGAAGAGCCCTACCGCTCGGCCGTGCTCGCCCCGCTCGAGGTTCTGGGCGTCGACAACTGGCCGACTCCGGCGCCGTCATAAAAGCGCGCTTCAAGACCATACCGAATCAGCAGTGGGTGGTCGGCCGAGAAATGAATCGCCGGATCATCAAGCGCTTCGAAGAAGCCAAAATCGAAATGCCGTCCGCGGCGCCGATCGTGAACGTTGTGCTCCCGGCGGCCGAACCGCGCGCGTAACTCTTATACCTTCGCCAGCGCGCCCAGCTCCTTCACGATGCTCGACAAGAACGCCTTCGCGTCGCCAAACAGCATCAGCGTATTGTCGCGATAGTACAATTCGTTGTCGATGCCGGCGAACCCCGGATTCATGCTGCGCTTGATCACCATCACCGTTCGCGCTTTGTAGGCTTGAATAATGGGCATGCCCGCGATGGCGCTATGCGGATCGGTCTCCGCGCCGGGATTCACCACGTCGTTGGCGCCGATAATCAGCGCCACATCCACATTGGACATCTCGGGATTGATGTCGTCCATCTCCCATAGCTTGTCGTAGGGAACGTCGGCTTCAGCCAGCAGCACATTCATGTGCCCCGGCATGCGCCCTGCCACCGGATGAATGGCGAACCGCACGTCTACGCCACGGCGCGTCAGGAGTTCGAACATTTCCTTCAGCTTGTGTTGCGCCTGCGCCACGGCCATTCCATAGCCCGGAATCACCACCACGTTGCGCGCCGAATCCAGGATCTGCGCCGCTTCTTCCGCGCTGGCCGAATGCACGGGCTTGGCTTCACCGGCGGCCGCCGCGGTGGTCTGCAGTTGTCCGAAAGCTCCGAACAGGACGTTAGAGAACGACCGGTTCATCGCACGGCACATGATGATGGCCAGAATGAACCCCGACGAGCCGTCCAGCGCGCCCGCCACAATCAGCAGCTTGTTGTTCAGCACGAATCCCATCGCGGCCGCCGACAATCCCGCGTAGGAATTCAGCAGCGCGATGACGGTGGGCATGTCCGCTCCGCCGATCGGTATGATCAGCAGCACGCCGAACAGCAACGCCAGCGCGGCAAACAGCGGAAACAACACGGTCTGCTCGGGCGAAACTATCAATGCCACTCCGATGCCCGCCGCCACCGCAAAAACTCCCAGATTGAGGAAGTTCTGGCCCTTAAACGTGATTGGCCGCTGTGCCAGCACCTCTTGCAGTTTTCCGAACGCCATCATGCTGGCCGTGAACGTGAGAAAGCCGAGCAGCGTTTCGATGATGAGCGCGATCATCACCACCTTGGTAAGTCCACCCTGAGTCAGGCCCTTGTAATACTCCGCGGTACCGATCAGAGCCGACGCTAGCGCGCCGCAAGCGTGAGAGAACGCGGTTCGTTGCGGCACGGCCGTCATCGGCATTTTGTACGCGATCGGGATTCCAACCGCCGCGCCGAGGAAGAACGCGACCAAAATCCATTGGTAGTTGACTACTTCAAACCGCAGCAGCGTGGCCACCACGGCGATCAGCATGCCGATCTCGCCGACCACCACGCCGCGCCGCGCGGTCGCGGGCGAACCCAACCATTTGATGGCCAGGATGAATCCCATGGCCGCCAGCATGTACAGAATCGGAAGCAGAGTGTCGTCGAGAGTCATTTCTTTTGCGGCTCCCGTTTCTTGAACATCTTGAGCATGCGATCGGTGATGAGATAGCCGCTCACCACGTTAAGCACTGCCAGGAAGACCGCCGAAAATCCCAGGATTCGCGATAGCGTGCTGGCTTCTCGCTCGCCCGTGAGAAGGATGGCGCCCACCACCGTGATGGCCGAGATGGCGTTGGTCAGCGACATCAGCGGCGTGTGCAGCAGCGGAGAAACCCCGCGGATAAGCTGGAATCCCAGGAAGGCCGCCAGCATGAAGACCCACAAATCGAATTCGTATGTGCCCATCGCCTATCTCCTCTCTCCGGCCGGCATCGCCGCCGCAGTCCCCAACAGCTCGTTCACACGCGCGTTCACCACTTCCCCGCCGTGCGTGACCAACGTTTCGCGGATGATTTCGTCTTCGCGATTCATCGTCAGCTCTCCGTTCTTCACCATCAACTTTAGGAACGCCGCAACGTTCGATCCGTACATCTGGCTGGCATGATACGGCGCCGTGGACGGCAGATTGAGCGGGCCGAGAATTGAGATGCCTTGATGCACCACCGTCTCGCCGGGCCGCGTCAGCTCGCAGTTGCCGCCGCGCTCGGCCGCGATATCCACGATCACCGAACCCGATGCCATGGCGCTCGCCATTTCGGCCGTCACCAGGATCGGAGCTTTTTTGCCGGGAACCGCCGCGGTGGTGATCACGACATCCTGTTCCCGCAGCACCTCGGTGAGCAATGCGCGCTGGCGGCGGTAAAACTCCTCGTCCATGGCCTTCGCGTATCCGCCCTTCCCTTCCGACGAGCCGGTGTCGAGATCCAGAACCACAAACTTGGCTCCCAAGCTCTCCACCTGCTCCTTCACCGCGCTGCGCACGTCATAAGCGGAAACCACCGCGCCCAGCCGCCGCGCCGTCGCGATCGCTTGCAAGCCGGCCACGCCCGCGCCCAGCACCAGTACGCGGGCCGCCGTGATGGTCCCCGCCGCGGTCATTAGCATGGGGAAAATCTTCGGCAGCGTCTCGGCCCCGAGCAGCACTGCGCGATATCCGGAGATGGTCGCCATGGACGACAGCGCGTCCATGCTTTGCGCGCGCGTGATGCGGGGCATCAGCTCCATCGCAAAAAACGAAACGCCGGCTCGCGCCAGGTCCGCTACTTCCCGCACAGCCGTGAGCGGCTCGCCGAAGCCAATCACGAGTTGTCCCGGCCGCAGCAAAGACAGATCCGCCCGCCCTGCCTCGGGATTGACTCCCAGTGCACGCACCTGCACAACGATATCGGCCTGTTGAAAAACCTCGGCGCGCTCGCACACACGTGCGCCTCGAGCCACATATTGATCGTCTGGAAATCCCGCGCCAGCGCCCGCCGATCGTTCGACCACCACGCTCGCGCCCAGTTTTCCCAGTGCCTCGGCGGCACGCGGCGTTAGCGCAACGCGCCGCTCGCCAGGGAAGCTTTCGCCGGGCACTCCTATAGTCACAGCCACGAGTTACCTCCTCACGGACGGTAGTTGAGAGAGGCAGTCAGGCCTAGACATTGACCCTCGGCTCTCACGCGCCAGGGCGTTTCGCGGCCGGATGCTCCCAAAACTCCTCTGAAAATCATACTCCCATTTGCGCCAAATTGCCGAAGCGGGCCGACCTCCACCTCCGGCGCGGGCCCCCAAGACTGTTTACGAAGGAGCTCTTCGGCGGAACACGAAGACCACGCTCATGATGATGGCCGCGATCTGCGCTACGCGCATCCAATATGTTTCGCTGGTGGGACCGTAGGACAGATCCACGATACATTCGCCGGCGCAGTGCGGCTCAATTACCATCATTCCCAAAGCATCGGGCGTCACGGACCGCTCGGCTCCATTCACGCGGGCATGCCAGCCCGGATCGTAAGAGATCTGCACCGAAAGCAGTTGATCCGCCGTGAAGCTAGCCTTGACCCGCGCTTGGTGCTGGTTGATCCACGCGAATTCCGCCTCTGAGTAATCTGGACTCTCGATGGCGCGGACGTAGGGCTCCAATGGCTCCGTGTCCACTCCATTTAGCGGCGCGCGGCGAACCACATCCGCGGGGTTGACGATGTGCGCCAGCGATGGCGAGCGCTGCGGCACTTCGTAGATGACATCGTCGCCATCCCGCCACAGCTCCCGGAGCACCCCGTTGAACTTCTCTGGATGGAGGAACGGTTTGAAGGGCTCAGTGCTCTGCTTTCCCGTTACACCCACGGCGTAGGCGCCGTACGCCTGCAGCCATAACGTCGAGATGGCAACATCGCGAGCGCCTGCGTTCAGGCCCGAATAGACGATGAACGTCGCAATCCGGTACTCCATCCCAGGGGTTCCCTGATCGCAGCAACCAGCGACCTGCGGCACCTCAGCGAACATGTTCATCCAATACGAAACGTTTCCCGGAGCAAACACCCGCTTCGATCCTTCCAGTCGCTCGAACGCCTCCGCCATGCGGTATTCAACCCGGTTCTGGACGTCAATCTGTCGAATCTGGTCTCGCTCGTAGCGGACATCCTTCCGCAGTTGAACGATGCACAAAGCCGCGAATGCCGCGATCACAGCCCATTGCAGCGTTCGGCTCGGTATGCGCCTGAAACCCGCGAGCGCTAGGCACGCGATCACACCGGCCAAAGCCATCTCCACCTCCGGCTGAAAGCGCCAGGGCTGCGGAAGCAAGCGGACGTTGAACCAGTAGTACCCCAGCGTCACGGCGCCAGACAGCAACAGAAAATATCCGAAAAAGCGCGCCCACGCGTCGATCCGCATCGCCCGGAAGATTAAGTGCAGGGCCAGGCACAGCAACAGAACGGCCAACGCCGCCACTATCTGCCACGTTCCCAACGTCATGTAGTCGGACTGCTGCGCGTTACGCTGCACCAATAGAATCGTTGACGGGAGAATCCAGGGAGACACGAGCAAATAGCCGCCAGCGCAAATCCCGAGAAAAGTAGGCCAGTGTAGTTTGGGAGTTTGACCGATCCGCGATAGCAGATATGCGGCCACCGCCATGCTTAAGCCAATTGAGCCCGGCCAATTGGTGATCACGACCGCCGCCATTGCAATCGCCGCGACTAACGCCCCGCGCCTGTTGCGCTCGGTCACCGCCTTATGCAGGAACAGGATGGCAATCGGAAGCAAGGCCAACGCCGTGGCGTGCGGCCCTTCTCCATACCGAATCAAAACTTGCAGCTTTCTGGGATTGAAGTATCCCCCGGCATCGGCCCGAAGAATCGGAACGAGAAAATTCAGCGTCGAAAAGAGAGAATAGACAAGCGCCGCCAGGAACGCGAAGGCCCGCGATCGGGTGGCTCCTAAACACAGAGCAAACAGCGCCGCCGGGCCCAGACAATATGCCAGAGCCGTCAAAAAATGATAAGCCAGCGGTACCGGCCAGTGCGTGAGGGAAGCGAGCGCCGCCACTGTCAGGTGCAGTCCCGGTTGATAGACGCGATCGAACGGCATGCCCGTGAACCACAGTGGGAACCAGCTGAGATCGCTCCAATGTCTTGTCGCGTAGCGGCTGATGCTCATGTACGCGCCCTCGATCGACTCCATATGCATCGAGAAATTCAAAAAGAACAGCCGCTTGCAGACGATCGCGTTTAGACCAAATATAGTAAGTCCGAGAACGGCGGTAACAACGGGATTCGGCTTGCTTAGTGAGGCCATCGAAGGAACCCACCATTTTTTGCAGGCAGAACAGAATAAACGGACGTGATGGCCAACAATAGAGCCGTTAGAATGCTGATCGTCCACGCGGCGCGCATCTCGAAGCCGAAATCATAGACCATCTCGATCTGGCAGGGTCCCGAAATTTCCGGATCGATATACATGAGCCCGATCGCATCGCGAAAGATCGGCGTTGGTCTCCCGTTCGCAGTCGCGTGCCAGCCCTTGTGCCAGGCCTCCTGCACGGATAGCACCTGACCGGGTTCGAGATTGCCGCTGATCTCGGCGCTGTGCATGCTGGTCCAACGAAATTCGGCGCGCGGCATGCGAAG
Source organism: Bryobacterales bacterium (assembly GCA_003166865.1). Lineage (GTDB taxonomy): Bacteria > Acidobacteriota > Terriglobia > Bryobacterales > Bryobacteraceae > Palsa-89. The sequence continues at coordinate 307,664 of PMUP01000041.1, forward strand.
GTCGTCCAGAGCCGCCACGTAGGGGCGCAGCGGATCGACGTCAAGCCCGTGGACCGGTGTCCGCGAGACCAAGGCGCCGCGTGGGATTACTCGAGCCAAGGACGCAGGCCCTCCACCGCCGCGCCCGCTGTCCACGCGATAGATGACAGCGTCGTTGTCGTCACGCCAGAGCGGCTCGAGCACACCCTCGAACTTTCGGACCGGGGTGCTCGATAGTCCGCTGATGCCGACTGCGTGCACGCCAAAAGCCTTGAACCACAGCACGGAAGCATCGGCGTTGCGCGGCCCGGCCGGATAGCTGTTGAATATCGCGAACTCCGCGACGCGAATCGTGTAGTCGGTGGTGCCGTGGGCGGTGCCCCACAGCTCGGGAATGTCGCTGAAAACGGTCAGCCAAAACGCGGACGGGCCCCACATCATCACGCGCTCCCCAGTCCAATGCTGGTTGAGCCACTGCGCCATCTTCCACTCGATGGTGCTCTGGGCATCCTGGGACAGAAGCAGAAAATTACGCGCATAGCGCCGGTCCATCCGGATCGGCAGGATCAGCGCCACCAGCAACGCCGCCAGGCTCACCGCGGCAACCCATCGCGGCCGGTTTCGAAGCATTGCTTGGGCGGCAAACGCCACCAGAATCGCCAGCGCCATTTCCATTTCCAGGTGGTAACGGACGGCCTGGGGCACAATTGCGATGTTCCACCAGGCCTCGGCTAACGCGATCAGCATCGTCAGGAACGCAAACAAAATCGCGAATTGCAGATGCCTGCTCAATCGCCGGACTGAAGCCTTGATCACGGCCAGTGCGATCAGGATGGCCGGCCCCCACAGCCAGGCGGACTTATAAGCGTTCGTATAGTCGCCGCTGATGGTCTTGGCGTTCATCTGGAGAACGGCGATCGTAGAAGGCGGCATCAAGGGCATGGCCAGGCAGTAGGCCGCGCCGCCAATCAGCGCCAGCCATGCCAGGTCGCGCGATTTCCACCCGCTCGGGCCGAGCTGAACCAGCGGGTAAGGCAGATCGAGGTGCGCCAGCGCATAGGGCACCACAATAAGTACGATCGCGAATGCGCCCAGCCAATTCGTCGTCGCCGTGGCCGCGAAGGCCACCGCCGCAAGGAAAAAGTAGGGCGGCCGCCGCTTGGCCATCGCCACATCCAAGCCGAGCAGCGCCAGCGTCAATAACGTCATCGAAGAAACGTGCGGGCCTTCGCCATAGTAGGCGAGGGCCTGCAGACGCCTGGGAAAGAACACGCTTCCTAAATCGCTCGCCACTGCCGGGATCAACCACGCCGACGTGGACACCGATGCATAGATCAGGCCCGCAACGAAACCCGCCCACCGTGACCCGCTGATTCGAAGTGTGAGAGCGAACAAGGCCACCGGCCCTAAGCAGTAAGCGAGCGCAGTCACCCAATGATACGCGTGAGCAGCCGATGTGCCGGCCAAAGACGCCACCAAAGCCACCACCAGATGCAGCAGCGGCGGATAAGTATCCAGATACGGAATGCCGTCATTCCACAGAGGGAACCACGTGAGATCGTTCCAGTGAGCCATCGCGTATCGGCTGATTCCGATATAGCTGCCTTCAATGGTTCCCATGAAGCGCGGGTACTCGATATGGAACAGTTCATGGCAAATGTACAGGTTAAGCAGAAACAGCGCGAGCCCTAAAAGGGCCGTTTGGAGCCAGCCCAAACGATTCAGCCGTTCGATGCTTTTGTGGGCCACGTTGGTCAACGTGGCATTCTCGCTCATGACACTTCAGGCTAACATCGGCCGATCCGACAGCTCTCATCGACTCCACACCCATATTTATTGGAAAATGGGATGGCATGAAGACAACCGTGGAAATACCCGACGCGCTCTTCCGGAGGGCCAAGGCTACGGCCGCCGAGCAAGGCGTTCCTCTCAAAGATCTCGTGACCGTCGCCGTCCGGGAACACCTGCAGCGCAGTGCTGGCGATTCTTCGAAGAACAAACCCGCCGCTCCAGCCCCTCCCCCAGCCCCAGCTCCACTGTGGATGAGCGCGTTCGGAGGGCTCCGCAGTCTGCACAAAGAAACGAAGAGGATCAATCGCGTCCTTGCGCGGGAATTCGAGCGGATTGAAGAGGACCAGTGGCGCTGATCCTCGGTCCCGGCAGCGAGCTTCCTACCAGGCTTGGATCAGAGCGAATCTTCCCTTTTTCGACGTCCTTCCGGTGGTTCGCGAAACTGCTGAGCGCTACTCCGAGATCCGGCACGAGTTGAAAGCCGCCGGCACTCCGATTCCTACCAACGATCTGTGGATCGCCGCCCTAGCCCGGCATCATCGGATTCCACTCGTCACCCGCGATGGCCACTTCCGCGCCGTCCGCGGCCTTCGCATACTCGCGTGGTAGGCTTGCATGCAGCGTTCCACCCGCCGGATGTACAATAAAGGCATACTGACTCGCTTAGCTCCAACGAAACCATGAATTGACTGTGGTTGAGATCGAAAGGATCCACGTTTGAACGCCACGGACGTCAACAACCCGAACTACTTCCACAAAGTTGTGGATTGCCAATGGGCCTGTCCGGCCCACACCAACGTACCCGAATACATTCGCCTCATCGCGCAAGGCCGTTATACCGACGCCTACATGCTCAACCGGGAATCGAATGTGTTTCCCGCGATTCTCGGCCGTACCTGCGATCGGCCTTGCGAGCCGGCCTGCCGCCGTGGCCGCGTGGATGGCAAGCCCGTCGCCATCTGCCGCCTGAAGCGCGTCGCAGCCGATCTGCGCGATGACATCACCGACCGTCTTCCGAAGATCCCGAGCAAGAAAAACGGAAAGCGCATCGCCTGTATCGGCGCCGGCCCAGCCTCGCTCACCGTCGCGAACGATCTCATGCCCTTGGGCTACGAAGTCGTCATGTTCGAAAAGTACGACCGGCCCGGCGGCCTGATGCGCACCAACATCCCCGCCTTCCGGCTGCCCGAACGCGTCCTCATGGACGAGATCAACCAGATCCTCGATATGGGCGTCGAGATCCGCTACAACTCGGACATCACCAGCATGAAGGCGCTGCTCGCCCAAGGTTTCGAAGCGATCTTCGTCGGCACCGGCGCGCCGCGCGGCAAGGAACTCGACATCCCCGGCCGTCACGACACCGATCGCATCCACATCGGCATCGATTGGCTGGAATCCATCGCCTTCGGCCACACGGATTCCGTCGGTGAAAAGGTGCTGATCATCGGCGTCGGCAACACCGCCATGGATTGCTGCCGGTCAAGTTGCCGCCTGGGTGGAAAAGATATTAAGGTAATGGCCCGCCGCCCGCGCGGATTCTTCAAAGCCTCGCCTTGGGAGCTCGAGGATGCCGAGGAGGAGGGCGTCGAAATCCTAATCAATTACGCGCCCGTGCGCTTCGTTATCGAAAACGGCAAGCTCATCGGCATGGACTTCGAGCGTCTGGAATGGGACGCCCAGGCTAAAAAATCAAAAACGCTCGAAACTGTTTTCCTCCCTGCCAACGATGTCATCCTCGCCATCGGCCAGGAAAACTCGTTCCCCTGGATCGAGCGCGATATCGGTATCGAGTTCGACAAATGGAACATGCCCGTGGTCGACGAGAAGACCATGCAGTGTTCCCGCGAAGGCATCTTTTTCGGTGGCGACGCCGCCTGGGGACCCAAGAACATCATCTGGGCCGCCGAACACGGCCATCAAGCCGCAATCTCCATAAACAATTACTGCCAGAGCATTCCGATCACGGAACGTCTGCCCCAAGGCACGAACCTGATCAGCCAGAAGATGGGGATCAGCGAGTGGAGCTACCACAACGACTACAATCCGTCGAAGCGCCAGAAGATGCAGCACGTCGATCTCACGCGCCGCTTCCAGCAGATGAACATCGAGGTGGAGCTCGGCTTCAGCGCCGAACAGACCGCGAGCGAAGCCCTGCGTTGCATGAACTGCGACGTCCAGACCGTCTTCAAGGCCCCGCTCTGCATCGAATGTGACGCCTGCATCGACATCTGTCCGGTGCAGTGCCTCACCATCACGCGCAACGGCGAAGAAGACGACCTGCGCCAGCGCCTCTCGGCGCCTGCGATCAATCTCACACAAGACCTCTACGTCTCCGCCGATCTGCCGCAAACGGCGCGCATCATGGCCAAGGACGAGGACCTGTGCGTGCATTGCGGCCTCTGCGCCGAGCGCTGTCCCACCGCAGCCTGGGACATGCAGAAGTTTGAGCTGCTCATTTCTTATGCGGGGAGGCCTTATGCCGGGAGCCCGCTGGTGCCAAGTCATGCGTGACCGCGTAAACGATTTCGCTCTGAAACTGGCAAATGTCAATGGAACCGGATCGGCCAGCGCCAACGGCCTGCTCATGCAGGCTATCTTTCGGATGGGTATTCCTGTGTCCGGCAAGAATCTGTTCCCCTCCAACATCCAGGGTCTGCCCACCTGGTACGAAATTCGCGTCAACAAGAACGGCTACACCGCGCGCTCGCTCGACTACGACCTGATGGTGGCGATGAACTCGCAAACCTACGCGCGCGACATTCGGGAAGTCCGCGAGGGCGGCTACCTGCTCTACGATTCCTCCTGGCCGCTGGATCCCGAACTGCTCCGCGACGACGTGCATTTCCTGGGCGTCCCCTTCGCCCAATTGTGCAATGACAATTTCCGCGACTCGCGCGAGCGCATCCTCATGAAGAACATCGCGTACGCTGGAACCCTGGTGGCCGCGCTCCAAGTCGACATGGAGATCGTGTCTACGCTGCTGGAGGAAAAATACGCAGGCAAAAAGAAGCTCAGCGAATCGAATACCCGCGCACTGCGGCTGGGTTACGACTACGCCCGCGATCATTTCGATTGCCCGCTGCCCTTCCACCTCGAAAAGATGGACGCCAACGGCGACAAGATCCTGATCGACGGCAACACCGCCATCGCGCTCGGCTGCGTTTATGCGGGCGCTACTGTCGCCGCCTGGTATCCCATCACGCCTTCGACCTCCGCGATGGACGCTTTCAAAGTCTTCTGCGAAAAGTACCGCAAAGATCCCGAAACCGGACAGAACAACTACATCATCATCCAGGCCGAGGACGAACTTTCCGCCATCGGCATGGTCATCGGCGCGGCTTGGAATGGCGCGCGCGCGTTCACGTCCACCGCCGGGCCTGGCATTTCGCTGATGAACGAACTGCTCGGCTTCGCCTACTACGCCGAAATTCCCGCCGTCATCATCGACGTGGAACGCGTCGGCCCCTCCACCGGCATGCCCACCCGCACTCAGCAAGGCGATCTGCTGGAATGCGCCTACGCCTCGCACGGCGACACCAAACATATTCTGCTCTTCCCGTCCAATCCGGCGGAGTGCTTCGAATTCGCGCCCGTCGCTTTCGATTTAGCCGAGCGTTTCCAAACTCCCGTCTTCCTGATGTCCGACCTCGACATCGGCATGAACGACTGGGTGGTGCCTCGCCTCCAGTGGGACGACGGCTATCAACCCGACCGCGGGCGCGTGCTCAGCCTCGAAGAGATCCAGCAACTGTCCAAATTTCAGCGCTACACGGGCGAAGATGAAAATCAGGTCGCCGCGCGCACGCTTCCCGGCGTGCATCCCAAAGCGTCTTATTTCACCCGCGGCTCCGGCCACAACAAGTACGGCGGCTACACCGAAACTCCCAGCGAGTACCAGGAAGTGATGGATCGCCTGCTGAAAAAACACCAGGCCGCCGCCAAGTTCGTACCGGCCCCCATCATTCACCGCCGTCCCGACGCCATTTTCGGCATCGTCACTCTGGGCGGCTGCGACCCGGCTGTTCGCGAGGCGCTCGATTTGCTCGCGGAACGCGGCGTCGTCGGTGACTTCATGCGCGTCCGTGGATTCCCCTTCGATAGCGCCGTGGAATCGTTCCTCGCCGAGCACGATATCAATTTCGTCATCGAGCAAAACCGCGACGCCCAGCTCCGGTCTCTGTTAACTCTGGAAACCAACGTCTCTAAAGACAAACTTCGCTCGGTGCTGGTGTACGGCGGGTTCCCGCTCAGCGCTCGCCACGTCATTGATGGCGTCCTCGAGGAGTTGGGCATCGAGCTCAAGCCGGTGTTCGTGGCGGCCGGCCGTCCGGCCGGTGAAGTGCCCATGGAGGAATAACATGCCATCCATCGTAAAGCCCGTCGCCACGCACCCCAGCCTGCAACGCAACGCTCTGGACCTGACCATTCGCGATTATGAAGGGACCATGTCCACGCTCTGCGCTGGATGCGGGCACGATTCCATCACCGCCGCCCTCACTCGCGCTCTGTGGGAAGTGGCCACGCCTCCGCACATGATCGCCAAGCTCAGCGGTATCGGCTGCTCGTCGAAAACGCCAGCATATTTTGTTACCGGCGCGCACGGGCTGAACTCCGCGCACGGCCGCATGCCGCCCATCGCCACCGGCGCCAACGCCGCCAATCGCGAACTCGTCTGCATCGGAATCTCGGGCGACGGCGATTCGCTTTCCATCGGCCTCGGCCACATGTGCCACGCCATCCGCCGCAACGTCAGGATGATCTACGTGATCGAGAACAACGGCGTCTATGGGCTCACCAAGGGCCAGTTCTCGGCCTCCGCCGACGTCGGGTCCAAGAGCAAGCGCGGCGAACCCAACCGCATGGCACCTATCGATTCGGTCATGCTCGGCTTGAGCATCGGCGCCACCTTCATCGCCCGCAGCTTCTCCGGCGATAAGGACCAGCTCGTTCCCATCTTGAAGGCCGCCGTCTCGCATCGCGGCTTTGCCTTGATCGACGTCATCTCGCCCTGCGTCACCTTCAACGATCACGAGGGCTCCACGAAAAGTTATCTCTACACCCGCCGGCACGAGCTCAAAGCAACCGAGACCGATTTTGTTCCGCCCGCCAGCGAGATCCTGGCCCAGATTGGCCAGAACGGCGCTGTCAACGTTACCATGCATGATGGAAGCATGGTGCGATTCAAAGGCGTTCCTCCCAACTACGATCCCACCGATCGCGGCAAGGTGATGGACTACCTGGAAGAGCACCAAGGCCAGGGTGAAGTCGTCACGGGCCTGCTGTACCTGGACGAATCCGTGCCTGATATGCACGAGATGAACAAAACCCCCGATATCGCTTTGACCAAAATTCCATATCAAAAGCTCTGCCCCGGCCGAGCGGCGCTCGATCGCCTGCAGGACGATTTCCGGTGATCCAGCGCTGGGTTTGACGTTCGCCTGATGATCACCGAGACTCACATCGTCCAATTTGATTCGATAGCGCTGGACTGTGGCTCGAAGCTCGCGCCCGTCGACGTGGCTTACGAAACTTACGGCGAATTGAACGCCCGCAAGAACAACGCGGTCCTGGTTCTCCACGCCTTCTCGGGCGACGCGCACGCCGCCGGTACCGACCAATCCACCGGCGCCATCGGCTGGTGGGACAGCATGATCGGCCCCGGCAAAGGCTTCGACACCGACAAATACTTCGTGATTTCTTCCAACATTCTGGGCGGCTGCCGAGGCACCTCCGGCCCCGGTTCCATCAATCCGGAAACCGGTTGCCCCTATGCCATGTCCTTTCCTCCGGTCACCATTCCCGACATGGTCCGCTTGCAAAAAATGCTCACCGAGCATCTTGGAATCGAGCGCCTGCTCGCAGTGTCGGGCGGATCCATGGGTGCCATGCAAGCGCTGCAATGGGCCCTCGCTTACCCCGACGCGGTCGCTGCCTCCATCCCCATCGCCGGCACCGCGCGCCACAGCCCGCAACAAATCGCCTTTAACGAAGTGGGCCGCCAGGCCATCATGGCCGACCTCGATTGGAACGAAGGCGACTACTACGGCAAGCGCCCGCCCGCCCGCGGTCTCGCCGTCGCCCGCATGGTCGGACACATCACCTACATGAGTGACGAGTCGATGCGCGAAAAATTCGGACGCCGCCTGCGCGATCAGGATCAGTTCGAAGTGGAAAGCTATCTGCGTTACCGAGGCAGCCAGTTCGTCGACCGCTTCGACGCGAATTCCTACCTCTACATCACCAAGGCCATGGATTACTTCGATCTCACCGCGGGGCGTCCGTCGCTGAGCGCCGCGTTCGATGGCGTGAAATCGCGCTTCTTGGTCATCAGCTTCTCGTCCGACTGGCTGTATCCAAGCTACCAATCGCTCGACATTGTGCGCGCTCTGCGTGGCCGCAACTGCGATGTAGCCTATTGCGACCTCCCATCCACCTATGGCCACGACGCCTTCCTGGTGCACGTCTCCGATCAGGCCGAGCTGGTCCGCGGCTTCTTAGCGAGCACGTTCCGGGAGCGGGCATCGTCAGAGCAAGCTGTGCGGGGGCGAAGCTAAGAGTGTCCGAATCGTTCGTCCCGAATTTGCTCGGACGCAGCGACTACGCCATCATCAGCGAAATCATCGAACCCAACGCGCGCGTGTTGGATCTGGGATGCGGTGAGGGCGAGCTGCTGGCCTGGCTCGCCGAAAACAAACACGTCGATGCTCGCGGCGTGGAAATCGAAGGCTCGAAAGTTCGCCAAGCGATCTCCCGAGGGGTTTCTGTCTTTCACAGCGACATCGAGGACGCTCTCGCCGATCTCCCCGATCAAGCCTTTGACTACGTGATCCTCAGCCAGACGCTTCAGGAATCCCGCGCTCCGCTCAAAGTGCTGCGTGAAATGCTGCGCGTGGGACGCCGCGCCATCGTCGCATTCCCCAACTTCGGCCACTGGACCGTGCGATTGGCGCATATGTTCACCGGCCGCGCGCCCAAAACCAAGCTCTTCCCGCACGACTGGTTTGATTCGCCGAACATCCATTTCTTTACCGTTGACGATTTCGAAAGCCTGGTGCAGTTGCAGCACTGGACCATCGAGAAGCGCATCTTCCTCGAAGGCGCCCGGCAAATAAGGATTCTCCCGAACCTCCTCTCGGAGGTCGCGGTGTTTTTGGTCAGGTCTTCTTGAGAAACTTCTCGATCCCGCGCTTGAAATCGTCGGTGGTGCGCGCGACAGCGTTCACTTCGGCGCCAGCTTCGATGGCGGCTGCGAACTGCATCGCGTCCGTGCGATAAAACAATTCCTTCGCGAGCGTCAACGCCGCAGTGGACTTGGATGCCAGATTCGCCACAAACTCCTCCACTTCGCGCTCGAATGCCTCCGCGCCGAACACGCGATTGATCATTCCAAACTCCAGCGCGGTCTGGGCGGAGATGGTCTCCCCCGTCGCGATCAGCTCAAACGCCCGCTTCTCTGACACCAACCGCCGCAAAATCGCCATCACGATCGCGGGCACAAATCCGATGTTGATCTCCGGATATCCGAACTGCGCGGAATCCGAGGCAAGAACGATATCGGCCGCTGTTGCAATTCCGCAGCCGCCGCCCAGCGCCCGCCCCTGCACCGCCGCGACGATAGGCCGTGGATGGCGCCGCATATCGAGCAGCAGCCCGGCCATGTTGCGCGCTTCCGCCTGAAACTTCGCGAGGTCGCCGGACGCGTCGTCCGCAAAAGTGCGCAGATCCATGCCGGAGCAGAAGTCTTTGCCCTCGCCCGTAACCAAGACCACGCCAACACTCTCGTCCGTTGCGGAAGCACGTAGCGCTTCCCGAAGTTCTGTCAGCAGCTCCTGATCGAGTGCGTTGCGCCGCTCCGGCCGATTTAGCCCAATGCGCGCGATTCCTCGCTCCACTCGATAAGTGACCTTTTGATGTCTGCTCACACGATCTCGTCACCTGGAACAGGCGGCTTTCCCCGTCCGGTCCGCTTTAAGATGCGCCTCGCTCTGGCCACGTCGCCACGCGCGGCTCGGACGCGAAAATATTCGTCGGTTCGGAGCGCGGAGAGTTTCTCCGCCACTGCAACATTAATCAATTGGTTCAACGCTACGCCTTCGGACTCAGCAACGCGCTTGGCCTCCTCGAACAACGACGGTTGCAGACGAAGCGCTACATTACTCTTTCTCATATTCGCTCCTGATTTTTCGCCAAATTTGTCCTGGCACGGCCGCTCTAATCCCGAAAAGACCCGCGGCTTCGCGCAGATGCCGGAGATTGAACGTCGCAAGATAATCGGCACTGCCGTTAACCGCTGTTTCCAGCACCATCTCATCCGAAGGATCCTTCAATTGCGGCCTCCACAGAAACCGCATCTCGACGGGAACTGCCATTGACAAGATGGCGTCGAGGAGGGTCCCGACCTCTCCGATGGTCATCGCCACGTCCTTCAGCAACTGCGGACGAGTTAGCACTGCCTCGTATTCCAGAACTAATGAAACTGAAACCAACATTTCGATGCGCCCGTCAAATGCCGCCAAGAGTAGCTGCCTCGATGCGCCTCGATCGCTGCGCACAGCTGCTATGACGACATCGGTATCGAGAACCAGCCGCATCCAGTCTACATGTCGAATGATATCACATGCAATATTGAACTACTGACAGGACAATCACCGCCCCACCGTCTGCGCCGCCGGCGTCAGCGCCGCGCGGCGCGCTGACAAGAACTCGCGAACGCTCACTGGCTCCCGCCCGGTCAGCTCTTTCACCGCCGTTGTCGCCGTTCCCATCTTCCCGTGAGCAATCGCGAGCTGCCCGGATACCAGCATCTTCGCGATCGGCTCGGGCGTCCCGGCCGCGATCAACTGCGCCGTGCGCTCCGCTGCGTCTACCGGAACATACGTCACGGCGTGCCCCGTTAACTCGCCCGCCAGCTTCGCGAGCTCCGCCCAGGTGACCACTGCGGGCCCGGTAATGTTCCACGTCCGGTTGCTGGTATCTGCCGATGCCAGCGCCGCCGCCGCGCCCTGAGCACAGTCTTCGCGCGTCACATACGGAGCGCCTCCCTCCCCCGTCGCGGCGATCAGTTGGCCCGATGCCACCGCCGGCGCGAGCGTAGGAATCAGGTAATCCGTGTACCAGCAGTCCCGCAGGATCGTCCAGCTCATCCCGCTAGCTTTAAGCGCCTGCTCGGTGCCCAGATGATCCGGCGCGAATACCACCGGCGACGTCTCCGGATTCGGCATCGACGTATAGACCGCGTGCTTTACTCCCGCACTCGCAGCCGCAGCCACCGCCGCCTTGTGCTGCGCCAGCCTCCTTCCCGGCCGATCAATCGCATCGGTACTGATGATCAACACCCGATCCACTCCCGCCAGCGCTGTCTCCAACTCCTTCGGATCGTCGAAGTCCGCCTGGCGCACAGTGACACCCCGCGCGGCCAGATCCGCCAGCTTCTCGGGCTTGCGTGTCCCGGCCACAATCTTGCCCGCTTCCTTCTCTAAGAGGAGTTCCACAACCCTCCGGCCGAGGTGTCCGGAAGCTCCCGTCACAAACAATGTGCGCTCTGAAGTCATGCTCATATTTTAGTTGGTCGCGATCTGATACGCGCCGCACGTGGAGCTGTATGCTGTGCTATTCTTACCTCCAAGAGAGGCCGCACTCCTTGGTAGTTTTACAGTGCGAACCGGGTCCATGGCCGATCCGCCTCACTCGCTCCCAGTCCGACTTAACGCAGCCACCGTCGCCTGCATAAACTTGACACTGAAATCAGGGATAGGAGCACACGATGTTTTCTAGACGAGCTTTTGCAGGAATGATCGCGGCTGGCCTCACCGAGGCTGCGTTCGCACAACGCGCTTCGGTTCCGGGCGCAGCACCCGCCGACACGGTTTGGATCAACGGAAACGAGTTCCCGGAAGGCCCGCCCCAGGCTTCGATCGACGCAATGGCGCGCGTCATCGGCGAGTCGAACCGTTACCACTACCAGGAATTCCCCGCCTTCTACTCCAAGCTCGCCGCGAGCGAAGGTTTCACTGCCGACCAGATCCTGGTAGGCGCGGGCTCGAGCGAGGTGCTGCACGCCGCCATCGAAGCTTTCACTTCGCCTACCATTCCCCTCATCTATCCGGTCCCGACCTACGAAGCCGCGCCCGAGCTCGCCAAATACAAGGGTCACGCTGTGATTGAGACGCCGCTCGATTCCAAAATGGCGCCGGATGTACGCCGTCTCGCGGCCGAAGCGGACAAGGCCGGCGGCGGCCTCATTTACGTCTGCAGTCCCAACAATCCCACGTCCAGCATCACCACCAGCGACGACATGGCATGGTTGGTGGCGAATCTTCCGAAGAACACCAACGTGTTGGTGGACGAAGCCTACCTGCACTACGCCACTTCGCCCGAAGCCTCCAGCGCCTTTCGCTACGTGAAGGAAGGTAAGAACGTCGTCGTCTGCCGCACGTTTTCGAAGATCTACGGCATGGCGGGCCTGCGCGTCGGATACATCGCCGGCCGTCCCGATCTGATCAAGCGCATGGAGCCGTACCGCAACAACGTGATCAGCATCGTAAGTGTCCGCGCGGTTCTGGCGGCGATCGATCTCGGGCCGAAGATGCTTGAGGAGCGCAAAGCCAAGATCGTTCATACTCGCAACGAGCTGTGCGCCTGGATGAGCGAGAAGAAGATCAAATTTATTCCGCCGCAAGCTAACTTCGTGATGATCGAGACCGGGCGCGATGTCAAGCAGGTGCAGGCGTCGATGCTCGCGAAAGGCGTCGCCACCGGCCGTCCCTTCCCGCCTCTCAACACCATGCTGCGCGTCTCGATCGGCACGGACGCCGAGATGGCCAAGTTCCGCAAGGTATTCACGGAAGTGATGGCGTCCTAATCCGAATCGCCAGCCCCGGGATGTGATATCCTTTGCCAGGAAAAGGAGCCACGTCCCATGGAACTTAACGGCGAACGCAACAAAGCCTCCGACTACCCGCAGGAATTACTCGACCTCTTCGATCGCTACGTTCACGGCGACATCCCGCGCCGCGAATTCCTCGATGGCGCAAAGAAATTCGCCACCGGCGGCCTGACCGCGATCGCGATTTGGGAAAGCCTCCGCCCCAACTATGCTTGGGCCCAGCAGGTTCCTCAAGACGACAAACGCATCAAGACCGAATATGTGACCGTGCCATCTCCCCAAGGCAACGGCAGCATCAAAGGCTACCTGGTTCGTCCCGCCGGCGGCGGAAAGCAGCCCGGAGTTTTGGTGGTTCACGAGAATCGCGGATTGAATCCGTACATTGAGGATGTGGCGCGGCGCTTGGGAACGGCCAACTTCATCGCCTTCGCTCCGGATGGACTCACCAGCGCGGGCGGCTATCCTGGCGACGACGAAAAGGGCGCGCAAGTTTTCGGACAAGTGGATAAGGCAAAAATGTCCGAGGATTTCGTGGCGTCCGCCAGATGGCTGAAAGCGCGGCCGGATTGCACCGGCAAAATCGGCGTGGTGGGATTTTGTTTCGGCGGAGGCATCGCCAATCAGCTCGCCGTGCGCCTGGGATCGGATCTTGCCGCCGCGGTTCCCTTCTACGGTGCGCAGCCACCGGCCGCGGACGTGGCCAAGATCAAAGCGCCGCTGTTGTTGAACTACGCGGGCTTGGACACGCGCATCAACGGCGGATGGCCGGCCTATGAAGAGGCGCTCAAGGCCAATCACGTCACCTACACGGCGTACGTCTATGACGGAGTCAATCACGGCTTCCACAACGACACCACGCCGCGTTACGATGAAGCCGCCGCCAAGCTAGCGTGGAGCCGGACGCTCGATTTCTTCAACAAGTATCTTAGAGGATAACCAGAGGCTGATCGAATGAAACAAAAACTAAAGCTTGCGATTTTGTTGTCTGCTTGCGCGATCGCGTATTCGCAAGACAAACCCAATCCCAACTTCACCGGCGGAAAGGTGAAGCCCCTCAAGGAAAACTCGCAAGGCAATTCCGTGCGCTTCTACTTCGGGCCCGGCGCGCGGACCAAATGGCACAGCCACGAAGGCGGCCAAGTGATTTTAGTCGAGGATGGCGTCGGGCTCTATCAGGAGAAAGGCGGGCCGGTGGTCGAATTACGCGCGGGAGAAACGCACTACTGTCCGCCCGGAGTTGTGCACTGGCATGGCGCCTCACCCAAGGAAGGCGGCACGCAGTTCAACACCAGCCGCGGCGGAATCACCTGGGGCGATGCGGTAACGGATGAAGAGTTCAACGCCAAGCCGATGCACAAGTAACTTTACTTCGAGGCTCTGAACCTACTTAGCCGCGGTCGCGCCCAGCTTCTTGAGCAGCGCGGCGGTATCTTCGTGAACGTCGATGCGCTGGCCGCCGCGGCTGTTGCCGCCGGCGCGGCCCATGGCGGAATCAACCGGAGTCATTCCTTTTAGGTCCTTCGCGTTTAGATTCGCGTGATGGTCCACCAGGAATTGCACGACATCATTCCAGCCCCAGAATGCCGCGCCATGTAGCGGTGTTTGGCCACGGCTCTCCGTAGCGTTGATCTCGCCAGCCGCCGCGAGAAGAAGTTCGAGCGACGCCAGCGACCTTTGTTGCACGTCGGGAGTTGTATACACTCCTCGAGTATCGGCATCCACGGAGCCAACTCCAGCGGCTGCCATGGTCGGCGTAATGCCGCGATTATTTGGAAGATTGACCAATGCGCCATGTTCCAGCAGCAATTTAATCGCGGGAGCGTCCAAAGCTTTGGCGGCACGCAGCAGCGGCGTCACTCCGATGCTCAGCATAATGTCGACCCCGCGGTCAGCGCCGACGTTGCGGTACGGCGGCAGCAGCTTCAATTGCAGATTGGGATTCGCTCCGGCGTTCAAGAGCTGCTCGATGATTTGCAAGGGCGTGGTCTCATCGAGCGACGGCCCATCCGCTCTTCCGCCGTGCGGAATCGTGTTCATATCCACGGCGCAATAGAGCGGGCTGCGGCCCCACCAATCCCATTTGTCCACATTCGCGCCCTTGCCGATCAGATATTTCGCCGTATCGAAATGCGCGTTGGTGATGGCCTCAATCAGCGGAGTGACTCCCTCGGGATCCGTCATGTTCAACTTGGCGCCGCCATCCACCAAGGCTTGCACGCACGTGAAGCAGCCTTCGCGCGTGGCGTAGAGCATCGGCGTCAATCCGCCGTAGGACAGGTGCTGGGCGCGCGGTTCGGAACTGACCTGCGCCAGATCTTGGTTGACTTGCTCGCGTGCGTTAACGTCGGCACCATGCGCGATCAACTCGCGCACCATGGCGGGCTGGCTTTCGGCGGAAGCCCACATGAGCGCAGTCTGTTCCTTCTGGTTCTCTGTGGCATTGACGTGAGCGCCATGTTCGATCAGAACGCGCGCGGCCGCGACGTTGCTGGTACGAGCGACGATCATCAAAGCCGTTTGACCGTCCGCGCCGGGGGACTCGGGATCGGCGCCCGCCTTCAGCAACGCTTCGATGATGGCAACGTTGCCGGTGAAGGCGGCTTCAGACATCGGCGTCGCGCTAAACCGGTTTCGAGCTTTTGCGTCGGCGCCGGCTTTCAATAGACGTTCCACCAATTCGACGTCGCTATTATGCGCGGCCCAAATCAGCGCCGTGGCGCCATCGGGCGCGGCCGCATTCACGTTGACGTGCTGATCGATCCATGCAAGCGCCGCTTGCTGCTTGTCAGCTTTGGCGGCGTCGATTAACGAAAGCTCGCCGCCCGAAGTTGCGGCAATCGCGGACCCGCACAGAGCCGTGGCCGTAAGGAAGAATTTCGCGAGCATCCTAAACCTCCGCGAACTTGCCGGAACTGTCGCCGAAGTGATCGAGGGGAACACCCGCGCGATCGAGCACCGTCAGCAGCATATTCGCGAGCGGTGTCTGGTCGGGATACTTCAAGTGCTGGCCGCCTTTGACGGTCTTCCATCCGCCCACCAGGGCGGTCGGCAGTGGGTAATGGTTGTGCATATTGCTGTTGCTCATGTTGCTGCCGTAGAGAATCAGGGAGTGGTCCAGCATGTTGCCGTCTCCGTCCGGCATGGCCTGGAGTTTCGTCAGGAACTTCGCGAGGATACCGGTGTGATAGGTCTGAATTTTCACCAGGCGGTCCATCTTGGCCTGCTCGTTGTTGTGATGAGACAGCGGATGGAATGCGTCGGGAACGCCGATCTGGTTGTAGGTCAGATTGCTGACCTCGGCCGCCATCATCATGCTGAAGACTCGCGTCATGTTGGCCTGATAAGCCAGCGCGGTCAGATCGAACATCAGATTGATGTGCTGTTCGAACAGCGGCGGCGTTCCGGCAGGCGCATTGGGCACGCTGACGTGCGACAGATCGTGCGCTTCCATCTTCTGTATGCGCCGCTCGACTTCGCGAATGGTATCCAGATAGTCGGCGAGCATCGCCCGGTCCTGCGGACCCAAGGTGCGCTGCAAATCAGTGGCTTCGGAGGAAACCAAATCCAGAATGCTCGCATATTGCTTCCCGAGCACCTTGCGCTCAACAGTGGTATCGCCCTGGCCGAACAGCCGCTGGAACAGCTTGCGCGGCTCTGTCTCCATGGGAAGCGGCGTCGTGGGCGTGCGGAACGAAATGGTGCCCGAGTAGCTGCAGCCAAAGTCCCGATCGCAGGAACCGCCTCCGCCGCGCCCTTCAATCGCTATCTCGATCGACGGCAGCGGTGTGTCCTGTCCGATGTGAGCCGCAGCGATCTGGTCGATGGTCGGACCGCAAAAGGGATCCTGACTCGCGCGAGGATGCACGCAGTTCAGCCACGTTCCAGGCGTGATGGCGTGTACCGCCGGGCTGATGGCTGGCTTGTTCTCCAAGCCGCTGACTACGGTCAACTGTTTCTGAAAGGGCGCGAGCGGCGTGAGAATGGTGGGGAGATCGAAAGTGCTTCCTTCCGTCTTCGGCGTCCAGTGCTCCATGATGGCGCCGTGCGGGAAATAGATGAACCCCATGTGCGGAGTAGGAGTGGCCGCGGTCTGCGCCAGGGCGGTACGCGCGGGAATCATGGCATCCAGCAGAGGCAAAGCGAGCGTGGCGCCCATGCCGCGCAAGAACGTGCGGCGCTCGAGGTGTTTCTTGGTGATGAACATGGTCCAATCTCCCTCTGATTCCTTTTAATGCTGCGCCGCCGCAACCTGAAGTGGTTTCGGGGCCTCCTCCGGCGTTCTTTCCATCTGGAACGGCGCGCTCTGGGCGATTCCCATCACAATGGACGAAAAACGGTAGTTGTCGCGCGCGGCATCGCGCACAATCTTGCGAACAACGGGCATATCGTAGGGCGACAAGTCGCGGCCGAGCGCATACATTAAGAACTTTTCGGTCAGGGTTTGGACGAACTCGTCGTGACGCGACATCAGGGCTTTGCGCAGGTCGTCCGGTCCGTTGACCACAGTACCATCCACCAGCTTGCCGGATGCGTCGATGGCGGTCCGCGTATAACGGTCCTTGTCGCGCCAGGCGCCAATGGTGTCGAAATTTTCGAGCGCGAATCCCAGCGGATCGATGATCCCGTGACAGGCGTTGCAGGTTGGATTGGCGCGATGCAGTTCCATGGTCTCGCGCACCGTGTGCGGCTTTTCGCCTTCCTTGTTTTCCTTAAACGCGGGGACGTTGGGCGGAGGCGGCGATGGCGGCGTGCCGATGATGTTTTCCAGAATATAATTGCCGCGCAACACCACAGAGGTGCGGTTCGCGTACGAGGTCACCATTAAGACCGCGCCTTTGCCGAATAAACCGTAGCGATTCGAATCGGGCAGAATGACGCGCCGGAATTCCTGGCCGCGCACGTTGGGGATGCCGTAGTGCAGCGCCAGGCGCTCGTTGACAAAGGTGTAGTTGGCCGTTAATAGATCCAGGACGCTTCGATCCTCGCGCTGGATGCTGTCGACGAACAACTCAAGTTCCCGCCGGAAGGCCGCGCGCAGGCTGAGATCGAAGTTGGGATAAACAAACGGATCGGGATCGATGGTGTCGATGTCGCGAAGCTTCAACCATTCCGAGGCGAAATTCGTCACCAGGGAGCGCGATCTCTCGCTGGCGAGCATTCGCCGGACCTGCTGCTCGAAGACCCTCGGGTCTTTCAGCTTGCCCTGCTGGGCGATGGCCAGCAGTTCGTCATCGGGAACGGTGCTCCACAGGAAGAAGGAGAGACGCGACGCGAGTTCCAGATCGCTGAGGCGATAATTCGTTCCCGGCGCGAGACCCACCGGCGGTGGCTCGGCCCGATAGAGGAACTTGGGGCTGGCCAGGATAGCAATAATGCCGTTCTGAATTCCGCCATCGAAATTGCCTGAGTTCGCTCGTCCTTCTTTGAAGAAGACCATGGGCGCAGCCAGATCTTTGGCCGTCACGGGCCGGCGGAACGCCCGTTGCGCGACCTCGGATAGAATCCTATTTGCGCAAGAGGCCTCTTCGCTCTCACTGGGCGGCTTGCACACAAAAATCCGCGCGCGGCTTTCTGTTTCCACCGGCTTGCCCGTCGTATGATAAGGCCCGATGACCTCGATGCTCGGCCCCGATGGCGCCCTTCGTCCACCAGGACCCGCGCCGCCCGGCGGGAAACCATAGCCGGGAAACGCGCGGCCGGGAATGAACGACTGCAGCATACCCTCGGGCTCGGCAAAACTGTGCGCTGGCGATGTCAAACCCAGCTCATGCACTCCCGCTTTCAAGTGCACAAAGCCGCCGTTGGTGGAAACGGGAAGTCCGTCAATGGTGAGAATGGAATCCGGACCAGCGGTGTTGAAAATATAGTCGCCGTCGAAAGGGAACAGATGCTTCACCGCGATCCCGCCCTGCGTGCCTAACGGCAATCCCTCGGGGTCGGCCGGCTCGCCGTGCAGGACCGCTCTTACGGGTTCAGTGGGTGGCGGATACGAGATCGCGAGACGGCTAACTTCACGCGCGGCAGAGATGTATTGATCCAGGAACGACGGCGAAACCTTGAGAACATTCGCGATGTTGTCGAGCCCGTTGCTGATGTCGTCCCTGGGAAGCAGAGCGGCGGCGTCCACATCCACACCGAGAATATCCTGCATTGCATTCTGGTATTCGGCGCGATTCAAACGGTGCAGCGACACGGTTCCGGGATTGGGAGAAGCCAGCGCGGCCTGATCGAGCGACGTTTCGAGAAATGTGAGGAACGAGTTCACGGCAGCCGCGTCGGGCCGCGGCATGCCAGGCGGCGGCATCATCCCTCCGCGCAATTTGCGTACGGCTCGCTCCCACACGGCGGCGTCCTTGCCCACCTGCGAGAGATCCATGGTGTCGAAAGTGATGCTCGCGGTTTTGGCTTTTTGGTTGTGACAGGTGACGCAATAATGATCGAGAAGCGCACGCTGTGCGGAAACGGAGGCCGCCGGTGACGCTCCAGACGCGAGAGCGGCGAACGCAAAGGGTATAGCTTTGAACCAGTGGCGCATTAAACGATTCCACCCAGCTCGTGAACGTGCCCCCACAGCCCCATATACGCGTTTCGGATGAACTGCTCCGGATTGCCGTATTTGGCGTCGAACTCCTGCGTCGGCTTGGCGTCAACCATTTCGTTGGGACCGTAGCCCATGCGGATCAGCTTGATCAGCCGGTCCCTGACGGCGGCCAGCATTTCGCTTTCAGCTTCGAGGTCGGCGCGCGTCATCAAAGGCCCATCTCCAGGGACGATGCGCGTGGCCGCGTTGGTTACTTTGAGCAGCGTCCTTTGCGCCCCGACGATGCCGGTTGGAACAGGTGAATCGGTATAACGCGCATCGCCGCCCCGGTCAAGTGGGCCAAACCATCCGCCGGTGTCGAAGTCGAGAACCGGGTAGCAGTTTCCGCCAGCCACTCCTCCGGCCATCAGAATATTGGGGCTCGGGAAGTACACGTACATGTCGCCATCGGTGTGCGCCTGCATCATGTACCCGTATTCGACGGACTCGGCGCCGAAGGTCATTTTCTTGGTCCCGCTATAGAAGGTCTGATTGGGGAGCGCGGCCTTGGGACGCGGTTCGTAGGTGCGCTTCCGCCAGCGGGAATCGAACTCAGCGCCGAGCCAGAGCTTAGTGTTTTCGTGCGCGATGATTTTGGCGCCGGCTTTGCCGAGGGTGTCGTTCGAGCCGGTGTGGTCGGTGTCCCAGCAGGTGTTGAAGAGCACATGTACCGGTTTACCACCAGAGAGCCCGGCGACCAGCTTGAGCAACTCGGCGGAATGCTCGGGAGAGCCGCCATCGACCATCAGAACGCCGTCGGGCCCCAGGACGGCCAGGACGTTGGCGCCCGCGCCAGTGATCAGCAGGAAAGTGTCGGTGAGTTTGGTAACGGCCAAGGGACCGGGAACGGCCTCCGCCTGCGCTTTCTTCAAGAGAGCGCGCGGAACCACTGTAATGCCAGTTGCGGCAGTGCTGAAGATGCGGAGAAAATTGCGACGATTGGACGGAGAGGCCACTGATAACTAGTTTACTACAGTGGAGTTACGGCGGATTTCGGACGCCGGCACATCCGGGGCCCAAAACCGCGGGAATTCCTAAACGAAGCGCGCCACGGGTGGCCGATATCAGTTATCGGTGGGGACTTTTTCGGCCCTGTCGATGACCACCACGTCCAGCTTCGCCTTGCTCGCCACCAGCCCGTACGTCAATGACATCGGGCGCATGCCCTGGCGATGGTGGGCGCTACGTCTCCACCGTCAGATCGACGGTGTTGCTAACTGCGCCGGCCGTCGGCGTTTGCGTGGTGGTCACGCCTGAAGTGGTGTTGGGATTGGCGCCGGTTGCGGTGCTGGTGACGCTGAACGTCACCGTGCAACTGCTGCTTTTTGGAATCGTGATCCCGGTGAAGCTCAGCGCGGTCACGCCCGCGGTCAAAGTTGCCGGTGCGGTTCCAACACAGGTGCCTCCCACCGCTCCGCCCGCCGCGCTCATGTTCACCAGCGTGTCCGTGAAGGCGCCGCCGGTCAGCGCCGTGGTGTCGGTGTTTTTCAAGGTCAGCGTCACCGTCGAAGATCCGCCGGACGTGATCGAGGTCGGACTGAAGGCCTTGGTGATGGTAGGCGCCGCAAACACCGTCAGATCGGCGGTATTGCTCGCCAGCCCCGCCGTCGTCGTTTGTGTCGTCTTCACGCCCGAAGTGGTGTTGGGCAGCGTACCTGCCGTCGAACTCGTGACGCTGAACGTCACCGTACAACTGCCGCTGGCTGGAATGGTGATCGCGGTGAAACTCAGCGACGTTGCCCCGGCCGTCAGCGATGACGGAGTGGTTCCCACGCAGGTGCCTCCCACCGCTCCGCCCACCGCGCTCATCTTCGAAAGCGTGTCGGTGAATGCTCCTGCCGTCATTGCTGTGGCATTGGCGTTGGTCAGAGTCAGGGTCACCACGGAGCTCCCGCCGGATTGAATCGAGGTCGGATTGAAGGCCTTGGCAATGGTCGGTGCGCCCACGTCGAGCGTCGCGGTGTTGCTGGCCGCGCCCGCAGTCGGCGTTTGCGTCGTCTTCACGCCGGAAGTCACGTTGGGCAGCGAGCCCACGGTGGTGCTGGTGACGCTGAATGTCACCGTGCAACTGCTGCTGGCTGGAATGGTGATCCCAGTGAAGCTCAGCGCCGTCACACCCGCGGTCAAAGTGGACGGAGTGGTTCCCACGCACGTGCCTCCCACCGCTCCACCCACCGCGCTCATCTTCGCGAGCGTATCGGTGAAAGCTCCACCGGTCAGCGCCGCGGTGTCGGTGTTTTTCAAGGTCAGCGTAACGGTGGAGGCTCCGCCGGGTGCGATCGATGTCGGACTGAACGCCTTGGCGATGGTCGCCGCGCCCACGTCAAGAATCGCGGTATTGCTGGCAGTACCGGCAGTCGGCGTTTGCGTCGTAGTCACGCCCGAAGTGGTGTTGGGCAGCGAGCCCACGGTGGTGCTGGTGACCTTGAACGTCACCGTGCAACTGCTGCTTTTGGGAATGGTGATCCCAGTGAAGCTCAGCGCCGTCACACCCGCGGTCAAAGTGGACGGAGTGGTTCCCACGCAAGTGCCTGCCACTGCGCCACCCAGCGCGCTCATATTGACCAGCGTATCGGTGAATGCGCCGCCCGTCAGCGCCGTGGTGTTGCCGTTTTTCAAGGTCAGCGTCACGGTGGAGGATCCGCCGGATGCAATCGAGGTGGAACTGAACGCCTTGGTGATAGTCGGTGAGACCGTCACCGTCAGGTCGGCGGTATTGCTGGCAGCACCCGCCGTCGGTGTTTGCGTCGTCTTCACGCCGGAAGTGGTGTTGGGCAGCGAACCCGCCGTCGTGCTGGTGACGCTAAACGTCACCGTGCAACTGCCGCTGGCCGGGATGTTAATCGCGGTGAAGCTCAGGGCGGTCTTGCCCGCGGTCAAGGTGGCCGGCGTAGTTCCAGTGCAGGTGCCGCCCACCGCGCCGCCTACCGCGCTCATCTTCGACAGCGTGTCGGTGAACGCGCCGCCCGTCAGCGCCGAGGTGTTGCTGTTTGACAAGGTCAGCGTTACCGTCGACGGCGCGCTGGATTCAATCGATGTCGGATTGAACGCCTTGGCTATGGTCGGAGCCGCCAGCGCCGTCACCGTCAGATCGGCGGTATTGCTAGCCGTGCCGGCGGTCGGCGTTTGCGTCGTCTTCACGCCCGAAGTAGTGTTGGGATTCGCCCCCGTTGTGGTGCTGGTGACGCTGAACGTCACCGTGCAACTGCCGCTGGCCGGGATGTTAATCGCGGTGAAGCTCAGGGCGGTCGCGCCCGCGGTCAACGTGGCCGGCGTGGTTCCAGTGCAGGTGCCGCCCACCGCTCCGCCCACCGCGCTCATCTTCGCCAGCGTGTCGGTGAATGCGCCGCCCGTCAGCGCCGAGGTGTTGCTGTTGGTCAAGGTCAATGTGACGGTGGAAGATCCGCCCGATGGAATCGAGGCCGGACTGAAAGCCTTCGCGATAGTCGGAGCCGCCAGCGCCGTCACCGTCAGATCGGCAGTATTGCTGGCCGTGCCGGCAGTCGGCGTTTGCGTGGTCTTCACGCCCGAAGTGGTGTTGGGATTGGTCCCGGTTGTGGTGCTGGTGACGCTGAACGTCACGGTGCAATTGCCGCTAGCCGGGATGGTGATCGCGCTGAAGCTCAGCGAAGTGGCGCCCGCGGTCAAGCTGGACGGACTGGTTCCCACGCAGGTGCCGCCCACGGCTCCGCCCAGCGCGGTCATCTTCGAGAGCGTGTCGGTGAACGCGCCACCGCTCAGAGCGATAGTGTTGCTGTTCGTCAAAGTCAGGGTCACCACGGAGCTACCGCCGGGTGCAATCGAGGTCGGACTGAAAGCTTTCGCGATGGTCGGAGTCGCCAGCGCCGTCACCGTCAGATCGGCGGTATTGCTGGCCGTGCCGGCGGGCCCACTTTGCGTGGTGCTGACGCCCGAAGTGGTGTTGGGATTGGGGCCGGTTGTGGTGCTGGTGACGCTGAAGGTCACGGTGCAATTGCCGCTGGCCGGAATGGTGATCCCGCTGAAGCTCAGAGCAGTGGTGCCCGCGGTCAAGCTGGTCGGAGTGGTTCCTGAGCAAGTGCCTCCCACCGCTCCGCCCGCCGCGCTCATGTTCGCCAGCGTGTCGGTGAACGCGCCGCCCGTCAGAGCCGAGGTGTTGCTGTTGGTCAAGGTGAGCGTGACTGTAGAAGATCCTCCGGAAGTGATCGAGGTCGGATTGAACGCCTTGGCGATAGTGGGCGGCTGATAAGAACTGATGGTGGTGGGATCGGTCGCGGTCGCCGTGGACGCTCCGCCACCGGTTGCCGTGAAAACGCTCACGGTATTGACTTGTGGCGACGTCGCATTCGCCGCAACGTCGACGGTCACGGTGATGGCTCCGTAACTCATCCCGGCGCCCAATGCGGTCGATTGCGTGCAGGTAGCAGTGGGGGTCAAATTACAAGTCCATGCTGATCCCGACATCGAGACCAACGTTTCGCCGGATGGTACGGTCTCCGTCACCGTCACTGGATCGACGGTCGGACCGTTCCCCGTGTTGGTGACCAAAAGAGTGTACGTCGCGTTCTGTTGGCCCTGGGCGAAGTTACCAGTGTGCGAACTGGTGATTCCGAGCACGGCCGGGCCAGTGGAGTTGGTGACCGGGAAAACTACACTCGCGCTGGGGTTGCAGCCCGAAGCAGCCGCGTTCAGGACAGTAAGCTGGTAATAACCCGCGGTCGGGATATCGCCGGCATTAAGATCCATCGTCAGTTGCGTTGAACTAATGGACGTATTCGTTCGGTACAAACCCATGGGGCCGAAGTAGGTGTACAGCGTCGGAGGGCTCGTCAAGGTCGCGAATCCCGTACCGTTAATCGTGAGTGTCGCGGTCCCACTGGTGAAGGTGGGAGTGGAAATGCTCGTAATCGAAAGTGGAGCCGTGATCCCGCTGAGATTGAAATTAGCCGTCCCCAGCACTTGCCCCGTCAGCGAGTACGGATACGGGTTGGTTGTCCCTCCGGCGGCCAAATCCAGCGACCACCCGACGAAGCTCAGTCCGCTGGTGCTCGTCCCCGCCGTGAACGTAACCGTGCCGTCGTTGAAAGACGAGTCTATGTTGCCGTATGTCTCGTTGTCTCCGAGGGTTGTCCCAAGCGGTGAGGATGTCACCGTGAGCTCGTTACCGTCGGGACTACCCGGGCAGGTCGTCGCGGTTCCTATTGCGGGAGCCAGGATGGAACGGAAGCTAGGCGTGAAGTTCGCGGTAGATGTGCTTATGCCGGTACCAGCCGGCACGGTCACACTGAGAGAATTCCCACTGGGGGTGCCCGCTCCCGTCCAGTCACTGAACGTGTAGCTGATATTGGTGGTCACCGGTGATTCGGACGCCGCGGTAGTAATGGTTAGTTTCTCTCCGGAAGCGAACCCCGCGCCGTCGATGGAAGCGTCAAAATTCCTCGCAGTGCTCGGCTGAGTCACGTTCCCAAGTCCATCCGTTACGGTGAGTGCGAATCCCGGGAAACTGCTCGGGGCAAGGCCGCCCGCGGCAAGGTCCGGCGAAGTCGCCAGGATGGTGGTCACCGCATCGGAAACCGTGTTAGCGCTGGTCGTTGTCGAATCAAGATCGTCAGTCAGGTACACGGTGACGGGATTTGTATATATGTTGATAAACGGTGAGGGGTACCAGTCGTAAAAATTGTTCCCGCTACTCGGATTCACCGTGAGTGTAATTAACTGGCGGTCCAGATAGGTTGGCGCGCCGTTGACCAGGAGGCTGCTGTTCGGCAATGGCGAAGCTGTGATGGTGGCGTCGTTGCTGGGAGCGATCGCCGGACTGTACGGGTGGACGGGAATAAAACTGGCGAGATAGTTGGTGATCGAAGGGAATGTGGTGGGACGATACGGAGTGCCATCGCCGAGTGCGTTCACCACCGTGACAGTTTGGACATTCGCCAATCCTGCGTTCCACCGGCCGAAAATATAGTTCTGACTGCCGAGCGTCTGCAGCGTTTGATTGGCCGTCGGGATGCTTAACGTGTGCGAGGAACCGGTCGCCCAGGTTGTAAAGACACAGGGAGCCGTGCACGGGGCCGCGCCGTCCACTATGACCTGCAATCCGGTGGGATTGGTGTCCACGGTGATGGACGTCGGTGTGTATCCGTAGAGGCGCTCGAGTCCGTCCAGGTCGCCGGTGGTGTATTGGGCCAGCGTGGTGATGCTGAGCACCATCCCAGGCGGAATCGTCTCCAGGGTTGGCGAGACACCGTCCTTGTTGAACGTGAACGGGCCGTATTCCATGATGGAGGCGTAGTTGTAGAGGCCAGAACCAACGCTATCTTCAATGATGTCGAAATTGGCGTGGTTGGGCTTGTCGATGTTCTGTTCCAGGTAATTCACGTACGTGTTGCGATCGGCGCGCGACTGCTCATGGTACAGGCCCATCGCATGCCCCATCTCGTGCATGATCGTTGAGGTGGTGCAGTTGATCGCCCCGCCAATATATTGTTCGCCTCCTATCATTCCCACCGAGGCCTCGCAGGTGCCGTTCGAGTTAGGCGAATTGAAATCGAAATTCACGTAGTTGGCGGGGAGATTATCGGCGGGGGCCAGCACCCACTGAATATTTCCCAGTTGTTTATTGGCTTCGGTGATGGCCGCGCTGATGTTCGAGTTGTTTTGAGCGTTGTTGTTATTCGTAATCACATACGGGATCTGGACCATGCCGCTCACCTCGGGCCACAGTGCGCCAGAGCCCGCAACACCGGGTGTCATCGTCAATGCATCTGAGTGCAGCCCCTTGGTGCTCTTGGCGGCCAGGGGGCCCGCAGCCGCGGCCGCAGCCACGTCCGCAGCCTTGCCGAGGATGATGTCGTCCTGATAAATCGCCAACCCGTCTCTCACCTCGTAGGTGATCTGTTTTCCATGAAAGGTTGTCGTTTTTAGCACTGTCTTAGGCAGCGGCGATCGCGGCGCGTAGTAGATGTTCACAGACGTCGCCGCGCGGGATTGGCCCAGCGCTTTGATCCGCACATGGTTAACGCCCAGACGCAGGGGAACCGGCGCCGAGGAGCTCCAAAGAATGGTCTTGCCATCATCCGCTAACCTGACGGTGGCCAGATCGCTGAAGCCGCGATTGCTCTGCCACATCACCCGCTTGTCTCCACCTGTCCAGGACAGAGTTCCCTTGAGAGTGAGCGCAGGCTCACTGGTGACGATGGTCCCGTCCTTGGATGGCGCCGGTTCCGTGACACGGAGGGCGGCGTTTTGGCTGAAAGCCAGAGTGCAGAAAATCAAAGGAGCAAGCCAGGATAGGCGTGTTAAGACAGGTGCGTGCGGACGGGTCACTTGATCACCCCGTTAAAGCTGAATCTTGTTGAGTCAGTACAGAGTACGATGGAATACCCACGCCCGTCAATCATTCGATAAAACGAATTGCCGTTAAAGTTCCAGGTACTTCTAGTACGATTCATTGGCGCCTGCTACGCTGTTTCATATGCGTCCATTACTGTTTTTGCTGGCGGTTGTTTTGGCTGGATGTTCATCGAAGTCAACGGAATCGGAGCCGAGCGCGAGCTCGGGCGCGAGCGATCCCAAGGCCTATCTGGACAAGGCGGCTGCGCAGCCGGGCGCGGTGCGGACCCCTAGCGGCCTGGTCTATCGCGAGCTGCGGGCGGGCTCGGGCGAATCTCCAAAGGCCAGCGACACGGTGACGGTCAACTATCGGGGCACGCTGCCGGATGGAACCGAATTCGACAGCTCCTACAAGCGCAATGAGCCGGCGCAATTTCCGCTCGGCCAAGTGATTCCGTGCTGGACGGAAGGCGTGCAGAAGATGAAGGTGGGCGGGAAATCGGAGCTGGTGTGTCCGGCGAGCATCGCGTATGGGGATCGGGGAAGTCCGCCGGTGATTCCTGGTGGCGCGACGTTGATTTTCGAGGTGGAGCTGCTGAAGATCGGCGGTTGATGCGACTGCGATGAGCGATGCGATCCTGGGGCGGTGCATCGGTCTGATTGGCGGGCTGGGCGTCGGCGCGACGGTGCACTACTATCAGGAGCTGGCCAAGGCGCACGCCGCGCGGGGACGAGTGCTGAATCTGGTGATGGCGCATGCCGACATGAATCGTGCGCTGGGCGCTGTGCAGGCGGGCGATCTGGGCGGGCTGGCGGAATATCTGTCGGGCTTGATCGGCCACCTGGCGGGCGCCGGAGCAGACTTCGCAGTGATACCCGCTGTCACGCCGCACATTTGCATCGCGGAGTTGCAGAAGCTTTCGCGGCTCCCGATTGTGAATCTGGTGGAGGAGCTGCAGGGGGAGATTACGGCGGGGGGTTGGCGGCGCGTTGCGTTGTTCGGGACACGTTACACGGTCGAGTCGGGATTGTTCGGACTGTTGCGAGGCGTGGATGTGGTGGCGCCGGCGGCGGTCGAGATCGAATTCATTCATCAAATCTACATGCAACTGGTCAGCGCGGGCGCGGGCTCGCCGGAACAGCGCGATAGCCTAACCCGGCTGGCGCATTTGTTGATCGAACGCGACGGCGTCGAGGCCGTGATCCTGGCTGGGACAGACCTTGCACTGGTGTTCAACGACGGCAACACCGATTTTCCGCATATCGATTGCGCGCGTTTGCACTTGGACGCGATCACGAGGCGGGCGTTGGATTCGGACGCTCGGGGCTAAGCTTGGGAAGACGGCTGGGCCAACATTTTCTGGTGCGGCAAGCGATTCTGGAGCGGATCGCGGAGGCCGCCTGTCCCGGCGGATCTCCTGAAAAGACCGGCACGGTGGTGGAGATTGGGCCGGGGCGCGGGGCGCTGACGTCGCATCTGCTGGCGAGGGCGGAACGCGTGGTGGCGATCGAAATCGATCCAGTGCTGGTGCAGTATCTGCGTGCGAAATTCCGCGACGAGCCGCGGCTCACGCTGGTGGAGGCCGACGTCTTGAAAGCCGACCTGGCGCAATGGGGTGAGGTCGCGGTGGCTGGAAACGTCCCGTATTACATCACGTCGCCAATTCTGGAGGGGACCTTGAAGCTGGGAGGTCAGTTAACTCGCGCGGTATTCCTGGTGCAAAAAGAAGTGGCCGATCGGCTGACGGCTCACCCAGGCACGCGCGACTACGGCTTCCTCAGCGTCCAGACGCAGTTGTTGAGTACGGCCGAGCTGCTGTTCAGTGTGCCGGCCGCCGCGTTTCGTCCACCGCCCAAAGTGGATTCGGCGGTGGTGCGGCTGATGCCGAAGCTGATACCCGACAATGCATCCGAGTTCCCCGCCCTGGATCGCGAGGCGTTTCTCGATTTCGTGGGCCGGTGTTTCCGCCATAAGCGCAAAACAATTCGCAATAATTTGTTGGCAAGCTATGAGCGAGCCATCCTTGACTCGATTCCTGAAACGAGCAAGCGGGCGGAGCAGCTTTCTATTCCGGAATTCGCCGAATTGTTCCGCAGAGTGGTCGTTGGCGGCGCTGCTCCTGTATCCTGAAATCTCATGCTGCGTGTCCGTTTTGCCCCGTCGCCCACCGGTTATCTGCACATTGGAAGCGCGCGGACGTTCATCTTCAATTGGCTGTATGCGCGCCGCAATCGCGGGACGATGATTCTGCGCATCGATGATACGGACGTCGACCGCAATACGCAGGCTTCGCTCGATTCGATCTTTGATGGGCTGAAATGGCTGGATTTGGATTGGGACGAGGAGTACTATCAGTCGCAGCGTGGAGACTTGCATCGCCAGATGGCGTGGGCGATTTTCGAGCGAGGGCTGGCGTATCGCGATTTCACGCCGGCGGCCACGGCAGAGGAGAAAGAGCACGCAGGCGCGGGATGGCTTTGCAATCCAGGGATGCGAGAGCTATCGGCCGAGGAGAGCCAGCGCCGCGCGGATGCGGGCGAGCCGTTTGTGTTGCGATTTCGCGTGCCTCGGGAGGGCTCGCTCGCGGTGGAGTTTCAGGATGCGGTTTATGGCGAGCAATCGAAACTGGCGGCGGACATCGAGGACTTCGCGCTACTGCGCAGCAACGGAGTGCCGACGTATCACCTGGCATCCTGCGCCGACGATCTGGATTTGCGCATCAGCCACATTATTCGCGGCCAGGATCATCTGACCAATACGTTCAAGCACGTTCTGATTTTTGAAGCACTGGGGGCCAAGCCGCCGCAGTTCGCGCATCTGCCACTGCTGATCGCGCCGGATGGATCGAAGCTGTCGAAGCGCAAGCATGGACCGGTGGTGAGCGTGACCACGTATCGCGACGCGGGCTTTCTGCCGCACGCGTATATCAATTTCTTGTGTTTGCTGGGATGGTCGCCGAAAGACAATCGGGAGCAGCTGACGCGTGAGGAGTTGATCCTTGCGTTTTCGTTCGATGGGATTCACCGGCACAACGCCGTGGTGAATTTCACGGATGAAGATCCCATCGACCCGAAAGCGATGTGGCTGAACGCCGAGCTGATCCGCACGCTGCCGGTGGAGGAGCTGGCCCGACAGATGCTGCCGTTTGCTTGCGCGGCCGGGCTGCGCGCGGACCCGGGCAAGATGTTGCGCGTTGCTCCGCTGGTGCAAGAGCGCATCAAGACTCTGCGCGATGTGGCGTCCATGGCGGACTTCTTTTTTGTGGACGAATTGGCGCCCTACGATCCGGCCGAGCTAGTCCCGCAAAAGGGAGACAGAGCGATGGCGCTCGGTGTGTTGCAGGCCGCGCGGAACATTTTGCAGGAAGCGGTCTTCAGTCATGCCGGTTTGGAAGCAGCGCTGCGGGGTGGCGCGGAGCAATTGAAGATCAAGGTGGGGCAGATGTTCCAGCCGATTCGCGTGGCGGTGTGCGGGCGGAAGAATGCTCCACCGCTTTTTGAAACTCTCGAAGTCTTGGGGCGCGAGACATGTTTGAAGCGTATCGAAAAAGCAATTGAAATGCTGCAAGGAGATCATGCATCCACGACCGAGCGAGGCTGACACCGGCGAAACGACAACGCCGGAGACGGCCCCTTCCAACTTCATCCGCGACATCATCCTGGATGATTTGAAGACCAACAAATACGGGGGACGCGTGCATACACGCTTTCCGCCGGAGCCGAACGGGTACTTGCATATCGGCCATGCGAAATCGATCCAGTTGAATTTCGGGCTGGCGCGGGAGTTCGGCGGCAAATGCAACTTGCGGTTCGACGATACGAATCCTTCCAGGGAAGAGACCGAGTACGTTGACTCGATCATCGAAGATGTGAAGTGGCTGGGCGGCGATTGGGAAAACCGGCTGTTCTACGCGTCCGATTATTTCGGACAGCTCTATGAATGGGCGGTGCAGTTGATCAAAGCCGGTCAGGCGTACGTTTGCGATTTGACTCCCGAGCAGGTGCGTCAACAGCGCGGGACGTTGACAGAGGCTGGCCAGGAGAGCCCCTATCGCGGACGATCGGTGGAAGACAACTTGGATCTATTCGCGCGGATGAAGGCGGGCGAGTTTCCGGATGGAGCACGGACCCTACGGGCCAAAATCGACATGGCGTCGCCGAATTTGAACCTGCGCGATCCGATCATCTATCGGATTTCGCACGCCGAGCACCATCGCACCGGCAAGCAGTGGTGCATTTACCCGATGTACGATTTCGCGCATGGCGAATCGGATTCGATCGAGAGTATTACCCACTCGATTTGCACGTTGGAGTTTGAAGATCACCGGCCGCTGTACGACTGGTACCTGGAGCAGCTCGGCATCTACCATCCGCGGCAGATCGAATTCGACCGGCTGAACCTCACGTACACGCTGCTGAGCAAGCGCAAACTGCTGACGCTGGTGCAAAACAAACTGGTGCAAGGATGGGACGATCCGCGCATGCCCACCATTTCCGGGCTGCGGCGGCGCGGCTATACGCCGGAAGCGATCCGGAACTTTTGCCGTCGCGTGGGTGTTTCCAAAACAAACGGCACCACCGAGCTGGGATTATTGGAATACTTCCTACGCGAGGATTTGAACAAACGCGCGGCGCGGGTGATGGCGGTGCTGCGACCGCTGCGCCTGGTGATCGATAACTATCCGGAAGGTCAGATTGGCCAAGAGGTCGAGCAGATGGACGCGGTCAACAATCCGGAAGACGAGAGCATGGGTAGCCGCAAGGTGCCATTTTCGCGCGTGCTGTACATCGAACAGGATGATTTTCGCGAGGATCCGCCCAAGCAATATTTCCGGCTCGCGCCGGGACGCGAGGTGCGGCTGCGATACGGCTATTTCGTGACTTGCAGGAGCGTGCTGAAGGACGCGAGCGGGCGGGTGACGGAGATTCACTGCACCTACGATCCCGCGACGCGCGGTGGCAATGCACCGGACGGCCGAAAGGTGAAGTCGACCATTCATTGGGTGTCGGCCGAACATGCGATTGACGCCGAAGTTCGCTTGTACGACACGTTGTTCACGCGCGAAGATCCGAACCAGGTGGACGAAGGGCAGGAGTTCACCGCGAATCTGAATCCGCAATCGCTGGAGGTGCTGAGCGGCGCGAAGCTGGAGCCGAGTTTGCGCGGAGCGGCGGCGGGATCGAGCTTCCAGTTTGAGCGGCTCGGCTACTTTTCAGTGGATCCGGACACGAAGCCGGACAAGCTAGTGTTCAATCGCACGGTGGCGCTGCGCGACACGTGGGCCAAGATTGAGAAGAAGTCTGAGAAGACGTCCAAATGATTATTCTCGGTTTAGGCGGCATTCTCAAGGACGCCGCGTGCGCTGTGCTGAAGGACGGCGAATTGCTAGCGGCGGTGGAAGAGAGCAAGGTGGCGCGGCAGGAATCACCCGGCGTTTTGCCGGAAGCAGCCATCGCGACGACGCTGCAGGTGGCTCGCCTGACGCCCGCGGATGTGAATTGCGTCGCCCTGGTGCGCCCATTTGCGCAAGAGATTCATCTGACTCTGCGATCGCGATTTCCCAGCGCCCAAGTGGTGATGGTGGAGCATCACGCGGCGCATGCGGCGTCGGCGTACTATCCATCGCCGTTCGATGATGCCACCGTGTTGACGCTGGACCGGGACGGAGATTTTCGCTCGGCCGCGCGCTGGCGGGCTTCGGGGAATCAACTGCACTTGGAGAAGGATCTCTATTATCCGGACTCATTGGGCGATCTGTACAGCCGCGTGACGGAACTGCTGGGATTCAATGCCGGCTCCGACGAACACAAAGTGCAGTGGCTCTCCACGGCCGATTCCGGCGAGCAGTTTCTGCCGCTGTTCGAGGAGATTCTGGGCGGGAGCGAGTGGCCGTGCATCAATCGCGGCTTCTTCGACTCGGACCGCCTGAGCCAAGGCGGGTTCAGCGAAAAGTTCTACGCGCGGCTCGATCTGGAAGGCGGCGAAGAGATTCCCGAAACCCTACGCGCGCCGCTCGCGGCGGGATTGCAACGCGCCATCGAAGGCGTCGTGCTGCGCATGGCGGGATCCGGGGAGAGGCTTTGTGTGGCCGGCGGTCTGGGGATGAACGCGTTGCTCATCACTGCGCTGGAACGATCCAAGCAGGTGTTCGTGCAGCCAGCCGCGGGCAATGCTGGAACGGCGCTCGGCGCGGTGTTTTACGCCTGGAACAGCGTGTTTGGGCAGAAGAAGCGCGCGTCCTTGAAAGACATGTGCCTGGGCCCGAGCTATGCGGCGGAAGAAGTGAAGCAGGTGTTGGAGAATTGCAAGCTGCGCTTTCACTATGTGATGACCACCGGCGAACTGGTGGAGCGCGCGGTCAGCGATCTGAGCGGCGAGAAGAAGATCATCGCGTGGATGCAAGGGCGCATGGAGTTTGGACCGAGAGCGTTGGGCAATCGCAGCATTTTGGCATCGCCCCTGAATCCATACTCGACGGAGAATCTGAACATCTATATCAAGCATCGCGAGCCGTTCCGGAAATTCGCGGCGTCGGTGCCGGAGGAGATGGCGGGAGAATACTTCGAAGCCGGGCCGAACGCGCGGTACCTTGCAACCGTGGGATGCGTGCGCGCGCCGTATCGCAAAACGTTTGAGGCTGCGGTGCTCGGCGAGAATGCCGTGCGCGTTCACACGGTGCGGCGGGAGGACAATCCGCTGTATCACCAGTTGCTGCACGCCGCCGGCAAGGCCACTGGACTTCCGGTGTTGTACAACACGAGCTTCAATTTGTTCGGCGATCCGCTGGTGTGTACGCCGCGCGATGCGGTGCGGAGCTTCTATTCGTCGGGAGTGGACGCGTTGTTCGTGGGAAATTTCGTGGTCGAAAAGTGAATACTCAAGTGACCAATCACCTGGCCAGCGAGAAAAGCCCGTACTTGCAGCAGCACGCCCATAATCCAGTGGATTGGTATCCGTGGGGCGAAGCGGCATTCGACAAGTCGCGGAGCGAGGACAAGCCTATCTTTTTGTCGGTAGGCTACTCGACATGCCATTGGTGCCACGTGATGGAGCGCGAATCGTTCGAGAACGAGCAGTTGGCGGCTCTACTGAATCGGTGGTTCGTTCCCGTGAAGGTGGATCGCGAAGAGCGGCCGGACGTGGATCGCATTTACATGACGTTCGTGCAGGCCTCCACAGGCAGCGGCGGCTGGCCGATGTCGGTGTTCCTGACGCCAGAGCTGAAGCCGTTTTTTGGCGGCACATATTTTCCACCGGACAATCGTTATGGGCGGCCGGGCTTCGGCGCCATTCTGGAGCGGATCGCCGAGGCGTGGCGTAACGAGCGCGGTCGAATCGTGCAGTCGAGCGGACACGTGATCGCGCAGCTATCGCAGTACACGAGCGCCGGCGGGCCTTCGACCGGCATGCCGGATAAGGCGGTACTCGATTCCGCGTTCCAGCATTTTCGCCGCATGTACGATTCGGCGCATGGCGGGTTCGGAAGCGCGCCGAAGTTTCCAAGGCCTGTGGTTTTCAATTTCCTGCTGCGGTATTACGTGCGGTCGCCCAGTCAGGAGGCAAACCAGGAAGCTCTGGACATGACGCTGGAGACACTGCGTGCCATGGCCAACGGCGGCATGCACGATCAACTGGGCGGCGGGTTTCATCGCTACTCGGTGGACGAGCGCTGGTTCGTTCCGCATTTCGAAAAGATGCTGTACGATCAGGCGCAGCTTGCGATTTCGTACCTGGAGGCTTTCCAGATCACACATGATCCGTTCTATGCGAAGGTCGCCCGCAGCACGCTTGATTATGTGCTGCGCGACATGACGCATCCCGAGGGCGGCTTCTATTCGGCGGAGGACGCCGACAGCGTGATCGATCCGGCGAATCCGAAGGAAAAGGGTGAGGGCGCGTTCTACATTTGGACCGCGGCGGAGCTGAAGGATTACCCGCGCTTCGCCTCAATATACGGCGTTGACGAGCACGGCAATGTTTCCGAGGACCCGCACGAAGAGTTCACCGGGAAAAACATCTTGTATCTGCGCGAACCGTTGGACGACGCAACCGAGGCGGAGTTTCAATCGGCCAGGGCCGCGCTGCTTGCGATCCGATCGAAGCGCGTCCGGCCGCATCTCGATGACAAGATCCTGACCGCGTGGAATGGCCTGATGATTTCCGCGTTCGCCAAGGGCGCGCAGGTACTCGACGAGCCTCGGTATCTGGAAGCCGCACAACGCGCGGCGGCATTTGTTTTGACACGGATGTACAGCGCGGAGTCCGGCGTGTTGCTGCGGCGGTATCGCGATGGCGAGGCGGCCATCTCCGGATTCTTGGACGACTACGCATTCCTCATCGGCGCTCTCTTGGATCTCTATGAGGCTGACTTCGATCCGGGTCATATTGAAACCGCAATGGCGCTGACGGACAAGATGCGCGAGCTGTTTGAAGATAAAACGGAGGGCGCGTTCTTCAGTACCGCGGCAGGCGATCCCAGCCTGGTGCTTCGTATGAAGGATGATTACGACGGCGCCGAGCCGTCGGGAAACGCGGTGGCACTGCAGGATCTTCTAAAGCTGGCGCATTTCACCGATCGCGCGCAATATCGCGAAGCTGCGGAGCGAACGTTG
This sequence comes from Bryobacterales bacterium, assembly GCA_003166865.1. Taxonomy (GTDB): domain Bacteria; phylum Acidobacteriota; class Terriglobia; order Bryobacterales; family Bryobacteraceae; genus Palsa-89. The sequence goes on from PMUP01000041.1 coordinate 342,823, forward strand.
CGGGCACTGGGGCCGAAGATCACGCAGCAGGCTGTCGCGGTGCCGCAGATGCTGGTTGGCCTCGACTACGCGCTGGGACCTCGACGCGAGGTGGTGATCGCCGGTGGTGGTGACGAGCTTTTGCAGCACGTGCGATCGCGATTTCTACCGAGCACAATCACCCTGCGCGCCGGCGCGCCGTTTTTCGAGGCCGGCGCGAGCATGCGTGAGGTGGACGGCAAACCGACGGCTTATGTATGTCAAAACTACGTCTGTCAACTGCCGGTGAACGAGATTTCGAAGCTGCAAGAGTTGCTACAAGGTGAGTTGCTACAATAGATCGAAATTCAACAAACATACTTGAGGAGAATGCATGGAAAGACCTGGAGCTACGACGATGAGAGGAAATCCGCTGACGCTGCTGGGACCGGAGTTGAAGGCCGGCGACAAAGCGCCCGATTTTAGCGCGGTGAACGATGGTTTGCAGCCCGTGAATCTGGCCGGAACCGGGCACAACGTCCGGATCTTCAGCGTAGTGCCGTCGCTCGACACGCCGGTGTGCGACGCGCAGACCAAGCGGTTCAACGAAGAAGCGGCCAAGCTGCCCGGAGTGGAGATCTATACGGTCAGCATGGACCTGCCGTTCGCGCAGAAGCGCTGGTGCGGAAATTTTGGCATCGACAAGATCAAGATGCTTTCCGATCATCGCTCGGGATCGTTTGGCGAGCAGTATGGGACGCTGATCAAAGACATGCGGATTGAGAGCCGCGCGATTTTTGTGCTCGACAAGGACAACACGATCAAGTATGTCGAGTACGTGAAGGAAGTTGCGGATTATCCGAATTACGAAGCGGCGCTCGGGGCGGCGAGATCGCTCGCGAAGTAACCGCTAACCGCGCGGCTTCGGGGCTCGGCTTTCCCCTGACTCGAAGCCTTCACACGCCGTCACAGGCAGTCTCGGATACTTCGGAAAACGCGTGTCGGTCTTCGAGAGCTGGCACAGGTAAAAAATGGAACCGCGATCGGAGATGATGCGGCGCGCATGCTTGCAGTTGGCGCAAAGGCCCGCGATTGCAGATTCGTCATGCGATTTGTCGGGCAATTCGTCGAGTCTAACATTGCCATGGAAATCTGTTAACCTAGTCACTTAAAGTGCCTTCGCCCGAATGCCCGCTCGAATGAGCGAAAGCTTCATCCTGCAGACATATCCGTTTCGTGAGGCTGACCTCGTCGTCAGCTTCTTCACGCGCGATCAGGGAAAGCTTCGGGGTGTGGCGCGGCGAGCGCGGCGGCCGAAGAGCAGCTTCGGGTCGGGGCTGGAACGACTGTCGCACGCTACGGTCTCGTACTATCAGAAGGAGAATCGCGAGCTGGTTAGCCTCAATTCCTGTGACCTCTTGCAATCGCAATTCGCGCTGGCGTCAAACTACGAAGCGAGCGTCGCGCTCGATTATCTGGCCGAAGTCACCGAGCAGTTGCTGCCTCCCAACGAAACCAATGAACGTCATTTTCGCCTGTTGATCGCCGTGCTGGACTCCTTGCACGCGGACGGCAATGTCTGGACTGCTGTCACGTATTTCGCACTGTGGGGGCTGCGGCTGGCGGGTCTTTTGCCGGAGCTTCGCGTCAGCGCCGATTCACGCGCCATCGTTGAAGAGATGCTTGTGACGCCCATCCAGCAACTGACTGCGCGCGCATGGACGAAAGAAACCGGGGCCGACGTGCGGCGCGCACTCAATCGGTTGATCGAAGAACACGTGGAGCGCAAGCTGCGAACGACGGTCATCTTGGAGGCGCTGTGAGCACGCCTTTGACCTTCCAGGAAACCGTGCTCCGGCTGAAGCAGTATTGGTCGGATCGCGGTTGCATCCTTCAAGAACCATACGACGTCGAAGTAGGCGCGGGGACGATGGCGCCCGAAACATTTCTGCGCGTTCTTGGTCCGCAGCCGTACAGCGTGGCTTACGTACAGCCGAGCCGCCGCCCGGCGGACGGGCGTTACGGTGACAATCCGAATCGTCTTTATAAGCACCAACAATTGCAGGTAATCCTGAAGCCGGCGCCTACCGACGTGATCGATCAATATCTCGGTAGCCTGAAGGCGATCGGGATCGACCTGAGCAAGCACGACATCAAGTTTGAAGAAGACAACTGGGAAGCGCCGACGCTGGGCGCTTGGGGCATCGGCTGGCAGGTGATGCTGGACGGTCTGGAGATTTCGCAGTTTACTTACTTTCAGCAATGCGGCGGCTTCGAGCTCGATCTGGTGCCGGCCGAGCTGACCTACGGGCTGGAACGCATCGTGGCGTTTTTGCAGAATGTCGATAGCGTGTACGACATCGAGTGGACGCGGGGAGTCCAATACCGCACAGTGCGCCACCTCGAGGAGTACGAGTTCTCGAAATACAATTTCGAGCTCGCCGACGTCGGCATGCTTTGGCAGCTCTTCGACCTGCACGAAAAGGAATGCCAGCGGCTGTTGAAAATGCCGGACACGGTGCTTCCCGCCTACGACCAAGTCCTCAAGTGCTCGCACGTGTTCAATCTACTGGACTCGCGCGGGGCCATCAGCGTGACGGAGCGGGTTGGAGTGATCGGACGCGTGCGTAAGCTGGCGCTGGGCGTCGCCACCGCCTGGATGAAACGAAACGAGGCGGCCGCATGAGCCTGCCGTTTCTGCTGGAGATCGGAACCGAAGAGATTCCAGACTGGATGATTATCCCCGCATTGAACAATTTACAGGATATGTTTCAAGCATTGCTTGACCAACATGTTTTGGGTGGGAAGGTCACAGCCGTGGATGCAACGCCGCGGCGGTTAGTGTTGAGGGCCGAAGGGTTGCTGGATCGGCAGGCGGATGTGGAGGAGTTGGTTTTGGGTCCGCCGACGTCGGTTGGAGCGGGCGCGGCGGCTGGGTTCGCGAAGAAAATGGGCACGACAGCCGACCAACTCGTGACGCAAAGCACCGCCAAAGGCGAGTACTTCAGTTTTGCAAAACGAACCCAAGGACAGGCGACGAGTGCGGTGCTGGCGCGCGAGTTGCCCAATCTGATTCTTAAGATTCAGTGGCCGAAGACCATGTATTGGAACGACAAAGCTACGCGCTTTATCCGTCCGATCCGTTGGTTGGTGGCGCTGCTGGGCGACGCAGTGGTCCCGTTCGAGATTGCCGGAGTGAAATCGGGCAACATCACGTTCGGGCACCGAATTCTCGGGAAGCCCTCGATTTCCGTGACGATCCAAGATTTCGAAGACCAGTTGCGAACTAATGGCGTCATCCTGTCGGCCAACGAGCGCCGCGAGAAGATTGAGGCCGGCATATCGGTACGCATTAAGCCCGACCCTGACTTGCTGCACACCCTAACTTACATCACCGAGTTCCCTACCCCGATTCTTGGAAGTTTCGATCGCAGTTACCTGGATCTGCCGCAGGAAGTGCTGGTCACCGTGATGCGGCACCATCAGAAATATTTGTCGGTGGAGGATGCGGACGGCAAGCTCGCGCCGCACTTCATCGCGGTAATGAATACCAATGCCGATCCCGACGGCCTGGTGCGGCACGGCAACGAGCGCGTGCTTCGCGCGAGATTCAATGACGCGCGGTTTTTCTGGGATCAGGATCAGAAGAAGGCGCTAACCGCGCGGCTTGAAGACCTAAAGACGGTCACGTTCCAAGCCAAGCTAGGCTCCTATTACGACAAAACAATGCGTGTCGTCGAACTGGTGAAGCAGCTCGGTGGCGACGAACGGGCGGCGTTGCTGTGCAAGTGCGACCTCACTTCGGACATGGTAAAGGAGTTCACCGATCTCCAAGGCATCGTTGGCGGGCTCTACGCTCAAGCTCAAGGTGAGCCAGAAGACGTCTGGCGGGCCATTTACGATCACTACAAGCCGCTCAGCATGGAAGACCAAATTCCCTCGACGGCCGCGGGCCGCATCCTCAGCCTGGCCGACAAATACGACACGTTGGTCGAATGCCTCAAGGTCGGCATGACACCAACGGGATCAAGAGATCCATTCGGACTGCGCCGTGCCGCCCAGGGCATCGTACGTATTATCGTGGAGGGCCGCGTAACGTCAGCGCCGCCTTTGGAAGGCGAGTTCCTGCGCGATCGCGTCGAATACTATTTCCGCGACGTTCGCGGCTTCGCCTATGACGAAGTCCGCGCTTGCATGGCCGCTGGCTGGGCCGATCTGCTCGAACTGGAAACGAGATTGGTGCGCGTGCAGGCCGTGCGACTCACGCCTGACTTCGAGCCCATCGCCGCCAGCTTCAAGCGCATCAAGAATATTCTGAAGCAAGCGCAGTTCAGCGATTCCACTTTTCACGCGAATCTGCTCGAACCTGGGCCCGAAAGGGATCTATACGAGGCAATCCTGGGTACTCAGGGCCAACCGCTGGAATCCCGCATCGGCCCGCTGCGGCCCAAGGTCGACCTCTTCTTCGACAAGGTGCTCGTCAACGCACCCGACCCGAACATCCGGCTCAACCGGCTTGCGCTGCTTCATAATCTGCTAACGGAGTTCTCGGACTTAGCTGACTTCTCGGAAATCGTCACAGAAAGGCAATCATGAAAAAATACGTTTACGCATTCGGCGGCGGCGCAGCCGATGGCGATGGCAAGATGAAAGACGTCCTCGGCGGCAAAGGCGCCGGCCTCGCCGAGATGAGCCGCGCGGGCGTGCCCGTGCCTCCTGGATTCACCATCTCCACTGAAGTCTGCAACATCTATTTCCAGAACAAGAACACCGTTCCGAAGGAAATCAGCGAAGAAATCGCGCTCGCGCTCGCGAATCTAGAACAGAAGATGGGCAAGAAGCTCGGTGATGCCTCGGACCCGCTGCTGTTGAGCGTGCGGTCCGGCGCAAAATTCTCGATGCCCGGCATGATGAACACCATCCTTAATCTGGGATTGAACGACAAAACGGTCGAGGGCCTGGCCAAGAAGAGCGCCAATCCACGCTTCGCCTACGACTGTTATCGCCGCTTCATCCAAATGTTCGGCGAAGTGGCGCTCGACATCGACATGCACAAGTTCGATCACATTTTCGACGAGCGTAAGAAGAAGATGAAGGCCACGCTCGATACCGACCTTTCAGCCGAAGACCTGAAGCACATCATCGGCGATTACCAGAAGCTGGTGAAGAAGGAGTCGGGCAAGCCGTTTCCGCAAGACGCGCGCGAACAGCTCGCCATGTCGCGCGACGCGGTGTTTCGCTCCTGGTGGGGCAAGAACGCGGTCACCTACCGGCGCATGGAGAAGATCCCCGATGAGATCGGCACCGCGGCCAACGTGCAGGCCATGGTGTTCGGCAACTTGGGCGACACCTCCGGCACGGGCGTCGGTTTCACTCGCAATCCAGCCACGGGCGAGAAAGTATTTTGGGGCGAGTTCCTATTGAACGCGCAGGGGGAGGACGTGGTGGCCGGCATTCGCACGCCGCAGCCGATCGCGGATCTCGAAGCGATCATGCCGGATGCTTATCGCCAGCTTCGCGATATCACGAGCAGCCTCGAAAAGCACTATCGCGACATGCAGGATTTCGAGTTCACCATTGAAAACGGCAAGCTGTTCATGCTCCAAACGCGCAATGGCAAACGCACCGGCGCCGCCGCGGTGCGTGTCGCCGTGGAGATGACGAAGGAAGGCTTGATCGACAAACGCGAAGCAGTATTGCGCGTCGCGCCGGCGCAGCTCGATCAATTGCTGCATCCGCTCTTTGACCAGGCCTCGCTGAAGACGCTGACTAAGATCGCCAACGGCATCGATGCGTCGCCGGGCGCGGCCGTCGGGCGCGCCGTGTTCACTGCCGACGAAGCCGTGGAAAGCGCCAAGAAGAGTCCGGTGATCCTGGTCCGCAAGGAGACCACGCCGGACGACATTCACGGCATGGAAGTGGCGAAAGGCATCCTGACGGCGGTGGGTGGAAAGTCGAGCCACGCGGCCGTGGTCGCGCGCGGCATGGGCCTGCCCTGCGTGGTCGGAGCGGGCGCGCTGCATATCGAAGAACACAAGAAGCAGTTCACGGTGAAGATCGGCGCCAAGGACATCGTCGTCAAAGAGGGCGATTGGATTTCGTTCGACGGAACCACGGCCGACGTTTACCTCGGCCAGGCGAAGACCAAAGAGCCCGATCCCCAATCGCCGCTGTTCGTCGAGTTCATGAAATGGGCCGATGGGTTCCGCGGTGAGTTCGGGGTACGCGCCAACGCGGACATTCCCCGCGACGCGAAAGCCGCTCGCGAATTCGGCGCCGAGGGTATCGGGCTGTGCCGCACCGAGCACATGTTCTTCGCGGCCGATCGCATCCCGCACATGCAGGCCATGATTCTGGCCGAAGATGTTAAGACGCGCGACAAAGCGCTGCAAAAGCTGCTGCCCATGCAGCGCAACGATTTCGCCGGACTGTTTGAAGCTATGGACGGATACCCGGTGATCATCCGCACGCTGGATCCTCCGCTGCACGAATTTCTGCCGAAGCGCGAGAACCTGATGGTGGACCTCGCCCTGCTCCCGCATGCCGGCGGCAAAGAGAAAAAGAAGATGTCAGAAAACTACGGCATCCCAGTGGGCGATCTGAAGAAGAAGCTGCCCGCGCTCCTCAAGCGCGTCGAGGATCTGCACGAGTTCAATCCGATGCTCGGATTCCGAGGCTGCCGGCTCGGCATCGTCCATACCGAAATCACCGAGATGCAGGCACGCGCCATCTTTGAGGCCGCGGTGCAGGTGGCCAAGAAGGGCATCAAAGTGATTCCGGAAGTCATGATCCCGCTGGTTGGTTTCGAGCGCGAGCTGGCGCTGCAGAAGGAGATCGTGGAGCGCGTGGCGAAAGAAGTACTCGAAAAGGCCGGCATGAAGAACATGAAGTACCTGATTGGCACCATGATCGAGATTCCGCGCGGCGCCCTCACCGCCGATCAGATCGCCAAAGTGGCCCAGTTCTTCAGCTTCGGCACCAACGATCTGACGCAGACCACGCTCGGGATGTCGCGCGACGACTACACCAAGTTCTCGAAGAAGTACGAAGAGCTGAAGATCTTCAAGGCCGATCCGTTCCAAACCATCGATCAGGAAGGCGTGGGCAAGCTCATTGAGCAGGCCGTAAAGCTTGGCCGCAAGACAAATCACAATCTGGAGATCGGAATCTGCGGCGAGCATGGCGGCGATCCCAGCTCGGTGGAGTTCTGCTATCGGGTCGGGATGGACTATGTTTCGTGCTCACCCTATCGGGTACCGATCGCACGGCTCGCGGCGGCTCAAGCGGCGATTGCCGGCGGCGACAAATCGGAAACAATGCGGACGGCTTAGCCGACTCCCTCGGCCTTTAACAGGGCTTACGGTCGCGGTTCAGTTTTGATCCGGAGGCTTCTCGCCAGGCTTGTACAGCGTGGGAGGCTTCGGCTTCGGCTTGCCATCGTCAGTGCTTGCGTCGGCAATCTTCTTTTCTTTCGCTCTTTCCTTCTTTTCCTTGTCGCCGAGCAGCGCTTCTTTGTCCTGCTTTTCTTTTTTCTCCTGAGCCTCCAGATCGGTGGTCCGCTTGTGCAGATCCTCCTCGGAGAGCTCCTTGCTGTCCGACGTGGTATCGATGGCGTTCTTCAGGACGAATTCGAAGCGCGATAAATCCTTGGGCGCAGCGTCCTCCACCTTTTCGAGCGTCGCCAGCATTTCGGCCTCGGCCGTGGCGACTTCCTTCATCCCCAGTTCGAGACTTACCTTACGGACGAGCGCGTCATCGGCGACCGTGTCGATGGCCTCGATGATGTGCGTGTAGTCCTCCAGCGCGTCGTGAATCAGCGCGGAACGGCCGGGCTTTTCCTTGCTGAGGAACTGCTGCAAAAGCGCGAGCCTCTGGCGGGCGAACTGGACGTACAGCTTCAGCCTGGCATTCGGCTCCTGGATCTCGCGTATCTGGTCGATCTCGTCGGCCGTCAGAAAATCGCGGTCCTGCGCGAAGCCGCTGCCCGCGAACACGACAACTATTGCCAACCACCGCATCGCCATTACCTCTATTGTTTCTTCCGGCTCATGATATCGGAAATCAACTGATCATGAATATCGGAAAGCTTTTTCATCACGGCCTCGACACGCGGCCGCAGTTCAAAACCAACTTCATCGCGAAAACCGCTCAGCCGCCGCATCAGAACGCTGACCTTCAACTCGGCGTGCTTGTAGTACTTGCTCTTGCGAGGCTCGCCGTGCGTCTGCTCAAGCGAGGCATAGGATAGCGTCACCGAATCGGCCACTTCTTGGATGGCGGCGTCTTCGGCGCTTGCATTCCCGGCCTGATAGGCTTGGCGCGCCTCGTCGATCTTTTCGTCCGCGTTCAACAGCGCCATGTCCGACCGCCGGTTCGGATCGGGCTCCGTTTTCACCGTCGCGATATCGGCAAATGCCAGGAAGATCATCAATGCGATCACTATTTGTTGATCTCCCTTTCCAGGAGCTTGGCCCGCTGCCTGGCCTGGAACTCCTGATTCGGAAACTCCCCATGACTCAATTCGAGAAACCGCTGGTAGCTTGCGAGCGCCGGCTTCAGATCCCGCATCTTATCCAAAACGATAGCACGCAGGAAAACATGGCCGGGCTTTTCAGCGTGCAGCGCGGCGACGCGGTCCAGCGCGGCCAGCGCCGGCGGATAATTCTCCGCCATCACCAGCACGTTCGCCAGCTCACTCCAGGCCTGGGGAGCATCCGGCTTCAGCTTGGTCGCGCGCACAAACTCCTCGGCGGCTTCCGGAAATTTGCGCTGGTCGCGAATGATGCGCCCGTGCAGCATACGGATCTCGAAGTTGTCCGGATCGGCGGCGAGAATCTGTTCCACCACCGGCAGCGCTTTGTTGGGCTCATTGTTCTTCAAGAAAGCCTCGGCCAGCGCCGCGCGGTTGGCCTCGGTGGGCGATTTCGCGACGGCGGCTTGGAAACACGGGATCGCGTCGGCTGGGCGGTCCGCCTTGAGCAGCAGTTCGCCTAAGCGTTCCTGCGCTCCGGGATTGTCGGGGAACTGCTGATAGATCGACATCGCCTGCTCGGGCTGCTTGGCAGCTTCGTACAGCGAGGCCAGTTCCAGCACATCGTCGCGATAACTCGCGTTCAGTTCGGCGGCCTTCTTGTAATGAGCCGCGGCATCGTCGAGCTTCTCCTGCTTCACGAGCGCATGCGCCAGACCCAGCTCCGCGGCGGCAGCTTTGGGATCGATAGCCAACGCGGCCGTGAAGGCCGGCTCCGCCTTGGCCGGTTCACCGGCTCCGAGCAACGCCTCGGCGAGATAGTAGTTTGGCCGATATTGCTGGGCATTCTGTGCCGCGGCGGCCGTCAGATACGGAATCGCCTCCGCCGCCTGCTTTTCTCGCAAGAGCGAAATGCCGACGTTCAACTCGGCCTCAAACAAACCGGGCTTGAGCTCCAGCGTCTTCTTGTATTCGGGAATCGCCTCGGCGTGCTTGCCCATCAAACTGTAGGCCAGCGCGAGGTTGAAGTGCAGGCTATAATCCTTCGGATCGGCTGCCACTGCTTGCGTAAAACTGTCGATGGCCGCCTGGTAGCGTTTCTCATCCAGCGCCTTCAGCCCTTGCTCGGCCAGATTGGTCTGAAAGGCAAGCAGCAAAACCAGCGCGATCGAGGGCGACATGTTATCCTTCTACCATTTTCGCCCAATCAGGGCCGCGGCGCTCTCGCATGATATTCTAATCTGTTAGGCTCCCCGGCGAAGCGACCAAGCTCGCGCGAGCTCGAGGTTTTCACCATGTCAGGACATTCCAAGTGGGCGACCATCAAGCACAAAAAGGCCGCCACCGACGCCAAGCGCGGGAAAGCGTTTACGCGCATTATCAAAGAGATTATGATTGCCGCCCGCTCCGGGGGCGGCGATCCGGACATGAACCCCCGTCTTCGCAAAGCCGTCACCGACGCCAAGGGCGCGAGCATGCCCGCCGACAATATCAAGCGCGCTATCATGCGCGGCACCGGCGAGTTGGAAGGCGGCCAGATCGACGAAATAACGTTTGAGGGTTACGGGCCGGGCGGCGCCGCCGTGCTGGTGCTAGTAGCCACTGATAACCGCAACCGGACCGTCAGCGAAATTCGCCACATGTTCTCCAAAAATGGAGGCAACCTGGGGGAAGTGGGCAGCGTGGCCTGGATGTTCGAACGCAAGGGACAGATCATCATCGAAAAAGACAAAGCCGGCGAGGATCACTTGATGAATCTCGTGCTGGAAGCGGGCGCCGAAGACATGCGCGACGACGGTGACGACTGGGAAGTGATCTCCGCGCCGGAAGCACACGAAGCGGTGCTGGCGACCATCCAGAAGGCGGGGATTGCGACGGCCTCGGAAGAAATCGGGATGATCCCGAAGAACCTGACCAAGCTGGAGGGCAAGAACGCGGCAGCGATGCTGCGCCTGAGCGAAGCGCTGGAAGAACACGACGACGTTCAGAATGTTTACTCCAACTTCGACGTCGACGAAAAAGAGCTGGAAGCCATGGCTTAAGGGCCGTGGGCACTCTCGGCATTGCATGCGCATTCTCGGCATTGACTGTGGAACCGAACATACCGGCTACGGCCTGATCGAAAGTGATGGCCGCTCGCATCGCATGATCGCCGCCGGTTCCATTCATACCAGCCCGAAGCAGCCGCTGGAAACCAGACTGCTCGCCATCGCGCAAGGCCTGCGCCAGGTTATTCAGGCACACCTGCCCGAGTCGGCCGCGGTGGAAGCGGTCTTCTACGCGCAGAACGTCAAGACCGCGCTGAAGCTGTCGCACGCTCGCGGCGTGGCCCTCCTGACCGTGGCCGAAGCTGGACTTTCCGTGGGCGAGTACTCGCCGCTCGAGATCAAGACCAGCGTGGTCGGNNGTGAAATTGATGGTGCACTCCTTGCTCGCTCTTGAGACGCGCATCGAGTCCGAAGACGCTTGCGATGCGATCGCCGTGGCCATCTGCCATGCCACGCGCACGTCCACGGCTCTCCGCTTGGGGATCGCCCGATGAGAATCGTCGCCATCGCGCTGGTGCTTTCAACCACTCTGTGCGCCGCCCCGCGACTGTTCTACTCCAAATACTTCAAGGGCAGCGTTCCCGAGTTCGTCGCCATCACGGTAGAGCGCGATGGCCAGCTCACCTATCAGGAAGCTAAGGACGACGACAACCCGATACACATTCAGTTGGACAGAGCGACGGCCCAAGAGCTGTTCGACCTTACTGAAAAGCTCGACCGCTTTCAGCGACCCCTGGAATCCGGGCTCAAGATCGCCAATCTCGGCGCCAAGACCTTTCGATTCGAAGACGGGGCCGAGCATCACGAGATTCAATTCAACTACTCCGAAGACGCCAACGCGCAAGCATTGCTGGACCGCTTCGAGTGCATCACGGAAACCGAGCAGCACTTTGCGAATCTCGACCGCACCGCGCATTTTGAGAAGCTGGGAGTCAACGACGTGCTGCTGCAGATGCAGGTGAGCTGGGAACGCAACCGTCTGGTGGCGCCCGAGCAGTTCCTGCCGCTGCTGGACCGGATCGCGAAGAACGAGAGCTATCTGCACATTTCGCGGGAGCGCGCCGCGGCCATCGCGGAGGCCATTCGTAAACCGGTCGCACAGGAGAGGGGACAGTGAAGAAGTTCCCCGGCAAGTCCGTTAGCCTGATTCTGATCGTGGCGGCCGTACAACTCTTCGCGCAGCGCCAGTCTCCTGAGATAGCCAGCTTGCAGAAAGCGCTTGGCGAAGCCGGCAATAGCCCCTCCGAATTGGTGCTCGCGATTGAGAATCATTTGAAGGAGTATCCTGGCTCGCCCCAAAGAGCCGACCTCGAGCGCGCGCTGGTGAAGGCTGCCATCGACCTGAACGACGATCAGCGGTTGATCACATACGGCGAAAACGTGCTCTCGCGTGACCCGAATAATCTTCAGGTGCTGGAACACCTCACCACCGCTCTGCTGCATCAGGGCGACAAGGCCCATGCCGAACGCGCGCTCGAGCACGCGCGTCACTTCGCGGACCTGATTCAAGCGACTTACCAGAACGACAAATTCGAACCCGGAGGCGGCGCGGCCGAGGTGAAGCGGAAAGACGATTATGACCGCGGCCGTGCACGAGCGTTGCTGCTTCAGGCGCGCGCCCACGGTTTGCTCGGCCAAAACCAGGAAGCGATTCAGCTCGCGCAATCCAGCTACGTGATTTTCCCCAGCGTGGAGGGCGCGCGGGAAGCGGCGCGCTGGCTGTCCGCCGCGGGCCAGGACGCCGAAGCTATCCAGGCTCTCGCGGACGCTTTCACCATCGCGGGCCTGCGTTCGGCCGACGTGGAAGGCGGCAGCGACCGGACACGCATGAGCGAGCTATATCGCAAGCTGCATGACTCGGAAGCTGGTCTGGGCGATCTGATTCTCAAGGCTTACGACAGCACCTCCGCGCAGCTCGCGGCGCGCCGCGCCGAGTTGCGCCAGTTCGATCCCAACGCGCAGCTCAAAGCACCCATCCAATTCACCCTCTCCGGCCTGGACGGCGAAAAGCTGCAGCTCTCGTCGCTGCTCGGCAAGGTAATTGTGCTCGATTTCTGGGCCACCTGGTGCGTTCCCTGCCGGGAACAGCACCCGCTCTATGAAGCGGTGAAAGCGAGATTCAAGGCTTCTGATGAGGTCGTCTTCCTGGCCGTGGACGCCGACGAGGACCACAGCGTGGTGAAGCCGTTCCTTACCCAAATCAAGTGGACTCAGAAAGTCTACTTCGACGATGGCTTGCAGAACCTGCTGCAGGTCACCTCCATTCCCACCACAATCATCTTAGACAAGAAGGGTGAACTATTCACCCGCATGATCGGTTATCTGCCGGACCGCTTCGTCGAAATGCTCACCGATCGCGTGAACGATGCGCTGGGCAAGCCGCACGTAATCAATCAATGACGCCTCCGTTTCGACGCGTCACCTGGATCGTGCTCGACAGCGTGGGCGCCGGAGAGATGCCGGACGCCGCGGCCTACGGCGATGCCGGAAGCGACACACTGGGCCATATCGCTCGCGCCCGTCCACTGCACTTGCCGAATCTCGCGCGGCTTGGATTGGGCAATCTGAAACGGCTGGCGCACGTTGGGCCCGTCGATCGGCCCACGGCGGCTTTCGGAAAATGTGCGCTCGCATCACCGGGAAAGGACACCACCACCGGCCACTGGGAAATGGTAGGTATCCATCTGGCGAAACCATTTCCGCTCTACCCGCGCGGCTTTCCGCCCGAGATCATGCAGGAGTTCGAACGCCGCATCGGCCGCGGCACACTCGGCAATTGCGCCGCATCCGGAACCGAGATTATCCAGCAGCTGGGCGAAGAGCACATGCGCACGGGCAAGCCAATCGTCTACACGTCGGCCGACAGCGTCTTTCAAGTGGCCGCTCACGAAGAAGTGATTCCTCTGTGGGAGCTGTATAAGATCTGCGAAATTGCGCGCGACCTCTTGCGCGGTCCGCACGAAGTGGGCCGCGTGATCGCACGTCCTTTCGATGGGCAGCCAGGCACGTTCACCCGAGCACCCAACCGCAAGGATTACGCCGTTCCGCCTCCCNNCGCGGCATTGGCGAATACGAAAAAACAAAGAGCAACGCTGATGGCATGGCGAAAACGCTAGCCGCGCTCGATGAATTGGAGTGCGGCCTGCTGTTCGTGAATCTAGTGGATTTCGATCAGCAGTACGGCCATCGCAACGATGTGGAAGGCTACGCCAAGGCGCTTGAGGAATTTGATGCGTGGCTTCCGTCGCTCTATGCCAAACTCGCCGCCGGCGACCTGCTGATCATCACCGCCGACCATGGCTGCGATCCCACCACGCCATCCACGGATCACAGCCGCGAGTATGTCCCGTTGTTAGTCTACCGGCCGCGCAAACTGGAACCAGTCGACCTCGGTTTGCGGTCCACGCTTTCGGACATCGGCCAAACAGTGGCCGAAAACTTCGGCGCCAAAATCGCGGCAGGCACAAGCTTTCTCGAAGCGGTGGCCTAGTAGTCATGCGACGTCCCATCCTGGCCGGCAACTGGAAGATGTACAAGACGCCATTGGAAACCACCGCGTTCTTCGAGAAGTTTCGCCCGCTGGTGGCGGACGCGACGCACGCGGATATCGTAATCTGTCCTCCCTTCGTGAATCTCCCCGCCGCGGCCGACGCCACGCGCGGAACAAACATTGAAGTGGGCGGGCAAAATCTGTATTGGGCCAATGAGGGCGCTTACACCGGTGAGGTTTCCGCCGGAATGCTGCGCGCCGCCGGCTGCCAGTGGGTGATCGTCGCGCATAGCGAGCGCCGCGAGTACTTCGGCGAGACCGAAGAGACGGCATTCAAGAAACTTTGCGCCGCGCTTGACGCCGGACTGAAGCCCATCTACTGCGTCGGTGAGAGGCTGCACGAGCACGAAAGCAACCAGACCCACGAGGTGCTCGGCCGCCAACTGCGCGGCTGCGTGGGATACCTCACTCCCGAGCAGTTCCGCGGAATAACCGTCGCTTATGAGCCGGTCTGGGCGATCGGAACTGGCAAGGTGGCTACGCCAGAGATCGCTTCCGCGGCCCACTCCTTCATCCGTGATTATATCCGTCGTCAATTTGGCGCCGGCGCGGCCGAAGCGTGCCGCATTCTCTACGGCGGAAGCGTCAAGGCCGACAACATCGGGGGCTTGATGGCCGAAGACCAGATCGATGGCGCGCTGGTGGGTGGGGCCAGTCTGGACCCCGTTTCCTTTGCGTCCATCGTAAACTTTTGATCTAGTCGGTAATTTCCCCTATCTGGGACGCCGCCCCATCCGCCGATAGGACCGGTGGGCCCACTCCGATGGATACGAACCAGCCAAGGCCGAGACCAGTGCGTCGTTTGAGTATTTCCTGTATGCGGCGATCATCGTAGAAACGGCACTGGCGGCGTTCGTCTACAAGATCATCTTCCGCGATCCTGACCTGGCCCGTTTGAGTCTTTACTTCGCGATCTTCTACTTCGCTTTTCTCGCGTGGTGCATCGCTCAACTCAATACCCTGCACCGCCGCCGCAAACTTGTGCAGTCCGAGCCGGTTTCCGATCTGGCTCCAGCCGAAAAACACACCCGTCCTGCGCTGGGGCTCACCGCCGCCCAGTTGGTGGTTGTGGTTGTGGTTTTTGTGAGTGCGGTGGCGACGTTTACCTGGCTACTGACGCTGCTGCGTTAGACGGTCGCGGCTGGCGCGGGCGCGGGATTCTTTTTCAAAAGCCGGCTGACGGTGTCCGACGGCTGCGCGCCATTCTTCATCCAATACGCAATGCGATCATGCTTCAAATTGACTACCTGCGGCTGGCTGACGGGATTGTATGTGCCCACCACTTCCACCGAGCGGCTGTCACGAGCGCGCTCCTTGTCGATCACCACAACGCGGTAAGTCGGCTTCTTTTTGGCGCCAAATCGCGCCATGCGAATCATTAACATGCTTCTCCTACTGTAGCATCGGCAGCTTCAGTTTGCCCAGGCGCTTGCCCAGGAACCCGCCGCCGGTAAGACTTTTCATCATTTTTCGTGCCTGCGCGTACTGCTTCAGCAGCGCATTCACTTCCTGCACGCTGGTGCCGCTGCCTTTGGCGATCCGCCGCCTCCGGGCGCCGTTGATGAGCATGTGATTCGCGCGTTCCCGGGCCGTCATCGAATCGATGATCGCCACCACGCGCGTTATCTCCTTCTCATCCACCTTCATGTCCTTCAGGCCCTTCATGGGCCCGATCTGCGGCATCATGCCGAGCAGCGACTCGAGCGGCCCCAGCTTGCGAATCTGCCGCAACTGGTCGCGGAAATCCTCCAGCGTAAACTCGTTGTCGATGAGCTTGCGCTGCATTTCTTCGGCTTGCTTCTGATCGATACTCTCTTCCACTTTCTCGATCAGTGACAGCATGTCGCCCATGCCGAGGATGCGCTGCGCCACGCGGTCGGGATGGAACGGCTCCAGCGCGTCCATTTTCTCGCCCACGCCCACGAACTTGAGCGGCTGATTGGTGATGGAACGAATGGAGAGCGCCGCGCCGCCGCGAGCGTCGCCGTCCATCTTCGTCAGCATGACGCCCGTGATCCCCAGGCTCTTGTGGAATTGATCGGCCGACTTCACGGCGTCCTGGCCAGTCATGGCGTCCGCCACGAACAACACTTCCGCCGGGTTCAACTCGTCTTTCAACTGCTGCAGCTCCAGCATCAATTCATCGTCGATGTGCAAGCGGCCCGCCGTGTCCACCAGCAGAACGTCGCGGCCTGTTTGCCGGGCCTCCCGCAGCGCCGAGCGCGCCAGTTCCAGCGGCTTGGTCTCCTCGGGCGTGCCATCGTAAATCGGAAGCTTGATATCCCGCGCGATCACGCTCAATTGTTGCCGCGCAGCCGGACGGTACACGTCGACGGATACCATCAGCGGGTTATGACCGTTCTTCGAGAGCCAGCGCGCCAGTTTCCCAGTGGTCGTGGTCTTGCCCGATCCTTGCAGCCCGACGATCAGCATCGCCGTCGGAGGCTCGTTCGCCATCCGCAACTTGGACTGGTGGCTGCCCAGCGTCTTGACCAATTCGTCGCGAACGATCTTGATCACCTGCTGGGTGGGCGATAGCGCCGCCAGTACTTCTTCGCCCTGCGCCTTTTCCTTGATGGCTTCGATGAACTGCTTGACGACGCGGAAATGGACATCCGCTTCGAGCAGCGCCACGCGAATCTCGCGCAACGCGGCTTCCATGTTCTCGGCCGTTAATTTCCCTTCACCGCGCAGGTTCTTGAACACCCGCTGCAGCTTGTCGGATAGGTTATCAAACATGGTTTACTTCGGAGGCGGATCACCCAAACGGGGACTTCCTCTAGTATACGGCAGGCTGCTGGACGCGCGCCGCGGACCTCGCCGAGCAGCTTTCTGGAGCTACCAACTTCCGGATTGCGGGCCATCCGCAATCGCGTCGCGGCTCACCTTGACATTCTACTGGAAGCGCTGTATCATCACCTAGAATGTCTACTAAAGAACAGCGCGAGCGCATCGAGCCGCTGCTTGGGCCGGCGCACGGTCACCTCATCGCCAGGGCCATCAAGGAGCAAGGCGGCGAATCATGAAACGCCGCAAGCGCATGCTCGAGCATCTCGCCCAGGACATCCGCGACCACATTGAGAAGGAAACGCAGGACAACATCGAACATGGAATGTCGCCCAAGGACGCCCGCTATGCGGCTCTGCGCAAGTTCGGCAACGTCACGCGGGTCGCCGAAGAGACGCGCGAGGTGTGGAGTTTCGTCTGGCTTGAGCAGCTACTGCGGGATGTGCACTTCGGCCTCCGGACGCTGCGCAAGTCTCCCGGTTTTACGGCCACCGCTGTGCTCACGCTTGCGCTCGGGATCGGCGCGAACACCGCTATCTTCTCCGTTGTCGATGCGGTCCTCCTGCGCCCGCTGCCATTCAAGGATCCCGCGCGGCTGGCGGACGTCTGGGTGAACAATCCAAGGCGTGGTGCACTGCAAAGAGCCACCAGCTATCCGGAATTTCTCGATTGGAAGAAACAAAGCACTGTTTTTGCCAGTATGGCAGTTTACCGTGAGACTCGCGGTGCGACTCTAAAGGGACCGGGCGACCCCGTTCGCCTCCACGCTGCTATCGTCTCGCCCGATTTTATGGATGTGCTCGGAGTCCAGCCGCTCATGGGAAGGCCTTTTCTTTCTAAAGACGACGTAGCCGGCAAAGCCAACGTCGCAATCCTCAGCCAAGACTTATGGCGAACGCAATTCCAATCCGATCCGGACATTGTCGGCAAATCCGCAGCGATTTCGGATACGACCTACAGGATTGTGGGAGTGATGCCGCGCGGCTTCCAATTTCCCATTCTTGCTGAACCCATCGACCTATGGCTGCCGCTGGCTGCTTACGATGCCAGCATGGCAACTCAGCGCGGCGTTCACATCTATTCGACACTCGCCAGGCTGCGGCCGGGAATCAGCTTTGCTCAAGCGACTTCGCAGATCAACGCGGTTGAAAACCGCCTCGCACTTCAGTATCCCGACAACCACACGCCAGGCGACGGCGCCAGCGTGTCACCGCTTCTCCCCGACCTGGTCAGCGGCTCCGAAGACGCCCTGGTGATTCTCTTCGGCGCGGTCGCAATCGTTCTTCTCATCGCGTGCGCGAATGTTGCGAATCTGCTTCTCGTTCGCGCCGTCGGCCGCTCGCGCGAATTTGCGGTTCGTTGCGCTCTGGGTGCTTCGCGAGCGCGTCTGGTCCAGCGGCTGCTCACCGAAAGCGCGCTTCTCGCGATTTTCGCCGGCGCGTTTGGCCTGCTCTTGGGATATGGGGCAATCGACGCGCTGGTGAGCGTGGGGCCGCGTGACATTCCGCGTCTTGCGGCGGTCCACCTCGATAGCCATGTGTTCCTTTTCACTCTCGCGGTTTCGTTGGTCACCAGCGTGCTCTTCGGGCTGGTTCCCGCTATGCGCACCTCGAAAACGGATCTGAGCGTCTCACTGAAGCAGCGAATCTCGGCGGGGGCCGGCAAGCACGAACGCCGCCTGCGCGAAGCACTCATCGTGAGTGAGATCGCGCTATCGCTCATCTCGGTGACGGCCGCGGGACTCTTGCTTCGAACTCTGTCGCATCTGGAAAGCGTGAACGCTGGCTTCGACCCCAGCCACGTACTTACTTTCGCGACCAATCTGCCATCCACCTACAACGATGCGCGAACAATTGCGTTTTACGATCAGCTATTGCCGCGGCTTCGCGCTCTCCCCGGAGCGGAACAATTAAGCGCCGTCTTCCCGCTGCCCTTTAGCGGCAACGGTATCACAACCGAATTCGATATCCAGGGACGTACTTCCGATCCCGCTTCGCCGACCACCGCGGACTTGGCCGCGGCCGGCCTTGACTATTTCCGAACCATGCATATCTCGCTGCTACGGGGGCGCGAATTTCAGCAGGCAGATGGTCTGCGTGGAAAATCGGTAGCTATCGTCAATCAGGCGTTCGCGAAACGGTACTTCCCCCATGAAGACCCGCTTGGCAAGCGTATCAAATCGGACGCTCAGACCAGCGACACACCTGCGCAGATGAGCACAATCATTGGCGTGGTCGCCGACATCAAAGTGGAGAGCTTGCGCGAGGATCCCAAGCCCCTCGTTTTCGTGCCCATCGCCCAGCTTCCGATCGGCGCCCTAAGCGTCGTCATTCGCACTCAGCAAAGCCCGGGCGCGATGATGTCCGCCGTCCGCGAACAGGTCCACGCGCTCGAACCAGGTGCTCTTGTCTTCCGCGGAAAAACGCTTGGCCAATACCTGAGCGTCACGCTCGGCCAGCCGCGATTTAGCGCTCTACTGCTCACCGTGTTTGCAGCCTTGGCGATGCTGCTGGCGATGATTGGTCTCTACGGCGCGGTTGCCTACGCCGTCAGCCACCGAACGAACGAAATTGGAATACGCATGGCGCTGGGCGCTGTGCCCGGCACCGTGCTGGGCCTGGTCTTGGGACGTGGCCTCTTCCTCGCGCTCACAGGCTGCGCCATTGGCGTGCCGGGCGCGATTCTCCTGACTCGCTTGATGAACAGCCTCCTTTTCGGCGTGAGCGCCACTGATCCGGTTACCTTCGTCGGCGTCGTCATCCTGATGGCGGGCGTCGCCGTTGTGGCCTGCTACATTCCCGCGCGCCGCGCTATGCGCGTCGACCCCATGGTCGCGTTGAGATACGAGTAGTCCGTCGCGCAAGTAAGCGACAACCCTTCAACCTCGGATTCCGTCAATCTGCCGAGTATCACTGGTTCCCCGCGCCTGGAACTTCGTCGGCAAGCCGGAATGCCGAGATGACCCCAACGGAAGCCGACCAGGCCAGCGAGGCTGGGTGCGAGACCCAAGAAACGCTATCGCCAGCTTTGGCCTGGGCTGCAAACCGCGACCGGGAGCGCGGGCAGCGCCGTCGCTTGGTGCGCCGTAAGCAGTATTCCATTCTGGCGGACCACTGGCGCGGCGCCGATCCCTGCAGCCCGACGGTCAGCATCGCCGTCGGAGGCTCGTTCGCCATCCGCAACTTGGATTGGTGGCTGCCCCGCGTCTTCATCAGCTCGTCGCGAACGATCTTGATCACCTGCTGGGTGGGCGATAGCGCCGCCAGTACTTCTTCGCCCTGCGCCTTCTCCTTGATGGCTTCCATGAACTGCTTGACCACGCGGAAATGAGTCCGCTTCGAGCAGCGCCACGCGAATCTCGCGCAACGCGGCTTCCATGTTCTCGGCGTTCACGGAATTCCAGACCCGGCATATGAGAAAATCGGCCTTGATCGTTTTCACCTTCGTTCGTGTGCGACCGATCGCGGTGGCCGTCTTGAGTCTTTGGTTTACCCTTCGCGCTCCCGCACAGGTGCGCGGTCTGATTCAGGACGCCGGAGGATCGCCGGTCGCGGGTGCTCAAGTCGTCGCGCATAGTTCCCGCGACAACATCGATCGGGCAGTCGTGAGCGCCACCGACGGATCTTTCACAATGGCTGACCTTAAGCCAGGCCATTACCAGTTCAAAGCGGCCAAACTCGGATTCGCCGATTCACCGTCGGCGGAACGGGACCTGACCGCCGGCCAGGATCTGACCGTGAATCTCACGCTCGGCGCGCACCAAGGGTTTCTGAAAAGACTCTCTCAAGCCTATGTCAACGACTGGCATGGGACCGTCGACAGCGGCCCCGAACCTCCCCGCCGGGCATTACCATCGCCCTTGAACTCGCCACCGTTCCCCAACTCCGACTGGTCCTACGGCGGATCGCCCGAAATCGGCGCGCCCGATACCAACGTCCCTCCGCTCATGGAAGCTCTCTACGGCGGATCGAATGGCGCGGCTTGGGAGCAAAGCAGAGTTAAGGTGTACGGCTGGTTCGAAGGCAGCCTCAACCTCAGCACGTCGCACAATTCGAATTATCCAGCCGCCTATGACATCTTCCCCAATCGGATCGAACTCGACCAGGCGGTGCTCTACGTCGAACGCATTCCCGACACCGTTCAAACCGATCACTTCGATTGGGGATTCCACCTTACCGGATTGTTCGGCACCAGCTATCGCTTCACCACCAACCTCGGTTATTTCAGTGGGCAGTTGCTCGACGACCACCGCGAATACGGCTTCGATCCCGCGCTCGAATACCTGGATCTGTATTTCCCCCAGGTCGCGGAGGGATTGAATATCCGTGTCGGCCGCTTCATCTCGATTCCGGGTATCGAAGCGCAATTGGCTCCCAATAACTACGTGTACACCCACTCCTTGTTGTATGCGATTGACCCATTTACCGACACCGGCATCCTCGCTACCATCAGGCTCAACAACAGCTGGCTGGTCCAACTGGGCCTCACCGCGAGCCATGACGTGGCGCCTTGGACCCCGGACGCGCAGCCGTCGGCGACGGCCTGCCTCAGCTATACGTTCAATCAAGGCAATGACAACGTCTATCCTTGCGTGAACGGTCTCAACAACGGCAGGTACGCCTACAACAATCTCCAGATGTTTGACAACACCTGGTACCACAAGTTCAGCGCAGCATGGCATATGGCCACCGAGGCCTGGTACATGTATCAGCTCGACGTACCCAGCGTCGCGGGTCCTTTACTGCCGGAAAAGGGCACCAACGGCGCTTTCTGTGCCCCGGGCCAGATCCGATGCACGGCGCCCGAGTGGGCCATGGTCAATTACGTCGAAAGGCAGCTCTCCGCAAAGAATTACGTCTCAATTCGCTCCGACTTCCTGGACGACCTGAAAGGTCAGCGAACCGGCTTCAAGACCCGCTATGCCGAGGAGACTCTGATGTGGGGACACTGGGTGGGTAGCACCGTTTTGTTTCGTCCCGAAATCAGGTTTGATCGTGCTCTCGACCGCCGCGCGTATGACGACGGGACCCGCCAGAACCAGTTTCAATTGGCGATGGATGTAATATTCAAGTTCTGAGACTTGGCGACCCGCCTGGCGCTTCAAGGCACTCCTCACCGCGCCTCACTTCGGCGGGGCGGGCGCCGCTTTCAACGTCGTCGCGCGAGCTGGTTTCGCCGTCTGCGCAGTTGGGCTAGGAGACTCCAGCTTGGCGGGGCGGGCAGGCACCGAAAGCTTGCGGCCGGCTCCTCTCGCCTTCATTTGCGCCTGACGCTCCCGCATTTTGTTCATCAGCTCGGTGGTATCTTCCAGACGGACGCTCTCGTAGCCAAGCCGCTTGGCCACGATGCGATAGTCAAACGATATGTTGGACGTTCCACCTCCCTGCTCACGGACTTCAAAACCGGCGGCTGTCTTGCCGGCGACATAGAGTCCCTTGCTATCGCCGTTCGGAGTCAGGAAGACGCGATAGGCTTCGCCGGTATTGATCGTAGAGGCAAAAGCCGGCTCGAGCGGGATTTGCGCGTGGCCGCCCGATAGCTGCCCCGATCCGAAGTCTTCGAACCAGTTCTCTGGAGAGGCGACGCTGTAGAGCTTCAACTGGCGCCCTTCGGTTGTCAGGGTACTCGGGGAAATTGTTCCCGTGCAAACGAGGTTGCCGGCCGCGTTAATCCAGCAGTCCTCGGATGCCCCTTTCGATGACACATATCCGCTCGCTGTCTCAAAGACAAGCGCTGGCCCCTCCGTAGAATCGTTGACGGCGAGTAAACTCGCCGTGTTCGTGTCGCTGCCGGTGCTGTTGACGGCAGCGACGGCAATATTATCATCCGCCGTGCCATGGACGCCGGCAATACCGAGCCCGCCCGAGTCTCCCCAAACCCCGGCGTATCCTCCAACGCCGGCACCCGTGCTGCTGAGGATGGGACCGGTTCCGGCAACACCGGCGCCCCCGCCATTGCCAGTATTATCAATTCCGATCGTCGCACTCACTCCGTACACGCCGTAAGTCGGATTCGTTCCGGTAGAAACGATGGCATTTCCATACACTCCCGTGGAACCAGCGGCGGTTCCATCGGTTTCACCATAGACACCATCTCCGCCGGAGGACAAGCTTAGACCATAGGTGCCGACGCCGGCGGGGCTCACGGTGACTCCGTACACGCCGTATGCGGCTCCCGACATGGCGGTATTGGTGCCGTTTACGCCACTGAAGCTCGCGGCACTGGTGGTACCATTCACGCCGGTGGAAGTGGTGCTGGAGAAATAGCCCGTGCCCTGCACATCCAGCGTATAGCTGGGAGCCGTGGTGCCGATGCCCACGTTGCCGCCATTGGTGACCGACAGGCGCGGCGCAAAGTCGGTATAAATGTCGACTCCGTAAAGGTTGGCGGTTCCCGCCCGGTCCGAGGAGATCGCTTCACCAGTATCCCCGGTGCCGAACTGCACGCCGGGACTGACGGTCCCCTTGTTGACGCTGCTGTAGTCCACGCGGGTACTGCCAATCATGTACGTACTGCCGTCGATCGTCTGGCTGCCGGTGAACGTGTTACTCGCCGCCAACTGCGGCACCTTGGTGGTGTCCAGACTAAGCGTCGTGCTGCCGCCTAACGTCACCGAACCGCCGCCGGTGAGATCGGTGCCCGCGGTCACCTTCAACGACGACTTCGCCAGCATGGCGTTGGTCACCCCGCCGGTGGCGATGCTCAACGTCCCGGTCGATGTGATGGGACCACCCGTCAATCCAGCGCCGCTTGCGACGCTGGTCACCGTGCCGTCGCCGGTACCGGTGCCCGGAAATGTCTGCCCGGCGGCGAAGGTAATCAGACCGTCGCTCGAGATCTTCAGGCCGGTCTCGGCGGGTGCGGCGGTGCCCGAGGCGTACAGCAGGTTCAAAGATCCGCTGGCCGTTGCGGTGTCATTGCCGGCCGGCTCAGCCTTCAGCTCAAACGTTTGTGGTACCGCGGTGCTGGTGCCGCTGTTGAACACCGAAGCCCCAAATTCCAAGGGTTGGGAGTCATCGCCCGCGGTGGCCGTGGCAGTGCCGATGGCCGGCAAGGCCAGCGTGCCGCGAACCGTGCCGGCCCCGTCGACGTCCAGTGTGGTGGCGGGCGCAGTGGTGTTGATGCCGATCTTAGCTGTGCTTCCCGTCCCCGACTGATACACCACCGAATCGATTATAGTCGCGGCCCCGCTAAACAAAGGCAGATAGTCAGCCTTGCCGCCGGTGGTGGTGACGTCGGTCGCGGTCTCCGGCGTAGCATCGCTCTTCGTGGTGCTCGAGGACGAACCACTCGCGGCAGACGATGGCACTGCCAGCACGAAGGCCGACGGCGGCAGCCCTCCGATGGTTTCCGCATCGCCGGCCTTCAATGCATACGGGGCGCTGACCAGCAGCACCCGCGGCTGTTCCGGCTGTCCTTGCACCTGTACTCCCACCCAGTGCGCCTGCTCACTGGTGAACAGCTCAGCCGGCAGCCCGCCGGACTGAGTGGCGCCGAGCAGCGCCGTATAGTGGCCGTTCGCGTCGGCCGTTATGTTCTGCGTTTCCATCCAGAGCGGCGCGCCGCCGGTTTGCTCGGAATAGAGCGTAAACGTGATTCCGGCCACGCCGGCCAGCGGTTTGCCGTTGGGCTCCGTCACCGTGCCGCCGAAGCGAACCAGGCGAGGAAGCGCGGAAGCAGTTTCGCTGGAGGTCTGTGCAATGGTCAGTTGGACCGGCGACAGACAAATAACCGCGAACAGCAATGTTTGGTATCGTTTCATAAATAATCTCACTGTTCTGAAAGGATCAGTGCTGCGGCGCCGATGCGGGCGGCCGGGGATTATGCATCTCAGGAATGCTCGGTTCCCCCTCGTGCCCGAATAGCTCTGGATGGAGGTAGTGGCCCTGGTCCCGCTGTGCCTTGTCCACTTCCACCGGGATGCGATGCGCGTTAGCCCAGGCATCCTGCCGTACGCCGGTGACTTGCCACGAAACCTTCACGCCCGACTTGCTGGTCTTGATGGTGAAACTGCCGTTGGCAATTTCCGACGCAACGATAGCTTGCGCAAACTGGCCGATCACGGTGAGCTGATAACGAAAATCGGTATTGAGCGCCTCGAACCACGCGGGCATGCTGACGACTGCCGTGCCGCTGCCGTCGGTGACGACATTGCCGTTGTAAATATTCATCATGTCGGGCGATTCGACGAAGGAGTGGTAGAGATATTTATTCCCAGGGTCGAGCGGATGGTCGATTTTAAAAGAGCCGCTAGACTTGCTGAGAGCGCCAGTAACATCCACGTTGCCGTAAAACTCGCCGGCATCGGCGTTTCCGCCGCCCTGGGCGTATATTCCCTGGCCCCCCGCGGTCGCTCCCGTGCCCCCAAATGCCATGACGGCGTTGCCTCCGCTTCCGCCGCCGGTGGCGTTGCCTCCATATGCTTTGACGCCAGCTCCCCCGGTATCAAACTCTGCGGTGCCTGCTCCTCCCTGCGCATAGACACCGTCTCCGCCGACGCTCATGTAACCAGTGGTGAAGCCGTTGGAAGCCCCGCCATATCCGGCAACTCCGTCACCTCCGGTGGGGCCGAGAAAGGGCGGCTGCGCGCCGTGGCCGGCGACCGCGGAATGCGCCGCCGACGTATTGGTGATGTCGAGGACGGAGCTATCGGTACCCGCCGCGCTCCCACTAAACGGCAACGTAATTGTCCCCGCCGGACCTTGCGGACCAGCCGGACCAGCCGGACCAGTCGCACCCGTCGCGCCGGTGGCGCCCGTTGGACCTTTTGCACCAGTCGGCCCTGCTGGACCTGTCGCGCCTTTTGCGCCCGTGGCACCCGTCGCCCCCTTTGCACCAGCGGGCCCTGCCGGACCGGTCGCGCCCGTTGCACCTGTCGCACCCTTCGCACCCGCCGGCCCTGCTGGACCGGTCGGACCCGTCGCACCGGCCGGGCCTTGCGGACCCACTGCTCCTACCGTCACATCGCCTTCCCCGGTTTGGGGCACGCTGTTGGTCACCGTCGCCAGGTAGGTGCCCGCGGCCAAAGTGGTTGGCACATCCACTATGATCGACGTGTTCGAAAACGAAGCCACCGTTTCGGAGGTTCCCCCCACCGTGACAGTGGGCGCAACGCCGGTCGGACTGAAGTTCGAACCCGCCAGGGTCATCTTACCCGTGGTCAAGTTCACCGTGGCGTCGTCAATAACCGGCGTTTGGGCTTGGCTGACCAGCGGCACGGAAAGAATCAGCAACAGAGCGCCGATTCTTCCGGCCGATGACGTGCTCAATTGGCAGTGCTTCATAGAATCCTCCGAGGGCGAGCAGCTCACGCCGAGACGATCACTGCTGCGGCGTGAGCGGCCGGGGATGATGGATCTCCGGGATGTTCGGTTCATTCTCGTGCCCGAACAGCTCCGGATGGAGGTAGTGACCCTGATCCGCCGGCGCCTTGTTCACTTCCACCTGGACGCGATGGGCGTTAGCCCAGGCATCCTGCCGTACGCCGGTGACTTGCCAGGAGACCTTCACGCCCGACTTGCTGGTCTTGATGGTGAAACTGCCATTGGCGATCTCCGTCGCGATCCAGGCTTGGGCAGGCTGGCCGATGGTGGTGAGTTGATAGCGGAAATCGGTGTTGAGCGCTTGAAACCACGCAGGCATGGTGACGACGGCTGTGCCGCTGCTGTCGGTGACGACGTTGCCGTTATAGATGTTCATCATATCGGGCGATTCGACGAACGAGTGATACAGGTACTTATTCGCTGGATCGAGCGGATGATCGATCTGAAAGGTGCCGCTGGATTTGCTGAGACTACCATTCACCTGCACGTTGCCTTCGAAATAGCCAGCGTAGGCGGTGGGGCCGCTACCAGCGACGGCGTATATTCCAGACCCCGCCACTACCGCTCCATTTCCCCCATATGCGTCGATGCCGTCACCACCGCTGCTGCCACTGCCCTCAGTAGTGCTGCCACTGCCCCCAGTAGCTGTGACGCCCTGGCCGCCGCTGATTCCGATGGCGCTGCCACCGCCGCCATAGGCAGTAACGCCAGGCCCCGCAACACCGTCTACGCTGGTGGCCGTTCCGCCGACTGCATGGACGCCATCTCCAGCATAGCTTTGTACGGCATCGTTGCTATTGGAAGATCCACCGTAGCCGGAAACACCGGTACCACCATGTCCCTGGGAGGCTCCCTGAGCGCCGTTTCCGGCGACAGCCGAATGCGCTGGGTTTGTGTTTGTGATGTTGAACAGGGCGGTGGTGGTGGCCGCCCCGCTCCCGTTAAATGGCAAGGTCAACGATCCGCCCGGACCCGCCGGACCGGTCGGCCCTGCCGGACCCGCTGGGCCCGCTGGACCCTCCGGACCCTCCGGACCAGTCGCCCCGGTCGCACCCTTTGCACCTGCCGCCCCTGCTGGGCCTGTCGCGCCCGTCGCACCTTTTGCACCAGTCGGCCCCGCTGAACCTGTAGCGCCTGTATCGCCCTTTGCGCCAGCCGGACCTGTTGCACCAGTAGCGCCCGCCGCACCTTTTGCGCCAGCCGGCCCTGTCGCGCCCGTCGCGCCCGTCGCGCCCGTGGCACCCTTTGCGCCCGCCGGGCCTGTTGCACCCGTCGCGCCAGTATCGCCCTTTGCGCCAGCCGGGCCTGTTGCACCCGTCGCGCCCTTTGCACCGGCCGGCCCTGCTGGACCTGTCGCACCCGTCGCACCCGTCGCACCGGCCGGCCCTTGTGGACCCACTGCTCCTACNNAACGCCGGTCGGACTGAAATTCGAACCCGTCAGGGTAAGCTTACCCGTGGTCAAGTTCACCGTGGCGTCGTCAATTACAGGCGTTTGGGCTTGGCTGACGAGTGGCGCGGAAAGAATCAGCATCAGGATGCCGATTTTTCCGGCTGATGACGTATTCACTTTGTAGTGCTTCATAGAATCCTCCGAGGGCGAGTGCTAAGTCCGGGATACGATCATTGCTGCGGCGTGGGCCGCCGGGGATGATGGATCTCCGGGATGTTCGGTTCACCCGCATGTCCGAACAGTTCCGGATGGAGATAGTGACCTTGGTCCCGTTGCGCCTTTTCCACTTCCACCGGGATTCGATGGGCATTGGCCCAGGCGTCCTGCCGTACGCCGGTGACTTGCCAGGAAACTTCCACTCCCGACTTGCTGGTTTTGATGGTGAAGCTGCCGTTTGCCATTTTTACCGCGACGATAGCCTGCGCGAATTGACCGATCACGGTGAGTTGATAGCGGAAATCGGTATTGAGAGCTTCAAACCACGCGGGCATGGTGACGACGGCTGTGCCGCTGCTGTCGGTGACGACGTTGCCGTTATAGATGTTCATCATGTCGGGCGATTCGACGAAGGAGTGGTACAGATATTTGTTGGCGGGGTAAAGTGGATGATCGATCTTAAACGAGCCGCCGTTTTTGCTGAGATTACCATTCACCTGCACTTCGCCGTCGAAATAGCCGGCATCGGGGGCCGGCTGACCGGACGGGCTGGCTCCGGCTTGGGCAAATATTCCATTACCCCCGATGCCATACGATGGCGCCGTTCCATTTCCCCCATATGCGTCGATGCCGTCACCGCCGACGCCGCATCCATCGCCTCCCTCAGCCCTCACGCCAAGCCCACCGCTGATCCCGCCTGCCCCGCTGCCGCCATGGCCGCTGACGCCACTGCCCCCGCTATCGTTTATACCCCCGCCGTTTGTACCCCCGGTCGTGACAAATCCGCCTTGCCCATAGACTCCGTCTCCGCCCTGGCTCGTGTAGGCATAATTGCCAGCGGAAGCTCCGCCGTAGCCAGCAGTTCCGTTTCCAGCCTGGTCCCCGGGGTTCCCCATGCCCCCGTTCCCGCCAATTGCGGAGTGATTCGGCAGGGTATTGGTGATGTTGAACACCGCGGTGGTGGTGGATGTTCCGGTCGCATCAAACGGCAACGTGAGACCTCCGCCCGGACCCGCCGGACCCGCCGGACCGGTCGGCCCCGCCGGACCCGCTGGACCTTCCGGACCTGCTGGACCCGCTGAACCAGTCGCACCCGTCGCGCCTTTTGCACCAGTCGCACCAGCCGCACCGGCTGGACCTGTCGCGCCCGCTGGACCTGTTGCCCCGGTCGCACCCTTTGCACCAGCCGCCCCGGCTGGCCCTGTGGCACCCGCTGGACCTGTTGCCCCGGTCGCACCCTTTGCGCCAGTCGCGCCCGCTGCACCCGTCGCGCCAGTATCGCCTTTTGCGCCAGCCGGGCCTGTTGCGCCCGTCGCACCCGTATCGCCTTTTGCGCCAGCCGGGCCTGTTGCACCCGTCGCGCCCTTTGCACCGGCCGGCCCTGCTGGACCTGTCGCGCCCGTCGCACCGGCCGGGCCTTGTGGACCCACTGCTCCTACCGTCACATCGGCTGATGCGGCTTCTGGCACGCTGTTGGTCACGGTCGTCAAATAGGTGCCTGCGGCCAGAGTGGTTGGCACGTCCGCTACGATCGACGTGTTCGAAAACGAAGCCACGGTTTCGGAAGTTCCCCCCACCGCGACCGTGGGCTTAACGCCGGTCGGACTGAAATTCGCACCCGTCAGGGTAATCTTGCCCGTGGTCAAGTTCACCGTGGCGTCGTCAATCACAGGCGTTTGCGCTTGGCTGACCAGTGGCACGCAAAGAATCAGCAACAGGGCGCCGATTCTTCCGGCTGATGACGTACTCAATTTGCAATGCTTCATAGAATCCTCCGAGGGCGAATGCTCGCAGTCACCTTCTAACGCGTAACAACCCGGCCAAAACCCACAGGCATGAGAAATATTTTTGACAGCCTCCGGCGGGCGACCCTAACGAGCAGAAAACACGAACAAAGTGATAACCTTCTTCTACGAGTTCATAAGTTAAGGACAGAAGATGGCGTCGTCGGGACCTCAAGTGACGCAACTGCTTCAGGCTTGGAGTGAAGGCGACCAAGGCGCGCTGGACCAGCTCATGCCCATGGTTTATGAGGAGTTGCACCGGCTGGCGAGGGGCTACATGGCTGATGAGCGCCCGGGGCACACGCTGCAAGCCACCGCGCTGGTCAACGAAGCCTACCTGCGGCTCGCACATTCCGAGCACGGCGGCTGGCAGGGCCGGGCTCACTTCTTTGCAGTGTCCGCGCGCGTTATGCGGCGAATTTTGGTGGATTGGGCCCGCTCCCGGCGGGCGCAGAAACGCGGCAGCGACGTTCCCGCACTCGAGCTTCAGGAGAATCTGGCCATCCTGCCGGGAAAGTCCGGCAACGATCTGATCGCGATCGACGACGCTTTGCAGACTTTGGCCGCCTTCGACTTGCGCAAGGGCCAGGTCGTAGAGTTGCGCTTTTTCGGCGGCTTGAGCGTGAAGGAGACCGCAGAGGTGCTGACGGTTTCCGAGGAAACGGTTCGCCGGGACTGGAACATGGCCAAGAGCTGGCTGCGGCGGGAGCTAAATCTGGAGGCCTCCCATGGAAGCTGA
This sequence comes from Bryobacterales bacterium, assembly GCA_003166865.1. Lineage (GTDB taxonomy): Bacteria > Acidobacteriota > Terriglobia > Bryobacterales > Bryobacteraceae > Palsa-89. The sequence goes on from PMUP01000041.1 coordinate 373,090, forward strand.
GCGTTGGCGCGAAATCAACCGCCTTTATCACCTGGCGCTGGAGCTGGAGGAGAGCGCGAGGGTGGTGTTCCTCGAACGGGTCTGCGCCGGAGATAAGTCTCTTGAACAGGAAGTTCTTTCGCTCCTGGAACACACGGAAGAAACAGGCAGTTTTCTGGAAGAGCCGGCTCTGGAGGTGGCGGCGAAAGCGCTGGCGATGTCCGCTGTCGCGGGCGCAACGGGATCCACTGGAGCCAATGATGCACGCCCGCTGCCCGCCGCGATCGGGCGGTACCGCATCATCGGCCTCCTCGGCGAAGGGGGAATGGGGACCGTGTACGAAGCCGAGCAGGAACAGCCCCGCCGGCGGGTGGCCCTCAAGATTATCAAACCCGGCTTGGCCGTGGGCGAACGGCTGTGGCGATTCGAGCAGGAGGCGCAGGCGCTCGGCCGGTTGCAGCACCCCGGAATTGCCCAAATCTACGAGGCCAGCACTGCCGACACCGGCTTTGGGCCGCAGCCTTACTTCGCGATGGAGCTTGTTCGCGGCCTCTCCTTACAGGAGTACGCAAAAGCGAATTCGCTGAACACCCGGCAACGGCTGTCGCTCATGGTGAAGATCTGCGACGCCGTGGATCACGCACACCTGCGCGGGCTAATTCACCGCGACCTCAAACCGGGCAACATCCTGGTGGATGAGACCGGCCAGCCGAAGGTCCTCGATTTTGGGGTGGCCCACGTGACCGGGAGCGACGAGCAAGCCACGCGGCAGACCGACTTGGGGCAACTGGTGGGAACTCTCGCCTACATGAGTCCTGAACAGGTTCTGGCCGATCCGCTGGAATTGGATACTCGCAGCGACGTCTACTCGCTGGGCGTGATTCTGTATGAGCTCCTGTCCGGACAGCTGCCCTACAACGTGAACCACCGGCCATTGCACGTTGCGGTGCAGACCATCCGGGAAGACGATCCCACCTCTCTCAGATCGATCAACCGCCATTACCGCGGCGACGTCGAAACCATCGTCGGAAAGGCGCTTCAGAAGGATAAGGCACGGCGGTACGCATCGGCCGTGGATCTTGCCGCTGATATTAAGCGCTACCTGGAGGACGAACCGATCGCCGCTCGGCCGCCCAGCGCCAGCTATCAGCTCCAAAAATTCGCGCGGCGGCACAAAGCACTGGTGGCAGGCGTGGCAGCGGTATTCGTGGTGTTGGCCGGCGGAGTTGTGGCCAGCACCTCGCAGGCAATACGGGCAAACCGGGCCGGGCGCGCTGCGTTGACCGAGCGGGACCGCGCATCAGCCGCCCAACGCGCCGCCACCCAGGAGCGCGACCGTGCATTAAGCGCGGAGGCGACCGCTACCAGCGAGCGCAATCGGGCCCTGGCAGCCGAAGCGCAAGTGGTTCAGCAGCGGGATCGGGTGCTGCTGGAGAAAAAGCGCGCGGACGATGAAGCAGCCACCGCGCTGGCGGTAAACAATTTCCTTCAAAATGATTTATTGTCGCAAGCCAGTGCTCGCGTTCAGTCCCGCCCGGACACCAAGCCCAATCCAGACCTCAAGGTACGCACCGCGCTGGACCGCGCCGCAGCCGGGATCCAAGGCAAATTCGACCGGCAACCCACGGTGGAGGCTTCCATTCGGCGTACCATCGGAAAAGCGTACTTCGACCTCGGCGTGTATCCGGAGGCGCAACGCCAATGGGAACGGGCGGTGGACCTGAGGCGCCGGGTACTGGGGCCCGATCACCCTGACACCCTCACTAGCATGAACGACCTGGCGGACGCGTATCGGGTGCAAAGCGCGTATAAGCAAGCCGAGCCACTGTTCATCAAGGTTTTGGAGACCCGGCGCCGCGTGCTCGGAGAGGAAAATCCCGCCACGCTGAGCAGCATGAACGAGCTGGCGAACCTGTACCTGGACCAAGGCAGAGATGCACAAGCGGATCCTCTTCTGGCGAAAGCCTTGGAGGTTCAGCGCCGGGTGCTGGGCCCAAACGACCCCGAAACTCTCACCACCATGCACGATTTGGCGACCACCTATGTCGACGAAGGCAAATTTGGGCAGGCCGAGCCTCTTGAGACTCAGGCTCTCGAGGGTCGGCGTCGCGTGCTGGGCGAGGAACACCCGCAGACGGCCCGAAGCATGAACGAACTGGCTTGGATATACCGGCAAGAAGGAAAGTACGCGCAGGCCGAGTCGCTATTGACCGGGGCTCTCGAGGTGCAACGCCGGGTTCTGGGCGAGGAGCATTCCGACACGTTAACCAGCATGAACAATCTCGGGTTGGTGTACCGGACCGAAGGCAAGTACGAGCAAGCCGAGGCGATGTATATCCGAGTGTTAGAGATCCGGCGCCGCGTGCTCGGCGAGGAGCATGCCAACACCTTGATCAGCATGAACAACCTCGCGGTGTTATATAGTGCCGAGGGCAAGTTCACCCAAGCCGAGACACTGTATAGCGGGGCTCTCGACATCCAGCGCCGTTTGTTTGGCGAGGAAAATCCCAGCACCTTGCACTTCGTCTCCAACCTCGGCGCGCTGTACCGGTGGGAAGGCAAGTACGCACAAGCCGACGCGGCTCTTTCCAAGGTAGTGCAAGACCAGCGTCGAGTTCTGGGCGAAACGCATCCCGACACGCTGCGCAGCATGAACGAGCTCGGACTCCTGTATCGCGCCGAAGGGAACCATGCGCAAGCTGAGCAAGTTATTATGCAGGTCCTTGAGATCCGTCGTCGCGTCCTTGCGCCGGAGCATCCGGACACACTGCGCAGCATGAGCGATCTGGCCGCCGTCTACCATGACGAAGGCAAAGATGAGCTGGCGGAGCCGCTTCTGATAAAAGCACTGCAGCTTCGCCGGCGTGTTCTGGGGCCGGCGCATCCGGACACTTTGAGCACGATGGGGACGCTCGCGGAGGTGGAACTCAAGCAGCAGAAGTGCGCCGATGCGGAGCCGCTGTTACGCGAGGCCGTCGGCACAACTGAGAAGACCAGCCCCGCTGCTTGGAACCGATATTACTTCCAAGGTCTTTTGGGCGCGAGCCTGGCTGGCCAGAAGCGGTTCGCGGAGGCAGAGCCGCTCTTGGTTTCCGGCCGCGAAGGGATGCTTCAGCGGCAAGCAACCGTTCCCGCCGACAACCTGAGCCGCGTCGTGCAGGCCGGGCAGCGGATCGTGGAACTCTATGAGAGCTGGGGCAAATTGGAGAAGGCCGCTGAATGGCGACAGAAAGTCCAGGCGAAGTAAGCTCGCCGCCCCAAGTTCCTATTGCTGCTGCCTTCGCCGGCGGTATTCCTGCAATTGTTCCAGTTGGCCGCGCACCATCGCGTTGGTCGGATCAAGTTCGAGTGATTTTTGAAGATTCGTGATGGCCGAGGCGTCATCCACCTTGCGCGTGTAGGCGAAACCGATCAAGGCGTAGGTCTTGGCCGACTGCGGATTGAATTCCAGGTTCATCCTCAGTAGCGCGATGGCATCGTCGGGCCTGCCCTGAACCACGCGCTGGACCATTTCGAGCAGCGCCTCCTCGCTGAAATCGTAGGTGGCCCGGCTGTAAAACTGCTTCCGCAGATCACGGTACTGCTCCACCGCGGCAACGCCACCCTTTTCGGCGACGGTTCGCAGGATGATCGCGGAGAGCGGCTGCGGGATCGCGACGCCGCGATGGCAGGTGACGCATTCCACGCGCGTAGCTTCGTTGGCCGGTTTGCCGGTGGCTGCCTGTACCTTGGCATTGAGCTCGCGGGTCATGGCCATCATCGCGAGCGCGATATCCTTCTTCGGTTCCGCTTGACCGCTGCCTCGCGGCGCGGAATGACAGTACTCGCAGCGCACCCCAAGCGCCTGGGCGACTTCCTGCATGTTCATGGTCTGGGCTTGCGCCTCGGCAACAAGAAGCCCCGCGGCTGCGGCAACCAGACCCGCCAACGCCCCGGTCCATTTCATACGCACCGATTATGCTCGAAAGGCGGCGTGCGGTCAATACTCTTGCCCTATTCAGCGCTGCTGGCGCTGCGTGCAATTTGCCCATATAATGGGGGCAGATTGCCAACTGACCCAACCTCGCGCTCTCCGCGGTCGCTCTACGCCGGATTGCGCACCAAACTTGGCGTTTCCGACCTTCATTCGGACCGGGATCTCGCCTCGCTCGTCCAGAGGCGCCTTTCGCCAAAAGCCATTGCGTCGCTGATCCGCGGCGGTCTCTCCAATGCCGAAGTTTACTATTTGATTGTTCCCCGCAGGACGCTCGCTCATCGCATCGCGAAGCGCCAGTCTCTATCCAAGGAAGAATCGGACAAAGCTGTTCGCGTAGCCCGGATCACCGCCGCGGCGGAGCAGGTCTTTGGAGAGCCGGAACGCGCCTGGAGATGGCTGCGCAAGCCGAAACGCCAGTTCGATTCCAGAAGCCCGATCGAGATGCTAGCTACCGAGGCCGGCGCGCGGCTGGTGGAAGAACTGATCATCCAAATCGACGATGGCCTCGCCGCGTGACCCTGTGGCGTGCCAGCAATCACGCCTCGCTCGATGGGACGGGTGGTCTCCGTGCCTCAGGCAGATGGCACAACCGCGGCCAGCGCATCGTGTACTGCGCTCCGAATCCGGCAACCGCGTTGCTGGAGATACTTGTCCACGCCGAGATCGACATCCAGGACATTCCCGTCACGATTCGCTACCTGGAAATTGAAGCCCCGGATTCAATCGCTGTCGAATCGCTGGACGTCAGTGCGGGAGCCGGGTGGCAGCAAGAGAAGTCACGCCGGGCAGGGGACGAATGGCTGAGTTCAAAGCGTAGCGCCTTGCTCCGCGTCCCGTCCGTCATCGTGCCCGCAACTTGGAACGTTCTCATCAATCCGGCGCATTCGGAGAGCAGCCATATCCGGATCGTTCGCACGCATCGTCATGCATTCGATCGCCGGCTGTTGAACTAGACCCCACCTACGGCGCCGGCGTCGCCTTTTGATAGAAATCCGCCATGGACCCATGCAGAGCATCCAGGCAGCTCTTCTTGGTGTACAGCATGTGGCCGGCTTCGCAGTACGTCAAGCTCACATGATTGCTCAAGGCCGGCTCCAGACCCAGGTGGCTCACCGTATACTCGGCCGCGAAGAACGGCGTTGCCAGATCGTAATAGCCAGTCGCGATCATCACCTTAAGATTCGGGTTTTGCGTCATGGCATCGCGTAGCATCCCGGCCACATTCACATACCGGTTCTGAAATTTCTCGTAGCTCCACGGATCCACCTTGTCCGTCAAAATTTCATAAGGCTGGTCGCTTTTATACCCCAGCTCGGTGCGGACGTACTCGTTGAACATCGCGGTATAAGCGCCTTGGACGGACGAGTAGCTGGGATCATATTGCGGCCTGTCGCCGGCTGCATCAGTGTCATAGCCCTCCAAGCGGCTGTCATAGCGGCCCACCGTTTTGCGCTGGTCGCGAAGCAATTCTTTGGTAAACCGGCCTTCCGAAACTCGCAGATTGCACTCTTCGACGAACGGCTCCGAGAGCCCCGTCAGGCGCGCCAGCTCATGGACCACGCTGGTCCGCTCCGTGGCAGTCAGCTTGTCGCCCTTCATCAAGGCTGCGGCGTACTCGTTTCCCGCGAAGCGGCGCGATTCGCCAACCGCCTTTTCCAACTCGCCTTGCAAATCCTTTGGCAGTTTCTTGTGATACCACGCCGTGGCGGTATAGGTGGGCAAGAACAGCGCGTACGGAAGATCGTTTCCCGGCGCAAACGAGATCGTCTCGAAATTCAGCACCGATGAAATCAGCGTAATGCCATTCAAATAGATCCCGTGCTTGTCCAGCAAGTATTGCGAAAGCGCGGACGCCCGCGTGGTCCCGTAGCTCTCGCCCGCCAGAAATTTCGGCGATCCCCACCGCTCCGCGCGGACCGAATACAGGCGGATAAACTCCGCCACAGATTCTAGATCGCCGTCAAAACCGTGGAACTGCGCTTCCTTCTCGCCCGGCGCCGCGCGGCTGAAACCAGTGGTCACTGGATCGATAAACACCAGGTCCGTGAACTGCAAGGCGGTATCGTCGTTGGCTACCAATTGATACGGTGGCTTGGGCTGTTCACCATCCGGGCCCATGGCGATGTGTTTCGGCCCCAGCGCGCCCAAGTGCAGCCACACGGACGATGATCCCGGCCCGCCGTTAAACGCGAACGTGATGGGCCGCTTCGAGAGGTCCTGCACGCCATCCACTGTATAGGCGACGTAAAACATGCTGGCCCACGGCTTGGCGTCTTTCTGAATGACCAGCGTGCCCGCGGTCGCGGTGTACGCGAGCGATTTGCCGTTAATCTGAATCGAATGTTTCGTAATGGAAGACGTGTCCACCGGCGGAGGCACGGCGGGTTTCGGGGCCTCGGCGGAAGCCTGGCGTGGTGGTGCTTCTGGCGCCGGATGTTCCTGCGCACGCAAAATTGCGATCATTGACAACCCCGCCATAACCGCTGTGATCCTCATCGTCGGTAACCCCTCGAATTCATGGTAACGTGAGGCAAAGCCCTCCATGCTTTTGGCGTTCCTCCACAAAATTGCCGCGCGCGAGGACCTCTCGGCCGCCGAAGCGCACCACGCCATGCTCGTCATCTTGAACGGCCAGGCCACCACGCCACAAATCTCGGCTTTCCTCACGGGCCTGCGCACCAAGGGCGAGACTGCCGAAGAATTGCTCGGCTTCGCGCGAGCCATGAGGGAAAAGGCCGCAACCGTCCATGTTTGGCCGGATGTTGGCCTGGATTCCCAACCTTTGCTCGATACCTGCGGCACGGGCGGCGACGGCGGCGCCACGTTCAACATTTCCACGGTCGCGGCGTTTGTGGTGGCGGGAGCGGGCGTGCGCGTCGCCAAGCACGGCAACCGCTCGTTCTCCAGCCAATGCGGCAGCGCCGACATTCTGGAAGAGTTGGGTGTTCAAGTGTCGTTGGCCCCCGAGCGCGTTGCCCAGGCGATTCGCGAAATCGGTATCGGATTTCTTTTCGCGCCACTGCTGCACCCCGCGATGAAGCATGCTCAGCCGGCGCGCCTGGAGTTGAAGATGCGCACTGTCTTCAATTTGCTCGGGCCGCTCACCAATCCCGCCGGGGCCACGCGACAGTTGATTGGCGCTCCTTCCGCACAAGCCGCGGAGTTGATGGCCAACGCCCTGGCTGGGCTCGGACCCGAGCGTGCCTTCATCGTCCATGGCTCCGACGGGCTCGACGAAGTCACCACCACCGGATCAACGCTGGTCTTCGAGGTTACAGGTGCGAACGTTCGCTCCTTCACCTGGACACCCGCCGACTTCGGTGTCCCTCAGGCTCGCACTGAGGACCTGCGCGGCGGCGACCGCGCATGTAACGCCGCCATCGCTACAGCGATTCTTCAAGGACAGCCCGGCGCTCAGCGCGACATTGTGCTGGTGAACAGCGCGGCTGCCCTCGTCGCCGCAGGTGCTGCCGCCAATCTCCGCGAAGCGATGGAGCGCGCCGCTCAGTCTATCGACTCCGGCGCGGCTTGGACGAAACTGCGGCGGCTGGCCGAGTTCAGTCAGGCCTGAGCACGTATTCAACGAGCTCCGCCATATCGTCCACGACAAAATCGGGCGGGTATTCCACGAACGCTTCCGGCTGAAACCCGTACGAGACGCCGCACGCTTGCACTCTCGCATTGCGCGCTGTTTGGACGTCCACGCCGCTGTCTCCCACCATGATGGTGCGCTCGCGCGCCAGGCCGCTTTCGCGCAGCAGCATCTCGATCCCAATCGGATCCGGTTTCTTCTGCTCGAAACTGTTGCCTCCATAAACCTGAAAGAAATGCTGCGCGAGCCCCAGCCCCTCCACAATCGAACGGCTGAAGCGCACCGGCTTGTTGGTCAGCACGGCCATTTTCGTGCCGGCCTCCCGCAGGCGGTCCAGCGCATCTTTCACTCCCGGATACAGCCGCGTGTTGTCGAGCATGTGTGCGCGGTAGTAGCTCAGGAAAAATTCCAATCCCCGCTGAACGTCAGCTTCGCTGGCTTCCGGCCCCAGCGCCCGCCGCATCAATACGGGCGCGCCGTTGCCGACATACGACGACACCAGCTCGTCCGAAATCGGAGGAAGATCCAGCAACCCGCGCGCCGCGTTCACCGAATGAACCAAGTCGAGCTTGGAATCGGCCAGTGTGCCATCCAGATCAAAAATCACCAGAGAACCACAGATGGACGGACTCATTCGTGCCGAACACCTGCCGGTTTTCGCGCCGTGTGCTGTGACCACTCTGCCTTCACTTTGTCCCTGGTAGCGTAGAAGTCATCCTTAATTTCGCGAGGCGTCAGCGCCGCAAAAACCCCGGATACATTGATGACGTAAGGCATCAACTTGGAGTCCACCACCGAGCCCGGTGGCGGCGATGGCGAAAAAGCAAGCAGCACGGTCACCATCCCCGCGGCGATGACAAGGCCTCGGACCAAACCGAAAGCCCCGCCCAGCAAGCGGTCCAGCCACGATAGCCCCACCCATTTGAAAAACTTTGCCAGGATCCGCCCCACGATCGCCCCCAGGATCAGCACGCCGAAAAATATGACGAAGAAGCCGATCAGGTTCGCCATCGCGTGCGAGCTCACGTAATCCAGAAAGTAAGCCCCCACGATGCCGTAAAACCAGAACCCGCAAAACAGCCCCACGATCATGGCGATGAAACCCACGCCGACACGGGCAAATCCAGCGGCGAAACCGGTCAGCACGGACACGCCGATCACGATCAGAAGCAACAGGTCGATCCAGTTCAAAGCGGCTTTCCCGTCAATACTCGGTAGGCCTCGCGATATTTTTCGCTGGTCCGCTCCATCACCTCCGCAGGCAAGGCCGGCGCTGGAGGCTGCTTGTTCCAGTGAATGGATTCCAAGTAATCCCGCACGTATTGCTTGTCGAAGGAGGGCTGCGCGCCGCCTGGCTGATAGCTCTCGCGCGGCCAAAAGCGCGAGGAATCCGGCGTGAGCACTTCGTCGGCTAACACCAATTGATCCCCCGCAAAGCCAAACTCGAACTTCGTGTCGGCGATGATGATCCCCCGGGTCGCCGCATACCGCGCGGCCCGCTCGTAAATCGCGAGCGTCAAGTCCCTCAGCTTCAAGGCCAATGATTCGCCGATCCGCTGGGAAACCGCCTCGTAGGTGATATTTTCATCGTGTCCGGACTGCGCCTTCGACGCCGGCGTGAAAATCGGCTCCGGAAGCTGATCGCTCTCGCGCAATCCGGCCGGCAATGGAATACCGCAGATCCGGCCATCCCGCCGGTAATCCTTCCAGCCCGATCCAGAAACATACCCGCGCGCCACGCACTCCACGTCGATCATCTTGGCCCGATGCACCAGCATCGAGCGGCCCTCCAGTTGATCCCGGTAGGCGTGGAACTCGGGCGGGTAATCGCTCACATTCGCCGATACGAAGTGGTTCGGAACAATGTCCCGCAATTGCTCCAGCCAGAAGATGGTGAGCGCGGTCAGCACCTTGCCCTTGTCGCGGATCGGCGTCGGCAGCACGTAGTCGAAGGCCGAAAGACGATCCGTCGCCACAATCACCAGGAAATCGCCGGCCGCGTAGATGTCGCGAACCTTGCCCCGCGCGACCAGCTCAACCTGAGGCAGGTCGGTTTCAAAAATGGATGCCAATCTCTACTGGTATCACGACNNGAAGGCAACTGGAAACAGGTGAAGGGTAAGGCTCGCGAACAGTGGGGCAAGCTCACTGATAGCGACTGGGATCAGATTGCCGGAAAGAAAGACCAGTTGGTGGGTCGCATTCAAGAGCGCTACGGCATTTCCAAAGATGAAGCGCAGAAACAGGCTGACGCCTGGGCCAAGGCGCAGTCCGAGGAACCGGTGCGCGAGCCACACGAACCGAGCGTGCGTCGCTAGAATGCGCCGCTGATCGTCCCCGCTCCCAAGGGCGCCGTAATCGCCTTCCGAATATTGGCGAGCGGCGCCCGATCTTAAAACGGTCACCACACTGTTCTTCACCTGTATTCTTTGTAGACTTTGTCTCGGAAATGTTAAGATGAAACACAGATGACCGTTGAGATCGAGCAGGTCACCCGCTTGCAATCGCTCGATAAGAGGATTGCAGACCTGGAGCGGGAAATCGCTACCTTACCCAAACACATCGCGCTGATAGAAAAGGCCCTGGATTCGCACCTCCGCCGCCTGGAGGCCGATCGCGCCGCGCTCGCCGCCAACCAGAAGGAGCGCAAGCGCCTGGAAGACGACGTGAAAGTGGAGAACCTGAAGATTTCCAAGCTCCGAGACCAGATGCTGGGAGCGAAGACCAACGAGCAGTACCGCGCCTTCCAACACGAGATCGCATTCTGCGACACTTCGATTCGGGAGGCCGAGGATCGTACCTTGGACCTCATGTCCGAATCGGAGCCGCTGGACTCCAACGTCAAGAAGGCCGAGGCGGCGCTGAAGGAAGAAAAGCAGCAGGTGGAAGCCGAGAAGGCCCGCGTTCGTGAGCGCACCGCCGCCGATCAGAGCCAGCTCGACGAGCTCAAGGCCGAACGCCAGCAGTTGGTCGCGTCTCTCGCGAAGCCCGCCTATTCCGCCTACGAGCGCATCCGAAAGAAGTGGCGCGGTGGTTCGGCTGTCGCCGAGGCTGTCGCCGGACGCTGCTCCGCCTGCCAAATCCTACTGCGCCCGCAATTCTTTCAGGAGCTCCGCCACAGCGAACAGATGATGTTCTGCGAAAGCTGCGGCCGCATCCTGTTCTACAATCCGCCCGTCAGTTTCGAAGAGCATCTGGCTGCTCCGCACCAATAAACCTCCGTATGAGAAAAATCGACCGCGTGTTTCTGGCCAGTCTGTTCCTGATTTCCACCGCCGCGTTCGCGCAGGTGGCCGGCCAAGCCAACGATAGCTATAAGACCCCCGCGGGGCGCGAGAGCATCGCACGCTCGCTCGGTGATCCCACGCGTGAGGATCGTCAGAGGCCGCGGGATATCATCGACGCGATGGATCTGAAGCCCGGCGGATCGGTGGCCGACGTCGGCACCGGTGTCGGATTCATGCTGCCCTACCTCAGCCACGCGGTAGGCGACTCGGGCCGCGTGATTGGCGAAGATATCCAGAACGATTTTCTGGACAAAGCCAAGCTAAAGGTGCAACTCAGCCGCCTCAACAACGTGCAGTTCGTGCTGGGGACCGATCGCGATCCGAAGCTGCCGGCCGATACGCTCGAGAGCGTGCTGGTGCTGGATGTCTATCATCACTTCGACTATCCCGAGGCGATGCTGGAACACATTCGCGATAGCCTGCTGTCGGACGGCAAGCTCGTCATCGTCGAGTATTTCAAGCGTCCCGGCGCCATGCAGAACAGCGACCCGAATTTCGCCCTGCAGCACATCCGCCTCGATCAGGACGACCTTATCAAAGAGGTGGAAGCCAACGGATTCCGGCTGGTGTCCAAGCACGATTTGGTGCCGAAGAGCCAGTACATCGCCGTTTTTGGGAAGAAGTAACGCCCTGTGCTACCATCCGTTTGAGACCCGCCGCGCACGCCGGAGAGGTGGCTGAGTGGTCGAAAGCAGCGGTTTGCTAAACCGTCGTAGGCCTTTAAAGTCTACCGGGGGTTCGAATCCCCCCCTCTCCGCCAGACCATCACTTCCAGATTTTCCACGGGCAGCTGAACGATTTTCTGCGTAGTGGGCTACCTTGAATCCTCAGGCGGCCCGCGCCTTTCCATTTCCTTCATCACAATTCCGTTGTTGGCCAACATCAGAGTGCGAAGAGGGGCGAGTTGTTCGCTCGTCAGCCTTGGGATGAGTTCGGCAAGCGCTGCATCCAAAGCTGCAATACAATCCGGGAAGCTGATCTCATGGTGCAGGAAACGATCTATCACGGCTCGCGTGTCGTGCTCGTAAACTTCCATAGTGGGAGATCTTTGCCAAAAAGGAGAGATCTCCTTCTACTGCCGAGGAGCCTAACACACATTCCGAACGTTGCGGCGCATATATTTTGAGCGGCTGGCGTTCCGACAGCGCGGAGTTGATCGGAGGGCGTTTCGGTTCCCTTCGCCCGCGCTGGCCCTAACGATTTATGCCCCCGTTGCGCTCGTCAACGCTGCACGCTATAGTCTGGATATTATCGCGATTTTCGTTGAGATCGCCCGAAAGAGAACAAGGAGAAATTGCCATGAAACTGTTCGGCTCTGCGCTTATTCTGTTCCTTGCCGGTTTACCACTGGCGGCGGACCCCATCGCTTACGTAATGGTTTCCTCCTCCCCGACGGGTGCGCTCATACGTGCGTCCTCGGATTGGAGCTCGATCAACACGATTGCGCCCATAGCCAATGCCCTTGGCCTGGGAAAGGATCTCAGCGGGAACTACCTGGTGACGACTGCGTCCACGCTTCTCCGCGTGACGCCGACCGGTACTGTCACCACCGTTGCCACCGCGCCGGCCGGTCCCGCTACCGGATGGATAGCGGTTGCGGCGGATTCGCTCGGGAACTTCATCGTTGTGGACAACGTGCAACATGCCGTTTGGCGCATTTCACCCGCTGGAAACGTTGTGAAGGTGGCGAATTACCCGGTGGTCGATGCCAGTGTGAATGAGGACGCATATATCCTTGTGAATGCATCCGGCAACTATCTCGTCCTCGAAGACAACGTTGTTACGGTTCAGATGTATTCGATCACGCCTGCCGGCAACGTTACAATGATCGGCCTGAGCGGCGCGTCGGCAACCTCCGTTAGCGGCTTGATTCCGGATGGCACTGGTAACTACCTGTTCGCTTCATTCAGAGATGACTCGGTGTTTCGCGTAACGCCCGCAGGCGTTGTCACAGTTTTCGCTCACGATGGCACGCAGATCTGTTGCAACGTAATCGGTCCGGCGCGTAACCCCAATACCGGTGAACTGTTTCTGCCGACCAACGGAGGATCGGTCCTGCGCGTCAATCCAAATGGGACCTTCGTCAATACGGTTGCCCCCTCCGGTCCCCTGCTTAACAATCTGCAGAGCGTAGTTGCCGAGACCTATGGTGCGCTTCCGCATCTTACTGTTGGCAATGTGTGGACCACCGGCTTCTTCGTCGTGAACATTGGAGATCTACCGGCACAGTTTTCCGTAAGCTTCTATGACAACTCCGGTGCTCTTGTCGCAATCCCTTTTCCCACACCGATCGGGACGGTCAGCACCTATCAGGGCACGGTACCGGCTAACGGGATGACCTACGTCGAGGCATCCAACCCGAGTGCTCCCGGGCCCGTATCGGCCTGGGGTTTGATCAGCTCGGATCCCAACATTACCATTCAGGCGCTCTTTCGCCGTCAGACTGACGGCACCTATTATGAGGCCGCCGTTGGGGCGAGCGCGGGTAGCTTCGCGTTCACGCTTCCCTTCGACGCCACTACGTTTGCTCCGACAGGGGAGCCTCTTTATACCGGTTTCGCCCTTGCGAATTTAGATCCGGTGAATTCAGCCACGGTATCTTGCACCGGGGCGGACCAGAACGGCGTCGCCATTTCAAATGCAGTACCGCTGCCAATTATCGGTCCGCTGGGGCACTATGCCAACTACTTGTTCCCTGCTCTCACCGGTCTTCGCGGGACTTTGACCTGTTCGTCGAACACGAAGATCGGCGCGCTTGCCCTCCGCGCCATTGGAAACGCTACGATCTCTACCCTACCGGTGATTGTCCAATAGAATAATCGGCACTGCCGTGAAGAAGGCTGCCGCCGAAGACCGCCGTCTGGTTCGGCTCACGAAGATCTGCCTCGCGCTTCCCGAGACTACGAGGTACCTTCACGGTCGACACGCTGGTTTCCAGGTAAAGAAGAAGAAGTTTGCTTATTTTCTAAATGACCACCACGGCGATGGCATCGTTTCCGTAACCGCCAAAGTGATCCACGGCGACAATACCGCGCTGGTGGCCGCGAATCCCGCGAGATTCTATCTGCCCGCGTACCTCGCGTCGAGCGGCTGGGTGGCGCTGCGTTTGGATGTCGACGAGATTGACTGGGACGAAGTGGCCGAGCTAGTCGTGGGCAGCTACCGGCTGCTTGCGCCCAAGAGCCTCGCAGCGCTGGTCAAGACGCCGTGAATGAGCTCGGTGCCCTGCTTCATCCCAACGTCTTCAGAAAATCGGTCGGCCGCACGATTCCGATCCCCAGGATCGGCCTTGATGACTTGGATCGTAGTCCTTGGTTCCACTACCTTGGCCACGCGCACAACAAGCTTCAGCCCTCGGGGGACACCCAAAACCGGCCATGCGTGGACACCTGAAAACCGGCCAACCAGGTAGCTGAATCGGGACATTGAACTGGCGGAGAGATTACGCTCCGTCACGTGAGCAATGTCTTGAGCGAAGAAAAGAAACAGCAAGTCATCGCGCTNNTATCTCCGGGCTGCGGGAATCGCGGTGCGTCCGGCAGGTGGGTGGGGACGCAATGCGGCAAAACCGGCCATAGAGGTGTCCACCGACTCTGAGGCCGAAAAACCGCCTCGGCAACCAAGCCGCAGTCCCTCGGCCAGCGCCTGCGAACCCTACCGGGAGGTCGTTGAAGCTGAGCTGGCGAAGGGTCGCAACGCGATGGCCATCTGGCAGGACCTGGTGGACGGTTACGGTTTCGCCGGACGCTATGCCAGCGTGAAGCGCTTCGTGCGGAAGCTGTGCGGGTCGTCCGCGCCCGAAGCCCGCGTGGTGATTGAAACTGCTCCGGGCGAGGAAGCACAAGTGGACTATGGCACCGGCCCCATGGTGCGCGATCCGCAGAGCGGCAAGTACCGACGCACGCGCCTGTTCGTGATGACGCTGGGGCACAGCCTAAAATCGGTTCGACTGCTGGTATTCCGATCCAGCTCGCGTGTCTGGGCTGAGTTGCACGAGAAGGCGTTTCGCCGATTGGGTGGTGTGACTCGCGTTGTGGTGCTGGATAATCTCCGCGAAGGCGTGATCACGCCCGACATCTACGATGCCACGCTTAATCCGCTCTACCGCGATGTGTTGAAGCACTACGGCGCGGTCGCTTTGCCATGCCGGGTGCGAGATCCAGACCGAAAAGGCAAGGTCGAATCCGGCGTCGGCCACGCGCAGAAAACGCCGTTGAAGGGTCAGCGCTTCGAGAGCCTGGAGGAAGCACTGGCCTATCTGGATCACTGGGAGGAGCGCTGGGCCGACACGCGTATCCACGGCACGACCAAGCGGCAGGTGGCGGCGATGTTCGCAGAAGAGAAACCGGCGCTGCTGCCATTGCCGGTCGAACCCTTTCGCTATTACACCTACAGCGAGCGCACGCTGCATCTGGACGGCTGCGTCGAAGTCGAGGCCGCATATTATGGAGCGCCTCCGGGCTGGATCGGACGCCGGGTTCACGTGCAATGGAATGACGCGCATGTGCGGTTGATCGATCCGCTCAGCGGTCAACTGCTGCGCGAGCACTTGCGGCAACAGCGCGGGCGCCACCGCATTCAAGAGCAGGATCGTCCCACACGAACACCGTTGAGCACGCAACAGCTACTGCGCCGTGCCGAAATCGCCGGACCGCACATTGGTGCTTTGTGCCAGGCGATGCATCAAAACCTAGGCGAGGAAGCGGTGCGCCGCATCCTCGGTGTGCTGAACCTGACGAAGAAGTATGGCGTCGCCTCCACCGATGAAGCTTGCGCCCTGGCGCTGGAAACCAGAGCGAGCCACTATCACTTCGTGCGCCGCTACCTGGAACATAACCCGCAACTGCCACTGAGTCTGCGCCAGGTCGATCCGCTGATTCGCCAGCTCACGCTCTATCGCGACCTCATCGAAAGCCGAACCAAAAACTCAAAACAGGAGAATCCATCATGAACCTAATCGAACTCGACCGGGCGTTGCGCCAACTCCGGCTGGGCGGCATGGCCGCGGTGCTCGAAACCCGCTTGCGTCAGGCACAAGCTGAAGCCATGGCCCCCATCGATTTGATCGCCTGTCTGGTTTCCGACGAACTCACTCTACGCACCGATCGTTTACTACAACGCCGCCGTAAACAGGCCGCCTTTCGCGATGCCGACCGGACTCTCGATGACTTCGACTTCACCTTCAATCCGAAAATGAATCGCAGTCTGGTATTCGACCTGGCGACCGCCGCATTCATCAACAAGCGCGAAGACGCGTTGTTTCTCGGCCCCGGCGGAACCGGCAAAAGCCACTTGGCGCAGGCCATCGGCCAGTGCGCTATCCAGCAAGGCTACAAAGTGCTGTATCGCGAAACGCACATCCTGCTTGATGAACTGGCCGACGCGGTCGCCGGCGGCACGCGCAAAGAGTATATGGAATCTGTGGCGACTGTGCCGCTGCTTATCATCGACGACTTCGGTATGCGCAAACTCCCGCACACCGCCGCCGAGGATCTGCTGGAAATCATCATGCGCCGCTACGAGCGTTTCAGCACGCTGCTCACTTCCAATCGTCCCGTCGAGGACTGGGGCAAACTGCTCGGCGATGTCGCCGCCGTCAGTGCCATGCTCGACCGCCTGCTGCATCACGGCCATGTGCTCAAGTGTGGTCCCCGAAGCTGGCGGACCAAGACCGCTGCGGCATCATAGGGACAGGACCTTTATTCAGTGCGGAGGGCCAGCCCTCGCGCTCCCGGGATTTATCGCTTTCGCGCCAGAATGCTTGTTCAACCCTACCCGTTGGTTTGCTGCAAAACGCCGTACACGGGCAGGAACTGCTCGTCTTCGATGAGAGCCTTAATGGCTCGCTCCACATTCTCCTGAGTCAGACGTTTGACGAAGAGTGGCGGGCATCCGAAAAAGTAATCTAATCCCTCATTCTCCATGCACCAATAAATGTTATTGGGCGTTGCGACCGTGATGCTGTATACGCGCCCATCGTCTAGGTCGGCACACCCCGACTGAAACCAAAAACGACGCTTGAGATCCCATGGGCGCCGATGGCCCAATAGGGGCATGACGCAGGACGATCCTGGATTGATCTGCAAGAAATTGGAGTGGCCAAGTGGAACGACGGGATGTTTGCTACGGATCGGAGCTTCCGGAAGCGCCAATTGCTGTGGCAGCGTGGATCGCATAACTGGGGTCGGATTGCAGCAGCTTTGTCTCCGTGGAGAATGCGCCTTCATCCCCCTTGAAGTCGCCCCGCGCCGCCGCTATCGCCTCGCGCACCTGGTTATCCGACTGGGTCAACTTTCGGTGAACGCCAACACGTAACCGCCACCGACTTGATGTTGGAAGTGAAGGTTTTGCAGGAGCATAAGCCTACCGGCGCAGCGGTGAGACGACCGCCTAAGCGTGGCCCGATTCGCGTAACTTGGAAACCACGATATCCCACGGCTCGAGGATATGGTCATTCAGGAGCGCACACGCTTCATCTGTTTTTCTTCGCTCGACGAGCTGGAGCAATTTGCGGTGCTCGCGCTGTGAGTCCGCGAAGGCATTCGTCATCTCGAGTTGATAATAGACGTAATAGACATACCGCTCAAGGCTGCGCTGCAACGAAAGGATCGTCGCGAGTTGCCGCGGACGCTCTGCGGCCGCGTAGAGGAGGGTGTGGAACGCCATGTTCAGCTCGGCCCATCGCTCCGGCTGGTGATCGATGCGATCCAGCGCTTGGGCGGCCTTCTGCAGGTCACCAACAGTGAGCTTCGGTATTGCGATGCGCAGCGCACAACATTCCAAGGCCGCGCGCATCTCGGTAAGCTCTTCGAGCTCTGCTGCAGAAAGCGCCGCGACGATCGCGCCGCGGCGCGGCCGGATCTCGACGAGCCTTTCGGCCTGGAGCCTGAGAAAGGCTTCACGAACCGGAACGTGACTCACCCCGAATGATCGGGCGATCTCATCCTGACGCAAGGGCTCACCGGGCGCGAGCCGCCCGCTCACGATGTCACTACGCAGTCGCCCGACGACCAGATCGGGAGTTGACACAGGAAGTTTCATATAGATAATATATTATCTATTAATACAGACAGAGGTAGAAGGCCATGAAACCCGGGTTTTTGTTCGTTACCGCGAGCTTTATAGTGCTTATCTCAGTCGAGCCACAGGCCACACATGCCAATGGCGATCCACGAGTTGGAAAGCTCATAAGCCAATCGGGAGCCGCTCTTCACGTCGATGCCCTGCGTTCGATGAAGGTTATCCATGCAAAGGGCAGCGTCGTAGCCACTGGTCTTTCCGGCAGTGGTGATGACTGGAATGAGATGGGCGGCATGCGGGAAGCAGCGCTTTTTTCAACGCCGCCTCTCGGCGGAGGCAACGGATGGGATGGCGATGAGAACTGGAATCTCGACCAGACAGGACTGGTGATCGTGGATGGGAGCGTACTCGGGCGCTCCAGTGCCATCAAACAAGCATACGTTGGTAACTACGACCTCTGGACACCAAGTTACGGCGGCGCAACGATCACATGGGGAGGCTCGAAGAGCCAGGACGGCAAGAGCTACGACGTGCTCACCGTTACGCCGCCTAACTCCAGCGTGCCGATCGACGTCCGGTTCGATAAGGCAACTCACCTGCCGGTCACGGTGGTGCAAACAGCGGGGCCGGTGGTCACGACCATTACCATGGCCGATTTCCACCCGGTACAGGGCCTCATGATTCCCTATCGCGTGGATACGTCGAACATGAATGGCACCACCTCGTTTACGGTGACGAGTGTCGAGGTGGATCCACCCGGCGGCGCCTCGCATCTCACGGCTCCAACGTCCTCACCGCATGATTTCTCGATCGCAAACCGCGCGACGCAGGCTTCCGTCCCGATCCAGATCTCGAAGAATCAGGTATGGCTCGACGTCATGCTCAACGGAAAGGGACCGTTCCATTTCGCTTTCGACACCGGCGGAGCGAACGTCATCGATTCGGCAGTCGCTAAGGAGCTTGGCGTGGCCAGCGGTGGATCGGCAGAGGTCACAGGCGTGGGCAGCGCAGGTGTTGCCTCTAGTTTCGCAGTGATCAAGATGCTTCAAGTCGGGGATGCACTGGTCACGAATCAGGTTTTCATCGTACTTCCGATCGCCAAGGGCTTCGGCATGTCCGCCGGAATGCCGATGGATGGGGTGATCGGCTACGAGGTGCTATCCCGCTTCTTGACGACCTTCGATTACGGGAATAAGAAGGTCGTGTTTCATATGCCGGGGTCGTATACGCCTCCGCCCGATGCGACCGTCGTACCGATTGCGCTGTTCGGCACACAGCCGCAATTCGCATGCGGCATCGACGATGTGCCAGCGACGTGCACGCTCGATACTGGCGCGAGCAGTTCGCTCTCGTTCTACACGCCGTTCCTCGAGGCCCATCCGAGCGTCGTACCGACAAAGTTCACCGAGCCGGGAGTGAATGGATTCGGCGTTGGCGGCCCCACTCATGGGAGGCTCGGCCGCCTGCAGACGCTTTCCTTCGGCGGGCTGACGCTTCACGATCTTGTCGGTGATTACCCGGCACAAGGGGGAGGAGGGTATGACTTGCCCTTCTTTGGTGCCAATGTGGGTGGCGGAGTGTGGAAGCGCTTCACGATGACGCTGGACTATCATGGGCGCACCATGACGCTGACGCCGAATGTGGATATCTCGGTGCGCGACCAATGGGATCGCAGCGGTCTCTTCCTCATCAATAAAGGCGGGATCACGGTCATCGATGTGCGCCCCGGTACGCCGGCGGCGACGGCTGGACTGAAAACGGGTGACGTCATCGTGTCGCTCAGCGGCTCATCAAATCCGTCTCTGCTCGAAGTCCGCGGCGCGTTCCTCGCGGCTCCCGGCACAGTGGTGCATCTCGTCATCAAGAGCAAAGATGGCAGCACGCACAACGTCGACCTTACGCTCGCCGATTACGTGTAGCAGGGTCAGATGGGGTCATGTAGGGCAGACACTAAAACGCTAGTTATTCGGGGCGAATCCGAAGGGCTGCTATGGGTCGAGACTGTGTGAGAACGCATAAGATTACTGCTTCCCAGGTTTGGCGTCTCCCTGGGCAGGATTACGGTGAGGCACAGCAAAACATTGCTGCGAGCTAAGCGGCGGCGAGCCGAAGTAATCGGACTGCTGCGAAATAAAATTCAGTGGAGGCATCGGGTATGACTGGTTCCAAGTCGCGCGTGCTACGCGGGTTGTTTGTTCGTGAACAGGGATTGCGGGCAGGCTGGAGCGTGCTGATATTCCTGGCGATCGTCGTGGTTTTGAGTGCGTTAGGCGGCACGCTGGCAGGGCACTTCTTCCCGGATGAAGACATGCATCTGGTGTCGCCGGATACCCAAATCCTGAGGGAAGCTGCGGTGGTCCTCGGACTTTTCATAGCCACATGGGTTATGTCAAAGATCGAGAAGCGTCCGGTTTTGAGCTATGGCTTGACCGATAGCCGAATGGTGAGAAGATTCTTTTTTGGCTTGGCGGTCGGTCTACTGTCGATATCCGCGCTAGTGGGGGCACTCTGGACAACCCACCTATTGGCGTTCGACGGGAGAGTGTTGAGCGGTGCGGCCATATGGAAATACGCGGCGTTGTGGGCGGCGCTGGATCTGCTCGTGGCGTTTTTCGAGGAAGGCCTCTTCCGGGGATATCTTCTCTACACTTTGACGCGCGGCCTCAATTTCTGGTGGGCGGCCCTGATTACGTCCGTATTATTTGGCGCCGCGCACGGCCACAACGCGGGCGAATCCCCCCTGGGATTGATTACGGCGGCCGTTGGCGGCCTCGTGTTTTGTCTCAGCCTGTGGCTGACGGGCTCGCTCTGGTGGGCGATAGGCATGCATACCGGGATGAACTGGGCGGAAGCGTATCTGTACGGCGTGATCGACAGTGGTTCGGTATCGCAGGGGCGGTTACTCGAGAGTCATCCCGTTGGAGCGCCGATATGGAGCGGCGGTACGACGGGGCCAGAGGCTAGTGTGTATGCCGTAATAATCCTACTAGTAGTCGCCGGGGGTTTGTGGTTGGTGTGCGGCCGGAATCGAGCGCAGTGGAGCGCTTTCCCAAGTTGATGCTTCCGGCGAGCACCGCGGATTGATAGTTGCGTTGAGCGAGCGCCTCGGGCCTGAGTAATCTGTTCCGTTTGCGAAGGATCCGTGGTGTCAACATCATAGATCTTTACCGGCTGACCCTCTTGCGGTTGCGTGACTCTGCCAAGATGAACGTTACCCTTGGCACATGATCGGGAAGGGGCCGGTTCAATGGGTGCCAAGCCGATTTTCCGCAGCCTGCTAAATGAACTAAGACATCATGGTTGCCATTGTCCAGATCGAGACCATCCAGGGAACCTGAATCTTCATGTATAAAAACTCCGATGCGTTTAGGGGCGACGGGTGCCGCCCCGCCATTCCGGCCCCTGGCTCGGCGCTCTGGTCGCATCCCTGCGTTGCCGTATCCTCCGTCCAGGTGAGGTTCAGTATAACCCCGCCGGACTGTCTCACAAAAATGTTTGCCCGAGTGCCCTCTCACAAGGTATAAATAGTCTTGTTCTGGTTCTGCTCCGTTGGCCGGTTTTGAAGTGTCCGCCTATGGCCGGTTTTCAGATGTCCACCGAGGTCAGCTGCGCGATGATCTCGGCTTCCGGCCATCTGAGGCCCGAGCGTAGCACATCAGCTAGCTCGCGAACGATCGCAGATGAAACGAGGAGAACATACTCTCGCCCTAGCGCTCTCTGCCACAGTTCGAACGGCACACCGCGCGTACCTCGGAACGCGGAGAAATAAGCGCTAGTGTCGAGGACGACCTTAAGCGGACCGCCGCGCCTTGCGGTGCTCATGGATTAGCCGGGTTGCGCTCCTTAGATCGGTTTTGAGGCCGAGCTTTTTTGCGTGCTTTGCGGCCGCACGGCTGAGTCGATCGCTTTCGGCGAGCATCTCCTCCACCGTCATCGGACTCCTAGCTTGCTCCGCCTGCGCTTCCTGAATGAGGTTGTTCACCCAGCGCACTTCATCGCGATCCCGTTGGAGCCGGAATCGTTGATACACGCGCACCATCTCGCGAAAGAGTTCGCTCTTCGTGCGACGCTCTTTTCTGGCGAGGGACTCCACTTCCTTCAGCACTTTTGGCGGCACCGAGAAACCGAGAGTTTTGGTTGTCCTGGCCATGCCTACATTGAGTATAACTTAGCTCAACTTGTTCTAGCCCGGAACTGGAAGAAACGGAGCAGTAAATGCCGACAATCTCTTGTTCCTCTCGAGGTCCGCGAGCGAGATCTCGCGCTCCTGAACGCGATCAAGCAGGTGCCGCCAGAGTGCGCGGGGCAGCTCAGCGAAGCGTATCTTTGGCAATCGCGTCCGTCCCAAAGATCGCGCGCACCAGATCCTTGCCCGCTTCGTTTTTTGGGCCAGACTCCTGTTCGTCCATGAACCGCTTGTAAGAGCGTGGTGCCGTGTGGTGTCCCCGCTCCCTCGTATTCCTCGTATTCCTCGTATTCCCCGTATTCCTTGTCTTCTGACCTCTGAATTCTGACCCCATCCGTTTCTGACCCTGATAGACTATTAGCCGATGAAAACCACCCTCTTTGCATTTTCATTCGCGGTGCTCGCGGCCACCGTCTATGCGCAAGCTCCGCAACCCGATTTCAGCAAAGTGGAGATCAAGACCACTAAGATCAGCAACAATTTCTACACCCTCGAAGGCCAGGGAGGCACCATCGGCGTCCTGGTGGGACCGGACGGAATCTTCATGGTGGATTCGCAATTCGCTCCGCTATCGCAAAAGATAGCCACGGCCATCCATCAGATTTCCGACAAACCGATTCGCTTCATGGTGAACACGCACGTCCACGGTGATCATACCGGCGGCAATGAAAATTTCGCCAAGATGGGCGCCACCATCTTCTCGCGCGATGAACTGCGCTGGCGTTTGGCCCATCCGTCGCCTGGCGCCAACGGCGCGCCCGGAGTGCCTGCTCCCGCCGCCGCGCTCCCGGTCGTAACCTATGATGGTCCGGTGACCATCCATATGAATGGCGAGGACGTGCATTTGATTCCGATTCTTCGCGCCCACACCGATGGCGACACTTTGGTGTATTTCCCTTCGAACGACGTGCTGATGACGGGCGACTACTTCCGATCGATCCAGTACCCGAACATCGACCGCGCCAATGGCGGATCGTTGGACGGGATGATCGAGGGCCTCGGCATTACGATTGGCATGGCCGGTCCAAAGACAAAAATCATTCCTGGACACGGCGCCACGGTCGATCGCGCCGCGCTTACCGCACATCGCGATATGATTCTCGTGGTTCGCGACAAGGTCGCGGCGTTGGTGCAGCAGGGCAAAACCGTGGAAGAGGTTCTCGCGGCCAAGCCCACGTCCGACTACGATGCCATCGTCCCCAACTCATCCACCACCTCCGAGCGCTTTGTCCGGCAATTGTACGCGGAGCTCAAGACCAACTAAACCGCCTCAGAACCGAGTAAACTAAAAGGATAATGCTCCGAGTTCTTCTGGGCGCTGCGCTCCTGTGCGCCGCGGCGCTGGCTGTTGGCCGCCCCGAGTTCGCATTGCGCGACACCCGCAACGCCGTTCATTCCCCGGAAGAATGGAACGGAAAAAAGGCCGTCGTCGTATTCTTTACGACCACGGATTGCCCTTTGAGCAACAATGACATTCCAGAAATGAATCGGACCCGGCGCGACTACGAAGCCCGAGCCGTAGCGTTCTACGCGGTGCAAGCAGACACCACCATCGCCGACGCCGACGTGCTGCAGCACACCAAGGACTACCAATTCACTTTCCCCGTGCTTTTCGATCCCCATCAGATCCTGGCGAAAATGACCGGGGCGACCACCATTCCGTCAGCGGCCGTGCTCGCTCCCGATGGGACGCTGCTTTACTTGGGCCGCATCGACAATCGGGTGGAAGATTTCAACATACGGCGCTCTGAGCCAACCAAGTTCGACTTGCGAGAGGCCCTGGACGCCGTGCTCGCCGGCAAGCCCGTCCTTCATCCCCGAACCAAAACGTTCGGGTGTGCGATCAATCCCGTGAAATAGAGGTAACGCATTATGAAACAATTTCCTGTCATTTCGTTTAGCTTGGTCGCGCTCGCGACCACCCTGGGAGCCGCGGCGCCGCCCACCTTCAACCGGGACATCGCGCCAATCCTCTACGCCAACTGCGCCACCTGCCATCGCCCCGGCGAAGTAGCGCCGTTTCCTTTGCTCACCTACCAGGATGCTTCCAAGCGAGCTGCTTTGATCTCAGGCGCTGTCAGCGGCCGCTTCATGCCGCCTTGGAAAGCCGAGCCTGGATTCGGTGATTTCGCGGGTGAGCGCCGTCTCACCGACGCGCAAATCGCGCTGATCTCAGATTGGGCCAAAGCCGGCGCGCCCGAAGGCGACCCGAGCGACAAGCCCCAGCCCCCCAAGTTCACCGAGGGATGGCAAGGCGGCCAGCCGGATCAAGTGCTCACCATCCCAGTGAAGTATGCGTTGCCCGCCGATGGTCCCGATCAGTACCGCTGCTTCGTTCTTCCCACCGGCCTCGATCATGACGTGTATCTCGACGGCACCGAGTTCCGCCCCGAGAACCGGCGCATTGTGCATCACGCTCTGGTCTTTTTGGACGCGAGCGGCCAAGCCAAAAAGATGGCCGATGCGAGTCCGGATGGAAGCTATCCCTGTTTCGGCGGACCAGGCTTCCCGGCGGCTGGATTGATTGGAGGATGGGCGCCCGGTTTGACCCCACTGCCGCACGATCCGTCAGTTTCGCAGCCGATTCGCAAGGGCATGGATGTGGTGATTCAGATTCACTACCATCCTTCCGGAAAACCCGAACAGGATCAATCGTCCTTAGGGCTGAGTTTTTCGGGCCCGCCAACCAAAGGCCGCACATCGGTTCTGTTGTTCGATCATCAATTGGATATCGCGCCCGGAGACGCGAACTACGTCGCCAAAGCATCGCTCACTTTGCCGCGCGATGTTCAACTCGCCGGCGTAACTCCGCATGCGCACTACTTGTGCAAGGACATGAAAGTGACAGCGACGTTGCCGGATGGCTCCACCAAGCCGCTGATCTGGATCAAGGATTGGGATTTCAACTGGCAGAACGCCTACCGCTATCGCACGCCGATCGATCTGCCAAAGGGCACGCGAATCGATCTCGTTTACACCTTCGACAACTCGGAGAACAACCCGCACAATCCAGTGCACCCGCCGGTACACATTCATTGGGGCGAGGAGACCAAGGACGAAATGGCTCTGGTTTTCCTAACCGTATTGCTGCCGACGACCGACGACACTCGCGACCTGCAGCGCGACGTTGGCCGGCAGTACGTGGAACAATTCTTGAGCCAGGTCCGGACGCTGGACGATCTGCCGTATGAAATGCTGTCGCCCGACGCCGTCACCAGATTGACGCAAGTATTCAAAATGTTCGACAAGAACAGCGATGGCAGGCTCGACGACGGCGAGCGAACCGCCATGCTGGCGTTCGTGAAGAACTTCCAGGAACACCAGCAGCAGCAGGCAA
Organism: Bryobacterales bacterium; assembly: GCA_003166865.1. Lineage (GTDB taxonomy): Bacteria > Acidobacteriota > Terriglobia > Bryobacterales > Bryobacteraceae > Palsa-89. The sequence continues at coordinate 398,467 of PMUP01000041.1, forward strand.
AACCCTAGCTTTTCTGAGCCGCGCGCGTGAGCAAGCGGTTCTTAGCGCTTCTCGGGCAGCGCGTAAGCCACGTACGCGCCGGCTTTTTGTGCCGATGGACCGCCCATGATTCCGTTGCCCGTGGCAACGCACAGCACGATGTACTCGCGTCCGCCAACTTCATACACCGCGGGCACGCCTTCAGATGCTTCCGCAATGCTGGTCTCCCAGATCACCTTGCCCGTGTCTTTGTCGTAGGCGCGGAACTTGCGATCCGAAGTCGTCGCCGCGAGAAGCAACCCGCCCGCTGTCGCGATCAATCCGCCGCGCGGCCAATGGCTGCCAGTGTCCGTGTGACCGTCCGCGGCCAGCGCCGTCACTTCCCCGAGCGGCACCTGCCACTTGATGGTGCCCGTGTTCAGATCGTACGCCGTCAATTGCGACCATGGCGGACCAATGGCCGAGAGCCGGTTGCTGGCGAGCAGAAAATCAATCGGCGACCAATAGCGTTGCGGCGTAGCAGCTGGATCGGCAAGCGGAATCAAGGCGGCGAAGGACCTTCCAGAGGGTGGAGGGGACGCCGTTCCAGGCATTGCCAGATAAGCGACCAGCGCATCGAGCTCGCGCGGCGTGAGCTGCGAGAACCCAGGCATACGGCCTTGGCCGCTTTGAACGACGGACTTGATTTGATCGGCCGTCAAGCGCGTCGTGATATCGGTGAGCGCCGGGATTGCGCCGGCTTGACCGGCCCGGTCGGCGCCATGGCATCCAGCGCAGTTTTGAGAATAGATGGCCGGGCCGTTCGGGGGTCCAGTGCGCGGAGGTCGCGTGTCGAGCTTGAGAAACGTCGGCAGCTCCTTGGATTCCACGTACAGCAGGCCAGCCGATGGATCGACCGCTGAGCCGCCCCAGTTCCCTCCCCCGTTGTGGCCCGGCATTTGGATGCTGCCCCGCAAGCTCGGCGGCGTGTACAGCCCTTCGTTGCGAGCACTCAGAATTTTGTCGCGCAAGCTGGCGCGCTCGGCCTCTGGAATAAACGGATTCAGCTCATCGGCCGAAAACTTTTGCCGCGCGAACGGAGGCGGCTTGGTCGGGAAAGGCTGCGTCGGCCACGATTCTTCGCCGGGGACGTCGGATTTTGGCACCGCTCGCTCTTCAATGGGCCAAAGCGGCGCACCTGTGACGCGATCGAACACGAATAAAAATCCCATTTTGGTGGGCTGCGCGACCGCGTCCACCATCTTGCCGTCATGGCGAACCGTCAGCAGTTTCGGCGCGGCGGGCGTATCGTAATCCCACAAGTCATGGTGGACGAACTGAAAATGCCACAGCCGCTTTCCAGTGCGGGCATCCAGCGCGAGCAGGCAATTGCCAAACAGGTTCTGGCCCTTTCGATCCCCGCCGTAAAAGTCGTAGTTGGGCGACGCCAGCGGAACATAGACGATGCCGCGCTTGTCATCCAGCGTCATCTCGCTCCAGTTTTGATCGCCCCCCACGGTTTTCCAGGCGTCCTGGGGCCAGGTATCGTATCCGAATTCGCCCGGATGCGGAATGGTGTGAAAGACCCAGGCGAGCTTGCCGGTCTTGACGTCAAACGCACGGATGATACCGGGACTTGACGTATCATACTCGCCGCTGGCGGCCGATCCCAGAATGATCAGGTTCTCAAACACGCGGCCGGGCGTGTTGTTTTGAATGCGCGTGAGCGTTTTCGGATCGCGGTCGAAGCCGACGCGCAGGTCCGATCGGCCATTCTCACCAAACGATGGAATCGACTGGCCGGTGCGCGCATCGATGGCGACAAGATTATTGTCGACGCAATAGAGCAGCCGCCGGTCGGAGCGGTCTTTGCTCTCCCAATAGTTGACTCCGCGCGCGGTGATGGCCCGCGTGTTGTTGGGATGGACCCAGATTTCGCGGCCCGTGGCGGCATCCAGCGCGACAATCGAATTGTTCTTGGCCTGAACATACATCACGCCGTCGACGATCACCGGGTTGAAGTCGTAGCTATTCTTGTCGCCGGTGGGGTAGCTCCACGCCACCTGCAACTGACTCACGTTCGACTTGTTGATCTGCTTGAGACCGGAGTATTGCGCCGAGTCGGGTCCGCCGAGATAATCGCTCCAGCCCGTGTAGGAGCGTTCATCGGCCGCGAACAGCAGCGCGGCGATCCCGCAGAGACCGGCGAAAGAGCAAGCACGAATCCGCATCAGCATCCCCTCCAGCTAAGGACAATATCACGTTCAGTCAGGGAGTGGTCTGGCGGCCATCAACAGCCAGTTGAAGCCAAGTGGATATGACCACTATCATTGGACATTGAACCAGCGTGCCTCAAATCCTGCGATGAAAAAGAAGCCGCACGGCGCCGCGGTGCCGATGATCGCCGTGCACCGTAAAGGTAAAAAGCCGCTCCACCGTCAGATCTACGACGCGTTTCGCACGATGATCCTCGAACGCAGATTGCAACCGGGTCAACAGATTCCGTCGACGCGAGCTTTAGCCGGCGAACTGGGGATTTCGCGGATTCCCGTGCTGGGCGCCTATGCTCAACTCCTCGCCGAAGGATACATCGAAAGTCGTTCAGGCGCGGGCACGTTTGTAACGAGTTCGCTTTCCGACCAGTTCCTCGGCGCGCGTCCAACTGTGGTGGCCAGCGTCGTGAGTGATCCAGCGTCGGATGCCATTTCACGCGTCTCCAGGCTTCTGCCGGTGGAGGGAACACCGTGGTTCCTGGGCTCGGGCGCTTTCAGTGTCGGGCAGATCGCTTACGATCATTTTCCGTTTCGCGTCTGGTCCGACCTGGTAACGTACCATGCGCGAAGAGTGCGCGCCAGCTCGATGAACTATTCGGATCCGATGGGATCGGAGGATTTTCGTGAGGTCATCGCGGGCTATCTTCGAACGGCCCGAGCCGTTCATTGCGAGGCCTCTCAGATCATGGTGGTAAACGGTTCGCAGCACGCGCTGGATCTGTCGGCCCGTGTTCTGCTCGATCCGGATAGCCCAGTCTGGATCGAGGAGCCCGGCTACGTATTTCTGCGGCACGCTCTGACGCTTTCCGGTTGCCGGCTGGTTCCCGTGCCGGTGGATAGCGAGGGATTGGATGTTGCGGCCGGCATCAAGCTGTGCCGCAACGCGCGCGTAGCCTACGTCACACCCTCGCATCAGTATCCGCTCGGCGCTACCATGAGCGCCGCGCGCCGCCTGCAACTTCTCGAATGGGCGCATAGCGTCGGTGCGTGGATCGTCGAGGATGACTATGATAGCGAGTACCGCTATGAAAGCATGCCGGTCGCGTCCATGCAGGGACTCGATCCCGGCGCTCGCGTGATTTACATTGGAACCTTCAGTAAGGTACTCTTTCCGTCGCTTCGTCTCGGATACATGGTGATTCCCCCCGCTCTTGTAAGCCGCTTTCTCACGGTCCGGCAGACCAATGATCTCTGCCCGTCACACCTGTATCAGGCAGCGCTGGCCGATTTCATCAGCGCCGGTCATTTCACGCGGCACATCCGGAAGACCCGGCAGTTGTACGCCGAGCGCCGCAATGCGCTCGCGCTAGCCCTGCGGAGAGAGTTCAGCTCCGAGATAGAGCGCTCCGAGATGGAAATTCTTGGCGCGGAAGCCGGCATGCACCTGGTAGTCACGCTTCCGCCAGGGTTGTCCGACCAGAAGATCTCGGCCCGCGCCGCGCAGGAAAATCTTTGGCTTTGGCCCCTTTCCGCCGCGTACGCGAGCCCGCATGTCCGCCAAGGCTTCATTCTGGGCTTTGGGGGCACGAAAGCGGATGAAATGCTTCATCAAGTGCGGCGCCTGCGAAAGGCCATGCGTAATGAAAGTGGCTATGGGGGGCGGACGCAGAGTGGTCATTGAGTCCGGATACCCCGCGCCTTACGATTGACAGATCAATCCCCGCTACCGGCTTAGGCCGGTTCCTGATTGCGCTCGCATAGATTCGACGGGCGATTTTGAGCCGCACAGCTAGGTTAGCTCTCAGCAGGCTCCCCGGCCCCCTTCACTGACTCGCAAAGTCTGCGAATTCCGTACGTCACGGTCAATCGATCGAGGAGAACGATTATGGCCAATCGACAGACCCGAGTTGTTTCCGCGCGCTGCGCGTTTTTCGCGTTCCTGCTATTGCCAGTCACGCTAATGCCAGTGACGAGCTACGCGCAATCCACTTTCGGAGATATTCGGGGAACCACTCGCGATCCGGCTAATCTCGCTCTTGCTCAGGCCGTTGTCACCCTCCACAATCTCGACGACAACACAACCCGCTCCGCGCTCACCGATGGCAGCGGTGACTTCCTGTTCGAGAACCTTAAACCTGGACACTACACGCTAGTGGCCTCGAAAGAAGGGTTCGCGATGTCGCCGACCACCACCGTGGAATTGGCCGCCCGCCAGAGCGCGCGCGTGGATCTGTCCTTATCGCTGGCACAAGTGCAGCAAAGCGTTAACGTGGAGGCCTCGGCACAGCAGATCAACACCGAGAACGCCACGGTGGGCGACACCAGGAACACGGATCAACTGGTCCAGATGCCGCTCAATTTCCGAGCCCAGACCACCAGTCCGCTGGCTGCGCTGGCGCTTTCGCCGAGTGTCATCACGGATAGCCAGGGCAACATACAAGTCGGTGGCGCTACATATTCCATGACTGGCTTTTCCGTCGATGGAATTTCCACGGCCAATGTCAGCAGCAACGGCTCTCTACAGAACGCCTACCCGTCGTCGGAAGGGCTGGCCGAGCTCAAAGTTACAGCGTTCAACAACAGCGCCGAATTTTCCCAGGTGGCCGACATCACATTCATCACAAAAAGCGGGACCAACCAGTTTCACGGCAGCCTGTTCGAGTATCTGCAAAACGACGTACTGGACGCAACCATCCTGAACTTCACGTCCAAGGCGCCCAAACGATTCAATACCTTCGGCGGCAGCTTGGGCGGTCCGGTGACCATTCCGCATCTCTATAGCGGCCGGGATAAGACATTCTTCTTCGTCGATTACGAGGGCAATCGACGAAGAACAGCCAGTCCGGAGCAGGATCTTGTGCCGACACTGGCGGAACGAAACGGGGACCTGAGCGGCCTTCCCATCATAAATCCCACAACTGGCCAACCAACCAGCGTTTTGATCAATCCCTTAAGCGGCGGCGCGCCCTTTGCAAATAACACCATTCCGAAATCGATGCTGAATCCGGTATCGCTAAAATTGCTGGATGGGTATTACCCCCTGCCCAATGTCAATTCCTCAGGGAGCAGCTACAACTATGAAGTGCTGCAGCCCACGCCCTCCAACACCAACGGCTTTGACGCCAGGCTGGATCACTACATCACTTCCAACCAGCAGATCTACGCCCGCTTCAGTTGGAAAAATCTCCTCTCGGAAGCGGGTCAATCCGGCCCAGTGAACCCTTTGCTGCCGAATGACATTGATACCGAGCACGATCGCAGCCTGATCGTTTCCTACAACTACACCATCACTCCCAAGATGGTGAACGAGTTCCGCTTCGGTTTTACGAACAGTTTGATTTTCCAGCAGTTCCCGATCCAGGGCGCCACGGCCGACGACGAACTCGGCCTGACTGGCATCAGTTTCGCCAATCATCCGACCACGGGAGCGTTTCCGACCTTCAATTTTTCCGACGGAACTGGCTTTACGCCAATCGGCCGCGACAAGGACGGACCCGGCGCTTCGCGAACCATGCAGTTTACCGACAATCTCAGCCGTACCATGGGAAAGCACACTGTCCGCATCGGCTTGGATGCCCGCAGAGTATTCTACGAGACCGTGGTTCGATGGGGCCAATCGGACGATTTCGGCGCCTTCACGTTCAACCAGGGCGTCTTCACGGGAAGTTCCTTCGGCGATTTCTTGCTGGGCGCGCCTAACACGGATTTTATTGTGGCCAGCAGTCCCAATACGAACGAGCCGAGCGTTCAATGGGGGATCTACGCCCAGGATCAATGGCAGGTAACCGATCGCCTCACCGTGAACTTCGGTATGCGATGGGAAGTGCTTCCGGAATTCACGGAAAGACAAGGCGATATCGCCAACTTCGATCCGCGCAACGGCGATGTCGTGGTTCCCGACATTCTCTTAAACAAAACCGTGCCCTCCAGTCCGCTGCTGCAAGCGAACTATAACGCCTTTCTGGTCTCTTTCAATGCCTGCCAGTTGCCCACCAGAAACATGTCGCTCCCTTGCTCGAATGTGGTTACCGCGAGCCAGGATCACTTGTCTCAGAGCCTGCGGAACACTTATTGGGGTGATTACGATCCGCGTATCGGCATCGCTTTCCGTCCGTTTCGAGATAATAAGACCGTCTTTCGCGCCGGGTTTGGCATTTTCACTCAAACCCCCTTGGGGCAGTTGGCCTACGATTTTATCGGCATCCCGCTGGGAGCACCCTACACGTATTCGAACAACAACAACGGCGTGCCGCTGTTCATGTTTCCGCAAACCTCTCCTGCATCCACAACCGCGCAGTACGGAGGGACCGGATTTTACGATGGAATGAGCCCGAATTTCAAGGATCCTCAAACAGCGCAATGGAACGCAACCATCGAACGCCAGCTGACAAATTCCCTGGCGGCACGAATCACCTATTCCGGGATGAATTCCTATCGGATGAGCGTGAAGGAGGATTACAACGCAATTCCCCCTAGCAAGCAGCCCTACGTACCCAGTCCTTACGTCGATCCACGCGCTCCTTATCAGAACTGGGATGAGATAAACTACAGCGCGAACGCGGGTTTTTCTAACTACCAGGGGCTCACCCTGGAAGCGACCCAAAGGTTGTCTCACGGACTATACTTTCAAGCGAACTACACCTGGGCCCATAACATTAGCGATGCTCAAGGCGACGCTCCCGGCGGCTTTACCTCGGAAAACCTCTTGTTTACCCCCTCCTACGATCAATTCGATCTGCGAGCGGCTCGCGGAAATGTGGCTGGCATGCCGCGGCAGCGGTTCTTGCTGACAGGCACCTACGAATTACCGTTTGGTCCCGGACGCGAGTGGTCCAGCAATAACAGGTTTGTCAACGGGGCATTGGGTGGCTGGAATTTGAACACGGTCACGCTGATCCAGACCGGGCCTTTTCTCACCCCCACCATCAGCCCCACCGAGGATCAGTCCAACACCGGCATCATTGGCCGGGGCGGCATAACCGCGCGGCCCGACGCGGTCGGAAACCCGAACGTCTCAAGCGGAGACGTCCTGTGGAACCTCAATGCATTCGCTCCAACGCCTGCCGGTGCGGGAAGAATCGGGGACGCGGGCGTGGGTATACTGGAAGGTCCTGGAACGATAGCAGTGTCGGCGGGGCTGTCGAAGACTTTCTTAATCCGCGAGCGCCTTCGCTTCCGATTTGAATCTACGTTCACGAACGCTTTGAATCACACCAACTTTGCTCCACCGGCGTCGGACGTCAGCAGCCCTTCGACGTTCGGCGTTTTGCAGTCGGCGCAGACCGCGGGACAGGGCGGCAACCGAACGGGACAGTTGGCGCTCCGTATGGATTTTTGAGAGTTTCGTTTCCACTTTTGATAGCGAAGGAGATTGGATGGCCATATATCAGAGCATGCAGAGAGTACGATTCTCAAGCCCCGACGGCTACGAGAAATTCAAGTTGCTCTTTGGAGAAACACGCAATCAGTTAAAGACGCTGCCAGGGTTCTTGCACCTCACTTGGTGGGTCCATCCCAAGGATCCCTCCTGGTACAACGAGATCAGCCTCTGGACCAGCTTTGAAGCCCTCAAAGATTGGCACATGAACACCTACCATAAGGCAGCCAAGGAGTGGGCGGTTCGCAGTGGCGCCATCATGGAAGACATCATCGCCAACTTCGAGCTAAAGAACACGCGCCTGATCCGGGTGTGTCCGTGTTGCGCCCTGATCACCGACAAGGCTTACGACCTGCATCACGAGCAGCAAGCGCTGGCGGAGCGTTGTCCAAAGTGCGGGTTCCAGTTCCCGGTGATGGCGGAAACATCCGACAGCACGGCGGTGTTCAAGGACGTCGACGTGCCCGTGTTAGCTCCGTTGGCGACCATGGGCGATTAGACCATCTCACTGCTCTACAGGCTGCGGTGAATGGACCGTCCTGCTGTTACAATAGAGTCTCAAGCATGGACGAAAAAGACCGCGCACGCGCCCTCGGACTCACCCTGGGCCAGATCGAGAAACAGTTTGGTAAAGGCTCCATCGTACGGCTGGGATCGAAGGAAGCTATCGTGCAAGTTGCGGCGATTTCGTCCGGCTCCATCTCGCTCGATAACGCGCTCGGAGTCGGCGGATTTCCGCGCGGCCGCATCGTCGAAATCTTCGGGCCGGAATCGTCCGGCAAAACCACGGTTGCGCTGCAGGTGGTCGCTGAAGCGCAAAAAGCCGGCGGCATGGCAGCCTTCATCGACGTGGAGCACGCGCTCGATCCCATCTACGCGCGCAAACTTGGCGTGGATGTGGACAACTTGCTGGTCTCGCAGCCCGACTATGCCGAGCAAGCCCTCGAAATCACCAGCGCGCTGATCATCTCCGGGTCCATCGATGTACTGGTGGTCGACTCCGTGGCCGCTCTGGTGCCGAAGGCTGAGCTCGACGGCGAAATGGGCGACAGCCACATGGGCGTGCAGGCGCGCCTGATGTCGCAGGCCATGCGCAAGCTCACCGGCAGCGTCTCGAAATCCAATACCTGTTTGATCTTCATCAACCAGATTCGCGAGAAAATCGGTGTGATGTTCGGCAATCCTGAAACCACCAGCGGCGGCCGGGCGTTGAAGTTCTATTCGTCGGTACGCGCCGATATTCGCCGCATCGCGGCCATCAAGGAAGGCGACGTCGTGGTGGGCAATCGCACCAAGGTGAAGATCGTCAAGAACAAAGTAGCGGCGCCATTCCGCGAAGCCGAGTTCGACATCATCTACGGCGAAGGCATCTCGCGCGAAGGCGATTTGATCGACCTGGGCGTGGCGCAGAACCTGGTGGAAAAAAGCGGCTCCTGGTATAGCTACAATGGCGAGCGGATCGGGCAGGGCCGCGAAAACGCGCGCCAGTTTCTCAAAGACAACCCCGACATCCGGCAGCAGATCGACACCGCGCTACGCAAAGCGCTGGGTTTCGGCCGCAAGGAACCGGAAGCAGCCGCGCCATCGCCGGTGCCGCCTCCTGTCGAAGCCGCCAAACCCGCGGCCGCTAGCGCCGCCCGATCACGCTAGTCTTACTAACTTAAGGCTGCTTTGCAGTAGTCCAAACACTTTTTCACTTCGGCCACCGTGTCCATCCCCGGTTTGCCGTATTCGTATTCGATCATGGCCGGAATCGGATACTTCTTCGTCTTCAACACTTCGAGCACGCCTTTGATGTTGGTGTCGCCCTGGCCCAGCGGCATGTTCGGACCGTGATCCTTCTTGCGATCCTTGATGTGCAACGTCAGAATCTTTGCGTGATGCTCTTCGAGAAAACTCACCGGATCGAAATTCGCGGCCGTAAAGTGTCCAATGTCGAGATTGATGCCAGTATATTTGGATCGGCCCGCCAGCGCCTGTTTCCAGTCGTCCGGCGTGGAGAATTCGTTCGGCTTCATGCTGTCGTGATTGTGATAGCCGACGTAGATTTTGTATTGCTCGGCGTACTTGTCGACGCGCGGCGAGACGTCAACGTTCGACGACGCTGTAATGCGGGTGACGCCCATCGCCTTAGCCATCAGGAAGCCTTGCTCGATCTGCTGATCGGTGAATTCGTCGCGAAAGCTGTAGTTGAACGCGTACAAATCGATGCCCGCGTCGTCGAACTTTTTGCGAACGCCGCGAATCTCGTCCATAGGTGGATTCGAGCGCCAGGCTGCTACCTGCGAGCGATCTTTCGGCAGGATCTGGTTGTCCCACAGCTCCGCATAGCCGAGGCCGATTTGTTTCATGGCGGCGATGCAATCGTCGAGGGAATGCAGGTCGCGAAAGCTGTAGGTTTGGGCGCCAATCATGACGCCACTGAATTTCGAATCGATGGCCGCGAAGGCCGGAACCGCCACCGCGGCGGCTGCGAGCTGGGCAAACTCTCGTCGGGTAATCATGTGGACGATGATATCAACTGTGCCGGAGCAAGCGAATCGGCGATGGCTTCCGCAATTTGCCTGCCGTGAAACCTGCCGTTTTCAATGAAGATTTCGTTGGTGTGCATTCCGGCGACGATCACACCCGCCAGGAAGATGCCCGGCCGGTCGCTTTCGAGAGTTTCAGGATTCGTGCGCGGCTTCTCGGATGCCGGATCCAGGCGGATTCCTAGGGATTCGAGAAATTCCAGGTCCGGCCGGTAGCCGGTCATCGCAAAAACAAAATCGTTCTTCAGTGTTTTGCGGCCCTCGGGCGCTTCAATCTCGACCGAGTGCGGACGAATCTCGATCAGCCGCGAGTTGAAGTAGGCCGCGATTTCGCCGCTCTTGATGCGGTTCTCGATGTTCGGCCTGATCCAGTATTTGACGCGGTCTGATATCTTGGACCCGCGATGCAGCAGCGTGACGCGCGCGCCGGTCCAGTGCAGTTCGAGCGCGGCGATCGCGGCGGAGTTCTTAGCGCCCACCACCAGCACATCGTGATCGTAATAAGGATGCGGCTCCTTGTAATAGTGGACCACCTTGTCGAGATCTTCGCCGGGGACATTGAGCATGTTCGGGATGTCGTAGTAGCCGGTGGCGAGAACGATCTTGCGGGCGCGGTACGCGGTTTTGCTGGTCTGGACGTCGAAATCGCCGTTATCGCCCGCGATCGAAAGCACGCGCTCGTATTGATGGATGTTGAGGCCGTAATATTCGGCGACCCGGCGATAGTACTTTAGCGCTTCGGTGCGGCCGGGCTTTTCGTTGAGCGAAGTCATCGGCAAACCGCCGATTTCGAGCAGCTCCGGCGTGGTGAAGAACACCATGTGCGTCGGATAATTGTAGAGCGAATTCACGACGCAGCCTTTTTCGATGAGGACCGTGTTCAGGCCACGCTGCTTCAGCTCAATGCCGCAGGCCAGACCGGTTGGCCCGGCGCCAACCACGATCACGTCGAACTGCTCCACGATTACAACATTCCTTCGACAGTCTTGTATGCGGAGTCGAGCGCACCGGCCAGCGCCGCGGGATCTTTGCCGCCTGCTTCGGCCATATCAGGCCGGCCCCCGCCTTTCCCACCCACAGCCAAAGCGACGGAGCCTGCGAGTTTGCCCGCGTGGACCTTCGATGTAAGATCCTTAGTGACGCCGACAACGATGGCGACGTTCGAATCCTGAGAAGAACCCAGGATGACAACCGCAGTCTTCCACTTCACGCGCAGGGAATCGACCATGGTCCGCAGTTGCTCGCGATCCATTCCGGCAACCTGCGCGGCCAAAACTTTCGCACCCTTGATTTCGCGAACGCCGCTCTCTAGCCCTGAGACTTCAGCCCGTGCGAGCTTGTCCTTCATCTGCTCGATCTGGCGTTCAAGCGCACGCTTTTCCTCGAGCAGCCGCTCCTGATTTTGCCGCGCTGCGGCGCCTTCCTGTTGGAGCTTGTCGATGATCGCTTCGCCGGTGATGGCTTCGATGCGTCGAACGCCGGCCGAAATGCTGGCCTCGTAGGTGACAACGCACAGCCCGATGTCGCCGGTGCGATGAACGTGCGTGCCCCCGCACAGCTCCTTGCTGAAGCCGGGGATGTTGACGACCCGAACACGATCGCCGTACTTCTCGCCGAAGAGCGCCATGGCGCCGGTGTTGAGCGCCTGGTCGAGATCCATGACATCGGTGTTGACTTCGATATTTCTCAAGATCTCGTCGTTGACCAGCTTTTGGATTTCGGTCAGCTCTTCGGGATCGGTGTGGGCGTAGTGCGTAAAATCAAAGCGCAAGCGATTGGGATCGACAATGCTGCCGGCTTGCTTGACGTGCGTGCCGAGCACTTTTCGGAGCGCGGCATGAAGCAAGTGCGTGGCGGTGTGGTTGCGCATGGTGGCGTAGCGGGCCTCCGAGTCGACACGCGCCGACACGGTGTCACCAACGCTCAGGGGAAACGGGCCTAGGGAAATGTGAGCTGTGATGCCAGGCGCTGCAGAGACCGTCGTATCCACCCGCACGCTCGCGTTTGTTTTCGTTGAGACGATAGAACCGCTGTCCCCAACCTGGCCGCCTGCTTCCGCGTAGAAAGGTGTGCGATCGAGAATGATCCGGTCGCCAAGGATGGCGATCACGGTGGCTTCGGCGCTCAGCGTTTCGCGGCCGACAAATTCGGTCTTGGGCAGAGTTTGGTAGACCGGATCGATCTGTACCTTGCTGGCGCCCTTCCAACTGGCGCGCGCGCGCGTCCGCTGCTTCTCCATTTCGGCCTGGAAGCCTGCTTGGTCGATGGTCAGGCCGCGCTCGCGAGCCATCTCCTCCTGTTCGTCGAGCGCGAGGCCGAAGGTGTCGTAAAGTTTGAATGAAGCGGGACCGGGCAACACGCCGCCCGCAGCCGACTTCGCTTCCTCGAGAAAGACTTTCTCGGCAACCTGGAACGTGGTCGCGTAGCGATGCTCTTCGTCTTTGACGACGCGCGCGACGCGCTGGATGCTTTCCAGCATCTCCGGGTAACCGGGCTTCATCAGATCGGCGACAAAGCCGGTGAGTTCGTATAGATAGGGCTCTTCGCGGCCGATCATGCGCGCATTGCGAATGGCCCGGCGCATGATTTTGCGCAGCACGTAGCCGCGTCCTTCATTGGATGGTGTGACGCCGTCATGAATCAGGAAGGCGGCGGCGCGGACGTGGTCGGCATTGATGCGCAGCGCCAGGTCGGTGCGCGGGTCGTCGCCGTACGCGACTCCGAGCATTTCCGCCGCGCGATCGATGATGGGGCGGAGGAGATCCGTTTCGTAATTCGAGATCTTGCCTTGGAGGACGCAGGCGATGCGTTCGAGTCCCATGCCGGTGTCGATGGAAGGTCGCGGGAGCGGCGTCATGATCCCGTCGGCTGCTCGATCGAACTGCATGAAAACCAGATTCCAAATCTCTACAAAACGTTCGCCCGGATCATTTGGAAACTCGCCGGCACCGGCTTCGGGTCCGAAGTCGTAAAAGATTTCCGAGCACGGACCGCATGGGCCGGTATCGCCCATCTGCCAGAAGTTGTCCTCTTTACCCAGGCGGAAGATGCGGGACTTAGGGACGCCGGCCACCTGTTGCCAGAGCCGCTCGGCATCGTCATCTTCACGAAAGACCGTCACGTAGAGTTTGTCTTTGGGAATGGCGAAATCACGCGTGATCAGCTCCCAGGCGAAGGCGATGGCTTCCTTCTTGAAATAGTCGCCAAAGGAAAAATTACCCAGCATCTCAAAGAAAGTGTGGTGGCGGCGGGTGTAGCCAACGTTGTCGAGGTCGTTGTGTTTACCGCCCGCGCGGACGCACTTCTGCGAGGAAGTGGCGCGGGAGTAATCGCGCGTTTCGAGGCCGGTGAAGACGTCCTTGAACTGGTTCATACCCGCATTGGCGAACAGCAACGTGGGGTCGTTGGCCGGGACCAGCGACGAGCTGCGAACCATGCGATGGTTATTGGCCGCGAAGAAGTTGAGGAAGGTCTCGCGGATCTCATTCCCTGTCATGTATCTCTATTGTGACATTCCCCGGGATTGTTGAACTGGTTGAGGCAAAAAACTCCGTGACTCGCGGCAACGAGGGCGCGTTGGCGAAAAACCAGACGGCGATAATCGCATCGGTGATAGCGCATCCGGCCGAAGAGGTGGGCATGAACGAGAGAAGCGGATTGCCATAGAAGTGATGCACCAGGTCCCAGGCGGTGTGCAGAATCCAGCCGAGGCCGATAAAGCGGTAGGAGTTGAAACCCTTGTAAGCGCAAAAGGTGATTGCAAAACCGGCGAACTCCCACTTGCCCAGGCCGCCGCCACTCAGATATGCCGCGCTTGCGCCCGCGAGCAGGATGGCCATGATCTTGCGACGGTACGGTTCCTGGATCAGAGATGAAACAACAATGAAGACAATCGCGATGGCCACGGCGAGAATGGCGTCGGCGGCGTGAAAGCTGGGGATCACATGCGATTCCATGACGTGATTATCTCCGATCGGTCTTATTGGGGCGCTTCGCTGCTTTGCGTTTACGAGGTGCTGGCATGGCGCGCTCGATCAGCGCTTGAAACGCGATGTTGGCGCGAGTGTCGGCATCTTTGGCCCGAAGGAAGCGATGCGCCGCGTGATGGCTCAGGTAAATCCCGCACAGCTCCCAAACGAATTGATCGACATCCAAGCGCTGGCTCAGGTGCCCGCGATGGATGGCCTGTTGAACGAGCTGTTTCAGCAGGGCACGCCATTCGCTTTCCATCGTGAGGATCTCATTCCTGACCGCGCCTTCGACGTCGTCGAATTCGAACAGTCCCGCAGCCACGGGGCAGCCGCCCGGGAGCCCGGCGCGCTGAGCCCAGCCGAACCAGTTCTTCACCAGCGCCTTTAGGCGAGGAAGGCCGGGTTCTGCTCGCATGGCCGGCTGGACAACGCGTGAATTTGCGAATTGCGCCATGTGCCGAAGCAATCCGATTTGAACTTCTTCCTTGGAATGGAAGTGGGCGAAGAGGCCGCTCTTAGACATTCCGACCTGATCGGCGAGGAGTCCGAGAGTGACACCGGTGAGGCCGGATTGGCTCATGAGGGCGAGGCCATGCTGGAGAATTCGTTCGCGAGTGGGGACCGGCTTCGTCATGGGATTGAGAATAGCACGACCGGTCGTGCTGGTCAAGTGAAAAGGGCCGGGCTGCGTGCCACGGCTACAATAGGTCCAGGCGGCATTGCCGCCGACATCTATCCGCTACGCTCGTAGGCGAGCATTATTCAGGGAAGCCTCCAGCGGTAATACGTTGGAGGCTTTCCCGCTTCACGGCGAAGAAGATTGCCGTGATGCTCGACGGTGGCCACGTTCGGGTGCACGCCAAACGAGCTAGCAAGAATTGTGATCCGAAGTACATCGAGAGGATTGGCCATGTTTGCGCGGCTTAAATCCAACTGGCCGCCGATAAATACCGATTAGCGCGGATCTATAGCAAGCTTCATCTGCGTTCATCAGCGGCTGAACTCCGTCTTACTTGCCCAGGGATGGTTTTCCGAACCTCGACTCTTCGATCGGGACGTTCGTCTTGACGTCGTTTATCGTGAAGGAATCCCGCCCGTCCAGCCACGAGAACTTGTATTTGAACGGGAACTTGATTCCGTTCACGTCGCGATAATCCGAGTAGTCCACCTGCGTGGGAACGCGGCCGATAGGCGTCCGGCTATAGCGCAGCAGACGCACCAGCAGGCCCGACTGCTTGTCGAAGAACAAGGTCGCGAGCAGGCCGCGCGGGCCGGTGCCCTGGACAACTAGCACCTCTTTGCCGTCGATGGATTCGTTATAGCCGATGCGCAAATTCGTGAGGACTTGTTTGATCTGCCCTGGGAAAGACAGCTCGGCGTCCAGTTTGAGGCCGTCCAGTTCGCTGCCGGTGACCTGATATTCGCCCAACAACGCGCGAGGCGTGGTTACCCAACCGATGCCGGTGTGGCCGTCGTAAGACCTGGTCTGATCGCCGCGATCGGGCGCGTCCGGGAACCGGATTTGCACCGTGCGCTGATCCGGAGCCTTCGCGAAGATCTGGAACTGGCCGCCGCCCTTCACATCCACGTATCCTTCTTGAGTTCCGGTGGCAATAAAGCTGGTGAGGCCGGCCAGTTTCTGTGCGCCGCCGAGCGCCTGAGTATATTTGTCAAGAACCTGCTCGGCAGTAACTTGTGGCTGGGGATCTTTCGGAACGATGTCATCCCGCTCGTCGTTGGGAGGGCCGTACAGAGTATCCAGCGCAATGGTGGTAGCTGGGAAATCGCGGCCGTGATGGCAGGTCCAGCACGACACCAGCGGCGCTCCCCCAAAGTTGGTTTTGTTTATGACGGCCACCATCTCAGTCATCTTGCGTGCCATCACTTTTCGCGGCGTGTCGGCTTCCCAGACGACTTTGTCGGTGCCGGCGCCGTTGTGACAGTCCGCGCAATCCCAGCCCAGGGCTGCCGCCATCACTCCCATGCTCCCCATGAACTCGTCCACCGTCAGGCCTTTAAGCGTACTGGTGGTCACGTTCTTAAAGGTTTCTCCAGCCGTCTTGGGCTTTTCTTGCGCCATAGCTTGGCCGGCCAACGCGAACCCAGCGACCGTCATTCCAGCGACTTCGAAGACGAGCCGCCTCGACCAAAACTTCATGTTGTGTTGCCTCCCGAAAAATATGGCGAAGGATCTATCGTACTAACGACAGGACTCCGGCGCAACCAGCGAGGTTACTTGCGAGAATTCAGGATTCAGAATTCAGAAGCCAGAATCGAAAGCCGGGGGGAAAGAATTTAGAATTCTGAATTCTGACTTCTGGATTCCGTTCCCTCGACATGCTAGCGTTACTGGTTAGACATGCAACCAACGGTCGCAGCCATCAGCGCCGACACGAGTTTCTTCGGACAGCCGCGCGGACTGGCGACGCTGTTCTTCGTCGAGATGTGGGAGCGCTTCAGCTACTACGGGATGCGCGCGCTCCTGATCCTGTTCATGACGGCCAGCGTGGCGCGCGGCGGGCTGGGTTTTCCGGTCATGAAGGCCGGCGCGATTTACGGCTTCTACACGGCCATGGTCTACTTGCTGAGCCTGCCGGGCGGATGGGCGGCGGATCGGATCTTTGGGCAGCGGCGAACAGTGCTGTACGGCGGCATTCTGATCGTGGCGGGGCAGTTCTTCCTGATGAGTCCGGGCTTGGAGGGATTCTACGCGGGCCTGGGCCTCTTAATGGTTGGAACCGGAATGCTGAAACCCAACGCCAGCACGATGGTGGGGCAGCTCTATGCGCCCGGCGACCGGCGGCGCGATTCGGGCTTCTCAATTTATTACATGGGCATCAATCTGGGCGCGCTGCTTGCGCCGCTGGCGTGTGGATACGTAGGCGAGCGCATCGGTTGGCGGCTGGGCTTCGGCGTGGCGGGCCTGGGGATGGTGGTGGGGCTCATCCAATATACACTGAGCGGGAAGTACCTCGGGTCCGCGGGACTCCATCCGGCGCCGCCCGCGAGCCCAGAGGCGGGCAGGCGTCTGAAGCGCAATGCAACGTTGAGTGTGTCGGCTGTCGCGTTGATTCTGGGAGCGATTGGATTGCTGGCGGCCACGGGACGATTGGAGATTACCGCGCAGGGCGTCTCCGCGTCGCTCGGCCTGGTTTTGATTGTTGTCTCGGCGGGAATTTTCGCGTGGCTGCTGTTGGGCCGCGGCTGGTCGACGATAGAGCGCAAACGCTCGGGCGCGATTCTAGTGCTCTTCCTGGCATCGGCGGTGTTTTGGGCGGCCTATGAGCAGGCCGGTTCGTCGCTGAGTCTCTTCGCCGAGCGCAGCACCAATCGCGTAGTGCTGGGATTTGATTTTCCGGCCAGTTGGTTCCAATTTGTTCCGGCGCTTTTCGTGATGATTCTGGCGCCGATGTTCGCGTGGCTGTGGATCGCGTTAGGCAAGCGCGAGCCGTCGAGTCCGGCAAAGTTCGTGTGGGCTTTGGTGTTCGGAGGGATCGCGTTTGCGATTCTGATTCCGCCGGCCAGAGCGGCGATAACGGGCGCGCTGGTTTCGCCGTGGTGGTTGACGAGCACCTACTTTCTGCAAACGCTGGGCGAGATGTGCCTGAGTCCGGTGGGGCTGAGCGCGATGAGTAAGCTCGCGCCCGCGCGCGTCGGGGGCATGATGATGGGTCTGTTTTTCGTCTCGATCAGCATCGGCGATTATCTGGCCGGGACCGCGGCGTCGCTCTACGAATCCATGCCGCTGCCTGAGCTGTTTGGCGTGGTGGCGGCCATTTCGTTTGGCGCGGCGGTGGTGCTGCTGGTGCTGGTGAAACCGACGGTGAAGCTGATGTCCGGTGTCAAATAGCGAGCCAGGGTGAAGTAGCGATCCATGTTCATCGGTCACTTCGCGGTGGGGTTTGGGGCCAAGCGATTCGCGCCGCGCAGCTCGATGGCGGTGTTGCTGGCTGCCCCGCAGCTCGCCGACATATTGTGGCCGATCTTCGTGCTGACGGGCTGGGAACAAGTGCGAATTGATCCCGGCAACACACGCTTCACTCCGCTCGACTTCGTTTCCTATCCGTGGTCGCACAGCCTGTTGATGTTGTGTGTTTGGGCCACGGCCTTCGGGGCAATCTATTACGCGCTTTCGCGCTATTGGCCTGGAACGGTCGCGATTTGGATCGGCGTGGTGAGCCATTGGGTACTGGATTGGGTGACGCATCGGCCGGACATGCCGCTCTATCCGGGCGGGGCGCGATACGGTCTGGGACTGTGGAACTCGATCGCCGGAACGATGGCGGTGGAGATTCTGATGTTCGCGGCGGGAGTGTGGATGTATGCGCGCGCCACGCGGGCGAAGGATCGCATCGGGCGCTATGCGTTCGTCGCGTACGTGGTGTTGCTGCTGGTGATTTATATCGCGGATGCCTTCGGTCCACCGCCCGAGAGCGTGGCTGAGATTGCCTGGACGGCCGTCGCGGCCGTGGTTGTCTTGATTCCCTGGGCCTGGTGGTTTGATCGGCACCGAAGCAGTAAAGACAAACCGGCATGACAGCGGTTCGGTCAATTGCGTTAGCTGCGCTCGCGGTTGCTCTGTACGGGCAGCCCAAACCCAAGTATCCCGCGCCGCAAGACCCCGCGCCAAAAGACATGGCCGGCTGGGACAAGATCCGATGGGGCATGACGATTGCGGAGGCCCGCGCGGCCTACGACATTCATACCGAACCTGAGAGCAAGGACAACTGGACGCTGCTGTATCTCAATCCTGTGAAGATTGGCGGCGTCGAAATGGGTGTTCAGGTGGGAGCCCGCCTTGGTGGTGAGAAGGTTACCTCGGTCAGGCTGTGGTCGTTTTTTGGGGTTCCCAACGCCGCGCCATTTGCGGGATCCCAAGACTTCGATACGATCAAGACCACGCTCATCCAAGAGTGCGGCCATCCAGCCAGTGAGGAAACGAAAAGAGGCGAGAACGGCCGCCTGATCAAAACCGTTGGCTGGACATTTCCCTCCACCGCGATCGTTCTGACGTTGGAGCAATCCACATCCTTGCCAAATCTCGGCACTATTTATCTGGACTACTCGGCAACCACTAAGTAAGCGCCCAGAGGGCAGCCGGTGCGTGCGCCACTTACAATACAGGGATGGCTCCGCTGCGCGGATCGTTCTGGGTGTTCGTGTTGTACGACGTGGCTGAGGAGATCCGCATCGACAAGTTGCGCGATCTGGTGGGCGCCGAGACGGCGCGGCCACAGCCCAGCTTCAAGCATCCGGCACCGGAGTACGTGCGCTTCGAGCGGCCACCCGCGATCGAGTACCCCGAGCCGCTGGCGCTCGAAACCGGCGAGCAGTTCGAGGCCCGCATCAAGTACTTCGACTATGGCGTGGCCAGCGTCGAGTTGAAGATGGAGTTCGAGGCGGATTGGGAGCAATTGATCCGCTTGTCGAACCGCTGGATTCTCGCGCCAGAGATCGAGCGTCGGACGGCGGAGCTGATTCAGTCGCGGATGGAGCGCGCGGCGCCGGCTCTGGTGCAGGCCTATCCGGCGCGTCTGAGCGAAGACTACTACATCATTCATTTGCGCGAGGCACTGGATGAGGACGGCCGGACGCTGACGGCTCCCGTGATGCTCGCCAAGCATGGCGGCGAAATCGCGCAGATTGTGCGCGGGGACTCGCAGCCACTGGCCGAGGGGGAGCGCACCGAGGTCTTGCAGTCGTCGTTGTCATACTATCCGAGCGATCTGTTGGTAACTGGTTGGGTGGCGGCGCTGGTCTACGACACCGCCGAGGGCGCGGAGCCGACCATCCAATTGCTGGAATACGCGAATACGCAATTGCTAGAGTTCCGGCACTACGACGATGTCCTGACGCGGGTTTTGGAGAACGTCTATAAGACGTTGGAGCATCGCGGTGGATTTTTCCGGCGCTGGAGGATGGCGCGCGAGGCCGAGCGGCTGAATACGCTGCGGCTGGACGTGCGGGAGCTGACCGAGCGCACCGATAATGCGATTAAGTTCTTGAGCGATATGTTTTACGCGCGGGCCTATCGGATCGCGGCGGCTCGCGTGGGCGTCACCGACTACCGCAACCTGGTGGAAGAGAAGCTTCGGACGGCCGGTGAGCTGTATGAGTTCATGATGACCGAGTTTCATCAGGCGCGGGCGTTCGTCCTGGAGGCGATGGTGGTGGCGATACTGGTGATCGAGCTGTTTTCCTTGTTCCGGGGTGGGCACTGACGTACTGAAGGCTGGACATACACTGTTCTCTCCGCCAATCGATTCGAGACAGCCAGATGGGGTAAAGATTTAGGTATGTCGTCGCTACTTGAAAAAGCCCTGGAGAAGGTCGTCGCACTGCCTCCAGATGAACAGGATGCGATTGCATCTGAGATTTTGGCTTCGTTGGCCGACGAAGAGGCGTGGAAAAAGCGCTTTGTCGAGAAGCGCGACATCATCTATCGCATGGCGCGTGAGGCTCTCCGGGAAGACGAGCAGGGCGAGACGCTAGCACTCGGCGATCTCCTTTAGGTGGAGTCACGGACCACCAGGCGGTTTTGGCGTTTATTCGCCGACCTCGCGTCAGACGTTCAAAGGGACGCAAAGCGCGCCTATCGAATTTTTCAGGAGAATCCTCGGCATCCCGGCCTGCAATTTAAGAAACTCGAGGGCTATGATGATGTCTATTCGGCGCGAATAGGCTTGGCATACCGCGCGTTGGCGATTACGACCGCCTCCGGAGTGTGCCTGTGAATCAATCATTTGACCTGGTGGTACGGCTCGCAGGAAGCCCCGCCGACTTCGCGGCCGCACGCATGCTGTGGCGCGAGTACTGAAAATCCTTTGACTTACCGGACGAGCTTCAAGGTTTTGGTGAGGAGCTGAAGCGGCTGCCTGAGGAAGCGTACGCCAACAACCCGGCGCCAGGCGCTATCTATTTGAGACTACATCTGCTGAAACTGCAATGGTGCTAAAGCTTTAGCCCGAATCCGCCGATATTCCTTCCGTGGGCGGAGTGTATCTGGAATCGCGGCTCGAGTTCCTGCGCAAGAGTCAAAACCCGGATGGCGGCTGGGGATATTTTCCAGCCAAGGGATCGTGGTTTGAGCCAACCACCTACGCGATGCTGGCGCTTCAAGGCCGCCGGGAATCGGAAGGCGATCTGGACCGGGCGTGGCGATTGCTGCGCTCGTGGCAGTTGGCGGATGGGAGTTTTCGGCCGAGCGGGCAAGTCGCTGACGGAACCTGGGTGACGGCGCACGCGGTGACTTTGGCGAGCGTTCGGGGCGTCGATGACGCGAGTGTCCGAAGGTCGGTGGATTGGCTGCTCGGGGACGTTGGCGCCGAGCATGACGTCCTGATGCGAGTAGCCTCTTTTTTCCATTGGATACCGACGAAACTTGATGTATCACATGAAGGCTGGCCGTGGCGGCAAGGCAACGCGTCGTGGATTGAGCCGACGGCGCACACGCTGGTCGCGTTGAAGAAGGTATCGAGCCACTACCGTACGGCCGAAGTGGAACGCCGCGTCCGGGAAGGCGAGAAGCTGGTCCTGAGCCGGCGCTGCAGCGACGGCGGCTGGAACTGTGGGAATCCGAACGTTTTCAATTACGATCTGCCTTCCTATCCCGAGACCACCGGGCTGGCCCTACTGGGCCTGGAAGGGCGGAATGAGGAGGAATTGGCAGGCGCCTTGGCCGTGGCGCGCCGATTCCGCGCGGAAACCAAATCCTCACTAGCAAAAGCCTGGCTCCAGATCGCGCTGCGCTGTCACGGTCAGCCGTTGGAAACTCCAGCGGAGATCCCGTGGGCGTCAAGCGACATCATGCTCGGAGCCGTACAGGCGCTGGGACATCCCGAAGGCAACTACCGGCTGTTCGGCGCGCCGGGAGTTCAACTATGACTCGGAGGAAGTTCGCAGGATTATCGGCAGCGGCCGTGGTTGGCACCTATGCCGGGATCAAGCTGCAGCGACCGCCGAAATTGTCAGACGGGCCCGCGGGCAAGTCGGCCGTGGCGATCATCCGGGCGCGCTCGTATTCGGACGATCTGGTTAGCCGCATGCTGCAGGGAATCCGGGAGTGCGGCCTGGACGTGCGCGGCAAGCGGGTACTTCTGAAGCCCAACCTGGTGGAGTTTGACGCCGCCACCGTGATCAATACCGACGCCGCCGTGATTGCCGCGGCGCTCGAGGTATTCCATCGGCTGGGCGCGCGCGAGGTGAAGATCGGCGAAGGGCCGGGGCATCGGCGCGACACCCTGGATCTGGCGGATGACGCACGCTATCGCGCGAGTGTTCCGAAGTTCGATCGCATCTTCACGGATCTAAATCGCGATGATGTGTCGCCGGTGCGGGGCTTTGCCGGCGAATCCCAGTTTTACTTTCCCAACACCGTCCTGGGCGCCGATTTGATCGTGTCGCTCGCCAAGATGAAGACGCATCATTGGGCGGGCGCGACGCTCTCGATGAAAAACTTCTTTGGCGTGGTTCCCGGATCGGTGTATGGATGGCCGAAGAACAAGCTGCACTACCTCGGGATTGCAGAATCGATCGTGGCGCTGAATCGCCAGTTTGGGAGCAAGGCGTTTGCGATCGTGGACGGCGTGATCGGGATGGAAGGAAATGGGCCCATCCAAGGCACGCCCAAACCCGCCGGGGTGCTTGTGATGGGGCGCGACCTGGTGGCCGTGGACGCTACTTGCGCGCGCGTGATGGGGATCGACCCCGAGAAGATGACCTACCTGCGGATGGCGGCCGATCTTGGCCACGTGCACGCCGGGCGCATCGAGCAGCGGGGCGAGACGATCGCCTCGGTGCGGACGAATTTCGCGCTCATCGACGAATACAAGAGTCTCCGACTCGCGTGATGCACGGACAGGCAACGGGGCGCTGGCGGCGTTATTTCGGCCCGATGCCTGGCCGGCGCGAAGCACACGCCATGGCCTGGATGGCTTTGACCGCGGGTGTGATCCTGTGCGGCGCATCGCTGGTGCTGGGGTTCCAGGGGCGCACGTTCATGGGCCGCGCGCTGGGCGGCGACTTCGTCGAGTTCTACACCATCGGCAAGATTCTCAATACGTACTCACCGGCGCGGATCTATGATCTTCAACTGGCCGTGAGCTTGCAGCATGAGACCCTGCCCAGCATGGCCGAAACGCAGATGCTGGTTTTCGCCCAAGCACCTTATATCGCGTGGCTGTTTCGGCCGTTCGCGTGGCTGCCGTACGCTTGGGCGTACGTCGCTTGGCTGGGATTCACGGCCGCGCTGTATGCCGCCGGCCTGGCAGCGCTGTTCAGCGCGGTGGGTTTGAAGCGCGAGGACCGCAAGACCGGTTTTCTCTTGGCACTCTCGTCGATGCCGTTTCTGTTCGAGACCTGGATTGGCGGTCAGATGGCGGCGGTGGTCTTCTTCATCTGGGCGCTGTTCCTTTGGTGTATTCAAAACGAACGGCGATTTGTCGCCGGGCTGGTGCTGTCGCTGTGTCTCTTTAAGCCGACCCTGGTGGCCCTGCCGGCCGCGATGCTGCTGCTAAGCCGGCGCTGGCGCGTGGCGGGCGGCCTGGCGGTGGGCAGCACAGCGGTGGCGCTGATCTCCATTGCGACAGTGGGCTTGGACGGCTGCCGGGCGTGGACCAGAATGCTGGCCTTCAACGCACAGGTCGCCAGTGGAGCGGGCGATGCGTGGCATCGATCCAAGTACGTGGACATGGCTGCGTTCTTTCATCTGCTGCTAGGCAAGCGTGAGACGGCCGCGGCCGTCGCGATGGTTATCGTAGGGGTCGCCGCGGTGGGAGCGTTGGGATGGGCTTGGTGGAGAGCGGAAGGCTTGGCGTCTAGCGAGCTTTGGGCGGCAACGCTGTGCTTCACCTTGGTAGTGAACGCCTACGCGCCGATTTACGATAGCGTTTTGGCGGTGGCGGCGGTCGCGCTGGTGGCGGCGAAACGGGAGGAGCGGCCCCCCAACGATCGGGAGGCGTTCGCGGCCTGGCTATTGCTCCTGTACATGGTTCCGTGGGTAACTCAATCTTTTGCCGAATTCTTGCACCTGCAGCTGATCACGCTGGTGTTGGCTGGGTTTGGGGTATGGGCGCTGCGGCTGGCGCATGAATCCACCGAAAAAAACGGAACACTTAGGCTAACTCATTGTAAATCCGAGGGGGAAGAAAGTACTATGACCCACCAACTACAACCAGGGGCGGCAGGGTGATTTAAGGTTCGTTCTAGGGGCTAACCCTGATTTCACGTACCAGATCGGGGTGATAACTTACCAATAGCGAAGGACGAATCCTTCGCAAGGGAGAGGAGAAACAATGACACGGATCACCAACTTGGTTTTGAAGTTGAAGGTGTGGAAAGATACGAAAGGTCAGGACCTGATCGAATACGCGCTGATGGCGGGTTTCGTGGCGGTTGCCGCCGGCGCTATTATGCCTGGCGTGGCCTCCAGTATCAGCACCATTTTCAGCAAAATTTCCAGTGTGATGACGGCTGCTTCGACGCAGAGCTAACGCCATCTTTTGGCGGGTAGGCGAGGAGACGACCCTCTGCCTCGCCTATCCACCTCAAATTCAACCCCGTTCAGTTCAGTTCCCCTCAACTGGCCACCCGGTCCGAACGCGTAGTGCGGATGCTACACTACCGATTCTGATCCCCCCATGCGTTCCATCCTTGAGTTCGTTATTTACCTTGTTTCCGGATTTGGATACGCGCTCTATTTCGACCTGAATTTGCTCGAAGCCGCTTTGGTCGGCGTAGTGATTTTGTGCGTCTATCGGGGCTGGGTGCCCAATCTGCCGCCGAAATTCTCGATCATGCCAGCGTGGCGGGCCTGGGTTAGGCTGGCGCATCGGCGGAAGACGGCCGTGGCGGTAGTGTTCTTTGGGGCGCTGGCCATACGCGCGGCGTTGTTGCCGCTGCTGCCTGTTCCTCATCCGGAAGTAACCGACGAATTCAGCCAGTTGTTGCTCGCCGACACGCTGTCACACGGGCGGCTGAGCAACCCCACGCATCCGATGTGGGTGCATTTTGAGAGCATCCACATTATTCAAAAGCCGACCTACAACTCCGACTATTTTCCCGGGCCAGCAGCGATCCTGGCGTTGGGAATGCTGGCCGGTCATCCGTGGATCGCGGTGTGGGTGTTGTGCGCCGCAATGTGCGCCGCGCTGTGCTGGATGTTGCAGGCCTGGGTGCCGCCGGCCTGGGCGTTGTTCGGCGCGTTGCTGGCCGTCGTGCGCTTCGACATCGCGAGTTATTGGGTCAACAGCTATTATGGCGGCTGTCTCGCCGCCCTGGGCGGAGCGCTGCTCTTGGGAGCCTACCCGCGCTTCGTCAATAGCGCAAAGGGTGCGGCGCGCACCACTAAACCGGCCACGGACTTAACTGCGCCGCACTCCGTTTTGCGCGAGTCACCCAAGGACCCTTCCGTTCCGCTGTCGCTGGTGTTGGCGCTGGGCTTGATAGCGATCGGCTACACGCGGCCGTTCGAGGGCCTGGGCGTGTCGGTGCCGGTGGTGGCGGCGTTGGCGATCGCTTTTCGTAAGAAGCTGCGGGTTTATTGGATGTGCGTACCCGCGGCGGCTCTGGTGTTGGCGGCGGTCGGCGGCCTGCTGTTGTACTCGAAAGCTGTCACGGGCGATCCGTTGCGAACACCCTACGCGGCCAACCAGGCAGCTTACGGATGGCCTCTGGGGCTGCCCTGGTTTCACGCGCGGGACGTCAAGCTCCCCGACGTCGAGCTGCAGCGCTATTACGATTACGAACGAGACGCGCATGACAGGAATTCGTCCCTAATCGGAGAGCTGAAGCACAGCACCCTCAAGGCTCAGACCTTGTGGAGGTTCTATTTTGGACCAGCGCTTTCGATTCCATTGCTGATGCTACCGGCAGTGTGGCGGAGCAGGCGTATGCGTTTGCTGCTGCTCGCGGCGGGATGCACGATTCTTTTGACGCTGATGCAGTTCGTCAGCCTGCCTCATTACGCCGCGCCGGCCGCGGCCGCTATTCTTGCAATCCTGGTGGAGTGTATGCACCGGCTGCATCGTGTTCGACGCCACGGCCGCCCGATCGGACTGCAACTTGTACTGGCGGCGCCGCTGGTTATGCTGGTGATTCTCGCGGTCCGCATCGGCCTTGAAAAGTCCCACCTGCCGTTTACGCAAGCGGTAAATTTCGAATCCTGGTGTTGCGTGCAGCCGGGCAATCAGAACAAGGCGCGGGTTTTGGAAACGCTGGAGAAGATTGGCGGCAAGCACCTGGTGATCGTGAAGCCGAAAGACAACCCGAACGACTTCCTTCAGTGGATTTACAACGCGGCCGACATTGACGCTTCGCCGGTGGTGTGGGCGCGGGATTTGGGCCCGGAGCAAGATCGCGCCTTGGTCGAATATTTTCGCGGCCGGACCGTGTGGCTCGTGGATCCCAACCCGCAGCCCGCGCGCATCACACCTTACCCCGTCGCGCCTTAGCGTGGGACAAACGAGCCCGGAATCGGTGCTCATACTTTTCCATCCAGACCCGCGATCCATGGAAAGCCACGCCTTCCGATTCCAGGCGCAGCCGTTGTTCCAGCCCATTTTCGCCGGTCAGCGAGATCTTCCCGCCAGCCCCCACGACGCGATGCCACGGCAGCCCGCGTGCGTTTCGCAATGCCCAGACCACCTGGCGTGCACAACCTGGGAATCCCGCAGCCTGAGCGACGAGGCCATACGTGGATACTTTGCCTTTGGGAATCTTGCGGATGGTGTCGCGGATCACGTCGAGCATGATTTATACCAAGCCAATGTCCGGCGCAGTCCTTGCTCCAACGTGTACTGGGGCGCATGACCCAGATCGCGGCGGGCCGCGGTAGTGTCGGCTTGGGAATCCCGCACGTCGCCCACCCGAGATGGACCGTACTGAGGCCGCAAGCTCACGCCCTCGATTTTCTGCAGCAGATCCCACACGGAATTGAGTGAATACCGGTGGCCGTTTCCGGCGTTATACATTTTGCCCGCGACGCCCGGCGCGCTGGCGGCTTTCCAACATAAGGCCGCGACGTCTTCGACGTATGTGAAATCGCGCGTCTGCTCGCCGTCGCCGAAGATGGTGGGCGAGCGGCGCTCGATCAAGGCCTTGAAAAACAGAGACAGAACGCCGGAGTAGGGACTGGATGGATCTTGGCGCTCCCCATACACGTTGAAGAATCGCAGCGCGACAGTTTCCAGGCCGAAGCAGGAGTGGAACACGCTCGAGTAATACTCGCCCGCGAGCTTCTGAACAGCGTAGGGAGATTGCGGGCGCGGCGGCATGCTTTCCACTTTCGGCAGGACCTCGGTGTCGCCGTACGCTGAAGAGGAAGCGGCGTAGACCACGCGTTCCACTTTCGCTTCCACCGAAGCGCGCAGAACGTTGAATGTTCCATCGATATTAACCTGATGCGATGGCGCGGGATCCTGGATGGAACGCGGCACCGACGGTATGGCCGCCAGATGAAACACGATGTCCGCGCCACGGATGGCGGCGGCTAGGGCGTTGTAGTCGCGAATGTCGGATTGGTCGAGCTCGACGCGGGACCGAATGTCGCTGAGGTTGCTCTCGCGGCCCGTGAGGAAGTTGTCCACCACTCGCACGGTGCCGGCGCCTTGGGCCAGAAGAGTGCGCACCACAGCGGAGCCGATGAATCCGGCGCCGCCCGTCACCACGTAGACCTTCATATATAAAGCCGCATGCCAGCTTATTCGGCGGGCTTGGCAGCCACCGCGATCAACGATAGCCCGCGCCACGGCAAAACCGCATCGGAGCGGCGCCAGATCCACACCGTTTTGTCGAAAATCTTCAGCGTCACTTTGTTGATCTGCCGGCTCCGCAGCAGCTTGCCGTGGAACCACCATCCCAGCGTCCCGATTTTGTTGAGCTGGCGCATTGCAGCGACGGTGAAACCGGCTTTTTCAAGTAGCGCGCTCAGTTGGGCTCTTGAAAAGCGCCGCCGGTGTCCCAGCGTCTTATCCAGAGTTCCATAGAGCGCTTGGCCCTGGGGCGCAAGCACGACCAGAGAACCGCCGGGCTTCAAGACACTGGCGGCCGAGCGGACGACAGCGGCGGGATCCTCGACGTATTCCAAAACATTCACGCACAGAACTGTATCAAACGGACCGCCTGCTTCCTGGTAATCCTGGGGACGTTCGGGGTCGAGCTTTAGCACCGAGACGTTGGGCGTCAGCAGGAAGCGGTTGCCTAGGGCATGCAGGTACAGCGGGTCCTTCTCGGCCGCGACGTAAAGGATCCGGCGGCCCATCAGGCGCGCCGCAATGTTGCCGATCCCGGCGCCCAGCTCCAGCACCGTGTCCCCGACATACGGGCGCAGAACGCGGGCCAGCCAGCTCAAGTACTGAGGCGTGCCGGTGAGATTGTTGAGGAACGCCCGGCCGTAGGGCTCGACATACAAATCGTCAATCAGCCAGAAATGCAAAATGACGCCCAGCGCTTTCACGCCGTCCTTCCAACCGATCTTCTTGCCTTCTTCGTAAGTGCGGCCGTGATAGCTGATGGGAACTTCGTAAATGCGCAGCTTGCGCTTGGCGCACTTCATGGTGATCTCGGGCTCAAAGCCAAAGCGGTTCGATCGGATGGGAATGCTTTTGAGGAGATCGGTGCGGAAGACCTTGTAGCAGGTCTCCATATCCGTCAGGTTCAGATTGCAGAACATGTTGGAGAGCAGCGTCAGGCTCTTATTGATCATGGAGTGCCAGAACGGCAACACACGAGTTTGCTCGCCGGCCAGATAGCGCGAACCGAAAACCGCATCGGCATGCCCGCTCAGCAAAGGGCGCAACAAGGCTGGGTACTCGGCGGGATCATATTCCAGGTCGGCGTCCTGGACCAGGCAAAAGTCGCCGCGGGCTTGCTGGATGGCAGTGCGGACAGCGGCGCCCTTGCCTTCATTGACGTTTTTCCGGAAGAGCCGGATGGAGGGTTCCTGGGCGGCCAGGCGGTCGAGAATATCGGAGGTGCCGTCGGTGGAGCAATCGTCGACGATGATCAACTCGCGCTCCATGTTTTCCGGAAGCGGCGCCGCCAGCACCTGCGCCAGGCTGCGTTCCACCATCGTACGTTCGTTGTAGACGGGGATGAGGATGGAAAGCCGCAATTCCTTAGTATAGGCGGCTCTCGAGAAGCGCCGCGATCTCTACCCGCCATTCCACCAACCGATCACAATACGGCGTTCGAGAGCGACCTACAGACCCGCCTGGCGCCGATCATCATCGGCCGTTATTCAACCAAGTGGACACAACCACGTTGCATAAGGGGCCCGTTGTGAGACGGCGTGATTTCCGCGCCGACTCAAATGGGAAATTACGATGATGCGGAATGTCGTGTCGCGGCGAAGCGGTTCATCCACCAAAGCAGCCCGATGTTTATTGCAGCAAAGACCATGGGCCCGTAGGCCCTGCCGGGATCGTTGAGGCGTAACCCGACGATTCCGTCGAATAGCTGCACGAGGGTCATCGCTACGGCAAGCGCGGCCACACCAGCGCGCGAACGCAACGCCATCGCATAGATTGTCGCCAATGGCAGCGCGACACTACGCGAGGCCGCATACAGTGCATATTCATGTCCCCCAGCCATGCGGAGCGACAGCAGCGAAAAACCTGCACTCACGATCGCGCTCAAAAGCGTAAATCCCGCACAGGTCCAATATGCTCGCATCTGACTATTGGCTAATCCCATAGACCCCAGTCTAACGTCGTCTCACACACTGGATTAACCGGCGCACCCGTCGCGAAAGTAAGAACGGTGTCGCAAAAAGGGTAAGTTTTGCATCATCGCGGAAAGGCTTGTAAACATGTGATCTTCAGAGAAAAATGACGGGCTTTCTTCGGCGCTATTTGACGTTCGCGTTCGCGCGGCGTCGCCGCCCCCGCAAGCGGTCCTTTACGCAACGGCTAGTAGGGCGACGAGGATGGCACTATTTTGCGGATGCCTTCGCCGTTTTCGAGGAGTCATCCGCGCCTCGTGCCGATGAACACGCTATCTGGGATACTTTGCGATCCCGCAAGCCTGGTTCTCTACGCGCGATGCCAAGCCAGTTCGAGACCTCATGCGCGATCTAGAAAGGGTGAAGCGCGGCGAACCTTGAGCGAACCGTTTGCTCCATTCGAATCGAAACCGCTCCGCACACCAATAGAACCATCGAAAACTTCCAGATTTGTAGCTTCTACCGACAAGAAGATTTGTCTTGACAGAAGAATGTTCCGGTGTTTAAATCGATCCATGCTGGCGACGTTGCAAATCGTACAGAGCCCCGAAAAAGCGGGCGTCTTACTCCAGCCCGGCCGACTTCGTCTCCTCGAACAATTAACTGAGCCCGATTCCGCCGCCGGACTCGCCCGCCGCCTCGGCGTGCCTCGGCAGAAACTGAACTACCATCTGCGCGAACTAGAGCGCGAAGGCTTCCTGGAGTTGGTCGAGGAACGCCGTAAAGGAAATTGCGTGGAACGCGTGGTGCGCGCCGTGGCCCGCGAATTCCTGATCGCTCCCCAGACCGGCGATCGCGTCACTGCCGACCGCTTCTCCGCCGCTTATCTCGCTTCTACTGCCGCGCGCATGATTCGCGAGCTGGCCTCTTTCTGCATCCGCGCCCGCAAGGCCGGAAAACGCGTCGCCACTTTGACCATGGAAACCGAGATCCGCTTCGCTAGCGCTGAATCCCGCGCCGCCTTCGCCGAAGAGATGATCGCCTCCATTGCGCAACTCGCGGCGAAATATCATAACGAGCAGGCCGAAGGAGGGCGGCGTTTCCGCCTGCTCTCCGCCGTTTATCCCGCCGTCAAGCTGGAAGAATCCGCCAGCGAATCCGCAAATCTGGAGTGAAAATATGAGCAGATCCCACGAGACCATCATCGATCTAAAAGCAACTCCTGAAGAAGTCTTCCGCGCCCTGACCGACCCCGAGCAGATTGTGAAATGGTTCGTCCCCGGAGCCCGCGTGGAGCCGCGCGTTGGCGGAGAATATGTCAAGGTCTGGGGACCCGGGATGGAAAGCGCGTCGACCATCTCCGCCTGGGAGCCCGGTAAGCATTTCGGCACTTACAGCGAACGTTCCATCGCCTACGGCTCCAAAGGCGGCCCGGTGGACACAGGCGTTGTACAAAAAATGTGTGTCGATTACTACATCGAATCGCTGGGCGGAGGAATCACGCGCCTCCGTCTGGTTCAGTCCGGCTTCGGCCCCGAAGCAGCCTGGGACGACGAGTTCGCCGAAACGAAAACCGGGTGGGCGGCCTATTTGAAAAAACTAAAGGAGTTGCTCGAAAAATAATCCACCATGCAACGAAGACCCTGGAACACAATTGCGCTCGGCTCGCTGTTGCTCATCTCG
>PMUP01000032.1 GCA_003166865.1 Bryobacterales bacterium
TCATTTTTATTGACACGCACCGGGGCTTCTCGATTGAGATGCCGGCTCGCTTGCGCACTACCTGAGCCAGCTCGGACTCTTTTCGTTCGAGAACCG
This sequence comes from Bryobacterales bacterium, assembly GCA_003166865.1. Classification (GTDB taxonomy): domain Bacteria; phylum Acidobacteriota; class Terriglobia; order Bryobacterales; family Bryobacteraceae; genus Palsa-89. The sequence goes on from PMUP01000032.1 coordinate 97, forward strand.
CTTGGAACCCGTTTACCGCGCTATGTACTGTCTTCATGTCCATCCCTTTCGGTCCGTATGGGCGAAGTATCGTCCTATGCACGGGATGGTCCAAAATGGAACCCGCTATTGAAAGCTTGAGGCCACCGACCCCCAGCACGCCAGTGACGCTATCCAGCCACGTAACCGTATATCGCTAACCGGACGGGACTCCCGGAGCACGCTGTCGCTTCATTCGATCGTTGAACGACAGTCGTATCTAGGTAGGAACATAAACCCTCTCGAGCCGTGCTTATAGCTGCTTGCGGTAGTCAACACCTTCACATCACGCGAGCCCATTACTCATACCTGCTGATCCAGCGGTGTTCGGTGGCCATCTCTATGAGCGGCTGGCCGTTGATGTCGTAGACGTGGCCGATGGTAGGGAAATCGAAGCGGACGAACGGTTCCAGATCAGGCAGATCAGTCCGGTCCAGATAGATGTGATGGAAACCAATCCCGACGACGGCAGCTGTTATGAGTGCTGCAAGAAGGAAAGTCCAGCGGCTGACCTCCGCCAGCCCGTCTGGGTGTAGCGGCTAATCCGAATTGCGCGAGCCGCTATCGCCCGAACGCCCGCTAGCATGGGCCGGCCGTTTTGCGAGAGCCGGCTCCATCTCGATTTGCAATTGTTCACACCACCCTGCGGACGAGCCAAACAACCAGACAAATCACGATAATGGTTCCGAGTACGCCTAAGCCAAGCATTTTATTTCTCCTTTGATACCGATATCCGTCAATCTTCTTAAGGCATGAGGAGGACCGATCATCGCAGGATGGAGTATTCTAAGGCTGCCTACAACTAAACTGCCAAACGGGCGGTCACTGTAGTCTGAGGGGCCTTAGGCTGGCGGCGATATATGGTCATGTGACCGGGTGTGGTTACCGCGGCACGCTCCTCCGAAGGATAGTGAACGCTCCTTGGCCCGCAGCGTGCCTATAAGCTGTCATGTCATCCACGATCACAGAGCAACTTGCGACCACCATAGAAGAGCCTCTGGCGCGGCTGGTGGCTTTCGAGCCTACGACATTTCCAGTGTTGAGCGTCTACCTGAACACTCAGCCGGATCAGCACGGACGCTCGCCCGATGCGGCGCCGTACCGTCATCGCGAATTCAAAGCTCTTTCCAGGACCTGGGCGCCGAGTTCCCCGAGCGTCACAGCTTCGATCAAGACGTGGAGCGAATCGTTTCCTACGTCACTGACGAAATCGATCCCGCAGCAAACGGAGTCGCCATATTCGCGTGTTGGGGCGCGCAGAAATTCTTCGAGGCAATCCAGCTAACGAGTCCTTTCCACGACAACCGCGTCTACGCCTACAACCAACCTCACCTGTATCATCTGGCCCGTCTTGATGAGCAATACCCGCGGTACGCCGATTTGCTTACAGATACGAACACGGCGCGCATCTTCGTGTTCGGGCTTGGTCATGTAATCGATGCGGAAGAGGTGAAAGGCAAGAAAGTTCATCGAGTCAAGGTCGGTGGATGGTCGCAAGCTCGCTACCAGCGGCGTGTCCGAAACGCGCACCAGGAGCACGCCAAAGAAGTGATTGAACGCCTGGCGCGGATTGTCCGCGAAGACCAGGTAAGTCACATTATCCTGGCCGGAGATTCGGTTGTGATCCCGCTCCTTCAAGAGCAGCTGCCTCCTGAAATGGTCTCCATGGTGGAGGTAATGAAGCTGGATATCCATGCCTCCGAGCACGATATTTTTATTGCAACCCTCGAGCAGCTACAGGAGCAAGAAGTCAAGACCGTCGCGGAAAAAGTGGACCGGTTGATGCATCAATATCGCGCTCGTGGATTGGCCGTGGTCGGGCTGCACGAGACGCTTGAAGCCCTAGCCAACGGGCAGGTCGAGGAAGTGCTCATCAGCGGCGCGCTGGACGGGAGCCATCCCCTCCCGGAGGAAGTCGAGGCCATTTTCGCGCCGGAGATCCCCGATTCGGAGGGCGGAACGGAAAGCGACGAACCGCGGCAAGCGTCCCTGCCCGATCTGTTGGTTACCAAAGCCAAACAAACCGGCGCAACCGTGACGTTCATTGAAGACGCCACGTTGCTCGAATCCACCGGTGGTGTCGGCGCGTTCTTGCGATGGCGCATGTAAAATTGCAAGCGGCCGGCTCCGAAAGGGATCATACGCACCTGGCATCCCCGCCGTGCGGATCTCAATGGCTGAACGCTTCGGAGTGAACGGACGTGGATGCTCTTACGAATGTGCCGGAGCCCTTCATGACGTCATCCAAAGCCAGTGGCTGCCGTAGAGAAGCGGACGCCTGAACCTCTTGGCCCTGGTTTCACCTTGCGGAAGACGTCAAATGGTTAGCAGATGCTACCCGCGCCAACGAGAATATCCCCACCCGCCGCCACCGAGCAAAAACAAGACTAGAAGAATTATCAATATCGTCGACATGTTTTACCTCTTCCACCAGGGAAAGTGCAGATTGGGGGCCAAGCTGAATGTGTGCGAGCGCAGCAGATGCTGGAGGCTCCCGGAAGTTCGGTTCAGCCCTGTGACAGGCGAACGAGTTGCTATGCGTCAGTGACAAGCCAAACGCCCGCTGGGTGTGCACCTTGCTCTGAGAGGGCTCTCAAGCGTGACTATATAGGGTCAAGTGACCGGGTATGGTCACAACGGGCACCTCCAGCAAAGAGAGGTCGACGAGAATCGAAGGCCGCAGCTCCGTACACGGATGTGTTGACGGTGAGCTTTTCGAGCAATGATGTGCTCGGGCATCAGGTTGGACCAGACGCGCCCGAAGTTCGCGATATGTGCATTCGGACGGATCGCGTTCTTGGGCAGTTGTTGGGGGCGATCGAGGCCGAGGCCGGGGCGGGGAACTACGTCGTGGTGTTGACGTCCGATCATGGCGTGGCGCCCATACCCGAGGAATTGACCAAGCGCGGCGTCCCGGCTGGGCGATTTTCCGCCAGCGAAGTTCGTCGCACCATCGAAACGGCGCTCAGCGAAAAATATGGGGCGGCTCAATGGGTGCTGGCAAATGCCGACCTGTCGCCTTACCTGGATCATGAACTGCTGCGCGCGAAGCACATCGCGTTAACGGATGCGGTGGAAACCGCGGCGGAGGCGGTGCGAAAGCTGCCGTATATTTTCCGCGTGTACACCAGCACGCAACTGGAGCACGAGAACCTGGCGGGCGATCCGATTGGAACACTGATGCAGCGCGGATTCTATCCTGAGCGAGCCGGGGACCTCTTCATTGTTCAGAAGCCCTACTGGATTGCGTCGAAAGATGGAACAACACACGGCACGCCGTTCAGCTACGACACCCACGTGCCAGTGATCTTCTATGGGCGCGGCATTCGCGCGGGGCGTTATGACGAAAATATTCGAGTTGCTGACATCGCACCGACGCTGGCGGCGCTGCTCGGAGTGAATGAGCCGAGCGGGTCGGTGGGACGCGTGCTTCCGGTGATCGAAAAGTAAGATCCCCTTGACGCCCGCGCTATTCCGTGTCACGATACTACGTGCTACGTAATAGTTATGTCTGACCCGACTCTGCTTGTTCTCGCCAGCTTGGCCGAGGGCGACAAACACGGCTACGCTATGATGGAGGACATTGAGCGTTTTGCGGGCGTCCGGCTTGGCCCGGGAACGCTGTATGGCGCGATCACGCGGCTGGAACAGCGCGGCTGGATTCGCCCGGCGCGTTCAAACGATGATCGTCGACAACCCTACGCGCTCAATCCGGAAGGCCGGCGGCATCTCGAAGAACAAGTGGCGAACTTAAACTTGATCGTCAGGGCCGGGCTTAAGCGGCTTAGGCACGCATGAAACGTCTTGCCCGTCTGCTCGCCCGCCTCTATCCGCGCCAGTGGCGAGCGCGATATGGCCAGGAGTTTGATGCGCTGTTGGAAGATGTGAATCTGACGTGGCGCGACGTTTTCGGCGTGGCGCTGTCGGCTTTGGAGATGCGAATGAAGACAACAACTGCGCCTAGAATCGTGGATCTCGCGAGCCGTGATATTCCGCACGGCTATGAACTGGAGACCGTGGTCGAGTACCCACGCGATGACGGGAGCAAGATGCTGGTTCGGGGATTCCTGCGCGAAGTGGATCTGGGCGATTCCTACGTGACCCTCACTCACTCAGCGCGCGGCTCGGAGCCTGCGCAGACCATCCTGGTGTGCGGCAAGAAAGGCCAAGTGGCGGGCGATTTCCGCACCGATGAGACCGAGATGCTGGTGCTGCGCGCCGACGGTACCGTCCAGCGCACCGAGCAGACGGTGAAGACGTGGCTAAAATATGACGCCATTCGCGACCGCCTGCGCGAGAAGTATCACAGCGGAATGAAGGCGGGGTTCTCGCCGGATGAGATCCACCAACAAATTCAGGCAGCCAATAGCCTGGAGCCTTAAAACTAATCATGGTCCTGACGAAAGAAGAACTCATTGCTTCGCTACGGAACGAAGTCCGCATTCTGGTACATCTGGCCGGCAAAGTGGACAAATCGAAAATCGATTACCGGCCGACGCCCACCCAGCGCACCACTCTAGAGCTGTTGCAGTACCTGACCATGATGGGGCCTAGGTTGGTTGCCATCATCAAAGCCGGAACCTTCGATCGGGCTATCTGGGGTCCGGCGGAAGAGGCGGCGAAGAAGATGAGCTTCGATGAGGCCGTCGCCGCCATCCAAAAACAATCTGACGAATATGCCCGTCTGCTGGGCGGATGGACTGAGGCGGATTTCCGAGCCGAAGTCGATATGTTTGGCAGAAAGTCCTCTCGAGGGGCCCTATTGGTGAACATAGTGCTCGCCGGTCACGCCGCCTACCGGACGCAGCTCTTTTGCTATCTCAAGTCTTGCGGCCGTGACGAACTGAGCACGATGAACCTCTGGGCCGGCATGGATGGCCCGATGTAGGGCTACGGCAGCGCGAAAGCATAAATGCCGTTGATCCCGCGCGGCGGCTTCAGCTCCGGCGTTTCGCCCAGCAGAATCCCATCCAAGAGCCCATTGCCCGTCATCACCGCAACGTATTGTTTGCCATTGACCGCATAGGTGATGGTGCTCACCGAAATTGATCCCCCGAGAATCGATTCCCACAGCCGTTTGCCGGTCTCGGCATCGTACGCGCGGAAGCGGCGATTCAAATCGCCCTGAAAAAGCAGGCCGCCCGCGGTCACCAGAGCCGCGCCATCCGAAGGCGAGCGTCCAACATTAATGCGCTGGATCTCGCCGGTCTCGAGATTGATCTTCCCGATGGCAGTCAAAGCGTTCGGATCCGAGCCAGGACGCGGCACTGCCTTGCGGGTCTCCCGCTGCTTCGGGTCTGTTCCGGCCGACGTCATGTCGAGACAGTTATCGATATACGGAACGTAGAGCGAGTGCGTGTCGGGATCGTAGGCGGTAGGCCAGAAGCTCCGCGTGTTGTAGGAGCAGATGATGTGCTCCTCGCCGGGCTTCTTGTTCACCAGATCGTAGTTGATGGTGACCTTGCCGGTCTTGCCGTCAATGTTGGAGATGAGAAACAGCGGGTCATCGTAGGGAAACGGCGTGGCCCACAGAAACTGGCCGGTGCCGCGGTCGATCACGAAAACTCCGCCCCCTTCGCCCACCATGACCGCTACGTCGTGTTCTTCGCCGCGCGGAATATCGGGATTAAACCACTTGACGTACTTCGGATCGGGATTGAATTTCTCGCGGACTAGAGTGCGCTCGTGCGTGTAGTCCATGTCCCAATCGTCGGCGGGCAGATGCTGGTAATACCATTTGAGCTTGCCGGTTTCCGGATCGAGCGCGACCGTCGAGTTGCTGTAGAGATCGGCTGGTGAAGTGCGCGAGGTTCCGTCGGGATCGCCGCCGTGGCGCTGCAGCCGCGTGTCGGGCATAGGGTTCGCGATGCCCCAGTAGAGCGTTTTGCGAACCGGATCATAGGTGCCAGGCAGTCCCCAGGTGGACGCCATGTTGGTGTCCTTGAAATCCTTGCCCCAGGTTTCGGAGCCAGGCTCGCCGGGCGCGGGAACATTGTAGAATTTCCAGACATCCTTGCCCGTAACGGCGTCCTGCGCGGCGATAAAGCAAGTGTCGCGCGTCTTTCCGCAGCCGCGGCCGGAGATCACTTTGCCTTCGACCACGATGGGACCGGACGTGTTTTGTCCAGGGCCCGTGCTGGTTTCCCAGCGCTGTTCGCCGGTGCGGGCGTCCAGGCCGACCACGTAGCCGTCGGGCGCGGTGTAGAGAACAACATCCTGATAGATCGCGAGTGCCTTGGTGCGTGCCGTGCTCGCGGAGGCCGCGGGAGCCTTGCGCTTGTACTCCCAGATCAGATCGCCGTTGGTGGCGTCCAGCGCTTCGACGATGGCGCCCGGTTCCACCAGATACATGACGCCGTTATGCACGATCGGTATGGTCTCGGACGTACCCGTGCCCAGACCGCGCGTCCAGGCCATACGGAGCTGGCCGACGTTCGAGCGATTCACTTGCTTCAGTGGGCTGAATCGCTGCGCGTCATACGTGCGGCTGTACATCAGCCAATCGTCTGGCGAGGGATGCAAAAGCATGTCTTGCGTCACTGGAACGTAGTCCTTCACCACTTGCGCTGGTGCGCTGATTGTGATCGCGACGACCGCCGCGAGCAAAAGATTCCGAGTCATGCTGGAGAGCATTGTATAGCAAATAGAGTGATAGAATCACAGGTTTCAGGAGGCCGCGATGCGAAACCTTGCAGTGCGTTTGATGGCGGGTGCGGGTTTGCTGGCAATGGCCGCCATAGCGCAGGCGCCAACGACGTTCCAGCCGGTAGGAAACATGAGCCAGTTGATGATCGACATCATCTATCCGACTTCGGACTCGATCTTTTACGTGGACCGCGATCCGCCGAAAAACCAGCACGAGTGGAGCCTGCTGCGAGGGCAGGCGCTGATGATGGCCGAGTCCGGAAACTTGCTCATGATGGCCGGCCGCGCTCGCGATCAAGAGAACTGGATCAAATATTCAAAGATTCTGATCGACCTCGGCAATACGGCCTTCAAAGCGGCGCAGGCCAAGGATCTGGACGGCATTCGCGCGCTCAATGATCCCCTCAATGATGTTTGTGTGAACTGCCAGATCTGTCCAATTAGTTTGCGATCACGGTCCGCCTGTAACCTGCCGATCGCTTCCAGCGCGCCTCATCTGCCGGGACCTGCACGTTAGGGGCCCGCACGCGGATCTTGCAGTGTCAGCAGAATGGACCCTGGTTTCCTGTTCCGACCGATTCCGAGTGTTCTCTTCATTCGAGGCGGCGGCGAACCAATCTTGTCGACTTGCAGACTGGGCATCCACATGCCTGGAGCAGGCATATGCAACTCTCACAGATTACGAAAACTGGGATACTCGCGTCGGGTCTGTTGCTGTCATTTTGGATAGGTCCCGTCTATGCCCAAGCGACAGACGACACGACGAAACCTGACAACACCTCCGTGAACAAGCGCGATCGGAATCCCGGCGAAGCAACCGCGGATCAACAAAAGACGAATGCCGCCGATCGCGCTTTGACAGCGAAGATCCGCAAGGCTGTCATTGCTGACAAGGGTCTTTCAACCTACGCCCATAACGTCAAAATCATCAGTCAAAACGGGACCGTGACCTTAAAAGGCCCGGTGCATTCTGACGACGAGGTGACGTCGATCATGGCAAAGGCTACCGACGTGGCTGGCAGCCCGGACAAGGTCGTTAACCAAATGTCAGTGAAGCCGTAACGCCTCACCCGAAGTTCCACGTTCGTTCACAGTCAAAAAGGAGATCAATTATGGCAAGCAAAAAGACAGCAGTGTTTGGTATCTACCACAACGCAAATCAGGCGGAACGGGTCGTTGAGCGGCTCCGGGAGGAAGGTTTCTCCAATGACGACATCTCGGTTTTGCTCCAGGACAACCAGGGAACAAAAGACTTTGCCCACGAGAAGAACACAAAAGCGCCAGAAGGTACCACTACCGGCGTTACGACCGGCGGGGTGATCGGCGGGACGCTGGGCTTGCTGGCCGGGATCGGCGCTCTTGCGATTCCGGGGGTCGGTCCGTTTATCGCGGCCGGCCCGATCATGGGCGCACTTGCCGGGCTCGGAGTCGGCGGCGCCGTCGGTGGCCTGATTGGCGCGCTCGTTGGGATGGGTATCCCCGAGTATGAAGCCAAGCGCTACGAAGGACACATTAAAGAGGGTGGCGTTCTGCTTTCCGTTCATTGCGACACCTCAGACCAGATCACGCGGGCCAAGGATTTGTTGAAGCATACGGGCGCCCAGGATATCTCGTCATCTGGCGAAGCCAGCGCGGACTATCCCGCGACGGTCGCGGCGCACCGATAGAGTTGTGTCGGGGCGGGTGGCGGAGGCTCCGCCTCCCCCGGTCGTTCGAGAACTATTTCGCCGCAGTGACCTGCCTCGATTCTTTCA
>PMUP01000006.1 GCA_003166865.1 Bryobacterales bacterium
GCCGTGGAGTCCGGCGCCGCCAGCATCATGTCGAGGATCTTGGTTTGATGGGCCGGTGTGGTTGATGGGGAAAACATTCCACGGATCATCGCCTCCCGGTTCTTCCGTCCGTCCGGCCCTGACATCTGGCTGGGGTTGGGAGCTGGCCTGCGGCCACCGCCGAGCGTCACTAGCCCATCCACAAACACCAGCGCCGCGACGTGTTGCGGATAAAGGCGCGCGTATTGCACGACCACGGCCGTTCCCATGCTGTGCCCGATCAAAACCACTCGATCCGCTTTCGCTTCCGCTCGCACGGCCTCCACGGCGCGGGCGAACAGGTCCATCGAAAGCTTGCCGTCGGCGGGCGCGCCGCTCTTGCCGTGACCGGGCAGGTCCAACGTCAGCACGCGATATTTCTTGGAGAGCACGGGAACTTGCTCGCTCCAGGCTGTTTCGTCGCACGTCCAGCCATGCACCAGGACCACTGTTTTCGGGCCCTTGCCGGTGGATGCGGAGTTGATTTGAATGCCGTCAACAGTGGCCGCCGCGAGCGACCATGCGAATGCCAAGCTTAGAATTAGAATCTTCATGTTGTGTGGGGGACGAAACGCAGTGACGATTCATTCATGCAGTAACGCAGGTAGGTCGGCTCGGGGCCGTCGTTGAACACATGGCCGAGATGCGCCTCGCAGCGCGTGCAATGGACTTCTGTTCGCTTGATGAACATGCTCATGTCGGTGCGCGTGCCAACATTCTCCTGGGCGATGGGCGCCCAGTAACTGGGCCAGCCCGTTTCGGAATCGAACTTCGTGTCGGAGCTGAAGAGTGCGTCACCGCAGCAAACGCAGCGAAAAAGTCCCGAGGCGTGCATCTGATAATAGGTCCCTGAAAAAGCGGTGTCCGTACCCTGCTGGCGAGTGACATAGTATTGTTCCGCGCTCAGCAGCTTCCGCCAGTCGGCATTGCTTCGAACCATTTTCGCGACGTGCGTGGGACCTAGGTTCACGCCGGCGTCATTGAATTCGACGACGGTGACTTCTTCGCCCGTGTCGGCGCCCGTGTTAATGACGGACGCTTCGTCCTCCCGGCACGCGCACAATGAGACCGAACCCGCCAGCGCGAACGGAGCGATCAACAGCGCCCGACGGCTAAGCAAGTGCCGCCTTGACCCGCGCCGGCGTCAACGGCACGCGGCGAATCCTCACGCCGGTGGCATCGAAGACCGCGTTGTTGATGGCCGCGGCTGTCGGACGGGATGACGGTTCTCCGGCGCCCGTCGGCGCGCTCTCGGGATGATTCAGCAGCACGATCTCAATCTCGGGAATGTCCGCCCATCGCGCCACTGGATACGTGTTCCAATCGACGCTGGTGACGTTGCTGCGGTCGAACGTCACTTCCTCCTTCAACGCCCGTCCCATGGATTGAATCAGATTCGCTTGAATGGTCCCGCGCAGCGCATCCGGATTTACGATGAGGCCGCAATCGTGCACGCAAACCAGCCGCTTGACCCGCACCTGGCCGCTGCGCCGGTCCACTTCCACTTGCGCGATAGTCGCCACAACGGTTCCACCGCGCAGAGCCAGAGCTACGCCGCGGCCTGAAACAACGTTCCCCGAATCAGCAGGCCGCTTCGGCGATGGCCCGGATTGCCACTTGGCCTTGTTCGCGACCGCCTCAAGAGCAGCCCTGGCGCGAGGGTCCTCGATATAGCGGAGCCGGAATTCGATCGGATCGACGCCCACCTCTGCCGCGATCTCGTCCATGAAGGATTCGCCCGCGAAGGTTCCCGCGGGCCCGTTGGGATCGCGCAGATGAGTGGTGCGCATCGGCGAAGCCGCCACGTACAAAGGTGAAATGATGTGCCCCACCGACCGAACGTTCCGGAAGTTGTACGAATATGAATCGCCGCCCCATCCGACAAACTCGTCTCCACCCGTCGTATTCGGCGTCCCAATCAATTGGGCGGCCAGCATATTACCCGCGCTGGTGGGCTGCGGAAGAATCTCGGTCCCGGAAAAAGCGCGCGACGTCATTTGCAGTCCGGTCACTGCGCCATGCGCGTCGAGGCCAGCCGCCAGATCCACGATCACCGCCGGTCCCTTGCCGCCCCACGCGGTCATGTCCGAGCGCGACCATTGCACGCGCACCGGTTTGCCAACGGCCTGCGAAAGTAATGCGGCGTCGGCGGCCACATCCTCATCGCCCGCGCGTCCATAGGAACCGGCCGCTTCCACCCAAATCACTCGAATGCGATCGTCGGGCAAGCTCAACATTTCCGCCAGCCCCTTTTGAAGAGCATGCGGCTTCTGCGCGCCGCTCCACACCGTGGTCACGCCATCGGCGCGAACATCCGCCACGGCGCATCCCGGGCCCATTGTTGCGTGCGCCTGGAAGGGCCATTCATAACTCGCTTCTACTTTCTTCGCCGCGCTTGCGAGGGCTGCCGCGGCATCGCCACGCGCGGGCTGTTCCCGAGTTGCTTTGGGTTGCGCCGACCGCATGTGATGATAGAGGTCGTCAGGAAACGCGGCTGCCGGGGCGCTCCAGTTCACCCTGAGTTCCTTCGCGGCGCGAATCGCGGACCACTCAGTCTCAGCGATTACGCCAACGAAATTGCCCTTCGTCACTGTCTTTACATAACCGGGAATGTGCTTCACCGAACTTTCGTCGATGCTCTCGAGCGTTGCCCCCGCGCCCGCTGGCCGGATCACGCGGCCGTGCAGCATTCCTGGAACGCGAACATCGGTGGAGTACGTCGCGCGCCCCAGTATCTTCGGAGCCAAATCGATACGCGGAACGGACTGCCCGACGATGGTGTAGCTGGCCGGATCCTTCGGCTTCCCGCGGCCCTCCACGTTGAGTGCGAAGCCGCCTCCCGAGACGCGCAGCACCTCGTTCAGGTCAGTCCCTCCAGCTAGAGCGGCGTAGGAGATACTCTTGGACGCATCGGCCCTTGCGCTCACCACACCGTCTTTCACCTGAAGCTGTTCCGGCGGCGCCCCAAGCTTCGCCGACGCCAGCTGCAGCAGCATGAGCCGCGCAGTGGCCGCCGCATTCCGCAACGGTTTTCCGCCGGCCGATATGGACGTGCTGCCGCCCACTCCGCCTTGATCGGGAGTCTCGGCGGTATCGCCCATGACAAGCTGAATGCGTTCGAATGCGACGTCCAATTCGTCCGCCACAATCTGGTTGAGCGCGGTCTGCACGCCCATCCCAATATCTACCTTGCCCGTAAAGACGCGGATGTTCCCGTCCGTCCCGACTCGGAGCCACGCGTCCAAACGGCCCGGCAGTGGATTGGCCGATGTTTCGGCGGCCACTAGCTGAGGAACCACGCGAGAATCGGACAAGCTGAATCCGATCAGGAGCCCGCCGC
>PMUP01000082.1 GCA_003166865.1 Bryobacterales bacterium
CTCACGATTTAGCCAGCAATTCGGTTATGCCAGCGGCTCGTACAAGTAGCCTAAGAGCCTCGTCCTGAGGCCAAACGGGCCGGCGCGAAGGTACGTGCCACCGCCCGGACAAAGCCGGTGGATGGAATCACTTCAGTTTGAAACGGAATGCCGGCTGGGGGAACTACCCACCGCAGCCGGCCGTTGTTTCAGCCTCCTCTCCGTCGCGCTCCGGGACCCCCAGCGAGGCATCTACAAATCGTGATAAAATTCTCAGCCGATCGGCAACCGAGGAGGTTGCATCGAAGTGATCAAGCGAACTTTGGGATTTGTGGCCACGGTCTGCCTGGCGGCCGGCCTGCTGCAGGCCCATCACTCCCTGGCGGGCGTGTACGACATCAAAGGGGAAAAAGAACGTTCCGGGATAGTGACCAGCGTGAAGTTCACGAACCCACACGGTTCGCTGGCCCTCGCGGTCAAGAATCAGGACGGGTCGTCGACCGAGTGGGTGAGGACCCTCGGATCCGCCACGGCGCTCGCCCAGCGCGGGATCGGAAGACCGGACCGAATGCGCTCCATACCGGGGACGAGATCAAAGTGAAGTTTCTGCGGGCGCGGGACGGCAGTCCGCTGGGCTTCCTCAAGACTGTGATCATGCCGGACGGGCGCGTGATCCAGATCTCCGCCGGTAACCCGAACGACTAGACTAAGAAAGAGGATCATCATGGCTGTTCTACGAAAGATCTTTGGGACAGGTATCGCGATCGCAGTCGCCCTGACGGTCAGCGAGCCGTCCTCGGCCTTTGCACAAGCAGGAGGCGCTGCCCCCGCGGCGCCGGCTCAGGGTGGCCTGGGTGCGGGCGCCGGAGGTGGTGGACAAGCTGGCGGCCGCGGAGGTCGAGGCCGCGGGCCGGAGTACACCCCTGCAGCCGGTGCGAAGGACCTGAAAGCAGTCCTTTTCAACTGGGCCTGGTATATGGGCATGCTCCGAAGCAGTGAGGAACGAGACCTGATCATGTCGCTCGAATACCAGGGCAACGGCACCATTCAAGTGGACGGACAGCCCTGCAATGTAACGAAGTATCGAACCAGCATCAGCTACCAGACGTCAGGCGAGCGGATTCAGTACACGGGCACTCGGCCCAATGGCCAGGCGTGCTCCAATGTCGAAGTCCTCAGCGGAGCGTATGCCTGGAACGAAGACATTCCTGGCGCCGAACTCGTGGCCGCTAAAGGCAAGGCGACACCGATGCCCGCAACTGTAGAGGAACGGATGATTCGCCTGTGGGCAAGTCCGCAGGGTGCGTTCAAGGGCGCGATGGCGGGGATAAGTGATCCACCGGAAATGTCGCCCAGGCCGCAACGGGTACCCGCTGACGTCTCGGTGGCCGGGAAAACCTCCGTCGCGTGGGAAGGCAATAAGCCCGTCGTGACGTTCCCGATTCCGGGCGTCCCCAGCGCGATCGCAACCGCGACGCTCAACGACAAGTTCATGGCGGAGCGCGTGGTCGTGAAGCAGGGAGCGAGGACTTACGAGTTCACCTACAGCAACTATAAAGACTGGAACAATCCGCTGAATCCGGCGGAGGCGTTCTACGCGGGCAGGATGACCGAGAAACAGAACGGCGTCGTCGTCCGCGACATTACGACGACGCTGACGGAAACGGGACAGATGTATGTCGTGATGCCGGTTCCGGCAAGCGTAAAGGCGGCGATCAACCCAACGAATCAGCCTCCCAACTGGACCCTGAATTCCGACGCACCGCCGAGGCAGACTGCAGCCGCCGCCGTAACCCCGCGGCTGGCCGACGGACATCCGGATATGACAGGAAACTGGGGTGGCTCCCCTCTTGCAATTACGGGTAGTGGCACCCGTCGATGTGGTCCAACGCAGGTGCCGGGTGGGGGAATCAACGTCGACGTCGGCTGCACAACCGCGCAAGACAACTTCTGGGTGGATTATGAGTGGATCTCACCTTCGCGGATTGGGCCGAGTCGTCCCATTTACAGACCCGAGTTTTGGGACAAGACTCAGGAACTCGATCAGTGGACGAACAAGTACGATCCAGTCATGACCTGTCAGCCGCTGGGACTCCCGCGACAGGGTACCCCGAACCGCATTATCCAGACGCCAACTGACATCATCTTCTTCTATGGAGGTAGTAGTGATTACGGCGGCGGAAACTTCGAATACCGCGACATCCCGACCGACGGCCGAGAGCGCCAAAAAACGGTCGAAGACTTTTACTACGGGCTTCCGATCGGTAAATGGGAGGGCGACACGCTGGTGATCGATTCCACCAACTTCGTCGATGCCACCTGGTTCGGGCGCGGAGGCCTGCTTCATTCCGCCGACCTGCACATCGTTGAGAAGCTGACTCGGAAGGGCGATGAAATTCTTTACCAGATGACCATCGAGGACCCGGACGACCTCATCGAGCCATGGGTGATGCCGGACAGGATTCTGCGGGCGCGTCCGGGCCCACCACAAATCATCCATGAGCGCGCGAATTGCGAGGTCTACGAGACCAAGGACATCAGTACTCAGTTTCGCCACTAACCCTTCTCTAGTTACCAGACCCGCAGCTCGTTTCGGAGTCCACTCCGGAACGGGCTGTCCTTTTGTCCGGCGAGATGCAAGACAAGGCAGGATAGGTTCCCCAACGCGCTGAGGAAGTGCGCAGCGAGTCGTGTGATGACTAGAGCTGTGGATCGGCGACTCGTACGCGGCTTGCTTCGGTCCTCCCAGGCCGTTTGGCGCTAAGCTCTGGAGGAGTGGCGCGTGACCCGGCCAGACCAATCCTGAGCGGAACGCGACGACCTCGCGCGCAAGGTGCGCCGCCACTAGCGGCCAAGCCGCTTGACGATCGGGGGACCGCCCGCATTCTTAAAGCGATGCTCGAAGATTGTCATTTTGGCCTTCCAGGAATTCTTGTTCGCCACGTCGTCCACCCATTCCTCTGTGAATACCCGGCGCAGCGCCGTCGTCAATATCGAGAGTATCGATTCGAGCACCAGTTCTAGGTACGACAACTCGTCCCAAACGATTGCAAGGCCTTCCCTATCCTTGAGCGTGTATGGCTCGCGATACGGGACCTTCGGGATCTCGCCGCCATGGGCAATGATGTTGCGGAATAGGTAAATGCGATCGAGTACATCGCGCACGCGCACGCCGGGCTGCTGCGTACCGCCGTAGCCGACAGGGTGGGGGGCAAAGATGAACGAATCGCGTCCGAGGCAACCGCCGATCCTACTTACGAACGGAACCGCCTCACCGGCCATAAATAGCACATCGAGCGCCATCGCGAACATCAGCGTCGCGAGCGGCGCGTTACCTGTCTGCATGCCGTGTTCGATCAGCAGAATGGGGTTCTGAAGCCTACCTAGATCCGCGCATCCGGTGTTTCATGTACCCAAACAACTTAGGTCGTCCGTGGATCTCCCGCGACACCATGCCGGGATGTGCTTTCAAAGGAATGACGCCCGCTTTGGCAGGGAGAAACGCAGGCGGCATCATAGCGGAATGGCAATCGTAAATTCTGATCGCACCGCACATAGTATCCTTTACGGCAAAAACCACCCACGTCTTGAATCCGACCTATCACGTCGCCCAAGGGGGACCGCACACGNNCGTGTGCGGTCCCCCTTGGGCGAAACAGTTGCTTATCATCCTGTGAATCGCTCGCTGGCTGAAGTGGTCGCCGAGCTATCCCAACGCGGCTGGATCACCAAGTCATGGAAGTCGCGAAGTAACGTCCGCCACACGGGACACCCGTTCACGAAGGCTTCTTTACGGATGCTGCTCTCCAATGCCACATACCGCGGCAAGGTGAACTATCGCGACGTGGTTTACCAAGGCGAGCACAAAGCCATCATCGAACCGGCGCTTTGGGACGACATCAACCAGGATTTCACCACCCGGCCAAAACCGCCCGAGTCGCCCAATGTTCCGCAGAATGCTCCGCTCGCCGGCTTGCTGTTTTGCAAACAATGCCGGCAGCCGATGATGGCGACCTATTCGGCTAGGAGGCAGCGACGCTACCGTTAAAAGAAGACACGACTAGTATCCTTTCATCCGCATTATGTGGTGCTTAACCGCCAGCTTGAACTCCCTCCCGCTTTGGTCGACAGGAACTGGGTAGTCGGCGGCGCTAGTTATATCGAGAATCCAAGGCTTTCGTTTGTATTCTGGGTCGGCCCGCTCGGCGCGCTTCTGCTCAAAGAAGTAGTAAGAAAGCCCGATAACTGTTTCTCCATCTATATGCCTGCACAACTCGCAATAGGCCTCCTCGGGCAAAATCGGGAACGGCGCAAAGTGCTTTTCTACGAACCATCTAGCATGGGTCAAGGTCCTAGAAAAGGCCTCCCGGCTGTCCGGCTCCCGCGAAACGACAGAGTTGTAGGTGTTGGTCAAGAGGTGCTCGAGAAACACTGCATTGTACTCGGCCAGCTTAATGGCGTCGCGGTCGCCTACCGGCGCCCAAGGCAGGCTGCCGCTCGCTGCGACAAGGAGGTGAGCGATGTCATGAGATGGATCGGTTGTGGTTGGCCCATCGTGGTTAAACTCAAGTTCGTCGCGGCATATCGATTGCCTATCGGGAGTCCATTTCATGGAGAGTTTTACGGGCGGCCGAAGTGCCGGTTGTTCAGCTTCCATAGCAGCTTGCGCCTGAACCGATCTTCGTTTCTCTCGTTCCGGTGTGAAATTCGTCTCGTATTTGTCGGTGGTGGCCTGCCGCATTGCGGCCAATGTCCGGTCCGCCAAAGCTCGGCGCTCCTGGGCATCGAGGCCGACGTAAGACATCGCGAAATCATCGGGATACGAAAGGTATTTCCTAACGGTTTCAGGTGAGCTTGCGAGATCCTCCATCACACGCATCATGGCCAGCGAAGCACCGCGCTTTCTGTACTCGGTGGGAGCGACATGGCTGTCCAAATCCGCAATGGCTGCCATCTCAAAGTCGTTATACGCCGCGCCTTCCTCAAAGGTTTGAAGACGCGTTAGCGACTCAAAAGCGACTCCCGCCGGCGGCAAGTAAAGTGTGGACGCGCTGACGGTGCTTCGCACTTCATGGTCCCGGTACTCCCCCAGCTTTCGAACTTTGACGATTGGATCAAAAGACGGAAAGATCGGAGCGACGTAGTAAATAGAGTCGTGTTGTTCGCCATAAATAGAGATCAACCTGCCAAAGAGTTGATCCAACTTCGACTTCTTGTAGCCGGAGAAGGAGAATGTGTTGTCACCCACCGAGTTAACTTGAATCAGAATTACGTGATTGCCGGTTTCCACGTGGACACCTTCGCGGAGGAGGTGACCGGCCTTAAGAATCTGCACACCAATGACGCCGGGATCGATGCGGAGGTCGGCAAGAAGGCAATCGACGACTGAAATGCCGGGGAGCAATTGGGTGGCATGGCCCTCCGTCTTGGCGATGGCAAGGGCCCGCCGTCCTGACTGGACGAAGAAGCCCGGATGCCCATGAAACAGACCCACTACGTAGCGCCCAAGCCGCACTTCGCACAGCATCAATTCAGCCATCTGCACGTAGGTGACCGTGCGGATTTTGCCCTCGCCGTAATATTGGTATATGTCCACCGCATTGGGATTGAGCTCACGTATTTGAGTCGCCACGACCCCGCTGTTAGCGTGGTAGAAAATTACGTCGGCTCTCCGGATATGACCAACAGTCTCGAAGGTCAGATGGGAGATCGCGGTGATCCCGCTGCCAACGATGACCAGCCGTCCCGCTTCCGACGCGCGCGCTTCCAAATCCTCAGCCTTTTCTGGCACAATTATCCTCCGCTATCGACCGAAGCATCGTAAGGACGAACCCTAGTCGACCTTCCAGCATTGCCCGCAGGGCCCCTAATCGCCATCATCGTCATCGTCGTCATCATCATCATCGTCCGGTGGCGGCGGGGGAGGACCTGGTGGCGGCGGGGGAGGACCTGGTGGCGGCGGGGGCGGCAGCGGAGTTGGCCCGGGAGTTGGACCAGGAGTTGGTGGAGGCGTGGAGGGCAGACTGTTGACATCCACAGGGGCGGATGTGTATCCGGCAATCGGATCGGGCGTAAGAGTCGTCGTTAGAACTCCTGAAGCCGCAGAGGCCACCCCGCCAGGTAGGTCGCTGTAACCCCCTTCAACCGCGAAGACGGGAGGAGGAGCTGAAGGATTGTCCGCAAAAATTTGCAGTATACCCGTTTGCGCTAGACCCGACCCAACCTGAAAGCCACCAAACGACCCAACGGCAGCGAGACCCAAAATCACCAGACCTGCCGCTGGGATGTCGGCGGGCAGAAGTGCTATGGTAATCAGTGCTCCGCCAAGGACGCTCACGCCCTCAAAGATGTCGTGCCAAGCTGAGGGTGGATCTGAATCGTCTAATGGGCGTACACTACTGGCGGACGGCGGTGCGCTCGCGGCTGCAGCTTTGATGTCGAGTGCGGTAAGACCCGCTAGAGGTTCCAGGGTTCCAGCGATACAAACCATGCCCCAGCCCTGGGACAAGTTGTGCAGGGAGCCGCCCGCCGCATTCACTATGTTCGCCAAATTCTGTAGAGTGGCTTGGGATGGTTGTTGTCCCGGCGCGAAAAAGGCTGTTTGAAGCTCCGCGTAGCTACTGACAGTTGACAGGAGAGATAGGTTTCGGACGTAGCACAGCACGTAAGTTTTCTGCTGGTGCAGCAGATTTGCAATGGCACGCAGTGAAAACGGGCTTACGGTGTACATTTTGGCAAGGCCCGAGAGATGCAACGGTGGCGCACTACTTCGTGTCGCGATAATCACCATCTGTCGTGCGGTCAGCATAAACTGTCCTCCCGACTTTGCGCTCAATATTTCAGCACGACCGCAATACCGGCCTGTTAACGCTTACTTATTGCAGGGAAACCAAAATAGGCACTAGCCCCTGCCCCCCTTCGAGCGCCCGCAGGGCCTTTCCTATGACAGAACCGAAAGCCCTCGCGCCTTCGGTCGCCTTCATGGCGTGTCCAGGCGTCGGGGATGTTGTCAACAAGTCCCCGACCTCTATCGGCGAGTATTGAGCGTCTACCTTGCAGTAAACCTTACCCGTGAGAGCAAGCGGCACACGACGTTCATCCGATGGCTTCCCGTCCAGAAGAATTCCGTGTCTGTACTCGCCGGCTCCGGAGACGACACCAGCAACTTTCTTGTCGTACGCCTCGGAACTTTCACGCAAGTAACCCTCCTTATCAATAACAAGGACCGTCCCCGGCTCGGGAGGGGCCGCTCCAGTTACGTCAAACTGTTCAGCGCAGTCCGCCCCGGTAAGAACAATGTCACCAGCAACGCTGATGAGCCCGGCGTTATTGATCGTTAACCAAGCCGCACCAGCCGTAGCCGCGTTGGGCTGGCGGAAGATCCGGAAATTATCCTGGCTGTTGTCAATAAACCAGACCGGTGCCGACGCGTTGGCGCCTAGGCTTGTGTCCACGAATCCCAAACGCGGGGAGGGGTTGTTTGAACTGTTTGATTCGATTAGGCCGACTGGAAGATTTGAGTTTCCCAGCGCCGGCGCGGCCAAATGGAGGGGCGCGATCGGAGACTCTGTGCCGACACCAACGTTGTTACCCATGGGATTAAGGCCGAGCGGTCCGCCATAGCTTTGGATCCACTTGTAATTCGAGGTACCATTCGACCCAAGCAAAAGGCCGTTGTCGGAGGCCGCTAAAGCGCCTGGCGGCGCATTGGAAGGGTCGGTGATATGTAAGGCAGCCGCGGGGTTTTCCTCGCCGATGCCGACGCCCGCAGTGGTAATTCGCATAGTTTCAACCAGGCCGCTATTGGCTGCGCCCGGCTTATTGGCCAGAAAAATAATGTGGTTTGAGTAGTTCCCGGTATCCAAGGCCTCAATGCGAGAGGACGGATTGTAAGTCCCGGTAGCGCTGGGACTGTATGTATTCAGATCCAGAGCGGCGGAGGCGTTCGCGTTGCCGCCAGTGTTGGTCAATGTGACGACCGGGCCAAGTGCACCGGGCGCGTTGACAGTTGCCTCCATGGCAGAGCGCGGGGTTGCGGTCCCAATGCCAACGCTAACGTTGGTTACGGCCGGGTCACTCGGTCCTCCTGTCTTTATGGATGCGGCTAGTGGCACGGTGCACATAGTGCCATAAACAGTAGTGCCGCCGGGGGTGATCCGCATTCTCTCCATCAGACCGTTATCGGGAGCGCCAGGGTTGTTGCTGAGGAACACTATGTCGGCTTCAAAGTTTCCCGCGCTCGAAGCCTCGATGCGCGAGGAGGGGTTATATTGAGTCCCCGTTCCAACCTTCCCCTCAACCACCACGGGTGACGACGACGCGGGTGGTGGGTACGTGTTTAGGTCGATAGCCACCGTTTGCCCGACCTTATCAGCAGAATTGTTGGTAAGGGTAAGTGACCTGACCTGGCTTTTTT